>NZ_QLNP01000078.1 GCF_003261175.1 Arthrobacter globiformis | reverse complement strand
TGACACTGGCACCAGAAGGCCGGAAAATGCTGCGGATCGAGCAGCGCAATGCGGCCACCCCGGTGGAACGCAAACCGGACTGGATCAAGGCCAAGGTCCAGATGGGCCCGGAATTCGTCCAGCTCAAAAACCTGGTCAAGAAGGAAGGCCTGCACACCGTCTGCGAAGAGGCCGGCTGCCCCAACATCTTCGAATGCTGGGAAGACAAGGAAGCCACCTTCCTGATCGGCGGCTCCGAATGCACCCGCCGCTGCGACTTCTGCCAGATCGACACCGGCAAACCCTCCCCCGTGGACAGGTTCGAACCCACCAAGGTGGCCCGCTCCGTCCAGGCCATGGCCCTGCGCTACGCGACCGTCACCGGCGTTGCCCGTGACGACGTCGAGGACGAAGGCGTCTGGCTCTACGCCGAAACCGTCCGCAAGATCCACGAACTGAACCCCGGCACCGGCGTCGAACTGCTCATCCCGGACTTCTCCGGCAAACCCGAACACATCGCCGCGATCTGCGACTCCAAACCCGAGGTGTTCGCGCACAACGTCGAAACCGTGCCCCGGATCTTCAAGCGGATCCGGCCCGCCTTCCGCTACGAACGCTCCCTTGACGTCATCACCCAGGGCCGGAACCTGGGCATGGTCACCAAGTCCAACCTGATCCTGGGCATGGGCGAAACCCGCGAAGAGATCTCCGAGGCCCTCCGCGACCTGCACCAGGCAGGCTGCGACCTGATCACCATCACCCAGTACCTGCGCCCCTCCGAACGCCACCTCCCGGTGGACCGCTGGGTCAAACCCCAGGAATTCGTGGACCTCCAGCACGAAGCCGAGGAGATCGGGTTCCTCGGCGTCATGTCCGGGCCCCTGGTCCGCTCCTCCTACCGCGCCGGCCGGCTCTGGGCCACCGCCATGCGCAAAAAGGGCTGGGAAATCCCCGCCGAACTCGCCCACATCGAATCCTCCGGATCCACCCGCCAGGAAGCCAGCTCCCTGCTCGCGCGGCCTGCCTGAGTTCTGTCCGGACCAGTGTCCCGCCCGGGGTATAGCGTTGTTTGCATGACGGCAACCTACCGGTACGACGTGGACGTCCTGCATCTGCTCGTTTCGCCGGCCCACGCCTACTTCGGCCGCGCACGCGACGGCGCCGCTGACGTGCCGACGGCGGATGCCGGCCAGGTTGAGATCGTTGCGGGCAAGGGCATCGTCGGGGACCGGTTCTTCGGCAAGGCCGCGCACATGGACGCGGCGGTCACGCTGTTCGCGGTCGAGGCCATGGAGGCCATAGCTGCGGAACTGGACGCCGGCCCGTTCGACCCGCTGCTGACCCGGCGCAACGTGATCCTCAGGGGCGCGCACCTGGCCCCCCTCCTGGGCCAGGACTTCGCGCTGGAATCCCAGGGCGACGTGGTGCGGTTCAGGGGCGGGCGGCCCGCCCACCCCTGTTCGTGGATGGACCGGATGCTCACACCCGGCGCACATGCCGCCATGCGCGGGCGCGGGGGCATGCGCTGCCGGGCGCTGTCCGACGGCGTGTTGCACCGGGGGCCTGCGGTGCTGGTCAGCCCGGTGCTACTTGAGCCTGACCAGGCGGGCGTTCCGAGCGTGCTGCGGCCGAGCCGGTTGCCGTAAGGGAGCCAGTGCCTGGGTTAGCGGCCTACAGGCCCGGGGCCCGGCCCAGCTCGGCGCGCAGCTGCGAGAGCCGTGCATAGGCGCTGTCCCGGTAGGCAACAAGGCTTTCCCTGCGGGCCGGGTCCACGTCCAGGAACCCATGGCCGGATTTCAGGCCCAGGTTGCCCTCCTCCACAGTTGCCGTCAGCGCGGCGGGCGGGGCGAACCGTTCACCGTAGGCCTTTTCCAGGGTCCGGAACGACGACTCATAGACATCCAGGCCAGCCATGTCCCCGATGGCGAACGGGCCGAACAGCGCAAGGCGGAACCCGAAGGTGTTGCTGACGACGTCGTCGATCTGAGAGGGGTTTGCGACGCCCTCTTCAACGATCCGGGCCGCCTCCTTGTACAGCGCAAACTGTAGCCTGTTGGCGACGAATCCCGGTGTGTCGGCAACCCTCGCGGGCGTCTTGCCAAGGGTCCGGATGAGCTCCTCGGCAAGGTCTACGACGGAAGGCAAGGTCTCCGGCCCCGGGATGAGCTCGACGCCGGGGATGAAGGGTGCCGGGTTCATCCAGTGGACGCCGAGGAACCGCTCCGGGCCGGTGACGGAAGCGGCCAGTTCCCCGATCGGAATGGCGGAGGTGTTCGTACCGATGATTGCATCCGCCGGGGCGGCAGCCGAAATGCGGCGGAGGATATCCGCCTTGATCACTGCGTCCTCCGGGACCGCCTCGGCGACATAGTCCGACGTCGCAACAGCGTCCTCGATGCTGGCGGCAGCCGTGAGGTTGTCCGCGATCTTGTCCGCTGCGCCGGCAGGCAGCAGCCCCTGGGCCTCGAAAGCCCTGGCCTGGTCCACGAGGCGGACACGGGCACGTTCGGCGATTTCGCCGTCGACATCACCGAGCGTCACCCGGTAACCGTGCAGCGCCAGCACCTGGGCTATGCCGCCGCCCATGTAGCCGGCCCCGACCACGGCGGTCTTCGAGATGGTCTGCGTGATGTTCATGTTGCTGCTCCTAGTGATGGGCGCTTCGGACGGATGGACCGTTCAGCGGATGGTGTAGCCGCCGTCGACGGCGAGAGTGTGGCCGGTGATGAGCGACGCCGCGTCGCTGAGCAGGAACGCCACGGCCCCGGCGACGTCCTCGGGTTCCCCGAAGCGGCCGATCGGGATTCGGGACAGCAGTTCTGCTGCCCAGTCGGGCCTGCTGAGGGTCGACGCCGTCAGTTCCGTCCGCACGAAAGTCGGAGCAACGGCGTTGACCCGGATCCCCGCGGCAGCCCATTCCAGCGCCAGGATCTTGGTGAGGTGGATCATTCCCGCCTTGCTGGTGCCGTAGGCCGCCCGTTCCTCAATGGCAACGATCCCCGCCTGGGAGGCGATGTTGACGATGGCGCCAGGGGTACCGGCCGCCACCCAGTGCCGTGCCAGGGCCGTCGTCAGGAAGAAGGTGCCTTTGAGGTTGGTGTCGAAGACCGTGTCCCAGTCGTCCTCCGTGAGCTCCAGGGCAGGCTTGGGCACGTTGACGCCGGCATTGTTGACGAGCAGGTCAATCCCGCCGCTGGCCCGCTGGAGTGATTCGGCGAACCCGCTGATGTTGCCGGGGCTGCTCAGGTCCACGGCCAGGGCCGGTGTCCCGTACCGTTCACTGATCTGCTGGGCCGTTGCGGCGTCGCGGCTGGTTCCGTAGACGGTGGCGCCGGACTCGGCAAGGTCATCTGCAATGGCCTTGCCGAGTCCCCGGCCCGCCCCGGTGACCAGTACTTTCTTGCCGTCGAGGCGGAAGTTCGGCACGTTCCGGACCTCTTAGCTGCCGAAGGTGTGGTCCGACCAGGGCAGGGTGGTGCCGCGGTACTTCGCCGCCCGGACGTCTCCCGAGCGGGCGTGTCCTTCGAACCGCTCCACCCTGGCTGCGCGTCCGCAGAGCTCACCGAAGAAGGCGCTGGATTCGGTGTTGGTCACTTCCTGGTAGGTGACGGTCCGCAGGTACTTGCCTACCCAGAGTCCGCCGGTGTAGCGGGCAGCACCGCGGGTGGGCAGGACGTGGTTGGTGCCGATGACCTTGTCGCCGTAGGAGACACAGGTTCCCTCCCCGAGGAACAGCGCGCCGTAGTCGTGCATCTTGTCGAGGGCCTCGCGGGGGTTCTGCGTGAGGATCTGCACGTGTTCGTAGGCGTACTCGTCGGCCAGGACGTATGCGTCGTCGAGGGTATCAACCACGTGAACGGCACCCCAGTCGCGCCAGGCGGCCGCGGCGTAGTCGCGGGTGGGCATGTCCACGAGGATGGTATCGATGTGCTCGATGACCTTGCGGCCCAGTTCCTCACTGGTCGTGATGAGGACCGCCGGGGAATCGGGTCCGTGCTCGGCCTGTGACAGAAGGTCGACGGCGACAATGAACGGGTCAGCGTGCTCATCCGCCACGATCAGGACTTCGGTGGGCCCGGCGAAGAGGTCGATGCCGACCTCGCCGAAGAGCTGGCGCTTGGCTTCGGCGACGAACGCGTTGCCGGGGCCGGCCAGCATGTTCACCGGCTTGATGGTCTCGGTGCCGACGGCCAGCGCTGCTACCGCCTGGATGCCGCCGAGCAGGTAGATCTCATCGGCGCCGGCCAGGTACATCGCGGCCACCGTGGCGTCCGGGACTTCGCCCTGGATCAGCGGGGTGCACGCCGCGACGCGCTCAACGCCGGCAACCTTCGCAGTAATGATGGTCATGTGGGCGCTGGCCAGCAGAGGGTACTTCCCGCCTGGGATGTAGGCGCCGGCAGCCTGGACCGGCACGTTCTTCTGCCCGAGGAGCACACCGGGCATGGTTTCGATTTCGAAGTCGGTGAGGGACTCACGCTGCTTCTGCGCCATGACGCGGACCTGTTCCTGAACGAACTTGATGTCCTCAATGGTCTGCTCAGGGACGCGCGCCATAATCTCGTCGAGCTGCTCCTGAGTGAGCAGGAAGGACTCGGGGGCGTATTTGTCGAACTTCTCCGAGTATTCGCGGACGGCTGCGTCTCCGCGTTCCCGGATGTCCGCGATGACGCTTTCCACTGTCGCGCGGACCTCGGGGGTGCTCCCCCGGGTCACGCTGTTCAGGGCGGGCTCCTTCAGCATCGCGGACTTCACGGCCGAGCTGATTTCATTTGTAACCGTCATCAGGATTACCTTCCATCGTCATTGATGGGCGACATGTGTAGCGCCCTGGGCCAAGCCATCCGGCCTGTATGTTGATCGAGTGTATACGTATACATTTTTTCGCACAAGGGGTTGTTTCCGCTTTTTGCATACGTATACACTGCTATTCACGAGCCAGCCGGTGTGGCTGGGCTCACTGTCCGGACGAAGACAAAGGAGTCTCTACATGAGCGCCCCCGTGACAACACCGGCACCGCCGGCAATCGATCCGAAGATGCGCCGCAAAGCTCTGGTTTCCTCAGTGCTGGGCAGCTGCATCGAGTGGTACGACTTCTACGTGTACGGCGTTGCCGCCGCGATCATCCTGAACAGCCAGTTCTTCCCGCAGGCCAGTCCGTTTGTTGGGATTCTGCTCTCCTTCAGCACGTATGCCATCGGCTTCGCAGCGCGCCCCATCGGGGGCATCATCTTTGCCCACTTCGGAGACCGCCTGGGCCGGAAGAAAATGCTCATGGCGACGCTGGGCCTGATGGGCGGCGGCACGTTCCTCATCGGCTGCCTGCCAAACTTCGCCACGATCGGCATCGCGGCACCGATTCTGCTGGTCCTCCTGCGCATCGTGCAGGGCATCGGGGTCGGCGGCGAGTGGGGCGGGGCCGCCCTGATGGCAACTGAATTTGCCCCCGCCAAGCGACGCGGGTTCTTCGGCTCCTGGCCGCAGATCGGCGTACCAGCGGGAACACTGCTGGCCAACGGAGCCTTCTACGTCATGGGCTACCTGATCTCGCCCGAGGCTTTTGTGGCATGGGGATGGCGCATCCCGTTCCTCGTCTCCATCCTGCTGGTGGTGCTCTCCTTCTACATCCGCAGCAAGGTGGATGAATCCCCGGCGTTCGAAGAAATCAAGCGCAAGGGTGAGATCGAAAAGATGCCGGTGGTTAAGGTCATCAAGACGCGCCCGCTGACCATCCTCAAAGTCATCATGATGCGGTTTGCCGAGAACGCGAACTACTACATCTACACCACCTTCCTGCTCGCGTACGGACCCGCAGTACTGCTGGAAAAGAACAGCATTCTATTGGCAACCATGATCATGGCAGGCCTGGGCATCTTCTCCATTCCGTTCTGGGGCTGGGTTTCGGACCGTTGGGGGCGCCGCTACACAGTCCTCGCGGGAGCAACCACCATGCTCCTGATGGCGTTCCCTTTCTTCTGGGCTGTGCAGACCGGTGACTTCCTGATGCTTTTGCTCGTGCTCATCCTGACCTGCAACGTCGGCCGCGACCTCTGCTACTCCGTGGAACCCGCCTACTTCACCGAACTCTTCGAGCCCAAGCTCCGCTACTCGGGAGCGTCGGTTGGCCCGCAGGTGGCCGCCGTCTTCGCCGGTGGATTCGCACCGCTGATCGCCACCGCACTGATCGGCCCGGACTTCGACCGGTACTGGCTGGTTGCGCTGTACATGATCGCGACGTCGGTCATCACCATCGCCGGTGCGCTTTGGTCTCCGGAGACGGCGCCCCGCGTCCGCCTGCGGCGCGGCCTGAGCGCCGAGCACGATCCCACAACAGGCCGGTAGCCACCTCTTCCCCTGTGCCGCCGGTGACCTGCATTCCGCAGGGACCGGCGGTGCAGGCTTGGGAGATTGGCTAGTCTGAAACAACAAACTGAAGCATCAGCAACACGCAGCCGCCAGGCGCGCCAGATAGCAAGGAGAACGCCCCGATGGTCACAAGCCGCGACGTGGCAGAACTGGCGGGCGTTTCGCAGGCCACGGTATCCCGGGTGATGTCCTCCCCTGCGAAGCTGTCTCCTGCCACCCGCGCCCGTGTCCAGGCCGCCATGGAAACGCTGGGCTATGTGCCCCACGCCGGCGCTCAGGCCATGAAAACAAGGCGGACCAACACCATCGGTGTGGTGGTCGCTGACCTGACCAACCCGTTCTACCCGGAGGTTCTCGATGAACTTAGCCGGGAGCTGGACACCGCGGGCTTCCGCGTCGTGATCTGGAACGCGGGCGGCGGCAGCCACCACGATGCGCTCAAAGCCATCCGGGAACACGCAGTCGACGGCGTCATCTTTACGACGGCGACGGAAGACTCCGTTGAGCTGCAGGCAGCCATTGAGAAGAAGAGCCCGATCGTTCTCATTAACCGCGTGGTGGAGGGCCTGCACTGCGACCAGGTCACCAGCAGCAACACCGAGGGGGGTGCCGCCGTCGCCGACTACCTCCTGGATAACAGCAGGACCCGGGTGGCCTTCATCGGCGGTGCCGAAAACGCCAGCACGTCACGTGAGCGCGCTAAGGGCTTCCTGGACAGGATGGCCGAGCGGGGCCACGGCGTTCCGGAACACTTCCGCTTCCATGGCGGGTTCTCCCACGACGTCAGCGCGCAGGTCATGAACCGCCTGCTTGCCCGCGCCGACAGGCCCCAGGCCGTCTTTTGCGCCAACGATCTGATGGCCTTCGGCGCCCTTGACGCAATGCGGGCCAACAAGGTCCATGGGCAGGACTGTTGGGTCATCGGGTACGACGACGTCGACATGGCGGCTTGGGATTCGTTCAGCCTCACCACCGTTCGCCAGCCCAGCCGCGAAATGGCACGCGTGGGAGCCCGGATGCTCCTGGAGCGCATCCAGGCGCCCGGGGAGCCGCCGCGCAGGGTGAATTTTCCATGCGACCTGATCGTCCGCGGCAGCACCGGACTCGCCGAGGCGGCTGCGCGACCTCCTTATTTTGTTGGAGACTAAATCAGTTGGAGCAGGCCGGGTTCCGGGCAGTTAGAAACCCATCGACTGCTCCGTAACTGCCGTTTTGGGGCCTGATAAGGGCAGTTACGGAGCGATCGATTCCGGGAACTAGCTCTTGGGCAGGCCTGCCGGGTTAAGTTCCGACTTGGCCACGGCCTCCGCCGACAGGCCCCAGCGGTCCAGGATCTTTCCGTAGGTGCCGTCCTCAATCAAGTGGTTCAGGCCGGCCTCCGCGGCGGCGGCGAAGCCGTTGCCCTTCTTGGTGGTGGCGGCGATGCTCGCCTTCAGCGGCCACCCGCCGTCCACGAGGCCCACCAGCTTGGTCTTTTCGTCTGTGGCGGCCTTGTAGGCGGCCGTGGCGTTGGGCCCGAACGTCAGGTCCGCCCGGCCGGACTGCAGCGCCAGGTTCGAGGCGGAGTCGTCGTCGTAGTACTGGAACTCGACCGGCTTCAGCCCCTTGGCCTTGTTCTCCTCGTCCCAGCGCAGCAGGATCGACTCCTGGTTGGTGCCCGAACCGACAATGACGCGCTTGCCGGCCACGTCCGGGGCGGATTCGACCTTGGTGATTTCGCTGCCACTCTTGGCGTAGAAGCCGAGCTTGTCGTCCCGGTAACTGGCAAAATCGAACTTGAGCTTGCGCTCCTCCGTCACGGTGACGTTGGACAGGACGGCCTCGTACTTGCCCGATTCCACGCCGAGGGGCCAGTCCGCCCAGGCAGTCGGAACGATCTCGGCTTCCAGCCCCAGCGTCTGGGCCAGTGCGACGGCGATGTCCACTTCGTTGCCCACGGGCGTCTTGTTGTCGGTGGCGTAAACGGCCAGCGGCGGTGCGAACGGGCTGACCGCCACGGTCAGCTTTCTGTCCTTCTTGATGGCTTCCGGAACCAGCGCCGCAGCCGTCTTGTCCACGGTGACGGGAAACCTGTCCTGCTCGGGCGTCAGATTGAAGGTCTTGCCCGACGACGTGGCGGTCTTGGTGGCGGCTGGCGCGTCCGCGGACGCCGCAGCCCCGGGATCGGAGCAGGCGGAAAGCGCCAGCAGGCTGGTCGCGGCGAGGGCCAGGCCCACCGCTGGGTTGAGTGCGCCCGCACGGGACTTTGGAGTGCGGGACTTGATTGACTGACGGACCATGGTTGCCCCTTGGAAAGTAGAGATGGAAGGAGTGAATGCGAAGGTTGTGGCAGCAACTATCCGGCAGCAAAAAAGCGGTGGTCAAAGCGCGGGGAAACCGGAAGATACACGGCGTAACCGCGATTCATACGGCGTTCGAAGGCGTCATTCGGCCTGCCCAACAGCCCAGTACCGCGTCTAGCATCGAGTATGAGCGATCAATTCACCACCGAACGTGACAGCTACGGCAGGCTTCTGGCAGACCGCGAAGTATGGCGGCAGGCGGGAACCCTCGCCGCCGCCGGGGAGCTGACCGCGCGGTGGCTTGAGGGCACCAGCGAATACCAGCCCGGAACCCTGGCCCCGCGCTTCGACGACGAGACCCTGCCCATCGCCGGCCAACTGGCTGAGCTCAACCGCAGCGGACTGTTCACGAAGGAATCGCAGCCCGGCCTCGGCCCCGAGGCCGGCCACGCCCAGCGCGAGTACGTCACCGGCTTCTGCTCCGCAGAGTCGGCGGCCCTCCTGCTGCGGCTGTCCGCCGAGACGGAACTCATTGCCATCGTGCACGCCCCGGGGGAGGTCAGCCAGGCCTCCGTTCCGGTCACGCTGCACGACGGCGAGGTGGTCACTGTTTTGGGAAGCAGCGAAAGTCCGGTCGAATCGGAGCAGATCCAGGACTGGGCTCGCGAGAGCAACGAAACCCTCGCCCTCCTGCTGTCCGATTCCTGGTACGTCGAGCTCCTCGACCCGGTCTGGGGCCGGCAGCAGCACCTTTTGCCCGCCGTCCGGGAAACCCTGAAGTCCGCCCCGGACGCGCTGTAAGCCCCCGATTTTTGACGTTCCGCGACTCCCGATGAAGCCCTGAGACCCTGAGCATGAACGATTACGACGCCGCGTGAACGCCTGCGTCGACAGCCATTGTGGCCGCCGGAGGCGCCTCCGTAATCTCAATCCAACGCGCAGCGCCATCCCCTCCGCTCCATCATCCAAAAGGAAAACGTCATGTCTTCGTCAAAAGAAAACCCGGGCTCCACCCGGATTGCCGCGGGCCAGCCCGCCGGCCGGAAACGCCCCAGCGGGCTCAAGATCGGCATCGCCGCCGGCATCCTTGCCGTGCTCGGCGCAGGCGTCGCCGTCGCCACTACGGCGGCCAACAGCTCCGCCCCGGGTTCCGCCACCGCGGCCGCCGTCACCAGCCCTGCCACCGAGCTGAAGCTGGGTTACTTCGGCAACATCACCCACGCCACCGCGCTGGTTGGCGTCCAGAAGGACTTCATCGCCAAGGAGCTCGGCGACACCAAGCTGAGCACCCAGGTGTTCAACGCCGGCCCGGCCGCCATCGAGGCGCTGAATGCCGGCGCCATCGACGCCACGTACATCGGCCCGAACCCGGCCATCAACTCGTTCGTCAAGAGCCAGGGCGAATCCGTCAGCGTCATCGCCGGGGCGGCCTCCGGCGGCGCCCAGCTGGTGGTCAAGCCGGAGATCAAGACCGCCGCTGACCTCAAAGGCAAGACCCTGGCCTCCCCGCAGCTCGGCGGCACCCAGGACGTGGCGCTGCGCGCATGGCTCGGCAAGCAGGGTTACAAGACCAACACCGACGGCGGCGGGGACGTTGCCATCAACCCGACCGAAAACGCCCAGACGCTGAAACTGTTCCAGAACGGCAAGCTCGACGGCGCGTGGCTGCCTGAGCCGTGGGCCTCCCGTCTGGTGCTCCAGGCCGGAGCGAAGGTCCTGGTGGACGAGAAGGACCTGTGGGACGGGTCGCTGACCGGAAAGCCGGGCGAGTTCCCCACCACCATCCTGATCGTGAACAAGAAGTTCGCCGCGGAGCACCCGCAGACGGTGGAGGCCCTGCTTAAGGGCCACGTCGAGGCCGTGAAGTGGCTCAACGACACCCCGGCCGCGGAGAAGGCCACGGAAGTGAACGCCGCCCTGAAGGAAGCTGCCGGCAAGGCACTCCCGCAGGAGGTCATTGACCGCTCCCTGAAGAACATCGTGTTCACGGTGGACCCGCTGGCCGGAGCGTTCAAAAAGCTGCTGCAGGACGGTGTTGACGCCGGCACCACCAAGCAGGCTGATATCAACGGCATCTTCGACCTGACCAAGCTGAACGAGGTCACCGGCGACAAGACCTCTGCCGCAGGGCTGGGCAAGGAGTAACCCGGAAGGACAAGCAAGAGGATCCGGTGGGAACATTCCCGCCGGATCCTCTTGGTTTTAAGTCGCAGCCCCTAGGCAGCGCGAACTGGCAGGTCATGCCCGCAAAACCGGGATTTGCGGGCATTTGCTGCCAGTTCGCGCGGGACCTGGCGACGGCGCCGGTCCCCGTTACAGCGCCGTGGATTAGTGGGGCACCGCCGAATACTCCGGCATGGCCGAATACTCGGGCACGGCGTCAGGGTCCTCCGCGTCTTTCAGGGTGTAGTGAAAAACCATCCCGGCCGGGCTCTCCTGGCTTCCGACATACTCGGCGGCAGCCCATTCCCCGCTGGCCACGGCGCCTGCCCAGGCATGGGCCTCCTCCCAGTGGACGGCGGAGGCCACCCGGCCGGGCTGCAGGCTCAGGGACACGGCAACCCCCACCGAAGGCGCGCCGTCAGAGGACCGCGGGCAGGTGAAGCCGATGATGTCCACGGAAACTCCCGGGGTGGCAAGGCACGGCCGCCGGGCCATGGTGGTGGCTGCCGCGTCCAGGCCGGAACCGATGTCCTGCCGCGCCAGTGCGTGCATCTGGCTGCGGAAGGTGCTCAGTTCCGCGCTGCATTGCGTCCTGATCCTGTGAACCAAAGCTGTGATCATGTCCCCCTCGATCCAGGGAGGGCGTTGCGCCGCCCCGTCGCTGATTATGGACTTACACAACCACCGGGTAACTTGCTTCACAACGCCCGGCGACACCCGCCGTCGTGCAACGCAACAGTGCTTCACTTTCCGCAGTGGGGCGTAATAAAGGGAAGCGCTGAAAGCAGTAGACCCCCCCGTTAGACGTGCATCCGCGCCACGAAGCGGAACCTGTCCCCCCGGAACACCGACTCGGTCCACTCCACAGGCTGCCCTTCCGGGGTGAAGCCCAGCCGGTGGACCAGCAGCATGGGGGCGCCCATTTCGACGTCGAGGAGCTGCACCTCGACCGGTCCGGCAAGCTTCGTCTCCACCGTGTCCTCCACCTCGGCGATCCGCATCCCGTAGTCCTCGCGCAGGGCAGCGTACAGAGAGCCTCGCTCCGCCAATGTCCGCGCCAGGTCCGGCAGCGGCCCCGCAAGGAACGCAACCTCATGCGCCAGCGGCTCACCGTCAACCAGCCTGATCCGCTCCACCCGGTGAATGTCCGTGCCCGGCTCCACCGCCAGGCGCCGTGCTGTGGCCGGGTCGGCCGGAAGCACGCTCACGTCCACGATCCGGGCCGCGGCCGTGAGGCCCTGGCTCGCGGCGTCGTCGGTAAAGGACGTGAGCTGGCGGACGTGCGTCACCTTCGGCGGCGCCACATAGGTCCCCCGCCCCTGCGTCCGGTCCAGGCGGCCCTCTGCCACCAGCTCGCCGATCGCCTGCCGCACAGTGGTGCGGGATGTTCCGTACTGCTCGGCGAGCGCGCGTTCGGTGGGAATCAGCGTTCCGGGCGCCGCGTCCTCAATGAGGGTGAGGATCTGCTCCTTGAGTACGTAGTACTTGGGCAGGGCTGCGGCGGCGGAGGATTCCATGAATCTGATGGTACCTATTGACACGAAAATTGGTCTAGGCCAAAATGATGGAAATTGGTTTACACCAATTCGGTCTGCGTCAGTTCCAGACCACCCAAATCCCCCATCCCCCTTCCAAGGACCCAAAGATGTCGTTCCTGCAAGACCTGCGCCAGACGCCCCGCCTCGGCCTCCTGGTCGGCGGCACCGCCGCCACCATCGGCATAATCTACGGCTACGATCTGTCGAATATCGCCGGCGCCCTGCTGTTCATCACGAAGGAGTTCCAGCTCTCCACCCGCCAACAGGAGTTGGTGACCACCGCCGTCGTCGTCGGTGAAGTGCTGGGCGCCGTCCTGGGTGGCTGGCTCGCCAATAAAGTGGGCCGCAAGGCCTGCATGGTGGGCGTGGCCGGAGCGTATGCCGCGTTCGCGGTGCTTAGCGCCCTCGCCGCTGACGTGCCCATGCTGCTCGTGGCGCGCCTGCTGCTGGGCCTGACCATCGGCATTTCCGTGGTGGTGGTACCCGTCTTCGTGGCGGAGTCGGCGCCGCCGAAGGTGCGCGGCGCCCTGCTCGTCGCCTACCAGGTGGCCACCGTCATCGGCATCATCATCGGCTACCTGGCCGCCTACCTCCTGTCCGCCACCGAAAACTGGCGGCTGATGCTGGGCCTCGCCGCCGTCCCCGCCCTCGCGGTCCTTGCCGTCACGTTCCGCCTCCCCGACACCGCCCGCTGGTACATGATGCGTGGACGCACCGAAGAGGCCCGCCGCACCCTCAGCTCGATCGAGCCGGACGCCGACGTCGACGCCGAATTGGCGGACATGCGCCAGGCCATCAGCGAAGAGCGCGGCGGCGGCCTGCGCGAGATGCTCCGCTCGCCGTACCTGAAGGCGACCGTGTTCGTCGTCGGCCTCGGCTTTTTTATCCAGATCACCGGCATCAACGCCGTGGTCTACTACAGCCCCCGGATCTTCGAGGCCATGGGCTTCACGGGCAACGCCGCCCTCCTGCTGCTGCCCGCGCTCGTCCAGGCCGCTTCCCTGGTGGCCGTGTTCGTCTCGCTGTCCCTCGTGGACCGGGTGGGCCGGCGCCCCATCCTGCTCGGCGGCATCGGCATGATGATCGCGGCCAACGCCATCCTGGTGGGCGTCTTTCTGGCCGGACGCGACTTCGGCGGAATCCTGACCGTGGTCGGCTTCCTCGGGGTCCTGCTGTTCACCGTGGGCTTCACGTTCGGCTTCGGCGCGCTGGTGTGGGTCTACGCCGGCGAGTCGTTCCCAGCCCGGCTGCGTTCCCTGGGCGCCAGCGCCATGCTCACCTCGGACCTCGTGGCCAACGTGATCGTCGCGGCGTTCTTCCTCACTATGCTGCAGCGGCTCGGCGGTGCCGGCACGTTCGCCGTGTTCGGTGCGCTGGCCGTCGCCGGCTTCGTCTTCGTCCACCGCCTGGCCCCCGAAACCAAGGGCCGGAACCTGGAGGAAATCCGCCACTACTGGGAAAACGGCGCCCGCTGGCCGGAAGCCACCGGCAACAATGACAGCAGCAGCACGCCGGCGGCCAAGTGATGCGGCACGTCCCCGGCCCAGGCCGCGTCCTTGGTTTGGATATTGGCGGTTCCAAGACGCACGCCATTCTGGCGGAGGTTGGGACGCCGGCTGCTGTAATGGACGACGGCGGGACAACAGTTCCCCGGCAGCTCGCCGAGTGCACGGCGGGCAGTGCGAACATCGCCTCCGTCGGGCCGGAAGCAGCCGCCGCGGCGCTGGACGACCTCGCCGCCCGGCTGGGCATCGGTGATCCTGCGAACCACGGAATACACACCGTGTTCGCCGGGGCCGCGGGAGCGGACACACCCGCGGCGCGGGAACGGCTGATCGGCTTCCTCTCCCGACGCTTCCCCGGAGCCCGGATCCAGGTGGACCACGACACCCGCATCATCCTCGCCGCCGGCGGCCTGACGGCAGGCACCGTCCTTATCTCCGGCACCGGCTCCGCCGCATGGACGAAGGCCGGCGACGGCCGGGAAGCCCGCGCCGGCGGCTGGGGGTATCTGCTCGGCGATGAAGGCAGCGGCTACGCCGTGGCCCGCAGCGCGGTCCGCAACGCCCTGCAGGAATCCGACGACGGCCTGCCCGCCGGGCCCTTGACGTCCCAGCTGCTGGCGCAGACCGGAGCCGCGGAACCAGCTGAGCTCCTGGACCTGTTCTACCGCCGGCCGGAGCGCCGGTACTGGGCCGGACTGGCGGGAACCGTGTTCGGCCTCGCCGCCTCGGACGCTGCGAGCGCAGCCATCGCCGAGGACGCATCCCGGCAGCTCGCCGCCCTGGCCCTGACGGTGAACCGCAGGCTGGGCACCATGCCGGAACATGCGCCGGTCCTGCTGGCCGGCGGGATGCTGGTCAACCAGGCGTCGCTGGCCTACAGGGTGCGCGAGCTGCTGGCAGCCAACGGCCTCACCGACGTCCGGGTGCTGGACCGCTCCCCCGCCTGGGGCGCCGTGGAGCTGGCCAGCCAGCTTGCCGACGCGCCACACCGGCCCGCCGCCACAATCCCCACCTGACCGCATCTCACTTTCCCCATAACCCCTAACCCACTGACCCCAAGGAGACCCATGACCGCCCAGCGCACTGAAACCACCGCCACCTCACCCCTTCCCGGCGCCCTGATGGCCGCCGAAATCCTGGAACAGCCGGAGGCGCTCGCCCGGCAGCTTGAGCACGGGCGCCCCGCCATCACCCGGCTGGCCGCCACCCTCCGGGACGCAGACATCAGATACGTGCTTCTGGCCGCGCGAGGCACCAGCGACCACGCCGCCCTGTACGCGAAGTACCTCATCGAGACGGTGCTGGGGCTCCCCGCGGGGCTGGCGTCGCCGTCGAGCCTCACCGTATACGGCGCGGAACCAAGGATGGACGGGGTGCTGTGGCTGGCGGTGAGCCAGTCCGGCGGCTCCCCGGACCTGGTGGACTCCACCGCCGCTGCCGCCCGGGGAGGTGCCCTTACCGTGGCCGTCACAAACGCACCGTCCTCACCGCTGGCGGCTGCCGCCCGGCACCACCTGGACATCCTGGCCGGGCCGGAGCGCGCCGTGGCCGCAACCAAGAGCTACACGTCGCAGCTGCTGGCGCTGTGGCTCCTGGTTGATGCGTGGGCCGGAGGGAACGGCGCGGAAGCGGCGGACCTGCCGCGTCTCGCCGCCGATGTCCTGGTGCGGCCGGAGATACTGGAGGTTGCAGACCGCTACCGCTTCGTGAACCACATCGTCACCACGGGACGCGGCTTCTCCTATCCCACCGCACGGGAGGCGGCATTGAAACTGATGGAAACGTCCTACCTGGCCGCTCACGCCTTCTCCGGCGCCGACCTGCTGCACGGGCCCTTCGCCATGATCGACGCCGACCGGCCGGTCATCGCCGTCGCCTCCCCCGGCGCCGGCGGCCGCGCCCTGCATCCCGTTCTGGACCGGCTGGCCGAACGGGGCGCGGATGTCTGCCTCGTGGGCGACGAGGGAGCCGCCCGTCCGCTGAACCATGTGGTGCCGCTGCCGGCCATCCACGAGCAGCTCTCCCCGGTCCTGGAGATCATGCCCCTCCAGCGGCTGGCGCATGCGATGGCGGCAGCCCGCCACCTGGACCCTGACGCTCCCCGGGGCCTGCGCAAGATCACGGAAACCTGGTGAGTCCGACGCTCATTTCTGCTTCCCGGGTCATCCTTCCCAGTGACGCTAAAACCGACGCAGTGCTGGAGCCCGGCTGGGTGGAGACCGACGGCGGCCGGATCACCGCGGCGGGTCCCGGGCTGCCCGCCCGGGAGCCCGACGCCGACTTTCCGGGCGCCACCCTCGCCCCCGGCTTTGTGGACGCCCACATCCACGGCGGCGGCGGCTCCAGCTTCAACGACGCCGACCCCGTTGCCGCCGCGGTTCGGATCGCCGGGGTGCACCGGTCCCACGGCACCACCACCCTGATGGCCAGCCTGGTCACCGCCCCGCTCACCCAGCTTGAGAAGGCGGTGGCCGCGCTGGCCCCCCTAGTGGAGCAGGGCGAGCTGGCCGGGATCCACCTGGAGGGCCCCTGGCTCAGCCCCGACCACCGGGGCGCCCACGCCGAGGAGCTTCTGCTCGCACCGGAACCGGCGGCCATCGACCGGCTACTGCTGGCCGGGCGGGGTACCGTCCGGATGGTCACCATCGCGCCGGAACTGGAAGGGGGCCTGGCCGCCATCCGGCAGATCACCGGCTACGGCGCCGTCGCGGCCATTGGCCACACGGGTGCGGGCTACGACCTGGCCCGCGAGGCGATCGCGGCCGGAGCCACCGCCGGGACGCATGTGTTCAACGCGATGCGGCCGCTGCACCACCGGGAACCCGGCCCCGCGCTCGCACTGCTGGAGGACCCCGCGGTGTTTGCCGAGGTGATCGCCGACGGCGTCCACCTCCACCCGTCGCTGGTCCGCTTCATTGCCGCCAGCCCGGCGCGCGCCGTCTTCGTCACCGACGCCATGGCGGCCGCCTGCGCGCAGGAAGGCAGGTACAGGTTGGGCGGGCTGGACGTCCAGGTGTTCGACGGCGAAGCCCGCCTGGTCAGCGACGGCACCATCGCCGGCAGCATCCTCACGCTGGACGGGGCGGTACGGCACGCCGTCCACGAGGCCGGCATCCCGCTCGCCGATGCCGTCCGCGCCGCGAGCCAGAACCCTGCGGACATGCTGGGGCTCTCCGACGTCGGGCGCATCGAAGCCGGACGGAAGGCGGACCTGGTGGTCCTCACGCCGGATCTTGAGGTGGCCGCCGTGATGAAGGCAGGCGAATGGCTCGCTGGCTGAGCCCTGCTGCTGGTTGAGCGGCGCTAGTGGCTAGTCGTCCGGGCTCTGGTTCAGAACCTGGAAGTTGGGGCCGATGTTGACTTCCACCTCGGACCCGTCGGTCTTGCGGATCTCGACCTCGTAGGAGGAACCGGCGTCGTCGCCCCGTTCGACCTCGGTGACCTGTCCGGGGCCCACTTTGGCCATGGCGGCGTCGACGGCTTTGTCGCGGTCGGTCTGGTTCAGCGGCTGCTGGGTGCCGCCGTTGCCTGTTGTGTCATCATCGAAGGGGTTCACGGAAGCCGCAGCCACCGACGCGCCCCCCAAAGCCGCCACAGCGACCGCTGCTCCGATGATCCACGCTGTTCTCTTGCGCACGGCAGACTCCTTTCTCATCGTTTTTCCAGTGTCCCCCTGCGAGGGGAACTGGGCAAGGAGCGCTGATCTCGCTCCTCGGACCCAGCAGGAGCCGGTCCTTGCAGGCGACGCTCTTTGCCGGCGCCCCGGGGGGTAGCCTTGGGGCAGGAGGGCAACATGGCGGTCAGGAGTGCAGGCCTTCTGCTGTATCTGCAGAACAGCGGGGCGGAAGTGGAAGTGTGGATCGCCCACATGGGCGGCCCCTTCTGGGCGCGCAAGGACGAGCGCGCCTGGTCGATTCCCAAGGGCGAGTACCCCGAAGGGGAGGATCCGCTGGCGGCGGCACAGCGTGAGTTCGCCGAGGAAATGGGAGTCCCGGCGCCGGCCGCGGACTACGTGCTGCTCGGCACCTTCCGCCAGCCCTCGGGCAAGCTCATCACGGCATTCACGGCCGAATCCGCCTTCAAGCCCGAAAAAATCCTGAGCAACACGTTTCCGCTGGAGTGGCCCAAGGGCTCAGGAACAGTCCAGCACTTCCCCGAGATCGACCGCGCCGAGTGGATCGGCGAATCCGAA
Organism: Arthrobacter globiformis; assembly: GCF_003261175.1. Classification (GTDB taxonomy): domain Bacteria; phylum Actinomycetota; class Actinomycetes; order Actinomycetales; family Micrococcaceae; genus Arthrobacter; species Arthrobacter globiformis_A. The sequence continues at coordinate 61,949 of NZ_QLNP01000078.1, read as the reverse complement.
GCACGAATAAAGCTCGTCAAGGGCCAGCTGCAAATCCTCGACGCACTGCTCGAGCACCTCGGGGCATGACGCCGGTAAGATCGGCGTTCCTGCATCTGGCCACGGTTGCCATGGACGCCGCCCAGGACGGCATACCTGCCCCCGATATTGCCGCCCTCGGTGCGGCGGTCACCCTCGAGCTGTGCGGAAGCTGGGACCACCCGCCACCCTGCCCGCTCGCGCCGCACCACACCAGGCCTGAACAAAAAGGTGACACCGTCACGCTGCGGATCATCTTCGCCACCGAACCGGCGAATGAGGCCCTGGTCCGCAGCCGCATCGACAGTGCGCTCCGCCGGGGAAGCCTCACCGGCCCGGATGGCCGTACCAGCGAGTGGGCATTCCTGGGCGGCGTCCCGGGCGTGCTTGACCCTTCCGAGGCCGACCACGCCCGGCGCCTCACCGGCGGTTAGCGTGCGTTACGCTGACTGCCCCAGGACCGTCCGGTAGATCCCGGTGTGGTCCAGGTCGCCGTCGCCTGCGTCCACCATGAGCTCGAAGGCGCCGCGGACGCTGGCGGAGAGCGGAAGCTTCAGCCCGCTGTCCTTGGCGATTTCGGCAATGAAGTTCAGGTCCTTGAGCTGGTTTTTCGCAGACCCGCCGCCCTCGAAGTCGCCGTCGATCCAGCGCTGCCCCTTCTGCCGGAGGACCTCCGAATTCGCCAGGCCCCCGGCCAGGATGGACTGCACCTTCCCAAGGTCCAGCCCGGTGGCGGTCGCCACGGCCATCGCTTCGGCCAGTGCCGTGACGGTGGCGGACACGACGATCTGGTTGCAGGCCTTGACCGTGGACCCGGCACCCGCTTCGCCGAACCAGACCACCGTGGAACTGTAGAGCTCGAAGAGCGGCAGGAGGCGCCGCACGGTGTCCCGCGGTCCTCCGGCCATGGTGCTCAGCCGGCCCTCCTCGGCTCCGATGGTTCCGCCGCTGAGCGGCGCGTCCACCACCGTCACCCCGTACCGGCTCCGGCACTCTTCGGCGAACCGGGCCACGGCCACCGGGGACACTGTTCCGTGTATGACCAAGACAGGGTCCTCGATGCCGGCCGCCTTCCATCCGGCCAGAAGCCCGTCTTCGCCGGGCAGAAGGCCAGCGACCTGCGGCAGGTCCGGCAGGACGGTCAGTACGACGCCGGCCGCAGCCTCCGCCGGGGTGCCGGCCACCTGTCCCCCGCCGACGGCCCTGGCCTTATCCGCGGTGCGGTTCCAGAGCGTGAGGGGAACACCGGCGGCCAGGATGTTGCGGGCGATCGGGGCGCCCATTGGGCCGGTGCCCAGCAGGGCGACGGACATTGGAACCCCGGGCTTCAACTCGTTCTGTGCGTCTGTCACTGCTTTGCCTGTCACTGTGCTCATGTTCGTTAGAAGGGGATCAGGCCGGCCATGGCGGGCAGGAAGGTGCTGAACCACGGAACGGCGGCAAGCACCAGCAGCCCGATGAACACCGCGATGAGGTAAGGCCAGAAGTGCTTGAGGCTCTTTTCCACGGTCTCGAGGCCGGTTGCGCACGCAACGTAGAAGCCGACACCGGCCGGCGGAGCGAATGAACCGATGCCCATGGAGATGATCAGCACCATGGCATACTGCACCGGGTTGACGCCGAACTCGGTGGCGATGGGCAGGAGCAGCGGCGCGAAGATCAGGACGGCGGGCAGGCCTTCGAGCAGCTGGCCCATGATGATCAGCAGCACGATGGTGAAAAGCATGAAGAGCAGCGGTGAGTCGCCCAGGCCGGACATGAGGTCGTGGATCTGCTGGGATACCCCGGCCAGGGCAAGGGTCTGGGCGAGCGGTGAGGCTGCCGCGATGATGAACAGAACCATGCCCGCCGTCGTCGTTGTTTCCCGAAGGGTATCGCCCAGCAGCCGCTTGCTGCCGCGGCGGTAGGCGGCGGCGAGCACGAAGGCGTAGGCGACGGCGACCGAGGACACCTCGGTGGGGGTGGCGAAGCCGCTGAGGATGCCCACCACCATCCCAACCGGAAGCAGCAGCGTGGGGATGGCGAAGAACGTGGCGGAGCCGCGCGCACGCCAGGTGGCCTTCGGGCTGGCGACGCCGCCTTGCTTCTTTGCGCGGAGGAAGACGAGCGCCATGACCACGAGGGCCAGGAAGGCGGCCGGAACGAAGCCGGCGAGGAACAACGTGGTGGTGGAGATCGTGGTGATGGAGCCCATGATGAGCAGGACGATGCTCGGCGGGATGGTCTCACCCATGATGGCCGAGGCGGACAGCACCGCCACCACCTCGCCGCGCGGGTACTTTCGTTCCTCAAGCATGCCGCGCATGGTGGTGCCCACGGCGGCGACGTCCGCAACCTTGGAGCCGGAGATGCCGGAGAAGATGTACATGGTCACCACAACCACCTGCAGCAGGCCGCCCCGCAGGTGGCCGATGAGTGCGTCCACCAGCTTGGCCAGCGGCAGGGTCAGGCCGGCGGAGTTCATGACGGTTCCCGCGAGGATGAAGAACGGGATGGCCAGCAGCACGAAGCCCTTGGCCCCCGACGCCATGCCGATCGGGATGGCGCTGACCTCGGAGATGCCACCGAGGTAGAGGTAGATGCCCGAAGCCAGCGCGAGGACGAACGCGATGGGCAGGCCAAGGAACAGCAGTGCGAACAGGGCAACCAGAACCACGCCGAGGAGGAGGTTGGGCGAGGCGTAGTAGAACAGCGGCTGGGACAGGACAACGACGGCGGCCAGGGCTGCGGTGATCCCCGCGCCGACCAGAACGGCGCGGCGCGGCTGGCGCCAGAGCTTGAGGACGGCAAACCAGGCAATGAGCACCATGCCGATGGAGAAGGGCAGCGAAACCCAGAACACCGGCAGCTGGAGGATCGGCGTCTTTTCCTCGAACTGCTGGACCAGGGTGGGAACGAAGAGCGCAAAGGCGCCCGCACTCATGACGAAGACGAGGCAGTCGACGAGGGCAGCCAGGTACGGCTTCCAGTGCGCCGGAAGCCGCATAATCAGGGCCTGGACGGCCATGTGCGCACCCTTGGGATAGGCGATCGCACCACCGATGAAGGCAATGGTCAGGAGCGCAATTTCAGACACTTCCTGGGTCCAGAGGACAGAGTCACCCGTGACGACCCTGACCGCGATGTTCAGCAGGATCACGACGAGCTCTGCGAGGATCGCCGCGCCTACTGTCCATTCCAGGGCCTTGTCCAGCCAAACCGCTCCGCTCCAGCGCGGCGCGACGTGCCCGTGGTGAAGGATCTCTTCCGCATCAGACGGAAGGACCTCTTCGAGTTCCTTGGGGGCGAGTGTATGTTCCATGTTTTTCCAGACTGTCATCGTTGAAAGCGGGATGCTGAGTGCGGGGATGTTGTTCGGGGAAATGTTTTTCGAGGGCCGGGGCTGGACGGCGCTCCGGCCCTCGAAAGGGGGTTACTTGGCTGCGGCGATTGCCTGGTCGAAGAATTCCTTGCCGATCAGCTTCGAGAAGTCCGGGTAGAGGCTCTTCGAGACGGCCTTGAACTGCTCGAGGCCGGCGGCGGTGGGCTCGTTGGCCTTCATGCCCTTGGCGGTGAGCTCGGCCAGCTGCTTCTCCGACTGCTCCGTGTCGTAACCGGTCTTGAAGGTGGCGGTCTCAACCGAGGCGTCCGTCAGGATCTTCTTCTGGTCCTCGTTCAGCGAGTCCCACTTCTTGGAGGACAGGGCCAGGACCCAGGCGTCGTTGATGTGGTGCGTCAGCGAGACGTACTTCTGGACTTCCGAGAACTTGTTCGTCCACGGCACCTCGATCGGGTTTTCCTGTCCGTCGATGGTTCCGGTCTGCAGGCCGGTGAAGACCTCGGAGAACGCCATGGTGGTGGGACTGGCGCCCAGCTTGCCGAAGAAGTCGGTCCACAGCGGGTTGCCCGGGACGCGGATCTTCAGGCCCTTCAGGTCCGAGGGCTGTTCGATGGGGCGTTCGGAGTTGGTGATCTGGCGGCCGGTCCGGGTGAGGAAGGACAGGGCAACGGTGTTCTTTTCCTTGAGCTTTTCCTTCAGGACGTCGCCGGGCTTGCCCGCCAGGAACGCCGCCTCTTCCTTCGTGTCATCGAAGAGGTAGGGGATGCTGATCGCGTTCATTTCGGGCACCACCGACGCGTACACCGACGTCGACAGGATCAGCGCGTCCAGTGACCCGCCCTGCAGCCTGGTGACGGCGGCGTTCTGGTCCCCGCTGAAGCTCGTACCGTTCGGCACCACCGTGACAACCACCGAGCCGTTGGAGGTCTTCTTCACCTGGTCGGCGAAGTGCTGGGCCGAGACACCCACCGAGGAGGTCAGCGGGTCCGGGATGGACAGCTGGATCTTGGCCACCGGCGAGCCGCCGCCGGGCGCCCCGGAGGCGCAGCCGGCGAGGACGGAGGCGGCAAGGGTGCATGCCAGCACTCCGGTGAGGGCGCGGGTCTTCGATTTCATGTGGTGCCTTTCTTCATTGGAAGGAGTCTTGTGGGTTGCTGGATGAATTAGGAGGTCAGCGCGGCTTCGGTAACAAGCGCCTCTGTTTCGCGGCGCAGCTCGAGGGCCTGCGAGAGTGAGTCGTCCATGATGACGTCTTCCCAGCGGACGGTGGCACCCTTGGCGACGTCGGCACGTAGCTCCACGTGGTGCGCCAGGGCTACCGGCAGGGCGCCGATGGCCACGGAGTGCTTGGCCGAGACGAGCTTGCCCCAAACAGTGAAGCCGCCCTCGCCGTCGAGGAATTCGCCCGCCTTCAGGTCCTTCTTGGCGGTGGCAACCACGTCACCGAAGAAGCCAACAGGCGAGCCTGTTGCAATGCCGCGGAGGGCTGCGTTGGCGATCGACATGTTCAGCTCGAGGCCCACGTAGTGGTACGGGCGGTACAGGGCTGCGTACTGGCCGGTGGGGTCCGGGTGCCACGGGTATTCGTTGAAGCAGCCGGAGACGTAGCCGTTCGTGGCCTTGACGACGACGAAGACGCCTTCCTGGGTGTTGTGGCTGATCCAGCTGCCGTCCCGGTTGACGCTGGACATGACGTCCACGCTTCCCTCGTGCGCCAGGGCACCCCCGACGTCGGCCGGGCGGCAGATGGTGGCGATCTCTTCCACGTCGCCCGGGGTGAAGCTCAGCCCGTTGTCAGAGGGCACCAGGCCGGCACCATTGGCGACGGCCGCCATCTCGATGGATGCCTTGGTGCCGTCACGGAAGGAGGTGTGCATGTACGGGTTGAGCTGGCCGGAGTCCGTGAGCTCCTTGGAGAACTCCCAGTTTTCCCAGACGTTGTCCGGGTTCATCTCGTGGTAGTGCTCGAGGTACTTGGCGCCCTTGCCGGCACAGACGACGTCGAAGCCGCTGGTCCGTGCCCAGTCCACCAGTTCCATGATGAGGGCGGGCTGGTCGCCGTACGCCATGGAATACACGACGCCGGCCTCCTCCGCGCGCTTGGCGAGGGCCGGACCGGCGAGGGCGTCGGCCTCGACCGTGACCATGATGATGTGCTTCCTGGTTTCGATCGCCCGCAGCGCGTGCTTTACGCCGACGATCGGGTTGCCGGTGGCTTCAACGATGACGTCGATGTCGACGTCGAACAGCTCGTCGGCGTTTGCCACGATGGTGGTGGAGCGGTTCTCCAGTGCGGTGGCGATGTCCGGGGCGATCTGGTTCTTGGGCCAGCCAACCAGCTCGAAGGCGCCCTCGGCCCGCTTCACATTGATGTCAGCGATGGCCACAACGTGGATGCCGGGGATGTTGTTTGCCTGGGCGAGGTACATGGTGCCGTACCGGCCGGCCCCGATGAGGCCCACGCGAATGGGACGGCCCTGGTTCTCGCGGTCGCTAAGAAGCTTGTGAAGGTTCATGGGGATCTCTCTGATTGATGTCTGACCGAAGAGGGCCAACCTCCACCGTGGGGGCGGACCAACCTCTTCGTCGCAGCTAAACGTGATCTGGGTAACCGAGTGGAACCGGTTCCACTTTTGTACCAGTCAGTGTTAGGCTGTGTCAACAGATGTCGGTGAACACCACCGGCCGCAAGGAGGAGCATTGAAGAAGGCGCCCACTATCCGCGACGTGGCGGCCGCGGCGGGGGTCTCGGTGTCCGTGGTTTCGCGGGTGCTGAACCCGGAGTCCGGCCCGGTCGCACCGGCCAAGCGCGAACAGGTGCTGAGTGTCATCAGTGAGCTCGGGTACCGTCCCCGCGCCGCGGCCCGTGAACTCAGCGCCGGCCATGCCCTCACCGTCGGCCTGGTGGTCACGGACCTCGCCAACCCGTTCTTCGCCCAACTGGCGGACCGCGTGGTGTGGGAGGCCCGCAGCCACGGCGTGCAGGTGGTGGTCATGACCACGCAGGAGGACCCGCACCTTGAGGCCGAATCCCTGGACACGCTCCTGGACCGTTCGGTGGGTGGCGTCATCGCCACGCCAACCGGCGGAAACGTCGAGAAATGGGACCGCCTGCGGGACCTCGGGGTGAACGTGGTTTTCGTGGACCGCGCCATTGCGGAACTCAGCGACGTCGACGTCGTCAGCATCGAAAACTCCGACTCGGCCCGGCGGGCAACGGATCACCTCATAGCCCTCGGCCACGAGCGGATCGCCCTCATCACCGGCCCCGCCAGCACGTCCACCGGGCGTTCCCGGATCGGCGGCTACCGGGCTGCCCTCGAAAGCGCTTCAATAAGCCCCGACCCCATGCTGGTCCGGGACGTTCCCTTCCGCGGAGACGGCGGGGGCGACGCCGTCGGGTCCCTCCTAGCGTCCCCGGATGCCCCCACCGGGCTGATCGTCGCCAATACCGCACAGGTGCAGAGCTCGGTCAGGCGCCTCGTCCAGATGGGCGTGCGGATACCCGACGACCTCTCGGTTATCGTCTTTGACGACAACCCGTGGACCGAACTGACAAGCCCCCCGCTCACCGCCATCCGGCAGCCGATCGGCATGCTCGCGCTGCATTCCCTGGAACTCGTCCTCGGACGAATGCAGGGCCGGCTTCCCGCCGGCGCCAGGACCATCGAAGTGATGGCGGACTTCGTGCCGCGCAGCAGTTGCGCGGCACCGGCCCGCCTCGCCACCAGCAAGTCCGCAACCAGATAAGGAAAAGGAAAACCCATGACCGTAGTTGTCACCGCCATGTTCACGCCCAAGGAAGGTGCCTTCGACGACGTCGTGGCCGCCCTCTCCCCCGCCATCGCGGAGGTCCACGAGGAGCCGGGCTGCGAACTGTACGCCATCCACGAAGCCCCGAACGGCCAGATCGTCATGATCGAAAAGTGGGAAAGTGCTGAGCTCCTCGATGCCCATGGCGCCGGCGACCCCGTCAAGCGCCTGAACGCCTCCCTTGAGGGACTCCTGGCGGAACCGGTCGAGGTTACGCGGCTGGCCGCAATCCCCGCCGGCACCAGCGCGCAAGGCGCGCTCTGACCTGAAGGCTCAGGCCTGAAGACACGACGGCGGCCCCTTGCCTGCGCAGGTCAGGCGGGGGACGCCGTCGATCCCCTGACCACCAGCTCGGGGTCCACGAGCTCCGTCCGGACCGGCAGTTCCGGATCCTTCATGCGGTCCAGCAGGGCCTTCGCAGCCCCGGCACCCACCTCGCCGTTTCGGCCGTCGACGGTGGTCAGGCGCAGCAGGTTCGTCGACGCGAGCGGCGAATTGTCGTAGCCGATCAGGGAAAGATCCTCCGGGATGCGCCGCCCCCGGTCGCGTGCCGCGGCCGCCACACCCATCGCCATCACGTCGTTGGCCGCAAAAATCGCCGTGATCGCGGGGTTCTGGTCCAGCACTCTCAGCGCGCCGTCGTAGCCGTCCGGCTCCATCGTCTGCCCGTGGCCCTGCACCGCGTGCGGCCGCAGCCCGTGTTCGCGCATCGCGGCCTCAAACCCCTGCGCCCGCAGACGGGCGGCGCCGCCCCCGCCGGTCACATGCCCGATTTCCCGGTGCCCGAGCCCGATCAAGTGCTCGGTGGCCAGGCGGCCGCCGGCCTCGTCGTCGTTGGCGACGATATCCGCCCCCGGGACCACGACGTCCCGGTTGCCCGCCACCACCGCAGGAACGTCGACGGCAGCGAACATCTCCTCCGTGGGCTCGGTGGCGATCACTATGCCGTCCACCCGCAAAGACATCAGGCCGTCCACGGGAGTCCGGTCCAGGTGGGCGTTGAACGACGGGTCCGCGACGGCCACACGGAAGCCCAGCGGGGCAAGTTCGTCGTGCAGCCCGCCCAGCAGGCCGACGAACCAGAGGTTCCGGTAGTCGTCCAGGACGACGCCGATGGTCCGGGACCGGTTGCCGGCCAGGGTCGCTGCCGCCCGGCTCGGGCGGTAGTTCAGCCTTTCGATGGCCTCCTCGACGGCGGCCCGGCGGGCGGCGGAGACGCCGGGCGCACCGCGCAGGACCAGCGAGACCAGGGATTTCGACACCCCGGCCGCGGAGGCAACGTCGTAAATGTTCGGGCGCTTGCTGGTCTCCTGGGTCACTCTGCAATTGTCGCCCATGCACTGACCGTTAGGGATATTGACAGGACAAAGTTCCGCCCCTATCGTCTTTATGGAGCGCTCCATTTTGCGCCCACGTCACAGCGGCCAGTCCCGCAAAGCCCGTTTCAAAGGAGAAAACCAATGCCCAAAGATCTCGGCGTAGCCGTCATCGGGGCGGGCATGGCCGGCAAGGCCCACGCCGCCGCCTTCCGCACCGCCTCAGCCCTGTACAACCCGGTCCTGCCGCCAATCCGGCTGGTTTCCATCGGCGACGTGAACCAGGAGTTCGGTTCGCTCGCGGCACGGCGTTTCGGCTACGAGCGCAACGACACCTCCTGGCAGGCCATCGCCGAGTCCGATGACATCGACGTAGTCAGCGTCGTCATTGCCAACTCGCTGCACCGGGAAGTGGTGGAGGGCCTCCTTGCCGCCGGCAAGCATGTATTGTGCGAGAAGCCGCTGAGCGACACCCTGGAAGACGCCCGGGCCATGGCCGACGCCGCCCGCAGCGCCTCCTCGATCGCCCGCATAGGGTTCACCTTCCGCCGCACCCCTGGCATCGCCTACATCCGCGACCTCATCCGGTACGGCACCCTGGGCAAGGTACTGCACTTCAGCGGCCGCTACTGGACGGACTACGGCTTCAGCCCGGACGCGCCCATGAGTTGGCGCTACAAGGGCGGCCCCGGCTCGGGTGCGCTGGCCGACGTCGGAAGCCACCTGGCGTACGTTTCGGAGTTTCTCTGCGGCGACATCAAGTCCATCAGCGGCGGCCGCCTCAGCACGGCCATCGACAAGCGGCCGCTGCCGCTGGGCGCCGTCATCGGACACGACCACGCCGCCGTGAGCGACACCTATGAGGCCGTGGAGAACGACGACTACGCAGCCTTTTCCGCCGAGTTCGAAAACGGCGCCGGCAGCTTCGAAGTGTCCCGCGTGGCAGCCGGCCACGCGAACAGCCTTAACTTCGAGGTGTTCTGCGAGAACGGCTCCGCGAAGTTCGACCAGCGCCGCCCCGGCGAGATCCAGCTCTTCCTCAACGACGGCTCCGGCCACGAGAGCGGCTACCGCCAGGTCATCCTCGGACCGGGACACCCTTACATCGCCGGCGGCCTTGCCATGGACGCCCCCGAGGTCGGCTTCGGCCAGAACGACGCGTTCGCCTACCAGTCGCGTGCGTTCCTCGAAGAGGTCGCCGGCCTCAGCGAAGCGGAATCCCTGCCGCGCTGCGCCACCTTCGACGAAGGCGTCCGCAACATGGAACTGCTCGCCGCCGTCACCGAATCCGCCCTGAACAACGGAAAGATGATCACGCTATGAAGCTCGGCGTCTACAACGCAATCCTGCACGACCGCCCCCTGCCCGAGGCCCTGAAGGTCGTCGCAGACCTGGGCCTGACCGGCATCGAAATCAACTCCGGCGGGTTCCTGCCGGCGGTGCACGTTCCCACCTTCGACGACATCCTCGAAAGTGACGCCGCGCGCGATGACTACCTGGCGATCTTCGAGGGCACCGGCGTCTCCATCGCGGGGCTGAACTGCAACGGCAACCCGCTGCACCCCAACCGCGCCATCGGCGACAAGCACGCCGAGGACATCCGCCGCTCCATCCGCCTGGCCCACCGCCTCGGACAGAACCGCGTGGTCACCATGTCCGGCCTCCCCGGCGGGGAGCCCGGCGCCACCGTGCCGAACTGGATCGTCAACGCCTGGAACTCCGCGGCGCTGGACGTCCTTGACTACCAATGGGGCGTCGCCGCCAAGTTCTGGAAGGAAACCGACCGGCTCACCGCCGACCTCGACGTCAAGGTCGCCCTGGAACTGCACCCGCAGAACCTCGTCTTCAACCCCGCCGACGTGTACAAGCTGGTCGAACTGACCGGCGCCACTCACGTGGGCGTCGAGCTCGACGCCTCCCACCTGTTCTGGCAGCAGATGGACCCGGTGGCCGTGGTCCGCGAACTCGGCCCACTGGTCTTCCACGCAGCCGCCAAAGACGTGCGCGTCAACAAGGACACCGCCGCCATCTACGGTGTCCTCGACAACCGCTTCCGCCGGCTCTCCCCCGGGGAAAACCGCACCAACCTCGGCGGCGACGAGTGGGCCAACGAATGGCCCAAGCCGGCAGCCTGGGACTTCGTCGCCCTCGGCAAGGGCCACGACACCGCCTACTGGACCGAGTTCCTGCGCGCCCTCCACGAGGTGGACCCCGACATGCTCGTCAACATCGAACACGAAGACGTGGAACTGGGCCGCATCGAAGGGCTCGAAGTCGCCTCGAAGGTCCTGAAGGATGCGGACGCAGCCTTGGCTGCCACGCTGGTCAGTCACTAGCCCCACCCGCAACACACAGGCACCACCACGGAAGCCTGCCGGCACCAGCCGGCAGGCTTCCTCCGCTGTCCGGAGCCGCACGGCCCGTCAGGGCCGCACTGAAACGGCCTCGAGAATGACCAGCTGATCGTCTCGCACGCCCGGAAGGGCGCCTTCATGGGGCTGCTCAACCCGGGCGAGCGGCTTCCGCCGGAATCGGTCATTGCCGAGCATCTGGGCGTCTCGCCACTTACCCTCCGCCAGTCCCTCGCGGTGCTGCGGAGCAAGAGGCTCCTTGGCACCCGCCGCGGGCGCGGCGGTGGAAGTTATGTGGCGGGAGTGCTGCCGGTCCGGGAGGCGGAGATCGCCCAGCAACTGCGCCGGCACAAGAGCGACGACCTGCGGGACCTCATTGATTTGGCGGCCGCCACGGCCGGCTCGGCAGCCCGGCTCGCGTCCAAGCGCTCCGATGAGCAGGACGTGCGGCGCCTCCGGAAGCTCGCCCAGCGGTTCGCCTCCAGCTCCGAGCCCCACATGTGCACGAGGCACTCCTGGACGCCATCGCGCAGGGGAGCCCGGCGAAGCAGAGAACATCGCAATCGTACACTTCGAACGGGAAGGTGCCCTGATCAGCAACCAGCGCCTGGCCATCCTCACCTCGGACCTGGCGGCCAGCGGTGAATCCCATCAACGAGGTCCTGCAGTCGACGGCCCGGGCGTTGGGCCAGAGCCTCGCGAGCGTGTTCGCCTAGCCGAAGCCACCACGGACATTCTTGCGTCGCCGGGGACATCGAGGACCAAACTCGAGTCCCTCAGGCCCGTCGTCGAGGACATCGTCCTCAAGCAGGCGGGCCTGGTGAACAGCCCCGGGGTGTCCGTCACCTCGGGGCTGTTCACCGAGGCCGACGCGTGGCACCAATGGTGGAGTCTCGTCGGGGGGAAGCTGGTGTTCATCCCCCACAGTCTCAACCCCGCGTCCATCAACTACTACGACTACACCGAAAGGACCTGGTATGAGCGGCCACTCGCGTCCGGCCCGCCCGAGCTCATCGGCCCCTATATCGATTTCGGCGGCGCAGACATGAAAATCGTCACCCCGTCACGGCCGGTGCTGCACGAACAGCGGCCCGTGGCGGTGGCGGGGGCGGGGGCTAGCGGATGCCCTGGTCGGAGAACTTCACGACGTCCGCCGCGTTGGACTTGTCGACGATGGTGGGCCCGGTGAGCACGGGCTGCCCGCCGCCGAGCTTGAAGCCGCCCCGCTTGGCCTGCCACAGGGCGTCCACGGAACCGTAACCCTGGAGCCACGGCTGCTGGTCCACCGTAAACAGGACGGTGCCGTCCGCGATCTTCTGGGCGAGTTCCTTGTTCAAGTCAAAGGAGGCGACCTTCGCCGGGCTGCCCGCAGTTGCGACGGACTTCAGCAGGGTGAGCGTGACGGGTGCCCCCAGGCCGATGATGACGTCGGCCTCTTTGGCTGCCTGGAGCTTGGCCGTTGCAGTCGATTCCACGGACGTCATGTCGGCGCCGTTCACGTACAGGATCTCGGTCCCCGGGACCTTGGACTTCACGCCGGCGCAGCGCGCTTCGAGCCCGACGTGCCCCTGGGCCTGGATCACACAGATGGGGTGCTTGAAGTTCTCAGCCGCCAGCTTCTCACCCACCGCCTGGCCGGCCAGTTGTTCGTTGGAGCCGAAGTGTGTGAAGGCCCCGAGCTCCTTGGAGACGTCCTCACCTGCGTTCAGGCTCACGATGGGGATGCCGGCGTCAGAGGCCTTCTTGAGGGAATCCTTCAGCGCACCGGGCGTGGCCAGGGTGACGGCGATTCCGTCCACCTTCTGGTCCACTGCCTGCTGGATCAGCTGCGCCTGGCGGCCCGCCTCGGGATCATTCGTGTAGAGGAGCTCCACGTTGTCCTTGGCGGCGGCCTCCTCGGCGCCCTTCCGCACGGTGTCCCAGAAGGTGTCACCTGCCGGAGCGTGCGTGATCAGGGCAATTTTCATGCGCGGAGTCGAGGCGGCCTGGCCCCCGCCGCCCCCGCTGTTGGCTTCCGGCGCCCGTCCGCCCTGGGTGGAGCATGCCGTCAAAGCCAGCATCGGGATTGCAACCGCGGCCACCGCTGCGCGGCGCCAAAAAAACTTCTTCACTGGTGATCTCCTTCGATCGTGTCCAGATGATCAGGGAAGCCACACCCCCGTGTCTTTCCGGTCGGAAAAAGGGATGTGACCGAGCGCACTTGGAGCGCTCCATTACTCGAGAATAGGAGCGGGAGTTTGTCCTGTCAATAGTTCTATTCGGCCCGGACGGGCACCTGTAGCCGCCCCTACCGCTGGAAGACGCCGGTCAGCGTTGCCGTGCCCAGCAGGTGACGGGCGAGTTCGGAGCCCAGGCCTGCAGGCTTCGCCCCTGCCGCGCCCGGCAGTTCGTCCACATCCAGCGCATAGACCGTGACGATGTAGCGGTGCCGGCCGTGCCCGGGCGGCGGGGCCGCCCCCAGGTAGCCGCGGAAGCCGCCGTCGTTCTTCAGCTGCACCGCGCCGGGCGGGAGCTGCGGGGCGCCCTCGGCCCCGGCGCCCTCCGCCAGCGACGTGACATCCGCCGGGATGTTGAGGACCGCCCAGTGCCAGAACCCGCCGGCGCCCGGCGCGTCCGGGTCAAACGCGGTCACGGCGTAGCTCCTGGTCCCATCCGGCGCCCCGGTCCAGCTCAGCTGGGGGGACTCGTCGGCGCCGCCCGCATGCATCCTGCCGCTTCGCTGCGGCGGCGGAAGGGTCCCGCCATCCTCGAAGGACCGGCTGGTGAGTCCGAACGCGGGGACGTCCGGCAGGTTTGAAAACGGGCCTGGCGCTGTCATGGATGCTCCTCAGATGGTGGGAACTTCGGCTTCCTCTGCTGCTGCTTCGATGTGGTTGAGCTCCGCCCGCGTGGGTGGATTGGCGCCGGCACGCGACACGGTCACCGCTGCGGCGCGGGAGGCGTGGGCCAGGAGGGCGGTGAGCCCCTCGGCCGGGAGCGCCCGCAGGTCCGACCGGTTCTGGGCGCCGGCCAGGCCGCGGTCCACCACCCCGGAAAGCAGCGCGGCCATGAAGGAATCCCCTGCGCCAACGGTGTCCGCCACCTCCACGCGGGGCGCGGCGAACTCCGCCTCGCCCGCGGCAGTGATTCCCCACGGCCCGGCAGCGCCGCGCGTCACCACCACCATGGCCGGCCCCTCGGCGCCGCCAAGCTGTAGCCAGCGCCGCGCGGACTCCAGCGGGTCCACGCCGGGATAGAGCCAGGCGAGGTCCTCGTCGGAGGCCTTGACGATGTCCGAGAGGGTCACGAACTTTTCCGCCTGCCGGCGGGCGTATTCGGCGTCCGTAATGATGCTGGGGCGGCAGTTGGGGTCGAAACTGATGGTCACCGCCGGGTGGGCATGTTCGACGGCAGCCAGCACCTCCGCGGCGCCGGGCGCCAGCATGGTGGCGATGGAGCCGGTGTGCAGCAGCGTGGTCCCCTGCAGCATGAACGGCAGCCGTTCCGCCAGGCCGGGGAGCTCCCAGGCGAGGTCGAACGTGTAGGTGGCGGCGCCGTCGTCGTCCACCAGCGCGGTGGCGACGCTGGTGGGCAGTCCGTCCGGGGCCTGCGGGAGCATGACCGAACTCGCCCGCAGGTGGGCGGCAACGGACTCACCGTAGGCGTCCCGGCCGTACCGGCCGACGAACTGCACCGGGTGCCCCAGGCGGGCGAGCCCGACGGCGACGTTAAGCGGACTGCCGCCCACATGGGCTTCGATTCCGGAGCTGCGCTGGACCACGTCAACGAGGCCCTCGCCGATAACAGTGAGCATGGTCATACTCTGCCAGAGAACGCCGCCCGGCGCCCGGGTCCTTCCAAAGAAGTTGTCCGGAAGCTAGGCTGCTAAGCCTTCTTTCCCGGCAGCGCGAGTTTGAAGACCTTCGCCCAGGAGGATCCCACCTGCTTCAGCAGGGGCCCGGTGGTGTACGGGAGGCCGTAGCGCTGGCAGATTTCCTGCACCTTCGGCGCCACTTCCCCGTATCGGTTGGACGGCAGGTCCGGGAAAAGGTGGTGCTCGATCTGGTGGGACAGGTTCCCGGTCATGATGTGCATGAACTTGGAGCCGGAGATGTTGGCCGAGCCGATCATCTGGCGGACATACCAGTCGCCGCGGGTTTCGCCCTCGACCATTTCCTCGGTGAAGGTGTCCGTCCCTTCGGGGAAGTGTCCGCAGAAGATCACGGCGTGGGCCCACACGTTGCGCACCGCGTTGGCGGTGAGCGTCCCCATGAGCGCCTGCTTGCCCGAGCCGGTCAGCATGGCCACGGCCGGGGTGGCGGCATAGTCCTTGGTGAACTGCTTGAGGGCCTTGACGCCGAGGGCCTTCAGGTCCCGGACCATGGCTTCCTTGGACTTCTTGCCCTCCTGGTATTCGACGAGCTCCAGGTCGTAGACCGCGATGCCCCATTCGAAAATCGGCGCCAGGATCGCGTTGTACAGCGGATTACCCAGGTTGCGCGGGGTCCACGGCTGGTCCTCGTCCATGCGCAGCAGGTTGTATCCGACGTCGTTGTCCTTGCCCACCACGTTGGTCCAGCGGTGATGCAGGTCGTTGTGGGTGTGCTGCCACGAACGCGCCGGGGTCACGAAGTCCCATTCCCACGTGGTGGAGTGGATATCCGGATCGCGCATCCAGTCCCACTGGCCGTGGAGGATGTTGTGGCCGATCTCCATGTTTTCCAGGATCTTGGCGAGGCTGAGCAGGCTGGTTCCCGTGACCCAGGCGGCCTTGTTCCGGCTCACCAGCAGCGTCGCGCGTCCCGCGATCTCCAGCCCGCGCTGGATCTTGATCACCCTCCGGATGTAGGCGGCGTCGGAGGCACCGCGCTTGGCGAGGATCTCATCCTTGATGGCGTCCAGCTCGCGGCCGAGCTCTGCCACCTGCTCGTCGGAAAGGTGTGCGGCGGCGGGCGGGCGCACGGTGGGCCGGCCGGAGGCGGCCAGTGCCCCCGGTCGCGGTTTGGCAGCCGGCTTGTCCGTGGAGACGCCGGCGGTGGACTTCGTAGTCGCGGCTGTGCGATCGGATATTGCTGTCATGCTTGTGATGCTCCTCAGATGTCGAGGTTAACGGGTCCGGCGGCTGCCGAAACGCACGTCTGGATTAGTTGGCCCGGATCACCGTGGACTTCGCCGGTGCGCAGGTCCCGGACCTGCCCTGCGCGCAGGGGCAGCAGGCAGCTGTGGCAGATGCCCATGCGGCAGCCGCTGGGCATGAGGACCCCGGCGTCTTCGCCGACGTCAAGAAGGGGGGTATCGCCGTCGGCTTCAACCTCGCGGTCGGAGGCCTCAAAGGTGACCAGACCGCCGTCGTGCCCCTCCCCGGCCAGCAGGCTGGTGTTGAAGCGTTCGATGATGAGGTTGACCGGGTCCGCCGCGAAGGGGCCGGTGGCTCCTTCTGCGCGGGCTGACCTGGAGTCTTTGGGATGGGCAGCCGCTTCGGCGGCCCACAGTGCTTCTGCGTCATCGAGGAACCCTTCCGGGCCGCAGGCGTAGGCAGCGCGGCGGCGCCAGTCGGGGCACAGGCTGTCCAGTCCGGCGGCCGAGCCGAAGTCCATCCGGCCACGCTCCCCGGTAAACCAGTGGGTGACACGGAAGTTGGGAAACTGGTCCGCGAGCTCGGAAAGCTCCTCACGGAAAATGCTGTCCTCCGGCCTGCGGGCGGAATGGATCAGCACCACATCGGCGTCGGGGCGGTGCGGCACCAGTGTGCGGACCATGGACATCACGGGGGTGATGCCACTGCCAGCGGTGAGCATCAGGAGAGGCCGCGGATGTTCGGGGAGGACGAAGTCGCCCTGCGGCGGCGCCAGGAACAGCACGTCCCCGGGCCGGGTGTTGCGGACCAGGACGCCGGACACGGCACCCATGTCGCTCACGGTGATGGCGGGATCCTCCCCTGCCGGAGCGCTGAGCGAATAGGACCGCCAGTGCCGGACGCCGTCGAGCTCCACGCCGATCCGTGCCCACTGGCCGGCTTTATGGGCCTTCCAGCCGCGCCCGGGCCGGAAATGGATAGTGGCTGAGTCCGGCGTTTCGGGGACCACTTTGGTGACCACCCCGCGCAGCTGCCGGGCGGAGAACACCGGGTCAAAGAGCGCAAGGATGTCCTCAGGCGCAAGGGGGGTGGTCAGAACAGACGCCGCGCGCGCCAATTTGCGGAGCCGGATCATGCTGTCCGCTTCCTGCCGGGCTCACCCATGTGTATCTCCTAGTGAAACCCATGATCGAAATATGTTGACTATCCCCCAACTACAAGAGTCCACCATGCCGGTGCCACTAGCAACCGGCGTCCGCATCGCGGGGCGCTGGACCACGCGGGACAGGCGTGGCTCGTTGCGGGCCATGTGCAATATTCCTCCGTTGTGACGTCTACGGGCTTTTGCGGTAGATGATAAGCATACTGACCGCCGGAGTGCATGCACTCCCTGAGCCCACGTCAATGCAACGAACGGACGTCGGTGTAGTTCCCGCCCCTAGAGCTGCAGCAGCTCCTGCACCAGCTCGCGGCACTTGCGGTAGGACGGCGCCTTTGGGTCGATCAGCGAGAAGTGGTCGCCCGGGACCTTGACCACCTGGACTGGCGCCCCGGCCGCGCGGGCGGCGGTGGCGTAGGCCTCCGACTGGCTCATCGGTACGGTGTCATCGTCAAGCCCGTGGACCGCGTACACCGGAATGGCGAGCGGCACGGCGCTCATCGGGTCGGCGTACCTATGGCGCTTGGGATACCTCTCGGCGGAACCGCCCAGGAAGTTGCTGACTGCGCCGTTGCTGAGGTCGAGCCATTCCGCCTGGGCGAGGTGGAGCAGCCCGGACTGGCTGACCACGCCAGCCAGGTGGACGGCCTCACCGTTAAGGTTGCGGTCGACCTGCCGGTCGGCGTCCGCCGCGCCGAGTCCCGCAAGCCGGTCCCGGCCGGCCGCCCAGACGGCCAGGTGCCCGCCAGCGGAGTGCCCCAGCGCCACCACGCGGTTCAGGTCGAGGTCGTGCTCGCCGGCCACATCACGGAGCTTGTCGATCCCGGCGAGGACATCCTCGAAAGTCCGTGGCCACCCGCCGCCGTTGCCGGCCCGGCGGTACTCGAGGTTCCAGGCCACGATGCCGTGCGCCGCGAGGTCTTTCGCCAGCGGTTCGCCCAGTTCAGCGCCGTACTGTGAGCGCCAGTAGCCGCCGTGGATCACCACAACGATGCCGCGCGTCGATGGCTGCTTGCCGTTGCGTGAGGCGGGTGTTTCCGGCAGGAAGAGCTCGCCCCACTGGCTGGGGTGGTCACCGTAGTGGTACTTCTGCCGCTTCACTGCATCCTCCTAGGATCCTTCGAACGGGGCGCCGGGCCCCTCCTTGCCGCCTCCCGCGCGCCCGGGGGTCCGGGGTAGCAGGGCACAGCGGCGCACAACAGCCATGCTCCGAGCCTACATGGACGCCGCTCCCATGGGGCAGAAGGGACTGCAGTGGCGGGGGTGTCACCTCCCCGCTGTCACACCGCCTTGATAGTTTGGATCCATGGCAAGCAACTGGGATCGCCTGGACGTCACTCAGCGCGACTCCGTGCAGGAAAGCGTGGAACTCTATGAGCGCGTCCGGCCTGCCCTGAAGCTTGTCACCCGGGAAGTCCTGCAGATACTGCGGACCATGCTCAAGGACACTGAGGTCACGCCGCTCTTCGTCACAGGCCGGACCAAGTCGGTCGACTCTTTCCGCGAGAAGATCGCCCGGACCGAGGAACCGCTGGAAGAGGGCGGCCCGAGGCTGCTGAAGTTCCCGGACCCGTTCCGCACCCTCAACGACATGGTGGGCGTGCGCGTCATCACCAAGCTGCCGGCGGAGAACGCCCTGGTGGCCAACCTGATCAAGCGCCAGCGGCACCTATTCGACTGCCGCGGGGACAGGGAAAAGGACATTGGCTCGATCGAGTCCGGAACCTACGGCTACTCCAGCCGGCACCTGATCCTGCGCACCATCCAGAACGACGTCGTGAAAAACTACCAGCAGGTCTTCAACGCCGAAGCCCCGCCCAACGGCAGCTACTTCTTCGAATGCCAGATACGCACCGTGTTCGCGCACGCGTGGAGCGAGATCGAGCACGACATACGGTTCAAGGCCGAGGACCCGCGGGCATGGACGCCGCACTTCGACCGCCAGTTCACGGCCACCGCCGCCATGCTGGAGACGGTGGAGACCGCCTTCGCCGACCTGCATGAACGCTACGAGGAGGTCCGCAGCTACTGGGACGTGGACGGAGAGGGCGCCGCGCAGCTCACTCCCAACCGCATCCGCGACGTCTGGCGTACCCTGCTCCCGCACGTAGACCGTAAAGTGGATGACGACTGGGGATGGGCAGCCGAACTTTTGGCGGCCCACGGACTGAGGCAGACCGTCCAGCTTGCCGGACTGCTCAGCGCCAACCGGATCACCGAGGTCCGCAGGGCCCTGGACCACCGCTACTCCCCCGGCCCGGACCGCCTGCTGGATGACCTCCTGCTGTGGCAGTACGGCACCAAACACATTGACCTCACCGCCGAGGCGCCCGACGCCGTCCCGCACCCCCGGCGCGACAGCCTCCTGCGGCGGCTGAAGCAGATCGAGCGCTACCGCCAGACCAAGAAATAGAGTCCCATGAAGCCCGAACAGCTCCAGTCCGTCCGGGCCACGCTCCGCTCCCCGCGGCGCCTCAAGACCGAGGCCCTCGCCGGACTGGTGGTGGCCCTCGCCCTCATTCCGGAAGCCATCGCATTCTCCGTGATCGCCGGGGTGGACCCCCGGATCGGGCTGTTCGCTTCCTTCACCATGGCCGTCACCATCTCCTTCGTTGGCGGCCGGCCCGCCATGATCTCGGCCGCAACAGGCGCTGTGGCGCTGGTGATCGCGCCGCTGATGCGCAGCCACGGGCTGGACCACCTGATCGCCGCGGTGATCCTCGCCGGGATCTTCCAGATCCTGCTCGCAGTCCTGGGCGTCACCCGGCTCATGCGGTTCATCCCGCGCTCGGTGATGGTGGGCTTCGTGAACGCGCTGGCCATCCTCGTGTTCATGGCCCAACTGCCGGAACTGATCGGGGTTCCCTGGCCCGTGTATCCGCTGGTCGCCGCGGGCCTGCTGATCGTCGTCGGCCTGCGCCGGATCACGACGGCGGTGCCGTCACCTTTGGTGGCCATCGTCCTCCTGACGGTCCTCGCGGTGCTCGCCGGGATCAACGTCCCCACCGTCCAGGACAAGGGCCAACTGCCGGAAAGCCTGCCCATGCTGTTCATCCCTCAGGTGCCTCTGACGTGGGAAACCTTCCAGACCATCGCACCCTTTTCGCTGTCCATGGCGCTCGTGGGGCTGCTGGAATCCCTGCTGACTTCCAAGCTGGTGGACGACATCACCGATACGCGCTCCAACAAGACCCGCGAATCCTGGGGACAGGGCGTGGCAAATATCATCACCGGGTTCCTGGGCGGCATGGGTGGCTGCGCCGTGATCGGGCAAACCATGATCAACGTCAAGGGTTCCGGCGCGCGGAGCCGGGTGTCCACGTTCCTGGCGGGCGTCTTCCTGCTGGTCCTGGTGGTCGCCCTTGGCGACATCGTGGGCCTCATCCCCATGGCCGCCCTCGTTGCGGTGATGATCTTCATCTCGGCCATCACCTTCGAATGGCACTCGGTTGCGCCCGCCACCCTGAAGCGCATGCCCAAGTCGGAGACCGCCGTCATGCTGATCACCGTGGGCACGGTGGTGGTCACTCACAACCTGGCGATCGGCGTCGGCGTCGGGGTGCTGGCGGCGATGGCGATGTTCGCCCGCCGGGTGGCCCATTTCGCCACCGTGGAGCGGACAGAAGTGGAGCTGAACGGCCGGACTGCAGCCACCTACACGGTGGACGGCGAACTGTTCTTCGCCTCCTCCAACGACCTCTACACGCAGTTCAACTACGCCCGCGACGCGGAGCCTGACATCGACAAGGTGGTGATCGATCTGCACGCCTCGCACCTGTGGGATGCCTCCACCATCGCCGTACTGGACGCCGTCACGGAGAAGTACCGCAGGCACGGCCGTGAGGTGGAACTGATTGGCCTTAACTCCGCCAGCGTCCAGATGCGGGAACGTCTGGCGGGGAAGCTCAACGCGGCGGAGTGAGCATTATCACTTCATGACGCCCCCTGCCCCTACCTCACGCGGATCGGCCCACCTGGAAGCGACACGGAGCCGTTACCTGAATGTGACATTCGGAAAACCCTCCCGTACGGTGGAAAACGTGCCTTCTTCACCGACGAGGCACTCCCGCGCTGATTGCCTAACTCTGCCGCAGCCCGAGGAACCATTCGAAGACCCATGTCCGGCAGAGACGGGGAAACCACTTTTCGGCCCGCTTGAAGCGGGCCTTGGGGTGAAGCCGCACAGCTCCTGACCACGCTCAGGACCGCGGCCGGGTGCCTCCCATCCGAATCCGACAGCTCACCTCGCAGGCATCGGGAGAGGCTTCTTCATGTCGTTCCGCTTTATTTCTGGCCGCCGTGCTGCGGTCATCCTTGCAGCATCCGGCCTCGCCTTCACCGGCAGCGTCGCAGCCAACGCCGCCAACGCTCCGGCCCAGCAGGCCAAGGCTCCCGCCGCCGCCCCCGCGACGGCCGGCCAGGTCCAGGCTCCCCTGAACGCCGCCTCCAGCGTCAAGATCGCCTTTGAGCGCCCCGCGGTCAAGTCGGCTCCCGCTCCGGTGGCAGCGCCCATCGTCGAACGGCCGGCCGCGAAGAAGGCTGCGGCACCTGCCGCGGCACCTGTCACTGCCGCCCCGGCTGCTGCGCCCGCAAAGACTGCAGCAGCGCCGGCCGCAGCCGCCGCACCCGCACCTGCACCGAAGGTCACCGTCAAAGCCGCGGCTCCCGCGCCGAAGGCCCCCGTCAAGGCCGCCGCAGGCATCAACGCCACCATGCTGGCCTCCGCCTACGCCCAGATCGGCATCACGCAGGACTGCACCGCCATGGTGGAGAAGGCCCTCGGTGCCGCCGGCATCCGTGTTGGTGACCTCGCGCCGATGCAGTTCCTGAGCCACGGCAGGGTCGTCTCCACCCCGCAGCCCGGTGACATGATTGTGCAGTCCGGCCACGTGGCCATCTACGCGGGCGGCGGCAAGGTCATCAGCGGCGGCATGAACGGCATCAACGCCACCATGGCCCACCCGCTGTCCTGGCTCACGGCCACCGGTCCCGTCACGTTCGTGCGCGCGGCCTAGCAGAGCTGAGAGACCGCCGTGTTCCGCTGCCTTGGGGGCGGCGGAAAACGGCCCCAAGGTGCTCCCACCTTTCTATAAGGAGCAGGGAACACACTGGCTGTGCCTGATGAAGACCGCAGACTCCGGCTGCGAGTCAGGATCGCCGGGTCCGGATTGTCCCCCATGCATTCCGGGCCCGGTGCCTGCTTTTAACATCCGGTGCCTGGCTTAACACGACAGAACTTCGGCAGCAACTCCGGCTCAGCCCCTGACCGTGCGGTTCCGCCCCTGTGACTTGGCTTCATAGAGGGCGACGTCGGCAGCCGCGATGACCTCGTCGAGGTCGGCGGTTTTCGAATTGTAGGTGGAAATGCCGTAGCTGACGGTCGGCATCCGCAGCAGTTCGGGAATGTGCTGCTCTGCCAGCCTCCTGCTGATTTCACTCGCAATGATTTCCGCGCTCTTGGGGCCTGCGCCAGGGAGCAGGAGGATGAACTCCTCGCCGCCGTAGCGCCCGGCAAGGTCCGTGGACCGGACCGATGCGCCGCATGCCTCGGCAAAGGCCCGTAGAGCAAGGTCGCCCGCCGCGTGGCCGAAGGTATCGTTGACTGACTTGAAGTGGTCCAGGTCTGCCAGGATCAGCGACCCGCCGCTGTTGGCAGCCTTGCTGCGTTCCAACTCCCCGGCCGCCGCCGCTAAGAAGGCACCGCGGTTCAGGAGTCCAGTCAGCCCGTCCTGGGTGGCTACCGTGCGCAGCGCCCGGGTCTGCTGCTCGGTGCTCAGCCCCGCCATGCTGAAAGAAACCACCACCAGCAGCACCATCGTGACCATCGTCGTCACCGCGGACCCGAAGTATGTGACAAAGACGGGACCATCTTGCCCCTGAATGAGGAATACAACCAGCCGGCAGAAATAGAAAACCGCTACGCCGCCCGCAGCTATGGCCATGGGGATCCTGACCCGGGAGTACCCGGGTTCCAGCCGCCACAGCTCGTGCGAAGCCAAGCCAATCAGCACAGCCATGGACGCCAGGAACACGGCTCCACCGGCCCATGTATTGGATCCCGGATTGTCGGCCGCGGCGGCGGCGACGGTGATGGCCGGCAGCGCGACGGACAGCCAGATGTTGTGCTTCAGGTTGCGGAGGGAACGCGCACCGGCCCAGACCCCTGCCGCACCTGACACCAGCAGGAAGTCGCCCAGCGGATTGGCCCAGACCTGGTGGGGCGTGCCGTTGAGAAGCAACGACGCCGATCCCGAGAGGAACAGGAGCAGGGCGGCACACCACCACGCGCTGTAGGGCGAGCGGGTGCTGCGGAAGGTTGAAAAGTAGAACAGCAGCGCCAGCACCAGGGCCATCGCCGCGAAGGCAATCCGCAGTGTTGCCGTGTCTAGGATCATTCCGTCCCCTTGAATCCGATCCAGTGCACTCCAGTATCGCACCGGGAGCGCCCGGGGTCCCGCTGTACCGCTGAGAAATTTGCCAGCACGACACATTTGTCTGACATCAGTCATGAATTGGGCGGTGAGGATGTCCGGTGCCAGCATTATTGAATGCTTGAGGCAACAAAAAACCCCGCAACCGCTCCCTCTGCCACGGAGGCCGGCGATGCATCCCTCAACCCGGCCCTCGCTGCGGAAGCGAAAATTGCCCGCGTCGCCGTGACCGTCTTCCCCCTTCTGGTGCTCGCAGCCGGCATCGCCGGGTTCCTGCTTCCCGGCGCCTTCAAGCCGCTTGGCCCGGCGGTCCCGTACCTGCTGGGAATCATCATGTTCTGCATGGGCCTGACCCTGACTCCGCCGGACTTCGCCGCGGTTGCCCGCAGGCCCTGGGCCGTGGTGCTGGGCATCGTGGCCCACTACGTGATCATGCCCGGGGCCGGATGGGCGATCGCCACCCTCCTTCACCTGGAGCCCTCGCTGGCAGTAGGCCTGATC
Source organism: Arthrobacter globiformis (assembly GCF_003261175.1). Classification (GTDB taxonomy): domain Bacteria; phylum Actinomycetota; class Actinomycetes; order Actinomycetales; family Micrococcaceae; genus Arthrobacter; species Arthrobacter globiformis_A. The sequence goes on along the minus strand of NZ_QLNP01000078.1, from coordinate 37,985 downwards.
CTGGTGGGCTGCGCGCCCTCCGGCACCGCCTCCAACGTGATGGCGTTCCTGGCCAAGGGCGATGTGGCCCTGTCCGTCGCCGTCGCCAGCGTATCCACGCTCATCGCCCCGGTGGTCACCCCCGTCCTGGTGCTGTTCCTGGCCGGTTCCTTCCTCACCATCGACGCCGGCGGCATGGTGCTGGACATCGTCAAGACCGTGCTGCTGCCGGTGATCGCGGGCCTGCTGGCCCGGCTGTTCCTCAAGAAGCTCGTCGCGAAGGCGCTGCCGGCGCTCCCCTGGGCATCCGCCGTCGTTATCTCCCTGATCGTGGCTGTGGTGGTGGCGGGAAGCGCCAGCAAGATCCTGGCGGCCGGCGGCATCGTGTTCCTGGCCGTGGTGCTGCACAACGGATTCGGCCTTGGCCTCGGCTACCTGGCCGGCAAGCTCGGCCGCCTGGACGACAAGGCACGCAGGGCCCTCGCGTTCGAGGTCGGCATGCAGAACTCCGGCCTGGCGGCAACGCTCGCCACCGCCCACTTCACCCCCCTGGCCGCCCTGCCGTCAGCAGTTTTCTCGCTCTGGCACAACATCTCGGGCGCAATTGTCGCCGCCTGGCTGGCCCGGAAGCCCCTCCAGGAGAAACAGGAAGCCTAAACCGCAGCGTTAACCGCGAGTTCCCTGGCGGCCGGTTCACCGGAGTCAGCAGGGGCAAATCCGCTCGCGGGCCGCGGCAGCCCGTAGTGCTCACGCAGGGTGTGCCCCGTGTACTGCCGGCGAAACAGTCCGCGGGACCGCAGGATCGGGATGACGTGGTCCACGAAGGCGTCCAAGCCCGAAGGCAGCACCGGCGGCATGATGTTGAAGCCGTCGGCCGCGCCCTTCTCGAACCACTCCTGGATGGCATCCGCCACCTGCTCCGGCGTTCCGGAGAAGGTGCGGTGCCCGCGGCCGCCGCCGAGCCTGCCGATGAGCTGCCGGACGGTGAGCCGCTCGCGCCGGGCGAGCTCCACAATCAAGGTGTACCGGCTCTTGGCCCCCTCAATCGCATCCTCGGAGGGGAGGTCCTCGGGCAGTTGCGCATCAAGCGGCAGGGACTCGGGCGAGACGCGGAGGACTCCGGCCAGCTGCTTCCGTGCATGCTCAGGATGGATGAGCTCATCGAGCTGCTTATCCAGCCGCCGCGCCTCGTGCTCCGTGGAGCCGATGACCGGAACAATGCCGGGCAGAATCTTGATGTGTTCCGGGTTGCGGCCCACGGCGGCCGTCTTCCGCTTCAGGTCGGCATAGAAGCGCTGCGCCTCGGCCAGTGTCTGCTGCGCGGTGAACACCGCCTCGGCATAGCGGGCAGCGAAGTCCTTGCCGTCTTCGGAAGAGCCGGCCTGCACGATCACCGGGTGGCCCTGAGGTGAACGCGGCACGTCCAGGGGACCCTGAATCTGGAAGTAGCGGCCGGAGTGGTTGACGGCGTGGACGCGGGAGCTCTCACCCCAGACCCCGGCCGCCTTGTCCCCCACCGCGGCGTCGTCTTCCCAGCTGTCCCAGAGCTTCCTGGCGGCGTCCAGGAACTCGGCGGCGCGCTCGTAACGCCGCCAATGTGCTGGCTGGTCCTCCAGCGAGAAGTTCCGCGCTGCGGCCTCACCGGCCGTTGTCACCACGTTCCAGCCGGCCCGGCCACCGCTGATGTGGTCCAGCGAAGCGAACCTGCGTGCCAGGTTGTAGGGATCGTTGTAGGTGGTGGAGGCGGTGCCGATCAGCCCAATCCGTTTGGTCACGGCGGCGATGGCACTGAGCAGGACCGTCGGCTCGAGCGTCCCGTAGGGGCGCTGGCGCACGTCGCCGTGCAGCACGGGCGAGTCGGCAAAGAAGATCGAGTCGAAAGTGCCGCGTTCCGCGGTACGGGCGAGCTGCTGGAAGTGGGCCACCTGCGTTCCGGCGAAGCTGTCGCTTTCGGGCAGCCGCCACGACGCCTCATGGTGTCCGGTGCTCATCAGGAAGGCATTCAGGTGGAGCTGGCGTGCGCCGCCGGCCTTGGCAGTGGTGCGTTCAGGCATGATTTGGTTCCTTGGGTTGGGAGGGCGGGCGGTTCAAGCGGTCCGGGATCCGACGGCGGTCCGCCAGCGGGAGAAATGGCGTTCGACGCCGACCAGCAGGTAGTTGACCAGCAGGCCGAGGAGGGACACGGTCAGGATGCCCGCGTACATGTCCGGGATGAGGAAGCTCATCTGCGAATTGACGATCAGGTAGCCCAGGCCAGCCTTGGCGCCGACCATCTCGGCTGCGATCAGGACGAGGATGGAGGATGTGCCGGCCATCCGGATGCCCGTGAAGATGGTGGGCACGGCGGACGGAAGGATCACCTTCTGGAAGAGCTGGAAGTTGGACAGTCCCAGTGAGCGGGCGGCCCGGATCAGCAGCGGGTCGACCGTCCGGACGCCGGCAATGGTGTTCAGCAGCACCGGGAAGAATGCCGCGTAGGCCACGATGCTGATCTTCGAGGTCTCGCCGATGCCGAGCAGCAGCGTGAACACGGGGAGCAGGGCCAGCGCCGCCGTGTTCCTGAAGACTTCCAGCAGCGGGTTGAGGAAGCGGTCAAGGGCTCCGTACCAGGCCACGAGCAGGCCGAGGGCCACGGCCGTGACGACGGCGATGCCGAAGCCGCTGGCGGACCGGCTCAGGCTGGCGGCGAGATGGTTTTGCAGCTGGCCGTTTCCGATGAGTGTGCCCAGTGCCTCGAGCACTTCGTGCAGGGGTGGAAGGAAAACCCTCGTCGATGCCGGAGCGAGGTAGGTGGGTCCCAGTTCCCAGAGCAGCAGGAACAGGATGATCGCACCGGCACCCCACACAGCTTTGCCGCCCTGCAGGGCATACCTGCGCAGCGTGGCCGCCGGGGACTTGCCGGGACCGGGACGCAGCGCCGGATTTCGCTCCGTCGTAGCCTCCCCGGCCGCCGCCGCGGACCCGGACTGGGTTTCCGTTTTCGTTTCCTTGGTCAGTGTTGGCGTGCTCATCAGGCTGCCTTTCCGGTGGTGATGGTCCTGGTTTCGTCCGGTGCCGTTCCGTCGGGCTGGATCTTCGCGTGGCCGGCTTCCTGGGCGCGGCGTACCTCGTCATGCAGCAGGGACCAAACCTTGTGCCGGTGTTCCACGAATGCCGGGTTGGAGCGGACGTCCTCGTCACCGGAGCGGTCTCCAAGGTCGATGTCCACGATTTCCTTCAGCCGCCCCGGCCGGGAGCTGAGCACGGCCACCCGCTGGCCCAGGTACACGGCCTCGTCGATGCCGTGGGTGATGAAAATGATGGTCTTGCCCGTGGCGGCCCAGATCCGGAGCAGTTCGGTCTGCAGCTGCTCGCGAGTTTGGGCGTCCAATGCGGCGAACGGTTCATCCATCAGCAGGATGTCCGGCTCATAGGCCAGGCTGCGGGCGATGGCCACGCGCTGCTTCATGCCGCCGGACAGTTCATGGGGGTAACGGTCTCCAAATCCGCCGAGGCCAACAAGCTCGAGGTATTCGCGTGCCTTCTCGGCCCGCTCCTTGCGGCTGTAGCGCTTCCCGTCGCTGCCCACGCCTTCCAGCCCGAAGGACACGTTCGCCGCCGCGGTGCGCCAGGGAAACAGCGCATACTGCTGAAAGACGACGGCGCGGTCCCGGCCCGGGCCTGCCACTTCCCGGCCGTCCACCAGCACCTGGCCGGTGTCCGGCTTGGTGAGTCCGGCCAGGAGGTCCAGGAGTGTGGTCTTGCCGGAGCCGCTGGGGCCCACCAGGGTGATGAATTCGCCTGCGGAAACGTCGAGGGAGATGCCGTCCAGGGCGGTCATGACCGCCCCATCCGGGTTGTCCTTGCTGGGCCGCACCGTAAACTTCTTGGTGATGTTTTGAAGGCTGATTTTCGGTATCGGCCCGGTTCCGGAGGTCATGGTGTGCTTCCCTTCATCAGGTCGTTCAAGGCGTTTGTTGTCCACCATGAGAGCAGAGATGGACCACCGCCTGAAGGGCGCGGTCACGAAGGGAAACGGGGCGTAACCTGCCGCGGGGGCCGCGTTTTGGGGCTTCGGGACGCGCGGGGACTCGCGGGGAAACAGGGCGTAACGGCGGGCGTCTTCCGGTGACATCGGATGACGCATGGCGGCAGGAACGGACCGCGGAGGCGGCTGATGTTGCGCCTGGCTACGGACCATGACGTACCGGCGTCGTCCGTGCCGTGCACGGTAGGCGGGCTGGGGCCAGGCCCGATTGTTACGCGGCTGCCGGTACCCGGTTCTGGATCACCGGGCTCCTAGAAGACCGGGATCTGCTCGGCAAAAACACCGGCGGCGGACAACACCTCGTTCAGCAGCAGCGCACCGTAGCCAAACAGGGCATTCCCGCTGAGTCGCTTCCACGGGGCCGGCTGGCCGGCGGCCTGGGCATAGCCGGCGATCCGGTCGATGAGCAGCGCGACGGCCTGTTCGGCCTTCACCGATTCGGAGATGACCACCTGCGCGATGCCGCGCCTGGCCAGCTCCGCGATGGCCTGGTCCTCTTCCTCCGAGACGGGGAGGACGCCCACGATGACGCCGTCGGCACCGCCGGCCAGCATGAATTGCCGCCACGACTGGCCGAGCAGGATGACCGGCTGGTAGCCGTGCCGCGGAAGTATCGCGGCGGCGGCTGCGGCGAGCGCACGGTCCGGCGGCCATTCCAGGTCCTCAATGGCGATGGCCACCAGATCCGTCCGGCCGCGGCGCATGCCGCGCGCTGCCTGATTGGGCACGTAGCCAAGATCGTCGACGGCGGCCATGACGCGCTCCTGCGTGGACTGGCTGATCCGCGTGGTGCCTCCGCTCCTGCCGGACAGCACGTAGGACACCGTCGTCAGTGAGACCCCGGCCCGTTCGGCAACGTCCCGGATGGTGGGCGATATGCTTCTCACTGTTTCTCCTGTCCTTGCAGTGCACAGCTTCTGTTTGGAAGTGGTGTATCACTCCGTGTGCGGGTGTATTGCCTGGCCTTCGAGCCGCTCCGCGTCCCACGGCGGTTCGGCGGCCATGTCCACGCCTGTTCCGGACGCGGACCTGGGCCCGACGCTCACGTTGGCGGCGGGAATGTGTGCCGGCCGGCTGATGCCCTCGCGGACACTCTCGACAGTTTCGTCGCCGAGCAGGGGGCCCGTGTAGCTGATGCTGAGCTGCCCGCCCCGCACCTGAGTGCTGTAGTTCCCGAGCGCGTCGGAGACGATGCCCTCCCGGTCCACCGCGGCAGAAACGGCTCCGGGGTCCGCTGTGGCAACGTTGAAGCGCAGGTCATGCACCAGGACGGGCAGGACATAGAAGTTCTTCACGCCGAGCTTGCCGGTGTCCTCCTCGGTGACTGCCCGCACAATGGTGCGTCCGTCGTCGGGAGTGGCAGTTGACGGAAGGGCCACGATGACCTCGGGGACCATCTGCTGCAGCACGGCGGGCTCGAGCACGTCAGGCGAGACGGCGGACAGCGCGGTGCCCCGTGCCGCGGCGGCCGCGTCCAGCCGCTTGCGGATACCGGCGACGTCGGCATCCAGCCCGGTGTGCACCGCGATCACCACCCTGCGCCGGACCATCAGGCCGTCGTAGCTGACGGTGGGCCGGCCGTTGCCCAGATCCTGCCCTTCCTCGGCCTGTGCGAGGACCCGGTCCGCTGTGTTGGCGGGGCTGCTCGTGGGCGGGGCGGGTGCCGGGTTGGCTGCCGGACTGGCCTGGCCGCCGCCGGTGCAGCCGGCCAGGGAGAAGGCCAGCAGCACCGCCGGTGCGATCAGCAGCGTCCGTCTCATGTCACGTCCCCGCCGGGTAGGCCAGCTTGTACTTCGACGCGTAGTACCCCTCGGGCCGGGTTTCCAGCACGGGCTTGTCGGCATTGATGGGGTCGTTGTTCCGCAGGTCGCCCACGGAGAACTGGACCATCATGTCGTGGTCCTCGTGGACGAGGTTGTGGCAGTGGACCATATACCGGCCGCCCAGGTGCTTGCCGGTGTCGAACTGCATGAGGACCGTGACCGACTCGTTCTCGCCCGCGTAGAAGACGTCCTTCGGACCGCCTTCCCACGCGAACGGTTTGCCGCCGTTGGTGTTGCGGCCGATGATCTTGCCGTCGATCAGATGGATGTGGACCGGATGGAACCAGCCGCCGGACTCGTTGACGATGGTCCACTGCTCCACCTGGTTGCGCTGCGGGTTGCCGAAGCACCGGGTGAAGTTGGATTTTTCCACGTCGTCCCAGGTTTCACCGTTGATGGTCCATTCGCCGCCCTCCCGCTGAACCCGGAGGATCCTCTTGGCGACGGCCATGTCCGGGGTCAGGGCCATGGTGTCCAGCCCGCCGGTGGCCCGGCTGGGGTGCGGGCCGGGGTCCAGCGTGGTGGGGATGGAGGATATTGAGCGGGACCCTGGCTGGGCGGCGGAATCGGCCACCACCTGGAACTTCATGACCTTGCCGGTGTTGGCGAAGTTCACGTTGTTCTTGTTGCTCAGGTTCCGCAGCTCCACAGACTGGCCCGGCTTGTACTTCCGGAAGTCGATCAGCACCTCGTAGCGTTCGGCTGTCCCCTGCCGCCAGGAGGACACCGCCTGCACCTTCGGGGTCATTCCGGCGTCGGTGCCCACCACGTGGAACGGATCGCCGTTGGACAGGGCGAAGCGGTAGGAGCGGGTGATCGAGCCGACCAGGAACCGGAACCGGTATATCCGCGGCTTGACCTTCATGGTGGGCCACGGAACCCCGTTGACCATGATGATGTCGCCCCACAGCCCGGCGTGACCGTTGTCGTTGTAGCCGAGGGACCCGTCGGCGTTGAGCATCACGTCCGAGACCAGGATGGGCACGTCGAACTCGCCCTGCGGCAATTGTGCCTGCTCACCCGCACTGGTGATGGCGTAGGTGGACGCGAGCCCCGAGTACACGCCCTGAGCGGTCAGCATGTGGTTGTGGTCGTGGTACCAGAGCGTCCGCGCCGCCTGCCAGTTTGGATAGTGGTAGTTCTTCACCTTGCCGGGTGCAGTGCGGTCGTTGGCGTACCCGTCATACTGGGGCAGCGACGCCGAGCCGTGCAAGTGGGTAACCGTGTTGAAGGTGTTCGGGTAGAGCAGGCCCGTCGCGGGCAGGCGGTTACTGATCCTCAGCTCGGAGCGGGTGCCCTGCTGCACGCGGATGGTGGGGCCCGGGAAAACGCCGTTGTACCCCGCCAGGGTGGTGCTGAGCCCCCGTGCGATCTGGGCCTTGCCCAGTTTCTGGTTCAGTGCATATTTCGCAAACGGCGTGCCGTCCCCGTCCCGGCCCGTGGCGTAGGGGAGCAGTTCCGGCGGCCGCCGGAAGACGGTGGTGAACGGAACCGGCATGTTCGCCGGGGCGAGCCTGCTTGGCGTGACAACCGTTGTCTCATTGTCGTCTGCACCCCGGCGGCCGGGCACACCCGCGATGGCCGGCCCTGCGGTTGATGCTGTGGCGGCGACGGCGCCGCCCAACAGGCTTAGTTTCAACACGTCCCTCCGTGTTGCTGCCATGACGTCCTCCCAGCTGGTTGTGATGGCCTTTAGCGACAGCGTTGGCGCTGGCCTTGTGTGGAACCACAGTCATGGTGCGCCCCGGGACTCCAGAAAACCTTGGGAAGCGGCGTCCTCGGGCTTCTGTCCCACCTGAATGGGTGGGAGGGGGCGGGACCCCCTAAGTATGGCCGCCGCAGGCGCCGCGGATCCGACCGGTTCCCGGCTATTCCCAACGGCCCGGCGGCAGACTGCCACCAGAAGCAAAGGAGCGTGGTCTCATGCAGGAGGAAGGTTTTAGACGCCAGATCATGGGCGTGATCAGCCACGTCCTCAGTGACGAGGGCACGGACATGGACGTCCGGATGGCGCTGCTGCGGCGTCTTGGCGAGAACCCCGGAAGCCCGGAGCAGGCCCTGCTGGCACACCTCCGTGACTGCAGGCGACCGGGCACGGGCCCTGATCAGGGATCAGCCGCTCCAGGTCCCGTTTGACGTCATGAGACCTCGTCAGCGGCCGACCCCGCCGTGCGGTTGGTCCTCCTGTTGATCAGCCAGGTGACCAGCCACAGCACCACGCCGACCCCCATCAGTCCGCCGGCGATCTGGTACTGGACGGCATCCCTGCCTACCCACGGACCGGCCAGGAACGCGCACAGCAGGGCCGCGACAATAGGCAGCGGTCCGGGCGAGGTGAAGAACACCTCCCGGGTGTGGTCCCGTTTGCCGCGGAGGACAATGCAGGCCACGTTCACCACGGTGAACACGCACAGCAGCAGGAATGCGGTCGTACCGGACAGGTTCGCGACGATGTTGCTCTCCGGATCGCTGGTCACGTACCAGATCAGCCCCAGAGCGAGGACGGTGGAGAACGCGATGCCGGCCCACGGCGTGCGGCGGCCCGGCAGCACCTTGCCGAGCGGCCGCGGCAGCACGTCCTGCCGGGCCATGCCGTAAATGAGGCGGCTGGCCATCAGCATGTTGATCAGCGCCGTGTTCGCGACGGCGAAGACGGCGAGGAACGGGAAGATCTTGTCGATCGGGAAGTCCGGTGAGCCCTTGTGCACCACTTCGAGGAGCGCCGCGCCCTCGGCCTCCCTGATCCCTGCGAGTTCCGTGGGTGAGAGCACGCTGACCACGGAGACGGCAACCAGCATGTAGAGGATCACCGCGATGCCCAGCCCGGTCAGCATGGTCCGCGGGAAGATCCGCTCGGGGTTGTGGGTCTCCTCAACCATGTTCACGGAGTCCTCGAAGCCCACCATCGCAAAGAACGCGATCGAGGTGGCCGCCGTGACGGCGAGGAAGAGGCCCTTGTCCTGGCCGTCGGTGAAGACAGTGATTTCTTCGATGTTGCCGCCGCCCTGCGCCATCACATAGAACCCGACGCCGATCACGATGCAGAGGGCGATCATCTCCACGAGCGTGAGCACCACGTTGAATTTCACGCTCTCCCCCACGCCGCGCAGGTTGATCAGCGCCAGCAGCAGCATGAAGCCGAGCGCCACCGCGGTGATCACCCCCTGTCCGGGGTCGCCCATCCAGCCGTTGATCTCCAGGCCCCCGAAAAAGTTCTGCGCAAGCACGTTGGCGGAAGTCGAGGCGCTGGTGATGCCGGAACAGACGACGGCGAACGCCACCAGGAAGGTGACGAAGTGGATGCCATATGCCTTGTGCGTATACAGCGCTGCGCCTGCCGCCTGCGGGTATTGCGTGACCAGCTCCAGGTAGGAGAAAGCGGTCAGCGTCGCGACGACGAAGGCCAGCAGGAACGGCAGCCAGACAATGCCGCCCACCGTGCCGGCCATGGTACCGGTGACCGCATACACGCCCGCGCCGAGGATGTCGCCGACGATGAAGAGGAGCAGGAGCTTTGGCCCGAGGACCCGCTTCAGTTCTGGTGCGTCGCCTTCGGGGGTTGCGTCGAACACTTCATGGGACGTGGTGCTCATTGCCTCACTGTGAACCTGCGCAACACAGTTTTGCAAGACCGCCAGCTTGGCAGCAGCAGTTACCGCTTGCCCTTCTTCCGCGAGCCGCGGCCCCGCCCCTTGTCCGGGTTGGGTGCGTACCGCTGGGCGACTTTCGGCTTCTTGCCGCCGGCCCCGGTGCCGCGAAGGTCCGGCTTGGGCGCCTTCTTCGGTTTCTCCTGCTGCGCGGACGGCTGCCGCGAGCTCTGTGCCGTGCGGCCGCGGACAATGCCGATGAACTCCTCGATGACCTCGTCCGTGGCGTCGCTGGGCCACGCGAGCGCGATCTGTGTCTCCGGCGCCCCGGTGAGGCGGCGGGCCACCGTGTCCTTGGTGTTGAAATGCCGCGCCACGGACATGGGAAGTATCAGCAGGCCGGCGCCGGACGCCACCACCTGCAGGGCCATTTCCGGCCCGCCCAGTTCATCGGCGTCGAGGAAGTTTTCCTCGGCAAGGTCCTCCAGCGCCACGTCCTCGAACACGGTGATTTCGTGTCCCTTGGGCGCCACCACCACGGGCTGCTCCGCATAAAGGGGGATAACGTTCAACCCTTCGCGTTCCACCGGCAGGCGGACAAAGCTCAGGTCCGCCGAACCGTCATGCAACACGGAAAGCTGCGTGCCGCCGTCGGACATGAACGAGTGCAGCGGAACGTCCGGCATCCGTTCCTCCCAGCGCCGGATCCACTTCCCTGGCGTCACGCCGGGGACGTAGGCAAAGCGGAGCTCTCGCGGGGACTCCGGCAGAGCCGGGTCCAGGGTGGGTTCATCTTCAGCGGGCACACCTTCACAGTACTGCGGACATCCTTGACTGCGGGCATCCTTGGTCAGGGGAGGCGGCACAGCCGGATACCCTTAATGCATGACCTCCGCTAACTCCCAGTCCATGAAGCCGGCCACCGTTGCCAAGAAGCTCGGCATCTACCTGCCGGCGACGCCCCAGGAGTTCCAGGATTCAACCATCACGCGCGCGGAGTTCGCCGAGCTGCAGTCCAACCCGCCGGAGTGGCTGGCTGAACTGCGCCGCAACGGCCCGCACCCCCGCCCGGTGGTGGCGCAGAAGCTCAACATCTCCATCAGCGGCCTTGCCCGCGGCGGGGTCGAGGAGGCGCTGACGACGGCGGAAATCACCGCGCTGCTGCAGGCTCCCCCAGCGTGGCTGGTCGCCGAGCGCGCCACGCAGGCTGCCGTCCGCACGGAGGCGCAGCGGGTCAAGGACGAGGCCGCCAAGAAGGCAGCAAAGAACGCCCGCCAGGGCTGATTTCCGGCCCCACCCTTGGGGAAACCCGGAAATCTGAACCCCCCTTGCTGGGGGCATTTGGGGGTATGCACCCCTCTGCGGGGTACACGTCCCCCTCATGGGTGACCGCCGGAAAAAGCCAGCCCTGACTTGGGCAATTCACCTTCTTCCCCCTCACGGGCCCCTCCATGTGGGGGACCCGAAATGTGCGGCCAACCCGGTGCCGCGGAGCGTCGGTGCAAGCCGAATCGCACAGCGTTTCCCCAAGGGGCCTTATTGATTCTGTGATTGTGCGTGAAGGTCGCGCACCTCGGATCGATGAGGTCATCATGAAATCAGCACAACGCGAGCCGGGAGCGCACACTTCTCGCCTTCCCGGCGTCCGCAGGGCCGGCGTCTTCGCCACCGTCTCCGCGGTCATCTGCTCAACCTCCATGTTCGCCATTCCCGCCGCCAATGCGGCCGTGCCCGCTTTCCCGGACAACATCGTTGTCTTCCCCGACCGCGACTTCGTCACGATCGAGGGCTACCAGGACCACATCGGCGAGACCGCAACGGTGAAAGTCACGCGGCCCGGTGTCGGTGTGGTCGGCTCCGCTGTAGGCACCGTGGCCGAAGGGGACGTGGCCTTCGAAATCAACCACCCCGGCGGCTACTGCTGGGGCGCAGGAACCGGGCTGAACATCACTCCGGATATCCGCCCCGGCGACGTCGTCTCAATTGAGTTCGGCGCCGCCCCCGCCGATGAAACCACCGTCCAGGACACCTACGTCACAGGGGATGCCGTACTCAACGGCACCACGCTCACCGTCAAGGGGCACATCGGAGCCGGTGTCAACCCCGCGCAGATGGAACAGCGGATCATTGAGCCGGCGCTGAAGGACACCACAGTGGCACGCCGAGACATCCGCGCCGTCCCCGGCCCGCTCGCGCCGGCCCCCAAGGGTGGCTACTCCTCCAGCCTGGTAGTCAGCGGGGACACCTTCACCGCCACCTACAACTTCGACGACGCCGCCACTGCAAAAATCGCTGCGGACGCCGGCCTCGGTGAACGCGCCATGGCCTGGCAGTTCGAGGACGCCGATGCCAATCGCCAGGGCTTGACCATCGCTGAATACGGCGAGCCCGGCGGCCCCGGCATGGGCGGCTGCCCCAACGGCCCGCTGCAGTCCGGACCTCAGGCGCCCACGGACATCACGGCCGCCAAGGTTGCGGGCGGGCTGAAGCTGAACTGGAAGCCTGCCACGGCTACCCCCGGAACTCCGGCCATCACCGGCTACCGTGCCATTGCAGTCGGCAAGACCGTATCCGGCAATGAGCAGGTGGAGATCGGCAAGCGCATCTCGGGCCAGGCAGCCACCGGCACCACGATCACCGGCCTCTCCGCCAATGAGGATTACGACGTGTACGTCGTCGGCGTCAGCAGCGTCGGTGAGACCTACCCTGCAGCGCATGCCATCCCTGTCACGGACAGCACGGCCCCGACGGTATCGGCCACGCCCAACGGCGGCACTTCCCCCGTGGCCCAGCGGGTTACCCTCACCGCCAACGAGGCGGGCAGCGACATCTACTACACCGTCGACGGTTCCGATCCGGTCCTCTCCGGCGGCGTCCTCGGCACCACAGCCAGCCGCTACACCGCTCCGATGAACATCGCCACGAACACAACGCTGCGGTTTGCCGCGTTCGACCCGTCCGGCAACGTCTCCACCATCAGCGAGGCCATCTTCAAGGTCACCAACGATCCGGTGCCTGCCGCTCCCGCCTTCTCGGGCGCACCCGTCGTGGGCCAGGGCACGGCAACCCTGTCCTGGACCGCCCCGAACCCCGGCGCAGCTGGGCTGACCATCACCGGCTACTCCGTTCAGGCCTACACCGCTGACGGCACACCATTCGGCGCAGCCAAGACGGCAGCCGGCACCGCAACGTCCATGGTCTACGGCGGACTCGCGGGCGACACTGCCTACCAGTTCACGATCAAGGCCAGCAACGCCAACGGCAGCAGCCCCGAATCGGCCAAGACCGCCGCCGTCACCTCACAGGGCGCCGTCGTAGCTGTGGCCGGCCCGGACCAGAACATTGCCCGCCGCACCACGGCCACCACCGTCACCCTGGACGGCACAGGATCCACTGCTGCCGGCGCTACCTACCAGTGGACGCAGGTCCTGACCGGGCCAACCGATCCGGACAAGGTCACGCTCACCGGGGCCACCACGCTCAAGCCGACGTTCAGCCTTCCGGTCTTCCAGTCCCCGATGACCAACAGCCCCCTCACGTTCAAGCTGACGGTCACTGCTGGCACAACCGTCAAAACGGATGAGGTCAAGGTTGTACCGGTTACAGACCGCGTGACCATCGGCGTCGCCCAATGGAGGACCGGCGATCTCAGGATTGACGGCACCAGCTCCGTTGTCGGCGGAACCGTCACCCTCCGCGCCGGCGGCCCGACCGGCCGGCTCCTGGGCCAGGCAGCCGTCACCGCAGCTGCGGCACCGGCAACCGGGGGCGTCTACACCCTGCGGCTCCGGAACGCGGCCGCCGGCACCACCAACCCCGGCCCTGTGTGGATTGAATCCACGCTCGGCGGCACCGCAGGCCCCAAAGCGGTAGCCAACAAGTAGGTCCTTAACCCACCGAAGTCCGGTGGCCGGCGGCATCAGCCACCTGCCACCGGACTTCGGTGTGTTCGGGGTTCGCTAGATTCCAGGTGGCCTAGGAGCTGGTGGCGTCCTGCACCTCGCCCACCAGTTCCTCGATGATGTCCTCGAGGAACAGCACACCGGTGGTGGTGCCCCGCGCGTCGAACACCCTGGCAACGTGGGCGCCGGTCCGGCGCATGGTGGCGAGGGCGTCCTCAAGCTCGCTGCCGCGGAAGGTCGAGGCCAGCCGGCGGATGCGTTTCTCCGGCACGGGCCGGGTGAACTTCTCCGCCGTGGTGAGGTCCAGGACGTCCTTCAGGTGCAGGTAACCGGAGGGGTCGCCGTCGTCGTCGGTCAGGATGTACCGGGAGTAGCCGTGCTCGGCCACGGCCCGCTGGATGTCTGCCGGCGTCGCGGACGCCGGCAGCAGCACCATCTCGGCGATGGGGACCTCGACGTCGGCCACGGTCTTTTCGGTGAACTCGAAGGCCGCGGTGAGGGCGCCGGTGTTGTCGGTCAGGACGCCTTCCCTGGTGGACTGCTCCACGATGTTGGCCACCTCGTCCAGGGTGTAGGCGCTGGTGGCCTCGTCCTTGGGCTGCACCCGGAACAGGCGCAGGATCGAGTTGGCGATGCCGTTCAGGGTCCAGATGACCGGCTTGAAGATGCGCGCCACCATCACCAGCGGTGGGGCGAGGATGAGCGCCGCGCGGGTGGGGACCGAGAACGAGATGTTCTTGGGGACCATCTCGCCGAGGACCACGTGCAGGAAGGTCACCAAGAGCAGCGCCGCCACGAAGGCGATGATTCCGATCGCTTCCCCGGAGAGGGACGTCAGGCCCAGAGGGATTTCCAGCAGGTGGTGGATCGCCGGTTCGGAGACGTTCAGGATCACGAGCGAGCAGACGGTGATGCCGAGCTGGCTGGTGGCCAGCATGAGCGTGGCATGCTCCATCGCCCACAGAGTGGTTTTCGCCGCCTTGCTGCCCGCCTCCGCCTTCGGCTCGATTTGTGAACGCCGGGCGGAGATGACGGCGAACTCGGCGCCGACGAAGAAGCCGTTGACCACCAGCAATACGGCGAGCCAGATGATGCCCGGAAGATACTCACTCATGGGTCAGCTCCTGTGTGAGGCTGTCGATAATCCTGTCATGCGCGCTCCTGGGCGGCTCTGCTGATTCCTCCGGCGTGAATTTCAGGCGCCCCACGTGGGTGCCGGCCACCCGCTCCACACGGAGCGTGCCGCCGTCGATCTCCACCTCGTCGCCGAGCTCCGGGATGCGGTCCAGCCGGTCCGCGACGAAACCGGCCACGGTGTCGTAATCCTCGCCGTCAGGGACGGCGATGCCGGTCCGGTCCAGGAGCTCATCCGGACGCAGCGAGGCATCGAAGGTAATGGACCGTCCGGTCCGGACCACGCCCACGCGGGCGCGGTCGTGCTCGTCCTCCAGCTCGCCGACGATCTCCTCCACCAGATCCTCCAGGGTGACGATGCCGGCCGTTCCGCCGTGCTCGTCGGACACGATGGCCACCTGGAGGCCCTGCTTGCGCAGCAGCACCAGGAGGGAGTCGACGCCCATGGACTCGGGGACCATGAGCGGTTCGATCATCAGGTCAGCCGCGTGGACACTGTCGCGTTCCTCAAGGTCCACGGCGAAGGCGTGTTTGACGTGGAGCACGCCGAGTACGTCGTCCCGGTCGCGGCCGATAACGGGAAACCGCGAATAGCCGGTGGAGCTGGCCAGTGCGATGATCTGCTCGGCGGTGTCGTCCGTGTTCACGGCGGTCATCCGCACGCGCGGGGTCAGAACGTCGGCGGCGCTGTGCTCGGAGAAGCGCAGCGTGCGGTGCAGCAGGGCGGCATGGTCCAGGTCGAGGACGCCTTCCAGTGCGGAGCGGCGCACCAGCGAACTCAGTTCCTCAGCGCTGCGGGCACCTGAGAGTTCCTCCTTGGGCTCGATGCCGAAGGACCTGATGATGGCGTTCGCAGTGTTGTTAAACAGGAGGATGACGGGCTTGAACACCGCAGTGAACAGGGCCTGGAACGGAACCACCACCTTGGCGGTGGCCAGTGGCAGCGCCAGCGCGAAGTTCTTGGGAACCAGCTCGCCGATCACCATAGAGAAGATGGTGGCGATGAAAATCGCAACGACGGCGCCCACCCCGGGCACGAGGCCTTCCGGGAACCCGGCCGCCGTCAGCGGACCGCTCAGCAGCTTGCTGATGGCAGGTTCGAAGGTGTAACCGGTCAGGAGGGTGGTGAGGGTGATGCCCAGCTGCGCACCGGAAAGGTGCGTCGAGGTCATCTTCAGGGCGCTGATAGTGGGGGCAAGGCGTTTCTCACCACGGGCCTGGCGCGCTTCCAGATCGTTGCGGTCAAGATTGACCAGTGCAAACTCGGACGCGACGAAGAATCCGGTGCCGACTGTCAGGATCAGGCCGATCCCGATCATGATCCATTCGTTCATTGGGGGCGCCCCTCTCCTGTGCTAACCGGCGTGCCGGTCAAATCAGTGAGGGGCCAGGGCATATGTGAAGGAGGGTCGTCCATAGTGCACTCAACTATATCGGGTGTTTCTTAGCGAGCGCCTACCGGGATCCCGGCGAGCAGCTGGCCGAGCACCAGCTCGTAGTGCTCCGCGCTGCCGTAGCGGCTCATCGGCCCGGCCACGGAGGCGGTAAGGGGGAACGCCTGTGCCACGCCTGGATCTGCGAGATCCTCGGCAAGCGACTCCCCCGTACGGCCGGCCCGCGCCACGACGAACGACGCCCAGCCGTAGTTCAGGCCAAGGATGCCGCTGAGGGTCGCTACGGCCGCGTCGCCGGTGATCCCGCCGCGGGCCAGGATCCGCAGCGCCCACTCGCCGATCGGGAGGGCGTTGGGTCCCGGCACCGGATGTGCGAAGAGAGCAGTCACTGCCCACCGGTGGCGGCTGAGCATGTCCCGGTGGTTCCGCGCGAACCCGCCCAGGTCCTCGATCCAGCTGGCGCTGTCCGACGGCGGCTCCATGCGCCCCAGCACCCGGTTCAGCAGTGCGTCCACCAGCTCGTCCTTCGTGCTGAAGTAGCGGTACAGCGCCATGGGCGAGGACTCGAGCTCTGTGGCGACTGCACGGACGGTCAGCGTCTCGATCCCGCCTGCCGCAACCCGCTCGGCCACATCCAGGATCTCCTCGACCGTGAGCGAGTTGCGGGCCCGCCGGCTGCGGGATGTAGAACTTGAAGGCACGGATCCAGCTTTCTTTCGGGCTATTGCGTACAGTGTACACTAGACGTAACGTACAACGTACACAATCCGCTTTGCCCTAGGAGATTCCGATGTCGTGGTTTCGCTGGTTACCCTCATTCCTTGGTTTTCCTGTAGGCGGCTGGCTGGCGTTCCAGCTGGTAGGTTCGGCCACCAGCCCGCCAACCGCGGCACTGGCGGGTGCTGTTGCCGGCACCCTCATCGGCACTGCCCAGTGGCTGGCCCTGCGGCCCGCTGTCAGCTGGCACTGGATAGGCGTGAGCACCATCGGCATGGGCGTCGGTGGTGCCCTCGCTGCCGCCGTCACGGGATCTGCCACGACAGTAGGCGCCCTGGCCGTGACCGGCCTCATCGCCGGAGCTGCTGTGGGTTTGGGCCAGGGCATTGCATTCCGCCGCGGATGGCGAGTCGCTGTTCTGTGGACGGTGACCGTAGGCGCCTCCTGGATGCTCGGCTGGACTGTAACCTCCCATGTCATCGTCGACGCCGACCGGGGCTACGCCGCATTCGGCTCCAGTGGCGCGTTGGCGGTCACTCTCATCACCGGTCTTGCCCTCCGCCGGATTCTCGGCCCCCGACGCGAGCGGCCGGTTACCCCGGCGGTGAGCGCCGCCGTCGGACGATTGCGTGACGGACCTTCCGCCGCCGGGACCCAGCGGTGAATGCCACCGTCGCGGCCGGCATCATGCTCATTGTCCTTCCGGTCGCCTTCAATGCAGCATTCGCCGCCCTGGCCGCAAAGTTCGATTATCCGGACATCCTCCGCAGGCCCACACAGGAAGTCCTGCTCCGCTTCCGCGACGGCGGGCCAGGTCTGGTGCTGCTCTGGTGGTCGTTTGCACTGACGGCAGTGCTGCTGGCGCCGGCCGCGGTCCTGCTGTCCGGTGCACTGGCCGGCGCGGATACGACGCTGCTGGCGCTGGGTTCCGCGGTGGGCGTGCTGGCCGCCGTCGTGCAATTCCTGGGGCTCATCCGCTGGCCGTTCCTGGTGCCCTACCTTGCCCGCACGGCCACCGATCCTGACGCCACCGCAGCCCGCAAAGAAGCCGTCGACGTCGTCTTCCAGTCCTTCAACCGCTATCTGGGCGTAGCCGTCGGTGAGCACCTGGGCTACCTGCTCAGCGGCGCGTGGAGCATCCTGGCCGGCGTGGCCATGATCCAGAGCACTGCCGTTCCGGCCTGGCTCGGGATCGTGGGCATCATTGCCGGCGCGGTGCTGGCGGTGTGCTCACTGGAATTCGTGGGCTCGTTCGAACCCGGCGGCTGGAAGCTGGCCGCGGCGCTGACGCCGGCGACCTACATCGCATGGTCATTGTGGCTGGTGGCAGCCGGTGTGTTCCTGCTGCTGTGACGAAAAGCGGCGGCACTAATCCCTGAATTTTTGCGCCAGGTCGGCAGCCCATGGCCGGATTCCGTGGTGGAACAGCATGCCCTCGGGCAGTCCCTGAACGCTCGCAACGGAACCGGAGATGTCTATGGTTATTTTGGCGTCTGCCATTGGGGCGTTGGTGATATGCAGGTCGCCGTAGGATTTAGGGAGCACGGGATCCAGCCACAGGCCGCCGCGGGCTACGTCGGCGTAATAGCCCATGAGACTCTTCACGAGCTGAATGGGTGTGGTTGCGGCCCAGGCCTGTGGTGAGCAAGCAGTGGGATAGGGGATAGGTTCGTCGAATTGCTCCCGGCTGAATCCGCAGAACAACTCGGGCAACCGGCCCTCGGAGTACTCCGCGGCCTCAAAAAGAGCAGTGGAGATGCGCTGGGCCTGCTCGACGAGGCCGTAGCGGAGGAGGCCGGCCGCGATGATCGCATTGTCGTGGGGCCACACGGATCCGTTGTGGTAG
Source organism: Arthrobacter globiformis (assembly GCF_003261175.1). GTDB lineage: Bacteria > Actinomycetota > Actinomycetes > Actinomycetales > Micrococcaceae > Arthrobacter > Arthrobacter globiformis_A. Next base: position 19,576 of record NZ_QLNP01000078.1, on the reverse strand, counting down.
CTGGCGGGGTTGTAGGCGCCCATGTCGCTGGCCAGGGTTCTTACGCCCCAGCCGCTGAACATTTCCGGGGACATCAGCCGTTCGGCCACCAAAGGAGCTTTGTCCGCGTCGACGATGCCGAACAACAGGCATTGGCCCATGTTGGATGCGCATGCGTCGACCGGCTGCTTGTGCCCGTCGAGGGCGATGGCGTAGTAGCCGCGGTCGGGCAACCAAAACTGTTCGTTGAACTGCTTCTTTAACTGCGCCCCGAGATCCCGGTACTCGCCCGCTAGCTTCATGTCGCCGGCGTCGCGGGCTATCCAGGAGCGGGCCATGTACGCGCTGTAGACGTAAGCCTGCACCTCGCACAGGGCGATTGGCGGCTCCGCCATCCTGCCGTCGGCGAAGTTGATGCCGTCCCACGAGTCCTTCCAGCCTTGGTTGATGAGTCCGCGGTCGTTGAGTCGCTCATACTCGACGAAGCCGTCACCGTCCTTGTCCCCGTAATGGCGGATCCAGTCCAGCGCACGGTCGACGTGGGGCAGCAGGTTGGAGATGGTCTCTGCGGCGAATCCCCAGCGGCTGATTTCGCCGAACAGGGCCACGAACAGCGGGGTGGCGTCGACACTGCCGAAGTAGGCCTGCTTTCCGCCGAGAGCCAGTCCGCTGGAGACATCGAGCCTGACCTCATGGAGGATCTTCCCCGGTTCCTCCTCGCTCATTTCATCCACAATTCGCCCCTGACGATCGGCGAGAGTTTGAATGGTACCGAAAGCCAGCGACGGGTCAACGGGGAGAGCCATGAGGGACGCCCAGAGCGAGTCCCGGCCAAACAGGGCCATGAACCATGGGGCGCCAGCGGCGACGACGATGCGGTCCGGGTGGTCGGGGTCCTCAATGCGCAGCGCACCCAGGTCGTCGTAGCTTCGCCGGAGGGTTCGTTCGATGGAAGGGTTCCCCATCTTCAGCACGGGAATCTTGGCCACCCACTCTTGGCGGCGCCTGTCGCGGGGCGATATTTCGCCTTCATTGGGCCGGACGAAGCGTGCGGCGTAGTCGTTTCCGCCGTCGGTAGGGACGACGCTGATGGTGGTGCTCCACTGTGCGTGCGGCGGGATCGCGAAGTTGTAGGCCAGCCCCTCCTGGGCGATGTCGGCGCCCTCGGCCGTTACCACTACGCCTTTCCGGACGTGCTCCCAGGCGGCGCGGATGGTTAACGAGTCGCCCTGCGCTTTGCGGGACTCTTTCCAGCGGCGCTGGATGCGTGCCTCTTTCACCTCGAAGAGGTCCGCGAAGTCCGCCTCGACCCGGAGGGTAAGGACGCACTCGGCAATGGCTGCCGAGTAGTTTTGGACGGTGATCCGCTCCAGGATGCCGGCGCCTACCTCACGGAGGCGTTCGACGATCAGCGGGCTGTCGGCGTGTCCGTCGGGCCGGGGGACACGGCCGACAAACACGGCACGGTAGGGTTCCTTCGTCTTCGCCCCGAGCGGCTCCAGTGGGGCGCCATTAATGAGTACCCGCCAGCAGGACAGTATCCGGGTGTCCTCGACAAAAACGCCGTGGGGGTACTCGGTGCGAATATCGCCGTTAGCCGCAGAGATGCAAAATGATGAGCCCTCCACAAGAGTGACCGAGCCCGGCCCCGGCGACCCTGCAGCAGTGTCCGCATTCCATCCAGCCATCCGGGCTCCTACAGAATTGACCTGAACGCCACATCGAAGGGCTGCCCGCGCATGGAACCGCTCGGATGCGACGGCCGACCCTCGTTCAATGAAGCTACGCCGCTGGGCCGCGTGATTCCAGCCCTCGCCCGCCGCCGTCCTACAATACGAGCGAAGGCACTTCGCGAGCAGGAGCAGTGATGGCCGAGGCAACAAAAGACGCCGTGATGACCGAACTGGCCGCGCTCGAGGATCCAAAGATGCGGGAGGCGAACCAGCGGCGCGGCGACGACCACGGCGTGAACCTGTCCGCGTTGCGCGCGGTCGCGAAGCGGCTGAAGACGCAGCACGAGCTGGCCCGTGAATTGTGGGCCACGGATGACACCGCCGCCCGGTTGCTGTCATTGCTGATCTGCCGGCCGAAGGCCTTCGAGCAGCAGGAACTGGACGCCATGCTGCGCCAGGCGCGCGCACCCAAGGTGCATGACTGGCTGGTGAACTACGTGGTGAAGAAGAGCCCGCACGCCGAAGAGCTCCGCACCGCCTGGACTGACGATCCCGACCAGGTGGTCGCGAGTGCCGGCTGGGCCCTGACCACGGAGCGGGTCGCAAAGAAGCCCGAGGGGCTCAACCTGCCAGGGCTGCTGGACACCATCGAGGCGGAAATGAAAGACGCCCCTGACCGGTTGCAGTGGGCGATGAACCACACCTTGGCGCAGATCGGCATCGAGCACGCAGGCCACCGGGCCCGGGCCATCGACATCGGCGAACGGTTGGAAGTCCTGAAGGATTACCCGACCCCGCCCAACTGCACCTCGCCTTCGCGCCGAGCTGGATCAAAGAGATGGTGAGCCGGCGTGAGGCCTGAGGCACCCGCCTAGGCCTGCCCTGCGAAGACGGGCTGAGCTCAGCCTCTGACACGCAAACCCCCACAAGCGGGAGCCGGCCCTATCCGGTCCGGGTTACCCCGCCTGGTCCGCATACTCAACGGCCTTCTCGCCGACTTGCGCCAGGTAGGCCTCGGACTGGTTGTAGGACCAGATAGCATCGGCCCAGCCCTGGTTCGAGGTGAGGTCCCGGCCGCCGGCACACAGGTAGCCCGCAGCGCTGAGGGCCGCGTCGTCGATATTGTGCGGATCGGCCACCCCGTCACCGTTGGCGTCCCGCCCTGCCAGCTTCCACGTAGAGGGAATGAACTGCATGGGCCCCACGGCGCGGTCCCAAAGGGCGTCGCCGTCGAGAGCACCGTCGTCGGTATCGGCGATGGCGGCGAAGCCGTCGCCGTTGAGGCCGGGGCCGACGATCGGACGGCTCACGTCTCCCGAAGCCGTGAGATGGCCCCCGCCGAGGGCGCCGTGCGCGGATTCGACAAACCCGACGGCGGCTACCGTGTTCCAGCCGATCCCGCACGCCGGCGCATCGGCATTCGCCATGCTGACTGCGGCCACGTACGCCCGAAGGGCTCGTGCAGGAATCCCGGCCTGCGCAGCGGCCCGGGCCAGCCAGCCCGGCTCAACGGTCCTGGTGATGTTCACGGCATGCGTACTGCCCCCTGCCAGCGGCACGAACTTCCCCGCCGCCTGCGGCGGAGCCGGTAGGGCCGCGCGCACTCCTGCGCCGGGCGCGCCTGCATTGGTCGCGCCCAGGAGCCAGAACGCGCCCGCGGTGATGGCGCAGAACGCGAAAAGGCTGAGAACCGCGAGGCGTTTCAGACGAAGCACGCAACAGCCTAACCCGTCGGCGGCCCGCGATTTGCACACCCGCGACAAAGAGGGACCACGGCCCTGTTGCGCACGTCACACCGCACTGCTATCGTGTCTCCGCCTAATGGCAAGCACTTCCCACGGAATGGGAAAATCGGCGCGCGATGCGCAGGCAGGAAGAACATGACTGACGAACTACACATCGAGGGCAACGCCCTCCCCCTCCGCGGCATCCGCGTGCTCGAACTGGGCAGCTTTATCGCCGCCCCGTTTGCCGCCCGCCTCTTCGGTGACTTCGGTGCTGAGGTCATCAAGATCGAAAAGCCCCGGGGCGGCGACGAACTGCGCGACTGGCGCAAGACCCGCGGCACCACCTCCATGCTGTTCCGCACCATCGGCCGCAACAAGAAGTCCGTGGCCCTGGACCTCCGCTCCGAGGCGGGCCGCGAGGCGGTCAAGAAGATTGCCGCCCAGTGCGACGTGGTCATCGAGAACTTCCGCCCCGGCACCCTTGAGAAGTGGGGCCTCGGCCCGGATGTGCTGCAGGAACTCAACCCCGAGGTGGTCATGGTCCGGATCTCCGGCTACGGCCAGACCGGACCATACAAAAACCGGGCCGGATTCGGCAGCTCCGCTGAGTCGTTTGCCGGCCTGCGCTACATCACGGGTGAGCCGGACCGCCCGGCCGGCCGTGCGGCGGCCAGCATGGGTGACACCGTCGCCGGGCTCTACGGCGTCATCGGTGCCCTCATGCTCATGCTCCAGAAGGCCCGCGGACTGGAGGCCGGAACTTCCCAGGTGGTCGACGTCGCCCTCTATGAAGGGGTCTTCAGCCTGCTCGAATCGCTGGTCCCGGACTATGACGCTTACGGCATGATCCGGCAGCGCACCGGCGGCGCGCTGCCCGGCGTCGTACCTACCGGCTCCTACCTCTGCCAGGACGAACTCGAGGTGGTCATCGGCGGCAACTCCAATTCCGTCTTCGTCCGGCTCATGCGGGCCATCGGCCGCGACGACCTCGCCGAGGACGCCACCCTGCTCGCCACACAGGCGCGCGGCGCCCGGGAGGAAGAGCTCAACGGAGCCATCTCCGCCTGGACCGGCAGCATGCCCCTCACCGAGGTCCTCGACAAGCTGGACGACGCCGGCGTGCCCGCCGGTCCCGTCTACGACGCCCCCAGCATCGCCGTCGACCGCCACTACCTGGCCCGCGACATGATCCAGACCCACGAGGTGGTCATCGAGGACGAGCCCGAACTGATCCGGTTCCCCGGCGTCGTGCCGAAGATCCCGGGTCACGAGGGCCGCGTCAAATGGGTCGGCCCCGAACTCGGCCAGCACACCGCCGAGGTCCTGCAGGAGCTCGCCGGCATGAATGCAGACGAGATCGCCGGCCTCGGACTGCAGGAGGCACGCTGAACATGAAGGTCGAAATCACTGACGTGTTTCTGCGGGACGGACTCCAGGACGAGCCTGTCATCGTTTCGACGGCGCACAAACTCGAGATCGCCGAGGCGCTCGTCGACGCCGGCCTGAAGCGCATCGAGGTCGCCTCCTTCGTGAACCCCAAGCGGGTTCCGCAGATGGCCGACGCCGCCGAGGTAGTCGCGTCGCTGCCGGCAGTTCCGGGTGTCACGTACACCAGCCTGGCGCTCAACGGCCGCGGCATTCAGCGGGCTGTCGAGGCGGGAGCCACCGACATTCAGGTGGTTACCTCCGCAAGTCAGGCGCACAGCAACGCCAACGCCGGCCAGGCCATCGAGGACGCGCTGGCCAGCCTCGGCGCGGCCGTGGCCGGGTTCCCGGAAATCCGGTTCTTCGCCGGCATCTCCACCGCCTTCACGTGCCCGTTCGAGGGCGCAATCGACCCGGCCTACCTGCTGCGCGTGGTGCGTGCGTTCATGGGCATGGGCATCACCGACGTCGGGCTGGCCGACACGCTGGGCACCACGCCCACCGAACAGGTGATGGCCAGCCTGCACCACGTCAGCGACGCCGAACCGGACCTCACGTACTACCTGCACCTGCATAACGCTCACAGCCAGGCGCTGGCCACCGCGAGCGCCGCAGTGGAGACCGGCGTCGTGCGTTTCGATGCCGCCCTCGGCGGCTACGGCGGTTGCCCGTTCGCCCCCGGGGCACACGGCAACATCGCCACGGAGGAGCTTGTCCGGCACCTCCACGACGCCGGACACCAGACCGGCATCGACGAGGACCGACTCGCCGAGGCTGTACGGCTCGCCCGCGACGTCGTCGCCCATTCCCCGGCGGCCGGCGTTCTCGATCCCGCCCGCTAAACCCTTTTCCTGCTTCAACTCCCGTCCAGAGGCCGCCGCGGCGGTCTTCCCACCAAACGTTTTGGGGACAATGATGTCTACAAATTCACGTACCACCGACCTCACCATCGAACCTACGGACCGGCCAATGCGCGAGAAGAGCCACGATCGTGTGCGGCTCAGGATCGCCAGCATTCCGGCCCCGCTCTACCTCGTCCTCGCCGGGCTGGTCCTGACAGCGGCAATCACGGGCAACCTTCCGGACACCATGGTGGTTGGCTTCGCCACCACCATCCTGCTCGGCGGGCTCTTCATCTGGATCGGCAACCTGTTCCCGGTGGTCCGCGACTTCGGGCTGCCCACAATCCTGTGCACGTTCGCTCCGGCCACGCTGGCTTTCCTCGGACTGATGCCCGGGAACCTCGTCACCGTGGTGCAGAACTTCATCGACGGACACGGATTCCTGGACTTCTTCGTCGTCGGCATCATCGCAGGCTCCATCCTCGGCATGCCCCGCGCCCTCCTGCTGAAGGCCGGCCCGCGCTTCGCGGTCCCCGTCGTGGGCTGCCTGATCGCCACCTTCGTCCTGGTCGGGCTCATCGCGGCCCTCACGGGGTTCGGATTTATCGAAGGCATCCTCTTTGTCGCCGCGCCCATCATGGCCGGCGGCCTGGGCGTCGGGGCCCTGCCCATGTCCGAGATGTACGCCTCGGCCACTGGCGGTGACTCCGCCACCTTCATGGGCGACCTGATGTCCGCCGTCGTCATGGCCAACGTTGTATGCATCCTCATCGCTGGCATCTACAACGGCCTGGGCAAGCGCAAGAAGCAGCTCTTCGTCGGCTTCAACGGCCACGGCCAGCTCATGCGGATCAAGGGCCGCTCCGACAAGCTCACCCTGCCGCCCAAGCGCGACGCCTCCTCGTTCATCGCCCTCGGCAAGGGCCTTCTCATCGCCGGCAGCCTCTTCGTCTTCGGCAACCTGATGGCCGCATTCCTCCCCGGCCTGCACCCCTACGCCTGGGCCATCATTGCGGCAGCCGCCGTCAAGATCTTCGGGCTGCTCCCCCAGGACGTGGAGGACTCCACGGCGGACTGGGGTGACCTGATCGGCGCCGTGCTGGTCCCCGCCCTCCTGGTGGGCGTCAGCCTGACCTACATCGACATCACCGATGTCCTCGCCTCGCTGAGCAACCCCCTGTTCATCCTCCTGACCATCTGCACCGTCGTCATCGCGACCCTGACCTCCGGCGTTCTCGGCTGGCTCGTGAAGTTCAACTTCGTCGAAGCCTCCATCACGCCCGGTCTGGTCATGGCGGACACCGGGGGCAGCGGCGACGTCTCCGTCCTGAGCGCGGCGAACCGCATGCACCTGATGCCGTTTGCGGCGCTCACCAACCGCCTCGGCGGGGCGCTGGTGCTCTTCGTGACGTCGCTGATCGTTCCCTTCCTCACCTAAGAAAGGTCCATCGTGACAGACAACATCCTGGCCGTCGGCGGCCGCTCCCCGCAGATCTCTGGCGACGCGTGGGTGGCGCCCACCGCCACGGTCGTCGGATCCGCCAGCATCGGCGCCGAAACGGGTATCTTTTACGGCGCCGTCATCCGGGCGGACATGGAGGACATCAGCCTTGGCGAGGGCAGCAACGTCCAGGACACCGCCGTCGTGCACGCGGACCCCGGCTACCCTGCACGCGTGGGCAGCCACGTCAGCGTGGGGCACGGCGCGGTGCTGCACGGCTGCACGGTGGGCGACGGGGCACTCGTCGGCATGAATGCCACGGTCCTGAACGGCGCCATCATCGGCGCCGGCGCCCTGGTGGCGGCCAACGCGCTGGTCCTCGAGGGCACCGAGGTGCCGCCGGGCTCGCTCGTGGCGGGCGTGCCGGCCAAGGTGCGCCGGGCCCTCACCCCGGAGGAGATCGAGCATTGCCGGCAGAACGCCGCAACGTACGCCGCACTTACGCTGAGGCACCGGGACGCCACCACCGTGGCGCATCCGGCCTGACCAGTTCCCACCCCACGAGCGCAAGGACTGCCAATGACCACCACCTCAACCACCTCCCGGCAAAGCACCGCGGCGCCCACACTTCCTGATGAGGGTCACGTCTCGGCGGCCGTCGCCGATGTCCTGGCGGAACGCGCGGGACACCTGTTCGGGCTGATGGGCAACGGCAACGCCCACCTCATCAGCCGGCTCACACGCCGCGGCTTCCCCTTCACGTCGGCGCGCCACGAGGCCGCCACCGTTGCCATGGCCGATGCCTACCATCGCGCCACCGGAGGCGTGGCGGCGGCCACCACCACCTACGGCGCCGGCTTCACCAATGCCTACACAACGCTCGCCGAAGCCCGGCTGGCCCGCATTCCGCTGGTGTTCGTCGTCGGAGATGCCCCGGCCAGGGGCCGCCGGCCGTTCGACATCGACCAGGCCAAGGCGGCCGAAGCCGCCGGCGTCACCACGCTGGTGGCGCATCCGGACAACGCCGCCGCAATAACCCACCGAGCCTTCGACCTCGCTTTGCAGACCGTCCAGCCGGTAGTCCTCGCCATTCCCTACGACCTCGCCACCGCTCCCCTGCAGGCCCCGGTGCCGCTTGAACCCCTTCCGGCCAAACCCGCGTGGCCGGCGGCAGCCGGCGATCTGGACCGGGTGGCGGAACAGCTCGCCTCGGCCCAGCGGCCGCTCATCCTGGCCGGGCGTGGCGTGCTTCTGGCCGGTGCAACAGCCCTGCTGCGGGAAGTGGGCGACCGGCTCGGCGCCCTCTTCATGACCTCCGTGATGGCCGCCAACGCGTTCCGCAGTGAGTGGGACCTCGGCATCGCCGGCGGCTTCACCCGCAGCCACCGCCTCGACGTCGCCCGCCAGGCGGACCTCATCCTGGTGGTCGGGGCAAGCCTCAACACTTTCCAGACCCGTTACGGAACACTGTTCCCGGCAGACGCCAGGATCATCCGCCTCGACAACGGACCCGACGCCGGGCAGAACGCCGGCGCCGAATACATCCGGGCGGACATCCTGCCGTTCGCTGAGGGACTGCTGGAAAGGGTGCCGGCCGCCGCATCGCGGACCTGGCGGGATGCTGTCCCCGAAGTGTCGGGACCGGATTTCCGTTCGTCCAGCCCGGTGGAGGACCCTGTCGAGTTCGGGGCGGACGGTCGGCTTAACCCGCGCGCCGTCGTCGCTGCCCTGGACCGGATCCTGCCGGCCGAACGATCCGTGGTCATGGACGGCGGGCACTTCATCGGCTGGGCGCCGATGTACCTCTCCGTCCCGGACCCGCACGCCATGGTACTGGTGGGGACCGCCTTCCAGTCCATCGGGCTCGGCTTCGGCTCTGCCGCGGGCGTCTCCGTTGCCCGCCCCGAACGCACCACGGTCCTGGTCAGCGGTGACGGCGGCGGCCTGATGGGGCTGTCCGACTTCGAGACGTTCCTCCGGGCCACCCGCAGGGGTGTCGTCGTCGTGCTCAATGACTCGGCGTACGGGGCCGAACTGCATCAGTACGCCGCAAAGGGGCTGCACAGCCAGGCGATGCTGATCGACGAAGTGGACTTTGCCGCCGTCGGACGTGCACTGGGTGCCGACGGTATCAAGGCCCACACCCTTGCCGACCTGGGGCAGCTTGAGAGCTGGCTGGCCACGCACGACGACGGCGTGTTCGTTCTGGACGTGGCGATATCGCAGAAGGTGATTGCCGAGTTCATGACGGAGTCGCTGGCCGCCAAGGGCTGAGCCCGCGTCATAAGCTGGCCACATGCCGCCTACTGAACAGAACGGAAACAACCGCACGCTGGAGCGTGCCGCCGCGATCCTAGACGCGGTGGGCCGGTCCGCTGTATCAGCCAGTGAGCTGTCCCGGCGGACCGGCCTGTCCCTGTCCACCGCACACCGGCTGGCCCTGCAGATGGTAGATTACGGCTTCCTCCGCAGGACTGAGAGCGGCACCTTCCGCCTGGGGCAGCGGTTCGTCCGCTCGGCCCTGGAGAACGCCGCCCTGCCCGTACTCCACGAACTCCGTGACACCACCGGCGAAAGTGCACAACTCTGGGTCCGGCGGGGTGACGAAAGGGTCTGCCTCCTCAGCGCGGACAGCCGGCACGAACTGCGCGCCACCCTGCCGCCGGGTTCGCGGCTCCCCCTGCCCGCTGGCTCCAGCGGCCGGCTCCTCGCCGCCGATGACGAAGTGCTGGCGGAGCTGGCTTCGGCGGGCTGGATCGAATCGGTCGGCTCCCGCACGCCCGGCCTCGGGTCCATCAGCGCACCCGTGCAGACAGAGGAAGGAATCATCGCTGCGGTCTGCCTCGCCATGCCCCTGGCCCGGGTCACCGGCTCGCCAGGCCAGGACCACGGCGCCGTCGTTGTGCAGGCAGCACGGAGGATTGCAGAGGCAGTGCGGGAAGGGGGCTAGGTTCCGAGGCTTGACAGAGATTTGACCTCAAGGTCTAATTTTCGCAGAGCACCGAACATGATGCACGCGAGACCATGCGCGTGGAGAGGCTTCCATCAGAGCCCGTGGGGGCGGTGCACCAGCGGCCTACAGGCCGCCCATGCAGGCGTCGTCCGATTGGACGCTGCGTACGCAGCGATTCCGGAGCGCTCCTTGCCGCCGATTCGCTCGCGGCCCAAAACTCTGAGCAGCCCAGTAATTTTTCAAATGCCAAAGGACATCCATGCCCAGCACCACCACCATCGACATCCATGTAGAAGACCGCCAGATCCTCGACGAAAGGCTCGATGCAGCCGTCAAGGATCTCCAGGAAGCGGCCATGCTCACCGGAACGCACGGCATCATCGTCACGCGCAACAGGCCCGGGAGCTACACCGCCACGCTTTCCGAGCAGGTTCCATTCGGCATGACCCGCGAAATTATCCTCTAAACTTTGGGGACCTTAACCCGTCCCCGGTTACCGGGAATACCTGGCGGCGCCCATTCGTTGAGTCCTGCGAAATGTGCGCCGTCCGGCGCGCAGCCGAAGGAGTAAAAACCATGGCAACTGACTACGACGCCCCTCGCGTAGCCCAAGAGGACCAGTCGGCCAACGAATCCCTGGAGGCCATCCAGTCCCGGCAGGGCGGATCCCAGACTGCCCTGCTTGATGTCGAAGAGGCCGACACCGCCGAAGGCATCGACCTTCCCGGCGCCGACCTGTCCCACGAAGAGCTGCTGATCCAGGTCGTTCCGGTGCAGGAGGACGAGTTCACCTGCATGTCCTGCTTCCTGGTCCACCACCGCAGCCAGCTCGCGCGGGAGAAGGACGGCAAGAAGTACTGCTCGGAGTGCGAGGGCTAGTTCTGGAGGACTAGTACTCCAGGGCCAGCACTGAGAAGATAGCGCTGTGCTGGCCCGGCTCCGATCGTCCTGGACCGCCGTCGTTCCCGTCGTCGGCCTGATCGTGCTGGCCGTGACCTGGGGAGTTTCTCCCGGGCCGGTATTGGCCACCGCCATCGCGGCGGTACTGATGGGAGCCGTCCTAGCGGCGGTGCATCACGCCGAAGTCGTGGCTGAGCGCGTCGGCGAACCCTTCGGTTCCCTCGTGCTTGCGGTCGCCGTCACCGTCATCGAGGTGGCCCTCATCGTCACGCTGATCGCGTCCGGCGGCGAGGGAAGCCATTCGCTGGCACGGGACACTGTCTTCGCCGCCGTCATGATCACGGCCAACGGCATCGTCGGTATTGCGCTGCTGGTGGGCGCCCGCAGATACGGCATCCCTCGGTTCAACCCGGAGGGAGCGGGTGCCGCCCTGGCCGTGGTCACCACGCTGGCTACACTGACGCTGGTCCTGCCGACCTTCACGTCATCGCGGCCCGGACCTGAGTTTTCACCCCTGCAGCTGGGCTTCGCGGCCGTGGCCTCGCTGTCGCTTTACGGCGTGTTTGTGCTGACCCAGACCGTCCGCCACCGCCATTTTTTCCTTCCTGTGCTGTCACCCGGGGACGGCGACGACGACCTGCACGGCCCCACACCCACCAACCGCGCCACCTACACCAGCCTGGCGTTGCTGTGCGCGGCGCTGGTCGCCGTCGTCGGACTGGCCAAAACTGTTTCCCCGGTGATCGAAGCGGGCGTCAGCCGCGCCGGGATCCCGGAGTCCTTCGTGGGCGTGATCATCGCCCTCCTGGTCCTGCTGCCGGAGGGCCTCGCTGCTTCCCGGGCCGCCTCGCGGAACAGGATCCAGATCAGCCTTAACCTGGCCTACGGCTCGGCTATAGCCAGCATCGGCCTGACGATTCCCGCCATCGCCATCGCCAGCATCTGGCTTCCTGGACCGCTGACGCTGGGGCTTGGCGGCACGCAGATAGTCCTGTTCCTGCTGACTGTCATCGTGGGAACACTCACGGTTGTGCCCGGCCGCGCCACCCGGCTGCAGGGAGCGATCCACCTGGTGCTGTTCGCCGCGTTCCTCTTCCTCGCCATGTTCCCGTAGGCACTTCGATATCATGGCTTCATGACTTCCTCTTCAGGGAGCGACGAAGACCTCCTGCTCGAGCGGCAGCTCTGCTTCGCGCTGGCCGTCGCTTCGCGCACCGTCATCGGCGCCTACCGGCCCGTGTTGCAGGAGCTGAACCTGACCCACCCGCAGTACCTGGTGATGCTCGCGCTGTGGGAGAAGAGCCCGCGTTCCGTCAAGGAAATCAGCGACACCCTTCTCCTGGTCCCGGCCACCCTGTCGCCGCTGCTCAAGCGGCTCGAAGCCTTGGGATATGTGACCCGCCGCCGCGTTCCCGGCGATGAACGCTCCCTCGCCGTCGGCCTGACCCCCGAAGGAACCGCTCTCCGCGGCAAGGCGTTAGGCGTGCCCGGCACCATGCTCGCCAAGCTCGGCCTCACCCGCGCCCAGGCCGAAAACATCCACGTGGCCATGACGCAGCTCATCGAATCAGCCCAGACGGACCACACGCCCGTTGACCCCAACGTGGAAGCAGACTCCAACCTGGAAGACGAAGCAACGGCCTAGGCGGGGCTCGCCGCCGGAGTTTTTGTGCAGATGATGGGCGCCAAACGGCCCGCAAGCCGCGATACGTGGACAAAAAACTCCGAACTTCGACGACCGCCGGCCCTCCCCGGCCGAAATGTGGCACCGAAAAGGTAGAATTTCCTGGCATGAGGACAGTCGCAGATAAGCTTGAGAATCCTGATGATGTCCGTACCCGTATTGTGGTCGCCGCTTACGACTTGTTTTCCCACCGGGGAATCCGTGATGTCGGCGTCGATGAGCTGATCCGTGTATCAGGCGTCGCCAAGGCGACATTTTACCGGCATTTCCCGTCGAAGGACGACGTGGCGTTGGCTTTTTTGAAGCGCCGCGACGAGCTGTGGATGCTCGGGTCCGTGGTCCCGGAAGCCCGAAGCAGGGCCGATAACCCTGAGGACCAGTTGCTGGCCATCTTCGATGTTTATGACGAGTGGTTCCGGGACGATGATTTCGAAGCGTGTTCCTTTGTGAAGGTGCTGCTGGAAATGGGGGCAACGCATCCCCTGGGGCAGGCGAGCATCGAGTACCTGGGCCGGATCCGGCAACAGGTGCGGCTCCTCGCCGACGAAGCAGGCCTGGAGGACTCCGAGTCATTCGCCCTGTCCTGGCACATCCTCATGAAGGGCTCGATCATTGCCGCCGCCGAAGGTGACAGGGGGGCGGCTGGCCGTGCCCGGCACATGGCCAGCGGACTGATTGCCGACCACCGGCCCAAGAGCCTGCCGGAATAGGTCTTAGCCAGAGCCGAGCGCGGTCGCTGGGTCAGCGGAGGTCGAAGCGGTCGAGCTCCATGACCTTCACCCACGCCGCGACGAAGTCGTTGACGAATTTCTCCCTGGCGTCGTCGCTCGCGTAAACCTCGGCCAGCGCCCGTAGCTGGGAGTTGGAGCCGAAGACCAGGTCCACCGGGGTTGCGGTCCACTTCAGCTCGCCCGTAGCCACATCGCTGATCTCGTAGACGTTCTCCTCCGCCTCCGAAGCCTTCCAGCGGGTGCCCGGCGCGAGCAGGTTGACGAAGAAGTCGTTCGTCAGGACTTGAGGCCGGTCGGTGAGCACACCATGCGTCGAGCCGCCCACGTTGCCGCCGAGGGCCCGCATGCCGCCGATGAGCGCGGTCAGCTCCGGTGCGGAGAGATCCAGCAGGTAAGCCTTATCAAGCAGGAGGGTTTCGGGCGGAAGCTTCTCGCCGGGGCGCACGTAGTTGCGGAACCCGTCCGCCCGCGGCTGCAGGTACTGGAAGGACTCGACGTCGGTCTGGTCCTGGGAGGCGTCGGCCCGGCCCGGCCGGAACGGCACAGAAATGTTGAAGCCGGCGTCGCTCGAAGCTTTTTCCACGGCGGCGCAGCCGCCGAGGACGATCAGGTCCGCCAGCGAAACCTTGCTGCCACCGTTCCGGCCACTGTTGAACTGCTGCTGCACCCCCTCGATGGCGCGCAGCGCAGCCTCCAGCTCTGCGGGCTGGTTGACCTCCCAGCCGCGCTGGGGCTCCAGGCGGATGCGGCCGCCGTTGGCGCCGCCGCGCTTGTCGGTCTTGCGGAAGGTGGAAGCCGCGGCCCATGCCGTGGTGACGAGCTGGGAGACCGAGAGGCCCGAGTCGAGGAGCTGGGCCTTGAGGGCCGCGATGTCCTCTTCGCCGATCAGCTCGTGGTCCGCCGGCGGGATCGGGTCCTGCCAGAGCTGCGGTTCCGGGACCCAGGGTCCGAGCAGGTGCGGGCCCACCGGCCCCATGTCGCGGTGCAGCAGCTTGTACCAGGCCTTGGCGAAGGCCATCGCGAACTCGTCCGGGTTTTCCAGGAAACGGCGCCCGATTTTCTCGTAGGCCGGATCGAAGCGCAGAGACAGGTCCGTCGTCAGCATGGTCGGCCGGTGCTTCTTCTCCGGATCGTGCGCATCCGGGATGATCTGCGGGGCGTCCTTGGCCACCCACTGGTTGGCGCCCGCCGGGCTCTTGGTGAGCTCCCACTCGTACTCGAACAGGATCTCCAGGAAGCGGTTGCTCCACTCCGTCGGCCGGTCGGTCCAGGTGACCTCGAGCCCGGAGGTGATGGTGTCGCCTCCCTTGCCGCTGCCGTGCGTGCTGATCCAGCCCAGACCCTGTTCCTCCAGGTTCGCGGCCTCGGGCTCGGGGCCCACGTGCGCATCGGCATCACCGGCGCCGTGGGTCTTGCCGAACGTATGCCCGCCGGCGATCAGTGCGAAGGTCTCCTCGTCGTTCATCGCCATCCGTTTGAAGGTCTCGCGGATGAATTCTGCAGCAAGCTTGGGATCCGGGTTGCCCATCGGACCCTCGGGATTGACGTAGATCAGGCCCATCTCGGTGGAGCCGACGTCCTCCGCCATGCTGCCCTCGCCGATGTAGCGCTCGTCGCCCAGCCAGGTGTCCTCGGGTCCCCAGAAGATCTGCTCGGGCTCCCACACATCCTCACGTCCGAAGGCGAACCCGAAGGTCTTGAAGCCCATTGACTCCAGGGCGACGTTGCCCGCGAGGACCAGCAGGTCGGCCCACGAGACCTTCTGGCCGTACTTCTGCTTCACCGGCCACAGCAGCCGCCGGGCCTTGTCCAGGTTCGCGTTATCCGGCCAGCTGTTCAGGGGGGCGAAGCGCTGGCTGCCCTCCCCCGCACCGCCGCGGCCATCGTGGACGCGGTAGGTGCCGGCAGCGTGCCAGCTCAGCCTGATCATCAGGCCGCCGTAGTGGCCGAAATCCGCCGGCCACCAGTCCTGCGAAGTGGTCAGGACCTCAACGATGTCCTGCTTCAGCGCCTCGACGTCGAGTTTCTGGAACTCCTCCCGGTAACTGAAGCCGGGGGCGAGCGGGTTGCCTGCCGGGTGGTTCGCATGGAGCACCGAGAGATCAAGTTGGTTTGGCCACCAGTCCGCGTTCGTCCGCGGCCGGTGCGCCTTCGGCTGCGGCGAGTCGATCGCCGGGTTCTCGCTCTCGCTGCCGTGCGAGGTCGCGCTGTCATGGGCAACCGGACAGCCACCTTCAACCTTGCGGTCCAGACCTTGGGCACTTCCCGGCGTGGGAACCGGAGGATGGTCCTGGCGATCGGTCATGTGCTTCCTTCCATATGGCCGAGGCCGCGGTCGGACTCGGGCAGCCGGTCTAACCCTCCTATTTGACCATGGGCGGGTGGCGCGGTGAGAGCCCCTCTGCCCTCAAACTCCTGTACGGCGCGGAGGGGAAAGGTCCTGCCCCTCTCGGGCACAATGGAAGGCATGACCCTCACGACTTTCGCCCTCATCCGCCATGGCCAGACAGACTGGAATGCGCAGCGCCGGCTGCAGGGATCCAGCGATATTCCGCTGAACGACGTCGGCCGCGGCCAGGCGCGCGACGCCGTCGCCGTTTTGTCCGGGCAGGCGTGGGACACGGTGGTGTCCTCACCGCTGAGCCGTGCTGCGGAAACCGCAGACCTGATCGCCGCCGGCCTCGGCCTCAGGGTGGCCCGGCATGTGCCGGAGCTCGCCGAGCGCAGCTTCGGGCCCGCGGAGGGTCTGCAGGCAGGCCCGGAACTGGAGGCACTGCGCATCCCCGGCGGCTTCCGCGGGGCGGAAAGCGACGACGAAGCGGGCTCCCGGGGCCTGGCCGCCCTGGAGGCGCTGGCCGAGGAGTTCCGCGGACGCCGCGTTTTGGTCGTCGCCCACGGCACGCTCCTCCGCCTGACCCTGAGCCGTGCCATCGGGAGCACCCTGGCAAGCATCGACAACGCGGTACTCAACCTCGCCCACCACCACACCGTCGACGGCTGGGAGCTCGAGTACTTCAACGGCGAGCGGGTAGTGGAGGCGGCCCGCAGCTAGGAAAATTGCTGCTGTCTCTGTCCCCGGGGGCCCGACAGGACTACCTTTCTCCTATGGGCCGGGTGAGCAAAGGCGCTCTGGACCGGCAAAGAGTTTCTACTCAACGAGGAGTGGGGCCGGGATATGAAGCCACGAACCATAATTGTGGGGATCATCGTTTTGCTGCTGGTCGCTGGCGGGGCGGCATTCCTTTACTTCAACAATTTGAGAAGCCAGGCCGCCGACTACAACCCGCAGATTACGCCGGCGGATTTCACAACGAAAATAACCAATAAGTACTTCGCACTTCCGGTCGGCAAGAAAATGACCTACGAGGCCGGCGGCGAAAGGGTTCAAATTGAGATCCTGCCGGAGACGAGGGTCATTGAGGGCGTCGAAACCGTCATCTATCTGGACAGGGTATTCAAGGGCGGGCAGCTCGTCGAGGAGACCAGGGACTACCTGGCACAGCACAAGAACGGCGATGTGTGGTATTTCGGCGAGGACGTGGACAACTACAAGGACGGCAAACTGCAGGATCATGCCGGCAGCTTCATCCACGGGCAGGATGGGGCAAAGGCCGGCATCTGGATGAAGGCCGAACAGCGCGTGGGCGACACCTACCGGCAGGAGTACTACCTGGGGCATGCGGAAGATATGCGCGACACCATCGCCACAGGCCAGACCGTCACAACGAAGATGGGCACCTACAAGGACTGCGTGAAGGTGGACGACTGGACGCCGCTGGAGTCCAACTCGCGGGAGCACAAGTACTACTGCCCTGAGGTCAGCTCGCTGGTCCTGGTCGAGGAACCAGGCGGCAAACGCTCAGAACTCACGAACATTAACCTGCCCTAGGGGGAAGCAGCGTGAGAGCCAGGGCCGGCATCCGGCCCTGGCTTTCACGGTTTCCTGCTACGTGTTATCTGCTACTGCCGCGCGTCGTCGATGCCGTCGGTTTCGATGTGTTCCTTTCGGACCTCTTCCTCGACGGTGACTTCATCGGTGACCGTCTCCTTGTCGAGGCGGACCCGCTCGACCGGTACGGTTTCCTTCTCGATCACGGGGCGCTCCTCGTGGAGGGTCACCTCGTGCTCCTCCTCGCTGATGTCCGGCCCTGACAAGGCGGCACCGCGGTTGGCCTCCGTGATGGGTTCGCGCTCGATCCGGACCTCTTCGCGCTGGACCGGGACAGTCTTGGTGACGTTCTCCGTGGTCACGTACTTACGAAGCCTGGCCCGCCCGGCGGCCTGCGTTTCCGTGCCGACGTTCAGGCGCTCCTCCGAGCGGGTCATGGCGTCATCCGTGGTGGGCCCGGACGTGTCACGTCCAACCGTCCCGGTGGCGTCAGCCGTCCCGGTCCGGGTGTCGCTGTATGCGGCACTGCCCGTATCGGCATACCCTGCGTCTCCTCGGGTTCCCGTACCCCCGTAGTTCTGGTGGTCGTCGAGGCCATAGTGGCCGAAGAGCCGGTCCTCTTCCGACGGCTCAAGGTGGCCGTCCGTGTCCACCCTGGGCGCGTCCTTGACCTGGTCCTTGGTGTAGGGAACCACAACGTCGCTGCCTTCAAGACGTGCGCCCTGCAACGGGACAAAGGACTCGGAGGTGCCGAACAGTCCGGTCTTGACCGTGACCCAGGTCGGCTGGCCATCCGTGTCGTTGGCATAGACCTGGCCCACTGACCCGATCTTGTCCCCGTCCGCGGAAAGAACGTTTCCGTTGCCCTGCAGCAGGTCATCAATGTGTTCCGTGGTGAGCATGAAGTCTCCTTGGATCTTAGATGCTTGGGGTTCGCAGCGCCTCCCTGCAGGACGCTGCACCCCCATACGATAAGCATGCTTAGCAGTGCATTGGCAAGTATGCTTATCAATTTTCTGCATTATGGCGTGCGGCCTTGCGGAGGAAATAGCAAGTGTGCTTACTATTTCCGGGTAATCAGGATTGCTGCCGATCCAGCACCGCTGGTTCTTCATCCTCAAGGAAAGAGAGCAACGATGACCGAGAACGCATACGGCACTGGCGTGCCCGCTCCCGGCCTGGGCACCACCGGCGCGGGCACCATCGACTACACAGGCACCGCCGACGACTACCGGGGCGACGCCTCGAAGAAGGACGTGGCCAAGGATGAGGCCGCGAATGTTGCGGGGCAGGCTGCCGGCGCTGCCCAGAACGTGGCCGGCACTGCGAAGGCGGAGGCGAAGAACGTCGCGCATGAGGCGAAGAACAGCGCCAAGGACCTGCTGCACCAGGCGAAGTCGGACCTGACCAGCCAGGCGGGCACGCAGCAGACGAAGGCCGCCGAGGGCATCCGCACCATCTCCTCGCAGTTGCGCACCATGGCCGACGCGCCGGACCAGCAGGGCGTGGCCTCGGACCTGATCCGGCAGGCCGCGGACCGCTCCGAGTCGGTGGCCTCGTGGCTGGACAACCGGGACCCGGGCTCACTGCTGGACGAAGTGAAGTCCTTCGCCCGCCAGCGCCCCGGCACCTTCCTGCTCCTGGCAGCCGGCGCGGGCCTGCTTGCCGGGCGCCTGGGCCGCAGCCTGCAGGCCGGTCCCCCCGCGACGGGAACCGCAGCTGGCACCGCTTCGCCGCGACCGGGCCGGCCCGCCGCAACGGAGAACACCGTCACGGCCGGAGTACGCGACCCCTTCTTTGACCAGGCCAGCCTCGGCGAACCCGCCTTCGGGGAGCCGAGCATCTCGGGCACGGGACCCGCTTCCACGCAGTCACTTCCGACCGGTTCGTCGGCAGGGGCACTGCGGGACATTGACGATCCCTACGTTGAGGGTGGGGGTCGTCCCCTGTGAGCAGCCAGATACCTGATCTCCCTCCCACGGAGGCGCACGCGAAGGCCGACACCACTTCCCTCGGTGACCTCCTCGGCGAGGTCACCCGGGACCTGTCCACCCTGATCCGGCAGGAAATCGAACTCGCCAAAGCCGAACTCAGACAGTCCGGGACCCGCGCCGGCAAAGGCGGCGGCATGCTCGCCGGCGCCGGCGTCGCCGGGCACTTCGTGCTCCTGTTCCTCTCCATCGCCCTCTGGTACGCCCTCGGCGAACTCATGGGCCTGGGCTGGTCCGCCGTCGTCGTCGCCGTCCTCTGGGGCATCATCGCCGCGATCCTCGCCTCCATCGGACGCAAGGAACTCAAAGCCATCAAGGGCATGCCCCAGACCATGGAGACA
>NZ_QLNP01000077.1 GCF_003261175.1 Arthrobacter globiformis | reverse complement strand
CCGCCTTCACGGCCCAGGCCGGACTGCTTGACGCCGCCGAAGGGTGCCGCGGCGTTGGAGACGACGCCGGCGTTCAGGCCCAGCATGCCGGTCTCGAGCCGCTCGCCCATCCGGATGCCGCGGTTGAGGTCCTTCGTGAAGACGTAGGCCACCAGCCCGTATTCGGTGTTGTTGGCCAGGCGCACGGCCTCGTCCTCGGAGGAGAACGTGATGATCGGGGCGACCGGGCCGAAGATCTCCTCGGACAGGATCCGGGTTCCCTCGGTGACGCCCTTAAGGATGGTGGGCTGGTAGAAGTAGCCCGGCCCGTCCACGGGCGCGCCGCCCACCACGGTGGTGGCACCCGCGGAGACGGCATCGGTGACCAGTTCGTGGACCTTGTCCCGGCTCTTCGCGTCGATCAGCGGGCCCACCTTGGACTCGGGCTCGGTGCCGCGGGCGGTGGTCATGTCCTTCATCTTCGCGGCGAACTTCTCGGCGAATTCGTCGGCGACGGACTCGTGCACGATGAAGCGGTTCGCGGCGGTGCAGGCCTCGCCCATGTTCCGCAGCTTGGCCAGCATGGCGCCGGCGACGGCGGCATCGACGTCGGCGTCTTCAAACACCACGAACGGGGCGTTGCCGCCCAGTTCCATCGAGGTCCGCAGGACCGTCTCGGAGGCGTCGGACAGCAGCCGGCGGCCCACCTCGGTGGAACCGGTGAAGGAGAGCTTCCGCAGCCGGGAGTCCTTGATCAGCGGCCCGGTGGTGGCCCCTGCGCTGGAGGACGGAATCACGTTGAGCACCCCGGCTGGGAGGCCGGCCTCCTGCATCACGGCGGCGAACAGCATCGACGTCAAAGGGGTGAGCTTCGCGGGTTTGAGGACCATGGTGCAGCCGGCGGCGACGGCGGGGGCAATCTTGCGGGTGGCCATGGCCAGCGGGAAGTTCCACGGCGTGATCAGCAGGCACGGGCCCACCGGCTTCTTGGTCACCAGCAGCCGGGACTTGCCATCCGGGGAGACGGAGTAGCGGCCGAAGGCGCGGACGGCTTCCTCGGAGAACCAGCGCAGAAACTCGGCGCCATAGGTGACTTCGCCGCGTGCTTCGGCCAGCGGCTTGCCCATTTCCAAGGTCATGAGCAGGGCAAAGTCCTCGGCCCGCTCGGTAACCAGGTCAAAGGCCCGGCGCAGGATCTCTCCGCGCTCCCTGGCCGGCACCTTCGCCCAGGACTCCTGGGCGGCGGCGGCCGCGTCCAGGGCAGCGGCGCCGTCCTCGGCACCGGCGTCGGCGATGCTCAGCAGCACCTTCCCGGTGGCGGGATCCTCGACGTCGAACGTCTTGCCCGACGCCGCGGACCGCCACTCGCCATTGATGAGCAGGCCGGTGGGAACAGACGCGAGCAGTTCGCTTTCGCGTTCTGCGGTGGCAGTGGACTGTGTAGTAACAGACACGGTGACTCCCTCGTCAGCAATCGGATTGCCGGTTGTGTGCAGCTCCTGCACACGGCGTGCCGCCGCCTGCCGCCCGCTGCATGCTTGGCTGGATTAAAAGCCACGGTACTGCCCGCGTCTCGGCAGTGTCTACGCATCTGCGCACTGCCAGTCCCGCCATCCGTTGTGCAGCTGCACAGCGGGCCCGGCAGGCTCAGCAGAGCGAGGATGTCACCGCGCCGCGAGGACGGCGGAGTACAGTTCCCGCTTGCTCACGCGGGTTTCCTCGGCGACGGCTGCGACGGCTTCCTTGAGCCGGACACCCTTGGCCACGAGTTCATTGACGGCGGCGACACCGTCCTCGGGCGAGCCGGGCGCACGCTCCGGCGCGCCTGCCACCACCACGGCGATCTCGCCGCGCACCTCGTTGGCCTCCGCCCACTGCAGCATCTCCCGGAGCGAGCCGCGGAGGACCTCCTCGTAGGTCTTGGTGAGTTCCCGGCAGACCGCTGCCCGCCGGTCCGGGCCGAAGCGCTCGTGCAGGGCCCGCAGCATGGCCTCTAGCCGGTGCGGCGCCTCGAAGAAAACCATGGTGCGGCGTTCGGCGTCGAGATCGGCCAGGCGGGCGGACCGTTCGCCGGCCTTCCGCGGCAGGAACCCTTCGAAACAGAACCTGTCGGTGGGCAGGCCGGACAGGGCCAGGGCGGTGAGGACGGCCGACGGCCCGGGGACGGCCGTGACGGTGAGGCCCGCCGCCACCGCGCCTTCCACCAGCCGGAAGCCGGGGTCGGAGACTGCAGGCATGCCCGCGTCGGTGACCATGACGAGGGTCTTTCCGGAGCGGACCTGCTCCAGGAGTTCCGCGGTCTTCGTCGCCTCGTTGTGCTCGTGGTAGCTGATGATCCGCCCGCTCACGGCGACGTCCAGGCTCTGCACCAGGCGGTGCAGCCGCCGGGTGTCCTCGGCAGCCACGATGTCGGCCGTCGCCAGCAGCTCCACGAGCCGGGCGGAAGCGTCGCCCACGTTGCCGATGGGTGTTGCCGCCAGGACGATCCGTCCCGGACCGCCGCTGCGGGAGTCCTGCTCCCTTCTGCCGGCCCTCCCGCCATCCGGTTCTGAACCGGCGGGCGCCTCTGAATTGCTGGCGGGGTCGGAACTGCTGTCAGGGGCGGTGCTCGCTTCATGGTCCACGGATCCAGCCTACTGCCGTCCGGCGTTCTTCAAGCCGCGAACGGTAGCATGGGCTCGTGACGCAGACCTCCGTGCGCCCTGACGGGGCCGAACCACCGATTACCCCGGCTTCCGCACCCGCCACCGAAGACCGTGGCCCGCTCGGGAAGCGCTGGATCAGCCGCCCCTCGGAGGCCTTCACGGCCGACGCCCTCACCCGGCGCCTGATCGGCGGCATCCGCACCTGGCGGGACTACCCGCCGTCGCTGCGGCTCTGGTTCTGGCTGGTCCCCGCCCTGACGGCCGCCGTGGGCGGCGTCCTGCGGTTCGTCCGGCTGGATGCCCCCCGCAGCCTCGTTTTTGACGAGACGTACTACGTCAAGGACGGCTACTCGCTGCTGGTGAGCGGCTACGAGCGGAGCTGGCCGGACAAAGCCAACGACGCGTTCGTGGCCGGCAACCCCAACGTGCTGCTGACCACGCCCGAATACGTCGTGCACCCGCCCGTGGGCAAGTGGATGATCGCCGCAGGCATGTGGCTCTTCGGGGCCGATAACCCCTTCGGCTGGCGGTTCGCCGCGGCGCTGACCGGGACCCTGTCCGTGGCCCTTCTCGCGCTGATAGCCCAGAAGCTTTTCGGCTCCCTGGTCCTCGGCGGCGCAGCCGGCCTGCTGCTCGCCGTCGACGGGCACCACCTGGTCATGTCACGCACGTCGCTACTGGACATCTTCCTGATGTTCTGGGTCCTGGCGGCGTTCGGAGCGCTGCTGCTGGACCGCGACGACGGCCGGCGGCGGCTGGCGGCCCGGCTCGCCAGGCAGGCGGCCGCCTCCCCCACCGGCAGGCCGTCCACGCTCCAGCTGCTGTCCGGCCCCTGGCTGGGCGTCCGCTGGTGGCGGGTCGCGGCCGGCATCTGCCTGGGGCTGGCAGTCGGCACCAAGTGGTCGGCGCTGTTCTTCGTGGCCGGCTTCGGGCTGCTGACGGTGTTCTGGGACCTGAGCGCCCGACGGACCGCCGGCGTCCGCGGCTGGATCAGCGCCGGAATCATCAAGGACGGGCTCCTGGCCTTCGTCAGCATCGTGCCCGTGGCCGCCGTGACCTACGCCGCCAGCTGGACGGGATGGTTCCGGTCCACGGATGCCTACTACCGGCGCTGGGCGGAGGCGAACCCCAGCACGGAATGGGGCTGGCTGCCGGACTCCGTGCGGTCCCTGGCGCACTACCACCTTGAGGCCTACAAGTTCCACCAGGGGCTCAGCTCGGAGCACCCCTATGAGGCGAGCGCCTGGAGCTGGCTGGTGATGGGCAGGCCCACCTCGTTCTTCTACGAGTCCCCCAAGCAGGGCACCCCCGGCTGCGATTTCGCCAACTGCACCTCGGCCATCCTGTCCGTCGGCAACCCACTGATCTGGTGGAGCGCCGCCATAGCACTCGTCATCCTGCTGTTCTGGTGGGCGGGCAGGCGCGACTGGCGGGCCGGGGCCGTGCTGGCCGCCGTCGGCTCCGGCTACCTGCCGTGGTTCATGTACCCGGAACGGACCATGTTCTTCTTCTACGCGGTGTCCTTTGAACCCTTCCTGGTCCTGGCGCTCGTGTACTGCCTCGGCCTGGTACTGGGAAAAACCACCGACCCGCCGTGGCGCCGGCGCTCGGGGCTGTACGGCGTCGCCCTGTTCCTCGTGGCTGCGGTCCTGATCTCCTCCTTCTTCTACCCGGTCTGGACCGCCGAAATGATCACGTACCAGGACTGGCGGCTCAGGATGTGGATGCCTTCCTGGATCTGAGGCACGATTGCAGGCGGAGTCCGGACGTGATCATCAACCGAATCAAGACGCCGGGCATCCTGACACCGTCCCTCAAACTCAAGAGGGCCGCCGTCGTCAAAGACTATGAGGCGGAAATCGAGGAGCTGTACGGCCGAGCAGCCGTCCCTGCGGAAACGCCGCTACAGGTTCACGGGACGGACGTTGCCTGTCCGTGGAGCCTCATCGGCGCCGGCGTCGTCCTTCACGTCCCTGCCCTCTGCATCGCCCTCAGCATCGTTGCCCTTACGGCCCTTCTTGGCCGGGGCCAGTCCGCGGCGCCTGCGGGTGGGCCAGGTCAGGATCAGCGTCAGCACCGCTGTGATGAGGACAAGCGCGGCGATGACCAGGCCCGCGTCGATCCAGAACTGCCCGGGGAAGAGCCGGATCAGCGTATCCTCAAGCGCAAACGTCCAGGAGCCGGCGGCGAAGAAGATGCGGTGGAACTCGGTGAAGAACTGCTGCCACCCGAGGGCGGCGAGGGTGCCAAGGCCGATGATGAGCACCAGCGTCACAATGGAGCCGGCGAACAGCCCCCGGCGCACTCCGCCGGGCGTGCGCCGCCGCAGGTAGATGATGGCGATGATGCTGATCAGGATCATCAGGGCCCCTGCTCCGAACGCGGACAGGAAGACGAGCTTCACGTCGGCCATGTGGCTGACCTCGCCGTCCTTGAACAGCTTTTCACCGCTGCGGTTAACCAGTTCGCCCAGGTAGCGCGGACCGGACCAGTTGCTCAGGTAGTCCACGGCGTAGGAGCCGTAGGTCATGCGGTCGTCCGCGTTGAAGCCGTAGCCGTCCCCGGGGAACCCGGGCCGGTGGTACTCCACCCAGAGGAAGAGCGGGCTGGTCACGGCGCGCACGGCCAGGACCAGGAGGATGACGGGGTAGAAGATGGCCAGCAATACCTGGAGGAACCGGGGCAGCACCGGCTTGGCCCTGGCTGCCTGCTCCCGCTCGGCGTTGCGGCGCTCCACTTCCTCCTGCGGAGGGCGTACCTGCAGGGCGGAGGTGGGGAGGGGCTCCCTGTAGTGGGTGCCCATGGAGGAGGAACCAGCCGCAGACGGCTGGCGAAACTCCGTCTGCCGATCTGTCTCAGCGTCCTGGCTTGCCGCAGCGTCCCGGCCCGCCTCCTTGTTCGGGTCGGTCCCGGCTCCCCCGGCGGCAGCCGCCTCCGCCGCCTTGCGGTCGGCACGGCTTTCCGGCTGCGCCGCGGCAGGACCGGTAGCGCCCTCCTCCTCGGCGGCGCGTGCTGCAGGCGCGGGCTTCATCCAGTCAAACGCCGGCTCGTCGGTGTCCTCCGCGGGATCCAGCGCAGGGTTTGCCGCCGGATCCAGCCGCGGATCAAGGCGTCCGGACGGGGTCGGAGTATTGTCTTTCACTGCAGCTTCACTTCCGTAGGCGTCCACGCTCCGAGGCCACCGGGAATGCCGGGGCCGGGCAGCGCTTTGTATCTCCCCAAGAGCCTACCGTCAGCCGCTCCGGCACCGCGATGTGCCACCCCGCCACGGCAGGAATAATCAGCCGGCGGTAATAATCAGGCTGCAAGTTCTGTATAGCCAGCGTCCTGGCTGCCCAAGTCGCCGCGCGCGCCGGCGCGGTAAGCCCGTCCCCCGCAGACCAGCACATACCACCAGTATGCCGCCAGCACCGCCGCGCCGATACTGATCTTCGCCCACACCGGCAAAGTGCTGGGCGTAACGAAACCCTCCACGAGCCCTGAGACAAACAGCACCAGGACGAGGCCAAGCGCGACCGTGATCATGGACCGGCCCTCCACTGCGACGGCGCGGGACCGGGTCCGGGTGCCCGGCGACACCATCGCCCAAAAGATTCTCAGCCCTGCCGCGCAGGCAACGAACACTGCCGTCAGCTCCATGAGCCCGTGCGGCAGGATGTAACTGAAGAACACCTCCGTCTTTCCCACTGCGGCGAACATCCCGGCAGCCACCCCCGCTCCCTGGGCGTTGGCGAACAGGATCATGGGCACCCAGAAACCCGTGATGCCCAGGGCAACGGCCTGGGCACTGATCCAGGCATTGTTGGTCCACACGGCCCCGGCAAACGACGCCGCCGGGTTCTCCGAGTAGTAGTCAATAAAGTCCTGCTCCACGTACCGCTGCACTTCCCTTTCCGTGGCAACGGCACGCAGGGCTTCGGGGGAAGTGCCAATCCACAGGGCGAAGGCGCAGCCAACCAGGCAGAACGCGGCGCCGCAGGCCACGGTCAGCCAGCGGATCCGGTACAGCGCGGCCGGGAGGGCCAGCACAAAGAACTGCGCCAGGTCCTCCATGAAGTTCGACCGTGCCCCGGTGAAGCGGGTGCGCGCCTGCGCCAAAGTGGCGGACAGGGAGGCGGACAGGCCGCTTTCCGGTCCGGTGGAACGCAGCAGGGAGAGGTGGGCGGAGGTCACCTGGTACAGGCGCAGCAGTTCATCGGCGTCGGCACCGCTCAGGCGCCGCTGGTGCGCAAGGTGATGCAGCCGCGACCACGTGTCAGAGTTGACGGCGGAGAAGGCGTCCATGTCCACGCTCCTACCCTAGCCTGCGGCGAACTAGACTTTAGGCGACCGGTGGCCGGAACGACGTAGGGGGCAGGGAATTGAGTCCACTCATCACAGGCGAGGCGGTCGTCCTTGAACTCCGTCCGGCGTCCTTCGCTGCCCGCTCCCTCGGCCTGCTGCTCGACGTCGTGGTGCATACTGCCCTGCTGATAGCAATACTCATGGCAATGGGCGCCGCCCGGGATGAACTGGACGAGGCGGCAGCTGGGGCGCTCACCCTGGTCAGCGTGGTGCTGTGCTTCGTCATTCTCCCGGCAACGGTGGAGACCCTGACCCGGGGCCTGTCGCTCGGAAAACTGGCAGCCGGGCTGAGGATAGTGCGTGACGACGGCGGGGCCATACGTTTCCGCCACGCGGTCATCAGGGCGCTGATCGGCTTCCCGGAGATCTACCTGACCTTCGGCGGTGTTGCCATCGCCGTCGCCCTCTTCGACGGCAGGTCCCGCCGGCTTGGCGACATTGTGGCGGGCACCTACTCGCTGCGGCGCCGGGTACCGGTGGAACCCTCAATCGTCCCCGTCGCTCCGCGGCACCTGGCCGCCTGGGCTGAAGCCGCGGACATCGGCCGGATTCCGGACGCCCTGGGACGGCGTGCCGCGCAATTCGTGCGCCAGGCGCCGCGGATGTCGCCGCTGTCGCGCAGCGGCATGGCCGCAGCTCTCGCCACCGAGATCTCCGGATACGTGGCGCCGTCACCGCCGCCGGGGACCACTCCCGACGACTACCTCGCGGCGGTCCTGGCCGAACGCCGCATCCGCGAACTGCGCCGATTGGGCGCGGCACGCAAGGAAAGCAACGGGATCGGGGAACGGCTGCACCGGCTGCCGTTCACGGCGTCGCGGGACAGTTAGATTGGCGTACTGCGCCTAGCGTTTGGCGTACTGGGCCCAGGGAATGTTCCAGTCGCCGTAGCCCTCGAGCGGCTCCACCGGCGCGGCGCCTGTGTTCAGGACCTGGACGACGTCGCCGGACTTCATGTTGTTGAAGAACCAGGCAGCGTCCACGGGCAGCAGCCCGACGCAGCCGTGGGAGACGTTGGATACGCCCACGTAGCCCCACGCCGATTCGAGCGCCTGATGGACATAGACGCCGGAGGACGTGAGCCTGTTGGCGTACTCCACGGTCAGCGGCGGGTAATACCCTTTGTCGCCGGGCTTCAGGCCGATGCTCCCGGCGTTGAACTTGGAATTCCGCTCCTGCTCCATGATCACTGCGTAGCCGGACGGGGAAAGCCAGTCGGAACCGCCCAAGGTGACCGGTGCGGTCCTGACCAGCTTGCCGTCGAAGTAGACCTTCATGGTTTTGGTGTTGTCGTCCACCACTGCCAGG
Source organism: Arthrobacter globiformis (assembly GCF_003261175.1). Lineage (GTDB taxonomy): Bacteria > Actinomycetota > Actinomycetes > Actinomycetales > Micrococcaceae > Arthrobacter > Arthrobacter globiformis_A. The sequence goes on along the minus strand of NZ_QLNP01000077.1, from coordinate 104,010 downwards.
CGCTGCTGGCCCACCTTGAACTGCACCTTCGCGTCGAAGTTGCCGATCATGCCGTTGCCGAAGTCCACTCCGAACAGCTTCATGTCCACGGTGACCTGGCTGTTGGATGCCCAGAACTTTTCCGGGCGGATGCGCACCTTCTGGTCCGAGTACCAGTGCCAGGCCACGGGCTGCTTGGAGGAGACGGTGATCTTGACGGCCTTTTCAACCGCCACCTTGTTGGTGACGGGTTCGCTGAACACGATGTCAATGGGCTGCCCTGCGCCGACCGTTGAGCCGTTCTCCGGGTACACGGCGGCGTCCGCCTCATTGGCGGGCTCCACGGTGGTGAAAGTCTGGGCCTTCTTGGTTTCGCGGCCCGCCTCATCCACGATCGTGTAGCTGTAGTTGTAGGGTGTGTTGAAGAGCAGCGGGTCCACGGCTGTCCAGGTGCTGCCGTCGGCGCTGACGGTGCCCTTGACGGCCTCTCCCCCGGCGGCCGGCACCAGCACAACGTCCTGGACGCGCCCATTAACCGCCTTCACGGAGGGCGCCACGGCGGGATTCACGCCTTTGGCGCCATCGAGCGGTGTCACACCCAGTTCCACGGCCTTAATCACGGGGGTGGCCAGACCCGGCTCGTTGCGCACGGGGTTGGAGGCCTCGGATTGGGGCGCGGGGTTGGCCCAGCCAGGAGCGGTGGCGACGCCGATTCCGCCGGCGGCAACCGCAGCGCAAATAGCGACGACGGCGATGATCTTGCCGGTTTTGCGGTCGTTCTTTTCCGTCATGACTGGTTTTCTCCGTGTCCCACCGGGCTGCCGATCGGCATCCGTCCGGGTGCCCAGCGGCAACGCTGACCAGTCGATTTTATCGCACGGCGGCGCTGCCCCTGACGCGGAGACCCACGGCGCGCCGGTTAGCCATGACGCGCAGCGGCGGCCACGGCGCACTGCGGTGCGCCGTGGCCGGCCACTTTTAGTAGCGGTAGTGCTCCGGCTTGAACGGACCGGCCACATCCACGTCGAGGTACTCGGCCTGGTCCTTGGACAGTTCGGTCAGCTCAACACCCAGGGCACCGAGGTGCAGCCGCGCCACCTTCTCGTCCAGGATCTTGGGCAGCACGTAGACCTGGTTTTCGTATTCCCGCTCGCCTTCGGGCTGGTCCTTCTTGGTGAACAGCTCGATCTGGGCGATGGTCTGGTTGGCAAAGGAGTTGCTCATGACGAACGACGGGTGGCCGGTGGCGTTGCCCAGGTTCAGCAGGCGCCCTTCGGATAGGACAATGATGGACCGGGTGTCGTCCGCCGCGTCGCCGCCGAACACCCATTCGTGGACCTGGGGCTTGATCTCGATTTTCCGGATGCCGGGGATCCGGGCGAGGCCCGCCATGTCGATTTCGTTATCGAAGTGCCCGATGTTGCCCACGATGGCCTTGTTCTTCATGCCAGCCATGTGCTCGGCCATGATGACGTCCTTGTTGCCCGTGGTGGTGATGAAGATGTCGCCCTGGTCCAGCACGCTCTCCAGCTTGGCCACCTGGTAGCCGTCCATGGCGGCCTGCAGTGCGCAGATGGGATCGATTTCGGTGACGATGACGCGGGCGCCCTGGCCGCGGAGCGCCTCGGCGGCACCCTTGCCGACGTCGCCGTAACCACAGACGACGGCGACCTTGCCGCCAATGAGGACATCGGTGGCCCGGTTGAGGCCGTCCGGCAGGGAGTGCCGGATGCCGTACTTGTTGTCGAACTTGCTCTTCGTCACGGAGTCGTTGACGTTGATGGCCGGGAAGAGCAGCTTGCCCTGTTCGGCGAGCTGGTAGAGGCGGTGCACGCCAGTGGTGGTTTCCTCGCTGACACCGTGGATGCCGGCGGCGAGCCGGGTCCACTTCTTCGGGTCCTCAGCCAGCGTCCGGCGCAGGACGTCAAGGACAATCCCGTATTCCTCGGGGTCGTTCGCGGCGGCGGCCGGAACGGCGCCGGCTGCCTCAAACTCCACGCCGCGGTGCAGCAGCAGCGTGGCGTCGCCCCCGTCGTCGAGAATCATGTTCGGGCCAAGCTCAGGGTTCGCGTCAGCACCGGGCCAGGTGAGGATCTGCTCAGCGGTCCACCAGTATTCCTCCAGCGTTTCGCCCTTCCAGGCAAACACAGGAACGCCCTGCGGGTCCTCCACGGTGCCGGTGCCCACAACGACGGCGGCCGCGGCCTCATCCTGGGTGGAGAAGATGTTGCAGGAGGCCCAGCGGACCTCGGCGCCGAGTGCCGTGAGGGTTTCGATGAGCACTGCAGTCTGCACGGTCATGTGCAGCGACCCGGCGATCCGGGCGCCCTTGAGGGGCTGGGTGGGTCCGAATTCCCGGCGCAGCGACATGAGCCCCGGCATCTCGTGCTCGGCGAGGCGGATCTGGTGGCGCCCGGCCTCGGCCAGGGAGATGTCGGCAACCTTGTAATCGAACGTCATGGGAATCCTTTGCTGCGTCCGGCGTCTAGCCTTCTGCGGTGCTGGCTGGGTGTTAGGCGGTGGGGGCGGCCGCTGCCGGGCCGGCGTCGTGCTGGTCTGACCGGGCGGCGGTGGCTGCGGCGCGGAGCTCCGGGGGAAGCAGCAGCGGAATGCCGTCTTCGATGGCGTACCGCAGCCGTTCGCCGCTCTCCGCCGCCGACGTTGAGACGAGTTCCTCGCCCTCCTGGGTCAGAGCCGATCCGGTGACCGGGCACCGCAGAACGGACAACAGTTCAGGACTGATCTTTGGCATGGTGGATGCTCCCTGCTGGGCACAAGCGCTGTGGCTGACGGATTTCAGCTTCCAGCCTACCGCCAGTTCGGAATGAGGAGGGTCCGCGCAGCCTAGGACGGTTCGCGGAGGACACGCAGGTGGCCGCGGCGGGTGCCTTCGGTTGCGGCCGGCGCTTCCAGCGCCGAGTGGGCGGCACGCTGCCCCGGGGCCGGGGATGCGGGGCGGGACGCGGCCTCACGGACGGCGTCCGCCAGGGCGAGGAGGTCGTCCGGACCGGGCTGGGGCGGCTGCGAGGGCATGGCGAGGCGGAGTACTTCCCAGCCGCGCGGGACGGTGAGCGAATTGGCGTGCTGCTCGCAAAGGTCGTAGCAGTGCGGCTCCGCATAGGTTGCCAGCGGGCCGAGGACCGCGGTGGAGTCCGCGTAGACGTACGTCAAAGTTGCCACCGCGGACTGGCGGCAGGCTGACCTGGAACACTGACGTATTGCACCCACGAAAACACAGAATACTCCGCCTGAGGCAGATTCCCCGACATTGACGTACGGCCCCCGCACGGCAGCGCGGCTACGGTCCGGTTATGTCGCACAAATCATTCGGCGGGTCTAAAGTCTGTATATGCAGTCATCGCACCATTCTTCTGGTTTCACGGTCCGGTTGGCTGACCCGGAAACGCCCCGGGACGCTGCCGGGGCTCCCGCTGGCCGGAGCTTCACACAACGCCGGCGCAACCGGCACGGCCGCGGCCTCCGGGGCGAACTGCTGCTGCCCACGCTCCCTGGCTATCGGAGCCGCTCGGAGCGGTTTGATGAACTCGTCATGGACTCCGCCCAGCGGCTCCATGACATCTGGGGCAAGCCGCTCGACGGCGTCCGGTTCGCCGTCGACGAGATCCCGCCCAACCTGGAACAGCTGCTGGCCGACGGCTCACCCGCTCCCCTGGGCTGCTACACCCCCGCCACCGACGACGAGGGCCCCATCATCACGCTGTACCGCCGCGTGGTTGAGCAGGCCTGCCCCGTCAAGGAGGAACTCCAGGACCTGGTGCATGATGTGGTGGTGGAGCACACCGCCGAAATGCTGGGCGTCGCCCCGGAAACACTGGATCCGGTCTACCGCCGCCGTTACTAAGCCTGGCACCATCAGTTCCGGCCCACGGCCGGTCCCAGCCCGCGGCGGCGGAATCCGGGGCTAGTAGCCCAGCGTCACCGGCACTTTTTCCTGTCCTTCTGCGCCCGGTGCGATGGCCACGGTGGAGACATCGTTCCGGCCTTCCCGTTCCAGCAGCACCGTGCCGTAGGCGGCGCCGCCCGAGGCGGACACCAGATAGCCGACGACGGCGGAGTCTCCGATCCGGTCTGCTGCCTTAAGGGTGGTGGTGGTCCCGGCGGCAATGTCCGCGGTAGCTGCCGTACGGATTTTCCCGTCGGCTGTGATCGGGGTGTAGGAAATGGTGGCCCTGCCATCCAAGGCTCCGAAGACCAGCAGCCGCTCCCCGCCCTGCGGTAGAGGGACCACGTGCTGGCTGCCCAGTTGGGCCGTGGCGGGCGACCACGCGAAGTCCAGGCTTTGGCTGGCCTTGAGCCCCCGGCTCACGCGCGCGGCGGCCACGATGCTGACGTCCGACGTGGCCGAAACCGTGTATTGGCCGGCCGGAGCGCCGGACAGGGGAACCTCGGTAACGGTGCCTGCCTTGGCTGTGACAACCCCTCCTCCCGGGAGGGCCTGCTGGCCGGCGCGCCCAAACAGCTTCACCTCCACCACGGCGTCCGACGGGCCGGGAACAGTGATCTGCAGCGACGGTCCAGCGTCGTCAAAACCGGATTCGCCGGTCAGTGACTTCACGTCCCCGGCGTCCTGGATGTCGATGCCTGTCATCACCTGGGACGGAGCCGCGGAAGTCCCCGGCGCGATGAAATCCACGCCGCCGGAGGTCAGCCCGCGCAGCACGCTCTGCTGGATGAAGGCGCTGACCGGCCCGCCCGTACTCCGAACGTGCACACTCAGCCGTTCTTCCCCGGGAGCGAGACCGGCCAGGATGATGGAGCGCGTCGACTTCGGCCCCACCAGAAGGCCGCGGCTGCCGGAGGCCTTGACCTGGCCAGCCTTCCCGTAAAGCTCGAGGTTCACGGTTGCAGGGGTGGTGGAGGCATTGGTGAGGTTGAGGACGCTGCTGCGGCCCACCGCGGTGTTGGCGCCGCCGAGCCAGAGGTCGTTCGAGGGCGTCTGGCAGGCGGCTGCGGCCGAACCCTGCAGGTCCCCGTCGGTTGCCGTGTAGGCCATGAGGGCTCCCGCCGCAGGCTGCCGGTTGGCCAGGGCGTCCGCGGACAGCACGCTGACGTCGTCCACGGCTTGCCCTTCTACAACCCCGGCAAGTACTCCGGAGGAGCCCGCGGGTGCCGTCGCCGAGCCGGGCGCCTTGGCGATCCGCCTCAGCTCGGACCCCTTCAGGGCGGAGAGCGCGCTGCCGGGAAGACTGCCGCCCGCCGAACTCACCACCGCTGCCGACACGGTGCTCCTGGCTGTGGCGGATTCGGGGCTGAACTGCGGGTCGGTCCCGACCGGCGTTCCTTCGAGAAGCCGCGCCGGAGCAGGGCAGACGTCCTGGACGCTTCCAGCCGGCACAGCCGCTTCTGCAGCGTCGAGCGGCCTGGCTGCCGACGGCTGCGGCGCCAGGGCGGTTCCCGCAACAAGGCCTCCGCCAGCGGCGAGGATGGCCACACCGGAGAGCACTCGGGCCACGATGCCGCGGCGGCCGGCGATGCGGCTGGCACCGCTGGACCGGGTTCCGGAAGCGCGCGTTCCCGCAGCGCTGGTTCCCGAAGCGCTGGTTCTGGAAGCGCTGGTTCTGGAAGCGTCGCTTCCAGCAGCCCGGGCTACCGGTCCGCTGCCCCGCTTCGCCGGCGTCCCGCCGTCGTTTTCTTCCTCATGCATTCTGGTATTCCTTACGCAGGGAGCCTTCGTCCCTGGACAGGCCGGTGTTGGGGCGACGCGCCGGCATCGGGAGCGCCAGCAGGACCGTCAGGCCGATGACGGCGGCCTGGAGGATGCCGGACCAGAGCGCCCAGGGGCTCTCATACCGGACCGTCAGATGGCCGGCCTGCGGAGGCAGGGTGAAGGCCTGGGACCAGCCGGAGGTGGTGGAGGTCAGTTTGCGGCCGTCGAGCCAGGCGGTCCAGCCGGGATCTGCCCGCTCAGCGAGCACCAGCAGCCGGCCCTCAGGCCCCTTGGGCACGGAGGCCTGGGCTCCGGTCAGGTCCGAGCGGACGAGCCCGATCGTGGCACCCTTGCCGTCCACAATGCGCACACGGTGGGCGACGTCGGCGGGCTGCAGGACGGCGTCGTTCAGCGGTGTCACGCGCCAGAGCCAGCCCGAATCGGTGGGACCCACGGCTGTCAGCCCGGGGACCGCGTCCATCCGGCTGGCAGTGAGCTGCGCCGCAGTGTCAGCGGCGCGCAGGACGACGAATCCGACGCCGAGCCGCTCCAGTTCGGGCCGCGGGTCGACACCGCGGGCAGCCACCAGCGTGGCCACGCTGGTGCGCAGCGCCGCGGTGACCTCGTCGTCGTCGCGGACCGATTCCTGCCCGGGGCTGCCCAGGATGTCCCGGGCAGCCGCGATGGTTGAGAGGCTGTCCAGCGTGGTGCCGCCTCCGCGCATGAGGGTGGCGCTGTACGTGCCGTCCTCGCCCGTGCTGATCAGCAGCGTCCGGGTCTGCTCCGGTCCCTCGCCGCGGTCCACAGCGGTGGCGGGCAGCATCCGCGGGTCGGTGGGGCCCACGAGCCTGGGCACCCCGAGGTCCCCAGTGCCAGCGTGCGCCCCGGCGTCGGCCGGCTGCACAACATTCTGCACTGTCCAGGCCGCCAGCCCGGCCAGCGGTCCGGCGAGCAGGAGCACCAGCGCCAGCGCCGCGGCACCGCGGGCCACGGCGGCGGACCGCACTCCCCCACCGCGGGACGAGTTGTCTGATCCGGACCCGGCAAGCGCCAGGAGGCCGTCGCCGCCGATGATGGCCGCTCCAAGCAGCCCGAACACGGCGGCGGAGACTGCCGGACCGGTGAACGGCGCCACGAGGGCCTGCGGGCCGGCCCCGGTGGCGACGTGTCCTGCCAGCCATCCCCCGGCCAGCACCACCAGCGCCGCGGCCCAGAGGACGCGGGCGACACGGCCGCGGCGGTCCGGGTGGATCCGGAGCGGAACAAAGAGGGCGGCAACAGCCAGCGCCAGGAGCGGGGCTCCGATCAGGAGGGCCAGCAGCAGCGCCCAGGGGACGGAGCCGCCGGAAAAGAGCGCCAGCCCGGAAAGACCGCCGGCCGGGCCGAAGCCGAGCGGCTGGCCCAGGATCTGCTGCCACACCGCAGCAGCCTCGAAAGGCAGCGGCAGTCCGGGGTCGGCAAGCAGGGCCCGGGGGCGGTCGAGGGTGGACAGGGCAAACGGCACAAACAGCGCAGCGCTCGGCAGCAGTGCCCACCAGAGCGTTCGCCCGCGCTTGCCCAGGACCAGGCTCAGAACAATGATCACGACGGCGGCCGGCAGCAGGAGCGACGGGGCTGCAGCGGTGATGACCGCCAGTGCCAGCCCGGCAGCTGCGGCTGCCGTCCACGACGGCGTGCCATTGACTCCGGGCTTGGCCGGCGGCTGGTCCGCGAGGCTGCCGGCCGGAACGGGGGCGAACCGGCCGCGTCCGAGAGCGGAGCCGGTGGCCCGCAGCAGCGCCAGGACCAGCAGCGGCATCAAGACGTGTGCCAGCAGGGCTCCGAGACGCCCCTGGTTGACAGCCACCTGCAGGGCGGGCGCCGCTGCCCAGACCAGCGCCGCCGCCAGCCGGAACCGGCGGTAGGAGGTCAGGGCGCCGGAGGCGAACCAGGCAGCCAGGGCGGAGAGCGGCATGGCCAGCAGCAGCAGCCAGATAACGGCGCCGTTCGCGTTGCCTCCGCCCAGCAGGCCGAGGATCCAGAGGACATAGCCGAAGGGGTCGCCGTGCCCCGGAAGTCCGGCGCCCAGTCCGATCCACCAGCTGGAGGCGTGGTGCCAGATGTCCTCCAGCCGGGCTGAGACGGGCAGGAGCGCGCCTCCGGCGGCAGCGTCGGCCTGGAAAAGCGCGGCAAGGCCGGCGAAGGACGCCACGGTGGCGAGAATCACCGCGGCGACGGCACCGTTGCCCACCCAGCCCCGCTCGTTGGTCGACAGGGCTGCGAAGTCGTCCGTCGAGTCGCCGCTGGGCTGTTCCTCCAGCGGATCATTGCTGTCCTCGGAGGCCCGGGCGTCGTCTGCACCCAGGGCCTCCATCAGAGAGCGCCGGTGGCCCCACACTTCGCGCCGTTCGGTCTGCAGCGCTTTGACCACGGAGCGGCGGACTCGGCGGGTGCGCGCGGCGTTGCGCCGCCCGCGGGCGAGGGCGGCAGGCCTGGCGAGGGCTGCGGCTGTTGCCAGGAGCTGCGAGAAACCGTATCCGGGATCCTTCACGGCGATGCTGAAGATCAGGCGGAGGAGGCTCCCGAAGAGGGCGCCGACAGCGTGCAGCGGCAGCGCCCACAGCGGTGCGTGCTTGAGCCGCAGGTGCACCTGCGCCCGGCGCGCAGCCGGGGCCGTGCCAAGGGCATGCGGCCGGTGGGACACGTGGAACATCCTCGCGCTGGGAACCACCACCACCCGGTGTCCGGCCAGCCGGTTCCGCCAGCAAAAGTCCACGTCGTCGCCCGTGCCGGGGAGAGCCGGGTCAAACCCTTTGAGGTGCTCCCAGATGTCGCGCCGGACCAGCATGCCGGCAGAGTTGACCGCGAAGGTGTCGGAACGGCCGTCGTATTGGCCCTGGTCGAGTTCGTCCGCTTCTATGAGCGTGAGCCGCTCGGCCCAGCGGCTGGTGGAAAGCCCGACGTCGATCAGGCGCCGCCTGGCGTTCCAGTCCAGCTGCTTGCAGCCCGCGACAGTAACGGACGGGGCGCGCTCCACTGCGTGCAGCAGTTCGGCCAGCGCTTCGGGGGCAGGTGCCGCATCGTCGTGCAGCAGCCAGATCCATTCGGACCGGTCCCGCGTGCCCTGCCGGCTCCATGGAGCCAAGGCGGCGAGGCCGGCCCGCACTGCTGCACCCATTCCTGCTTTGCCGCCATCGACCGTGATGACATTGGCATCGCCGACGGCGCGCTGAAGGAGGGCAGCTGAATTGTCCTGTGAGCCGGTATCAACCCCGATCACGGTGTCCGCAGGCCGGGTCTGTGCGGCCAGCGCTGAAAGTGTCCTGGGCAAATAATCACTGCCGTTGTGGGCAACCACAACGGCAGTGACGTGTACTTCCTGAAGAATTAGACTGCTCGCTTCCTCAGCCGTCGGCGCTCACGCTCGGAGAGGCCACCCCAAATCCCGAACCGTTCATCATTGGCCAGGGCGTACTCCAAGCACTGCGACCGCACGCTGCAGGCTCCGCAGACTTTCTTGGCGTCCCGTGTGGAACCGCCCTTTTCCGGGAAGAAAGCCTCCGGATCAGTCTGGGCGCACAGAGCGTCAGTCTGCCACCCGAGCTCGCCTTCGTCGTCGAAATCCTGCCCCAGCGGCAAGCCGATCCACACCGGCTGGGCCAGCGTGGAGGATGCCGGGTTTCGGATCTCCATGGGGGGATCGAGATCGTCGTCGTCCCGCTCCGGCTGTCCGGCCAGCAGGGATTCGTTCTGGAGGGCGTCGTGCTGGGCCAGGAAGGCTGTGGCCTGGTCCTGCAACGAGGCAGACGTGTCCTGGTTGTACCGCTCTGCGGCGTCCGGATCAGCCGGATCTACGTACCAGTCGCTGGGTACCCCCCGCGACCTGTACTTTGCTGTGGCCTGGCCGGCCATAACAGCATCATCATGCATGCGCTCCGCTTGCCCCATGGCGTCCCCTCCTGAGTAGTGCGGCCCCCGGCCCGACGTTCAGGGACACTACGTGGTGTCCCTTAGAGTTCGCCGCGGCTTTTCGATATCTAATTACACGCGTGTAAGTAGGGGGAGTCAAGCCGCGACGGAATAATAATCAATGTCCACGCCAATCAGCAGGCGCGCCACGCCCGGGAATTTTTTGCTTGCCCCGCTCGACGGCCACGGAAAATTTGACAGCAACCTTACTATGCTGCTCGGCGCACGCACAATTCCGGCAATTCTGCCGTCAGCTGCACCGGTAAGGCAAACGATGTTACAAACTGTTGTGCCGGAGATCACGCAAGAAGGCGTGGCAAGATGAAGCCATGAACATCCCGGCCACTGATCTGATGACGGCCCTGCGCTCGGGCCACTCCACTTCCCCGCGCCTGACCTGGTACGGGCCCGATGCCGAGCGCGTGGAACTCTCCGGGCGCGTGCTGGACAACTGGGTCGCAAAGACCAGCAACCTGCTCCAGGACGAACTCGACGCCGAGCCCGGAATGCGGCTCCGCCTGGACCTTCCCGCGCACTGGAAGTCAATTATCTGGGCCCTCGCCGCCTGGCAACTGGGCATGGAGGTGGTCCTCGGATCCGGCGATGCCGACTTGCTCGCCACGTCCGAACCGGACGCAGCCGGAAACGGATTCGACGCCGTCGTCGCCGTTCCGCTACCCGCTCTGGCGATGCGGTGGCCCGGCGACTTGCCTGCCGGAGTTCTCGACTACGCCGCGGAGGTCCGGTCCCACGGTGACGTGTTCATGGCCCACAACGACCCCGACCCGGTATCGCCCGCCGTCCGGAACTCGGAAGGTGCAGCCGTCCGGCACGAGGCCCTCCTGGCGGAGTTTGCCGCGGGACACGAGCCGAGCGCGCGGCTCCTGGTGCGCGCCGCCGACGGCCTCGAGGCGGCGCTGGCCAACGCGCTGGGCGCGTGGAAGAGTGACGGCTCGGTGGTCCTGGTCCACGGCGACGTCGAGTTGACGGACAAGCTTCTGACTGCCGAGCGGATCCACGGCGAGTGAGCTGGCTGCCGTTCCGGTACTGCCTTCGCCGGACGGAGCCGGGCTGCCTGAACTAGCTCGGCCGGACCGGCCGCTCGGGTTCGTCCACGTCCGGTTCCAGAACGCGCTGAGCCGGTTTGGCTGAGTGCTGGTGGACCTCGATGATCTCGTGGTCGTGCGAGAACTCCGGCTCCTGGTCCAGTTCCTGGTTGAACACGAGGAACCGGTAGGCAAAGAAGCGCACCACCGTGGCGACCAGAATGCCCACCACGCCCGCGGCGAAAAGCATGTTCTTGTCCGTCACGCCCAGCGAATACTTCGCCAGGGCCGTGAATCCGGTGGAGATGCCGATGCCGATGCCGTTGATCAGGATGAACATCAGGAATTCACGCAGGACGTTGGCCTGGCGGCGGTGCCGGAAGGTCCAGAGACGGTTGGCGATCCAGGAAAACACGGTGGCCACGGTGGCACCCACAAAGCGGGCCTTGGCCTCGCTGTCCGTCATGGGTCCGTGCATCAGGTAGTAAGTCAGCCCGTTGTCAATGACAAACGCCACACCGCCCACGGCACCGAACTTTGCCACCTCGCGCCAGAAAAGCGAGGCGAGTCCCCGGATGCGCTCTGCAAGTGTGTTAATCATGACCCTCCGTGGCCGTCTGAATAGTGGGGGCCGATGGGCCAAGCTCCCATTTTAGCGCCGTTTGCCGGGAGTAACCTCAAAGCGCCCCGCGCTGGACGGTCCCATCAGCAGCCGTGCCACCAAAATCGGGCGACTTCGGGACCTTCACAGCCATGAAAGACGGCAACCGCGCTCCTTTTCTGTAGGCTGGAAGATGTGACTTTTCCAGTAATCGGCGTGGTTGGCGGCGGCCAGCTTGCGCGCATGATGGCCCCTGCCGCCACTGCCCTGGGCTTTGAACTCCGTGTTTTGGCTGAGGGCGAAGACGTATCCGCGGTCTCCGCTGTCCCCAATGCCCCCGTGGGCGACTACAAGGATCTCGCGGCCCTGATGGAATTCTCCAAGGGCCTGGATGTGATGACCTTTGACCACGAGCACGTCCCGGGGGATCACCTCTATGCCCTGATCGAAGCCGGGGTGAACGTCCAGCCCGGGCCGGACGCGCTGATCAACGCCCAGGACAAGCTGGTTATGCGCGCGGCCATCGACCGGCTCGAACTGCCCAACCCCGAGTGGGCCGAAGTGGACGACGTCGCCGGCCTGGTTCGCTTCGGGGACCGGATCGGCTGGCCCGTGGTGCTCAAGACCCCGCGCGGCGGCTACGACGGAAAGGGCGTACGCATCGTGCGCTCCCCGGAGGAAGCCGCGGAAACCGCCGACTGGTTCGAGGCCATGAGCCCGCTCCTCGCCGAGGCCAAGGTGGAGTTCAGCCGTGAGCTCTCCGCGCTCGTGGCCCGCACCCCGGACGGGGCGTCCCGTGCCTGGCCCGTGGTCCACACCATCCAGGTGGACGGCGTCTGCGACGAAGTGATCGCACCGGCACAGAACATTTCCGTTGAGGTGGCTGCAGCCGCCGAAGAGGCTGCCCTCCGGATCGCCAATGAACTCGGCGTCACCGGCGTCATGGCCGTGGAAATGTTCGAGACGCCCGGCACCGGCGCCGGATTCCTGATCAACGAATTGGCGATGCGCCCCCACAACACGGGACACTGGACTCAGGACGGCTCCGTCACCAGCCAGTTCGAACAGCACCTGCGGGCTGTCCTGAACCTGCCGCTCGGCGCGACCGACGTCCTGGGCCAGGTTGCGGTGATGAAGAACTTCCTGGGCGGCGACAACCAGGACCTTTTCTCCGCGTTCCCCACTGCGCTGGCGGCGGAACCGGCCGCAAAGGTCCACTGCTACGGCAAGTCCGTGCGGCCGGGCCGGAAAATCGGCCACGTGAACATGGTGGGCGCGTCCGCCGCGGACGTCGACTCCCTCCGGCAGCGCGCCACCACCGTGGCTAACATCATCCGTGACGGCAGACTGCCGTCCGCGGCAACAGGCACCACCGAGGAGACCCCATGAGCCCCGTATCCGATGCAGCACCGGAAACCGGCGCCCCCGCTCCCCTCGTAGGCCTCGTCATGGGCTCGGATTCGGACTGGCCCGTCATGGAGGCGGCGGCTGACGCCCTGGCCGAGTTCGGCATTCCGTTCGAGGCGGATGTTGTCTCCGCCCACCGCATGCCCACGGAGATGATCCGCTACGGGCAGACGGCCCACGAGCGCGGCCTCCGTGTGATCATTGCCGGCGCCGGCGGTGCCGCACACCTTCCGGGCATGCTCGCTTCCGTCACTCCCCTGCCCGTGATCGGCGTTCCGGTTCCGCTGAAGACGCTGGACGGCATGGATTCCCTGCTCTCCATCGTGCAGATGCCCGCCGGGGTTCCGGTGGCCACGGTCTCCATTGCCGGAGCCCGGAACGCTGGCCTGCTCGCCGTCCGCATGCTGGCTTCCGGCACCGACGACCTCTCCGCCCGCCTCCGCACGGAGCTCCTGGACTTCGCCCAGGAACTCAACGACGTGGCCAGCCGAAAAGGCGCCAACCTCCGCCAGAAAGTCAACGAAGTCTTCTCCGACGCAAACGTGGCTCTGCGGAGCAGCCGATAGGGATCTGCCATGTCCAATAACGAACTGCCGTCCCAGGGGCTCCTGACGGATCCCGTCCGTAACCCGTCGAGTGCCGCCGAACCTGTGCGCACCAAGCGCGCGTTCCTGCTGATCCTACTCACGCTGCTGGTGCCCGGCAGCGCGCAGATCGTGGCCGGGGACCGCAAGATCGGCCGGATCGCCCTGCGCGTGACGCTGGGCGCCTGGCTGCTCGCGGTCCTTGCCCTGGTACTGCTGTTCACCAACCGGACCCTGCTGATCAACATCATCACCAATCCGGTGGCCTCGCTGCTCATCGTCCTGGTCCTTGCCGCGCTGGCGGTGGGCTGGCTGCTGCTGTTCGTGAACACCCTGCGCCTTATCCGGCCGGTGCTGCTGCCCGCCCGGATGAGGCCCGCCGTCGTGATTGCGCTTGTTCTGGCCATGGTGGTGAGCAGCGGATCGCTGGGCTACGCCGCCTACCTGCTCAATGTCAGCCGGAATGCGATCGGCAGCATCTTCAACGCCGGACCGGCCATTGACCCCGTCGACGGCCGCTACAACTTCCTCATGATGGGCGGCGATGCGGGTGCCGACCGCACCGGACGCCGCCCGGACAGCCTGTCCGTGCTCAGCGTCGATGCCAAGTCCGGCCAGACCGCCATCATCTCGGTGCCGCGGAACCTGCAGAACGCCCAGTTCAGCGAGGGTTCGCCCATGCGGCAGATCTATCCCGAGGGCTACAACTGCGGCGACGAATGCCTCATCAACGCCATCAACACCGAGGTCACCAACGAACACAAGGACCTCTACCCCGGCGTCGCCGACCCCGGAGCGCAGGCAACCCTGGAAGCGGTGTCCGGCACGCTCGGGATTACCGTGCAGGCCTACGTGCTGGTGGACATGGACGGCTTCGCGAAGCTGATCGACGCGATGGGCGGCATCCGGATCAAGGCCGGCGGCTGGGTGCCCATCAGCGGGCCGATGGTCGATGAGGCCAACGGCATCCACGGCATGCCCGACGGCTGGATCCCGGCCGGCGACCAGAAGCTCAACGGCTTCCAGGCCCTCTGGTACGGCAGGTCCCGCGAGTTCGTGGACGATTACGCCCGGATCGCGCGGCAGCAGTGCGTGCAGCAGGCCATGCTGAAACAGCTGGACCCCGCAACCCTGCTGGCAAAGTTCGAGGACATCGCCAACGCCGGCACCAAGGTGGTGGATTCCAACATCTCCTCCAGCCAGCTCGGCAGCTTCGTGGATTTGGCCATGAAGGCCAAGGGCACGGACGTCAAGCGGCTCACCATCGGGCCGCCGGACTTCGACGCGTCCTTCTCCACGGTGCCCGACTTCGACCAGATCCATGACCGTGTCAAGAAGCTGCTCGCGTCCGCCAGCTCCGAATCGTCGCCAGCCGCCGCTGCGGCCGACGCCGGGCTGCAGGACGCCATGCTGCAGCCAAGTTCCGTGCCAGGCAGCGGGCTCTCCGCGGCGGGTCCGGCGGCAGCTCCCTTGGCGGGTCTTCCGGCCACAACCCCCTCACCGTCACCATCGTCGTCGTCGGACTTCACCCCGGTGACCACCACCCCCGAGGGGGAACCGATCACGGAGCAGATGCTGAACCAGTTCAAGCGCGAGGGAAACGAGCAGGCCATCCGCGACCTCGTGGCCACCAACGGCCAGTGCGCTGCCCTCTAAGCCTTTAGCTTCACCTGCTGCAAGAGAGAAGGACACTTGGCTTTGTACGAAATCGACAACGTCCTCCGGCCGTATGCCTGGGGGTCGACGACGGCGATCGCCGGCCTGCTCGGCCGGCCGGCGTCGGGCGGACCGGAAGCTGAGCTGTGGATCGGCGCGCACCCTGACTCGCCGTCGGTGGCGAAGCGGCCGGACGGCACGACGGCACCGCTGAACGCGCTCATCGGCGAGGACCCGGAACATTTTCTGGGATCTGAGTCGGTGGCCGAATTCGGGCCGCGCCTGCCGTTCCTGGCCAAGATCCTCGCCGCTGCCAAGCCGCTGTCGCTTCAGGTGCACCCGAGCCTCGACCAGGCTCAAGCCGGCTTCGCCCGCGAGAATGCCGACGGCGTGCCGGCCGGTGCCGCGCACCGCAATTACCGGGACGACAACCACAAACCGGAAATGATCTTCGCGCTGACCCCGTTCGATGCGCTGTGCGGTTTCCGTGCACCGGAGAAGTCCCGCGACATCTTCCTCCACCTGGCAGGCTGCCTGGAACTCCCCGGCAACGGTGTGCCGCAGCTCTTGAAGGACGTCATCGAGGACCTCTCGCAGCCCGACGAGGCCACGGCGCTGAGGTCCGCGTTCGAACGGCTGATCGCCGGGGGCGGGGCAATCCAGGAAGCCACGTCCAGGGTGGTGGACGTGCTGGCCTCGGGTGCACCCATGGCGCCCTACCAGCAGGAGCTTTCCACGGTGCTGAGCCTTCACGGCGAGTACCCCGGCGACCCCGGCGTCCTGATCTCCCTGCTGCTCAACCGGCTGTCGCTGGAGCCGGGCGAAGCGGTGTATCTGCCGGCCGGAAACGTGCACGCCTACCTGTACGGACTCGGCGTCGAGGTGATGGCATCCTCGGACAATGTGCTCCGCGGCGGACTGACGCCCAAGTTCATCGACATTCCCGAGCTGCTGAACACCATCGCCTTCGAATCGGTGGGCGTCCCCATGCTGCGGCCGGAAACCTCCGAGCTCGGGCAGGAACTGTACTGCCCGCCGTTCCGCGAGTTCCAGCTCCAGCGGATCGAACTGCTGCCGGATGGCGAACCCGTTCCGCTGGCACAGTCGGGCGCCGCGGTAATCATTGTCGTGGCCGGGTCCGTGATCCTCGACTCGCCGAAGGGCGACCTGCAGCTGGACCGCGGCGCGAGCGCCTTCCTGCCGGCCGCCGACGCGCCCGTCAACGTCCATCCCGTGTCCGGGGCCCTGGAGAACGCCGTGGCCTTTGCCGTGACCACCTCGATGAAGGCCTGAACGCCGTGGAGTACTTCCTGCAAACGAAGGCCTGGGAGGATTTCCAGAAGTCACTGGGACGCCGCGTGCACCGGCAGTCCGGTCCCGGCTGGAGCTTCCTGGCCATCGAGGAAAAGAATCCCGCGGGCAAGGTCCTGTATGCGCCTTACGGCCCGGTGGCCGAATCAGTCGAGGCGTTCGACGCCGCGCTGGCCGCCCTCCGGCGGCTGGCCGCGTCCTGCGGCGCCGTCTTCATCCGGATCGAGCCGGTCACTGCCGGCCTGGATCCTTCGAGTGCGCCGGATGCTCTGCGGAGCCGGGGCCTGCAGCCTGCCCCGGTCAACCAGCAGCCCGAACTTAGCTGGATCGTGGACCTGGACCGGGACTTCAAGGAGGTCCTGGCCGAGATGAAGCCGGTCAACCGCAACCTGTACCGGAACATCCACAAGAAGGGCGTGACGTTCCGCTCCACGCAGGACCCCGAAGACATCCGCGTGCTGCTGAACTTCCTCCATATGACGGCGCGGCGGAACGGCTTCAAACCGCAAAGCGACGAGTACCTGACGCAGGTGGCCGAGTCCCTCATGCCCGCGGGCGCGGCGACACTGTTCATCGCCGACCTGCACGGCGGCCCGGTGGCGGCAGCGCTGGCCTACGATTCGGCGGACACCCGGACGTACGCCCACGCGGCCATGGATGACACCCACCGCAAGCTCAGCGCCGGCATCCCCCTCCTGGTGACGCTCATGGCAGATGCCCAGGAGAAGGGCCTGAAGCACGTGGACCTGTGGGGCGTCGCCCCGGCCGGGGAGCCCGACCACAAGTGGGCAGGGTTCACCGCGTTCAAGAAGTCGTTCGGCGGGCGCGAGATCGCCTACCCCGGTACCTGGGACCTGCCCGTCAACCGGCCGCGGTACGCGGCCTACCAGGTGGCGCGCAAACTCCGCGACGGCATCAAAACCCTCATCAAGCGCCCCACCCGCTGAGCGCGAACTGGCAGCTAATGACCCCAAAAGCGCAGTTTGCGGGCATTAGCTGCCGGTTCGTTCGTTTATGGCGGCCGCGTTCGGTCCCCGCAGAACGGCCCTGACCTTTTCCACGATGAAAGGGCGGTCTCCCTCGAGGTCGCTGCTCTGCACCCGAAGCTCGTGCCAGCCAAGGCTTTCAGTGAGGCCCTGGCGTTTGATGTCCCGGCGATACTGCTCTAGGCCACCGTGATGCGCGCCGTCGTACTGAAGGGCGATCCTTAGCTCGGGGTAGGCAGCGTCCGGCCAGACCACCGGATGCCCCATCCGGTTGCGCAAGACGACGTTGAGGGTGGGCTCAGGGAGCCCGGCCCGCACCAGCGCCAACCGCATCATTGTTTCCGGCGCAGAATCCGCCCCCACCCGGATCATGTCCAGGGCGAACCTCGCCTTCCGGATCCCGCGCATGCCGGGATGCCGGGATGCCGGCCAACGATGCCCTTCAGATCCGCAATGGCTGCCAGCGCCTGCCGCGGTACGGGGAAGTCCTCCCCGTGTTCGACGACGATCGAGTCACCGGCGGCCACGAGTTCATCGATGCTCAACAGCGCTGCGAGATCGAGCCAGGTTCGTGCCGGCGACGTGAGGCGAACGCCGTCGAACATCACCACTTCGCCGGGTTTGAACGACAACTGGTGTCCGACAACGTTGCGGCGGCGGGGCTTGCACCCGTCCGCAGGACGGGCCATATGGATGCGCCAGTCCCGGTCCATCCAGCCCGGGAGGCAGATGCAGAAGATCCTGGCGCTGGTCGAATGTGTGAGCACACAGGTCGGATCAAGCCGCGAGTAAGCGCGCACGTTGTCCGCCACGCTTCCGGTGCTATGCAGCGGAACCCTGATGCCGCGGGACGGCGCAAAAATCCCGTCCCGGGTGAGCTGTTTAACGCTCAGGCCCAGCCGGGCCGCGTCGTCGACAAGAAATGATCCGTTCGGTAACTGCGGAGGCATGGGGATCCGGGACATGCTTCATTGTGGTCCCTATGCAACACTCTGAAGCAGTTATCCACAGCTCCACCTACCCCTTAAGCGCGAACTGGCAGCTAACGCCCGCAAAATCGAGATTTGGGGTCATTAGCTGCCAGTTCGCGCTGGAAGCGGGGGGCTAGTTCTTGCGGGCGTAGCCTTCCCACTTGCTGGCCTGGTGCTCGCCGTCCACGAAGCGGATGGTGCCGGACTTGGAGCGCATGACGATCGACTGCGTCAGGACCTTGTCCTTGGAGTAGCGCACGCCCTTGAGGAGGTCGCCGTCGGTGATGCCGGTGGCGGCGAAGTAGCAGTTGTCGCTGGTGACGAGATCGTTGGTGGACAGGACCCGCTCGAGGTCGTGGCCGGCGTCGATCGCCTTCTGCTTCTCGTCGTCGCTGGTGGGCCACAGCCGGCCCTGGATCACGCCGCCCAGGGACTTGATGGCGCACGCCGCCACGATGCCTTCCGGGGTTCCGCCGATGCCCATGAGGGCGTCGACGCCGGTGCCGGAGCGGGCAGCCGCAATGGCACCTGCAACGTCGCCGTCCATGATGAACTTGGTGCGCGCGCCGGCGTCGCGGATCTCCTCGACCAGCGGGCGGTGGCGGTCACGGTCCAGGATCATGACGTTGAGCTGATTGACCTTCACGCCCTTGGCCTTGGCGATCAGGTGCAGGTTCTGCTTGACGGGTAGACGCAGGTCCACCATGTCGGCGGCTTCGGGTCCGGTGACCAGCTTCTCCATGTAGAACACGGCGGAGGGGTCGAACATGGAGCCGCGCTCGGCGACGGCCAGGACGGCCAGGGCGTTGTTGATGCCCAGTGCAGTCAGGCGGGTTCCGTCGATGGGGTCGACGGCGACGTCGCACTCAGGACCGGTGCCGTCACCAACCTGTTCGCCATTGAACAGCATCGGAGCCTCGTCCTTTTCGCCTTCACCGATGACCACAACGCCGTTGAAGTGGACAGTCTGGAGGAAGGAGCGCATGGCGTCGACGGCTGCACCGTCGGCCTTGTTCTTGTCGCCGAAGCCAACCCAGTGGCCGCCGGCGATCGCCGCGGCCTCGGTGACGCGGACAAGCTCAAGTGCGAGGTTGCGGTCCGGCTCGTCGATCCCCACCGCGAGCGACGGGGAAAGCGTTGAATACTTCTGGGTCATGGACGCTGGTGACACGTGAACCTCTTCTTCGAGTGGCGATCATTGGACCCGCCAGGCCTGAGTGGACCATCGCGGTGATTCCTCTGTAACTGATCATAGTCGCCACCGCGGGCCCCGGGCGTGGGATGACCACGCCGCGTAACGGAGGGCGGTTTCACCGCCGTCGGCATCGAATGTGAGTTCGGACCCCGCATGGGCGACTATAGAAGGGTGAGTGATATGCAGGACCAGTCCGCCCCCTCGAGCCGTGCGCAGGCTCCCGCCCCCTCCCCCTCGTCGGCCGGCCAGCCCGTCAAGCCCGTAATTCCCGCGGCCGCCGCGAAACGGGCCAACGCCTCGGTGATCGGAATGATCATCGCCCTGCTGGTGAGCGTCGCGGCGTTCCTGCCGATCGTCCTGATGAACCCGTCCCCGAAGTCGGACGGCTTCCGCCCCGACATCGACGTCAGCGCCGTAGCCTCGAACGCTGCGGGTGTGGCGGGATTCACACCGGTGTCCCCCGCGGCGGGCGACACATTCCACCCGAACTACGCCCGCTGGGCGGCGGCCAGCGGCACCGGCGTCGCGGCCTGGGAGGTCGGCTACATCACCCCGAAGGAAAAATTCATCGGTCTGACGCAGACCGGCAAGGCCAACCCGAGCTGGCTCGTGCAGCAGACCAAGAACGCCCCCGTCACCGGCACGCGCAACGCCGGCGGCAAGGAGTGGGAACTCCATGACACGGGCAAGGGCGAGAAGAGCATGGTGCTCGCGTACCGCGGAACCACCGTGGTCCTGGCCGGCGACGCCAACCTGGAGGAGTTCGCCGTCCTGGCTGCCGCCGTCGTCAAATCCCTGGAAAGTAACCCTGCTGTCATTGTTTCCCCCTCAGTGACCCCCGCGCCGTAAGGTGGGCAGGTGACCACTAACCTGACCCCTGCCCTGGCCTGGCGCCGTCTGCGCGAAGGCAACGAACGCTTCGTTAACAGTGAATCCTCCCACCCGAACCAGGACGCCTCCAGGCGCTCATCCCTGGTGGAGACCCAGCATCCGTTTGCGGTGATCTTCGGCTGCTCCGACTCCCGGCTCGCCGCCGAGATCATTTTCGACGTCGGACTCGGCGACGTCTTCGTCGTCCGGACCGCGGGCCAAGTCATTGACGACGCCGTCCTCGGCTCCCTGGAGTACAGCATCGGCGTGCTGGGCGTGCCGCTGATCGTGGTGCTCGGCCATGACAGCTGCGGCGCGGTCATGGCCACGAAGTCCGCCGTCGAAACGGGCCAGATGCCGGCGGGCTTCATCCGCGACCTCGTGGAGCGCATTACGCCGTCGGTCCTGACCTCGCTCCGCAACGACCAGACGGAGGTCAACGACATGGTGGTGGAGCACGTCAAGCAGACCTCGCACCGCCTCGTGGACAGCTCGCGTGTGATTTCCGACGCAATCGAGACGGGCCGGGCCGCCGTGATCGGGCTCTCCTACAGCCTCGCGGACGGCCACGCGGAGCTTGTTTCCGGAATCGGCGAGCTCTAGAAGCAACCAGATGACGCCCGGGCGGACCGCCGGTAGCAAGCCGTTCACGGTTTTCGGTGCGGCGCCCGGGCGTCCTAAGCTAGCCCCATGACTTCCACTGAAGAGTTCCGCATTGAACATGACACGATGGGCGAAGTCCGCGTCCCCGTGAACGCCCTGTACCGCGCGCAGACGCAACGTGCAGTCGAGAACTTCCCGATCTCCGGAAAAACCCTGGAACGTGCGCACATTGAGGCGCTGGCCCGGGTCAAGAAGGCCGCTGCCCAGGCCAACGCTGAACTGGGTGTGCTCGACGGCGAGCTGGCCAAGGCGATCGCGGAAGCGGCCGACGAGGTGGCTACGGGCAAGTACGACGGCGACTTTCCCATCGACGTTTTCCAGACCGGCTCCGGCACGTCCTCGAACATGAACACCAACGAGGTCCTCGCCGAACTGGCTACTCGCGCCCTGAAGGCTGCCGGCAGCGACAAGGTGGTCCACCCCAACGACCACGTCAACGCCTCGCAGTCCTCCAACGACGTGTTCCCCACCTCCGTCCACGTTGCAGCCACCTCGGCACTGATCAACGACCTCATCCCGGCCCTCGGCTACCTCGCCGAATCGCTGGAGCGCAAGGCCGTCGAGTTCAAGGACGTCGTCAAGTCCGGCCGCACCCACCTCATGGACGCCACCCCGGTCACCCTGGGCCAGGAATTCGGCGGCTACGCCGCGCAGGTCCGCTACGGCATCGAGCGCATCAACGCCGCGCTCCCCCGCGTTGCCGAAGTTCCCCTCGGCGGCACCGCCGTGGGCACCGGCATCAACACCCCGGCCGGCTTCCCGGAGCGCGTCATTGAGCTGCTCGCCACGGACACCGGCCTGCCGCTGACCGAGGCCCGCGACCACTTTGAGGCCCAGGCCAACCGCGACGGCCTCATCGAAGCCTCCAGCCAGCTGCGCAACATTGCCATCTCCTTCATGAAGATCAACAATGACCTGCGCTGGATGGGCTCCGGCCCCAACACCGGCCTCGGCGAAATCGCCATCCCGGACCTGCAGCCGGGCTCCTCGATCATGCCGGGCAAGGTCAACCCCGTCATCTGCGAAGCCTCCATCATGGTCTGCGCCCAGGTCATCGGCAACGACACCGCCATCGCCTGGTCCGGCACCAACGGCGCCTTCGAACTGAACGTCGGCATCCCGGTCATGGCTGCCAACCTGCTCGAGTCCGTCCGCCTGCTGGCCAACACCAGCCGCGTCATGGCGGACAAGATGATCGACGGCATCACCGCCAACGTCGAGCGTGCCCGCTTCCTCGCCGAGGCTTCGCCGTCGATCGTTACCCCGCTGAACAAGTACATCGGCTACGAAAACGCCGCCAAGATCGCCAAGACCGCCGTCAAGGAGGGCCTGACCGTCCGCCAGGCCACCGAGAAGCTCGGCTTCGTCGGTGAAGGCGAAGGCAAGGTTTCCGAGGCCGATCTGGACAAAGCACTGGACGTCACCACCATGACGGCTCCGGCCCACAAGGCCTAACTGCCCACCACTTAGGTACGACGGCGGCTGCCCACCTTCCCAGCGAAGGCGGGCGGCCGTCGTCGTACTTTTTTAATTCCCTCGCCGCTGTCCTTGGAGTTTTTTTGTCCAGATATCGTTGCGGCTTCGAGGGCCTTGAAGCCGCGATACCTGGACAAAACCTCCCCCGATCCCATCGGAAAACTTGCACTCTTTTCGGTTTCAGTGCAAAACTGTACTTTGTGAATGAGAGTGCAACTATGGGCGTCGGCCTCCGCGAGCGCAAGCGGGCCGCGACGCGGGCGGCGATTACCGCCGTCGCCCGTTCCCTGACGTCCGAGCGGGGCCTCAGCGGCTACACCGTGGAGGATGTCTGCGAACAGGCGGGCATCTCCCGGCGGACCTTCTTCAACTACTTCCCCACAAAGGAAGACGCCATCCTGGGACACGTGGACGACGAGCTGCCCGAAGACGTTTTCGACGAGTTCCTCCGCGGTGGGCAGGGTTCCCCGAAGGGCCAGCTCTCCGCGAGCCTGCTTCAGGACCTCCTCCAGCTCTCCCTCACCCTGTCCGAGCGGATGAGCAGCTCCGAGGAGGAAACCCGGCAGCTGATCGGCGTCATCAAGAAGGAACCTCAGCTGATGCTCAAGATCATCGGCGCCACCGAGGAGCGGGAAGCCCACTTTGCCCGGCTCCTCGCCGAGCGCGAAGGCGTTCCGGCCAGCCACCCCGTGGTGCGGATGGCTGTGGTGGTCATGGGAAACATCGCCCGGCACACCAGCCTCGCCTACTTCTCCGAAGGCAACACCCGCGCGTACCGTGACCTGCTGCTCGAAAACCTCGAGGCCGCCAGGCTGCTGCTCTCCCAGCCGTATTCCCGCCCCACCGGCCACCCCGTCGCCCCCTCCGCAGAAGGACAGCCATGAGCACCGCCGTCAGTTCCAAAGCCGCAGCCGGACCGCTGCTGCTGACCCAGAAACGCATCTGGATCATCTTTTCCGCGCTGATCGCCGGCATGCTGCTCTCCAGCCTCGACCAGACCATCGTCTCCACTGCCATGCCCACCATCGTCGGCAAGCTCGGCGGCGTTGAGCACCAGGCCTGGATCACCACCGCGTACCTCCTCGCCACCACCATCGTCATGCCGGTCTACGGCAAGTTCGGCGACATCCTCGGCCGCCGGAACCTCTTCCTCGTGGCCATCGCACTGTTCACGCTGGCCTCGGTGGGCTGCGCCTTCGCCACGGACTTCTGGGGCTTCGTCATCTTCCGCGCCGTCCAGGGTCTGGGCGGCGGCGGCCTGATGATCCTCTCGCAGGCCATCATCGCGGACATCGTTCCCGCCAAGGAACGCGGCAAATACATGGGCCCGCTGGGCGCCATCTTCGGCCTCTCGGCCGTGGCCGGGCCGCTGCTGGGCGGCTTTTTCGTTGACCACCTCACCTGGGAGTGGGCCTTCTACATCAACATTCCCATCGGCATCGCCGCCTTCACCATCGCCTGGTTTACCCTGACGCTTCCCAACAAGAAGGCCGAAAAGCGGATCGACTTCCTGGGTGTCCTGTTCCTGTCCGTGGCCACCACCTGCCTGATCTTCTTCACGGACTTCGGGGGCAAGAAGGACGAGGGCTGGGATTCGCCCCTGACCTGGGCCTTCGGCGCGGGCCTGGTCCTCGCCGCAGCGGCCTTCGTCGCCGTCGAACGCCGCGCGGAAGATCCGATTATCCCGCTGACCCTGTTCCGGAACCGGATCTTCGTGAACTCCACCGCCATCGGCTTCACCCTGGGCCTGGGCATGTTCGCCGCCATCGCCTTTGTGCCCACGTTCCTGCAGATGTCCTCGGGCACCTCCGCCGCCGAGTCGGGCCTCCTCATGCTCCCGATGATGGCCGGCCTGATGGGTACGTCCATCTATTCCGGTATCCGCATTTCCAAGACCGGCAAGTACAAGATGTTCCCGATTCTCGGCGCCAGCCTGACCATCGCCGCCATGCTGTGGTTCACCACGCTGTCTGCCGAAACGCCCATCTGGATCATCTGCGTCCAGCTGTTCCTGTTCGGCTCCGGCCTCGGCCTGATCATGCAGGTCATCGTCCTCGTGGTGCAGAACTCCGTTCCGGCAGACCAGATCGGCACGGCCACCAGTACCAATAACTACTTCCGCGAAGTGGGGGCTGCCCTGGGCGTGGCGGTCTTCGGATCGATCTTCACCAACCGGCTCGCGGAGTCCCTGACGAACGCCTTCACGGGCGCCGGAGCGTCGGCCAGCCAGGCCTCCCAATCGACCAGGACGCTGGATCCGCAGACCCTGAGCCAGCTTCCCGGGCAGCTCCGCGACGCGATTGTCAACGCCTATGCCGATTCCCTGGCACCGGTGTTCTGGTACCTCGTCCCGTTCATCGCCGTTGCACTGCTTCTGGCCATCACGCTGAAGCAGATCCCGCTCTCGGACACCGCCGGCATGGTGGCTCGCGGCGAGGCCGTGGGCGGTGAGGAGGCCGAGCTTCTCGAGGCAGAGCGGCAAGCCGCCGCGGTCTAGACGAGCTGCCGGGGACTCATGAGACGTAGTGGACTGAGTCCCCCGGCAGCAGTGCGCGGCGGATGCATTCCCGGTCTCCAGGCTGCAGATCCGGCAACCCGTCCAACGCGAACCAGCCCACGGCCAGGGACTCGTCGTCGTTCACCCGCGCCTCACCGGAGACGTGGCGGCAGCGGAACACGATGTCCAGGAAATCGCAGACGTCGCCGTTGGGAAACGTCACCGGCCCTACGACGCCGACCGACAGCATCCGCTCCGTTTCGGCCACGACGGCGGTCTCTTCGAAGATCTCCCGCAGCAGTCCGGGTGCGGGATGCTCGCCGGGCTCCAGCATCCCCGTGATCAGGGTCCACCTGCCGTTGTCGGACCTCTGGCCCAGCAGGACGTGGCCGTCGTCGTTGAACACCACACCCCGCACAGCAGGAACCCACAGCGGGTCGTGGCCGATTTTTTCGCGGAGCTTCAGGACAAATTCAGGTGCCGGCATGGGTTCAGCCTAACCGGAACCGATGCCCGGGCCGCACCGGGACAATGCCCTGTCCGCAGCTAGCCCGCGGGCAGCAGGACCATCGCCGCGGCTGCCCCGGCCAGCATGAACGGCCCGAATGGGATGGCCGATTTGAGCGTCCCGCGCCGCAGCGCCAGCAGGCCGATGCTCCAAAAGCCGCCAAGCAGGAACGCGGCGAACGTCCCGGCGAAGACATGCGGCCAGCCGAGGTAGCCCAGGTAAAGGCCCAGAACGCCGGCTAGTTTCACGTCCCCAAAGCCCATGCCGGGCGGATACACCAGCCGCAGCACAAAGTAGAAGAGCCACAGCACCGCTCCCCCGGCCGCAATCCTCAGCGCCGGCACCCCGAAAAGGCGGGCCGCGCCGTCGGGCGGTCCGGGCGGTTCCCCCGCCGCGAGGGTGAGCACCGCCCCCAGCAGCAGCACACCGGCGATGCCATAGGAGGGAAAGACAATCCGGTTCGGCAGGAGGTGGTGCCGGACGTCGATGACCGTGAGCCGCACCGCCATCACGGCGAAGTAGGCGCACGCGGCCAGCAGCAGCCAGAACGCGAGTGGAGCCGCTTCCCATAGTCCGCCAAGTCGTTGGATCACTCTCGGATGCTACTGGATTGGCCCGCCTGCCGCTCGGGGCCGCGCGTAAACTGTGGATATGGGGACCTGGGACGCCAAACACCGGCAGGAACACGGCGGCGGTGCCACGCCCACCTCGGCCGTTTCCTTTCGCAACCTTTGCCGCTCGTCCCCGTGGAAATGGCAGTCCCTGCGCTTCGAATACGCCGAAACTCCCGGCACCGGCACCGTCCGCGCCTGGCTGCGCCGCCCCGGCGCGCTGCGCCTGGAGGCCGACGACGGCACGCTGCTGGGCAACACCACGGGCATCAATGATTCCCGTGACGGCCTGTACATCAGCGCCACGCGGAAGTCGTGGCTCCTTCCCGCGCATCTGGTGACGCCGGTGTACGACGACGGCGGGCTGGTGCGGCGCCGGCCGGAGGCCGCGTACGGCGAACCCTCGTTCGGAAACGGCCGGTTCGCTGCTGCACTGGATCCGGTGGAGCTGGCGGGAAATGCCCCGGTGCCGCTGGAGTTCCCCAACGCCAATGCCGTCGAACTGTTGGAGCCGGTTCAACAGCTAGCGCACGAAGGCCGCGCGGCGCTGGAAACCGTGGTCTCACCGAATGCCGGGTACCGTCCGCTGGATCCGGCAGCACCCCTGTGCGGACCGGGCCGGACCAGGATCCGCATCGATGCCGCGACCGGAGTGTGTGTCTCCGCCGAACCGCTGGACGGCGGAGGGCAGCTTCCCGGGCACAGCATCCGGATCCTGGCCGTCGATGAGTACATGCTGGACGATCTTTTCGTGGCGGAACCGATGAACCTCACTGATGTGCGCGAGCACATCCAGTGGCCGCTGCGTCCCAACCCCGCCTGACCAACCCCGCCTGACCAACCCCGCCTGACGGGCCACCCGGAATGTGGGGTGCCGCGCAGGTTTTTTCCAACCTGCCGGCCCCAAACTCGTGCCATGTCAACCATGGCTCCAGACCTCTCGACACCTGACACGGCCGCCACCGGCGGGAAGGACCCCCGGCGCCGTCGGAAGCTGCTGCTGGTCCCGCTCTCCCTGCTTTGCGCCCTGGGGCTCGTGCTGGGATATCTCTTCCTTACGGCCAAGCCGGAGGCCAGCACCCAGCTGGGCGCGAGCGCGGTGATCCCCGGCGGAACGGCGCGGGTCAATGGCATCATCCCGCTGGAAAAGGACGGCTGGCTTCCACCGGAACGCGTCCAGGTTTTGGACGAGGGCCCGTCCGCGGGGACCCACCGGGTCAGGATTCTGGTGCAGTTCACCGCTCTCGAAGGTGAAGGCATCACGCTGGACACGTCGCAGTTCTCGGTGACGGGCCTGGGCGCCAACAGCATCCATCCGCTGTGGACGTCACCGGCGACGGCGCAGCTCCGGCAGGGAGATACAGCGGACGCCACCATGGTCTTTGAGCTGCCCAACCAGGCGATCGCCCTGGTGCTGGAGGGGCCCGGCAACACCCGGCTGTCCCTCGGCCTGTCGCACCACACCAGCTGACGGCGGCGCCGCAGCGGCCTAGGCAGCAGCCAGCGGCATCCACGAACAGGGCCGCAACCCGTTCAGCACACCCTGGACCGCTGTCCATCTGAGGCGGCAGACTGGAACGCAGCCTCCCTGGGCGTCTCCCGGTCGCTCGGCTACGAACTGAATGGCGTCACCCGCATTTCCTGGGGCGGCAAGCAGGGTACAGAACAACGGGTCCACCCCACCCCGGAGAGCCTCCGCCGCCCCGACGGGCAATTGAGGGTAGAGGGCCACGAACCCACGGCGAAGTTCCTCCTGGGCGTCGCTGCTGGCTGAGGCTCGGTTGAGCTTGTCGAAACCAGGCTCGGTTTCGGCAAGCCCAACCAGCGATAGCTATGCCCCTTCGAGCAGGTCCGTGACGAGTGCCGCGATGGGCGAGCGCTCGGACCGGGTGAGGGTGATGTGGCCGAAAAGCGGGTGGCCCTTCAGGGTTTCGACGACGGCTGCGATGCCGTCGTGCCGTCCGACCCGGAGGTTGTCGCGCTGGGCAACGTCGTGGGTGAGGACGATCTTCGAGTTCTGCCCGATCCGGCTCATGACGGTCAGCAGGACGTTCTTTTCGAGCGACTGGGCCTCGTCCACGATCACGAAGGCGTCGTGCAGGGAGCGTCCGCGGATATGGGTCAGCGGCATGACCTCGAGCATGCCGCGGTCCATGACCTCCTCCACGACCTCCTGGCTCACCAGCGCGCCCAGGGTGTCGAAAACCGCCTGCGCCCAGGGGTTCATTTTCTCCTGCTCCGAGCCCGGCAGGTAGCCGAGCTCCTGGCCGCCTACGGCGAAGAGCGGGCGGAAGACGATCACCTTGCGGTGTTCACGGCGTTCCAGCACCGCCTCGAGGCCGGCACACAGGGCAAGGGCCGACTTGCCGGTGCCCGCGCGCCCGCCCAGGGACACGATGCCCACCGCGGGGTCCATCAGCAGGTCGATGGCGAGCCGCTGCTCCGCGGAGCGCCCGTGGAGGCCGAAAACGTCGCGGTCCCCCTTGACCAGGCGGACCTGCTTGTCGGCACCGACACGGCCGAGCGCCGAGCCCCGGCTGGAGAGCACCACAAGGCCGGTGTTGACCGGCATCTCTGCAGCCGCCGGGATGAAGACCGGTTCGTGCCCGTAGAGCGTGGAGATCTCCTCGTCGCTTGCATCGATCTCGGCAACGCCGGTCCAGCCGGAATCCTTAACGAGTTCGTTGCGGTATTCGTCGGCCAGCAGGCCCATGGCCGAGGCCTTGACCCGCATGGGGAGGTCCTTGGACACCACGGTGACGTTGCGCCCCTCGTTGGAGAGGTTTTTTGCGACGGCGAGGATGCGGCTGTCATTGTCCCCGCCGCGGAACCCTGCCGGCAGGACTTCGGCCGAGATGTGGTTCATCTCGATCATGAGCGTACCGCCGGCATCACCCAGCGGGATGGGCCGGTTCAGCCCGCCGTGCTGGATGCGGAGGTCATCAAGGAGCCGGAGCGCCTTCCGTGCGAAGTAGCCGAGTTCGGGGTCATGCCGCTTCCCTTCAAGTTCGGTGATCACCACGATCGGCACAATGACTTCATGCTCCGCGAAACGCAGCAGGGCGCGGGGGTCGGAGAGGAGCACCGAGGTGTCGATGACGAAAGTGGAGACTGATGGCTGGGATTCAGTCTGTGGGCCGGAAACAGCAAGACCGGCTGCGGCGTCTTTCGTGTCCGCACCGGTCTTTGAATTGGCTCGCTTGGCGCGAGAGGTAGCCTTCTCACCCTTGTCCGTGATGACGTCGGGCAGTTGTTCAGAAATAGCCACATCGACTCCAGCCCCGGGGCGCTGCCCGGAATTGTTATTGGTGAGGCGGCTCGGCCACGAGGCCGGATCCGGCCTCCCATACAACCGGTGCGAAGAATCGCTCCATGTACTGGCCTCCCCGATCAGCCGGCGGTTTGCCTGCTGATGGATTCAACGTAATTCGCCCCGAACTAATTTCCAACGTCTTCTTCCGGCGATTCCTGTTGCCGGCGTGTGAATTTGGCGTGAACGGGGGCGGCCAAAGGGTGCACGACGGCGGGCCAAAGGGGCGGCCCCTAGGGCCGCCAACGGATGCCGGCAACGGTTAGGAACCGAAGCGCCGCTGCCTGCCGGCGTAGTCGCGCAGGGCGCGAAGGAAATCCACCTTCCGGAAGGCCGGCCACAGGGCCTCGCAGAAGTAGAACTCGCTGTAGGCGCTCTGCCACATCAGAAAACCTGAGAGCCGCTGCTCGCCGGAAGTCCGGATGACCAGGTCCGGATCAGGCTGGCCGCGGGTGTAGAGGAAGCGCGAGATGTCCTCCACGCTCAGGGAGTCGGCCAGTTCACTGATGTCCGCCTTGTGCGCCACGGCATCGTGCAGCAGCTCGCGCACCGCGTCCACGATCTCGCGCCGGCCGCCGTAGCCGACGGCCACATTCACGTGCAGCTTCTCCCGCACCGGCGTCCGGGCCGTGAGTGTGGTCAGGCGCTCCGCCAGGTAGTCGGGGAGCAGCTCCGGGGCGCCCATGGCGTGGACCGAAATGTTGGCGTCTTCGTCGAGGCGGTCGAGCGTGTTGGCGATGATGCCCATTAGCAGGTCAAGCTCTTCGCCGGAGCGGTTCATGTTGTCCGTGGAGAGCATGTACAGGGTGACCACCCTGACGCCCAGCTCCTGGCACCAGCCGAGGAACTCATGGATCTTGTCCGCGCCGGCCTGGTGGCCCTGGCTGGTGGGGGCATTGAACTGCCGGGCCCAGCGCCGGTTGCCGTCCACCATGACACCGATGTGCCGTGGGATCCGCTCCGGCTCCAGGGAGCGGAGAAGCTTGCGCTCGTAGAAGCCATAGAGGAACCCGGGCCATTCCATCCGGAGACTCACCTGACTTCCTCTGTACGACTTTTGCAAGTCCTAGGCTACCGCCCGAAGGCTTCAGCCGCGCGCAGGTGGCCGCCCGACGCCCCACCGAACGAGACGCAAAGACCCACAGAACCAGATGTTACCGGTGGGTAACTTACTGAACCGTAGGTTATTCTGGATGACATGAAAAGCAACGCCCCGGACGGCGGACCGGAGCCGTCAAAGGCAGAACCCACCGCCGTGGACGACGCCGCGGCACGCATCGCGGAACTGCTGACGATCAAGCCCAAGTGGCGGGGATGGATCCACACGGTCACCGCGCCGTTTGCCCTGGCCGCCGGGATCGTCCTGATTGCCGTGGCGCCGACCGCGGACCGCAAGGTCACGTCCGCCATTTACGCGTTCACCGGTGTCCTGCTGTTCGGCATCAGCGCTGTGTACCACCGCGGCAACTGGTCCCCCGGCGTCAAACGCGTGCTCAAACGGCTGGACCACACCAACATCATGCTGGTGATCGCCGGCAGCTACACGCCGCTCGCGTGGAGCCTCCTGGACAGGCCGACGGCGGAGTTCCTGCTGTGGCTGATCTGGTCCGCCGCGATCCTGGGCGTGCTGTTCCGGCTGCTCTGGACCGACGCACCCCGCTGGCTGTATGTGCCCATCTACATCGGCCTCGGCTGCGGGTCCCTCTTCTATCTGCCTGCCTTTTTCGCGGCGAGCGTCCCTGCGGCGCTGCTCATCTGCGTTGGCGGAGCCCTGTACATCGCCGGGGCAGTGTTCTACGCCCTCAAGAAGCCCAACTTCAGCTACCGGCACTTCGGCTTCCACGAACTGTTCCACGCCTTCACGGTGCTGGCCTTCGCCGCGCACTTCGCGGCCATCCTCATCGCAGTGCTGAGCTGACCCGTTCCAACGCCGCCTCAACGGTCCCCACGGGCCGGTCGCAGACCATGCCGCGGCAGACGTACACAAGCGGCGCACCGCCGGGCCCGGCCGGCCGCTGCCGCAGCAGCGGCACCTCGGCCCGCTTTCCGCCGTCGTCCGCCTCAGCCTCGCCAACCGCCACCACCAGCCCCGGACTCGGGGACAGCAGCAGCGCGCGGCGGAGGGCGTCCCGCTCAGGACCGGCAGGTCCGATGACGGCGGCCTCCAGCGGCCCCGCCAGCGCGGCCTGTGCTGTGGCCAGCAGCCAGCCCGCCACCCGGGGCGCCCGCGTTGCGAGCGGGGGCACCAGGACGAGGATGCTCCCTGCCATGATCCGGTGTTCCACGGAACCGGACAGGGCGGCGTAGGTCAGCAGGGCGCCGGCAAAGGCCGCAGCCCCGCTGGGCGTGGCGTCGTCAAAGAAGTCCAGGCCGGGCTTCCCACCCTGGGCGCTGACCACCTGCTCCGATTCCCCGGCCGAGTCGGCGAGCCGCCCGCCGTCCACGAACCGGGCGCACGCCGCCTGGATCACGGCCTCGGCCAGCGTGTACCAGCGCGGCAAACCCGTGGCCGAATACAAGGCAAAGAAGCCGTCCGCGCAGAACGCATAGTCCTCGAGCAGGCCGCCGATCCCCCGGGCCGCGCCGCCATGCGAAACCCGGACCAGCTTCCCTGCTGCCGGCACACCTGCCGCCGGCTCCCCCGGCGCGGACTGCACTGCGTCCGCCCGCCAGTGGACCCGTTCCAGATATCCGGCGATCCGGCCGGCCGCCGCCACGAGATCCGGCCGGTCCAGGACTGCCCCGGCCTCTGCGAGCGCGGCCACCGCCAGTCCGTTCCAGCCCGCCACCACCTTCTCGTCGCGCGCGGGCTGCGGACGGCGCGCCCGGGCCTCCCGGAGCCTGGGCCCTACGTCCAGCCAAAGCCGCGCCTCGTCGCCGTCCAGCGCCCGGCCCGGGTGCAGCGGCGAGCCTAGCTCCGAGACGGTGCCGCGCGCGCCGACGTTCATCATCCAGGCGACGGCCGCGGCATTCTCCGCGCCAAGCACCCGCTCCAGCTCACCGGGGGTCCACAGGTAGCTGGCCCCTTCGTGGTGCTCGCCGTCCACCAGGGTGTCCGCATCCAGCGAGGACGCGAGTCCGCCGTCGGGCAGTCCCAGGGCCGTGAGCATCCAGTCGGCGGTGCGCGCCGCAACGTCGGCGGCCTCGGTGGCCGGGAACCCTGCCGTGCCGCCGAGCCTGATCCAGTGCACGTAGACGCGCAGCAGCTGGGCATTGTCGTACAGCATCTTCTCGAAGTGCGGAACGGACCAGTCCCGCGTCACCGAATAACGCGCGAAACCGCCGTCGAGCTGGTCGAAGAGCGCCGAGCGGGCCATGGCCGCGAGGGTGCGCCCGGCCATCTCCCTGGCCTCTTCGGCGGTATCCGATGGCACCGCTGCGTGCCGGACCAGGAACTCCAGAACGGCCGACGGCGGGAACTTGGGGGCGGCGCCGAACCCGCCGTCGTCGGGGTCTTCAGACCCGGCCAGCGAGCGCACGGCGGCGGGCAGCAGTCCGGCGTCAAGCGGATCCGGCGGCCGGGAGACGTCTACGGCCGCCGCGAGCTGCACCTGGCCCATGTTCTGTGCGAGGGAGCTGGCGTTCTCCTCCACGGCGCCGCGGCGCTCCGTCCACGCCTCATGCACGGCCTCGAGGACCTGGCGGAAGGAGGGCCGCCCGGGCATGGGCCGCGGCGGGAAGTAGGTGCCGGCATGGAACGCCCGGCCCTCCGGGGTCAGGAAGACGGACATCGGCCAGCCGCCCTCACCGCTGATGGCCTGCGTGGCGGCCATGTAGACGGCGTCGACGTCCGGACGCTCCTCCCGGTCCACCTTCACCGCCACGAAATGGCCGTTCAGGTAGTCAGCGGTGGCCTGGTCCTCAAACGATTCCCGGGCCATGACGTGGCACCAGTGGCAGGCGGCGTAGCCGATGGACAGGAAGACGGGGACGTCCCGGGACGCGGCACTGGCAAAGGCGGCGTCCCCGAAGGGCTGCCAGTGCACGGGGTTGCCGGCGTGCTGGCGCAGGTAGGCAGAGGGCTCCGCGCCGAGGGCGTTGCGCTCCCCCGGCTCTGGCCGCCATGCTGCGGGCTGCCCTGATGGTGGATCAGGTGTCGGCGCGGCCTGCATTGCCGTTGGCGGCGTCGTCGCGGGAGATGTCCGCGGCCTCGGCTGCCGCCATCCGTTCCTCCTCCACCTGGGCGCGGTACCGCACCCGGCGGATGCGGCGCACCATGTCCACGATCAGCAGCGCGGAGAGCACCACAATGAAGGCGGTCAGCAGGAATCCCAGCAGGCCGGGCGTGACCTGGTCCTGGGACAGGCCGGGGCGCAGCGACGGCGAGGGTGCCGGGGACGATGCCAGGGCGATGAGCAAATGGTGCACTGTTCAAACCTTCTCAAGGCTGGGGCCGCCGTCCGCCGCGTGGGCTGACGCCTGGCCCGATGGTACGCGCGCAGCCGCGGCCGATTTGGCCGCCACACGGTGTTCTACGCGGGTTCGTTTACGCGGTCTTCTACGGCGTTGTTCTACGGGGGATAGAAAATGTCTCTTGTCTCTATCTTAGCCCCGCGAAGAGGTCCTTCTCCGGCAGCTCCGTGGCCACCTTCGATTGGATCAGCGTGTAGTCCTCCCAGGGCCAGGTACGCGCCTGCATCTCCGCTGACACGGCGAAGAAGAAGCCCAGCGGGTCCACCTGGGTCCGGTGGGCCCGG
Organism: Arthrobacter globiformis; assembly: GCF_003261175.1. Lineage (GTDB taxonomy): Bacteria > Actinomycetota > Actinomycetes > Actinomycetales > Micrococcaceae > Arthrobacter > Arthrobacter globiformis_A. The sequence continues at coordinate 70,026 of NZ_QLNP01000077.1, read as the reverse complement.
AGGGCGTCGTCGCGTGTTGCGAAGAAGTCGCCGCAGTCCACCTGGGTGGTTGTTTCGTGCGCGGGCGGAGGCGGCGTGTGCCCTTCAGCGTCGGCCTCCAGCCAGGCCGCAAGGCGCTGGGCATAGGGCGACTGGAGCCCTGCCTCCTCCAGGGCAAAGTGCAGGGCACGGAAACGTTCCGGGCTGAAGGCGCGGTCGTAGTAGAGCTTTTTCGGCTCCCACGCATCACCGGTCCCGGGATACTTGGCGGGGTCCCCTGCGGCCTCGAAGGCCTCCACCGCAACCCGATGCGCCATGATGTGGTCCGGATGCGGATAACCGCCATTTTCGTCATAGCTGACAATGACGTGCGGCTTGAAGTCCCGGACCAGCCTGACGAGGGGGCCCGCGGCCCGTTCCAGGGACTGCAGCGCGAAGCAGCCGGCCGGCAAGGGCGGGAGCGGATCGCCTTCGGGCAGCCCCGAGTCCACAAAGCCCAGCCAGCGCTGCCGGATGCCCAGGATCCGGGCGGCCTCGTTCATTTCGAGGCGGCGGGCACCGGCCATGTCGCGCTTCGGATGGGGCTCGCCCTCCATGGCCGGGTTCTGGATGTCACCGCGTGAGCCGTCCGTGCAGGTGGCGACCATAACGTCCACACCGGCCGCGGCGTACATGGCCATGGTGGCTGCGCCTTTGCTGGATTCGTCATCCGGGTGGGCGTGGACGGCCAGCAGGCGAAGCGTGGACGACTGGCTGGTGGACGCTGTCATCTGGGACTGCTCCTCTTTCTCCTGGGACTGACTGCAATGCTGACGCCGGATAATTGCCCGGGGGAATCGCCACTAAACTGGAAGGGTGACTACCGAGGACAAGTCGGGCACTTCCCAGCCTGCAGACATTAGCCTAGCCAATCGCTATGGCCGTCCAAAGCGCAGGATGTCCCGGAAGGCCAGGCGCTGGGCGGTTATCGTTGCCCTGGCAATCGGAATGGGCTTCCTCGCCTGGGTCTCCACGTCCAACGCGACAGCGTCGGTGACGTTCAAGGACATCGGCTACCGGACCACGGATGCCACCCAGGCCGAGGTGGACTTCGAGGTGACGAGGGAACCCGGCACGGCAGTCAAGTGCGCCATCAAGGCGCTCGATTCCAAGTTCGCCGTGGTCGGCTGGAAAGTGGTCGACATTCCGCCGGTTGAGCAGGACGCGCAGGGCCAGAGTGCCGACGGCGGGCGCACCCTCGCCCAGCGGGTTGTCCTGCGCACCGAATCGCAGGCCGTCTCGGGCGTCGTGGACAGCTGCTGGATCCCGAAGCCCGCGGCCTCCTAGAGCCAGCCAAGAGCCCGCAGGAAATCGGACAGCAGAAGAAGGCGTGTGACCCACGCCGCTTGGTTGTTGGGTTTACTCCACGGGATTGACTACAATGGATCAATACCTTTACCCCGCTGAGATGGTTACTGAGTTCCACAGGTGGCCACCGTGGCGGGGTGTTTGTTTTGTATGACCGCTTGTACATCCACTAGAGGAGAAGTCCGTGTCTACCACTAACAGCGCGCCTGCAGCTTGGCTTACCCAGGAAGCTTTTGACCGCCTGAAGGCAGAGCTGGACCACCTTTCCGGCCCCGGCCGTGCGGAAATCGTCCAGAAGATCGACGCTGCGCGCCAGGAGGGTGACCTCAAGGAGAACGGCGGCTACCACGCTGCGAAGGAAGAGCAGGGCAAGATCGAGGCCCGCATCCGCCAGCTGACCGTCCTGCTCCGCGACGCCCACGTTGGCGAGTCACCGGCCGACGACGGAATCGTTGAGCCCGGCATGATCGTCGTCGCCCGGATCGCCGGTGACGAGGAGACCTTCCTGCTCGGTTCCCGTGAAATCGCCGGCGACTCGGATCTGGACGTCTTCAGCGACAAGTCCCCTCTCGGTGCCGCGATCATGGGTCACAAGGAGGGCGACAAGCTCAGCTACACCGCCCCCAACGGCAAGGACATCTCGGTGGAGATCATTTCCGCCAAGCCCTACTCGGGCTAACACCGTATCCGTCCGCGGTCGCAGCAAACGCACGACGCCGGCCTCCCCACTTTCGGGGACGGCCGGCGTCGTGCTTTAAGGCGCGTGCGATGAATGTCAGCGCCGGGATGCCCGCGCCCGCAGCACGACGGCGGCCAGAACGCCGCCTGCGGCGCCGCCGAGGTGGGCCTGCCAGGACACGTATCCGGCAATGTTCGGAATGATCCCGATAAGGATGCTGCCGTAGGTCAGGAACAGCACCACCGAGAGAATGATCTGCCACCAGCTGCGGTTGAAGAATCCGCGTACCAGGAGAAACGCGAACAGGCCGAAGACCAGTCCGGACGAGCCCACGGTGACCCCGCCGGCGCCAATCAGCCAGACGGCCAGCCCGGAGCCGAGCCAGCTGCAGGCAACGGCCGTGAGGAAAACCCGGAGCCCGGACAGAAACACCAGGAACCCGAAGATGATCAGCGGCAGCGCATTGGAGAGCACGTGGTTCAGGTTGGCGTGCAGCAGCGGGAAGGTGAATACGTCCAGAATGCCGTCAGCGCTTCTGGGCCTGAGCCCGAAGACGCCGTTCAGCGAGTGCAGCAGCACCGTGTTGAGCAGTTCGATCGCGAACAGGAGCGCCACGAACGATCCCACCACCAGCAGCCCGCCCTTGGCACGGGCGGCGGCCGTTTCCCTCGTGGCGGGTGCCTGTCCCGGGCTGTCCAGCATGGCGTCTCCTAGTGCACCACGATTGGCTGGAAGCCCTCGGCACGCAGGGCGCCGAGAACCTGTTCGCCGTGCTCGTGGCCCTTGGTCTCGAGGTTCACGGTGATGGACACGTCGCCCATGCTGATGGAGCCGCCCACGCGGGTGTGGTCCAGGCCCGTCACGTTGGCGTCGTTCTCGGCGATGATGCGGGCAATGGTGGCCAGCGAGCCCGGGCGGTCATCAAGCATCATCCGCACGGTCATGTACCGGCCGGCGGCGGAGAGGCCGCGCTGGATCACCTTGAGCATCAGCATGGGGTCGATGTTGCCGCCGGACAGCACGACGGCGGTTGTTCCGGGGTTCTCGATCTTGCCGTCCATGAGGGCTGCCACGCCCACCGCGCCGGCGGGCTCAACGACCATCTTGGCGCGTTCCAGCAGGAAGATCAGGGCCCGCGCCAAGGAGTCTTCGCTGACGGTGACCACATCGTCCACCAGTTCGCGGATGATGCTGAACGGCAGTTGCCCGGGCCGGCCCACGGCGATGCCGTCGGCCATGGTGGAAACCTTCTTGAGCGGCACCAGGGCGTCCGCTGCCAGCGACGGCGGGTAGGCGGCCGCGTTTTCTGCCTGCACGCCGATGATGCGGATGTCGCGGCCGAGTTCCTTGGCGCGGGCCTTGACGGCCACCGCGACGCCAGCCAGCAGGCCTCCGCCGCCGACGCCCATCAGGATGGTGTCGACGTTGGGCACCTGCTCCAGGATCTCCAGCCCCAGGGTGCCCTGGCCGGCCACGACGTCCACGTTGTCGAAGGGGTGGACGAAGACCGCGCCGGTATCGTCGGCATAGCGCTGGGCCTCTGCCAGTGCCTCGTCCACGTTGTGTCCGTGCAGGACCACCTCGGCGCCGTGGCTGCGCGTCGCGGCGAGTTTGGGCAGTGCCACGCCCAGCGGCATGTAGATGCGGGCCTTGATGCCCAGGCTCTTGGCGGCGACGGCCACGCCCTGGGCGTGGTTGCCGGCGGAAGCCGCCACCACGCCGCGCTTCTTGTCAGATTCGGAGAGCCGCGCCATCCGCACGTAGGCGCCGCGCACCTTGAAGGAGCCGGCGCGCTGCAGGTTTTCACACTTGAAGTAGACCTCGCCGCCCACCATGCGGCCCAAGGCGCGGGAAGACTCCACCGGGGTCCGCGCAATAATCCCGTCCAGCAGCTTCTGCGCCTCAAGGACATCGTCCAGCGTGACGGGAAGGCTTTCGGGGGTGTTCACGAACTATTCTCCTTTGGGTGATTCGACGTCGGCACCGGGAGCGGCCTTGCCGCCCAGGGTGCCGTGTGCAGTGCCGGCAGCGTTGCCGTGGCCGGAATGCGAGCCCGGCAGCCGGGCTTCCTTGAAGGTGTTGTCCTCTTCGGCAGAGGCCAGGTCTGCGGTACCCGCGGCAGCCGGCACAAGTTCATGTTCCCACGTTCGGCCAGCAATATACCGAATCGCCGAATTTGCTACGGCAAGGATCGGGACGGAGAACAGCGCCCCGGGGATGCCGGCGAGGTAGGAACCGGCAGCAACGGACAGGATCACGGCCACCGGGTGCAGGGCGACAGCCTTGCCCATGACCAGCGGCTGTAGGATGTGGCTTTCCAGCTGCTGCACCAGCAGCACGATGCCCAGCATGATCAGGGCGTTGACCGGGCCGTTGGCCACCAGGGCGAGCAGCACCGCGATGGCACCCGTCACCAGGGCACCCACCACGGGGATGAACGAGCCGATGAAGACCAGCACGCCCAGTGGCAGGGCAAGCGGGACGCTGATGATCGCCGCGCCGACGCCGATGCCCACGGCATCCACGAAGGCCACGAACATCTGGATCCGCGCATAGCTGACCATTGACGCCCAGCCGCGCCGCCCGGCGCCGTCGGCGGGGATCCGCGCCTGCCGAGGAAGGAGCCGGACCAGGAACGCCCAGATGCGGCCGCCTTCGAGGAGGAAGAAGATCAGGATGAACAGGGCCAGCACCATCCCGGCCGCAAAATGCCCGGCCGTGCTGCCGAAGGAGAGTGCCCCGCTGAGGATGCTGCTGCTGTTGTTCTGCAGGGCGGCGGTGGCCTCCTGGATGTACTGGTCGATCTGCGCCGCGCTCAGGTGCAGCGGCCCCTGCGACAGCCAGTCCTGAATCTGCTTGACCCCGGTCAGCGCCTGGCTCCACAGCTCCTGGAAACCAAGGGCCAGCTGCCGGCCCACGAGGGCAAGGGAACCGGCGATGAGCCCGATGAAGGCCAGGACCGTGATGGCGACGGCGGCCCCGTTGGGGACACGCGACTCCCGCAGCCTCCGCACCACGGGGCTCAACAGGCCGGCCAGCAGTGCCGCCACCATGACGGGAATGATGAGGAAGCTGACCTTGGCGAGCAGCCAGACCAAGGCACCGGTGACCAGCAGGATCAGCCCCAGCCGCCAGGCCCATGCCGCCGCAATGCGCACGCCGTAGGGAATGTCCTGTTCAAGGTCACGGTCGGTCCGGATGCGCCGCGGCTCCAGGCGTCCGAAGGGCCGGGCAGCGACTGGTCTGCTCGCCCCGCCCGTGGCACTGCCACTGCCCGTCGTGTTGGCTGCGTCGTCTGGTGTGGCGTCCTTTGCTGGCGTCATAGCCCAATACTTCCCTAGCCGCCCGGCTATGGGAAACGCGCCACGGACAGGCTATGCACTGCCCTGACTGTGCACTGCCCAAGCCGGCCTACGCAGGTCACTCACCGCGCGGGTCAGGCACGCGCGGGTCAGGCACTCCCCGGCTTAGGCACCAGCCAGGTCAGCGCGGATACCCCAGGTGATGGTGAACGAGTCCCCGGGGGGCAGCCAGCGGAGGCTGTCCCCGGAGTTGAAAGCATTGGCCGGGCCCGTCATCGGCTCCACTGCCACGGCCGCGGGCCGGCCCGGGTAGATACGGCTGACAAACACGTGGACGAACGGGCAGGTTTCGTCCTGCCACAGACTGACGCTGCGGCCGTCCGGTGCGGTCAGCGTGTGGCGGGCAATCCCGCCGTCGAACGCCAGATCCGTCAGGGCGGCGTCCAGATCCAGGTCGCCCACCGTTCTCCCCTGCCGTAGGTCGCTGTCCGCGGACACGGGTTCGGAGCTGCGCGGGATGAGCCGCTCATCCGCCACCAGCCGGGTTGCGGCATCCACTCTCAGCGTGAGGTCCTCGGAGGGAATGTCGCCGATCCGGAGATAAGGGTGCGCGCCCAGCACGAACGGCGCCTCGGCCTCGGAGTCGTTGACCAGCGTTTGCCGCACCTCCAGGCCAAGGTCCTCGGCCAGGGAGTGCTCCACGCGGTGCCGCAGCAGGAAGGGGTAGCCGTGCTGGGGAAAGATGGTCGCCTCCAGGGTTACGGCAAACTCGGATTCCGCAACCAGAGAGTACGAAGCATTGCGCAGGAGCCCGTGGCTGGCGTTGTTCTTGGAAACCTCGGTGATGTCCAGCTGCTGCTTCTTGCCGTTCAGGTGCCAGACGCCGCCCTCTATCCGGTTGGCCCAGGGCGCCAGGGTGATGCCCGTGGCGCCGGGCGGAATGTCGGAGTCCCCGTAGGACTCCGTCAGCTGGACGCCTCCGCGGCTGTACCACCGCAGCCCGGCAGCCAGCTCCGTGACCACGGCGAGCGCATCGCCCCGCCTGAGCTCGTACTGCCTGCCCGTGGCGTAGCGCTGGGCAGTGTGGGGAGCGCTGGCCGTTGAGAAAGCGTTGGTTTCTGGAGTCGCACCGGAAGTCATGGACCTACCGTACAACGCACGCCCCACAACGCATGCACCGCCCCCACGAAGCGCTTTCTGTTATCTTTTGTTAGAAAGTATTTGTTTTTGATCGCTTTGTGCCACAATGGGAACAGCACAAATAGTGACCGGGCCCACAGGCTTCCGAGCCGACACTAAAGGAGGAGCAACATGCTTGCTACGCAGCGGCAACACCGCATCCTCCAGGAGCTCGACGCCGAAGGCACCGTTCGCGTGGCAGCACTGGCGGACTTGCTCCGCGTGTCTGAAATGACCGTCCGGCGCGACATCGACGCACTTGACGCCGAAGGCCAGTTGCTCCGGGTTCACGGCGGTGCCACACGCGCTGCGGCGTTCAGCGCACTCGAACCGGGATTCGGCGCCAAGTCCGCCCGGGAAACGGAAGCGAAACGGGCCATCGCCGCGGAGGCACTCACGCTGCTCCGCCCCGGCATGACACTGCTGATTTCCGGCGGCACCACCACCCATGAGCTCGCGGGGCTGCTCCCCCGGGACCTCGCGCTCACAGTGGCCACCAATTCCCTCATGGTGGCCAGCGCCCTGGAGCCGGCAGGCGACGGCGGCATCCGCACCGTGGTCCTGGGCGGCCAGCGCACCCCCTCCGAGGCCCTTGTGGGCCCGGTGACGGTGCACGCCCTGCACACCCTGCGTGCCGACCTGTGCTTCATGGGCGTGCACGGCTTCGACCCGAAGGCCGGCATTACCTCACCGAACCTCCTCGAGTCCGAGGTCAACGCCGCCATGATCGCAGCGTCGGACCAGTTGGCAGTGCTCGCGGACGCCACGAAGTACGGGAGCGTGGGGCTCGCCGGGATCGCCCCGCTGTCAGCCGTCGGCACCCTCATCACCGACGACCGGATCAGCACGGGCTCCGCCGGTCCTGACGCCGAGGGCTTGCTTCGGCAGTCCGTCGGGGAGCTGCGGCTGGCGCCCTTACCTCAGCATTGGCACCTCCGGCCTCCCAACGACCCCCGCACTCCCCGCCCCACCAGCCTCCCGGACGGCCAGACGCCGTCGGCCACCGCGCTCAAAGGACATGACGCATGACCCACATCACCAGCACCCAGCTCTCCGACGGCCGCGAATTGCTCTATTTCGACGACGCCGGCTCAACCCGCCGGCGCTCCGTCGAGGCGAGCCAGGACCACAGGGACCTCCCGCCGCGCGGGGACCCCGGCGAAGTCAGGTACGACGCACTGACCGGCGAATGGGTGGCCGTGGCCGCGCACCGGCAGACGCGCACGCACCTGCCGCCCGCCGACCAGTGCCCCATCTGCCCCACCACGGACGCCAACCCGTCGGAGATCCCTGCCCCGGACTACGACGTCGTGGTGTTCGAGAACCGTTTCCCCTCCCTCGGCCCGGCCCTGGGCCCGGTCCCCGCCAACCCGGGCTGGGGCACCACGGGCCCCGCCTTCGGACGGTGCGAGGTTGTCACCTTCACCCCGGAGCACACGGGATCCTTCAGCGGCCTGAGCGAAACCCGCGCCCGCACCGTGGTGGAGGCGTGGGCGCACCGGACGGCAGCCCTCAGCGCCCTGCCCGGGATCAAGCAGGTTTTTCCGTTCGAGAACCGCGGCGCGGACATCGGGGTCACCCTGCACCACCCGCACGGCCAGATCTACGCCTACCCCTATGTCACGCCCCGCGCAGCCGTCATGGGCGCCGCCGCGCGCAGGTTTTATGACGACGCCGGCGGGCGGCAGACGCTGACCGGCTCGCTGCTGCGCTCCGAACGGGAGGACGGCAGCCGGATGGTGCTGGAAAGCGACAGCTTCAGCGCGTACGTTCCGTTCGCGGCCCGGTGGCCGCTGGAGATCCACCTCGTTCCGCACCGCCAGGTCCCCGACCTGGCCGGGCTGACCGGGGAGGAGAAGGACGAGCTGGCCCACGTCTACCTGGACCTGCTCAAGCGCCTCGACGCCCTCTACCCCACCCCGACACCCTACATTTCGGCCTGGCACCAAGCCCCCGTGGATGACCTGCTGCGCCCGGCCAGCTACCTGCACCTGCAGCTGACCTCCCCGCGCCGAGCGGCAGACAAGCTCAAGTTCCTGGCCGGCTCAGAGGCTGCGATGGGCGCCTTCATCAACGACACCACCCCGGAAGAGGTGGCGGAGCGGCTGCGCTCGGTGACCGTTCCGGCATCCCCGGCCGAGGCGCTCGCTCCGGCCGCACCCGGGCTCACCGAACCCGGCCTCGCCGAGCCCGGCCTCACCGAACCAGACCTCATCGAAGGAGCCCGCGCATGACCGCCCCCGCCACCACCACCGACCTCGAGACCCGGTTCTCCGCCGCGTTCGGCCGCGGGCCCGACGGCGTGTGGCAGGCCCCCGGCCGAGTCAATCTGATCGGCGAACACACGGACTACAATGAGGGCTTCGTGCTGCCGTTCGCCATCGACCGGACCGCCCGGATAGCCGTCGGGGTCCGCCCGGACTCCACCATCCGGCTGCTCTCGACCTACGGCGACCAGGGCATCACGACGGCGGACACGGCTTCGCTGGAGGGCGCGGCGGCCAAGGGCTGGACCAAGTACCCGCTGGGCGTCATCTGGTCCCTGCAGCAGCGCGGCATCGACGTCCCTGGCCTGGACCTGCTCCTGGATTCCGACGTCCCCCTCGGCGCCGGGCTGTCCTCCTCGCACGCCATTGAATGCGCGGTGATTTCGGCACTCAATGACCTCACCGGCGCTGGCCTGGGACCGGAGGACATGGTGCTGGCCACCCAGCGCGCGGAGAACGACTTCGTCGGTGCACCCACGGGCATCATGGACCAGTCCGCCTCGCTGCGCGGCTCGAAGGGCCACGCTGTGTTCCTGGACTGCCGTGACCAGAGCGTCCAGCTGGTCCCCTTCGAGGCCGAGGCTGCCGGCCTCGTCCTGCTGGTCATCGACACCAAGGTTTCCCATTCCCATGCCGACGGCGGCTACGCCTCCCGCCGTGCGTCCTGCGAACTGGGCGCCGAGGTGCTGGGCGTCAAGGCCCTCCGGGACGTCACGCCGGGCGATCTGGAAGAGGCCAGCGGGCTTCTGGACGAGGTTACCTTCCGCCGCGTCCGGCACATCGTCACCGAGAACGACCGCGTGCTGCAGACCGTGGAACTCCTGGGGCAGCAGGGCCCGTCGGCAATCGGTGCCCTGCTGGACGCCAGCCATGCATCCATGCGCGACGACTTCGAGATCTCCTGCGCCGAACTGGATCTCGCCGTCGAGGCCTCCCGCACAAACGGCGCCATCGGCGCCCGGATGACCGGCGGAGGTTTCGGCGGCGCCGCCATCGCCCTGACTCCGGTGAGCGAGGAGCAGCAGGTGCGTACCGCCGTCGTACGGGCCTTTGCCGAGGCGGGGTACACCCCTCCGGACATCTTTACGGTCACCCCGGCGGCCGGGGCCATGCGGCTGGCGTAGCTGTGAACTCCCGACCGCGCTAGCGCGGATCCGGGCGTAGGCTGGTCGCATGCCTGAAGCAGTCATTGTTTCAACCGCCCGGAGCCCGATCGGCCGTGCCTTCAAGGGCTCACTGAAGGGCGAGCGGCCGGACGATATGGCCGCGGCCATGGTCAGCGCGGCGCTGGCCAAACTGCCGGCATTCGACCCCACCGGGGACAGCGGGCCCGGCCTGGACGACCTGTACCTCGGCTGCGCCGAACCGAGCGGCGAGGCAGGCTCCAACATGGCCCGCGTCGTCACCATCCTCGCCGGCCTGGACAACGTGCCCGCCGCCACGGTCAACAGGTTCTGCGCCTCCAGCCTGCAGACGCTCCGGATGGCTTTCCATGCCATCCGGGCGGGCGAGGGCCAGGCGTTCGTGGCGGCCGGCGTCGAAGCCGTGTCGCGCTACCAGGAATGGGCCGGGGCGGGCGAAACCGGAGCCGGGAACCACAACCCGCTGTTCGAACCGGCCCGCCACCGGACGGCCGCACGCGCCGAGTCCAACACGCCCTGGACGGATCCCCGGCTGGGCGGCCGCATGCCGGACATCTACATCGCCATGGGCCAGACGGCCGAGAACGTGGCCACCTCCTACGGGATCAGCCGCGCGGACCAGGACGAGTGGGCCGTGTTGAGCCAGAACCGGGCCGAAGCCGCGATCGCCTCCGGTTTCTACGCCCGAGAAATCACGCCGTACGAGCGTCGGGACGGAACGGTGGTGGACCGGGACGATTCGCCGCGGCCCGCGGTGACCGTCGAAGCCGTCAGTGCCCTGCAGCCGGTTTTCCGCCGGGAGGGCACCGTCACCGCCGGCAACGCCTGCCCGCTCAATGACGGCGCCGCCGCCCTCGTCGTCATGAGCTACGAGCTGGCCAGGGACCTGGGGCTGGAGCCGCTGGCCAAGATCGTCTCCACCGGCGCCACCGCACTGTCCCCCGAGCTGATGGGGATGGGGCCGGTGGAAGCGTCCAGGCAGGCGCTCGCCCGCGCCCGCCTGGACATGAACGACATCGACCTCGTGGAGCTCAACGAGGCCTTCGCCGTCCAGGTGGTGGCCAGCGCCCGTGAACTCAAGATCGACCCGGCAAAACTCAACGTGCACGGCGGCGCCATCGCACTGGGCCATCCGTTCGGCATGACCGGCGCCCGGATGACCACCACGCTGCTCAACGGGCTGCGCGAGAAGGACGGGACACTTGGTCTGGCCACGCTCTGCGTCGGCGGCGGGCAGGGCATGGCCGTGGTGCTGGAGCGCCTCACCTAGCCTGGAGCCTTAACGCGTGAGTGGGCCCCGCCGGTTGGCGGAGCCCACTCCTCTTGGTGCTATTGAATTACGACGGCGGGGTGCCGCCTTAGTTTTGTCGCTTTAGTCGTCGCCGCGAAGGATGGCCAGCAGGCGGATGATCTCCACGTACAGCCACACGAGGGTGACGGTGAGGCCGAAGGCGGCGGTCCAGGAGAACCGCTCCGGGGCCCCGTTGCGGACGCCTTCTTCGATGTTGGTGAAGTCCATGACCAGTGAGAACGCGGCAAGGCCGATGGCCAGAATGCCGATAACGACGCCGATGATTCCGCTGCGCAGCCCGAACGGCTCAGTTGTCAGCCCTGTCAGCATCATGACCATGTTCACCAAGGAGAACAGCGCGTACCCGACGATGGCGATCATAAAGAACTTCATGGCCTTGGGCGTGGCCCTGACCTTGCCGCTCTTGAACAGCAGCAGCGTCACAGCAAAGACGGACAGCGTGCCGACCACGGCCTGCAGGCCGACTCCGGGGTACATGGTGTCGAGGACACGGGTCAGGCCGCCGAGGAACAGGCCCTCCAACGCGGCGTAGGCCAGGATCAGTGCCGGAGACGGCTGCTTCTTGAAGGTGTTGACAAGAGCCAGCACAAATCCGCCGAGGGCGCCGACGATCATGAGCATGGATGCCAGGCCCAGGGCCACCGACAGGGTGACAGCGGCACCGACGACCACGGCGCCGAGGCAGACCGCCGTCTTGACGATGACGTCGTCGAAGGTCATCCTCCCGGTTTCGGCCGGGCCGGCGGCCGGCCGGTTGTACATCTGCTGCAGCTGGTCATTTGACATGCTCTGCTGGCCGTAGCCGGGCTGGGCATAACCCTGCTGGCCGAACTGGTTCTGGCCGTAGTTGTTGTGGCCGTACGCCTGCGGGACAGGCGGTGCCTGGGTGGCTCCACGGAAATTCTTTCCGTTGAAGATCGGGTTTCCGCCAAGTGCCATTGCGGGTGTCCTCCGTCTAGGGGTTGAGTGATGGTCCTAAAGCTCACGCTACCAATTCCTACGCACCAGCGGCAGGGAAAGTTCCGCCCGGGGAGCGGGCTTTTGAGTTGTTACCGGATCGCTATCTGATGGTCAGCTCCGCCCACACGGTTTGTACTGCTTGCGCTGTACGATAAGCGGGTCAGGGTGACGAATATCACAGCAAGTCAAGACCCGCTCCACCAGCAACGATATCCGCCATCCTCCGTTCGCAGCGGCTGCAACGAAGCAGCCGCAACCACCCCCACGTGGAGGTTTTCAATTTGAGACGCACACCGAGAGGTCTGCCTATCCGGCGGCCGGCCGGGCTGCTGAAGGTATGGGGGGCCATTGCCTCCGCCGTCGTGGCACTTCTGCTGGCCGCAGCGCCGGCAGCGCAGGCCGGCACTCCAGCTCCGACGCCACCCCCGTCGAACCAGCAGTTTCAGAACAGCATCAGCGGATTCCTCCGCGACGACGCACGGCGCCCGCTCGAAGGCGTCAAGATCACCGCCAAGAATGGCGACTTCACCGGAGAGGCAACATCGGCCGCCAACGGGTCCTGGCGGATAGGCGTTCCCAGCCAGGGCACCTATGAAATCCAGCTGGACGAATCCACACTTCCCGAAGGGATCAAGCTCGCCGAGGGGCAGTCGAATCCCCGCAGTGTCACGTTCAGCCAGACGTCAAACCTCTCAGTCATCTTCGCCTTCGGCAAGGGCATTGTGGTGCACCAGCAGGACTTTGGCCAGAACCTGCTCAACAGGCTCGTGGCCGGCCTGAGCTTCGGCCTTCTGCTGGCACTGGCATCGGTGGGTCTGTCCCTGATCTTCGGCACCACCGGGCTCACCAACTTCGCGCACGGTGAGATGGTGACCCTCGGCGCCGTGCTGGTATTTGGATTCAGCGCCATGAACCTGCCCTTCTGGCTGGCCGTCATCCTTGCCTTGCTCGGCGGCGGACTCCTTGGCTATGTGCAGGACGCCGGGCTCTGGCGTCCGCTGCGCCGCCGCGGTACCGGCCTGGTGCCCATGATGATCGTCAGCATCGGCCTGGCCCTGGCGGTCCGATACGTCATTCAGTTCTACTTCGGCGGGGCCACCCAGCAGCTGCCGTTTGCGCAGAGCGCGGAAATCCAGCTGGGCCCGGTCTCCATCTCGCCCAACAACCTGTGGTCCCTGGTCATCAGCGCCGTCGTGATCGGCATCATCGGCATCGTCCTCCTGAAAACCAGGCTCGGCAAGGCGACCCGCGCGGTAGCCGACAACCCGGCCCTGGCCGCCGCCTCCGGAATCGACGTCGACGGCGTCATCCGCCTGGTCTGGATCGTCGGCGGTGTCCTGGCCTCGCTGGGCGGCATCCTCTGGGCCTACTACCGCCCGGGCGTCACCTTCGACATGGGCTCGCAGATCCTGCTGCTCATCTTCGCCGGCGTGACCCTCGGCGGCCTGGGCACCGTTTTCGGCGCCCTGATCGGATCTGTCATTGTCGGCATCTTCGTCGAACTGACCACCGTGTTCGGCCTCGCGGCCGACCTCAAATATGTGGGAGCACTCTTCATCATGATCGTTGTCCTCTTGTTCCGTCCCCAGGGCATCCTGGGCCGCCGCGAGCGCGTGGGTTAGGAGACAGCCATGGACTTCGGACTAATCCTTTCCAGCGCGGCGGGCGAACTTTTCAGCCCGACGACGGCGGCCTACGCCCTCGCGGCGCTCGGCCTCGCCGTGCACTTCGGCTACTCGGGCCTGCTGAACTTCGGCCAGGCCGGCTTCATGGCGGTGGGTGCGTACGGCTTCGCGATCTCGACGCTCAGCTTCCGGGCACCCTTCTTCGTGGGCCTCCTGATCGCCGTCATCTGCTCGGTGCTCTTTGCGCTGGTGCTGGGCATACCCACCCTCCGCCTGCGCGCGGACTACCTGGCCATCGTCACCATCGCGGCAGCGGAAATCGTCCGCTACGTCGTCACCACCAACCAGCTCACGTCCGTGACCGGCTCCGCCAACGGGCTCGCCGCCTTCGAGGGCGGGTTCTATTCCATGAACCCGTTCCCTGAGGGCTCCTACTTCGGCATGAACAACCGTGACTTCTTCATCAGGGTGGTGGGCTGGGGGCTCGTGGTCATCGGCTGCGTCCTCGTCTGGCTCCTGATGCGCAGCCCCTGGGGCCGCGTGCTGAAGGGCATCCGCGAGGACGAGAACGCAGTGCGTTCACTCGGCAAGAACGTGTACGCCCACAAGATGCAGGCACTGGTGATCGGCGGTATCTTCGGCGCTCTGGCCGGGATGATCTTCACGCTCCCCCGCGGCGCCGTCCAGCCCGCCAACTACGGCACCGAACTGACGTTCTTCCTGTGGACCTGCCTGCTGCTGGGCGGCATGGCCACGGTCCTGGGGCCGGTGATCGGCGCCATGATCTTCTGGGTGGTCCTGTCCCTCACCCAGGGCGTCCTGTACGGACTGATCGAATCCGGTGCGGTGACCTGGCTGACCACGGTCCAGGCCGGCCAGCTGCGCTACATCCTTGTGGGCATCGCCCTGATGCTGCTGATGATCTTCAGGCCGCAGGGTGTCTTTGGCAACAAGAAGGAGCTGGCGTTCGCATGAGCAAGCACAGCGAGGAATCAATGGAAGCCGGCATCGACTACATGACTGATGCCCGGCCGATTGCCGTCGGGGACAACACCCCCGGCTGCAAGAAGCGGGACGCCATCGTCGTCGCCGAAAACGTCACCCGCAGCTTCGGCGGCATCAACGCCGTCGACGTTGAGTATCTGGAGATCCCGCGGCACAAGATCACGGCACTCATCGGCCCCAACGGAGCCGGCAAGACCACACTGTTCAACCTGCTCACCGGCTTCGACACGCCGAACTCGGGCAAGTGGCAGTTCGAGGGCCACAGCATCGCCGGGGTGTCCTCCTACAAGGTGGCCAGAATGGGAATGGTGCGCACGTTCCAGCTCACCAAGGTCATGGGCAAGCTCACCGTCATGGAAAACATGCGGCTCGGCGCGTCCAACCAGCCGGGCGAGAGGCTCTCCAAGGCGCTGTTCAAGAACATCTGGGGCGGCCGCGAGAAGGAAATCACCGAGCACGCCAACGTCCTGCTGGAGAAATTCAAACTCGACACCAAGAAGGACGACTACGCGGCGTCGCTTTCCGGCGGCCAGCGCAAGCTGCTGGAAATGGCCCGCTCCCTGATGGTCCGGCCCAAACTGGTGATGCTGGACGAACCAATGGCAGGGGTCAATCCGGCGCTGACGCAGTCGCTGCTGGACCACATCAAGAACCTTAAGTCCGAGGGCATGACAGTCCTCTTCGTGGAACACGACATGCACATGGTCCGGCACATCGCGGACTGGGTGGTGGTCATGGCCGAAGGGAAGATCGTGGCCGAGGGACCCCCGGGCGAGGTAATGAAGGACCCCGCCGTCATCGACGCCTACCTGGGCGCCCACCACGACGTCGACCTCGGCGACACCGAGGGCATCAAGGAACTGGAGCAGGAACTGGCGGCGGACGAGGAGTCAATCGTCGGCACCGAGAACGCGGGCATGATCGCCGCGGACGCCGCCACACCCACGATCACCGAGGCCGGCCCGGACACCGGACGGACGGGTGCCAGCCGCACAGATGCGAGCGGCACAGACGCCGGCCGCACAGACAAGGACAACGCATGAGTGCCACGAGCGCGGCCCCGGCCGCAAGCAGCGCAGCCGAGGACGGCGTCGTCGTCAAAGTCACCGACCTGGTGGCCGGCTACCTCCCCGGCGTCAACATCCTCAACGGGTGCAGCATCGAGGCCCGGAAGGGCGAACTGATCGGCATCATCGGCCCGAACGGGGCCGGCAAGTCCACACTGCTCAAGGCCATGTTCGGTCTGGTGAAGGTGCACTCCGGATCCGTGGTGGTTAGGGGCCGGGAGCTGACAGGGCTCAAGGCCAACAAGCTGGTGACCCAGGGCGTCGGCTTCGTGCCGCAAACCAACAACGTCTTCGCCACGCTCACCATCGAGGAGAACATGCAGATGGGCATGTTCCAGCGGCCCAAGGACTTTGCCAAGCGGTTCGAGTTCGTCACCAGCCTTTTCCCCGAGCTGGGTAAACGCAGGGCGCAGCGTGCGGGCTCCCTGTCCGGCGGGGAGCGGCAGATGGTGGCGATGGGACGGGCCCTGATGATGGAGCCGGCAGTCCTGCTGCTGGACGAACCCTCGGCAGGCCTCTCCCCCGTCAAACAGGACGAGACCTTCCTGCGGGTGCATGAGATCAACCGCGCCGGCGTGTCCGTCATCATGGTGGAACAGAACGCCCGCCGCTGCCTGCAGATCTGCGACCGCGGCTACGTCCTGGACCAGGGCAGGGACGCGTACACCGGCACGGGCCGTGAGCTCATGAAGGACCCGAAAGTCATCCAGTTGTACCTCGGCACGCTGGCCGACGAGAACTAGGTACCGCACACACGGAAGCCCCCGTCCGGCTGGACGGGGGCTTCCGTGTGTGCTTCGGGAAGCGGCTTTACAGCTTGCCGAACTCTTCCTTTGCGGGCTGGGGCTTGTTGCTGTCGTCATACTCGTAGATGCCGACGTAGGCCTCCGTGGGGTCGCCGGCATCAGAGAACGTGACCGGACCGGACTGTCCGTCGTAGTCGATGTCCTTGCCGTTTCGGAGCAGCGTGACGCAGGACGGGAAGGTGTTGCACTTCTCGCCGCCTTCGGAGACCGCCTTGAGCTGCTTGGCGATGTCCGCTCCCTTCGTGCTCTTTGCCGCTTCGGACGCAAGCGCGGTCATGTTGACGGCGTCATACGCCTCCCCTGCATAGTTGAACGTGCGGAGGGCGGGATCAATCGCAAGGAGTGACTTCTTGAAATCTTCCTTGGCAAAGGTCCCGGGCTGCGTACCGCGGGCACCCTTGAGCGTGCCAGCCTTGAAGTCCTTGCTGTAGTCGAAAAGGTTGCCGTCAACCAGGAACAGCTGTTCCGGCTTGATGCCCTTGCCGGTGAGCAACGGAATGATGCTCTTGGCTTCATCGAACGTGATGAGTGCGATGGCGTCGGGCTTGGCGGCGACGAGCGCATCAACCTGGCTGCTGAACTGCGAATCACCGGTGTTGTAGAGCTGCTCAGCCACTACCTGGCCACCGGCGGACGTGAAGGCTGCCTTCACGTTCTTCTGCAGGCCGGTGCCGTAGGCATCGTTCAGGACCATCATGCCAAGTGTCTGGGCGCCGCAGGTGGCCATGTAGTTGCCCAGGACCTGACCCTGCAGGACGTCGGAAGGAGCCGTACGCCAGTACAGGCCCTTGTCGTCCCAGGTGGTGAAGTCCGGAGAAGTGTTGGCCGGCGAAAACTGCAGGACACCCGCTCCGGTGATCTGGTTGATGACCGTCTTCGACACACCCGAAGACGCCGCCCCGATGATGGCACTGACGCCCTGGCCCAGCAGGGCAGTGGTCGACTGGGTGGCGATGTCGGTCTTGGTGTCGCCCGAGTCGCGGTGCACCACCTGGACGGGTTTGCCGAGCACGCCGCCAACGGCATTGATTTCCTTGACGCTCAGGTTAACGCCCGCAATTTCGGGCGGGCCGAGGAACGCCAGCGACCCCGTCGTCGGCAGAAGCGATCCAATTTTCAGCGGTGTAGGGGTGGTTGTGGTTGCTGCCGGTACGGCGCCGGTCTCGGTGGCGGTGCTGGATGCCCCGGCAGTATCGCTGGGTGCAGGGCACGCGATGCCGCCGGCTGCTGCGGAGGATTCTGTCGCACTCGGGGTGGAACCGCCACCACAAGCCGTGGCCAGAAGGGCGACGCCGATACTAAGCGCTGTGAGCTTAGCAACCCGGGGCGCCGCCTGGGGGAGTGAAATCATTTAGAGTCTCCTCGATCGAAAGGCGCGTACGGCCTTTGATGCGATTTTTGGTCAGGGGTTCCTGAGCTAAGTTCAAGCTAATCCAATTCGAGCGTGAAAATAAGTGACTAAGGTCACATCCTCATAACACTCGTTGCATATTGGAACACCCGTGACGCGAAGGAGAAATGTAGTACCCCAGGTGGGACTCGAACCCACAACACGCGGATTTTAAGTCCGCTGCCTCTGCCAATTGGGCTACTGGGGCGCCCGGTCAATCGTATCGCCTCAGGCGGCGGCCAGGGGCCCCGCGTACCGGAACGTGCCGTGGACCCCGCCGGGCCATAGGGCCAGGGGCAGCAGCTGGAAGTGGTCGCCCCACTTCCTGTCCGGCGCCTCGATGCCCAGGGTCGACGCCGGGACGAAGCCGAACCGGGAGTAATAGTCGGTGCTTCCGAGCAGCGCGATGCCCTTCTCCCCCGCGGCGTTGGCACGGACGACAGTTTCGCGCATCAGCGCCGAGCCGATGCCGTGCCGCTGCAGCCGGGGCGTCACGCCGATGGGCCCGAGCCCCAGCAGCTGGAGGTCCTCCACCCACGCGCGGGTGCTGATCACATGCCCGACGATCTCGCCGTCGAGTTCGGCGACGATGCTGAGCTCCGGCAGGTACTCGTCGGCGACGAACAGCTCGCGGAGCACCCTCACTTCAACAGGCTCCCCCTCCACGGGCAGTCCGGTGACCGGAGAGACGGCAAAAGCTTCGGCGGTCAGCGCAAGGACGGCGTCACGGTCACCGGGCTGCTCGCTGCGGAGCACCACTTCCCGCACCGGTTCGGGCTCGGGGGCGCTGGCGGCCGAAAGCTCGGACAGGACCTCCAGCGCCCGGGCCGAGTCACCCACGGGCACCAGCAGATGGTCGTGGTGGAAGCCTGCGAGCACGTTGCAGCTGATCCGGGCCTGGGTCAGCGCCCTGCTGACCGCCGCGGTCAGGCCCACCGCTTCCAGTGCCGAATGGACCTCCAGGGTGATCCAGGCGGCAACAAAATCGTAGGGCAGCTCCAGCGCATCCGCTTCGGCCCGGGGCAGGACCACCGTGAGCCCCTCGGCTTCCCGGACGGCGGCTTCGATATGCCCCGCCAGCGGTTTGCCGTGCGGCCAGAGAGCGTAGACGTACTCCCCTTCCCGGACTACCGGACGCATCGAGGCAAGGAGCGTTTGGAGGTTCTTTTCACCCGTCATGGGGCCAGTCTATGTGTGCACCCTGCCGTGCCGGGGAGCTCCCCCACCGGGGAAACCGTCCGGGGAAACGCGAAAGCGGCCGTCCCCCGGAAGGGAACGGCCGCCGTCGTTATTCTTGCCTGAATGCTGTTACTTGGCTTCAGCCTTGACAGGATCCTTGGCGCCGCCCTGCGCAGCAGCCGGAGCCGGCGCGGCAGGTGCAGCGGGAGCCGCAGCAGCGGGCTTCGGAGCCGGGGTGGCGGCGGCCACGAAGGCGCCGCGCGGGTTGTCCAGGTCCAGCAGCTGCGTGGTGTCGCGGCCGGCGAAGAAACTCAGGATCCAGTTGAGGATCACGCGGAACTTGCGCTCGAACGTCGGCATGGCCATGCCGTGGTAGCCGCGGTGTGCCAGCCAGGCGAGGGGGCCCTTGAGCCCGATGCGGCCGAGCAGGTTGATGTTGGCAACACCCTTCCACTCGCCGAAGCCGGCCACAGCACCGAGGTTCTTGTGCTTGTAGTCGACGAGCGGCTTGTCCCAGCGGGAAGCCCACAGGTTCTTGGCCAGGCGCTTGGCCTGGCGCAGCGCGTGCTGGGCGTTGGGAACACAGGTGCCGTCCGGCAGGCCAGAGCCCGTCAGGTCGGGAACCGCGGCGATGTCGCCGGCAGCCCAGGCGTTGTCGATGATGCCTTCGTCGCCCGAGATGCGCAGGTCCGGCAGGACGCGGACGCGGCCGCGGGGTTCCAGCGGGAAGTCGGTGGAGCGGACCATCGGGTTGGCCTGGACACCGGCGGTCCACACGAGGGTGTCGGACTCGAACTCCTGGGCCAGCGTCTTGTCCGGCAGGTTGATGAGCTTCAGGGCGCCCTCGGCGTTGTCCAGCGACGTGTTCAGCAGGACCTCGATGCCGCGGCTGCGGAGGTGCTCCACAACCCATTCGGCCTGCGCGGCGGTAACCTCGGGCATGATGCGGCCCATGGCCTCGACCAGGACGAAGCGGACTTCCTCCTGCTTGATGCGCGGGTTGTTCCGGACCGCAGCGCGGGCGAGGTCTTCCATCTCGGTGATGCACTCGATGCCGGCGAAGCCGCCGCCCACCACCACGAAGGTCAGGGCGCGGGCGCGTTCGGCGGGGTCGGTCATGGTGGAGCCGACCTCGATGCGGTCAAGGACCTTGTTGCGCAGCGCAACGGCTTCCTCGATGGTCTTCAGGCCGATGCCCTTGTCCGCCAGGCCCTTGATGGGGAACGTGCGGGTGATGGCGCCGGCGGAAAGCACTACGTCGAAGTACGGCACCTCGAAGTTGTCGCCGCCGTCAGCCGGGGCAACCACGGCCGTGCGGTTGGCGTGGTCAATGGAGACAACGCGGCCTTGGATGAGCTCGCTCTGCTTGAGGTGCTGGCGGTGAGAGACCACTGCGTGGCGGGCCTCGATGTTTCCGCCCGCAACTTCCGGCAGGAAGGGCTGGTAGGTCATGTAGGGCAGCGGATCGACGACGGTGACGATGCCGCCTGCGTTCGCGATCTTCTTCTGCAGTTTGAGGGCTACGTAGAGGCCGACGTACCCGCCGCCGACGACGAGCACACGCGGACGATCCTGGAGCTGTGGGGTGGTTGCCATAACTCCAGAATACAGTACTTTGTGAAAATCTTCACTAGCTCGGCCGGTCTGCCGGATCCACCCTCGTCACCGCGCCGGTTTCCGGTTCGTCCACTCCCCCGCCGGACGCCCGGTACGCCCGCCGCAACTGGACCGCGCCCGCAGCAATGATGGCAATGAAGAGCGCGCCGAACCCGATGACCACTGCCGCCGGCAGCGCACTGTCCAGCTGTGACGGCGGCACGGCGACAGGCACCGTCGCCTTGGGCAGCGTGGCCTGCGGGGCCGGTGCTGCGGTCGTCGGCTCGGGAGCGGGAGTGGCAAAGTTCCCGCGCCGGTGGACGCGGATCCACTCGCCGATGGAACCCAGCGGGTTGGCCTTCGTTTCGGCCACATTGTCCTTGAGAGCCGCCTCCGCATTGAGGACCCCGAAGCCGTACAGCGGGTCCTTGCCCGGCGTGCCCTCGTCCTTGGCGGTGGAGACGATCCTGTTGATGACCTGCTTGGCACTCATCTCCGGCCACTTGGAGCGGATCAGCGCCGCAACGCCGGAGACGATGGGGGTGGCACCGGACGTGCCGGCCCATTCCGCGTAGCTGCCGCCGGGCAGTCCACCGGCGAGCTTCTCCGCCGGCGCGGCCACGCCAATGCTGATGCCCTGGGAGGAGGAATCCGTGCTCGCCTGTCCGTTCCGGTCCAGGCCCGCGACGGTCAGTACGCCGGGGATGGTGGCCGGGGCCCCCACCTGCACGTTGCCGCCGACGCGGTTACCGGCCGCGGCGACGATGACCACGTCCTTCTGCTCGGCGTACAGAAAGGCGGCGTCCCAGCTTTGCGGCCACTCCGGCGACGTGCTGCCCAGCGAAATGTTGATGACCTTTGCGCCATTGTCCACCGCCCAACGCACAGCCTCCGGGATCTGGTCCTGGTCGCTTTTGCCGCCGGGATTCTCCGACCCCAGCCAGGTGGAGACGGAGAGGATCTGCGCCTCGGGCGCCACGCCCATGATGCCGTCCGGCAGGGCTTTGGATGCCGCCGCGGTGGCGTTCTGGGACGGCTTGGCACTGGCCGATGTCTTCTTCGCCGCCTGGTGCCCGCGGCCCGCAAGCATGGTGGCCACGAGGGTGCCGTGCTCGGGCTTGGCACCGATGCTCTTCTCGCCGTCAGGGGCGCCGGCACCGGAGACGTCATGGCCGCCGGCCAGCACGCCCTTGAGGTCAGGATGGCTTCCGTCCACGCCGCTGTCGATCACAGCGACCTTCACGTTGGCGCCTTTGGAGACTTCCCAGGCCTTGGTGATGCCGGCTTCCTTGAGCCAGTACTCCTTGTCCCGCCAGGAATCGGCCTGCGCGGCGGGTGCGGTGGCGACAGCGGACGCGGCGATGCCACCGGCAAGCACCGCGGACAGAAGGGCCGAGACCGTCCGGCGAAGCCGGGCTCTTGCTCTGGTCATTCAGGATCCAATACTCGATTAACTCGGTGCCTCGGCACTCAGGGCAATTCCGTCAAGAATATCGTGCTCACTGGCGGTGGCCGTAATTATGCGGCCGCCGCTGAGCTCGCCCATGCGCGTGAGGATGCGCCGCCAGACCAGCGCGCCGGCACCGATGACGTCCACCCGGCCGGGGTGCATGTACGGCAGTTCCGCCCGCTGCGCCCGCGTCATCTGCAGCAGATCGGTGGCCGCGGCCTGGACAGCGGAGATCGACAGTTCGGCGCCATGGATGGCCGCCGGCAGGTATTCGGGCAGCCTGAGCGCGTGCGCGGTGATGGTGGTGATTGAGCCGGCAACCCCGACGACGGCGGTGCTGCGTTCCAGCGGAACGTCCAGTCGCGCTTCGGCGATGGCGGCGTCGACGTCGGCCTCCGCGGCGGCAATCTGCCCGGCCGTGGGCGGGTCCGAAGTGAGGTGGCGTTCGGTGAGCCTGACGCAGCCGATGTCCACGGACCGTGCGGCGATCACGCCGCTGGCGTCGCCGAGCACAAACTCCGTGCTGCCGCCGCCCAGGTCCACCACCAGCACCTTGTCCTCTGCCGCAATGGGCAGCACGCTGCTGGCGCCGGCGAAGGAAAGCGCGGCTTCCTCGTGACCGGTGATCACCTCGGGTTCCACCCCAATGAGGTTCTGGATGCCGTCCACGAAGACCTGGCGGTTCCGGGCGTCCCGGCTGGCCGAGGTGGCCACGAACCGGACCTTCTTGGCCCGGTACTCCCGGATGAGCGCCGCGTAGTCGGCCGTCGCCGCAAAGGTGCGCTCCAGTGCTTCGGGGGCCAGCTCGCCGGTGGCGTCAACGCCCTGGCCGAGCCGCACTACGCGCATTTCTCGCACGACGTCGGTGAGCTTCGTGGTCCCGTTGCTGCGGTCAATGTCGGCGATGAGCAGGCGGATGGAGTTGGTTCCGCAGTCGATGGCGGCCACCCGGGTCATGCGCCTGCCTCCGTTGTTGCGTCCGTCGTGGATCCAGCTGCCGCGGCTTCGTCAGTCCTGGATTTGCGGACGGGCGCAGGCCGGCCGACGATGTCCGGCAAGCCCTGCGGGCCGTGCCGGCTGAGGTCCCGGGACGGCGCTTCGCCGGCCGTGTCCCAGGCACCCTCGCAGTAGCAGCGATCGGCGGTCCACCATTCGCTGATGGCCGCGATGGCTTCGTCGCCCAGCGGATTCACGCCCGGCCCGGCGGCCAGCGAGTGTCCCACCAGGACGTGCAGGCACTTGACGCGGGTGGGCATACCGCCGGCGGAGACGCCGTCGATCTCCGGGACGTCACCGATCCCCGACCGTGCCCCGATGTCGGCACGGGCAGCAAGGTAGGCCTCGTGGGCCGCCCGGTAGGAGGCAGCCAGTGGCTCGTCCGCGGCAAGCCGGTCGTTCATGTCGTTCATGAGGCCGGCCGCCTCAAGCCGGGAGACCGCCGACGTGATGACCGGGTGGGTCAGGTAGAACGTGGTGGGGAAGGGAGTTCCGTTGCTGAGGCGCGGGGATGTCGCGGCCACAAGCGGGTTCCCGCAGACGCAGCGCGCCGGGATTTCCACAACGTCGCGCACCGGCCTCCCCAGCTGGCGGCTGAGCACATCGAGGTCCTGTGCCGATGGCTGCCTGTTTTCTCCGGGGGCGGTTGCCGTGTTGTCGTCCACTGGCGTGGCCGTCCTTCCTGCCCGGATCTGGCTGCACCGAAATTCCGGTAGGCAGTCCCGCGGCGGGCGCCGCTCCTAGTCTGTTGCCGAGCGCCTGATGGACTCCCAGAGGGAATCCACCCAGGGCACGTCGGCGGGGTCTTGTGTTTCTGCTGCACTGGGCTGGCTGCCTGAGGCGCCGGCCGGCAGGTCGCTGCCGAAAACCCAGTAGCCGGTCTCACCCGGCATAACCATGTTAATGCGGTCCCGTGCCTGCTGCTTGACGTAGTTGGGATCCTGCCAGCGGGAGACCTGCCGTTTGAGGTTGTCCTGGTCCGCCTTGCTGGCCGAAATGTCCGATTCCAGGGCCGCAATTTCGGCCCGTTTGTCGATGAAGATCTTCACGGTGGGGGCCAGCATGATGGTGATGGCAACCATCACCACGGCCAGCGCCAGCATGCGGCCGGAGAACGCCTTTGCAGGAACGGGGTCAAGGTTGTCTTCCCCGGCGGTCACGGCTGTCGATCCGGATTTCCCGCGGCTGCTGCCCGTCTTCCCGGTGCTGGCTTTGGTGCCGGCTTTTGCAGCAGCGCCAGCTGCTGAACCGGGGCCCTTGGTACCTGAGCCCGTGGTACCTGCGCTCTTCGCGCCGGCACCTGTAGTAGCCGCGCCCGAGGGGCTCGTGGAACCGGTGCGACCCGCGCCAGTCCTGCTACCAGCGCCGGATTTGGCACCAGAGCCGTCGGCCCTGCCCGCTGCCTTGGCCTCGTGTCCCGTTCCCGCTTCATGGGTGGCGTGCGCCGAACGCGGGCTGCCGAAGTCCGCCTGGATGACGTCTCCCCCGGCCGATCCGTCGGACGACTGCTGTGCTGGTGGGGTCACCCTGGGAACTTTGGGACGGCGGGTAGCCATGACACTCCTGTAACGTGTGGGCGCCTAAAACAAAACCGGTGGCTATGGTCTTCCCACCATAGCCACCGGTCAGCTGTTTCTTGGGCTACTAGGCCTTGAAACGCGGGAACGCGCTGCGGCCGGCGTAGCGTGCGGCGTCGTCGAGTTCCTCTTCGATACGCAGCAGCTGGTTGTACTTTGCAACGCGCTCGGAGCGGGCCGGGGCACCGGTCTTGATCTGTCCGGCGTTGGTGGCAACCGCGATGTCGGCGATCGTGGTGTCTTCGGTTTCGCCGGAGCGGTGCGAGGTGATGGTGGTGTAACCGGAGCGCTGGGCCAGGGAAACGGCGTCCAGGGTTTCGGTCAGGGAGCCGATCTGGTTGACCTTGACCAGCAGGGAGTTGGCCGTGGCGGCGTCGATGCCCTGCTGCAGGCGCTCGGGGTTGGTGACGAACAGGTCGTCGCCCACCAGCTGGACCTTGTCACCGATGGTGTCGGTGAGGATCTTCCAGCCTTCCCAGTCGTTCTCGTCCAGCGGGTCCTCGATGGAAACCAGCGGGTAGTCGGCAACGAGTTCGGCGTAGTAGGCGCTCATCTCGGCGGCGCTCAGGGCCTTGCCCTCGAACTGGTAGGCACCGTCCTTGAAGAACTCGGAGGAGGCGACGTCCAGGGCCAGGGCGATGTCGGTGCCCGGGGTGTAGCCGGCGTTCCGGATGGCTTCCTGGATCAGGTCCAGGGCAGCGCGGTTGGAAGGCAGGTTCGGGGCGAAGCCGCCCTCGTCGCCGAGGCCGGTGGAGAGGCCCTTCTGCTGCAGCACTGACTTGAGGTTGTGGTAAACCTCAACGCCCCAGCGCAGGCCCTCGGAGAAGGTCTCGGCGCCGATCGGGGCGATCATGAATTCCTGGATGTCGACGTCGGAATCCGCGTGCGAACCGCCGTTGAGGATGTTCATCAGCGGGACGGGAAGGACGTGGGCGTTCGGGCCGCCCAGGTACTTGTACAGCGGCAGGTCGGCGGAGGCGGCCGCGGCGTTGGCAACTGCCAGGGAGACACCGAGGATGGCGTTGGCGCCGAGCTTGCCCTTGTTGGCGGTGCCGTCCAGGTCGATCATGGCCTGGTCGATGCTGCGCTGGTCGGTGGCGTCAAAGCCGGTCAGGGCCGGTGCGATCTGGTCGATGACGGCGTCAACGGCCTTCTGGACACCCTTGCCGAGGTAGCGGCCCTTGTCGCCGTCGCGCAGTTCAACGGCTTCGTGCTCGCCGGTGGACGCACCGGACGGAACGGCAGCGCGGCCGATCTGGCCGTCGGAGAGGAGAACTTCAACTTCGACGGTGGGGTTGCCACGGGAATCGAGGATCTCGCGGGCGTGGATGGCATCGATAAGCGCCATGGATGTGCTCCTTGTGGGCGATTTACTGGGGACTTTAGGGAAAAAATCTCGACGTCCTCGTCAGGGACTAGCGTAGTCGAGAGTGGTGCACGTTACGGAAACCTATCCAGAACCCGGACGTCATGATCCGGGCGCGGATGTTTCCGGGTGGCGGTTCTGGTACCGCCGGACGGCCCCGCGGAGGGCGCGTTCGGCGTCGAACCCCCTGTCCCGGGCTGAACGGACGACGGCGAGCAGCAGCTCGCCGAGTTCGGCTTCGGTTTGTATTGTTTCGGCCAGCTCAACCAGCGGGGTTCGTTCAGCTGCCGGGGCTTGCAGCCCGGCCCGCTCGGCCCGGTCAAGGGTTTTCTGGGCCTGGGCCAGTGCGGGCAGAGCCACCGGGATGCCCTCGAAGGGCGTGCGGCGCTGCGGGCTTTCGGCCCTTTTCACGGCGTCCCACTTGCGCACGATCTCCTCCACCGTGGCGGGAAAGGTGTCCTGGAGGGAACCGTCCGGACGGAACACGTGGGGGTTGCGGCGGATCATCTTCTGGGTAAGGCCGCGCGCGACGTCGCCGAATCCAAACACGCCGCGCTCCTCGGCGAGCCGGGCGTGCAGCACCACCTGGAGCAGCACATCGCCCAGCTCGCCTTTCAGTTCAGCCTCGTCCGCACCGGTCTCGATGGTCTCGGCCACTTCATAGGCCTCCTCCAGCAGATACTCCACGAGCGACTCGTGGGTGAGGGCGCCCATCCAAGGGCAGTGCTCGCGGAGGGCAGCGATCATCCCCAGCAGCTCCCCCACCTCATCGGCCGGTTCGGGCTGCCGGACGGTTTCAGCCAAGGTCGCCGTACGCGCCGTTGATGTACTCCACGAGGGCTTCCTTTTCCTCCAGGGGCAGGAAGGACGCCTCGGCCGCGTTGAGTGTGAGCTCCAGCAGGTCATCGAGGTCATAGTCGAAAGTCTCCACCAGGAGCTCGAACTCGTCGGTGAGTGTCACGCCGCTCATGAGGCGGTTGTCCGTGTTGATGGTTACGTTGAAGCCCAGCTGGTAGAGCATGTCCAGCGGGTGGCTTTCGATGCCCTCACCGAAGGCGGCAATGGCACCGGTCTGCAGGTTGGAGGACGGGCAGATTTCCAGGGCGATGCCGCGGTCCCGGATCCAGCTGGACAGGTTACCGAGGGTGACCAGGCCGATGTTGTCGCTGTCCTCGTCGTCGGCGTCGTCCTCGTCAAACTCCACCATGATGTCCTCGGCGATGCGGACACCGTGGCCCAGGCGCAGCGCGCGGCCATCAACGAGGGCGGACTGGATGCTGTCCAGCCCGGCGGCTTCACCGGCGTGCACGGTGGCGGGAAAGTTGTTCTCGGCCAGGTAGGTGAAGGCGTCGCGGAAGCGCGAGGGCAGGAAGCCGTCCTCGGCCCCGGCGATGTCGAACCCGACGGCGCCCTTGTCGCGGTGCCGGACGGCGAGTTCAGCGATCTCCTGGCCGCGGTCGGCGTGCCGCATGGCCGTGATCAGCTGCCCCACCTGGATCTCGCGGCCGGTCTCGGCCACGGCCTCCACGCCGGCTTCGAGTCCTTCCTGGACCGCCTCGACAACCTCGTCCAGGGTCAGGCCGTTCTGGAGGTGCTGCTCAGGTGCCCAGCGCACTTCGCCGTACACCACGCCGTCGTCCGCCAGATCCTCCACGAACTCCTTGGCGACGCGGACCAGACCTTCCTTGGTCTGCATGACGGCGACCGTGTGATCGAATGTCTCCAGGTAGCGGACCAGCGAGCCGGAGTCGGCGGATTCGCGGAACCATTCGCCCAGGGCGGTCGGGTCTGTCGACGGGAGGGTGTGCCCCACCGCCTCCGCCAGCTCAATGATGGTGGCAGGGCGCAGGCCGCCGTCCAGGTGGTCGTGAAGGGATACCTTGGGCAGGCTCTTCAGGTCGAAGTCAAGGGCAGGGGCGGCGTCAACGATTGGCTCAGTCACGTACCAACTCTAGGGTTGCACCGGCGGCAATGCCAACGGGCGCGCTGCATGGCGACGGGAACCCCAAAGGGCCGCTGAACTGCCTGCCAAACCACCCGCCCCGCTAGGGGCTGAGGGCTAAGCCACGGGGCTGGTCTGTTCCGGGACGCTGCCCTGTTCCGGTGCCGGGCTCTCTTCAGGCGCAGCGTGGGCATCATTGCGGCCGAGCCGCTTGTGCCACCACCGGAGGGCGTGGTCGATGATGATGCCCAGAATGATGGCGAACACGACGGCGATGCCGGCGCCCAGCAGCGGGTTGCTGTGGAGCCACGGGAAGGAACTGGCGACGAGGCCGATCCCGATCGAGTAACCGACCCAGGTGAAGCAGGCAAGGGCGTCCAGCAGGAAGAACCTGCGGTGCGGGTATCCGGTGGTTCCGGCGACGTAGTTCACCGCCACGCGACCCCACGGGATGTAGCGCGCCGTGAAGATCAGCACGGCGCCGCGCTTCTCGAGTTCGTAGCGCGCCCAGCTGAAGACTTTCTGCACCCTGGGCCGGCGCATCCATTTCCAGCGCTCCAGGCCGATCTTCCGGCCCAGCATGTACGCCATGTTGTCACCGGCCATCGCGCCGGTCAGCGCAGTCAGGCCGAGGATCCACAGATTGGGCTCGCCGCTGTGCCGGGAAAAGGCCGCCAGCGCCACGATGAGCGTCTCGCTGGGGACCACCATCGCGAACCCGTCAACGAAGAAGAACATGAGCAGAACGGGATAAATCCACCACTGACCCGCTGCATGGAGCACGGCCTCATTAATAAACTCCACGCGGGTGTTGCTCCTCGGCAATATAACAAGACAGGAAGTGACGCAAATCGCTCTTTAGTGTCGCACGGCCGGAGGATAGTCCGCTACGCCTTGATTGGAAAGTCAGCTTTCCTGCAGCGGATCCTGGATGCGGCCCCGCAGCCGGTTGATGACGAGGTCCACCAGGATCCCCAGCACAATGGCGCAAACAATGGCGATCACGGCCCCCAGCAGGTGGTTCTCCTCGAACCACTGGCCGAAGAACAGTCCGATGGCCACGGAATACGAGGCCCAAAGGGTGGCGGAAAGCACAGTCAGCCCGACGAAGCGCAGATGCGAATAGTGGGTGGCACCCGCGGTCAGGTTCACTGCCACCCGGCCGATGGGGACGAACCGCGCCACGAGGATCAGCGACGCCGGGCGTTTGCGCAGCTCACGCCCGGCCCAGCGGAAGGCACGCTGCATGCGCGGCCCGCGCATCCAGGCCCAGCGCTGTGTGCCCACACCCCGGCCGATGAGGTAGGCGGCGTTGTCGCCGGTGAAGGCGCCCAGCCCGGCCACGGCCGCGAGCAGCCACGGGTTGGGAACGTCCGCCGTCGCGGCGACGGCGGCCAGCCCCACCACCACCGATTCACTGGGAATGGGCGGGAAGAAGCCGTCGATGACGCAGCAGGCGAGGACTATGAAAAGCACCCAGGGCTGCCCGGCGGCAGCCAGGATGAAGTCGTTGATGGCCTGCACGGTCAGGCGATGCGGTCGATGATGAGCTGCTGGGCCGGCCTGGAGCCAGCCGGTGCGATGGTGGCGGCGTGTTCAAGCGCCTCCTTGGCCCGGGCAAACTTCTCCGGCGTGTCCGTCAGCAGGGTCAGCAGGGGTTCGCCGGCACGCACAGTTGCGCCGGGCTTGGCGTGCATGCGGACGCCCGCAGCTGCCTGCACTGCGTCTTCCTTCCGGGCCCGGCCGGCGCCGAGCCGCCAGGCCGCCACACCCACGGCGAACGCGTCGAGCTCCATGAGGACCCCGTCGGCGGGCGCATAGATGGTTTCAGATTCCCGGGCCACCGGCAGCTTCGCCCGCGGGTCGCCGCCCTGCGCCGCGATCATCCGGTTCCAGACGTCCATCGCCCTGCCATCCTTGAGCGCCGCGGCCGGATCGGCGTCGGAAACACCGGCGCACCGCAGCATCTCCTCCGCGAGCCGCACCGTCAGTTCGACGACGTCGGCCGGGCCGCCGCCGGCGAGGACCTCAACGGATTCCTCCACCTCGATAGCGTTGCCCGCGGTCAGCCCGAGCGGGGTGCCCATGTTGGTCAGCAGGGCCACGGTTTCCACCCCTGCGTCCTTGCCCAGAGCCACCATGGTCTCCGCAAGTTCGCGTGCCCCGGCCTCGTCCTTCATGAATGCCCCGCTGCCCACCTTGACGTCCAGCACCAGCGAGCCCGTGCCCTCGGCAATCTTCTTGCTCATGATCGACGAGGCAAGCAGCGGGATGGACTCGACGGTGCCCGTGACGTCGCGCAGTGCGTAGAGCTTCTTGTCCGCAGGGGCGAGCCCCGGTCCTGCGGCGCAGATCACCGCGCCCACCTCCTGGAGCTGGGCCAACATTTCGGCGTTGCTCAAGGCAGCGCGCCAGCCGGGAATGGACTCGAGTTTGTCCAGCGTGCCGCCGGTGTGGCCCAGCCCGCGCCCGGACAGCTGCGGCACCGCCACTCCGAAGACAGCGACCAGGGGCGCCAGCGGCAGGGTGATCTTGTCCCCCACCCCGCCCGTGGAGTGCTTGTCAGTGGTTACCTTCACGCCGCCGTCGGCCCGCCGGAGGCCGGAAAAGTCCATCCGCTCCCCCGAGGCGATCATCGCCGCGGTCCACTGCGAGATCTCGGCACGGTCCATGCCGTTGAGCAGGATGGCCATGTTCAGCGCGGCCATCTGCTCCTCCGCGATGACGCCACGGGTATACGCATCGACGGTCCAGTCGATCTGCTCAGGGCTGAGCGCGCCCTTGTCGCGTTTGGTCCGGATGATGTCGACGGCGTCGAACGCCTCGTTCTTCTGGGTCACCGGGTTCCCTCCAGGTGTTCGGGGCCAAAGGCGTCGGGCAGCACCTGGTCCATGGTCCTGATCCCTTGCGTGGTCATCAACTCCATGCCGGGTGCCCGGAACTCGTACAGCAGCTGCCGGCAGCGCCCGCACGGCATCAGGACGTTGCCGCCGCCGTCCACGCAGCAGAAGGCGCGGAGCAGGCCGCCGCCGGTCATCTGCAGGTTGCCCACGAGGACGCACTCGGCGCACAGCGTCAGGCCATAGCTGGCGTTTTCCACGTTGCAGCCGGTCACGATCCTGCCGTCCGCCGTGAAGGCCGCGGCACCCACCGGAAAGTTCGAATAGGGCGCGTAGGCGTTCTTCATGGCGTCAAGCGCGGCGGCCTCCAGGGCCGCCCAGTCGATACTGGCGCCCTCTTCGTTGGCGTCGTTCTGCACGGCCGTCACCCCTTGGCGTACGGGATGCCGCTGGCCGGCACCCGGGTGCGCAGCAGCGCACTCATGAGCCCACTTTAGTGTCCTGCTCCATGTCCCGGGTAACCCGGTCCGGGCAACACGCCCAGCGCGAACGGACACTTGTGGCCCCTGGGAAGCGTTTCCCAAGGGCCACAAGTGTCCGTTCGCGCTACGGGCGACTGTTGTGCGGGCTAAAGCCGGACGAGCATCTTCCCGGTGTTCCCGCCGTCGAGCATGTCCATGAAGGCCTGCGGCGCGTTCTCCAGGCCGTCAACCACGGTCTCGTCGTACCGGACGGTGCCGTCTGCGAGCCAGCCGGCCATTCGCCCGGCGAACTCGGCGGCATGCTGGCGCTGGCCGCCCACCAGGAACCCGCGCAGCGTGAGCTGTTTCCCGATCGCCACGGCCAGATTGCGCGGCGCCGCCGGCGGTTCCGTCGCGTTGTACTGGGCGATGGCGCCGCACATGGCCACTCGGCCGCCCACGTTCAGGACGGACAGTGCCGCTTCGAGGTGCTCACCGCCAACATTGTCGAAGTACACGTCGATGCCATCGCTGCCGGCGGCGGCCTCCAGCTGGTCCAGGACCGGGGCATCGCGGTAGTTGAACGCAGCATCGAAGCCCAGGTCCAGCAGCCGGGCAACTTTCTCCGGCGTGCCCGCGCTGCCAATCACCTTTGAGGCCCCCATCGCCTTGGCGATCTGCCCCACGAGCGAGCCCACCGCACCGGCGGCGCCCGAGACGAACACGGCATCCCCGGGCTGGAACTCCGCAACCTTCAGCAGGCCTGCGTACGCGGTGAGTCCGGTCATGCCGAGCGCACCCAGGAAGGCTGAGGCCGGGGCGAGGTCCGTGTCCGCGCGAGTTGTCCGCTCCGCGCCCACCACCGCATGCTCCCGCCAGCCGAGCTGGTGTACGACGACGTCCCCCACCTTGCGCGCATCGGACCGGGACGCGATCACCTCACCCACCGCACCGCCGTCGAGCGCTTTGTCCAGCGCAAACGGCGCTGAATAGGATTTGGCGTCGTTCATGCGGCCGCGCATGTAGGGGTCCACCGAGATGAACAGGTTCCGGACCAGGACCTCGCCGTCCTTGAGGGCCGGAAGCGCCGTCTCGGCGAGCCGGAAGTTTTCCGGGACGGGCCGCCCTTCCGGCCGGGATGCCAGCTGGATCTCGCGCGTGATTACCGGCAGTTCCGTTGCTGCGCCGGCGCTCACGCTGCAAACTCCACGAGCGTCAGTGCGACGTCCATGTTGCCGCGCGTTACGTTGGAGTACGGGCAAATGCTGTGCGCCTTGGCCATGAGGCTCTCGGCGGTGCCGCGGTCCAGGGCGGGGAGGGCGATTTCCAGCTCGGCGGCCAGGCCGTAGCCGTCGCGGTCTTCGAGGGCGCCGAAGTGGATCTTGGCGGCGACAGCGGAGTCCGTGAGGTCTGCCCGCACTTCCCGGCCGACCACGCGAAGGGCGGAGTGGAAGCATGCCGCATAGCCGGCGGCGAACAGCTGCTCCGGATTGGTGCCCTGGCCGCTGCCGCCCAGCTCCACCGGGCTGGCGAGGTTGACCTCGAGTTTGCCGTCCTTGGTTCGCGCGGAACCGTCGCGGCCTTCGCCGGACGCCAGGGCCTCGGCTGTGTAGAGAGTTTTCACTGTGTTTCCTTCTGGTGGGGAGGTCTGGTTTTGGGGGCTGGTGGTTTGGGGGCTGCCTAGAGCGAACCGTGCAGGGCTGCGCTGAGCTTGCCGAGGGTTTCGCGCAGCTGGTCAAGCTCGTGGGCGCTCAGGCCTGCCGCGGCAGCGAGGTGCTGGGGCACGCCGGAGGCCTTGCTGCTCAGGGCCCTGCCGGCGTCGGTCAGATGCACGGCGACGCGGCGTTCATCCTCTGCCGAGCGCCGCCGCTCCACGAGGGCCAGCGCTTCGAGCCGCTTGAGAAGGGGCGAGAGGGTTCCGGAGTCGAGCCCAAGCTCCTCCCCCAGTTCCCGTACGCCGCGCGGCTCGTTTTCCCAGAGCACCAGCATGACAAGGTACTGCGGGTACGTCAGGCCCAGCTCCTCCAGGAGCGGGCGGTACACGGCGGTGGCAGCCCGCGACGCGGAGTAGAGGGCAAAGCACACTTGGCGGTCGAGACGGGGAGCATCGGGCATACCCATAACGGTAGCGGGCAATTCAATTGTGCACAACTTATCAGCGCAAACGAGAGCGCAAACTGGCAGCTAGTGCCCTCAAAAGTGGAGGTTGAGGGCGTTACCTGCCAGTTCGCGCTCGAAGCCGGGGTTAGAGGTCGCGGATGGTGCGGAGCGCTGCGGCGGTGAGGACCTGGATGCCGAAGCCGAGGGCACGCTCGTCCAGGATGTAGTCGCCGCGGTGCAGGTCGTACTCCTCGCCGCCGGGGGTCTTGGTGCCGAGGCGCATCATGGCTCCCGGCAGCTCGGCGAGGAACCAGGCGAAGTCCTCCCCGCCCATTGACTGCGGCGTCAACACCACCGAACTCTCGCCGATCTCGGCGCGGGCCGCAGCCTCGATCAGCGCCGTCTCGTGCTCGGAGTTGACCACCGGAGGAACGCCGCGGGTATGCTCCAGCCGGACGTCGACGCCGTAGGGAGCGGCCACCTGGTGCACCACTTCATCCAGCAGTTCGCCCGCGCTGTGCCACGCGTCGCGGTCCAGGCAACGCATGGTCCCGGCCATGTACCCGGTGCCGGGGATCGCGTTGGGCGCCGAGCCTGCGGAGATGTGTCCCCACACCACCGAGACGCCGCTGCGGACATCCACCCGGCGGGACAGGACGGCTGGCACGTTCACGGCAATCTGCGCCAGTGCGAAAACGAGGTCCTCCGTCAGGTGCGGGCGCGAGGTGTGCCCGCCGCGGCCGGACAGTTCAATGCGAATCGTGTCCGACGCCGACGTGATCGCGCCGATGCGGGTACCGATCTTGCCCACTTCGATGCGCGGGTCGCAGTGCAGGGCGAGGATGCGGGGCACGCCTTCGAGGACGCCCTGCTCGATGCAGGAGTGTGCGCCGCCGGGCATGGTTTCCTCGGCCGGCTGGAAGATGATGCGCACCGTTCCGCCCAGCGGGGACTCCTGGTGCATGCGGTGCAGCACCAGGGCGATGCCCAGCAT
The DNA here is from genome assembly GCF_003261175.1 of Arthrobacter globiformis. Taxonomy (GTDB): domain Bacteria; phylum Actinomycetota; class Actinomycetes; order Actinomycetales; family Micrococcaceae; genus Arthrobacter; species Arthrobacter globiformis_A. The sequence continues at coordinate 35,465 of NZ_QLNP01000077.1, read as the reverse complement.
GGTGGTGGTGTGCACGTCGTGGCCGCAGGCGTGGGTGACACCGTGGTTCTTTGAGGCGAAGGGCAGTCCCGTTTCCTCGATGATCGGGAGCGCGTCGATGTCGCCGCGCAGCGCCGTGGCGATCGGGCCCTCGCCGATGTCAACAGTCAGGCCGGTACCCTCGAGCCGGCGGGGCTGGAGGCCGGCAGCCTCCAGCCGCTCGGCCAGCTTGTCGGTGGTCCGAAATTCCCTGAAGGACAGTTCGGGGTGCGCATGCAGGTCACGGCGAAAATCGATCAGTTCCGGCAGCAGGGGCTCGAGCCACGGCCCCACCAGGGCGGTGGGCTCAGCTTCAGTAGTGTAATTGCGCACACCTCAACTGTAGCGAGGCCGGAAAGATTAGCGGCATCGCCTTCTCCGCGTTACGTGTCCGCCATCTCCGCTTAACGCATTAGTTGAGGGCGCCTTAACGCATCGTTGGAGGGCACCGCCGGATTATCGGCGACGCCCTCCAACATGAGGTCGGTTTGCTAGAGAACGTCGGTGTCGCCGCTGGCCTTCAGCGCGTCCACCGCCTGCTTCACCCGCTGGGAGTGCTGCTTGGTGGTGACCAGCAGCGCATCAGGGGTGTCCACAATGACGACGTCCTTGATGCCGATTAGTGCGATGACGCGTTTGGTGTCTGAAACCACCACACCACTGGCGTTCTCGGTGAAGACGCGGGCGCCCTCGCCGAGGACGGTCACCTCGTCCACTTCCTTGGCGCTGTTCAGCCGGCCCACGGAGGCGAAGTCACCGACGTCGTCCCAGCGGAAGGATCCGGGTACGACGGCGACGTCCCCGGCCGCCGCGGCGGGCTCGGCGACCGCGTAGTCAATGGCGATCTTGGGCAGCGTGGGCCAGATCCGGGCCGTGACCTCGTCCCGCTGCGGGGTGTCCCAGGCCTGGGCGATTTCCTGGAGACCGGTGAACAGTTCGGGCTGGTTCGCTTCCAGGTGCTTGAGCATGAGGGAAACGGGCGCCACGAACATGCCGGCGTTCCAGACGTACTCGCCGCTGTCCACGTACTGCTGGGCGACGTCCTCGTCCGGCTTCTCCACGAACTCCACCACCGCCTGGGCGCTGGGCGCGCCGGGGATGTGCAGCGAGTTTCCGGACCGGATGTAGCCGAAGCCCGTGGACGGGTGCGTCGGCTTGATGCCGATGGTCACGATCTTGCCGGCGGCGGCAGTGTGGATGGCCTCGCGCACTGCGTCCTGGAAGAGCTCGTCCGGGCTGATCACATGGTCCGCGGCGAAGGAACCCATGATGACGTCCGGATCCCGCTGGTGCAGGATGGCTGCGGCCAGGCCGATGGCGGCCCCGGAGTCCTTGGGTTCGCTCTCGAGCACGAGGTCGCCGTCCTGGACCTCGGGCAGCTGGGTGCACACGGCGTTCCGGTGCGCCACGCCGGTGACCACGAGGACGCGGTTGCCGGCCAGCGGCTCAAGGCGGTCGTAGGTGGCACGCAGGAGCGTGCTGCCGGAACCGGTGAGGTCATGAAGGAATTTGGGAGCTGCTGCACGTGACAGAGGCCAGAGGCGGGTCCCCACACCACCTGCAGGAATCACAGCGATAAAACGGCTGAGAGGTGAATCCTGGCTTGTCACTTTGTCGTTACTCATCAAGCCCTACTTTAGCCGACGCACCTCAGGACGCCCTTTCGCGGCCCGCCAGCATGTGGATGCAGTGGCAACAGATGTGGTCTTCGTCTCAAAATAGTCGAAAATCCGTACAGTACGTGGCGGGCAAGGAACGCCTGAATTGAATAAGCTGTAAGCGAAGCCTAGATTTAGGCCTGAGCTACGAGTGCTCTCGCAGCAGGCGTTTCCCCCGGCGTGGATCCCGCGCCAGCGCCGCTGTGTTCAGGGAGGTTTATTCAGTGCCGACGAAACCAGCTGGCACCTTGTACCGCGGCCGTGAAGGCATGTGGTCCTGGGTTGGACACCGCATTACTGGTGTAGTGATCTTTTTCTTCTTGTTGGTCCATGTGCTCGACACCTCCCTGGTGAGGGTGTCGCCTGAGGCCTACACCGCAGTAATCGGTGCCTACAAGAACCCGCTGATGGCCCTGGGTGAAACGGGCCTGGTCGCAGCGATCGTGTTCCACGCCTTCAACGGCCTGCGGATCATCGCCGTCGACTTCTGGAAGAAGGGCGCCAAGTACCAGCGCCAGATGCTTTGGGTGGTGCTGGGCCTGTGGGTCGTCACCATGGTCGCCTTCGCCATCCGCCACCTGTCCCTCGCGCTCGGAGGTCACTAAGCCATGTCTGCAACTGAGATCCAGTCACCGCGCAGCGGACAGATCGCCGGCAAGCCCGAGTCCGGCAAGATCGACCCGAAATACCGCCGCAACGGCAGCTCGCGCGGCAACTTCGAAATGCTGGCCTGGCTGTTCATGCGCCTCTCCGGCGTTGTCCTGGTGGTGCTGATCTTCGGCCACCTCATCGTCAACCTCCTGGTGGGCGAAGGCATCCACGCCATCGACTTCGGCTTCGTCGCCGGCAAGTGGGCAGATCCGTTCTGGCAGTTCTGGGACCTGGCCATGCTGTGGCTCGCCATGCTGCACGGCACCAACGGCGTGCGCACCATCATCAACGACTACGCCGAGAAGGACTCCACCCGCTTCTGGCTCAAGATGGTCCTCTACGCAGCCTCCGCCGTCATCATCATCCTCGGCACCCTGGTGATCTTCACCTTCAACCCGTGCCCCGTGGTGGACGGCGTCCAGCTGCCCGGCGGCTTCTGCCCCGCGTAGCATCCCGTGGCGGCCCGCCATCCATTGGCGGGCCGCAGTTTTGTGCGGAGACGGCCTCGGGCCGCCCGCTGTTTTATTGCGAATTTTGAGAGAAAGAGCGTCTGGTATGCAGGTCCATAAGTACGACGTCGTCATCGTCGGTGCAGGTGGCGCCGGGATGCGCGCCGCGATCGAGTCCGGTCAGCGTGCGCGAACAGCAGTACTGACCAAGCTGTACCCCACCCGCTCCCACACGGGTGCGGCGCAGGGCGGCATGTGTGCAGCCCTGGCCAATGTCGAGGAAGACAACTGGGAATGGCACACCTTCGACACCATCAAGGGCGGCGACTACCTGGTTGACCAGGACGCCGCCGAAGTCATGGCCAAGGAAGCCATCGACGCGGTGCTGGACCTCGAGAAGATGGGCCTGCCGTTCAACCGCACGCCCGAGGGCCGCATCGACCAGCGCCGCTTCGGCGGCCACACCCGCGACCACGGCAAGGCTCCGGTGCGCCGCGCATGCTACGCCGCCGACCGCACGGGCCACATGATCCTGCAGACCCTGTACCAAAACTGCGTCAAGCACAACGTTGAGTTCTACAACGAGTACTACGTCCTGGACCTCCTGACCGTCGAGGAGGACGCCGTCCGCGAGGACGGCACGCCGTTCAAGCAGAAGCGCGTGGCCGGCGTCGTGTCCTACGACCTCGCCTCCGGCGAGCTGCACGTCTTCCAGGCCAAGTCCGTGGTGTTCGCCTCCGGCGGCGCCGGCAAGGTCTTCAAGACCACCTCGAACGCCCACACCCTGACCGGCGACGGCATGGGCATCGCGTTCCGCCGCGGCATCCCCCTGGAGGACATGGAGTTCTTCCAGTTCCACCCGACCGGCCTCGCCGGCCTGGGCATCCTCCTGTCCGAGGCCGCCCGCGGTGAAGGTGCCATCCTGCGCAACTCCGAGGGCGAGCGCTTCATGGAGCGCTACGCCCCCACCATCAAGGACCTCGCCCCGCGTGACATCGTGGCCCGCTCCATGGCCAACGAAGTCCGCGAAGGCCGCGGCTGCGGTCCGAACAAGGACTATGTGCTCCTTGACCTGACGCACCTTGAGCCCGCCCACATCGACGCCAAGCTGCCGGACATCACCGAGTTCGCCCGCACCTACCTCGGCGTGGAGCCCTACACGGAGCCGGTCCCCGTCTTCCCGACGGCCCACTATGCCATGGGCGGCATCCCGACGAACATCACCACCGAGGTCCTGCAGGACAACGACACTGTTGTTCCGGGCCTCTACGCCGCCGGCGAGGTGGCCTGTGTGTCCGTCCACGGCTCCAACCGCCTGGGCACCAACTCGCTGCTGGACATCAACGTGTTCGGCAAGCGCGCCGGCATCGCCGCCGCCGAATACGCCAAGACGGCCGACTTCGTGGAGCTGCCGGAGAACCCGGAAGCCTTCACCATCGGGCTGCTGGACGTGGCCCGCAACGCCAACGGCACCGAGAAGGTCGCTGCAATCCGCAAGGAACTGCAGGACACCATGGATGCCAACATGCAGGTGTTCCGCACCGCTGACACGCTCAACCAGGTCCTCAGGGACATCGAGTCCTTCGAGGAGCGCTACCAGCGCATCAACGTCCAGGACAAGGGCAAGCGCTTCAACCTTGACCTGCTGGAGGCCGTTGAGCTCGGGTTCCTGCTGGAACTGGCCAGGGTCATGACGGTTGCTGCCCTGCACCGTGAGGAATCCCGCGGCGGCCACTTCCGGGAGGACTTCCCGGAACGCGACGACGAAAAATTCATGAAGCACTCCATGGCGTACAAAGAAGACCACGCACCGGCCGACGGTTCCGCGGAGGAGGCAATCGCCGGTGTCCGGCTTGCCACCAAGCCGGTTGTCTTTACGCGCTACGAGCCGATGGTGAGGAAGTACTAATATGTCCGCTGAACTTGCTGAGCCAGCCTCCAAGATCGAACTTCCCGCCGGTGTTGGCGGCGGCGGGGAAATCCCGACGTTCGACATCACCCTGCGCGTGCGCCGCTACGACCCCGAGGTTTCTGCCGAAGCCCGCTGGGACGACTACAAGCTGACCATGTACGGCACGGACCGCGTGCTGGACGCCCTGCACAAGATCAAGTGGGAAATCGACGGCAGCGTCTCCTTCCGCCGCTCCTGCGCCCACGGCGTCTGCGGTTCCGATGCCATGCGCATCAACGGCCGCAACCGCCTCGCCTGCAAGACCCTGCTGAAGGACCTGGACACGTCCAAGCCCATCACCGTTGAGCCCATCAAGGGCCTGCCGGTGGAGAAGGACCTGATCGTGGACATGGAGCCGTTCTTCCAGTCCTTCCGCGAGGTCATGCCGTTTCTCATCAACAAGGGCCACGCGCCCACGAAGGAACGCCTGCAGTCCGCCGAAGACCGTGAGCGCTTCGACGACACCACCAAGTGCATCCTCTGCGCCGCGTGCACGTCCTCCTGCCCGGTGTTCTGGACCGACGGCCAGTACTTCGGCCCGGCAGCGATCGTGAACGCCCACCGGTTCATCTTCGACTCCCGTGACGACGCCGGCGACATGCGCCTGGAGATCCTCAACGACAAGGAAGGCGTGTGGCGCTGCCGCACCACCTTCAACTGCTCGGAGGCTTGCCCCCGCGGCATCCAGGTCACGCAGGCCATCGCAGAGGTCAAGCAGGCCATCCTGGCCCGCAAGATCTAAGGATTAAACGCGGACGACGGCGTCGCTCAACACGTACGGTAAACGTACGGTGAGCGGCGCCGTCGTCGTTTATCCGGCTCCGGTGGTTGAGCCTGGGGCCACGCCGGCCGGATTCCCTGAGCGAGCTTGCGAGCTTAGGGGGCTGGTGGGGAGCGAAATCCCGGGTTTCGACAGGCTCAACCAGCGGGCGTGGGCCCAACTCAACCAAGCGGAGGAACAGATGCACCGCTCCGAAAAAATCTCGTTCGAAGGCACCACCGGAGAACTGCTCTCCGGCATCCTCGATGTGCCGGACGGCCCGGTGAAGGGCTGGGGCGTCTTTTCGCACGGCTTCACGCTGGGCAAGGACAGCCCCGCGGCATCCCGGATGTGCAAGGCGCTGGCGGACAACGGGATCGGCATGCTCCGGTTCGACAACGTGGGCCTCGGCGGCTCGGCGGGCCAGTGGTCCGCCGGGTCTTTCAGCCACAAGGTGGCGGACACGGTCCGGGCCGCGGAGTACATGCGGGCCGAGGGCCGGGCCATCTCCCTGCTGGTGGGGCATTCCTTCGGCGGCGCCGCCGTGCTCGCGGCCGCGTCCGAGATCCCGGAACTCGATGCGGTCGCCACAGTTGGGGCGCCCTTCTCCCCCAAGCACGTAGCCCACGTCTTCGATGCGGCGCTCGACAGGATCCTCAGCGAAGGCAGCGCCGAGGTGGACCTGGGCGGCAAGCGCGTGGAAATCCGCCGGCACTTCGTGGAGGACCTCGAGAACGCCGACCTCACGGACTGCATCAGGCGGCTGCACAAGCCCCTGATGGTCCTGCACTCCCCCACGGACAACACCGTGGGCATCGAGAACGCCAGCACGATCTTCCAGACCGCCCGCCATCCGCGGAACTTCGTCTCGCTGGAGGGCAGCGACCATCTGCTGACCGGCAAGGGGCAGGCGGCGCGGGCCGCGAAGATCATCGCGGCGTGGGCCGACCAGTACCTCGACGCCGGACACTGACGCCCATGGGGCGCGGATGTCCGGCCGGGTGGTAACCTTCCACCGGCGTCTTTCCGGGCTGCACCTGCCGTGGCCCCCAGCCGGTGGTCTTGGCTGCAGGAGAGGCCTTCAGGTCCTCCTCACGGATCGCGGACCAGGCCGCCGCCACTAGGTAGACCTGGCTGACCAGGTTGAACCAGATCAGCAGCCCGATGATGATCGCGAACGGCGCCAGGATGGGGTTGCGTCCGGCACCGGCCAGCAGCTCGGTGCTGAAGACCTGCAGCGCGGTGGTGCCCACGCCCGCGAGGATGGTTCCTTCCAGCAGCGCCCGCCGGGACAGCTTCAGGCCTCCTGCCAGACGGAACATGATGAGCGCCGTGATCCAGTTCAGGACCAGTGGCACGGCGATCTTGATCAGGGCCGCCATTGGGCCGGCCACGGCCGGGTCCAGGCGTAGCTGCTCCATCGCCCAGCCCGCCGCCGTGCCGAACACGAGGGACGCGCCCGAACTGATGACCAAGGCGACGCCGAGCAGCAGCAAGGTACCGGCGTCGTGCAGTTTGAGAACCACAGGATTGAGCTTGAGCGGACCCAGCATCATCACTCCGCGGAACCCCTCCCGGAGGCCGGCGATCCAGCCCAGGGACGTGATGACGGTAACGACGGCGGCGATCAATGCAGTCCAGCCAAGACCGTCGGGGTTCAGGAGGTCCTTCGGATCGACAAGCCCATCGCCGCCGTCGACCTTCAGCAGCCCCGGGGCGCTTGCGGCCACGCTGGCGGTGATCCGGTCCAGGAGTGCCGGCTGGCCGCGCAGCGCCAGCCCAGCGATGGAGAACCCGGTGGCCAGCAGGCCGGTGATGGAGAAGAACATGTTGAAGCCGATGCCCGCGCTCATCAGCGGACCGTGCTGCCGGGTGTAGTGCTGCCAAGCCCGCATCGGGCGGAAGGCGTTCAGTCGGGCCTGCAGCCACTGGACCAGGGCCATGAGCTGGGGAAACGTTCCCTGGCCGGACCTGCGGGCTTTGCCCCACTCCACCTGCTTGCGGATGACCTCCAGCAACAACTGCGCTCGCTCAGTGGGGAGCGGTGGCTCCGTCGGCGTTTGGTGCCCGGAGTGCGTCCCGTTCGTCGTCTGGTTCGGTACCAAAGTCAAGCTCTTCCCGTAGCTGCCAAATACCGTCGGTGTCGTGCTCGTAAAGTCCCATGCTAACCACCGGGAAGGTGGCCCTGTAGTCTTTCAGCACCGTTTCGGCCTCATCGAGGCTCTCGGGTGCGACGTCGTGGGCAATGGTCACATGGGGATGGTAGGCAAAAGGCAGCTCACGTGCGAGCGGTCCGGTCTGGAGTTTTTCGTGCAGGTCGACGCATTCCTGGAAGCCGTCCTCCACGTTGATGAAGACCACTGGGGAGACGGGCCGGAAGGACCCCGTGCCGCAGATGGTCACCATGAACGGCGCCTGCGTCCGGGCCACCTGCCGCACGTGGTCACGGGCCGCTTCCCAGTCATGGGTGGGCGTGGTGGTGACCAGCGTGATGTGCGCCGGAATAACGGTGGCCATGGGGTCCCCGAAGGACGCCCGCCACCGCTGCAGCTCCTCGGCGATTTCAGGCGGGAAGCCCAGAATGACCCCGAGGCTCATTCCGTTGCTGACTCCGCTGTTGGCGGGCATGGTGGCCGGCATCTCGCTAGCGGGCTCCGGCATATGGCAGGAAGCCGGTCTTGGCATAAACGTCCGCGAGGGTGGCTGAGGCAATTGCGCGGGCCTTGTCGGCGCCGTGGGCCAGCAGGCGGTCCAGCTCGGCAGGGTCGGCCAGCAGTTCGTTCGCGCGGTCGCGGATCGGGGTCAGGCGCTCCGTCACCACCTCGGCAAGGTCCACCTTGAGGTGGCCGTACATCTTGCCCTGGTAGTCGCCAACGAGTGCATCCACAGACCGGCCCGTGATGGCCGAGTAAATGGTCAGCAGGTTCGAGACCCCGGGCTTGGTTTCCCGCTCGAACCGGATTTCAGTCTCTGTGTCCGTGACGGCCGACTTGATCCGCTTGGCGATGACCTTCGGATCATCCAGCAGGTTGATCAGCCCGGCCGGGGATTCTGCCGACTTGGACATCTTGGCCGTGGGGTTCTGCAGATCGTAGATCTTCGCGGATTCCAGCTGAATGAATGGCTTGGGCACGGTGAAGGTCTCGCCGAAGCGGGAGTTGAACCGGGTGGCGAGGTCGCGGCTGAGCTCGACGTGCTGGCGCTGGTCCTCGCCCACCGGAACGCCGTGGGGCTGGTACAGCAGGATGTCCGCGGCCTGGAGGATCGGGTAGGTGAACAGGCCCACGCTGGCCTGGTCCGAGCCCTGCTTCTGCGCCTTGTCCTTGAACTGCGTCATGCGGGACGCCTCGCCGAAGCCGGTGATGCAGTTCAGGACCCAGGCCAGCTGGGCGTGTTCGGGAACCTGGGACTGGACGAACAGGGTGCACTTGTCCACGTCCACGCCGCCGGCGATGTACTGCGCCGCCGTGACCCGCGTCCGGCGCGCCAGCTCGGCGGGGTCCTGGGGAACTGTGATCGCGTGCAGGTCGGGGATGAAGAAGATGGCGTCGTACTCATCCTGCATCCGCACCCAGTTCACGAGGGCGCCGAGGTAGTTGCCAAGGTGCAGCGAGTCGGCGGAGGGCTGCATGCCGGACAGGATGCGGTGCCGGATCCCGGCAGCAGGCTGGGTTCCGTTTGCTGCTTCGGGCTGCGCAGCTGCGGCGTCTGTCACGGTGGAAGTGGAGGTCATTCGTCGGGGCCTTTGGAACTAGAGCCGGTAGTCCACTACCAGCGGGGCATGGTCAGAGAAGCGGGTGTCCCACGAGGGCGCCCGGTCCACGACGGCCGAAACTGCTGCGGCCGCGAGGGCGGGGGTGGCCAGGTGGTAGTCGATGCGCCAGCCGGTGTCGTTGTCGAAGGCCTGGCCGCGCTGCGACCACCAGGTGTAGGGGCCGTTGACGTTGCCCGCCAGGCCCCTGTGAACATCCTTCCAGCCGATCTCCTCACCGAAGAAGCGGTCAAAGTAGGCGCGCTCCTCCGGCAGGAAGCCGGCACGCTTGACGTTGCCCTTCCAGTTCTTGATGTCCAGCTCGGTGTGGCCGACGTTCAGGTCACCGGTGACCAGGGCGTGGTCGCTGTGCTTGCTGAGCTCGGGCAGACGCACGCTCATGAGATCCAGGAAGCGGTACTTGTCCTCCTGCTTGGGGGTGCCGGCCTCGCCTGAGTGCACGTAGGCGCTCACGACGGTCAGCTGGGACGCGTTGCCCTCGGCGTCGCGGACCCGGAAGTCAGCCTCCACCCAGCGGCCGGCCGTGGCGAAGTAGTCATCGCCGATGTGGTCGCGGGTGACGAGAGGCTCCTCGCGGGAGGCGATGGCGACGCCGGCGCGGCCCTTGGCCTCGGCTTCGGCGTGCAGAATGTGCCACCCTTCGCCGATGAGCTGGCGGACGATGGCGTCAGGGGCCCGGACTTCCTGCAGCGTCAGGATGTCCACTTCGCGGGTCGCAAGCCATTCCGACATGCCCTTTTTGTAGGCAGCACGGAGGCCGTTGACGTTGACTGTTGCGATGCGAAGGTGGTCCTTCTTCAATGCCGAGCTCACCCGTTCCACTCTAGTCGATGATGGTTCCGGTCACGGGCTCGCCGGAGCCGCCGGACGACTTGATCATGTCACGTGCGTTGGTAGCGGTGATTTCGATGGTCTCCAGGGCGCGGCGGATGGTGTCCTGGTCCGCAGCTGCGCCCTTGGCCCGCTCCTGCTCCACCACGCGCACCTGCACCTGCACGATCTTGAAGGAGTGGTCGAGCTTCATGTCCCGGATCTCCTCAGCCTCGCCGCGTTCACGGACCAAGCGGGTTCCGCCGTGGTCGGCCAAAACGGTCGAGGGTGCGCGGCCCGTGGCGGCGTTGAACGCGTTGTGCGCCTCGTTGATCTTTGCCCCGGCCTTCTTTGCCGCCCGCTGGATGCTGAAGACCACGAAGGACGCCAGCGCCAGCCAGAACAGCGCGATGACCGCAACAACCCAGCCGACGACGTCGTTCTGGTTGGCTGCGAAGATCACGGCCACGAGGAAGGCGGTGATCAGGACCAGCAGGCCCGGACCGCTGATGCGGAACATGGAAAATCCGCCCCGGCCCGGGGTGGATGACGACTTGGAGCTGCCCAGAGATTGCATGAAGCTATTCTCTCAAATCCCCAGACCACCCCAGGACGCTTCCACCGGCGGCGAACACGTGCAGGATCGCCGGCCGCGAACACCTGCCTACTTCAGGAACAGGCTCCGTAGCCTGCCGGTGGTGAGCATCAGGCCCAGCACGATCATCACCAGGTAGTAGCCCACGTGGATGGCCGTCGCCGGGGTGAAGGAGGCCGCGCTGATCTGCCGCAGCAGCTCCACGCCGTGCCACAGCGGCATGGCCTGGATCAGCCACTGAATGTATTCGGGGTAGACGCTCAGCGGATAGAAGGTGGCGCTGAACAGGAACATCGGCAGCATGATGAAGTTGACCCAGTCCATCTGCTGGAAGGTCTTCATGAAGCTCGTGATGCCCATGCCGAAGCTGGCGAACCCGAACGCGATCAGCACCGAGGCCGGAATCATCAGCAGCGCCCACGGGGTGGTGATCAGGCCCATCAGCCCCATGACCGCCGTGAATCCGGTGGCGTACAGCAGGCCGCGCAGCAGGGCCAGGAAGATCTCGCCGATGGCCACGTCCATGGGCCCGAGCGAGGTGTACAGCATCCCCTGGTAGAGCTTGGCAAAGTTCATCTTGAAGAAGACATTCCAGGTGGAGTCGTACACCGCCCCGTTCATGGCCGAGACCGCAAGGAGCGCCGGGGCGATGTACGCCGCGTAGCTGATCTCCTGGCCGCCCGGCCCGGCGACGGACCCCACCACCGCACCCATCCCGACGCCCATGGAAATCAGGAACAGCACCGGCTCGAAGAACCCGGACAGCATGACCATCCAGTTGCTGCTCTTGGTGGCCATGAGCCCGCGCCCGATCACCGCGCGGGCGTTGCGCGAGTACAGCGGGCCGAAGCGCCGGTTCCGGGCTTCGTCCGTGACGGCGTGGCCGTGGGTCAGGACTGTCACTGCCCCATCCTCCTGACGAATTGGCGTTTGGTGAGCACCCAGCCGAACCAGGCGAGGGCCAGCAGGAACACGACATGGATGATGGTCAGCACCGGGGATTCCTCGTAGCCGAAGGTCATCACCCGGCCCAGCTCCGTGCCGTGCCAGATGGGCGAAATCCAGCCGATCCAGCGGACCAGCACGGGCAGGGTGTCCAGCGGGAAGAACGTGCCGGAGAACAGGAACAGCGGCATGACGATGAACCGCATCACCATGGCGAACTGGCCCTTGTCCTCCTTGATGGATGCGGCGTACGCCATGAGCGGCAGGCCGAACGAGAGCCCGGCCAGGGTTGCCGCCAGCACGGAACCCCAGCCCCAGCCGCTCGGTGATGCGCCGAACAGGGCCACGATCACGAAGTAGATGACGGACTGCAGCAGGAACCGCAGGGTCACCGCGATGATCTGCCCCGCCGCGATCTGCTCCGGCGTCAGCGGGGAGGCGTGCGGCCCGTAGTAAACGCGCCGCCATTTGAAGCCGTCCATCACGGGGAACGTGAATTCGGTGGCGGCGGTCATGACCGCCGCAGAGACGAGCAGGGCCGGCGCGATGAAGGCGATGTAGCTGACGCCGCCGAACGCGGAGACAGCGTTGGTGTCTACCAACGTGGCCAGGCCGACGCCCATCGCGAACAGGTACGCGGCGGGCTGGCCCACGCTGTACAGGAAGATGGACCAGCCGTACCCCTTCATGACGCGGAGCACCTGCTCCGCGTAGTAAAAGGCGCCCCAGCGCCGCGCCCTGGCGGCCGACACCTCGGGAGGGTGCGCGCGCAAGGCGCGTCCCGCCGTCGGGCTTTCCACAGCAGGCGACGCCTCAGTCAACGAGGCTCCTGCCGGTGAGCCGGAGGAATACATCCTCCAGCGAGGACCTGCGCACCAGCGACGTCAGCGGCCGCAGCCCGCGAGCGCTGACTTCCTCCAGCGCTGCCTCGCCGTCGTGCGTGTAGATGAGCACCCGGTCCGGGAGCGTTTCCAGGCGTTCACCGATGCCCTCGAGCTCGGCCCCGATGCTGGCGTTGCGCTCCGACCCGAACCTCAGCTCCAGGACCTCGCGGGTGGAGTAGTCCCGGATGAGCGCGGCCGGCGATCCCTCCGCCATGATCCGGCCCTTGTCCACCACGATCAGCCGGTCGCACAGCTGCTCGGCTTCGTCCATGTAGTGCGTGGTAAGGATCAGCGTGACGCCCTGCTCCTTCAGGCGGAACAGCCGGTCCCATAGGATGTGCCGCGCCTGCGGATCCAGGCCGGTGGTGGGCTCGTCGAGCAGCAGGATGCGGGGTTCGTTGATGAGCGAGCGCGCAATGGTGAGGCGGCGCTTCATGCCGCCGGACAGGGCGTCCACCTTGGCCTTGGCCTTGTCCGTCAACTGCGCGAACTCGAGCAGTTCGTCGGCCTTGGGCTTGAGGTAGCTCATGGGCAGGCCGAAGTAGCGGCCGTAGACCAGCAGGTTGTCCCGGACCTTGAGTTCCTCGTCCAGGTTGTCCTGCTGCGGCACCACGCCCAGGTGCGCGCGCACCTCGGGACCGTTCTGCTCGGGATCCAGCCCCATGATGGTCAGGTTCCCGGACGTCCGCTGGGACACTCCGCCGATCATTTTCATGGTGGTGGACTTGCCCGCGCCGTTCGGCCCGAGCAGTCCGAAGGACTCGCCAGCGGGAACGCTGAAGGATATGCCGTCGACGGCGATGACGTCGCCGTAGGTCTTGGTCAGGTTCTCTGCGGTAATCACGTACTGCGGCGCGGCGGGCTCTTTATGTTTCTCGGGCCCTGTCTCGTGGGCGGACACAGGCTTCTTGGACGTTCCTTCGGCGGAATGGAGTTCGGGCACCCCATCACGCTAGTACGCGGCGAGGGCCAAAGGAATAGCTAAATCTCAAGAACCGGACAGCAACGCGTGGTCAGATGTCGCCCAATCCGGACCCTTTATTGGGCGATACCTGACCTCGCGTTGCGGCAGGCTTTACCTGCGGTTCCCCCGTGAGTCCTCCTGCAGGACCTCCAGCCGCTGGCGGTATTCGGTCTCGTCAATTTCGCCGCGTGCGTAGCGTTCGCGCAGGACGCTTTCGCCGCCGCGGGCGGTGGCCCACTCGTGGTTCCTGCGCCAGGTGCGCCGGGCGAAGAAGATGAACAGTCCGATCACCAGGATCCAGAACAGCGGGAACAGCAGGAACCATGGCGAGAATCCTGTGCCCCACGGGCCGTGGGTGGCGGGATCGGCCAGCAGCTGCGCGGACTGGACCGCGAACGTGGTGGTTAGGGATGAAGTCATGTCGTGCTCCCAAAATCTCGGTACGGGCCGGCTTTCGGCTTTGGTTCGAGTCTGGCCGTCCGACGGCGGCGGGTCGTCCGACGCCGGGAGTCACCTTGGGTGCCCCGCGTACTCCGGCGGGAGTCCGGTGCCTGCTGCCTCAGCCGGCCAAGACCCTCTCTCACCTCCTGCGGCTTCCAAAAGGACCCTCTCTCACCTCCTGCGGCTTCCAAAAGGACCCTCTCTCACCTCCTGCGGCTTCCAAAAGGACCCTCTCTCACCTCCTGCGGCTTCCAAAAGGACCCTCTCTCACCTCCTGGCCGCACACCTTTGGCCGAGTGAGAGAGCGCCGTCAGGAAGGCTACAGATAGTGATAGAGCGTCGCCAGGAGACCCGCAGGGAGTGAGAGAGGGTCGGTTGTTTTGGTGCAGGAGGTGGGAGAGCGTCGGCGAAAGGTGCCTGCTGCCTCAGCCGGCCCAGCCGGGCCGGACGAGCCCCGATTCGTACGCCAGTACCACCAGCTGCGCCCGGTCCCGGATCAGCAGCTTGGTCATGATGCGCGACACGTGCGTCTTGGCGGTGAGCGGCGTGATCACCAGCCGCTCTGCGATCTCCGCATTGTTCAGGCCTTCCCCCACGAGCCGGAGGACCTCACGCTCGCGCTCGGTGATGTTCGCCAGCGACGCCGGAGCCGCCGTCACCCGGGAGTGCAGCGCCAGCTGGGCCATGATGCGCCGGGTGACCGACGGCGAGAGCAGGGCGTCTCCGTCGTGGACCACTCGCACGGCTCGGAGCAGTTCCTCGGGTTCGGTGTCCTTCACCAGGAACCCTGCCGCGCCGGCCCGCACCGCCTCCGCGATGTATTCGTCCAGTTCGAACGTGGTGAGGATGATGATGCGAGTGCCGGCAAGGCCCAGGTCCGCCATGATCTTCCGGGTGGCCTCCAGCCCGTCCATCTCGGGCATGCGGATGTCCATGAGCACGACGTCGGGACGCTCCCGGGCGGCCAGGCGGACGGCGTCGCGGCCGGTGCCGCACTCGGCCACCACGTCCATGTCCGGTTCGGCGTTCAGGAGGGCGCGGAAGCCCGCGCGGATGAGGGTCTGGTCATCGGCCAGCAGGATGCGGATCACCGCGTCTCCCGTTCGGGTCCCGGCAAGGGGCCGGCCAGCGGCCGGGTGACCGGTAGCACCGCGCGGACCCGCCAGCCCGGATGCAGCGGCGCAAGGTTTAGCGGCGCCACCTGCAGCGAACCGCCCACGGCGGCCGCCCTCTCCCGCATCCCCGTCACCCCGTTGCCTTCCGGCACTCCGGTGGCCCCCGCGCCGTCGTCGTCAACGGTCACGGTGAGCTGCCCTCCCGGGTTTCCCCCCGGCGTCGTGCCCTCCAGGGCAAGGACGACGGCGGCCTTCCGGGCGCCGGAATGCCGCACCACGTTGGTCAGCGCCTCCTGGACGATCCGGTATGCCGCTTCCTGGACGGGGTTCGGAAGCTGCCGCACAGCAGCGGCCTCCGGCTGGGTCAGGCTGACTTCCAGCCCCGCGCGGCGGGCGTCGTCGGCGAGCCCTGGAATACGGTCCAGCCGCGGCGGCGGCGCGGGAGTCAGCGGGGCGTCCTCGCGGAGCACGCCCAGGAGCTGGCGGACCTCGGCCAGCGAATCCTTGCTCGCGGTCTTGATGGCTTCCAGCGCGGGGCGGAACTGAGCGGGGTCCTTCTCCCCCAGGTGCAGCGCCACGGAGGCACGGACGTTGATGAGCGACAGGGAATGCGCAACGACGTCGTGGATGTCCCGGGCGAGCGTCAGCCGGTACTCGTCGCGGGCGGCCTGCTCCCGGGCCTCGTGCTGGCGGCGTCGTTCGGCCACCCGGTCGGTGCGCAGCCGCACACCCTCCCCCAGCAGTACAAGAATGGCCAGCCACGAGGTGCCGGCAAACGCCCTGATCAGGGCGAACTCGTCGCCGCCGGCCGCCGCGGCTACCAGGACGGCTGCGCATGACCCGGCCACGGTCCAGGTCTGCCAACGCTTCCCGGCAGCGGCGGAAAACATGATCGCCAGCGCCAGGGACAGGAACACCGGCCCCCACGCGTAGCCGAGTGCCAGATAAGCCGCGACGGACGCCGCCGCGGCCGGAAGCATCACCAGCGGGGCACGGCGCCGCAGCGACAGGGAGGCCGGTCCCGCCAGCAGCAGGACGAACGCGAGTGCATCCAGCGGCCGGTGGTCCGGCTGCCGGGCGGATGCGAAGACGGTGCCCACCACCTCGAAGACGGCCACGGCAACCACGATGGCTGCTGTGGGCGGTCCCCGGAAACGGCGCTGCATATGTCCGAGCCTAGCCGGGAAGGCCCCGACCGTCGTCGGCTTAACGGCGTAGGGCGCCTACTCCTGAAGGAGTAGACGCCCTACCAGGATCGGGGTTACGCGATGCCCGCTTGGCGTTCCGCGGTTTCCACCACGTTGGCCAGGAGCATGGCGCGTGTCATCGGACCCACGCCGCCCGGGTTCGGGGACAGCCAGGCGGCGACGTCGGCAACGTCCGGGTGCACGTCTCCGGTGACCACGGCCTTACCGGTGCCGTCGTCCACACGGCTCACGCCGACGTCGAGCACGATAGCGCCGGGCTTCAGGTCCTCCGCCTTGACCAGGTGCGGCACGCCGGCCGCGGCGATCACGACGTCGGCCTGCCGGAGTTCGGCCGGCAGGTCCGCGGTGCCGGTGTGGGCCAGCACCACGGTGGCGTTGACATCCTTGCGGGTCAGCAGCAGGCCAACCGGGCGGCCGATGGTCACGCCGCGGCCCACCACGAGGACGCGCTTGCCCTTCAGGTCGATGCCGTGCCGGGTGAGAAGTTCCACGCAGCCCTTGGGGGTGCAGGGCAGCGGGGACTTCATGGGGCCGCTGATGTTGGCCACGAGCCGGCCCAGGTTCATCGGGTGCAGGCCGTCGGCGTCCTTGTCCGGATCCATGGCCTCCAGGATGACGTCCTGGTCGATGTGCTTGGGCAGCGGCAGCTGGACGATGTAGCCCGTGCACTCCGGGTTGTCGTTCAGCTCGCGGACCACTGCCAGGAGCTCGTCCTGGGTGGTTTCCTCGGGCAGGTCGCGGCGGATGGAGTTGATGCCCACCTCGGCGCAGTCCTTGTGCTTGCCGCCCACGTACCAGGTGCTGCCGGGGTCAGACCCCACCAGGATGGTGCCCAGTCCCGGAGTGACGCCCTTGGCCTTGAGTGCGGCCACGCGTTCGGTCAGCTCGGCCTTGATGGCTGCGGCGGTAGCCTTGCCGTCAAGGATCTGCGCGGTTTTTGCGGTTTCAGTCATGGATTACCACTGCTCGTGCTGCGGGTACAGCGGGAAGTCGGCGGCGAGCTTGTCCACGCGGGCCTGCAGGGCCTCGACGTCTGTGGCGGAGCCGGCCTTCAGTGCCGTGGCGATGATCTCGGCAACCTCGGTGAATTCCGTGGCGCCGAAGCCGCGGGTGGCCAGGGCCGGGGTGCCGATCCGCAGGCCGGAGGTGACCATCGGCGGGCGCGGGTCAAACGGCACGGCGTTGCGGTTGACGGTGATGCCCACGGAGTGCAGGAGGTCCTCGGCCTGCTGGCCGTCCAGCTGCGAGTTGCGCAGGTCGACCAGGACCAGGTGAACGTCGGTGCCGCCGGTGAGGACGGAGACGCCTGCCTCGGCAACGTCGGACTGGTTGAGGCGGTCGGCGATGATCTTGGCGCCTTCCAGGACGCGCTCCTGGCGCTCCTTGAATTCGGCGGTGCCGGCGATCTTGAAGGCCACGGCCTTGGCGGCGATGACGTGCATGAGCGGTCCGCCCTGCTGGCCAGGGAAGACGTTGGAGTTGAGCTTTTTGGCCCACTCCTGCTTGGCCAGGATCACACCCGAGCGGGGACCGGCGAGGGTCTTGTGCACGGTGGAGGTGACGACGTCGGAGTGCGGCACCGGGCTCGGGTGCAGGCCTGCTGCCACAAGGCCGGCGAAGTGTGCCATGTCCGTCCAGAGCAGGGCACCCACTTCATCGGCGATGGAGCGGAACGCGGCGAAGTCGAGGTGGCGCGGGTAGGCGGACCAGCCGGCGATGATCACCTGCGGCTTCTCGGCGATGGCCTGCTCGCGGAGCTTGTCCATGTCAACGCGGAAGGTGTCCTGCTCCACCTGGTAGGCGGCCACGTTGTAGAGCTTGCCGGAGAAGTTCAGCTTCATGCCGTGCGTGAGGTGTCCGCCGTGGGCCAGGGACAGGCCCAGGATCTTGTCACCGGGGGTGATCATGGCGGAGAGCGCGGCGGCGTTCGCCTGCGCGCCGGAGTGTGGCTGGACGTTGGCGTATTCGGCACCGAACAGGTCCTTGACCCGGTCAATCGCCAACTGCTCGGCGACGTCGACGTACTCGCAGCCGCCGTAGTAGCGGCGGCCCGGGTAGCCTTCGGCGTACTTGTTGGTCAGAACGGAGCCCTGGGCTTCCATGACGGCGCGGGGGGCGAAGTTTTCGGAGGCAATCATTTCCAGGGTGCCGCGCTGGCGGCCGAGTTCCTGGTCCAGTACTGCGGCGATCTCGGGATCGAGCTCAGCCAGCGGCTGGTCGCTGACGGCGGAGGTGCTAACGGAAGTCGGTGAGGTGGTCACGAAGAACTCCTGGCTAGGGATGGGCACTACTAAAGGTCAGGCTACCGGCTGGAACGTTGCTCCGCCCGTCAGTGACCACCATCCGGAAACGTACCGGGCGCAGGTCTATTCAGGGCGCCGCAGCGCAATCGGGTGGCCGCTCTTCGAGAAGCGCAGCGCTACCGGCAAAACATGACCCTCGGCCCAGGCGTACGATCCGTGGTCTTCGTGAATGCCGCTCCCTGGTGGTTAGCCACCCAAACGCCAGTTGCGACGCCACCACACTATCAAAAGCGGGGCCGACGCGCGGGTAGGCTGTTCTTCGTGAATGAAGACCAGCTCGCCAAATCGTACGTCGTAACCCTGTCCTGCCCGGACCGCCCGGGAATCGTCCACGCCGTGGCCGGCGCCCTGCTCGTAGCGGGCTGCAATATTACGGACTCCCAGCAGTACGGCAGCGAGTCCACCGGGACCTTCTTCATGCGCGTGGAAGCCACCACCACCGCTTCCCAGGGCGAAGTGGTTGCTGCCTTGGAGCCGGTGGCCGACGCCTTCGGCATGCAGTGGAACCTGAACCCCGTGGGCCGGAAGGTCCGCACCCTGCTGATGGCAAGCAAGTCCGCCCACTGCCTGAACGACCTCCTGTTCCTGCAGCGTTCCGGCACGCTCCCTATCGAGATCCCCGCGATCGTCTCCAACCACCGCGACCTGGCGGGACTGGCCGAGTTCTACGGCATTCCGTTCCACTACATCCCGGTGACTGCCGACACGAAGGATCAGGCCGAGGACCAGCTGCGCAAGATCATCGCCGAAGAGGGCGTGGAACTGACCGTCCTGGCCCGTTACATGCAGATCATCTCCGATGACCTGTGCACCGAGCTGACCGGCAAGGCCATCAACATCCACCACTCGTTCCTGCCGTCCTTTAAAGGCGCCAAGCCGTACCACCAGGCCCATGCCCGCGGCGTGAAGCTGATCGGTGCCACGGCGCACTACGTCACCGCCGCGCTGGACGAGGGCCCGATCATCGAGCAGGAAGTCATCCGGGTGGACCACGCGCGCACGCCGGAGCAGTTCGTGCAGATGGGCCGGGACGTGGAAGGCCGCACCCTGGCCCAGGCCGTGCAATGGCACGCCGAACACCGCGTGCTCTTGGACGGCAACCGGACGGTCGTTTTTAACTGACACTCCGCCTGCGGGGCTGGCCAGCGGTTCACACCCGGCGGGCTTTAACCAAGACTGGTTAACACGATGACTCTGCTGACGGAAACTTCACTGGAACCCTTCATCGCCCTCCTCAAGGCACAGGGCAGGCACGCCGTGCTGGACGTGTGCTGCGGCCCGGGCGACGACGGCCTCCGGTTCGTCGAGGCCGGCATCCACTACACCGGCGTTGACCCCTTCGACGGCAACGTGAGATACGCAATGGCCCGCCGGCTGAGCGTCTCCGTGGCGGAGCCCGCGCGCCTGCCGTTCGCCGCGAATACTTTCCCGGCGGTCTGGGCTGTCCAGTCGCTGGAAGGGCTCACGGCGGATCAGGCGGACGACGTCGTGCGGGAGCTTGAGCGGGTGGCAGAACCGGGTGCGCCGATCGCCGTCGTCCTTCCCTAGGGCGCTGGCGGTCGGTTGAGCCGTACGCGGACGGCGGCGCCGGCGCAGAGTACGACCGCGACTCCGCCGACAATAGTGGCCCGCGCCAGCTGCTCGCCGAGCAGAAGCGCAGCCCAGCAGATGCTCATCACCCGCTGGGCGAGCTGGACCTGGCTCACCTCCGCCGCCCTGTGCGCACCTAGGATGGGACCTTGGGTGCGCAACGCCGGCAGCACGCCGGTCGGGCCCCAGCAATGAGAGAGGACAATACGTCTTGGGCTACGTGTATCTGGCACTGGCGATCGCCGCGGAGGTCCTGGGCACCAGCCTCCTGAAGTCGACAGAAGGATTTAGCCGGCTCTGGCCCAGCGTCTGGTGCCTGGGGGCCTACGGGGTTGCCTTCGCCCTGCTGTCGCAGGTGGTCAAGAGCGTGCCGGTCGGAGTCGCCTATGCCCTGTGGTCAGGCCTCGGAACGGTTGCCATCGTGGCGATCGGTGCCGTCTTCCTCGGCGAGGAACTGAACCTGATGAAGGTCCTCGGGATCGCACTGGTGGTGGCCGGCGTCGTCGTCCTAAACGTCGGCGGAGCCCACTGACGGCCTCCCGGCAGGAGGGGTCATCAGGTCGCCGTGTCCTAGGCTGGGGGCATGGCTCCCATTTATCCCTTCGCCGGTGACACGCCGGACATCCACCCCTCCGTTTTCGTTGCGCCGACGGCATCGGTCATCGGCCGCGCCACGCTCGCCGAGGACGCCAGCGCGTTCTACGGCGTTTCGGTGCGCGCGGACACCGCCGCCATCACCGTGGGCACCGGCAGCAACCTGCAGGACAACGTGGTGCTGCATGCCGACCCGGGCTTCCCCTGCAGCGTGGGGGCGCGGGTCAGCATCGGGCACAGCGCCGTCGTCCATGGCTGCACCGTGGAAGACGACTGCCTCATCGGAATGAGCGCCACCATCCTCAACGGGGCGGTGATCGGCGCCGGCTCGCTCGTGGCGGCCGGCGCCGTCGTGCTGGAAGGGACGGTAGTCCCGCCCCGCTCGCTGGTGGCCGGGGTCCCGGCCAAGGTCCGCCGCGAACTCACCGATGAGGAGTTCGACGGCGTGAAGCGCAACGCAGCGCACTACCGCGAGCTCGCCCAGGCGCACCGCGAACTCCACGCAAGCGGCCGCTGACCGGTTTCGCTCCCCAACCGCCCCCTAACTCAACCAGCGGGCCGCGCCTCAGTCCAGGCTGATCGGGCCCAGTTCGTCCAGCAGGTCGCCGGGGCCGGGATTGCCGAGTGCAGATGAGCCGCCGAGGTGGTTCACCACGCCCCACACCGCGTTCAGGCCGGTGGTCACGGCGCCCTCTGCCCAGCCGGCGGTGAAGGAAACGTCGTCGCCGGCGAGGAAGATGCCGCGCTGGCTTTCCGGCAGCTGGTCCTGCTTGAAGTGCGTGAAGAGCCGCTGCTGGTAGCGGTAGTGGCCGGGCAGGTTGGCCTTGAACGCGCCCATGAAGTTGGGGTCGGCCTCCCAGGAGACGGTGATGGGCTGGCCCACGATGTGGCTGGCAATGTCCACGCCGGGGTAGATCTGCTCGAGCGAGTGCAGCATCAGCTCCACGCGTTCGTCGGCGTCGAGCGCCAGCCACTTCAGCGCGTCGTCGTTCCAGGTGTAGGACAGCAGGATCACGGCAGGCTGGTCCGGGCCGTTGTCAAGCAGGTAGGTGGCCCGGTTGAGCCGGTCCGTGAGCGTCATGGACAGCACTTCCCTGCCGGTTTTCGGATCGATGTCCTTCCAGAATGGCCGGTCCACCATCACGAAGGTCTTGGACGACTGCATGTAGTGCGAGCGCTCTATCGCCGTCCACAGCGCAGCCGGGAACAGGGCCTCCTCGGTGTGGATCCTGGTGGACAGCAGCCACGACTGGCAGGTGGTGACCACCGCAGGGTAGGAGGCTTCCCTCCCCCAGCGCTCCCGGATGCGGAGGTTGCCGTCGGCGTCACGGCTGATCCGCTCCACTGCTCCGCGCGGGGAGCCGGAGTGCAGGGATGCCAGGGACGTCCCTTCCGGCCAGTGCACCATGCCCGACGGCGCGTGGCGCCAGAGTGCCTCGGGGAGCCTTTGCGCTCCCCCGGCGATGAGGCGGTGCTGGTCGTCGGCGTCGGTGTAGACGACGCGGAGGATTTCGAGGATGGAGTTGGGGAAGTCGGTGTCCCAGCCGCCGGTGCCGAAGCCGACTTGGCCGAACGCCTCGCGGTGTGCGAAGCCCGCCTTCCGGAACGCCTGGCTGCCGGCGATGAAGCCGTAAAAGGTCTCCTCGTCGAGCTCCGGAAGAAGCTCGTTCCACAGTTCCTTGATCCTGGCTGTGTCCCGCGCCCGGATGGCTTCCTGCATCTGGGTGAACTGCGCGCCGTCGTTCACGGCGGCCTTCCAGGCGTCGGCCACTTCGCGGAAGAACGGCGGTAAGTCCGCCGAGGTTGTGGCGTAGTGCTTCTGCCCCGCCAGCTCAATCACGGTGCTGGAGGTGGCCGGGGCCAGCGGGTTGGGAAAGTCCTGCGTCTCCAGTCCCAGCAGGTCCACGTAGTGGTAGAACGCCTTGCCGGAAACCGGGAACCGCATGCCACCAAGGTCTGCCACCACATCGGGGGCCGCCGGGAAGCTGGCGGTACGCAGCCGCCCGCCGAGCTGGTCCGCTTCGTAGAGCACCGGACGCAGCCCAAGCTTCATGAGCTCATATGCGGTCACCAGCCCGGACAGCCCGGCACCCACCACGGCGACTTCGGTGCCGTGCAGTTCCGGCGGGACCGAACCCAGTCCGTCCGGGTGGGACAGGTAGTGGTCGTAGCTGAACGGGAAGTCCGGGTTCAGCATGGTCACCGGAGCCTGGCCCGGTTCCCCCGGCAGGCCGGGAACAGTGGTGGTGGCGCTGGACGGGTCGGAGGCCGGCAGTTCGGTAGCGGTTGTCATGGAAGGTCTGTCTCCGTGGTCTCGTGTTTTGTCTTACTGGTGGGAAGTTGTCTGTGCAGCGGATACGGGAGCTGGGGAAGAATCACGGCCGGATAGTTCACGGTATTCCTCCTGCCCCAGCGCGGCCACCCGCGAGTGCCGCCTGCCGTAGCCGAAGTAGGCGGCCAGTCCCACGAGCATCCAGATCCCGAAGGTCACCCACGTTTCTGCACCCAGGTTGGCCATCAGGTAGACGCACATCAGCGCGCCCAGGATCGGTGTCAGTGGGAACAGGGGAACCCGGAAGGTCCGGGTGAGTTCCGGCCGGCTGCGGCGAAGGTAAATGACGGCCACGTTCACCAGGGCGAAGGCGAACAGGGTACCGATGCTGGTGGCGTCTGCGAGCGCCCCGAGCGGGACCAGCCCGGCGGTGAGGGCGACGGCGGTTCCCACGATCAGCGTTCCGGCAACGGGCGTGCCGGTGCGGTGGGAAACGCGGCCAAAGACGCGGGGAACCAGTCCGTCGCGGGACATGGAAAGAAGGATGCGGGTCTGTCCGTAGAGGACGGTCAGTACAATGCTGGCGATGGCGAGCACAGCGCCGACGGCGAACACCAGTGCGATCCACGGCTGGCCGGTGGTTTCCTCCAGGATCTTCACCAGTGCGGCTTCGGTGCCGTCGAACCAGCCCCACGGGCGGGCACCGATGGCGGCAACGGCAACCAGCACGTAGATAGTGGTGACGATCAGCATGGAGAGCATGATGGCCCGGGGCAGGTCGCGCTTGGGATTGCGGGCTTCCTCGCCGGCGGTGGAGGCGGCGTCAAAGCCGATGTAGGAGAAGAACACCCGGGAGGCGGCAGCCGAAACGCCGGCGGCGCCCATGGGCAGGAGCGGCTCGAAGTGGCCGCCGTTGAAAGCGGTGAAGGCCACCGCGCAGAAGAAGACCAGGATGCCCACCTTGACCAGCACGATCACCGTGTTGATCCACGCGCTCTCCTTGGCGCCGCGCACCAGCAGGATCATGGCCAGCACCACGATCAGCATGGCCGGGATATTGACCAGACCGCCGTCGCCCGGCGGCTGCGAGACCGCATCGGGCAGGACCTGTCCGAAGACTGCCAGCGTCTCGTTGACGTACTGGCCTGCGCCCACTGCCACCGCTGCCACGGAAACCGCATACTCGAGCACTAGGCACCAGCCGCAGATCCAGGCCATGCCCTCGCCCATGGTGGCGTACGTGTACGAGTAGCTGGAGCCCGCCGCCGGCACCAGGCCAGCCATTTCGGCGTAGGACACGGCGGACAGCAGCGCGGCCAGGCCGGCGATGGCGAACGAGATCCAGATGGCCGGTCCCGCCAGCGGCACGGATTCGCCCAGGATCACGAGGATGCCGGTGCCGAGGGTGGCCCCCACGCTGATCATCGTCAGCTGCAGGACCCCGAAGCTGCGGACCAGACGGGTTCCGCCGTGGCCTGTCTCGGCTTCCTGGACCATTTGCCAGATCGGCTTGCGGCGGAGCAGCTGGGCTGCCAGTCCGGGGCGGCCGGCCTGCACGGGAGGCCGCTGTCCTGCTTGGGTGGGCACAGTCATCATTGACGTCCGTTCATTGGTAGTTGGGGCTTTCCGTCCCTCCAGCCTAGGCGTGTGAGCCGCGTCTCACCGTTGTGCAAAATGACCTATAGTGTTTTGGCATGAGACGTAATGCACAACAGACAAGCACGCCAGAGGCGGTGCTTTCCGGGCAGGTCAGCGTTGATCTTTCCGCCATTTCAGACAATGTCCGGGCCCTCCGGGCGCTCACCCCGGCCTCCCATTTCATGGCCGTAGTGAAGGGAAACGGCTATGGCCACGGCCTAATCGACGTGGCCCGCGCAGCCCTCGCCGCCGGCGCCGACTGGCTGGGTACCGCGCAGCTCACCGAGGCCCTGGCCCTGCGCGAGGCGGGCATCACGGCACCTGTGCTGTCGTGGCTGTACCTCGCCTCCGCGTCGAGCGAAACGATCCGTGAGGCAATCAGCCACGATGTCGACATCTCCCTGGGAGGTGTCACCCAACTGGACATCGTTGCGGGCATAGCCCGCTCCCTTGGACAGCCAGCCGCCGTCCATCTCGAGTTGGACACCGGCCTAAGCCGTGGCGGCGCCCGCGCGGAGGACTGGGCTGATCTGGTGGCGGCAGCACGGAAAGCGGAACTCGCCGGGCATCTTACGGTGAGGGGCATCTGGACCCATCTGGCGTGGGCGGACGTTCCCGCCCACCCTGGAAATGCCGATGCGGTAGATGCCTTTGAGACGGCCGTCCGGCAGGCCCGTGAGGCAGGACTGGATCCGGAACTGCGTCACGTCTCGAGTTCGGCAAATATCCTGGACCGGCCGGAATTCGCCTTCGACATGGTGCGCGCGGGGCTGGCCATCTATGGACTTGCCCCGGCGGACCACCTTAACCCGGCCGACTATGGTCTCCGCCCGGCCCTGTCAGTGACCGCCCCCGTGGTGCTAGTCAAGAAGGTTCCGGCCGGCACCGGCGTGAGCTACGAGCACCAGGCCATCACCCACGAGCCGAGGTCCCTGGCATTGATACCGCTGGGTTACGCCGACGGTATCCCGAAGGGCATTTCCGGCCGGAGTGTGGTGCAGTTGGGCGGCAGGCGGGTTTCCGTGATCGGCAAGGTGTGCATGGACCAGTTCATGGTGGATCTGGGTCCTGAGCCCGGCGGTGTCAGCGTTGGTGACACGGCCGTCCTGTTC
This sequence comes from Arthrobacter globiformis, assembly GCF_003261175.1. Lineage (GTDB taxonomy): Bacteria > Actinomycetota > Actinomycetes > Actinomycetales > Micrococcaceae > Arthrobacter > Arthrobacter globiformis_A. The sequence goes on along the minus strand of NZ_QLNP01000077.1, from coordinate 9,735 downwards.
GGCGATCCCCGGAACGGGGCCGCGAGCGCCGACGAGTGGGGTGCCGCGATCGGAAGCCACGGCGACGAGATCATCAACAGGATCGCACCGCGTCTACCCCGCGCTTACCGCCTCCCGCAGGCACACGAGTGCCCGGATTACGAGGAGCCAGGGGACGGTGCACCGGATGTCGCCTGAGGCGGGGACGCGGACGGCGCCGGCAGCCAGGGCGGCGGCGGAGCGGCTGAGCGTCGTCACCCTGGAACAGTTCCTGGCGAAGCTGCCGCCGGAGCTCACCGTTCTTCACGACGGCGGCAACGGTCCGGGACTGCTGCGGTGGGTTGAGCCGAGTGAGCTGGAGGACCCCACGCCCTACCTGCTCGACGGAGAATTCCTCCTCACGGCAGGTTTGCCCTTCGTTGGCGACGCGGGTGACGCCGCCCGGGTTGACGCCTACGTTGGGCGCCTGGTGAAGGCCAGGGTGGGGGCCCTGGGCTTTGGCCTGGAACCGTACTTCAGCGCCGTGCCGGACACTGTGGTGGACGCCTGTGTCCGGCACAACCTGACCCTGGTGAGAGTGCCCAGCACGGTCCCGTTCGCTGCCATTGGGCTCGAGTTCTCACAGCTGCTGGAGTCGGAGAACGCGAAGGTGTTCCGCCACCTCGCGGATACGAACCGGCAGCTGATGCGCGCAGTCCTGTCCGCCCGGCCCGAACATGAGCTCCTGGCCGCCCTGGTCCAGCGGGTCCCGGTCTGGGCAATGCTGGTCGGCGCGGACGGGCGGGTGCGCGCCCGGGCTGGCTCGGGCGTCGATGCCGCCACCCTGCAGCCGCTGCTCGACAGGCTGCTGGGTGGCAGCGGGCCGCGGGTGGAGATGGATACCTTCAATGTCCCTGGCTCAGCGCTCGTCTTCGGGCACCCGCTGCGCAGCACCCGCGACGCCAACCTTGGCGCGCTGGTGCTGGGCACTGATGCGCCCCTGACTCCGGCGCAGAACAGCGTTGTCTCCTCCGCCGTCGGACTCCTTGAGCTGCTGGTCCGGCAACGGACCAGCGGTTCCCTGGCACCGAGCCAGCTGGCCACGTCCCTCCTGCTTCACCCGGACAGCCTCGCTTCCGGCGGAGCTCGGCACATCAACGGCCTCCGGGACCTGCTGGCCCAGAGCACTTCCTCCACGCGCTCCGGCCCCTTGCGCGTCGTGCAGGGAAACAGGGTGGGGCCGGCCGCCGGACGGACCGCGGAAAGCCCGGTACGGGAGCTGCTGCAGTGGCGCCGCCTGTTCGACACCAAGCTCGTGGAGCTCACGGACTACGGTTTCGCCGCCATCACCCGGCTCAAAGTGGACGACGCGCTGCTGGCTGAAGTGGAGAAGCTCGGCTGGCGGCTGGTCATCGGCGATGCCACCGAGCTCACGGACCTGAGCAGCGCCTACCAGCGGGTGACCGCTCTGCGGCAAAGAGTCCAGAGCACGGGCAAGAGCGCCCGGGTGGGTGAAGTGACGTGGACAGTCGCTGGTCTGCTGGGCCAGGAGGCCGGAACCATGCTGGCCGGCCGGTTGTTGGAGCCCCTGCTCAGCCAGGACAGCGAACGCCGCACCGCGCATTTGTCCGTACTGAGGGCATGGCTCGGCGAGAACGGGAACTGGGATGCCACCGCCAAAACGCTGGGACTGCACCGCAACAGCGTCCGGCGGCAGGTCAATGCTGTGGCCGAACTGCTGGACACCGACCTGAACCAGGCGCAGGTCCGGGCCGAACTCTGGATTGCACTGCAGTACGTGGACGAACTGCCGGCCGGCCCCGACTAAGGCCGTCCGGTCCCGTCCCAGGTGCGGTAAACATCCGGCCGCCGTTCGCGCAGATAGGGCACAGCATCCCGCGCCAGCCGGGCCGCCTCGGCGCTAACCTCGGCGAACAGCAGTTCCGGGCCCGGACCGGCGGCGGCGAGCAGTTCGCCGTCCGGGCCGGCAATGACGCTTCCGCCCAGGAAAGTGCAGCCGTCCTCGTCCCCGGAGTGATTGGCATAAGCCACGGTCAGCTGGCTCTCCAGCGCGCGGGCCCGCAGCAGCACCTGCGGCACCGATTCGAAGCCGTGCGCCAGCGCCGTGGGAACCAGGAGCAGGTCGGCCCCCTCCGTTGCAGCGGCGCGCACGGTTTCGGGAAACTCCACGTCGTAGCAGATGGCCAACGAGGTTTTGACGCCACCCAGATCGACGACGGCGGGGGCTGCTTCCGCGGGGCTGAACGCCTTGCGCTCCTCCGGGCCAAAGAGGTGGACCTTGGCGTACGTCAGGAGCTCTTCTCCGGCACAGTCCAGGAGCGTCGCGGTGATCTGCCACTGCCCATCGGCCGTGACGGCAGGCAGGCTGTAGACCAGGGCGATCCGGTGGGTGGCAGCGATGCCGGCAAGGGTGCGCCGGATGTCGGGCAGCGTCCGGGGGTCCAGCTCCGCCCTGACCCGCAGCGGGGCGTAGCCCACCGGGAAAAGCTCGGGGGTCAGGAGCACCGCGGCGCCTGCCTCCGCGGCCGTCTGAGCCGCGCGGTCGATGGCTGCGCAGTTCCGTTCGATGTCCAAAACACTGGAGTTCGCCTGCATCAGCGCCAGCTTCACCGTGATCACCTCAAGTCTTCGTGGACGCCCGCCCAACACCGGACGCCGTTTCACTCAGCGTATCCGCGGCGGAGGCATCCCATCAGGGCCCATTTGCACCGCACCGCACCGCCCATGGGACAGATTGCCCGGCACTTTCACTATTCCAGATGCCGTGTCCTTGCGTTAACTTCTTGACTACAAGGCCGCCGATGGTGCAATGTTCATTTCATGCCCTCACCAGCGCGCTCAACGAGGAGCCGAACCAAAAACCCCGGGTCGCAATCCGCCCTCAGGCACCTGAACCAGCAGCGGATCATTGAATGCCTGCTCAATGGCCCTTCCACCCAGGCGGAACTGGCGCGGCAGACGGGACTGTCCACCGCGACAGTGTCCAACATCGTCAAGATCATGCAGGACTCCGGGCTGGCGTCCACCGAGCCGACCACCAGTTCCGGCCGGCGCGCACTTAACGTCCGACTCAACAGCAACGGTGCCGTGGCGGTGGGCATCGACTTTGGCCGGCGGCACCTGCGGGTGGTTCTGGCCTCGCTCAGTTACCACATCATCGCCGAGGAATCGGTACTACTGCCCCTCGGACACCAGGCGGAGCAGGGCATCCAGGCCGCCGTCGCCCTGCTCGAAAAATTGCTGGCGGACAGCGGCGTGGAGCGCAGCGCCGTGGTGGGTGCCGGCGTCGGAATTCCCGGCCCGATTGACCGCCGCACCAGCACCGTCGCGCAGGGGGCGATCCTGCCCGAATGGGTGGGCATCGATATCCTGGAACGCCTCGAAGAGGCGTTCCAGTTCCCCATATTCGTAGACAATGACTCGAATCTCGGTGCTCTGTCCGAGGTCACGTGGGGGCCGCACAGCGGCATCAGCAACCTGTTGTTCATGAAGATCGGGTCAGGCATCGGCGCGGGCCTGATCCTCAACGGCAACCCGTACTACGGCAACGTCGGGATCACCGGCGAAATCGGCCACGCGACCATCCACGAACACGGGCTGATCTGCCGCTGCGGCAACAGGGGGTGCCTGGAGACCATCGCATCCACCACCACCATGATCGAACTGCTGAGCCGGGGCGAGGAGCGTCCGCTGACACCCGAGGACATCGTTCGCAAGGCGCTGGCGAGGGATGCAGCCACCCTGCGCGTGGTGGACGACGCGGGTCTTGCGGTGGGCAGGGCGCTGGGGAACGTGGCCAACCTGATCAACCCCGAGGTGATCGTGGTGGGCGGCCCTCTGGCGGGCTTGGGCGACATCCTGCTGGATCCCATCCGGCGAGGTTTGGTGCGGCACGCCGTCCCGGTGATTGGCGAAACCACCATCCTGACCATGTCGTCCCTGAACGACCGCGCGGAGGCCCTGGGCGCCGCATCCTTGGTCTTCCAGCACGCCGGAATCCGGCGCACGTAGCGTTTCGTTATGCCGCCGTTGCGTTAAAGACTTGACGACAAGGGCATGCTCCATCTACTTTTTTCATCAGACGGCCCTGCAGATTGCAGGGAAGACAACGAAGTCAATGCATTGGAGGCGTAAGGGCACATGACGTCCCTCAACACGCAGAGCGAGCCGGTTCTTCTGGAGATGCGCTCCATCACCAAGGAATTCCCGGGCGTTAAAGCCTTGTCCGATGTGAACCTGGTGGTGAAGGCCGGGGAGATCCACGCGATCTGCGGGGAAAACGGCGCCGGAAAGTCCACCCTTATGAAGGTCCTCTCCGGCGTGTATCCCTACGGCAGCTACAACGGCGACATCGTGTACCAGAACGAGGTCCAGCAGTTCAAGGACATCCGGGCCAGCGAACACGCCGGCATCGTGATCATCCACCAGGAACTGGCGCTCATCCCGGAGCTGTCCATCACCGAGAACATCTTCCTGGGCAACGAACCGGTCAAGCGCGGCGTGATCGACTGGGCCGAGGCCCGCACCCGCTCCCGTGAGCTGCTCGCCCGGGTGGGCCTGCGCGAGGACCCGGACACCCCGATCAAGGAAATCGGCGTCGGCAAGCAGCAGCTGGTGGAGATCGCCAAGGCGCTGAACAAGTCCGTGAAGCTCCTCATCCTGGACGAGCCGACTGCCGCACTGAACGAATCCGACTCCCAGCACCTGCTGGACCTGATCCTCGGCCTGAAGGGCCGCGGCATCACGTCCATCATCATTTCCCACAAGCTCAACGAGATCGAACAGATCGCCGACTCCATCACCATCATCCGTGACGGCAAGTCCATCGAGACGCTCAACGTGAAGGCCGACGGCGTCGACGAGGACCGCATCATCAAAGGCATGGTGGGGCGCACCCTGGAATCACGGTTCCCGGACCACGAACCCAAGATCGGGGAGGTCCTGTTCGAGGTCAAGGGCTGGACGGTCGGGCACCCGCAGGTGCAGGACCGCCTGGTCTGCAAGGGTTCGAACTTCTTCGTCCGCCGCGGCGAGATCGTCGGTTTCGCCGGACTGATGGGCGCCGGCCGCACCGAACTGGCACGGTCGGTGTTCGGCCGTTCCTACGGCCGCTACATCAGCGGCCAGATCTACAAGAACGGCAAGGAACTCCACCTGAAGAACGTCAAGCAGGCCATCGACGCCGGACTGGGCTACGTCACGGAGGACCGGAAGTCGCTGGGCCTGAACCTGCTGGACGACATCAAGACCACCACCGTCTCGGCGGCGCTGAAGAAGATCACCAAGGGCCTGGTGGTCGATGCGAACAAGGAATTCACGGTGGCCGAGCAGTACCGCAAGTCCCTGCGCACCAAGACGCCGTCCGTGGAGGAGGGCGTCGCCAAACTGTCCGGCGGGAACCAGCAGAAGGTGGTCCTGGCGAAGTGGATGTTCACGGACCCGGACCTGCTGATCCTGGATGAGCCCACCCGCGGCATCGACGTCGGGGCCAAGTACGAGATCTACGGGATCATCCAGCAACTGGCCAACCAGGGCAAGGGCGTCATCGTGATCTCCTCCGAACTCCCCGAACTGCTGGGACTCTCCGACCGCATCTACACCATCTTCGAAGGTTCCATCACCGGCGTCCTGAACAAGGACGACGCCAGCCAGGAAAGCCTCATGAAACTCATGACCTCCGCCCGAAAAACCGCCTGACCCTCTGGAACCCTCCAGAACCTTCCAGAACAAGGACTGACAAAATGAACGCGCTCAAGAAGCTCTTTGGCGGCAACACCCGCCAATTCGGCATGATCTTCGCCTTGGTGGCACTGATCGTTTTCTTCCAATTCGCTACCCAGGGCCGCACGCTGACGCCGGGCAACGTGATCAACCTCTTCAATGGCAACTCCTACATCCTGATCCTCGCCATCGGCATGGTGCTGGTGATCATCGCCGGCCACATCGACCTGTCAGTCGGATCCGTGGCGGCCTTCGTCGGCGTCACGGTGGCGCTGGCCATCCGGGACTGGGGCATCCCCTGGTACGCCGGCGTTCTGCTGGGCCTCGCCCTCGGTGCCCTGATCGGGGCGTGGCAAGGGTTCTGGACCGCTTACGTGGGCATCCCCGCCTTCATCGTCACGCTGGCCGGCATGCTCCTCTTCCGCGGCTTCAACCAGTTCGTCGGCAAGTCCAACACCATCCCCGTCCCTTCCGACTTCCAGTACATCGGCTCCGGCTACCTCCCGGAGGTCGGCCCGAACACCGGCTTCAACAACCTGACCCTGCTGCTGGGCCTGCTCGCCGTTGCGTTCGTGGTCTTCAGCGAACTCCGCAGCCGCCGCACCGCGAAGGCCCTCGGCGCTGAAGTCCCCGAGGGCTGGGTGGTGGCCACCAAGCTCATCCTGGTCTGCGGCGCGATCCTCTACGCCACCTACCTGTTCGCCACCGGCCGCCCGGGCACATCCTTCCCCATCCCCGGCCTCATCCTCGCCGTCCTGGTCTTGATCTACGGCTTCATCGCCTCCAAGACCGTCGTCGGGCGCCACATCTACGCGGTGGGTGGCAACCGCCACGCCGCCGAACTCTCCGGTGTCCAGTCCAAGAAGGTCAACTTCCTGGTCATGATGAACATGGCCATCCTGGCCGGCCTCGCCGGCATGATCTTCGTCGGCCGCTCCACCGCATCCGGCCCGTTCGACGGCGTCGGCTGGGAACTTGATGCCATCGCCGCTGTGTTCATCGGCGGCGCAGCGGTCACCGGCGGCGTCGGCACCGTGATCGGCTCGATCGTCGGTGGCCTGGTCATGGCCGTGCTGAACAACGGCCTGCAGCTCCTCGGCGTCGGCGCCGACCTGACCCAGATCATCAAGGGCCTGGTCCTGCTGATCGCCGTTGCGTTCGACGTCTACAACAAGAGCCAGGGCAAGCGCTCCATCATCGGCATGCTGACCCAGGGCTTCAACCGCCCCAGCGGCGGCACCGCGCTCCAGCCCGACGAAGTGACTTCCACCAAGGAAACCATCTCCCGGGAAGCCTGAGCACCGCCCGCTCCCCGGATGCATTTCCCACCCCTATAGAAAGTGAATCGAGCAAATGCGAATGATTGGTAAGGCAGGAAAGGCGGCAGCAATCGCTGCCATCGCGGCACTGGCGCTGACAGCCTGCGGCCGTTCCGACACAGGCACGACGGGCGGCGGCACCGCCGGTGGCGAGGCGTTCCCCAAGGACTCCTCGATCGGCGTCGCGCTCCCCCAGAAGACCAGTGAGAACTGGGTCCTGGCGGAGAAGCTGTTCAACGACGGCCTCAGCCAGGCAGGCTTCAAGCCGGACGTACAGTTCGCCAACGGCGGTGTCTCGGAGCAGCAGAACCAGATCAGCGCCATGATCACCAAGGGCGCCAAGGTCATCATCGTCGGCGCAATCGACGGCGCCCAGCTGGGCACCCAGCTGAAGCAGGCCAAGGACGCCGGCGCCACCATCATCGCCTACGACCGTCTGCTGCTGAACACCGAGAACGTGGACTACTACGTGGCCTACGACAACTTCAAGGTGGGCGAGCTGCAGGGCAAGGCGCTGCTGGACGGCATGAAGGCCAAGAAGCCCGACGGCCCGTACAACGTCGAGCTCTTCGCCGGTTCCCCTGACGATGCCAACGCCAAGGTCTTCTTCGACGGCGCCATGAGCGTCCTGCAGCCGAAGATCGACGACGGCACGCTGAAGGTGCTTTCCGGGCAGAAGTCCTTCGAGCAGGCAGTGACCCAGGGCTGGAAGGCAGAAAACGCCCAGCGCCGTGCGGACACGCTCCTGACCGGCAGCTACACTTCCGCGTCGCTGGACGGCGTCCTGTCCCCGAACGACACCCTCGCCCGCGCCGTGCTGACCGCCGTCAAGGCTGCCGGCAAGCCGCTTCCGGTGGTCACCGGCCAGGACTCCGAAAAGGAGTCCGTCAAGTCCATCATGGCCGGCGAGCAGTACTCCACCATCAACAAGGACACCCGCAAGCTCGTTGAGCACTCGATCGTCATGGTCAAGGACATCCAGGCCGGCAAGAAGCCTGAGATCAACGATGACAAGTCCTACAACAACAAGGTCAAGACTGTTCCGGCCTACCTCCTGGAGCCGGTCATCGTGACCAAGGAAAACGTCAAGACGGCCTACGTGGACGATCCGGTTCTCGGCCCGATCACCAAGTAACACCACAGACACCGCAGAGCCCCGGCTCCCCCGCACGTGACCAGTTCACCAGGGAGGGCCGGGGCTCTTGCCTTGCCACGCAACGCTCTCTCACTTCCCGCAACCCCTCACCCGACGCTCTCTCACTTCCCGCAACCCCTCACCCGACGCTCTCTCACTTCCCGCAACCCCTCACCCGACGCTCTCTCACTTTTCGCTTGTCCCGGCTTCACAGCGCAAACATAGGTTCGGCCCGTTTCGCGCACAGCAGCGGGCACCAGTGTGGGATCCGAAGCCGGCCAATCCCCCGGCATCTGATCCCAAGGAGTGCAGTGAGCGTCCTCGCCCGAAGTGTAGGCAATGCGTTTAGAAACAAGGTCCGAACAACGGCGGTTGTGGCCGTGCTGGCGGTGGCCATAGGCCTGGCTTTGGCCATGCTGGTGGCCAACCAGGCCGTCGGAGCCAAGGTCCAGGAGCTGAATGCTTCGGTGGGGACCGCGCTGACGGTGAACCCGGCTGGCGGCCAGGGCTTCGAAGGCGGCGGCGAGCCACTCACCGCCGAGCAGGCGGCGACGGCGTCGGACGTCCCGAACGTGACCGCCGTCGTCGGAACCAAAGCGCTCAGGCTGCGCAACGCAACGGAGGCCGCAGCCCAGACTGCAGCCGGCACCCAGGCCGGCCCGGGCGGCGGACAGGGCGGCCCCGGCGGCCAGCCCACCACGCTGACCACCAGCCTCACCGCCGCAGTCGACGCCGGAACGCTCGGCGCCCGCAACCAGGACAGCTCCGGAACGACCGGAACTACCGCAACCACGGGAACCACCGGCAGCACCGCGACCACCCAGCCGGCGCGGTCCCTTCCCATTACGGCCACCGGCACCGGCGCAGAGGTGGACAGCACCGGCAAGGCGCTGGAACTGACCTCGGGTACCGGTCTGGGTGACTACACAGCCACGTCCAGCAAGGCGCTGCTGGGCACCACCCTCGCCGAAAAGAACAACCTCAAGGTGGGCTCCACCTTCACCATCAACAGCAAGACCTTCACCGTCGCCGGCCTGTTCGACGCCGGCACCGCGTTCGGCAACAACGCCCTCTACGTCACGCTGCCCACTGCCCAGAACCTGGCCGAGCTGCCCGGCGAACTATCTACGATGATCGTCACGGTAGACAGCATGGAGAACGTCGACGCCGCCAAGACCGCACTGCAGGACGCGCTCGGCACCGACAAGGCCGACGTCACGCAGGGCCAGCGCAACCTCGAAACCGCCGTCACCTCCCTGGACAGCGTCAAGAACATTTCTATGGTGGCGTTCATCGCCGCACTCGGTACCGCGGGGCTGATCATCCTGCTGATCATGGTCATGCTGGTCCGTGAGCGCCGCCGCGAGATCGGTGTCCTCAAGGCCATCGGCGCACCGCACCGCACCATCGGGCTGCAGTTCGTGCTGGAGGCCCTGGTCCTGGTGGCCCTCGGGAGCGTGGCGGGCGCCGTCATCGCCTCCTTCGCCAGCGGCGGCATCGCCTCCGCGCTGGTCAGCTCCAGCACCAGCACGACGGCGGCCCCCGCCGGCCAGCGCGGCGGCGGGTTCGCCGGGGCGGCCG
>NZ_QLNP01000076.1 GCF_003261175.1 Arthrobacter globiformis | reverse complement strand
CCGCCGCGTGACCAGTAGGTGATGTGGTGGGCTTCGCACCACGCAGCCGGGATGGTGCAGGCGGGGAACGCACAGCCTTGGTCCCGGGCCATGATGGCCTTGCGGATGTGGGGCGGGAAGACGCGTGAGGCGCGGCCGATGTCCAGGATCCGGCCCTGGCTGCCGAGGACGACGGGGATGATGTCGGCGTCGCAGGCAATTTTGCGGATCGTGGCCGGGTTCACCGGCCCGGAGAAGGCGAACAGTGCGGTGCCGCCGGTGCTCCCGGCGTTGGTCCGGCCGGTGTAGGCCGGCTGCGGGCCCTCGGTGCCCTGGTCCCACTGGGTGCCCTGGTCCCCCTGTGAGTCTTGGGCCCATTGTGCGTCTTGTCGCTTCCGAAGGTCGGCGAGGAGGTCGCGGTAGTTGATGGTGGCCAGGATCTGGGGCCGGTGTCCGCCGTTGGCGGGCAGGATGTCGGTGGTAAGGACGGTCTGGACGGCGCCGACGAGCCCGTCGAGCCGCATCTGCCCCTGTGAGCGGTGATCCAGGGAGACCTCCGGGACACCCTCGGTGTCCCAACCGTCAAGGCTGGCCGATTCAGCGTTCCCCGCCCCACTGCTTGGTCCGTCACTGCCTGGTCCGTCGGCGCCGTTCCCGTCGTTGCCGTTGCCTTTTGCAGGGGCCGGGGTGCGGGGGTTGGTGGCGGTGTTCATGGCGGTGGTGAGCGTTTCGAACTGTTCGGTGGTGGCGAAAATTTCCAGGTGCTGCAGGCCGTGTTTGGGGCGGCGGATGAACGCGCCCTGGATTTGCCGGAGGGCCGCTTCGGAGGGTTCGGTCCCGTCCTGGTCGATGGCTTCGGCCCAGTGTTTGGCGACGCGGGTGAGGAAGTCGGCGTCGTTTTCGACGGCGGCTTGGGTCAGGTCGTGTTCCATCACGGCGGTGTGGTCCGGGGTGGTGAAATGCTGCGCCCGGTCCAGGGCCAGGGTGATGGTGGTTGCGGCGCGGGAGCTGATCTGGGCGGTGCTGACCGCGGCGGCAACTCCTTGGTACCTCGGGGGGAGCTGTTGCCCGCCGAACCCTGCCCTGGGCAGGACAGAGTCGGCCAGCCCGATCCGGCGGCGGGCTTCGGCGGAGCTGATCCGCAGCCTGCCCCGGAGGAACTCCACGGTGTTCCGGGAGCCGTCATCGCCCGGACCCGGGCCCGCTTCAGCGGCCGTGACGGGGACGAGGGGTGATGCTGCGGCGGTGACCGCTGCGGTGCGGGCCCGGTCCACCGCGCCCGCGGCGAGCACCTGCAGACGGTCCACCTGCCGGGAGAGTACCTCGACCCGGTCTGCGAAATCCGCGGCCTGCCCGAAACCACACGGCGCGGTGTCTTCGGCGGTGATCGCGTCCGCTGACAGCAGCGCCAAGGCCTCATCAACCACGTCCCCCTCAGCAGGACCACTTTGAAGGGCGTTGGCACCGACGATAGCCAGCCCACCGGCACCGGCCCCTAAGGCCCGGTGATCGGTGAGTCCCCCAATGACTTCCATAGAACCAGTCTGATGAGGGGGTCTGACATTAACGGGCCTCTAGCGAGGCCCGGTCGACATTCTGCAGGCTGGCGGCAGAAGAACGGTGGCGAAACTAGGCCAGCGTGATGAGGTCCAGGTAATCCTCGTTCCAGAGGTCCTCAACGCCGTCAGGCAGCAGCACCACGCGCTCCGGGTTGAGGGCCTCCACGGCGCCTTCGTCATGGCTAACCAGGACGACGGCGCCGGTGTAGTTGCGCAGTGCGCCCAGGATTTCGGCGCGGCTGGCGGGGTCGAGGTTGTTGGTGGGCTCATCCAGCAGGAGAACGTTCGCGCTGGAGGCCACGATGGTGGCCAGCGCCAGACGGGTCTTCTCACCGCCGGAGAGCACGCCGGCGGGCTTGTCGACGTCATCACCAGAGAACAGGAACGAGCCCAGGATGCCGCGGACCTCGGCGTCCTTCATGTCGGGGGCAGAGGAACGCATGTTCTCGAGGACGGTGCGGTCGACGTCGAGGGTTTCGTGTTCCTGGGCGTAATAGCCCACCTTGAGCCCGTGCCCCGGGACAATGTCACCGGTGTCGGGGCGGTCCACACCGGCGAGCATGCGCAGGAGGGTGGTCTTGCCGGCACCGTTGAGGCCGAGGATAACCACCTTGGATCCGCGGTCGATGGCAAGGTCCACGTCAGTGAAGATTTCCAGCGAGCCGTATGACTTGCTGAGGCCCTCTGCCGTGAGCGGGGTCTTGCCACAGGGCGAAGGATCCGGGAAGCGAAGGGCTGCCACGCGGTCGTTTTCGCGCACTGCTTCGAGCCCGCTGAGCAGCCGCTCTGCGCGCTTGGCCATGTTCTGGGCTGCAACAGCCTTGGTGGCCTTGGCGCGCATCTTGTTGGCCTGGTCGAACAGGACCTGGGCTTTCTTTTCGGCATTGGCGCGTTCCCGCTTGCGGGCGCGTTCGTCTGTTTCGCGCTGCGTCAAATAGCGCTTCCAGTCCATGTTGTAGAAGTCGATCTGGGCACGGTTGGCGTCCAGGAGGAACACCTTGTTGACGGTGGCTTCGAGCAGCTCGGTGTCGTGGCTGATCACGATCAGTCCGCCCTGGTGGTTCTTGAGGAAGTCACGGAGCCACGCGATGGAATCGGCGTCGAGGTGGTTGGTGGGCTCATCGAGGAGCATGGTCTCGGCGTCTGAGTACAGGATCCGCGCGAGTTCGACGCGGCGCCGCTGACCGCCGGACAGGGTCTTGAGAGGCTGGTTCAGCAGGCGGTCCGGCAGGGCAAGGTTCGAGCAGATGGCTGCGGCCTCGGCTTCGGCAGCATAGCCGCCGGCGGCCAGGAACTCGGATTCGAGCCGGTCGTAACGGTTCATGGCCTTACGCTGGACCGCGGCGTCCTCGCTGGCCATCTCGTCGTGGGCCTTCTTCAGCTTGCCGACGACGATGTCCAGGCCGCGGGCGGACAGGATCCTGTCCCGCGCCAGCTGCTCCATATCCGGTGTCCGGGGGTCCTGGGGCAGGTACCCGATCTCGCCGCTGCGGGTCACCTTGCCGGCGGCAGGCAGGCCCTCGCCTGCCAGGACGCGGGTCAGCGTGGTCTTGCCGGCACCGTTGCGGCCCACGAGGCCGATCTTGTCGCCCTTGTCGATCCGGAAGCTCACCTGGTCCATGAGCAGGCGGGCGCCGGCGCGCAGTTCAAGATCCTGAACGGTAATCAAAGCAGGTAAGGCCTTTCACAACAGGGAAGCCGCAGCACGGCCGGTTGCATGCCGCACGGCGAAAAAGCTGGAACGCCGGGGATGCCGGCCGTGAGAACGGCCCGTTCAAGTCTACCGGCCAGCGCAACCCTGCCAGAACACGCCTTCCCCACTCCGGAGGAGCGCCTTCCCCCGCCCAAAGGGCCGAGTATTTGTGCCTAGCGCCAGACCCCGCGCGGTCCCTCTTGTAGAAGACCAACAAAATGCGGCCAATACCGGGCCGGTAACGTCGAGACGAGCTGATAATTGTTTGTACCCCCTCGACAGGACCTCCCATGACCCAGACCCATTCCGCCGGCACCCTGCAGCCGGCAAAACGCCGACGCTGGAACGCCACCGACCTCGGACTCATCGCCGTCTTCGCCGCGCTCGTCGCGGCGTCAGCCCTGGTGGCGGCCATCCCGGTGGGCGGCCTCGGGGTCCCCATCACGCTCCAGACCCTCGCGGTCATGCTGACCGGCCTTGCCCTCGGCCCCGGCCGCGCGTTCGCCGCCGTCGGGCTGTACACCTTGCTTGGCCTGGCAGGCCTGCCCATCTTCAGCGGCGGCCGCAGTGGCCTCGGCATCCTGGCCGGCCCGTCCGCCGGCTACATCATCGCGTTCCCCCTCGCCGCAGCGGCGGTGGGCTGGCTGGCCGCCGTCGTTATCCGCCGTACGGTGAAGTTCCGTGCCGTGCTGCTGTTTGTCTCCGCGATGGCCACGAGCATTGTGCTGGTCCACGGTCTGGGCATCGCCGGCATGATGGTCAACGCCAAGCTGGACTTCGCCAAGGCGTTCCTCGCCGACCTCCCCTTCTACCCGGGCGACATCATCAAGAACGTCCTCGCCGTCACGGTGGCCATCGCCCTGCACAAGGCCTTCCCCGACCTGCTGGTCCGCCGCGTCCGGCAGCTCCCGCAGAGGGCCACCACACCGCAGGCCGCGGCGCCGGAAGCAACCGCACCGGAAGCCTCCGCACAGCAGTGAGCACCATCTCCCTCAGGAACGTGGGGGTCAGCGTGGCCGTTGACGGCCGCCCTGACCCCAAGGTTCTGCTGCAGGACATTTCGCTGGAGCTCACCGAGGAACGGATCGGTGTGATCGGGGCCAACGGTTCGGGCAAATCGACGCTGCTCCGCCTGCTCAACGGCCTCGTGGTTCCCAGCGAAGGCACCGTGACGGTCAACGGCGCGGACACCGTCCGCAACGTGCGTGCCGTGCGCCAGCAGGTGGGCTTCGTCTTCACCGATCCCCTCTCGCAGCTGGTCATGCCCACCGGGCGTGAGGACGTGGAGCTGTCGCTCCGTCGTTCGGTGCGGAGCGGGAAGGAGCGCCGGGAGCAGGCCACCGCCGCCCTGGACCGTTTCGGGCTTCTCCCCCTCGCGGACCAGAGCATTTACGAACTCTCCGGCGGGGAACGGCAGCTCCTGGCCCTGGCGTCCGTGCTGGCGGTGGAACCCGGAGTTCTCGTGCTGGACGAGCCCTCCACGCTGCTGGACCTCCGGAACCGCGAGCTGCTGCGCCGCACCCTGGCCGGCCTCAGCCAGCAGATCGTAATGTCCACCCATGACCTGGAGCTGGCGCTGGACATGGACCGGGTTCTGGTGGTTGAGTCCGGACAGATAGCGTACGACGGCGGTGCTGCCGCCGCCGTCGAGCATTACCGCTCGATCTCAGCCCGGAGCCTGTCAGGCGGCGACTTCCGGTGAGGGGCCATGGCTTCCTGCTCGCCAACTACGTGCCCGGCACGTCCCTGATCCACCGCATGCCGCTGTGGCTGAAGTTCCTGCTGGTCCTGGCCTGCGGGATGGCCTCGTTCCTGATCGTCGACTGGCGGCTGGCCGCCGCGGCCCTCGCCGTTCTGTGCGGACTGTTCCTGCTCAGCGGCGCCGGGCCCATGCGCCTTTTCCGCGCCGTGCGGCCGCTGCTCCCCATCCTGCTGGTCATCGGCGCCTTCCAGTGGTGGCAGCTGGGCGGGCCCGTTGCCGCGCGAATTGTGCTGAACATCCTGCTGTGCGTGGTGGCGGCGTCCCTGTTGACGGCCACCACGCCGCTGCACCGGCTACTCGACGGCGTCGTTTCCCTGGCCCGCCCGTTCCGGCGCTTCGGCGCTGACCCCGAGCGGTTTGCCCTGACCATCGCCATCATGCTGCGCAGTATCCCGTTCATCGCTGGCGCCTTTTCGGATGTCCGGGACTCGGCGCGAGCCCGCGGACTGGAACGCAACCCCCGGGCGTTGGTCCTGCCGGTGTTCATCACCACCGTTGCGTATGCCCGCCACACGGGCGAGGCGCTGGCCGCCCGCGGATTGGGCGAGCCGGAGGACTGAGCTGGCTGAAGCATAAGCGCCGTCCCTGCTCCGCTCAGCTTGCCGTGGACGACGGCTTCCGCTGGGCCGGTCCCGTCGACTGCCCTTCCTCGAAACGGCACATCACCGCGGCCTGGCGCATGGGACCGCCCCGTTCCTCGAGCTGATCGACCAGCGTCTCGACGCCCATACGCCCCAGCTCCGTACTGGGCAGCGTGAGCACGGTCAGCCGAGGATCCGTCGTCCCAGCCATATCCGGCGTTGAGCCGATCAGCAGAATGGTGCCAGTAAAGGTTCCACGTACTGGACGAAAGACCCATGGTGGACACCTGCCCTCGGTGATGACTTTTCCGCACCGCGCTGGTCTGTACAACGAATACCGGCTCGCGGGAGACTGACGCCATGCGCAACCTGACCTTCGGCATGAACGTGAGCCTGGACGGCTATATCGCCGCGCCCGGCGACGACCTCGGCTGGAGCGTACCGAGCGACGAGCTGTTCCAATGGTGGTCCGACCGGGTGGGGGCGACGGGCCTGGCGCTGTACGGGCGCAAACTGTGGGAGACGATGAGCTCCCACTGGCCGACCGCCGACCAGCAGCCTGGCGCCACACCGGCGCAGATCGAGTTCGCCCGCCGCTGGCGGGACATGCCGAAAGTGGTGTTCTCCTCCATGACCAGCACGGTCGACTGGAACACCCGCCTGGTCACCGGCGACGCGATCACCGAGATCACCCGGCTCAAGGCCGACGACGGCGGCCTCATGGACATCGGCGGTGCCACACTCGCCGCGGCGGCCATGCGCGCCGGGCTGATCGACGTGTACGCGATCGTCACCCATCCGGTCCTGGTGGGCGGCGGCACGCCGTTCTTCACAGCCCTGGACAACTGGGTGAACCTGAGCCTGGTGGAGACCCGCACGTTTCCCGACGGCGTGCTCCTGACCAGGTACGAGACCAGGCGCTGAGGGCGCGACGTCACAGGTTCCCTTTGCGGAGACGTCAATGCTCGTTTATCTCTTGATTGATTTTCACGTTGCATACGTGGATCGTTTGCTCCCTGAGCCGGGGGAAGCCAATCGCCTTGTCATTGCTGTTTTTCTCGTTGCTGCTTGCAGGGGTTCTCGCCTGCGTGAGGTTATGGAACGTCCATCAACAAACGTCGTACTGGGTCCTTTCGCCCAAGGAAGTGCCTTCCAAAGTGCAATTTGCCGACCGCGAATATAACTGCGGTCCCGATGCCAAGCCCGCCGAGCACGACATGACCGGCCTGACCTCCCAGGCTAGGACAGCGGGAGGGGCTGAAATATTTGCGCAGTCACCTTCTGCTGAAGCCAAAGTCTTTATCATCGTGCGAACGGATCAGGGCACTTTCGGGTGCGATCTAATGGGCGGACCCTAGGCCAAGCGTCTGACCCTGAAATGTGGGCCAATGGGGTAGGGCATCCTCATCCACGAAGCTCATCGGTGCCGGGCTTCGATGGGCCAACTGCAAGCAAACGGGCGTCCGAACTCTCGGGTTCGTCCGTTGCCGGCATCCCAAACGGCCCCCTCTGTCGTAGCTGATCTGTTGCAAACAGTTGCAGTGAGGTCATCCCAAAGTTCGGACCGCCGTCGGGCCAGCAGCTCGGCTCGTGCACTTGGAGGGAGACCATCGGCGACTAGCCGCTGAAGGCGGTCGGCGAGGATGCCATCACGTGCTAAGCTCCCCAGAATCGCCACACACGCCCGCGTGCAAGTCGCAATCACTCAGGAGGTTCGCGGTGCCGGACACCACCTGCCACATGTCGATCTCGCTTGACGGCTTCGTCGCCGGGCCGGACCAGAGCCGCGAAGACCCCCTAGGCAAGCGGGGCCGGGAGCTGCACGGCTGGCACATCGGCGACCCGCGAGCCAACGACGCCGACAAGGTCGCGAACGAATGGCTCATGCGCCCGCGCGGCGCGTATGTGATGGGTCGAAACATGTTCGGCCCGATCCGCGGGGACTGGGATGAGGAATGGACCGGGTGGTGGGGCCCCATACCGCCGTACCATGCACCGGTGTTCGTGCTGACCCATCACGAACACGACCCGATCCAGATGGACGGCGGGACCACCTTCCACTTCGTCACCGAGGGCTTCGACACTGCTTACTCGGCAGCGTGCCAGGCCGCAGGGAACAAAGGCGTGGACATCGCCGGTGGGGCCTCGACCGTCCGCCAGGCACTGATCGCCGGCGTGATTGACGAGCTCACCCTCGATATCGCACCGGTCCTGCTCGGTTCGGGCGAGCGCATCTTCGACGGGGTTGAATCCTTTGGCTTCGAACCCGCCGAGGTGCTCCACTCACCGCTGGCCTCCCACATCCGCTATCGCCGCGTCAGCTAACGTCACCCGGCCGGGACCTAGCTTGCGGGGTCGTATTGGAAGGCTCGCACCTCCTGCGGGCAACGACAGGCGACCGCGATCCTCGCGGCCCACTCCAAGGCGGCGTCGTACGTGGGCAGCTCCAGCACCGCGTAGCCGCCTTGGAGCTGCTCCGTCTGGGGGTAGGTTCCCTCGCTCACGGTCCCATCGCCGTCGACCATGACGGGCGGGATGGTCTCATCGATGCCGCCGCCGAACACCCAGACGCCGGCGTCCTTCGCCTCCTGAACCACCGCGTGCGCCGCATCCGAAACGGCCTGCAGGTCTTCGTCAGGGACGGCCATAGCGGCACTCGGAAACGAGATCAGATACTTGGTCATCGCGTCGACTCCTTCTTCGCAGTACGGGGGACCGCCTTCATCCTCGCGGATGCAATCGTGCCGTGCCAAGGCCCCTGCCGTCCCCCGGATGCCGGTACGCGCTGACGGATCCTCTAGCCAGACAGCATGAAAGACTCGCAACTTGAACGACGACACCAAAGGCGCCCTGCACCATATCGAACTGTGGGTGCCTAACCTCAAGCGGGCCAAGGAAGAATGGGGCTGGATATTGTCCCGCTTGGGATACGAGATTTATCAGAATTGGGGCAGCGGAATCAGCTGGCGGCTGGGTCCCACCTACATAGTTGTCGAAGAATCACCGGACTTGAGCAGCCGGGAACATCAGCGCACTGCGCCCGGGTTGAATCACCTGGCGTTCAAGGCCGGGAGCCGAGAAGGTGTAGATGCTTTGGCTGGAGAGGGCGCGCACCACGGCTGGAGCCCGTTGTTCGTGGACAAGTATCCGCACGCTGGCGGGCCCGAACACTACGCCGCTTATCTCGTGAACTCCGACGGCTTCGAACTAGAGCTCGTTGCCACCGCCGAGGAACCCCAACTGCACCCTCAAAACGCGTAGCGGATGCGGCAGTAGGGAGCGATCTTCTCAATAAGCGCGGTCAGTTGCCGCACGTAGCCCGCCTTGGCTCTTGAACGGTACCGGACGTTGGTGAAGCCGTTGGACGAGACCTTCGACTCCTGGAGGTCCGGACGCCACAGCACGTTCTCCGCCTGCGGATGCCACCCTAGGTTGACCTCGTGGAGGCCCTCGTTGTGAGTCAGGAAGATGACTTCCGCCGCGAGTTGGGCCTTCGCGGCGTCTGACAGGGTGGCATCGAGTTGGCGCAGCAGCTGCTCCCAATCGCTGAGCCAGGTGTCCGTAATGATGACAGGCGAGAAGTTCACGTGCACCTCGTAGCCTGCATCCACGAAGTCGTTGATTGCAGCCATGCGTTCCGCAACCGCCGACGTACGAACGTCAACCGATTTGGCCAAATCCGCGGGCATGAGGGAAAAGCGGATCCTGGTGTGACCGCCGTGGTCCCACTCGAGCATCGCCTGGTTCACGTACTTGGTGGCGAAGGACAGCTTGGCTGTCGGCAGGTCGCGGAAGAGCGTGACGAGGTCCTCCACGTTGTCGCTGATCAGCGCATCGACGGAGCAGTCGCTGTTTTCACCGATGTCGTAGACCCAGAGTTCCGGGTCGCACTGGTTGGGCTCCAGCTTCATGCCCTGGCGTGTGGCGTGACGTTCAAGCGCCCCGGCAATCTGGTCGATGTTGGCGAACACAGTTACCGGGTTGCTATACCCCTTGTGCCGGGGAACGTAGCAGTAGGCGCATGCCATGGCGCAGCCGTTCGCGATGGAGGGGGCAATGAAGTCCGCGGACCGGCCATTCGGCTTGACCGCCAGCGCTTTCTTTACGCCCAGGACTAGCGCCTCCGTTTTGATCCGGGACCAGCGCGGCACGTTCGTTTCGTCACCGTGCACCTCCGGGATGTTCCAGTGATTGTCGACAAGCACGACGTCGGCATCCGGCCAGCGTTCGACGATCTCCTGGCCCCTGGGCAGCTCCAGTGCAGCACTTTGCGCATAGATGCGCCGGATCTGCAGCAGCCGGTTGAATTCCATACTCCCATTCTCCCAAGACGCCGAAGATGCCGTTGGCCGTTAAGCCCACGGCATCTGTTACGTCCGCGAAGCAATTCATCCGCGCCGGCAAGGAAGGGGACGACGGCGTCACCAACCGCCGCGTGTTGGCGTATGTCCCTTTCGGGCATCGGCGGGCATGGCCATTTCGGCCCGCAGGCCCAGGAGCCGGATGGGACGGCCCGCTTCGATTGTGGCTACGAGGTCCAAGACCCTCGCGAGGATTTCGCTCCGGTCGAATGTCTCGGGGATCTTCTTCGCGTGGGTCGTGGTGAAGAACGGCGCGTACCGGACCTTGAGGGTCAGCCCTATAACGGGCCGTCCTTCGGCCACAACGTCCTCAAGAACGCGCGCTGTCAGCTCCCGCACGGCGTCGTCCACCTGGGCAGGCTCGGTCAGGTCTCGCTGGAAGGTGGTCTCCCGGCTATGCCCGCGGGCAACCCACGGGGTGTCGTCCACAACGCTGACGCCGTCTCCGCGTCCGAGCTCCGCGTACCAGGGGCCCATCTTTGGCCCGAATTCCGGGACCAGGTCTTGAGGGTCGGTCGCGGCGAGCTGGGCGACTGTGTTGATACCGAGTTTGGTCAGTCGGCCGGACACTTTCGTTCCGACGCCCCACAGGTCCTTGGTGGGGCGATTGCCCATGACGTCGAGCCAGTTCCCGGAAGTGAGGCGAAAGACGCCGGCCGGCTTGCCGAATCCCGTGGCGACCTTGGCTCGAACAAGGGTGTCGCCGATACCCACGCTGCAATGGAGCCGAGTTCGCTCCAGGACAGCCGCCTGCACCTGCCGGGCGTAGGCTTCCGGGTTCTCCGTCTCAGTGCCTACAAAAGCTTCGTCCCAACCCAGCACCTGCACGGTGGCGCCGGGCTGCGAGCGCAGGGTAGCCATCACCGTGTCAGACGCCGCGAGGTAAGCCTCCTGATCGACGGGGAGAATCACAGCGTCCGGCACTTTCCGGGCCGCGATGCGCAAGGGCATTCCGGACCCCACGCCGAACGCCCTGGCTTCATAGGAAGCAGTCGACACTACAGCCCGTTCCGTTGGGTCGCCCCGGCCCCCGATAATGATTGGCTTGCCCACGAGATCCGGCCGCCGGAGCACTTCGACCGCCGCGATGAACTGGTCGAGATCGACGTGCAGCACCCACCGGATTCCGCTCACGCCACCAGTGTGCACTAAACATCCCGAGCAAGCACCATCGCTGCAGGCCGCATCGCCCAAGGAACTGCGAAGCTAAAACTCACCGCGGACCGCGCGGAGCTGCGAACGGCGGCCTTGCAAATAGGGCTCTATGTCGGAAACAGTACGCAGGGACAGTGCCCTTACGTCCAGTCCCCTCGTCCCTTCCAGCACCAGGCCGTTGCCATCATGCTGACCGGCTGCCCACCAACGGTCAGCGTCCCGCCATATGGCGAATAACTCCTCCGCACCGTCGACCGGTATCGACACTTCCTCGCCCCGCTCCGCAGTAAGCACCTGTAATCGGCGTGACAAGTCCTCTCCGCTGACTGGAGGGCCGTCGGCCATCAGCCGGCGGTGGGCAATGGTCAGCCGCGGATCCTGACTTGTGGTGGTGACCTGGACCCTGGGGCCGGCTTGGCCTGAACCAAACACAACGCCCACTGCGGTGGGCGGGCGGCTGCCAAGATCCCACTCGCCTATTGCAATTGGCCCGGACCACTCGCCGAGTCCGTAACAGGGCAACTCGCCGAAGGACCCCCGGACGAGTTCCTCCATGCGCCCGTACTCATCCCAGAATTCGTCCGGCGAAAGCCACCCCGTCACCTTCATAGCGAAAGTATGACAGCGCTGGGCGCCACAACCGCCGTCCGCGCCGGCAGCCAGGACCGTAGCGCCGTCATGTGTAAAAAGGACTCCACCGCCACACCCCCGCATAGTGCGCATAGTGTTTGAGCGCAGAAGGGCATCAGCCGCCGGGTTGCGCGACGTTACGGGCGCCTCTTGACCCCTCCCGGCATCCGGACCACACTCGTTACTGATTACCAATTGAGAAATTCGTAAATTCCTGTCGACACCCCACCCAGCGCCGTGGCCGGAACCGGACAGCGCAGTGTTGACGGGCCAGCGCCGTGATTGGGGGCCGGTGGGCATGAGTACCTAGGCTGTGCGCGCTTGGTGATTTCTGCACGTTTAGCGGCGCCGTGAGGCCTTAACCCGGCTGCCGCCATCAACTAATGTAGGGTCTCAATCCGAGGAGCACCTCATGGGCCAAAGGCCAATTGTTCAGTGGTGGAATGAGCTTGATGAGCCCACAAGGAAGTGGCTCGTTGATAACCCCGGTTGCGTTGTACTTCCGCGGACCGTGGCAAACGTGGTTTGCCAGGTCTCCGGCGGCCATGTCGCCCAGGATCAGCACGGCGAACTCCAGCTTTCAGAGGCGGAACAGTCCTTCATCAGGGCGAAGAGCAAAGCCTCCCAGGTATCGGCCGGCAAACGCGCGTGAATTCACCGGTGGCGGAACGCTACCGGCCGATGGTCAGGGGTTTTGTCGGCAATACACACGATGCCCGCTGCAGCTGAACGACGGCGGCGCCCGCCACCCGGTTGTTTCTTCCGGTGTCGTCGCACCAGTCAAGGTTGTACGGCACTGCCGTGACCGTCGCCTGTCCCGAAACAGTGCGGGCGGGGACGACGAAAGTGTAAGAGAAGCCGCCGCCGTCGTTCATTGCGGAGGTGGTGTTGACGACTTTCGCCCCGGAGGAATCGGCAACGCTGATCTGAATCCGGGCGTTGGCACCATAGCGGGGGTTGCAATCGGCGTCCGGTGCCGCGACGGTCACCGGCTCCCCCGGCCTGGCTTCTGAAGGCTTCACCGAATATGGCGGCGGAAAGCAGGGCGGTTCCCCGGCCGGGGAGGGAGCGCAGCCCGCAGCGGCAATCGCCACCATTGCGCCGGCCGCGGCAACGGCGGCGATTCGCCGACACCCCGGGGAATCCACACCGCCATTATGGCACCGGAGGGTGCCGCAAGCACGGCACAAGGATGCGGGGACCGCCTGCAACAGGCGGTCCCCGCATCCTTTGTTATTGCGGATCAGTGGCTCTTTGCGATCACCGCGTTCCAGTGGTGAAGGTCCAACTCCGCGAGACGAACGGGTTGCCCGCCATGTCACGGATGGACGAGACCAACACTGTGTACGTACGGTTCGCCGCCAGCGTTTGCGACGGGTTGAGGGTCACTGTCCGGGTGGTGCTGTTGTAGCTTACCGCCGCCGAAATGACCGTCGTTCCGAGCCGCAGCACCACAGTTCTTGTGCTGACGCCGGTGATGGGTTCGCTGAACCTGGCGGCCACATTGGCCGTCCGGGCTACGCCCCGTGCACCGCTGGCCGGGCTGACCGCAACCAGCGTGGGTGCCGGTCCTGCGGTGAACTGCCATGACGCTGGTGCCATCGTGTTCCCCGCCGTGTCGCGGATCGACGAGAATGCCAGGCTGTAGGTGCGGTCCGCCAGGAGGTTCGCGCTCGGGTTGACCGTGACGATCCTGGTCGCGTTGTTGTACGTCACCGCGGCGGGGACGACAGCGGTTCCGAGCCGCAGCACCACCGTCCGTGTGCTCATATTTGTGACCGGCTCGCTGAACGTCACTGTCAGGTTGGTGGCCTGACTGACCGACGTGGCCCCCGGCGCCGGGTTGCGCGAGGTGATAGTCGGGGCAACGAACTCGGAGCGCGGGGTCGTAATGGCCGTGCGTGCCGACCGCGCCCCTGTGCCTACCGCGTTGATCGCAGCGACATCGAATGTATAACCCGTGGCGTTGATCAGCCCGGCCACCACAGCACCCGTTCCGGTGCCGACGGTGGTCGTCCGTACCGGGGTGGTTCCGGTGCCGATGAAAGTACGGACCTCATAGCCGGTGATCTGTGCCCCGCCGTTAGATGCCGGCGCGGACCAGCTCAGTGTGACCAGCGCGTTGCCGGCCACAGCCCTGACGCTGCCGGCCGCAGCCGGTGCCACCGCCGCAGGCGCCGGGGTAACCGGTGCCGAGGCGGCCGAGGCCGCCCCGGTGCCCGCCGCGTTCACGGCGGCAACATCGAACGTGTACGCCGTCCCGTTGGCCAGGCCGGTAACGACGGCGGTTGTCACGTTGCCGGTGACCTGCTGCGTAACTGCCACAGCGGCTCCGTTGAAGGCCCGCACGCGGAATCCCGTAATGGGCGACCCGCCGTCGGAGACCGGGGCAGTCCAGGTCAGCGTGGCCGTTCCGTCGCCCGCCCTTGCTGTCACCGCGGTGGGAGCATCGGCAGCGGCCAGCTCGGCTGTTGGCGCCGGGGTCACCACGTTGGAGGCCACCGAGAACGGGCCCGTGCCCTGGGCGTTCGTTGCCGAAACCTGGAACACGTACTTGTTGCCGTTCGTCAGGCCCGGCACCACGAGGCTGGTGTCGGTTCCCGCCGCTGGGAGCAGGTTGCCCACCTGCACGCCGGCAGGGTTCGTGGTCACATCAAGCACCTTCACGCTGAAGCTGCTGGCGATGCCGACGGTCGGCGCGGTCCAGGTAACAGTGGCCCGGGCATTTCCGGCGGTGGCGGTGCCGATGACGGGAGCTCCCGGCAGTACCGTGTCGGAGAATGCGAGGGCTTCGATGTTCCGAAGGGTGTCCGTTCCATCGGTGCCGACGTTATCCGTCACGGTGGTGGTGGAACCGGGTGAGCCGAGGGTACCGTCGCCGCCGGTGGTGGCCACGGTGTAGTTGGCCGCCGGTCCGGAGAAAACGGCAGTGTCGGTGTTGCCCGAGGTCTGCGCGGCCGTCGGAGTGATGACCTCCCGGACTGCCACCAGGTTGCCTGGATCGATCAGGCCGGCGGCGACGTCGGCTTCCAGGGTGTGGGTGCTGTCCGGCCGGTAGGTGTGCTCCATGAGGTCCGTGCTGCCGATTTCACTGGCAGGATCGCTCGGGTTGCTGCGGACGCTGATCCGCACCTGGACGTACCGGTCACCGTCGATCACGTCGTCGGCGCCGCGGCCCTCCAGCCTGTCGCTGCCGAGGCCGCCCAGCAGGATGTTCCCGTCGCCCCACACCGGTCCTTCAAGGGGGCAGGTGCCCATTGCGGAAGCCGCGGCGATTGGGTCGAGCGGGGTGCTCGGGGCCGGAAGGACCGCGCCCAGTCCGGCGATCCGGTCGATGCCCGCCTGGTCGAGGACGTCGCAGCCGCTGAAGCCGGCGCCGCCCACGGTGCTCGGCGCCCGGTCGTCACCCTTGATCACGTCGTCAAACGCGGATCCGGAGTTGGCTTCCGTTTCCTGCCAGCGGTCGCGGTTGACCACAATCTGCAGCGGCAGGCCGCCCAGGTTCTGGTTGATCTTCATGTCATCGTTGGCGCCCACCGTGTCGTACTGGTGGATGGCCCAGTCGAACCCGGCCGCACCGGCGAACCGGTCAATCGCTGCGTTGGAGGCCATAAGGTCGTCGCCGCCTTCAGCGTCGTAGTCGTTCTCGCCTACCTGGCCAACCATGATGTCGTTGCCCGGCTTGGTCTGCGCCGGGTCGTCGAAGAACGGGGCACCGTGGTCGCCCTGGAGCAGGTCCTGGCCGGAGCCGCCCTGGATCCAGTCGTCCCCGCCGTCGCCGAACACCGCGTCCGCGCCGTCACCGGCCCGGACGAAGTCGTTGCCGGGCCCGGCAAACGTCTCGTTGTCGTTGGCGCCGCCGTTCATGAAGTCCTGGCCGTCGCCGCCCATCGTGATGTCGTCGCCGATGCCGGCATTGACGTAGTCGTTGCCCGGGCCGCCCTTGAGCACGTCGGCCCCGGAAAGGTCGGTGATCCTGTCGTTGCCGTCACCGCCGAGTGCCACGTCGTCGCCGCCGTTGCCTTCCATGACGTCGTTGCCGGCGTTGCCCCAGAACGTGTCGTTGTCGTTGCCGCCGGTGACCCTGTCCGGGCTGTCCGTGCCGTTGTAGACGGACTGCCCGTTGATGCCTGACGGGTCGACCGTGTTCTTCTCCTGGTACTGGATGGTGCCGTCAGGCTTGCGCAGGAGCAGCGCATTCTCGTTGCAGTCGGTGGTCGTCGTGTCGTCGGCCACGGATGGACCTGACGCAGTGAACCCGTCCGGCGTGCCGGCGAGGTTGCCCAGCTGGAACTTGCAGTCCGCCGTCGCAAACACGTCAGCCTTCAGCGTGTTCACGCCGTCGGTGTTGCGCATGATCATCTCGGAGAAGCTGTTTCCCTCGAGCTGGGTTCGCAGGTTCATGCCGGGCGTGCGGGCCAGGTAGTACAGCCGGTCACCGTTCTGCAGGTCAGTCAGCTGGTTCTCGAACACGTAGTTGAACGTGCTGCCGAGGAGACCACCGAAGAGGTTAGTTTTCTCCGCCAGGCCGCCGACCCACAGGTCAACCTTGTTCAGCCCGGTCTCCTGGCCCGCCCAGGCTCCGGAGCTGTTCATGAAATCGATCATTTCCGCGGTGGGAGGCGTGGCACCGGGGCCCGGATCGACGATCGCTTTTGCCGCTGCGCGCTTGTCCGCCAGGGTGGTGGCGTTGGCAATGGTCGGGTACGTGCCGTAGGCGGCCACGAAGTTGATCAGGGACTCGGGGTGCTTGATGTTCTGCCCGAAATCAGCCCAGCTGGTGTAGGGGGCAAGCTGCCCGTCACCGGTGGAGTCGTGGAGCTGGCGCCGCACTTCGTTCAGCGGAGGGACGCCGGCTTCACGGGCACGGGTCATGTTGATGGTTGCGAGGTCGAGCGGCAGGCCGAGCAGGTTGTTGCGGAGGGTGTCCGTGACGAACTCATCAAGCTCGTTGCCCGTCTGGTCGCTCATGCCCATGACGACGGCGCCCGCGGCCTGCTGTGAGGTCAGCTGGTTACCGTGCCCGTCGTCGGTGAACGCCGGCGGATTCAGGAAGCCGTTAAGCAGCGGGATCGAGTTGTCCGTTCCGTCCGGGTTGGTGCGGGCGATGGTCTCGGTCAGCATGGAGTGGCCGAACCGGTATACGGCGTGCGCGAACTCGGCGTGGATCGCACCGTTGACGTCCGTGTGGTAGACGTGGAACGGCTGGACCGCCGGCTGGACCTTCCGGGCAAACTCCTCGAACACCAGGTGCTGGTATTCCATCTCGGTGACGAAGCGGGCGGCCTGGAAGAGTCGCTCACCGTTCCAGCCGTCGGTGGTGCCCGAGGCCAGCTTCCATTCCGCCAGTGCCGCGATGCCGGTGACCGAGGTGTCGTTGGTCAGGGTGTTCTTGAAATCGTCGACGAGCCGGTCGTGTTCCGAGTGGAAAATCTGGTGGATGGTGGTGAGGCCGATGTTCTCGTTGACGCGGCCGTCACCGGCAATGAAGTGCGCGTCCAGCATTTCATCGTCGTAGGTGCCCGGAGCCTGGCTGGCGAAGTCGGCCGAGGCCACCTTGTCGTCGTCAGGCACGGGTGTAACCGGCGGCGTTCCCGGGTTGTGGTCCGTGTCCTGCGGGGACGGGTCCGCGTTGTGCGCGATGTCCGTCAGGAAGGGGGTATCAAAGTACTTGACGTTCGCGGGCACAGGCACGGGATTCGTTGTGTCGCCCTCGACCATGCCGGTCGAGGTAACGTACTGCGGCAGTCCGCGGTCGGGCCCGAGGATGAACTTGCCGTAGGGGTCCGTGGCGATCATCGGAACGTTAAGGACGTCCTTGTCCGTGAGATGGAGACCGAGGAGGGTCTCTGCCTGGGTCTTGACGGTCTCCCAGGTGGCCATCCCGTTTGCGGCGTTGGTGCCGGCTGCTCCGCCGAGCAGCTTGCCCGTGGAGACGGGCTTGCCTTCAGTGTTTTTCACGTACTCCCGTACGAACACCTGGTGGGATGGGTGTGAGGTGTAGGTCTGGGACTGGTCCACATACGGGGAGTCGGTGTTGAGGGCTTCCTGGACGTCGTCCGCGCTTTCATCGGTAGGCGTCGCGGGGTTGTCGCCCAGGACGCCGTCGGGGCCGGGCTGGTTCTGTGCGCGGGTCAGCACCATGAAGCGCTGGCTGGCGGGCAGGTCATCGGCGTTGCCGGAGATGTGGTCAGGCCCGGCTACCAGAGGGTCATCAGCGTGGAGCGGCACGAACACGTTGCCGCCGCTCTTGACGGTCTGGTCCACGCCGTGGTCAAAGAACTGCCCGAACAGGGTGAACATCGAGTTGTAAGGTGGCGAAAGCCCGACGTCGGTGGTGACGTTCGGAATGAAGAGAGTGTCGTGCGACGGCACGCAGCCGGCCGGAACACCCGCCACGGGCGGATTTGGCAGCGGATCGGGGTCGGTGGTGCAGGGGTGGACCCCGACGTTGCCTTGGGTGCGGACCGGGAACCCGGCTGCGGCGACCGCTGCCGGGTTGGTGGAGGTCTGGTCAACGATCAGGTTACTGATGTCGCGCGGCTTGCTGTCGAAAACGTTCCCGCTCTTCTGCTTGTAAGACGTTGGGCCGGCAGGACCGAAACCGGCGGGCACGGGGTCTGCATCGTTGAAGACCGGCGTGGTGTAGCGGGGAAACTTCTGATCAGAGGCGCCGTAAGTTTCGCGCCCGGCCAGCAGGTTGTTGCAGGATCCGTCGACCGTACGGAGGCCGTACGAGGTCAGTGCGTCGGGGATCTGGTTGGGGCCCGTACCGATCAGGGCGCCACAGGGGCCGGTGACCGACGTCGTGTTGGCAACGTGGGCTTCAGCGATCTTGATCTGCTTGAGGATGAAGGCGAGGTCCGACGTCGTGACGGTGAAGCCCTCGCCCACAGGTGCGGTCACCGCCTGGGCCGAGATGGTTGCCGACTGGCCAATGGCCGCCACTAGGGACATGACCACGCCGGCCGCGACGACGCGGTTAGGGGCGGCGAACAGGCGCCGCCGGCCTCCTCTAGCGTGCTTGGGGCGCCGCGGCGCCCCCAAGGAGGCCGTCCGATCACCTCCAATGGCACTGATTGGGTGGAACACTTTCATGACGCACCTGCCTATTTTCTTGGTTGAACGCTTTGATTGAACGTTGCATCGGACGGTGCAAGATTGCGGACGTTGCCCTGCAGAAACCTTGGGCCGTTTTTCCCGGCAAAGACGCCGTTCGGACAGGCGGCAGGCGCTTCGCCCGGTACCTAATAGGTCGATTGAGCCGCGCAGCGGCCCCGCCGTCCCCCAGATCAGGGGGTGCAGCCCTACCAGACAGCGGACCTGGCCGGGGCTTTCCGCAAGTGGCGCCGCCTAGTCTCGGCCGCCATGCGAGGCCGGACCACTCGGCGGTGTGCGCCTGTTCCGGTGCGGAATCCCGTGACTCTCAGGGAATTCCCAGTTGTCAACAAGCCTTTCCGAAGGGTTGCTCTTGTAGCTTGTCCGCAGTTGCCACTAACATTCCGTGCAACTGCCGCTAGGAAGGCCCCGCACCTCCTCTCGCCGAGGTGTGCGGGGCACTCTCCTCTAAGGGCGATGGGACAGATCCTTACAGATCTGAACCACCGTCCACCAGTCCGCCTAATCGTTACTTTTCGGTATACCTAAATCTCGGTATCCTCGTCTTATCGGTACCCCCAATGACGAGGATGGATGATGGCTGTTTCGACCCTTTCAGAGCGCACCGCACCAGGCCGGGTCTGGTCGCGCCTGCTGTTGCTGGGTCCGGCGTTCGTGGCGGCCATCGCCTATGTCGACCCGGGCAACGTGGCAGCGAACCTGACTGCCGGGGCGAGCTACGGCTACCTGCTGGTCTGGGTGCTGGTGGCGGCCAATGCCATGGCTGTGCTGGTGCAGTACCAGTCCGCCAAGTTGGGCCTGGCCACCGGCATGAGCCTTCCCGAGATTCTGGGCAAGCGCCTGGGGACCCGCCGCCGGCGGGCGTACTGGGCGCAGGCGGAGATCGTGGCCGGAGCCACCGACATGGCTGAGGTGATCGGCGGGGCCGTCGCACTGAACCTGCTGTTCGGGCTTCCGCTTTTGGCTGGCGGGATCATCATCGGCCTCGCGTCGATGCTGCTGCTGTCGCTGCAGTCGAACCGGAGCCAGAAGTCCTTCGAAGTAGCCATTCTGATCCTGCTCGGCGTGATCGCCGTCGGGTTCGTGTCCGGGCTGTTCGTCAATCCGCCGGACGCCGGCAGTGCGCTGACCGGCCTGGTGCCGCGTTTCGAGGGAACGGACACCATCCTGCTTGCCGCGAGCATGCTCGGCGCCACGGTGATGCCGCACGCCATTTACCTGCACTCCGCCCTCGCCCGGGACCGGCACGGTTTCTCGGAGAACCCCGCAGTGAGGACCCGCCTCATCCGGGCTACCCGGTTCGACGTGGCCGGCGCACTGTTGCTGGCCGGCGTCGTCAATATCGCTATGCTGCTGCTGGCAGCCTCCAGCCTGCGCGGCGTGGAAGGGACGGACACCATCGCCGGCGCCCACGCCGCGGTGACATCGGCACTGGGTCCGGCGATCGGCGTCGTGTTCGCCATCGGCCTGCTCGCCTCGGGCCTGGCGTCCACCTCCGTGGGCTGCTACGCCGGCGCCACCATCATGGGAGGCCTGCTGAAGGTCCGCATACCTCTGCTCACCCGGCGCGTGATCACGCTGGTTCCGGCATTGGCGATTCTCGGTGCCGGCATCGAACCGACGCTGGCCCTGGTCCTGAGCCAGGTGCTCCTTAGCTTCGGGATCCCGTTCGCCCTGATTCCGCTGATCCGGCTCACCGGCAAGCGCGAGGTCATGGGCATTCACACTGACTCCACCCCGCTGAAAATCGCGGGCTGGACCAGCGCCACGCTCATCGTCGGCCTGAACTGCGTGCTCATCGCCCTCACCGCGCTGGGTGTGTCCTGACGGTCCGCCGCCGGCCGACAGATCCGTCGCTTCGAAGGCCGAATCGTAGGGACGCCGCCCGCCGCGGGAGGCACTGCCATTCAGGACGCCTACGGTGCGTTTGCCGCCGTCGCGGATGCGCAGCGGGGGAACTGGACCAGTGGCGCGAGCTGAGCCTCAGCTCAGGCATCGACGAATAAGAACCGGCACGGCCCCGCCGTGCTTTTACTGGGGGCGGTGGAGTCGACAGCTCGCTGCGGACAGCCTTCCGGATCTTTACCACTTGCTCCGTTCCGAGAGCTCGTGTTCAGCTGCCACACGCATCTGCCTGAAATGGCGTCGCGCTTTCGGTGCCCGGCCTGTGCCGGGAGCGTCGGCAGAGTCTTCCTTGTCGCTTGCCCACCCGCGCATCACTTCACCTTTTCATCGGTTGCAGTACGCAGGTCCCGCTCAAAGTCAGACTGGCTTTCCCACCACATGGTTGCCATGGAAGCCTCCTTAGCCCCGCCAGCTATTCGGATTCGAAGCCGAGGCGGTCGCGGACGAGCTTGGCGACGACGGCGGCGTGCTGCTTGTTGTCCGCGCGGGCATCCGATTTCAGCGTCGCCAGATATGCCACGTACGCGGCAGTCCGGGTGTCATATGCCGCGGCGCGCGTTTCGAGCGCGAGGGCAAGGGTGGCGTGGGCCTGGGCCAGCCTGGTCTGCAGTTCGGCGTCGACATCGGCGCCTGAGAGTGCTTGCTCTGCGGCGGAGAGAAGGGACCGTGCGACGTCCGCGTGCTCGTTCGCGGCACGCTGGCCAAGGTCGGGCTGCATAGGCTCTGCCTCTCTCTGTAGCTCGCGACGGGCGGACGCGAGATGTGGAGTAAGCCTAGATCACAATGCCCGTTCCTGTTGTGCAGCTTCAGTCCGTCCGGGACAGACCGGCTGCAATTTCTTCAACGCTCCCGACAAGCGCGGTCATGGATTCAGGGCCTCCATGCCCTTCGTTCTCGATGACGGTGAGACGGCTGTCCTCCCAGCGCTGATGAACTCTCCAGGGCGTGATGACGGGCCCGCTGACGTCTCTCCGGCCGTGAATGAGGTAGCCGGGAATTCCGTTGAGTTGGTGGACCCTCTCCATTATGGCTTGCCCACCAGTGAGGAAGCCGTCATGTGACCAGTAGTGGGTGACGAGAATGGCGAAGGTCATGCGCTTGCGGTCGTCGTCGAACATCGCGCCGGGCTGCCACAGCGGATCCAGCGAGATATGCGTCGACTCCCAACGGTCCCACGCCAAGGCTGCCGCGGCGGCGTCCTCCCGATCCGGGCCCGCGAGGCGGCGGGCATACGCATCCACCACCCGTTCCCCGGGCCGGCATTTGGCGTTTTTGGAGAATTCCTCCCATGCTTCCGGGAATATCCGCCCGACGTCTTCGGTGATCCACTGAACCTCGCCGCGGCTCGACGTGGTTACTGCCACCAGGGCGAGCCCGTGCACACGGTCCGGATGCTCAAGGGCATATGCCAGGGCGAGCGTGCTACCCCACGACGCCCCTGTGACAATCCACTTCCCTATACCGAGATGCTTGCGCACGGCTTCGATGTCCTCGATCAAGGTTTGGGTGGTGTTTGCGGGCAGGGAGCTCAGGTCATCCTGAACTGTGGGCGAGCTTCTGCCGCAGCCGCGCTGGTGCAACCCGACGGTCCAGAATTTTGAAGCATCATGGCGGGTCCGGTAACCCTGGCCGGGAGCAGCGCCAGGGCCGCCGTGAAGGTACAGCACGGGAATCCCCGCGGGGTTCCCCGACGTTTCCCAATAGATTTCCGCTCCATCGACTTTCACCCAGCCGACACTGGCCCCGGTCATGCAGCAAACCCTACGAGACGGGCTCCGGCAAGGGTAGGGTCGGGGCAAGCGTCAGTTTGGGAATTGGGGGAACCGATGAGGCTTGACGGCCATAGCGTTGCTAAGGCGGAGGACGGCCAGGCCGTCACGCACCGTGCTCCGTCGGCCCGCGCAGTCGCTGCGGCCGTGTGGCTACTCGCCGCCGGCACGCTCTCGTGGTTGCTGGTGGGCGGAGCCACCACAGCCACAGGAGAGGCGGCGCCCTGGCTGATCCTTCTGTCCTGGTTAGTTTACGTTGCCCAGTGGCGGCCATGCCTGCGCGTTGACGGCTTTGGGTTCGAAGTGATCAATGGTTGGCGCGATCACCGGATACCGTTCGGGGCGGTGGAAGACATCGAGGTTCGCTTCACCACGGTCATCTGGGCGGCTGGCAAGAAGTATGTCAGTTGGGGTGCTCCCCCGCCGCCTACCGCGCTTGGAGCAGGGTTCCAGCATCTGAGCGAT
Source organism: Arthrobacter globiformis (assembly GCF_003261175.1). Classification (GTDB taxonomy): domain Bacteria; phylum Actinomycetota; class Actinomycetes; order Actinomycetales; family Micrococcaceae; genus Arthrobacter; species Arthrobacter globiformis_A. Next base: position 21,804 of record NZ_QLNP01000076.1, on the reverse strand, counting down.
TTGAAGAGCCGTCCCTACAGCATCCTCCCGAGCAACGAGCGGATCAGCCAGCCCGAGGCGAGAACCGGACGGGACGCCGTCGTGGCCGCCTGGCACCGTGCCCGCTTCGGCGGTATCACTCCCGGCCAGGATGGAGTCACGTCGAGGTGGAACAAACCTGTCATCGCCGTCGGAGTTCTTGCAGGTCTTGCGGTGGTCATTACCGCATCCTTTTAGGTACCCGCACACCGCCTGCCCGTTCGCCCCGCCCGGACAACCGCGACAGCCGCCGGCTGAAGTCTTGGACCGGAGTCGGTAGGCTCGCATAGTGAGCGACTCTCGTGTTCAGAACGCGTACGCCGCCCGGGCATCGGAGTACACGGCGCTGTTTGGGTCGACTGACGCAGCCCATCAGCAAGATCAGCGGCTTATCGCCGGCTGGGCTAAATCCCTCCGGGGATCAGCCATCGATGCCGGCTGCGGTCCGGGCCACTGGACGGCGTTTCTCGTGGACCACGGCGCCGACGTTGAGGGCATCGATCTGGTTCCACTCTTCATTGAAGAGGCGCGACGGCGTTTTCCCGCGCCACACTTTCGAGTGGGGACGCTCCGGGCGTTGGGAGTTCCTGATGGTCATATTGCCGGCATTCTCGCGTGGTATTCGCTGATCCATTGCGTGCCGGCTGAGTTGCCTCTCATTCTTGGCGAGTTTGCCCGCTGTGTGAAGCCGGGAGGCAGCATTCTTCTCGGATTCTTCGACGGTCCCGCCGGCCAACCGTTCCCGCACGCGGTTACGACCGCGTACTACTGGTCGGTGGACGCACTGACTCAGCACCTCCTCGCCGCAGGCTTCGATGTCCAGGAAGTCCACTTCCGCGCTGAACCGGAAAACCGGCCGCACGCGGCAATAATCGCCGTCCGGACCACAAGCCACGGTTAGCGGGCCTGTACGTCCCACCGGATTCGCTCCGTGGCTCGCCTGCCAGACCTACAAGCGAATGTGGCGGAACAGCGCCGCTGTACCCATGCCGCCAGCGATACTGATCATTGCCAGGGCTAACTTTTCCTGGGCAGGCTCAGCCGCCGCCTGCCGGGCCTGAGCGAGCAGCCGGGTCACCAGCACGGCCCCGGACGCCCCGTAGGCGTGGCCCAAGGCCAGCGCCCCGCCGTCGGCGTTGGCCCGGACGGAGTCGATTCCGAGATAGTCCAGGCAGGCAAGGGTCTGTGAGGCAAACGCCTCGTTGAACTCCACGAGGTCCACGTCCGCGGCATCCACGGACTGCGCCGCCAGCAGGCGTGAGGCGGCGGCCGCGGCACCGATCCCCAGCAACGTCGGCTCCACGCCCGCGGTCTCCGTGCCGAGCACAGCCAGGGCGTCGGCAGCGCCCAGTTGGTGGGCCCTGGCTAGCGATGTGATGACGACGGCGGCCGCCCCGTCCGCGTCGAAGCACGAATTTCCGGCGGTGACAGTGCCTGATTCCACGAACGCCGCGGGGAAACGTGCCATCAGGGCATTGCTGAGTTTGGGACGGGGACCGTCGTCGGCCGTGATAGTTGCGGATTCCAGCGCGGTCCCCGACGCACCCGGCAGCGGGATTGTCTCCCGGGCAAATATGCCGCCGGCCCGCGCGGCCACCGCCCTCTGGTGGCTGCGCAGCGCAAACTCATCCTGCCGGGCGCGGCTGATGCCGTACTCCCGGGCCACGTTCTCGGCCGCGACGCCCATGTCCGGGTCCCCGTGGCCGTGCGGCGCAAACTGGGCGCGGCTGAAGAAGGCGGGTTCGCCGTCGTCGTTACGGTGTGCGCGCAGCGGCGCGGTGCTGATGCTTTCGACGCCGCCCGCAAGGTAGGTGCCGCCGCCAGCCGCGACGAGCCGCGATGCCAGCACGATGGCGTCAAGGCCGGAGCCGCACTGCCGGTCGACGGTGAGGCCGGGGACGGTGACGGCCAGGCCGGCTTCGAGGGCAGCAAACCGCGCGACGTTCCCGCCCGCACCCACGGCGTTGCCGATGACGACGTCCGCCACCTCGCCCGCGTCCACACCCGTTTCAGCGAGCAGCGCCGTGAGGACCGGGGCCAGGAGCTCGTGGGAGCGCAGGTGCTTCAGCGCACCGTTGGCCCGGCACACGGGCGTGCGCAGCGCGGCGATGATCACGGGCTGCCGGTCGTCAGGCAGCTCCAGTTGCACGCCAGACGCCGTACCCCTAAACAAGGTGCCGGACCCGGCTGTCGCGGGACGCAATCCAGTCGAGCAGCAGCCGCCGGCTCACCTTTCCGCGGTCCGTAACCGGAAGCTCATCCAGGGCGTAGTACTGCAGCGGCCGCTTGTCCTTGGCCAGGACGTCCTCCAGCCCGGTCCTGAGCTGGGTGGCGGTGACCCCGCCGTGTGAGGGAACGATGCCAGCCACCACGCGCTGCCCGCGGAGGTCATCCTCCATGCCGGCGGCGATGGCGGAGGCCACCCCGGGGACGGAGGACAGCGCCAGCTCCACCTCGTGCGGATAGACGTTCTTGCCTGCCGTGATGATCATGTCGGCGCGGCGGCCGAGGATGTGCAGCACGCCGTCGGACAGGTAGCCTTGGTCCCCCACGGTGAACCAGCCGTCGAAGCAGCGCAGCGCCTGGCCGTCGTCGCCCCAGAGGTAGCCGTTGCTGACCATGCCGCTTTGGACACTGATGTTGCCGGCGGCCCCGTCGGGGAGCTCGTTTCCTGAGTCGTCCAGGATCCGCACCTCGACGCCCGGGAACGGCCGGCCGATGGCGGTGCTTCCGGCGGCGAACGGCGCCCCGGCGGCCAGGCCGGCACCGGAGACGAAACTGAGTTCCGACGCACCGTAGTACTCGAAGATGGTGGCATGCGGGGCCCACCGGCGGGCCGCCTCCAGCGTGCGCGCATCCAGCTTCGAGCCGGCGCAGATGATGGTCCGGACGCCCGAGGCGTCCACACAGCCCAGCAGTCCGCGTTCGCTGAGCAGCCGCAGCATGGTGGGAACGAGCACCAGGCGGGTGATGCCGTCGTGGGTGATGGCCGCGTGGACGTCGCCGACGTCGAACGATTCAAGCGTGTGGAATTCCGAACCGGCGTAGAGGCACTCGGCCAGGGCGTACAGGTTGAGGCTGGCGGCCAGAGGGCCCGGTGCGAGCGTCCTGTCCTGCTGGCTGAGCCCGAAGAACTCCATCGACGCATCGAAGGACTGCTGCCAGGAGCGCCTGGAACGGGTGAACGCCTTGGGCACGGAGGTGGTGCCGGAGGTCAGGCCGATGAGGAATGAGGACGCTGGATCCCCGTCCGCCAACCCAGCGCCGGCGCTCCCCGGCACGGCGTGAACCCCGCCGCCGTTAACACCACTGAGCAGCCGCTGGACAATCTCTTCCTGCAGCGAGTCGGGCCAGGTGTGGTCCAGGACCGCGCACTCGCGGTCTCCGGCGACGGCAGCGGCGAACTCAATGGCGAACCTGGTGGAATTTGGCTGGGCGAGGACAGTGACGGGCGCCGTGCTGCAGGCTGCGGCGGCCCGCGCACTGTCGCGCAGTTCGGCCCAGCTGAGCCGTTTTCCGGCCACGACGACGGCGGTGTCGTCGGGGCGTTCATCGGCCCAACGCTGAAGGTTGTTGAGAAAAGGCATCGGACCAACTTTACCGGCCCGGACCCGCCACTGCCCTGCGGTGCAGACTATTGTGACAACATGAGCTTCAATGACGGGGTCGAACTGGACCCATCCCAGGTGGAAGACCGGCGCGGCGGTGGAGTTGGCCGCGGCACGAAAATCGGCGGAGGCATCGGGGGCGGCGTCGTCCTCCTCCTTGCTGCCCTCTTCGGCATCAATCCGCAGCTGCTCGGGGGGCTCCTGGGCACCGGCCAGGAACAGCCCGCCCAGAGCACGGGAACACCCCTCACCCAATGCAAGCTGGGCTCCGACGCAGACAGGGACCTCGACTGCCGGATTGCCGGGACCGTGAACAGCCTCAACACGTTCTGGCCGGCCTACCTCGCCGACTACAACGTGAAGTACCCGCGGCCGAAGGCTGTGCTGTTCGAGGGTGCCACGACCACCGGCTGCGGCACGGCCACGTCCGAGGTGGGCCCGTTCTACTGCCCGGCAGACACCACGGCCTACTTCGATCCCGGGTTCTTCCAGGACCTCGTGACCCGTTTCGGTTCCTCGGGCGGCCCGCTGGCCCAGGAATACGTGGTGGCCCATGAGGTCGGCCACCACATCCAGAACATCCTCGGCGACCTGGACAAGGCGCAGCAGGACCCGCAGGGCGCGGAGTCAGGCGCCGTCCGGGTGGAGCTGCAGGCTGACTGCTACGCAGGGCTCTGGACCCGGTACGCCACCACGCAGAAGGAAGGGAAGACCGGCAAGCCGTTCCTGGAGCCGCTGAAGCAGCAGGACCTGAACGACGCGCTCTCGGCCGCCTCCGCCGTCGGCGATGACCGGATCCAGAAAGCCGCCACCGGACGCGTCTCGCCTGAGGGCTGGACGCACGGGTCCAGCGCCCAGCGGCAGAAGTGGTTCTACCAGGGCTACAAGACCGGCGACATCAACCAGTGCGACACGTTCAGCGCCGCTTCGCTGTAAAGCTGGGACGTTGGGTACGACGACGGCCGGTCACCTTCGTGAAGAAGGTGACCGGCCGTCGTCGTACTTGTTTAGATGTTGAAGCCGAGGGCCCGCATCTGGTCCTTGCCGTCGTCGGTGATCCGCTCCGGACCCCATGGCGGCATCCAGACCCAGTTCAGGCGCCAGTCATCCACGACGCCGTCAAGCGCCTTGCCGACCTGCTCCTCGAGCACGTCGGTCAGCGGGCAGGCCGCCGTAGTGAGGGTCATGTCGATCAGCAGGGCGCCGTCGTCCTCCGAGTACTTGAGGCCGTACAGCAGGCCCAAGTCCACGATGTTAACCCCGAGCTCGGGGTCGATGACGTCCTTGAGTGCCTCTTCGACATCCTCCAGCCCGGTGCGGGCTGCGTCGATTTCGGTCATGGTCAGTCAGTCCTAACTAGGCCTGGACCGCTGCGGCAGCCGTGGCGGTTCCGGCAGCACCGGCGTAGCGGTCGTAGCCTTCTTCTTCCAGGCGGTCGGCCAGTTCCGGGCCGCCCTCTTCCACAACCTGGCCGTTCACGAACACGTGCACGAAGTCAGGCTTGATGTAGCGCAGGATGCGGGTGTAGTGCGTGATGAGCAGCGTGCCCATGTTGCCGGTGGCGTGTGCACGGTTGACGCCTTCGGAGACAACCTTGAGGGCGTCCACGTCCAGGCCGGAGTCGGTCTCGTCGAGCACAGCGAACTTCGGCTTGAAGAGTTCCAGCTGCAGGATCTCCACGCGCTTCTTCTCACCGCCGGAGAAGCCTTCGTTGACGTTACGCTGGGCGAAGTCGGCGTCGATGCGCAGCTGCTGCATGGCGTCCTTGACGTCCTTGGTCCAGGTGCGCAGCTTGGGTGCCTCACCGTCGATGGCGGTCTTGGCGGTCCGCAGGAAGTTGGTCATGGTGACACCCGGAACCTCAACCGGGTACTGCATGGCGAGGAAGACGCCGGCGCGGGCGCGCTCGTCAACGCTCATGGCCAGGACGTCTTCGCCGTCCAGGGTGATGGTGCCGCCGGTGACGTTGTAGCGGGGGTGGCCGGCGATGGTGGAGGCCAGGGTGGACTTGCCGGAGCCGTTGGGGCCCATGATGGCGTGGGTCTCACCGGTGCGAATGGTCAGGCTGACGCCCTTCAGGATCTCCTTGGTGCCCTGCTCGGTGTCGATGCTGACGTGCAGGTCCTTGATCTCAAGAGTAGACATGTGTCTTGTTCTCCTCTGCACCTGCCGGTGTGTCGGCGGTGCGGTCTTTGGTCTGGAAGTTACTAAGTTCTGCTTCAGGCCCGGCCGGGCTTCAGCGTGGGCTGCGGATTAGCTGAAGTTCGGCGCTTCGGCGCCGTTCAGGACGTTGGTGGTGTCCACGTAGACGCCGTCTCCGTGGATCTCCACCGCGAACACCGGAACGGGGTCGTAGGCCGGCAGCTGCAGGGGTTCGCCGGAGCGCAGGTCGAACTGGGAGCCGTGGCCCCAGCACTCGATGGCGCAACCCTCCACCTCGCCCTCGGAGAGCGAGATGTCGGCGTGCGAGCACGTGTCCCCGATTGCGTGGATTTCTCCCATCGAGTCCTTGACGATCGCGACCGGGTAGTCGTCGATCAGGATCCGCAGGGCCTGCTTGGGCTGGATCTCGTTTGCGTTGCAGACGAGTTCGCCCTTTGGCTGTTCAGTCATCCGTTGTCCTGTGCTGTAGTTTCCGGCTGGTTGGACCGGGCCTGGTCCGTACGGTCAGTTCTCGTTGGCGACGAGCTCGCGCTCGACTTCCGCGGTCAGGCGCTCTTCGAGTGCCGGAACCTTGATCTGCTGGATGATCTCGTTGAGGAAGCCTCGCACGACGAGCCGCCTGGCCACGTCTTCGGGAATGCCGCGGGCCATCAGGTAGAACAGGTGCTCGTCGTCAAAGCGTCCGGTGGAGCTGGCGTGGCCGGCACCCTCGATGAGGCCTGTCTCGATTTCGAGATTGGGCACGGAGTCCGCGCGGCAGCCGTCGGTGAGCACCAGGTTCTGGTTCTTCTCGTACGAGTCGGTGCCCAGGGCCTGCTTCTGGATCAGCACGTCGCCCACCCAGACGGTGTGCGCGTTCTTGCCCTGCAGGGCGCCCTTGTAGAGCACGTTGGACTTGCAGTTGGCCACGTTGTGGTCAACGAAGGAGCGGTGCTCGAGGTGCTGGCCGGCGTCGGCGAAGTAGAGGCCCAGCAGTTCGGCCTCGGCGCCCTCACCGGAGAAGCGGACGTTGGAGTTCAGGCGCACCACGGAACCGCCGAGGGAGACGGCGATGTGCTTGTAGACGGCGTCCTTGCCAACCTGGGCGTCGTGCTGGCCCAGGTGCCGCGCGTCGTCTTCCCAGAGCTGCACGGAAATTACGGTGAGGTGCGCGCCGTCGCCGACGATCACTTCCAGGTTGCCGTTGTGGTCCGCGGCGCCCGTGTGTTCCACGATGACGACGCTGCGGGAGTTGGCGCCGGCTTCCAGCACGAAGTGTGCGTTGGAGCGGCGGCCTGCGCCCGCGCCGTCAACCAGGATGCGCACCGGCTCGGCCGGTTCGGCGTCGGCGGGGATGACCACGTGCAGGGCCTCATCCGTGTTGGCGGAGGCGACGACGGCGGCCCGGTCAGCAGGGGTCAGGACGGTGCCGCGCGGGGCGGCTCCCTGTGCCAGGGCGCTGCGGACGTAGCCTTCGGGGGCTTCTACGGTCAACGCGGCCGCGGCCTCGTCCGTCCCTGCGTCGGAGAACAGGTTGGCCAGTCCGCGGACCGGGGTGAAGCGCCATTCCTCTTCACGGCCGGTGGGCAGCGCGAAGTCGGCGACGTCGAAGCTCGTGAGCCGCTCGGCCCGCGAGGACATGACGGTGACGCCGTGGTTGTGGCTATGGTCCACCTTGGCGGAGACCAGCCCCTCGCCTTCCTCGGTGAAGCCTGCGATGGAAGGCGCCCCGATGCGGGCCTTTTCAGTAGTAATTTCGGCAGTCATTAACCGACGGATCCTTCCATCTGGAGTTCAATGAGGCGGTTCAGCTCGAGGGCGTATTCCATCGGCAGCTCGCGGGCGATCGGCTCGATGAAGCCGCGCACGATCATGGCCATGGCTTCGTCTTCGCGCATGCCGCGGGACATGAGGTAGAAGAGCTGCTCCTCGGAAACGCGCGAGACGGTTGCCTCGTGCCCCAGCTGCACGTCATCCTCGCGGATGTCGATGTACGGGTAGGTGTCCGAGCGGCTGATGGTGTCCACCAGCAGCGCGTCGCAGCGCACCGTGTTCGCGGAGTGCTTGGCACCCTCGCGGATCTGGACCAGGCCGCGGTACGCCGCGCGTCCGCCGCCGCGGGCAACGGACTTGGAGATGATGGAGCTCTTCGTGTTCGGCGCGATGTGCACCATCTTGGAGCCGGTGTCCTGGTGCTGGCCCTCGCCGGCGAACGCGATGGACAGGGTCTCGCCCTTGGCGTGCTCACCCGTGAGGTACACGGCCGGGTACTTCATGGTGACCTTGGAGCCGATGTTGCCATCGATCCACTCCATGGTTCCGCCCTCTTCGCAGATGGCGCGCTTGGTCACGAGGTTGTACACGTTGTTGGACCAGTTCTGGATGGTGGTGTAGCGGACGCGGGCGCCCTTCTTGACCACGATCTCGACGACGGCCGAGTGCAGCGAGTCCGAGGTGTAGATCGGCGCGGTGCAGCCTTCGATGTAGTGGACGTAGGAGTCCTCGTCGGCGATGATCAGCGTGCGCTCGAACTGGCCCATGTTTTCCGTGTTGATGCGGAAGTAAGCCTGCAGCGGGATGTCCACGTGCACGCCCTTGGGCACGTACACGAAGGAGCCGCCCGACCAAACGGCCGTGTTCAGCGAGGCGAACTTGTTGTCGCCCACCGGGATGATGGTGCCGAAGTACTCCTGGAAGATCTCCGGGTGCTCGCGCAGCGCGGTGTCCGTGTCCAGGAAGATGACGCCCTGGGCCTCAAGGTCCTCGCGGATCTGGTGGTACACGACCTCGGACTCGTACTGGGCTGCCACGCCGGAGACCAGGCGGCTGCGCTCAGCTTCCGGGATGCCCAGCTTCTCGTACGTGTTGCGGATGTCCTCGGGCAGGTCCTCCCAGGAAGCGGCCTGCTTCTCGGTGGAACGCACGAAGTACTTGATGTTGTCGAAGTCGATGCCGGAGAGGTCTGCACCCCAGGTGGGCATGGGCTTGCGGTCGAAGTACTTCAGTCCCTTGAGGCGCAGGTCCAGCATCCATTCCGGCTCGCTCTTCTTGGCCGAGATGTCGCGGACCACGTCCTCGTTGAGGCCGCGGCGGGCGTTGGCGCCGACGTCGTTCTTGTCGGCCCAGCCGTACTCGTAGGTGCCGATGCCGTGCAGTTCGGGATTCTTTTCAAGAATCTCGGAAATCACAGCAGTTTCGGCAACCTTCTTCTCTGATAGTTGGTCCGTCATCACGGCCTTTCTTGCAGATGGTTGGATACTTCGTCCAGGTTGTCCGGTGCGTGACCGGCGGCCGGGGCCACCGTCACGGCCGGACGGCCTGTAGGTATGTGGGTGGTGCAGACGTGTCCCCCGCGGGCGAGGGTGGAAAGCCTGCGGACATCGACGCCGACGAGGCGCGAAAACATTTCCGTTTCCGCGTCACAGAAGACGGGGAACTGCGTGGCCAGCTGCTGGATGGGGCAGTGGCCCTGGCACAGCTGGACGCTGGACAGCGCCGCCGGCAGCGGGGCCTTGGCTTCAATGGACGCAGTGGAAGCGACGAAGCCGTCCCGGGACAGGGCGGCGGACAGGGCCTGCGCACGGGCGGTGATGTCAGTTCCGGCCGCTTCCACCTCGGGGGCGTAGCGGCGTTCCATCTCCGCGAAACGCTCGACGGCGAACTGACGGACGGCTTCGTCCCCCGCCATCACGCCGAGCTGCTTGAGCGCCAGGCTGGCAATGTTCAGGTAGTCGTCGCCCAGTGAGGACTGGCCCTGGGAGCTGAGGACGTAGCGGCGGGCCGGGCGGCCGGCGCCGGCCCCTGCGCGGGCCACGCGCTTGACCTCGATCACGCCCGCGCGGGACAGATGGTCCAGGTGGCGGCGGACGGCGGCCGGGGTGAACCCGAGCAGGTCACCCAATTCGGCTGCGCTGACCGGACCGTGCTCCAGGACGGCGCTCAGGACGCGGTCACGCGTGCGCTCGTCGGCGTCGGCCGCTGCCGGCACGGACGCCAAGGCAGCAGGCTTCCCACCGCGCAGCGTACCCGCAGGCGCGCCCTGTCCGGCCAATGGCACGGAAGTGGTGTTGGTCATGGAATACACAACACAATCATGTCGTAATTTATTGCGGCGTTCCAGTAAGGCTAGGCTGACCTGCGCCCCGGTGGAGCTGCGCGGTTCGGCGGCAGTACTCCGGCTCACCAGTGACAGTACTACTTCACGTAGAATGCTGGGGTGCGATCCCCCAAATCCCCCGTCTTGACCATCGACGGGCTCATCAAGGACGTCGGTCCGCTCCCCACCCTCGATGGCAAGATGCTCAGGGTGGTGAGCGACGTCTCACTCGTCGCCGGCCGCGGCGAGGTCACGGCGCTGCTCGGAGCCAACGGTGCCGGTAAGACTACCACCATCGAATGCGCCCAGGGCCTCCAGAAACGCACGGGCGGAGCCATCACGCTGCTCGGTGCCGATCCCGGCACCGCCGGAGCGGAACTGCGCGCCCGCGTCGGCGTCATGCTCCAGGACGGCGGCCTTCCGCCGTCGGCCCGTCCCATCCCCCTGCTCCGGCACATAGCCGGCATGTACCGCAATCCCAGGCCGCTGGATGAGCTGGTGCAGCGGCTGGGCATCGACAGCTTCAGCAGGACCAACGTCCGCCGGCTGTCCGGCGGACAGAAGCAGCGGCTCGCCCTCGCCGCCGCCCTGATCGGCAACCCCGAGGTCCTGTTCCTGGACGAACCCAGCGCCGGGCTGGACCCGCAGTCCCGCCAGCTGGTCTTCGAACTGATCTCCGAACTCCGGGACAGCGGGATGGGGATCATCCTCACCACCCACCTTATGGATGACGCCCAGCGGCTGGCCGACTACGTGTACATCATCGACGCCGGCAGGAACGTTGCTGAGGGCACCGTTGCCCAACTGCTGCAGCACAACATGCCCGAGACGCCCCACCGCGACCACGTCCGGACACTGCACTTCGAGGCACTGCCGGGGCTGGACTTCACCGGCGTTCTGGCGGCCGAGATCGAGATCCGCGAGACGCGTTCCGGCAGTTACACGGCCACCGGCGCGCTGACCCCGGAGGACCTCGCAGCGCTGACCGCCTGGTGGGCTCACCACGGCATCATGCCGGGCTCGCTGAGCATGGAGGCCCGCAGCCTCGAAGACGTATTCCTTGACATTTCCGGAAGGGAAATCCGATGACGACAGCCACGGGCAGCGCTCCCGCTCCCCTGCTCCGCCGGATCCTGCTGCAGGGCAAATACGAGGCGGCGACCATGCTCCGGAACGGCGAGCAGCTGATCCTCGCGGTGGTCCTGCCCCTTCTTGCCCTGATCGGCCTGACGGTCACCCCGCTGCTCGACGGCTTGGGGGACAGCCGGGTCAATGTCGCGGTCCCGGGCATCCTCGCGCTCTGCGCCATGTCCACCGCCTTCACGGGGCAGGGCATCGCCACCGGCTTCGACCGCCGGTACGGCGTGCTGCGGTTCCTGTCCACCACGCCGCTGGGCCGGGCCGGCCTCATTGCCGGGAAGATCCTCGCGGTCCTGGCCGTCCTGGTGATCCAGGTAGTCATCGTCGCCGCCGTCGCATTCCCGCTCGGATGGCGCCCCGATCCGCTGGGCGCGCTGCCCGGCCTTTGCATGCTGGTGCTGGGCGCGGCCGCCTTCACCGCGCTGGGGCTGCTGGTGGCGGGCACTGTCCGGCCCGAAGCCACGCTGGCCATCACCAACCTGCTGTGGATCCTGCTGGGCGCCCTGGGCGGCATCGTCATCCCCATGCAGCGGCTGCCGGAACTCGCCCAGAATACCGTTCACCTGCTGCCGTCCGGATCCCTCGGCGAAGGGCTGCGGGACGCCTTCCTGCACGGCGCCGTCAACGGCAACGCTGTCCTTGTCCTGCTGATGTGGACGGTTCTCGCCGGCGCAGCAGCCATCCGCTGGTTCAAATGGAATTGAGAATAAAGTGAGCACGGCTTCGCGCCTCCCCCAGTTCGTCGGCCGCCTGGCATCCAAGCTTCCGGTCACCGTCGATTCGACCGTCCGCCGCCTCGCCGTGCTGTCCCTGATCGGACAGACGGTCCTGGTGGTCACCGGCGGCGCCGTCCGGCTGACCGCCTCAGGCTTGGGCTGCCCCACCTGGCCCAGGTGCACGAACAATTCCCTGGTGAACACCCCCGAGATGGGCATCCACGGCTTCATCGAGTTCGGGAACCGGCTCCTGACGTTCGCCCTGGCCGCCGTCGCGGCGCTCATGCTCGTCTACTTGTGGAACCTTCGCAAGGAGCGCAAGGACCTGTTCCTGCTGGCCCTGGGCCTGCTGGCGAGCATCCCGGCGCAGGCCGTCATCGGTGGCATCACCGTCCTCACCCAGCTGAACCCGTGGGTGGTTGGCCTGCACTTTCTGGTATCCATGGCCCTGGTGGTTTTTGCGACCCTGCTGGTCAACCGTGCCTACGGCAGGACCGGCCGGTTCCGGGCCCGCCCCCTTGCCGCCCTGCCGGGGGTCCTGCGGCCGGTGATGACCGCCGTCGCGCTTTTCTCCGCGATCGCCGTCATGCTGGGCGTCGTGGTGACCGGCGCCGGACCGCACGCGGGTGACGCCGACGCGCCCCGCAACGACCTGGACTGGGACCTCTTCTCGCACATCCATGCCGTGCCCGCCTACCTGGTCACCGCCGGCACGCTGCTCGCCGTGTACTTCGTTTTCCGCCGCGGCATTGCGGGGACGTTCCGCGCCGCCGTGCTGATGCTCCTGGGCGTCACGGTGCTGCAGGCCGTCATCGGCTTCACGCAGTATTACAACGGCATTCCCGCGCTCCTCGTCGGCGCGCACATGCTGGGCGCGGCTCTGCTCATGAGCGCAGCAACCAACGCCGCCGACATCGCCCGCTCCAGCCCCGTCAGGTAACTTCCCACCCGACGCTCTATCACTACCTGCCGCTTTCCCCCGACGCTCTATCACTACCTGCCGCTTTCCCCCCGACGCTCTATCACTACCGCCTTGCGGCAGACGCATCCTCGGGTCCCGCCGGATCACGCATGACGCGTCCACACGTCCCGTTGCTTCATTCCCGACGCGTCCTCAGGTCCCGTCAATTCATGCCCGACGCTTCCTCAGATCGGGCCACGGCGGCCAACGAAAACGCCCCTTCACATGTTGAAGTGAAGGGGCGTCTCGTCATTCCGCAGGATCTGATGGAGCGTTTCTGGAAAACCTGCAGGAACTGATAGAGCGTCGGGGAAAACCCGCAGGACGTGAGGACGCGTCTGGGAGGGCTGGTTGGCAGGAGGGACTCAGCCCATGATCGGCGAGCCGACGAATGGGTCGACGGCCAGCGCGATGAAGAGCAGCGTTAGGTAGCTGATGGAGCCGTGGAAGACCTTCATGGCGCCCTTGTCAGAGAGGTCCCCGCCCTGCGCCCGGTTGTAGAGGGCGTGGGACTCGTACAGGAACCAGGCACCGGCCAGCACAGCAACAGCGGTGTACACCCAGCCTGCGCTGCCGGCCGGGATCATCAGCAGCGAGCACGCGACCATGGCCCAGGCATACAGGACCACCTGGACGGACACGACCTTGGCACCGGCGATGGCACCGAGCATCGGCACGTTGGCGTTGCGGTAGTCCTCGCCGTAGCGCATGGACAGCGGCCAGTAGTGCGGCGGGGTCCAAAGGAAGATCACCATGAACAGGACGATGGCCGGCCACTCGACCGTGTTGGTCACGGCGGACCAGGCGATCAGCACGGGGAAACAGCCCGCGGCGCCGCCCCAGACGATGTTCTGGGCCGTGCGGCGCTTGAGGATCATCGTGTAGATGACGACGTAGAAGACAATGGCACCCAGCCCGAGCCAGGCGGAGAGCGGGTTTGCGCCGAACCAGAGGATGGCGATGGCAGCGGCGCCCAGCAGCCACGCAAAGATCAGGGCCTCGCGCGGGGTGACCTCGCCGGTGACCAGGGGGCGCTTCTCGGTGCGGTGCATGAGCTTGTCGATGTCGCGGTCGATGTAGCAGTTGAAAGCGCCGGCGCTGCCGGCAGCGAAAGCGCCGCCCACGAGGGTGGCCATAATGAGGCCGAGGGACGGGAAGCCGCGCTGCGCGTAGATCATGGTGGGCAGGGTGCTGACCAGCAAGAGTTCAATGACCCTGGGCTTGGTGAGCGCAATGTACGCCTTCGCCTTGCGGGCTAGTCCGGCTCTTCCGTGGACCCGGGAAGAGGTCAGCGGCGTATCTGTTGTGCTCACGTGGCAGTCACTCTGTTTCTGTCTGGCTGTTTATCTGATCAGTGCTCCCGGACACGCGGTCCGGACCGATCCCTCATCGGCGGCTGACGGGGCAGTCATGTGTGCCCTGGAACCCGCCCTGCCCGCCGGTGGCCTCCCGATATCATACCGCGGTCCCGCATGGATCGCTGGCATCGGTGTGTGACGGCAAATCACTGAAAATGATTCGTTCGTGCTTGCTTCAATCACATTAACGCAGCCTCACCGCACGGATGATTCACAAAAGAGAAATTGCGTCCAATTGGTGAGATTTTGACCGCCCGAAGTGTGGAATGGAGCTAAGCTGTCTGCAGATCAGCGCACACTGGAAGACGGGCAAGAAACCGCATTCCAACCGTCCGGCGACTGAATGAAGATCAACGTTTCAATGGTGAACGGCTGGTAGGCACAAAATGCAGCGGGCACCAATTATGCCCTGCCGCTGTGTGTCATGACCGCTTGTCGTTTAACACAGAGAGGGGCCCGGATTCCGTGGCACATGTGAAAGAGCAAGAACTGACTTGGACCGACCTCGACCAGCGCGCCGTTGACACCGTGCGTGTCCTGGCCGCCGACGCCGTGGAGAAGGTGGGCAACGGCCACCCCGGCACCGCGATGAGCCTGGCTCCGGCCGCTTACCTCCTGTTCCAGAAGCTGATGCGGCACGACCCGAAGAACCCGGACTGGATCGGCCGCGACCGTTTTGTCCTCTCCCCCGGCCACACATCCCTGACGCTCTACATCCAGCTGTTCCTCTCCGGTTACGGCCTGGAGCTGAAGGATCTCGAAGCACTGCGCACCTGGGGCTCCCTGACCCCGGGCCACCCCGAGTACAAGCACACCGCCGGCGTGGAGATCACCACCGGCCCGCTGGGCCAGGGCCTGGCCTCCTCCGTGGGCTTTGCGTACTCCCAGCGCCGCCAGCGCGGCCTGTTCGACGCCGACGCCGCCCCCGGCACCAGCCCGTTCGACCACACCATCTGGGTTATCGCTTCCGACGGCGACCTCCAGGAAGGTGTGACCTCTGAGGCTTCCTCCCTCGCCGGCCACCAGGAGCTCGGCAACCTCGTGGTCATTTACGACGAGAACCACATCTCCATCGAGGACGACACCGACATCGCCTTTACCGAGGACGTCCTGAAGCGCTACGAAGCCTACGGCTGGCACACCCAGCGCGTTGACTGGACCAAGACCGGCGATTACAAGGAAGACGTGCAGGAGCTGTACTCGGCGCTTCTGGCGGCCAAGGCGGAAACCTCCAAGCCGTCCATCATCTCGCTGCGCACCATCATCGGCTACCCGGCCCCGAAGAAGCAGAACACCGGCAAGATCCACGGCTCCGCCCTGGGTTCGGAAGAAGTGGCAGCACTGAAGAACGTCCTCGGCTTCGACCCCGAGAAGTCCTTCGAGGTGGACGAGGACGTACTGGCCCACGCCCGCGCCGTCGTCGACCGCGGTGCCCACGCACGCAAGGAATGGGAAGAGTCCTTCTCCGCGTGGCAGTCCGCCAACCCGGAAGGCGCTGCCCTGCTGGAGCGCGTTGAAGCCCGCCAGCTGCCCACCGAGCTCGACGGCGTTCTCCCGGTCTTCCCGGCCGGCAAGGACGTCTCCACCCGCGCCGCGTCCGGCAAGGTCCTGAACGCCATCGGCCCGGTGATGCCGGAACTGTGGGGCGGCTCGGCCGACCTCGCGGAGTCCAACAACACCACAATCGAGGGCTCGCCGTCGTTCGTTCCCGCGGGCAAGCAGACCAACGCCTGGTCCGGCAACCCGTACGGCCGCGTCCTGCACTTCGGTATCCGCGAGCACGCGGCAGCGTCGATTGTGAACGGCATCAGCCTGCACGGCAAGACCCGCGCGTTCTCCGGCACGTTCCTGATCTTCAGCGACTACCAGCGTCCGGCCATCCGCCTCGGCGCCCTCATGGGCGTGCCGTCCCTGTATGTCTGGACGCACGACTCCATCGGCCTCGGCGAGGACGGCCCGACTCACCAGCCCGTTGAGCAGCTCGCATCGCTGCGCGCCATCCCGGGCCTCGACGTCGTCCGTCCGGGCGATGCCAACGAGGTCGCGGCAGCGTGGAAGACCATGCTGGAGAACCACGAGAACCCGGCCGGCATCGTCCTGACCCGCCAGAACATCCCCACCTACGAGCGTGGCGAGGGCGCGGCCGAGGGTGACACCTTCGGTTCGACCGCTGGCGTCGCCAAGGGCGGTTACGTCCTGGCCGAGGCGTCCAAGGACGGCAAGACCGTGGACGCGCAGGTCATCCTGATCGGCACCGGCTCGGAAGTCCAGCTGGCCGTCCAGGCCCGCGAAGCACTGCAGGCCGAAGGCATCGCCGCCCGCGTGGTGTCCATGCCGTGCGTCGAGTGGTTCAACAAGCAGGACGCCGCCTACCGCGAGGCAGTCCTGCCCGCAGCTGTCAAGGCCCGCGTTTCGGTTGAAGCCGGCCTGTCCCAGGGCTGGCGCGAGTTCGTCGGCGACGCCGGCCGCTCCATCAGCCTCGAGCACTACGGCGCATCCGCCGACTACAAGCGCCTGTTCCAGGAATTCGGCATCACGGCAGAAGCAGTTGCCGCCGCCGCCAAGGATTCCCTCGCCGGACTCCAGTCCTGACAGCACCCCACAGTTCAAGGAGATTAGAAATGACTAGCACTCCCACCCAGCAGCTTTCCGACGCCGGCGTTTCCATCTGGCTCGATGACCTCTCCCGGGGCCGTCTGAAGACCGGAACGCTGCAGAAGCTGATCGAAGAGAAGAACGTTGTCGGTGTCACCACGAACCCCAGCATCTTCCACGCCGCCATCACCTCCGGTACGGACTACGACGCCACCATCGCGGCCCAGGCCGCTGCCGGTGCCTCCATCGAAGAGACCATCTTCGAAATCACGACGACGGACGTCGCCGACGCCTGCGACCTCTTCGCCCCGATCGCCGCGGCAACCAAGGGTGTTGACGGCCGCGTCTCCATCGAGGTGGACCCCCGTCTCGCCTGGGACACCGCCGGCACCATCGCCGAAGCGAAGCACCTCTACAAGAAGGTCAACCGCGACAACGTCCACATCAAGATCCCGGCCACCCTTGAGGGCCTGGAGGCCATCACGGCAACCCTGGCCGAGGGCATCAGCGTCAACGTGACCCTGATCTTCTCGCTGGAGCGCTACCGCGCCGTCATCAACGCCTTCCAGAGCGGTCTGGAGCAGGCCAGGGACAACGGCCACGACCTGTCCAAGATCCACTCCGTCGCGTCCTTCTTCGTCTCCCGCGTGGACACGGAAATCGACAGGCGCCTGGACGCGATCGGCACCGAGGAAGCCAAGGCCCTCAAGGGCAAGGCCGGCGTCGCCAACGCACGCCTCGCCTACCAGGTCTACGAGGAGCTCTTCTCCACCGAGCGCTGGGCCGTGCTGGCCGAGGCCGGCGCGCTGCCGCAGCGTCCGCTGTGGGCTTCCACCGGCGTGAAGGACCCGGCTTACCCCGACACCCTCTACGTCACCGAGCTCGTCGCCCCGAACGTCGTGAACACCATGCCGGAGAAGACCCTGGACGCCACGTTCGACCACGGCGTGGTCACGGGCGACACTGTCACCAACGGCTACGATGAGGCGAACGCCACCCTCAACGCCCTTGATGCCCTCGGCGTGTCCTACAACGAGGTCGTTGCCCTGCTGGAATCGGAAGGCCTGGACAAGTTTGTTGCCAGCTGGAAGGAACTCCTGGCAGACGTCGAAGGTGCCCTCGCCACCGCACGGAAGGCTTCCTAACCCAACATGAGCACACTCAGCTACGACGCCACCGGTTCCGCCCGGAAGGCCCAGGAGCAGCACCTGCCCGCCCTCGTGGAAGACCGCGTTGCCACCCGGATCTTCGCCAAGGACCACACCCTGTGGGGTCCCGATGCGGAAGCCGAGGCGGCCATCCGCCTCGGCTGGGTCGAGGCGGCCACCGTCTCCCGGCCTCTGGTGGACGGCATCCTCGAACTCCGCGATGCCCTGAAAGCGGAGGGTGTTACCCGCATTGCCCTCTGCGGCATGGGCGGCTCCTCACTTGCTCCTGAGGTCATCGCCGGCACCGCTGGCGTCGAGCTGACTGTGCTGGACAGCACCGACCCCGAACAGGTCGGTGCTGCCCTCGCGGACCGCCTCGCTGAAACCGCGATCGTGGTTTCCTCGAAGTCCGGTTCAACCCTGGAAACCGATTCGCAGCGGCGGATCTTCGAACACGCCTTCACCGAGGCGGGTCTCGATGCGAAGAGCCGGATCATCGTGGTCACGGATCCCGGGTCGCCGCTGGACAAAGCCTCACGCGAGGCAGGCTACCGTGCGGTCTTCAACGCGGACCCGAACGTGGGCGGCCGCTACTCTGCGCTGACAGCCTTCGGGCTCGTCCCGTCCGGCCTGGCCGGCGTGGACATCGCGGCCCTGCTTGACGAGGCAGAAGAAGCCGCGGAGATCCTGAACGAGGACGCTCCCGAGAACATCGGGCTGGTCCTCGGCGCCGCCCTGGGCGGCACCAACCCGCTGCGTGACAAGATCGTCATCGCGGAGGACGGCTCCGGCATCGTGGGATTCCCTGACTGGGCCGAACAGCTCATCGCTGAATCCACGGGCAAGCTCGGCACCGGCGTCCTGCCGGTTGTCGCCGGTCCGGATGCCCCGGAAGTCAGCTCCGGCGCTGAAGACGTCCTGGTAGTCCGCCTCGTCAGTACGGATGCCGACGTCGAACTCGGCGAGAACGAAGTTGCCATTGCCGGCGGCCTCGCCTCGCAGATGATGGTGTGGGAATTCGCCACCGCTGTGGCCGGGCGCCTCCTGGGCATCAACCCGTTTGACCAGCCCGACGTCGAAGCCGCCAAGGTGGCTGCCCGTGGTCTGCTGGACGCCCAGCCGGAACCGACACCGGCCAACTTCACCGACGGCGCCATCGAGGTCCGCGGCGGAGAATGGCTTGGCGACGCCACCTCAGCAACCGACGCGGTCTCCGCGTTGCTGGCGCAGCTGGGCAGCGACGGATACCTCAGCGTCCAGGCCTACTTCGACCGCCTGGCGTACGCACAGCTCGAGGGCGTCCGGGACGAACTCGCCGCCGTGAGCGGCCGGCCTGTCACCTTCGGCTGGGGACCGCGCTTCCTGCACTCCACCGGCCAGTTCCACAAGGGCGGCCCCGCGATCGGTGTCTTCCTGCAGGTTACCGCGGCGTCCGCCCAGGACCTCGCCATTCCGGAGCGTCCGTTCACGTTCGGTGAGCTGATCACGGCCCAGGCTGCCGGCGACGCCCAGGTGCTGAGCGAACACGGCCGGCCCGTCCTGCGCCTGCACCTCACCGACCGCGCCGCGGGCGTTGCCCAGCTGCAGGAGATCGTTTCGTCGCTTGCCGGCAAGGCAACGTCCGCCACTGAGAGCTAAGGCCCTGAATTAACCATGCCAGATACTTTGAACGGCAGAAGGTCAGCGGGCCGGTCCGGGAATCCTTTGCGGGATCCGCGGGACCGGCGGCTGAACCGGATTGCCGGACCGTCCTCGCTTGTGCTCTTCGGAGTCACGGGGGACCTTGCCCGCAAGAAACTCATGCCTGCCGTGTATGACCTCGCCAACCGTGGCCTGCTGCCGCCCAGCTTCGCGCTGGTTGGTTTCGGCCGCCGCGACTGGGACAACGAGGACTTCGCCTCCGAGGTGAAGGACGCGGTGAAGTCCTACGCCCGGACGCCGTTTGATGAGGCGGTCTGGAACCAGCTCTCCGAGGGCATCCGGTTCGTGCAGGGCGCGTTCGACGACGACGCCGCGTTTGAGCGGCTCGGCGAGACGATCAAGGAACTCGACGAGGTCCGGGGCACCCGCGGCAACCACGCGTTCTACCTCTCGATCCCGCCGAAGGCCTTCGAGCAGGTCTGCCGGCAGCTGTCCAAGCACGGCCTGGCGCAGGCCGGGGGCGAGAAGTGGCGCCGGGTGGTGATCGAGAAGCCGTTCGGGCACGACCTGGAATCGGCCCGGCAGCTGAACGACATTGTGGAATCGGTGTTCCCGGCCGACGCGGTGTTCCGGATCGACCACTACCTGGGCAAGGAAACGGTCCAGAACATCCTGGCGCTGCGCTTCGCGAACCAGCTCTTTGAACCGCTCTGGAACGCGAACTACGTGGACCACGTGCAGATCACCATGGCCGAGGACATCGGCACCGGCGGCCGCGCCGGGTATTACGACGGCGTGGGCGCAGCCCGCGACGTCATCCAGAACCACCTGCTGCAGCTGCTGGCGCTGACGGCGATGGAGGAGCCGATCTCCTTCAACGCCGACGACCTGCGCGCGGAGAAGGAAAAGGTCCTCGCCGCGGTGCGTTTGCCCGAGGACCTGTCCACGCATTCGGCCCGCGGCCAGTTCGCCGGCGGCTGGCAGGGCGGGGAGCAGGTCCAGGGGTACCTGGAGGAGGAGGGCATCCCGGCCGACTCGACCACCGAAACCTATGCCGCGATCCGGGTGGACATCAACACCAGGCGCTGGGCCGGGGTGCCGTTCTACCTGCGCGCCGGCAAACGCCTGGGCAGGCGGGTCACGGAGATCGCGGTGGTGTTCAAGCGGGCACCGAACCTGCTCTTCCGGGACCACGGGGACGATGATTTCGGGCAGAACGCCGTGGTGATCCGGGTCCAGCCCGATGAGGGCGCCACGATCCGGTTCGGGTCCAAGGTCCCCGGCACCCAAATGGAAGTGCGGGATGTGACCATGGACTTCGGCTACGGGCACTCCTTCACCGAATCCAGCCCGGAGGCGTATGAGCGGCTGATCCTGGACGTGCTCCTGGGCGAGCCGCCGCTGTTCCCGCGGCACGAGGAAGTGGAGCTGTCCTGGAAGATCCTGGACCCCTTCGAAGAGTACTGGGCCGGCCTGGGTGAACAGCCCGAGCCCTACGCGCCCGGCAGCTGGGGCCCGGCCTCGGCCGATGAGCTGCTAGCCCGCGACGGACGCACCTGGAGAAGGCCATGATCGTAGACCTGCCCAACACCACCACCTCGAAGGTTTCCAAGAAAATCCAGTCCCTGCGCGAGCAGGGCGGGGTGATCGCGCTCGGCCGGGTCCTCACCCTCGTGGTGGTCACCAAGTCCGGGCTCGAAGAAGAAGCGATCGAGGCCGCGAACGAGGCCAGCCGCGAACACCCCTGCCGGATCATCGTGCTCGCCGACGCCGGCTCGTCCGCCCCGAACCGGCTCGACGCGCAGATCCGGGTCGGCGGGGACGCCGGCGCCTCGGAAGTGATCGTGCTGCGCGGCTTCGGGGAACTCGCCGAGGAATCCGAATCACTCGTCGCCGCGCTGCTGCTGCCCGACGCCCCGATCGTGGCCTGGTGGCCGCACGGGGCACCCAAAAACGCCTCTGAAACCTCGATCGGACGGATCGCGCACCGCCGGATCACCGACTCCGCGAACGAGGCCGAACCCCAGGTCGCTTTGGAAAACATCCGGAACACCTACAAGGCCGGCGACACCGACCTCGCCTGGACCCGGCTAACGAACTGGCGGATCCAGCTCGCCGCCGTCCTGGACCAGGCCGACACCTCACCCGTGACCGCCGTCGCGGTCGAAGGCGCCTCGGACTCACCCAGCACCA
Source organism: Arthrobacter globiformis (assembly GCF_003261175.1). GTDB lineage: Bacteria > Actinomycetota > Actinomycetes > Actinomycetales > Micrococcaceae > Arthrobacter > Arthrobacter globiformis_A. The sequence continues at coordinate 188 of NZ_QLNP01000076.1, read as the reverse complement.
TCCTGCTCGCAGCCTGGCTCACCCTGTCCCTGGACGCCCCCGTCACCATCGTCGCGGACCCGGCCGGCACCGGCATCCGCCGCGTCCGGCTCACCCGCACCAGCGGCGACGTCCAACTCTTCCGCCCCGGCCTCTCCATCGCCGAACTCACCCAACCCGGCCAACCCGCACAACGCATCTCCCTCCCA
>NZ_QLNP01000075.1 GCF_003261175.1 Arthrobacter globiformis | reverse complement strand
TGGATGCCGGGCTGTCGGTAGCGGTAGCGGCGCGGGCCGCCGGGGTGTCGCGTCCGACCGCGTACCGGTGGTTGAGCGACCATCGGAAGGTGTTGCCATCGCCGGTTCCGGAGTTCAGTGTGCCCCGTGCAGGGGTTTTGTCGTTGCGTGAGCGGGAGGAGATCGGCTTCCAGCTCGCCCAGGGACATGGAGTGCGTCGTATCGCCGCCGGTCTGGGCCGGGCTCCGTCGACGATCAGCCGGGAGATCGCAAGGAACCGGGTCGGTGAAAGGTATTCGCCGTCGCTCGCGCAGGAGCAGACGTGGGCTCGTGCCCGCAGGCCGAAGCCTCGGAAGTTGGACGGGTTAGCGTTACGGGAACAGGTCGCCACGATGCTCACCGGCCGGTTCAGCCCGGAACAGGTCGCTGGCCGGCTGAAGGTGGAGCATCCGGAGAAACCGGAGATGCAGGTGTCACACGAAACGATCTATCAGGCTCTTTACGTCCAGGGCCGCGGGTCCTTGCGCCTGGAAGTTGCGGCGGCGCTACGGTCCGGACGGGTGAGTCGGCGCCCGCAAAGGCCGGAGGGTCCTCGCCCCCAGCGGTTCCGGGAGATGGTGATGATCTCTGACCGGCCGGCCGAGGTCGAGGACCGCGCCGTTCCCGGCCATTGGGAAGGTGATTTAATCATCGGTTCGACGGCATCGAAGTCCGCGATCGGGACCCTAGTCGAACGCACCACGGGATACGCGATGTTGCTGCATCTGCCTGAGGACCACACCGCCCGCACCGTCGCTGACGCCATGATCACCGCGATGAATACCCTGCCCGAGCAGCTGCGCCGTTCGACGACGTGGGATCAAGGAGCGGAGATGTCCCTGCATCAGGAGATCACAATGGCAACCGGTATGCCCATCTACTTCTGCGACCCACATTCGCCCTGGCAGCGCGGCAGCAACGAAAACGCCAATGGGCTCCTCCGCGAGTACTTCCCGAAAAGCACCGATCTGTCGTTCCACGGGCCTGGAATCCTCGAGAACGTTGCCGCGGAACTCAACCGCCGGCCACGCAAACGACACGGCTACCGAACACCGGCAGAAGTCCTCGCCGAGTTAGTCTCGAACCCATCAAATAAATCCGGTGTTGCAGGCACCACTTGAATCCGCCGGGTTTCGAGGCACGGAGGTTTCGAGACACCGAATAGATTCACGAGCGCGTCGCGGCGACCTACACGGGTACCCTTTTCGAGGATCTCACATGCCAGCGGCAGCCTGTCACCCCCGAATACTGACAGGCTGCCGCTGGAGCTTGTGGGCTGCCGCTACTTTGTCGCTGCTGCTGTGAAAGCCGAGGCGTTTGCTGCTGCGGTTTTGCGGATCTGTGTGACTTGTTCAATTTGGGGAGTGAGTTCCCGCATCCGGGTGGTGACGTACCTGTCCAGAACCTTGTCGATGGCTGCGTGGAAGCCGGTGTGTTCGCGGCAGGTCGCATCTGTCACGGCGATCCTGATTTCTTCCTGGCCGCCGACAGCTTTGCCGGCATCTGATGCCTGCTGGGGATTGCTGAAGGAAGGGTAGGCCGTTTCCTTCATGCACGTCTGCCAGTCCTGAACGGCTTTGGTCAATCCGGAGTCACCGGATGCGGACAGTGTGGCGGGGAAGAAAGAGTTGTAAGCGATGCCTGTTGCGAGCATGTAGTTTTCGGCGCTGCCGTAGATCTTGGTCATAGCTTCCCCTCTGCAACCTCCTGCCACGGTTCCTGTTCCCTGGACAGTGCTCGCCGTAGTCGGGCTTCCTTTTCCGTTAAGGGCAGTCATGAAAGCTGGGTCAGAAAAGAGCTGGCCTTCAACGGTGCCTTGGGCCGGTTCCTGCGGTCCCTGGGGCCCGGTGGCCGCGTACCCGTTCGCCTTTGCGGCTTCAAGGGTTAGCCGCGGGAAGCCGATGGCCCCGCTAAGGTCCAGGGCTTGGATGGTGGCTGGTGGAGTGTAGTTGTACCCCGCACCTGCCATACACACGCGGATAGCTTCTCGCATGCCCTTTTCAGCGGTGGCATCCGCCTGTGCATAGGCCTCGGCCTGGCGGACGATTCCCGGTACGGGTTCGGCGGAAGACGTGACTGAAGCGGACGGAATGGATGCCGCTGTCAGGGCTGCCGCTGCTCCGGTGACGAGGACGGCTGCGCCGATGATCGTTCGTTTCATGGTGCTCCTTGGGTTGTTTTGGCAATGCGGTGGCTGGCCTTGTGTCGGTTCAAGGCTTGGGGCTTGTGTGGTTGGTTCTAGGTCAGCAGTTGGTTTTGGTAGGCGAAGGCTACGAGCTGGATGCGGTTCTTGAGCTTGAGCTTTCCGAGGATGCTCCCGACGTGGGTTTTCACTGTTGCTTCGCTGAGAAACAACTCACCGGCGATGTCTGCGTTTCCCAGGCCCTTGGCAGCGAGCAGGAAGACGTCGCGTTCCCGGCCGGAGAGGTCTTCCAGAGCCGTGTCGTTGGCTGGGCCTGGTGTTGTGTAGTCGCGGAGAAGTTCGTTGGTGAGGGCCGGTGCCATGACAGAGTGCCCCGAGTGCACTGTTCGGATGGTGGCCAGCAGGAAGTCGGGGGTGGTGTCTTTGGTCAGGAAGCCGGCCGCGCCCGCCTGGATGGCACGAACCACGGCTTCGTCATGCTGAATTGTGGTCAGTACGACGATCTTCGGCGGCGCTGTGGGCACGGTTGAGAGGATCCTCCGTGTGGCGGTAATGCCGTCCATGACCGGCATCCTGATGTCCATCAGGACCACATCGGGCTTCGTTTCTTCCACAAGTTTGATCGCTGCTTCTCCGTCGACTGCGTCACCGACGAATTCCAGATCAGCCTGGCTGCGGATGATCATTTTCAGGCCGGCACTGAAGAGGGGCTGGTCATCGACCAGGATGACGCGTATGGGCTCGCTCATGCGTTCGCTCCTTCCACTGGCCGGGCCGAGATGACCTGACGACCTGAGGCACCAGGGGCCGGTTGTTCCGTGGCCGGCAGGAAGGCCATGACCTCAAAGGTTTCCTCGCCGTTGATGGTCTCGACCCATCCTCCTGCTGCGGCGGCACGTGCCCTCATCCCACTCAGCCCCCGTCCCAACACGGGCCGATCGCCGGTCTTCGGTGGTTCTGTGCTGGTTCGGAGTGAGGAACGGATCCGGAGTTCAACGGAGTCTGGTTTCCAGAGGAAGCGCAGGTGCACTCCCTGTGCCCGGTCAGCGTGCTTGAAGGCGTTGGTGAGGCTTTCCTGCGCCAGCCGGTACGCGGTCAGATGCTGTGCAGGTGTCATGTCCCAGGGGGTGCCGGAGGTTTCGATCTCCACGGGCATACCGCTGGAGGTCAGCCGGTCGGCGAGAGCCGTCACGTCCTCGGCCCGTTGTCCCGGCTCATGGTTCAGGTCAGTGGCGAAACCTTCGATCAAGCGACGGGTTTCAACCAGGGCCGACCGCGCTGAATCGGCGATGATTTTTGAGGCTTGTTCAACGAGCTCAGGTTCAGTCCGATGAATGAAGCGGATGCCGTCAGCCTGGGCCACGATCACGGCCAGCGAATGAGCCAGCACGTCATGCAGTTCCCTCGCGATCCTGTTACGTTCCCTCTCCAAGAGCAGTTCCGTGGAGGCTTCCTTGAGGCGGGACTCCGCTACCAGCTGCGCTTTGCGGCTCCGAGAGGCATTGTTCACGGCACGGCCTGCCGCCCATGCCACTAGATTCAAAGCAGCGAAGGCCCCGAAAATCAGGAAGGCGTACGCCGCGGTGCGCAGCGTCCCCCGGCCGTAAAGCTGATTCCCGAAGACGAAATTGATCCAGGTCTGATCGAAGAACCAGTTCACAGTCGTAATGCCGGCGAACGCGGCTGCCGCGACGGGCGGAATCCACCCCGGCCGGTTCTTCCAGGCCACCGTGGCGAAGAAGACCACCAATGGAATGGCGGCGTAGCTGAGGACACCGGACAGCAGCACCAAAGGGAACACCTTGAAGGTCTGCAGGAGAAGAGCGATGAAAACCCATCCCAATCCCAGTCCAGGCAAGACCTCTGCCACTGCAATGGCTGTTACAAGGGCAAGCAGTAAAGCCGTGTTCCGATCGAAGGTGCGCTGCTCCAGAACCAGCAGCGTCCCAAGCATCAGAACCGCACTGAGCGGTGCCCTGAGCACTCTGACCTGCCGGAATGAATTGAACATGCCTTCACCCTATGCGGGCCATAACAAGCCCAAAGACCGCTCGCCGGGACTTCCAACGCAAAGATGAGTAAGTTCCACCCAACGGATGACTGTCCACATGTTTCGCTCCGGGGACCTCTAGCGGGCAGTGCTCCATCAGCTGAGTGGTCCGGTATTGTCAGCGTTACGTGGCCGGGGGGAGAGGGGTTGGATTGAAGAGTGCGCGTCGCTTTTTCGGCCTCATGCTATTCACGGCCATTGCGGGGCTATTCATGATTGGTTGCGCCCCCGATCCAACCCAGCCGGATCTCTCCACTCGCGAGGCGTTCGCGCGAAGCGTCGTGTCCGCCGCTGCATCCGGCTCTGTGGAACAAGTCGAGAAACTGGCTTCCGATGACTCCGTCAATGTACGTCCTGGGGCCCAGAAGCTGGTCGATTCCTTCCGTGGTTGGGCCCCTGCTTCAGTCAAGCTCTTACTGAGCAACGATTTCCCTGAATACGTACAGGTCCAAGCACTGAAAGAAGCCGGGACGGCGGGAATCAAATACGCAATCTCTTGGCAGTCCGGACGCTGGACTCTGGTGATAGGAACCCCGAACCACCCACCGACTGACGGCGCGAAACCTGGCATTCCCGGTGACGAATCCGACCTGAAATCAAATGTCCGGGAGTAACCGAACGATTCTGCTGCCCTGGTCCGCTCGGCCACATAGTCCCTTCCAGGCAACCCTCTACGGTTCTTGCCTGACGAGTTCGAGGACATGGGCATAATTTTGTTCGAGGGTGGGAAACGGGGTAGCCAGGTGTCCTAGCGCGACTCGGACGACGTCAACGGCAGTTTTCCTGGTGATACGAACCAGCGGGTATCCCTCCTCGACTACTTCCCAGTGGGCGCCAGGAACAGTGTGCGTGAGGAGATCCCCGTAGAACATCCCGACAGGGCGGGCCAGCTCGGCCGGCAAACCATCATTGATGGCTTGATCAAGAGTGGCGAGGCTTTCTGCTTTGCGTGGCAGTGCCTGACCTCGCTCTTGGAAATAGCTGAGGAGTTCGCTGTATCCGCCGACGCTAGTCGGCGGGGGTACCACGGCATCGGAAGTGACTGGCTTATATTCTGCGTACCTTCTCGGCATTCCCGCTGGCAGTTTCTGCAGAGGTTCGTCGGGATCTTCGGGGATGCTCATGTGGTCATCCTAAGCACACCCATTTGGCGTCGGTCGGATTATTGGGAGCCGAACCTCGGCGGGACAGTCCTTAGCCTTCAGCGAGTCGTACCTGCTGGGGTGCCTTGCGATGGGACTGGTGACGTTGATGGGTAGGAGGGTATTCCGCCGCCTGACCCTGCAGCCTGGAAGACGCCGATTTTGGTTTCCCCGTCACTGAGGAACACGGGGATTTCGCGGGGTGGGCGTGGAGTGTTGAAGTTCTTCGCTGCGTCTTCCGGGCTGGTGGGCATGGGCCCGCCATAAAGGTCCTTGGCATAGGCATAGCCGGCTGCGCCACTGGTCGCCATGACCGCGATCAGATCAGGGGTACCGTTTTCCGGGCTTTCAACGCCATAGGTTTCTCCCTTGGCATTGACCCCCAACTCGGTTCTCACCTGTTTTACATAGTTGGCCGTCAGCTGCCAGCGGTAGCCTGGGGCAGTCGTCATGGTGACGCTATGCTGCCCAGGGCTCAGCGGGATTGTGTAGCTTGACTCGTTCAATCCCGCATCTATATCGGCTTGCGTGAAACTTCCGCTTGCCCCATCGGGGTAGGAATACCAGCCTGGAGTGAGTCCGGTTAGTTTCAGTTCGATGCCTGTGGTTCCTTCGGGCGGTTCGCCGAGTTCCACGGTTGCTGTTCCTGTGTAGGTCTTGGTCACCGGCGTCGCCAACGGTGTCACTTGTTCTGCCCCTGGGAGCACCAAGAACCCGGCCGCCGCAGCACCGATGCCGCCGAGCAAACCAGCACCTGCCAAGGCGCCGGCGCTCAGCCATAACCGGAGACGCTTGCGGCTCCGGGCTGGAGATGATCTTTGGACCCGAGTGACGAGTTCTGCTTCGAGTGCCTTACTGAACTGGTCATCGACGCGAAGCTGATTCATGACCTTTCTCCTTCCAAAACCGGGCTGGCGGAGATGGGGGCTGATTGTGTTCCCTGAATCGCCTTCTTCATGCGCTGGCGTGCACGGTGCATTCGCGTTTTCGCCGCGCCTGGGGTGAGATTGAGGACGGCTGCGGCGGCGGCGATAGGGTATTCCTCGAAGACGACCAGACTCACCAGGTGCACGTCTTCTGCGCTCAGTGCGTTGAGGGCCCGAGCGACATCCTGGTCGAGAACATCTTGCGCCGCCCCCGACAGGTCCTGGGTCGCGCGCGCTGTTTCGTCCGCTCGAGGGAGGGAGTCCAGGAGCCGGCGGTAGCGGAGTGCTGAGCGCCGGCGGTTGCGAGCGGCGTTCGTGGTGGTGACCAGAAGCCAGGGAAGTATCGATCCTTCGACGATCCGCACCTTCGCTCGGCGCCGCCAAAGTTCAAGGAACGCCGTGGCCATGATGTCCTCAGCCTCATGCCGGTCACCACAAAGCCTGTATGCGTGTCGAAAGACCCTGTCGCGGTGCCGGCAGTACAGCACTCTGAAGGCTTCTCCCTCGCCATCGAGGCTGCGGTTCCAGAGCCCCGCCTCATCGGATTGAACGTTCCCCATGCCCTGTATTGTCCGCGACAGCCCGAAAGGTTACACGCCTCTGAAAAATCTTTGGGGGAACGTCCACAGGGCAACTTTGAACACGGCGGTCAGCAGTCTTATTGCGTGGAGCAGGTAGTCCTCAGCGGCCGTCAGGCAACGTTGATCTGAGTTCTTCTGCACGCAAAGCGAGGGCGTGACGCTGGTCTCGGGTGAATCTTCTGGCCTGCAGGTCGAGGACTGCGCGGCTGCCGAGTTCTCCCACACCCAACAGCTGCCCCACCCGGCGGATTGCTTCATCCCTGTCCTCCGAATTCTCAATCATCTGGAAGACCTCGTCACGCCGATCCATCGCCTGTACCAAGGCATCGAGGATCATCAATTCTTGCCGTATTTGCCGCTCATCCTCATCCATGCGCCGATTCTTGCACGACGCAAGCACCAACATGCGCCCATCAGACCTGCGGCAAGTTACCCGTCTTCTCCGGCTTCTGCTGCTCCGAAGACGGCGAATCCACGGCTAAGTAACGCATCACCAAGGCGGCTGAAATGAGGCCAGCCGAGAACGGCAAGCAACCCTGCGCCGCCAATACGTAGACCTGCGTCAAGGCGAAGAAGAAGCCGTTGGAACCGTTGAACGTATACGTGCCAATGGTCTGCATGAACACGTTTGAGAACAACATGATCAAGAGACCCACTACACCAACGATGATTCCTGCCCACAAAGTGCGCTGGTACAACATGAACTTCGCGTTTCTAGTCATCTCATTTCCCCCAAAACAAGAGCGCCTCATGCCACCGATAACTCACCTAAGCACTCCATGTCGCGACTCACAACCTCGAATGGGCCGGAATGCCGGGATTTGGTCCGCAATCAGGGAGCTGTGGGGGTTTTCAACGCAAGCCCCAATGAACCGCACACTTTTTCGTCTCCGGGGATGACGGCGGCCCGGCCGTCATTGAGTACGCACACGGTCAACGGGTCGGGAACCGGGTAGGAGGAGCTGCCGTCACGGAGGCTTGGATGCGTTCTGCCGTCAGGGGCATCGGGGTCCAGCACATGCTGGGCCCATACGTGCCGGCACGCGGCCAATGCGTCCTCGATAGGGATGGGGTTGCGTTGTGTCGATGGCTCGCCGACCCGTGTTCCTTCCCCAAGTACAACTGTGGTGCCGGGGAACCGGCTGCCGTGGAGCTCGGCCCGTGCAAAGCAATCAATAGAGCTTTTGTCCGCGACAGGCAGCTGCATGATGACGGCACCGCCGGTTGCCACCAAGGCGATGGCGACTCCGGCAAGCAGAATCCTCTTGCCTTTGGTGTTCTGGAAGTGCCGGTTCTCCGATGTTCCGTCCCGCACGACGTTGGCCAGGAGCGCCTCGACGGCTGCGCTGCGTTCGGCGCTGAAGCGCGGTGAACGTGGGCTCTCATTCATGGTGTTTCCTCTTCCGGCCTGAGTGGTGGCGGCGCCGGCAGGAACCTCGCTGGTGGGTTCATCAGCTGTGCCAGTTTCTGTTTGGCGCGTGAGAGCCGGGACTTCACAGTGCCCAATGGGATGCCCAGCAACTCGCTCACCTCAGCTGTGCTCATGTCCTCCAGAACGCACAGCGCAATAATTTCCTGGTCCCGCCGGCCCAGCGAACGAAAGGCCCTGTGCAGAAGCTCAGACTGCCGGTCCTCGTCAACATGCTCGGCCACAGAGTCGCTGTGATCCGGCACCTCCTGGCACTGCGGAAGCTTCCGCAGGAGGCGTTCATAACGCAGCGTCGACCGCAGCTTGTTCCTTGCCACGTTCGTGGCTGTAATCAGCAACCACCCAAGCATCGAATCGTTGACGAGCCGGATTCTGGATCTGCAGCGCCAGGCCTCCAGAAAGACCACGGCGGTGACGTCCTCCGCCTCAAAAGGAGTTCTCACCAGCCGCAGACTATGAACGAAGACCCGGTCCCGGTGGCGTACGAAGAGCGAAGCAAAAGCGGAACCGTCACCATTCATGACGCGCATCCAAAGGTCCTCGTCCCCGGGCGCCTTCCCTGTGTCCCCCATACCTATAAGTGTCCGGCAACCCCCTAGCGGTTCCACGCGAATCACAGAAATCGACGAAACCCTGGCCGACAAATCTGCTACCGCAATTGGGGAACGCTCAGCGGGATAGAAAATGAGCGTCGCGGGACCGTTCGTACCGTCGTAGCAGGAAATCCCTGAGCTGTTTCACCGCTGCGCGGGGATCTTAGTCGAGTCGTATCTGGCAGTCTTTACCGGTAGGCGCCCCGTGAAGGGTGAACACGAGATTGATGCTTCGAACGTGTTTTGGCGGTTCCGGAAGGTACATCCAGGATGCACTCCATTCGGTCCCATCCCCAGCGATTTGTCCGGCCACACACTCATATTCAGTTCCAAAATCGTCTGAGATGCGGAGTTGAACCGGCTCGAGAACTAGCACGCCGGGCATGGTAGGAGGCTGCCCCGCGCTCTCAGCGCCACGTTTCTCTCTCTGCTCAACCCAGTCGACAATAGCCTCCGTGAATTGATGGTCACGTTGTTGGGTCTCGGGGCCCTGAACCCCCTCAAGTCTGACTTTGATGCCCCGTTCACCCGGTCTCGCCTTCACCCCCGCTGGCAGGCTCTCTGTAAGCTCCATGCCCGCGAATCGGACGTCTATGCCGTCGCTCGTCGCGACGACGAGATCTCCTGGGGCTGAGACGACCGTTGTCATGGACCCACCCTAACGCCACCGGGAATGCGGAGGTCCGATTCGGAATGGGAACCCTTCACGGCACAGTTCGTTAGGTCTAGTCCATCTTCAGATTACGGAACCCGCCACGGCGTAGTTAGCTAGGTCTAGTCCATTTGCCCTTCGGTCTTCGGACGTTCCGTTAGCCAAGGAGCACTTGTACCGGTTTGAATCTGAAAGGTCCCCCGCACTCACGGCCGAAGGGATATTCCCCAGTTGATTCCGTCTCTATTGGCAAAGAACTGGCTATGCGGTCTCCCGATGGAGTGCTGGCGTCGACGTATATTGAGCTGACATTCACGGGCGGCGTCAGGTAAGGCCTGGTTTGCGGCACTAGCCATTTACCCTCAGCATTTCTTGTCACCTGCTCAGGAGTACAGCCCTCGCCGAAACAAGCCGACACCGATTCAGGCGGTGTGGAGAAGAACAGTTCCACATCGCCCATAAAGGCCCAACCCACTGCTGGGCATGCTCGGTCTGCACCAGCCATGCTGCCGAAAACGACGGCAGATCCCAACGCGGCGGCACCCGCGCCTACCGCAAGCAGAAGTACTCCCCGAGGCTTCATAGTGGGAGCTTAATCCTTCGATGAGCCGCAGTCCTGTTCTGTTCTCTCTTTCGCTGCGTTCGGTGATTCTTGCCAAGCTTGGAAGGAACGGCAACTGGAATGATTCCTATGGATCAGCCCATCTGCGCTAGTCACCCGAGCCCACTTCCAGGCGTCGCTCGGCGACCGAGGCGACTGGCCAGGATCACCCGCCCGAACCGAAGCGCCATAAAAAATGCCAAAGAGGCGGACGGTCACCCCCCAATGATGACCGTCCGCCCTGCGCTGCACTGGTTGGGTTGCCTACGGAGCGGAGTTCACCACTGATGTCCTGACTGAGGACCAACTGGTGACCGTTCCGGCGGGAGAGCCTAGGTAGTTCAGGAGAACGCTTTGTTCGCCTATGACCAAGCCGGAAGCCGGGTCGATGATTATGTCGGTCCTTGCCGCACCGTCAGGTGATGGGATGCCGATTGCGGTGCCCGTCCTGCCGTCAATGGTCGCTTGCCGGTCACTAAGTGTGACACCTGGAATGAGGGCGGCGGCCTTGTAGAGGGCGGCGCGAAGCTCGGCTGGAACGGCACCGGTTCGCAGGCCGTCCGCAATGGTTACGAAGGCTTCGCTGTCGGGGGTCTTGCCGGCGCCCTTGGTCCGTTCGTAGATGAGGTCCAGCAGAGCACGGGGGTCCTTGGGCAGGTTGCCGGCGTCCTTCAAGGGTGTGCCGATGATGGCTGTCGGTTCGTTGCCGTAGAAGGCACCGCCTGGGGCGCGCACAATGCCAACACTTGATGGCTGCCCTGCAGGTCGGTAGCTGTCCCGTGCGGCTATTTCCGCGGCAAGTGCCTTGGCTTCGTCGGTGGATGATTCGAGAGGTACCCGCGGTTCGCGGTTCCAGACCCATTCGCCGTCCCGGTTGGCTGGAACGTAGACTTGGCCTGCGGTCGTTTCCTGCCAATTCACTTCACGCCCGTCCGCGGTTTGAGCGCCACCGCCAGTGAGTTCTTGGGTCTCGATTTTCAGGTACTGGCCAGGTCCCAGCACCGGGTCGGAGGTTCGGATGGTTGCCGCCGCAGCGTTGTTCAGGACCTCGGCTGCTTCGGCGGTCGCTCCAGGGGCACCGGGGCGGACGACGTCGGCAACAACAATGCCGCCCACGATCAGAGCAGCCGCCGCCGATACGAACAGGAGCCGCCGGCGGAAGCGGATGGGCGTGACCGTGGCCTGGGGGCGGGTTTCCTCGACCGTGGAGGACTGACCTATTTTGGTCATGAGTTTCTCGCGGCCGCGGGCCAGGGTTGCCGGAGGCGCGGAACCGACGTCGCTACGCATTTCGCGGAGCAGCTGCAGGTCGTCCATGGTGGTTCTCCGTTTCGCTAAGTTTTTCGAGGTTGAACTGGGTTCGCAGTGTTTGCCGTGCACGGTTTAGGCGGGAACGAACGGTTCCCACCGGAACGTTCATGGCCAGGGCGATGCCGTCATAGGTCAAATCAGCCCATGCATAGAGCAGCAGCGTTTCCCGATCGATGGCAGCCATGCTCTTGAGCGCGTGGGCCATTCGCCCGGTGGCGACCTTGGCGTCGACTTCGGCGGCGATCCGGTCTGAATCGTCGGCCAAGGCCTCTCGTGCTGCCGACTTGGCGGCTGCTTTGAGCACCGTGGCTTCGGCCCGATGATGTTGTCTAAGCAGGTTGGTGGCGATCCCGAACAACCAGGGCCGGGCGTCATCCCGGCTGACGTCGTAGTTGCCCAACTGTTCCCAGGCGATCAGGAAGGTTTCCGAGGTGACGTCGTCGGCCGCGAAGTCACCGGCCCGTCTGGCCGCATATCTATAGATGGCTGAGGCGTGCCTGTCGTATAACTGCCCAAAAACTGCGGGGCTGTCCCGGGACCGCCTGATGATGTCGCTGTCTGTGCTCACACTATGTATTGACCGTTCCCCGCAAAAGAGTTCACGGGTGGCCTTCTTCCTCTCAACGGACCTCGATCAAAGCGTATCCATGCCCGATGGTCAGCAGCCTGTCCGGACCATTTGTAGCGGCGCCTTTTAGGAAGCGGATCGCTCACGGGAATGGTGAGATCGCCGCGCCATGGAATCTAAAGTCACCGCTAGTCGTCGGAGCTCCTCAAGACACCTTCTGCGGGCAACATGCCGCCGAATGACCGTTGGCAAAAATCATGAAGCCTCTTTCGCTTGCTCCTGGTCATGAACGCCGAGACGACACCCCCTTCGGCACGGTTTCCGGCACTCTACACTGACTCCGAGAAGCTAGCGCTGAAGCCTCATGAGCCCAACCCTCACCGAAGTAATGCGGGACGAACCAAAGAGCTAGGTGCTCATTGGGAGAAGTATCCTTCGGGATCCGGGCTCCACAGTTCGGTGGCCTCTTCCAATGCTCTGTCGATGTCTTCACCCGGAACCGCAAAACTGCACTCAATACCCTGCTCGGGCCAGCGGAAAGTCATGGACAAAGCGGACCCCGTAATCTCCTGGTCGAACCAAAAGGTAATGGTCCAGAACGAGTGGTGACCTTCGTGCGTCACGACCTCGGCAGGGCATGCCACGGACTCCAGTTGTTCCAAAGTCAGTTGCGGTCCAAGGCCTGGCTTGTTCCATAAGTAGGAACCCGACTGTTTGCTGAGTTCCCGCTGCATATCCAGGGACAACGGGCCGGGAAATCTCACACTGATCTGGGCCATTAGACCGAAGGGGTACACCTCGGCGTAATTGAGGGTGCATGCAGCGCCGCTCGGACGAATGACACCCTGACCACCAATCAAGCCTGGGAACCAGTGTTGTGGTCGTCTCGGCATCCGCCCTCCAACGTAATCTCGTGGGAAGTGCTCCGTGCCTCCCGGAGGATGAAACGGTCACTCGACTGCACTCACAGTAGCCCGCCGGCCCCTTCCTCAAAAGGAAGGGCCGGCGGCCAGTCCGCAAATCGTCCCGTAAGCCGGTCGATGGAAGGGCGCGCCCCTTTGAATTCTCGCCCGGTAGGGGGCCGGGAAGCCCGTATGGTGCCCGATTTACCGTCCGGTGAGGTTCCCGAATTGGAGCACTAGCCCCGTCTCATATCCCTAGCGGGCGGATTCAAGTGGTGCCTGCAACACCGGATTTATTTGATGGGTTAGAGATTAGCTCGGCGAGGACTTCTGCGGGTGTTCGGTAGCCGTGTCGTTTGCGTGGCCGGTGGTTGAGTTCCGCGGC
>NZ_QLNP01000074.1 GCF_003261175.1 Arthrobacter globiformis | reverse complement strand
CACGCATGGATCCGACTGCTTCGATGTCCGTTTCCGCTGCCTTGCTTACGCGCATCTGCTGCTCCTTCACAAAAGTCGATTCAACCCCGGCACGAACGGCGGGGGACGGCGGCCGGCCAGCCGCTGAAATACCTTGCCGGCCGAGCGCCTGCATTAACCATATCCCATATGACGGGATCTGATCAATATCTACGCGAACACTTTTCCTCGCGGTGGCGAGCTTAAAGCAACACTCGGTAGGAGATGGAAGAAACCCGAGGCTAACGGGCCGGACCACGGCAGGGGAGACGTCACAGGCCTTGGACGCAGCGTCTTTCCAGGGGAACTTACAGGCCGACCTCGTGCAGAGGGCGGGCATGGCCGGTTGGTCAGTACCGTCAGAGTCGGAACGAGAGACCAGAGCTTCCGTTGCCTGCGGGCCCGTTGTGGGGCCTTGTTGATTTTACGACTGTCCCTGGCTTTCGGCGAGGCGTCTGGAGATGGTGTTTGCCGCCTGTTTCACAGCGTGGATTGCCTGTTCGACGTTGATGTCACGGACGTTTTCGTCCCATGCGACCCCGACACTGCCTACAGCAGTTTTCTGGTCAGTGAGGATGGGCGCTGCGACACCGTAGACACCGGGATTGAATTCTCCCTTGGTCAACAGGTAGCCATTTTTTTTGATCTCTCCAAGACTTTTGCGGAATTCGCTCCAGTTGGTGCCTAGACCGGCGCGCTCTATTTCTTCGAGGTGACGGGGATAGATGGCCTTCAGGCGGTGGTGTGGCAGATGGGCCAGGATGACTTTGGAGCCGGCTCCCTGGAACATCGGACGCCTTTGCCCGCGGCTGAATCTGTTGGCGGGGCTTTGCGGTGCCCGGCATTCGCCAATGCATAGGACTGAATCGCGGAAAGCGGTCAGCAAGAGTGCCGAGTGTCCGACATTTTCCACCAGATCCTCAAGAACTCCCTGGCTTGCCAGAAGGAGGGGGTCCGTCTGCCGGATCTGCAGGTCCATTTCGATGATGCGTGGACCAAGACTGTAGTAGCCGTTGCGCACCGTGGTGAGAAGCCCAGCATCATGCAGGGTCTTAATGTAGCGGTAACCCGTGGAGCGGGATGTGTCCAGTGCATTGATGAGCTCCGCGGTGGACCACACCGGTTCCTGCTCTGTAAACAATTCCAGAATCTGCAGCATCCGCGCCAGGCTGCCCGCACTGTCCGCCGCGTCTGCGACCTCGCCAACGCCAGCCGAACCGCGTCCACTCATAAGATGATTCCCATCCTTCTCTTCACGTGGCCCTTATTAAGGGGCACCTCTGCTCTGCGGTGAGGCATCCAGGTGTGGCTGCTGATTCACGGACAGCTACCGCCAACATGTCTTTCGACGGTACGGGCAACGGTGACCATTATAGTGTCGACAGGCGGCGGTCATTGGCTTCTGTGGCCAGTGACCGCCGCCGTCAGATATGCAGGCATTTTTGAAGCGTGTTGGGACACGCCCTGCAAGCTGAAGGGACTCGTTTCCGAGGACCTAGAACGGTCTACAGCTGCATGTAGATGCTCTTGGTGTACAGGTAGGTGTCCATATGCGCCGCAGTTCCTTTGTAGCCGTAACCGCTGAGCTTGGTGCCGCTGAATCCAACGAGCGGATCGATGTAGCCGTAGCAGTTGACCCACATCGTACCGGTGTGGACCCCGTTAACGGCCCGGAGGGCTGTGGAGAGGTTTTGCGACCAGACTGCTCCTCCGAGGCCGTACTCGGAGTCGTTTGCGATGGCGATGGCTTCGTCGATGTCGTCAAACGGAAGGATGGAAAGCACCGGGCCGAAGATCTCTTCACGGGCGATGCGCATGTTGTTGTTGACGCCGCCGAAGACGCTGGGCTGGACGAAGTATCCGTTCCCGAGGTCATCGCCGAGGCGTGCCCCGCCGTAAAGTAGCTCGGCGCCTTCGTTCCGGCCAATGTCAATGTAGTTAAGGACGGTGTCCAGTTGATTCTGGTTGATGACCGGCCCCAGGGTGGATGCATTGTCGAGGCTGTGCCCGACCCTGAGCGTATCCATGAATGCCAGCAGCCGCTCCGTGAATTGGTCGACGATGGGCCTCTGGACCAGCACACGGGTCCCCGCGAAGCAGATCTGGCCGGAATTCGCGAAGACGCCCATCGCCGCGCCAGCGACTGCTTTGTCCAGGTCCGCGTCTGCGCAGATGATGTCTGCCGATTTGCCGCCCAATTCGAGCTGCAGCTTTTTGATGTTGACGGTGGACGCTTCGATGATGCGGCGGCCGGTCTCCGTGGAACCCGTGAACGCCACCCGGTCAACGTCGGGGTGGGCTGCGAGGGCGTTACCGGCTGAACTGCCGGATCCTGTGATGACATTGATGACACCTGCGGGGACGCCGGCCTCGTGGAGGATCTCGGCTGTGCGCAGCACCGACAGCGACGCTTCCGAGGCCGGCTTGAGTACCGCGGTGCACCCGCTGGCCAGGACGGCGCCTATGATCCAGAACTGTCCGTTGAGCGGTCCGTTCCAGGGAATGATGCCGCCGATGACACCGACGGGTGCCTTAAGCGTCATTGTTGCCACGTTCCCGGGGATGCCGTTCATCAGGGTCTCACCGGAGATGCTGGTCGCCTGGGAGGCGAAGAACGACAGCATCTTCATCAGCGACGCCTTGGAGTTGCGCAGCCTCGAAACCGGAGCGCCCATGTCCAGGGCCTCGATCTCAGCCAGTTCCTCGAACCTCTGGTCAAGGACCTGCGCGACACGGTTCAACAGCGCCTGCCGCTCGTAAGGGCTCCAGGAGCTCCACGGGCCGTTGAAGGCCTTGCGTGCGGCCAGGACCGCCCGGTCGACGTCGGAGGGGCCGCCGGCGGCGAAACGCGCCAGGACCTCGCCGGTGGACGGATTATTGGTGGTAAGGGTCTTTCCGGACTCGGCCGGAACCATCTGGCCGTCGATGAAGAGCTGGTGCACCTCGCGGGAGAGGAAGCTCTGGGCCTGCTCGGACGGTGCGAAGCTCTGCTGGGTTGTGGTCATGACATTCCTTCCAGGATGACCGTTGACATGCTGTCAGTCGAAGATGAAAACGCCTTTGCCGATCTTGCGCTGGTCGAACAGCTCGTAGGCCTTCTCGGCTTCGGCGAGGCTGAACTCATTGGTGAACAGGGACTCCACGTCCAGGCCACGTTCGGCAACGAACTGGGCGCAGTCTTCCTGCTGGTTTTTGCTAAACGTGAGCGACCCGAGAACGGTCTTGTGCAGATGGATGAGCTCTTCGCTGTCCAGGTCGATCTTGCCGAAGACTCCCACCATGCACGCGGTCCCCCACGGCCGGGCTGCCTGGATGGCCTGTCGGCGTACGGCGGGGATGGCGCTGCACTCGATGGTCTTATCCGCCCCTTCGCCGCGGCGGGTCAGCTCGCGGATGGCTTCAACAGGGTCCTGTTCTCGGGAGTCGACGACGTGGTCGGCGCCGAATTGCTTGGCCATCTCCAGCCGTGACGGTTCGACGTCCACGGCGATGACCCTGGCTCCGAAGGCCTTGGCCAGCAGGGTGACGCTCAGTCCGACAGGTCCCTGACCGAAGACTGCGACGGTTTCGTCGGCGGACAGGTTAACCCTCTTGATGGCGGCGAAGGCCGTTCCAGTGCCGCACGAGATGGCCGCACCGGTCTTGAACGAGAGCGATTCGGGCAGTTTGATGAGGGTGTGTGCGGGGACCTTCATGAAGTTGGCGTGGCCGCCGTCTCCGTTCAGTCCACCGTAGACGATGCGTCCGTTGGGGCAGTACTGGGTCCAGCCGGAGCGGCAGTACTGGCAGGTGCGGCATCCGTCATAGTGGTGGACCATCACCCGGTCACCTACTTTGGCCTCGCTTGCCTTGACGGCGTCGCCGACAAGTTCGACGACTCCACACGGCTCATGGCCCTCGATGACCAGTTCCTCGCCGGTACGGACAGGGCCGTGCAGGTGATGGAGGTCGCTTCCGCACATACCGGAGGCCTTGATGCGGATAACTACTTCGTCTGGCCCGGGTACGGGGTCCGGATAGTCGCGGATCTCGAGCCTACCCTCGCCTTGGAAAACAACGGCTTTCATAACTACTGCTCCTTGATGGTCAGGAGATGGACGGCATCAGTGACGCCTCGGGTACATTCTGCATCGGAGTTGCTGCACCAGGCCCTCCCTGACCGGAGGGACGTGACGTTACATTCGATGGATTGTGCTGAAGTCCTCAGCGGGGGGGGGTTCACAGTGGCGAGTTCTGCCGGCTGATGGATCTGACGTCCTCGGACCGGTAAGTCAGGTCCGAGGACGTCAGGCTTAGTTGTATGAATTCAGGCCCGGCGGCCGGACTGTCTCAGACGTCGGCGACGCTGCCGCGCGTTCGCCCTCAATGGGTCATGCGTGGGCCTTGGGCTCCTCGGCATCTGCGTCGGCGGTGTCACCGCCGGGAGCGATGTGAGCCAGGGCCTCGGCGGAAGTGTCCACACGGGCGGCAGCGAAGATTACTGTAGCTGCGATGTACAGGCCGGACACGGTCAGGATCACTCCGACGATGCCGAAGCTGGTGAACAGCCCCAGGACAATGAACGGGGAGGCGATCAGGCAGACGCGGCCTACGGTCTGGGCAAGGCCACCGCCGCGGAAGCGGAAGGCGGTCGGGAAGAACTCCGGCACGGTACCCAGGCACATGGTCAGGAACGACGCAGCCATGGCGACCAGGATGAAGCCGATGGTGATGATGAGTGCGGGTTCGGTCATGAAGGGGTAGATGCCGGCGAAGATCGCTGCGAGGGTACCGGAACCGACGATGCTGCGGCGGCGGCCCAGCTTGTAAGCAAGCAACGCACACAGCAGCGGACCTACGACGTAGCCGGACATGATCGCGGCGTTGAATCCAAGGGAGGACGTAACGTTCATTCCCTGCTTCACGAAGAAGGTGGGCATCCAGCCCGTCACGGAGTAGGAGCCAAACAGGCAGATGACGGTCAGGCAAAGGGCTAGTATGGTCCGCCCGATAACGCCGCGTGAGAAGAGCACCGTGACGGGCACGTAGTTGGCCTTGTCATGGGCGGCACTGGCCTTCTGGTCGACAACCGGAGTGGGGGTGACCTTCGGGCTAGTAACGCCCGATTCCTTTTCGATCTTCTGAAGAGCTGCTTCGGCTTCCTCGTAGCGGCCGCGCGATTCCAGCCACCGGGGAGACTCGGGCATATTACGGCGCAACCACCAAGCGATCAGGGCGCCAACGCCGCCGATGACGAACATTGCCCGCCACGAAAAGGCGGGAATGACCAGGAAGCCGATGAGCGAGGACAGTGAGACGCCGAATCCGCCGAAAACTCCGAGGAAGCCGAGGTATTTGCCGCGGTGGGAACGCGGGAAGAATTCGGTAATCATGCCGTAGCAGATGACGTATTCGGCGCCCATTCCGATGGCCATCAGGAGCCGCAGACCGATGAGCACTTCAATGTTGGGCGCAAAGGCGGCGGCCAAGGCCAAGATTCCGAACAGGCCAAGGCTGAACTGGAACGCGAAGCCTCGTCCGATCCGGTCGCTGAGCCAGCCCGAGAGTGCCGCGCCAGTTGCCAGGCCGGCGAATGTGGCTGAAAGGAACAGGGAGTTCAGCTCGAGCGTGGAGAACCCGGTGGGCAGCATGGAGGCCAGCACGGCTGAGGAGAGTGTGTTGTCGAACGAGTCGAAGAACAACCCGAGGCCAACCAGCCACATCATGCGCCGATGGAATTTGCTGATGGGGAGGCTGTCGAGCCTGTGAGTCGCGTTGACATGCATGGTGGTCATCGGACAGCACCTTTCGTACGTGCTGCCGGGGACGGTTCCTGACACGGAGTTGTTGCGGTACGGGGGGAGGCAAGAGGAAGCAGGGCACGCTCCGGGAGAGCTCGTGCGACAGGGGTGCGGAGGGCTGGGCTTAGGGCACAGGATTCGCATGAATTCGATCGACACTGTTCAGGCATGCGTCTAACTACCTTTGGCTCGGTGTTCTTTGCGCATCGGCACGAACACGACGGTGTGTAGCGAACTGATCCTCATGGCCCTGCCGGACACCTCTGAGGACGAGAGTTTGCCGTACCCGCCGGGACAGAAAGTCGGAAGTCAACCTTTGCCACGACAGTGACGGTGCGCACAGTTCTTATAACACGTTTACAATATCCTGCATTGTGGGACTTAGTCAATATGGGGACCTGCACTCCCGTCGGCATTCAAAATCGCACGTGGCATGCGGCGAAAACCTCGAACCCGTTCCAGTTAACGGCATAGGCCCCACACCGCTCATGCGGGTGGGGCCTATGGTCGTTCGAAGCTAGAGCTGCTCGGCCGCTGATCGGCCGACACTCTCCTCGATTGCCGACTGTGCCGGCTCGTGCGGTTTTTCCTGAACCTGCGTTTGAGCAGGGGTACGGGCGGGGACCTTGACGAAGAGTAGCAGGACGAATGCCAGGACCAGTGCAACCATGGGGACGGTCATTCCGACGATGGTGTCGCCGGGTGTGGCGAGCTTGCCGATCAGGAATGGACCGAAGAAGCCACCCGCGGATGCAAGGGCGTTGATCACGGCGATTCCTACAACAGCCTGCCGCTTGGTCAACACCTCACTGATCAGGGCCCAGTAAGTGGGTATGTTTCCGATAACGCCGCACGCGAGGAGGATGAGGCCGAGCATGCCGAGCACGGGGGAGCCGCGGAAGACCGCGGTCATGATCAGACCGATAATGGCTGTCGCGAAGCAGGCGAGGACGATGAACTTGCGGCGGCCACTGATGTCCGCATAGCGAACGAGCAACAGCATAACGACAGCGCCGCAGGCGTAAGGGATGGCACCGAAGACGCCGATATTGGTGGGGGAGTAGGACGGGTTCAGCTGGGAGACAACCTGGGGGAGGAAGAAAGTCATGCCGTAGGTCGCAACTCCGGCGAGGGCGTTTATCAGGCCGAGGTAGAGAATTTTTGGGTTCCTCAAGGCGCGCAGCTCGCTTGCATGGTCCTGCTTTTCGCCAGGCATGGCGGCATACTCGTCCGCGATTGCACCTTCCAGCCATTGTTTTTCGTCAGCTTTGAGCCACTTCGCCTTACTCGGACGGTCGGCGAGGGTCAGGAGGATCCAGATGCCCAGAAGGACGGGCGGCAGGCCCTGGAGAATGAAGATCCAGCGCCAGGAGCTAAGGCCGAACCAGTTGGCGTGATCGAGGATGAATCCACCGCTGAGGCTTCCGGCAATGAGGGCGACGGGCATGGCCAGTGCCATGGCGCCAATGGCACGGCCGCGGTCATTATTGAGGAACCAGTAGGTGAGAAAGAGGATAAGCCCCGGGAAGAGTCCGGCTTCGGCGATGCCGAGAAGGATCCGGGCGATGTAGAGCTGGGTCACGTTGTACACAAACCCGGTGGCCACCGTGACCAGTCCCCACGTGATGGCGATACGGGCCAGCCAGAGCCGGGCGCCGACCTTGGCCAGGATCATATTGCTGGGCACCTCCAGCACCACATAGGCGATGAAGAAGATGGCGGCGATCGCGCCGTATGTGGCGACGTCTATACCGAGCTCCTTTCCCATCGTCAATTGCGCGTAACTGATGGAAGACCGGTCCATATAGTTGAATGCATACAGCAGGAAAGCGATGGGAAGAATTGTTCGCCTGACTTTCCTAGTCACTTCGGCTCGGCCTACCGCCTTGTTGGCAGGCAATGAATTTGTAGCCACGCTACCTCCTTGTAGAGTGCGCCCGCGAGGGCGTGATGATTTAGCTCCACTGACGATTTCGGTGGGCAGTTGGTTGCCGGATGCCTACCGGCGTCCGCATTGAAATTGGTGCCATGAGAAAGGCGCAGTATTTCGATTTATATTCGACGAAAAGGATCGCACTGGAAAGGCAGATGACCGTGGGGAAGATCATCCAAAGACACTTCTTCAGGTCTCAGTGAGTCAGTTCAAGAAGCTGAGTGACCTCGCTGCAGTGTTCCAATGTCCTGATGAGATTCTGCGCTCTGGTGATCGTTTCTGCAGCCAAATGTGCGGGTGATGCTTGGATGCAGTCGCTGAACTTTTCGTTGAGCTCCTCCCACGTCATGGGCCTTTCTGGTGTACCGGGGACTGCAGACCCGTCACGCTCTAGGCGGCGGCCGTCACGGGTGGTGACTTCGACCTTCCCTGCTGGCAACTTGAGGTCCCAGTTGAGATTTGGGTCGAAGACCGGTTCCACGTTGTCGGCGAGAGCCAGGACACGGGGGTCGCTGAGGCTATCCGTAGAGAAATCGGAGATCCTCATTTTGCCCTTGATGAGTGCCAGGGCGACAGTAAAGGGCAATGAGAATTTAGCGTCCATTATTGTGTTGGGCTTCTTTCGCTCTTCGACAGGTTTAACCATTCGTTCAGCAAAGTCGCCCACATAGACGCGCACCTCCTTTATCTCGTCGGGCTTTATCTCGTATTCCCGTGCAAGTTCGATGGCGGCATGGATGTAGGTATGGGCGTTGCCCACAGCCGGCCAGTATTTGTACGTCATTCCTGCAGAAAGAAATGTCTCACCTAAGTTCTCCAGGATCTTTTCGCGGTTATAATCGCCGTGGAAGTAGACCGTGAAAATGCCTGCCTCGCCTTCGAAGAGGTCTTCCATGCCGAGCATCCCCTTCTGGGCAAGAAGGACTGCGTTTACGCAGCTTTGTGCGATGAATCCGGCGTAAAGTCCACGAAGGTTACTGCCGGTTCCGAAGATTTGTTGCATCGTCCCGCCGGCATTGAGGCTGACGATGCCCATGGCGTGGGTGATCTGCTCGGCGCTCAAGCCCAGGAGTGAACCGCATGCTGCAACGCCGGAGTAGACTCCGATCACGCTGGACAGGTTCCAGTCCATCTTCCAGCCGACGTTGCAGCGCAGGCGAATAAACAGTTCCTGACCGATGGCAATTGCCGTGATCAGTTCCTCGCCGGTTACATTTCCCTGGCGATCTGCCAGGGCTAGGAGAGCGGGGATGAGGGAGCTGTCTGGGTGCGCGCCCCAAGGTGTCTGGCTGTCAAAGTCCAGGCCGTGTGCGAGTGTTCCGTTGGCGAAGGCTGCGGCTGCCGCCGGTACGCGGCCGCCGAACCCCAGAATCCGTGCTTCTTCCTTGCCCCCGGCATCAGTGACGAGTTCGATAATTGGCCTGACAGATGGTTCCATGCCGCTGGCGCCGAGCATGACCCCCAGGGTATCCAGAAGGCTCTTCTTGGCGGCATCGACTGCATCGTGGGGTAGATCTGCAAAGCGTAGCCCCGCGGCAAACTCCCCAAGGTGGTGGGAGAGGTCAAGTTTGTTTCCCATGAGGTGGTGATCTTTCTGGTGGTTGTTGACGCTTGAAATGAACATTGGTGGCGAAGGTCATCCCGCGAAGCGTGTTTCAGGGAGGCCGGTGACACCGAGTCCGTAGATCGCGAAGAGTCCGCCCGCTCCGGGCTGTGTGCTTGGCACACCACGCACGGGCTTGGCCATGCTGGTGAAGTAGAGGATGTCCAGATCGGGTCCACCGAACATCACGCTCGTCACGTTTCGGACAGGAAGGGTGATTTGGCGGTCAATTGATCCGTCAGGTGCATAGCGGATGATGCGGCCACCTAGGACTTTCGCGTTCCACAGGAAGCCTTGGGAGTCAACGGTCGCGCCATCGACGGTTCGGGCAAAATTTTGGTCGGAACAATGGACCCGTTTGTTAGATACGTTCCCGTTGACCAGATCATAGTCATAGGCCCAAATAACCTTGTGCTCGGAATCTCCGAAGTAGAACGTCCTGCTGTCAGGACTCCAGCAGGGGCCATTTGAACAGATCATGCCGGTGTCGATCTCCGTCACGGAGAGGTCGGGATCGAGCCGGTAGAGGGATCCCTGCACGGGAGGCTTTCGCAAAACGTTCACGTTCAGAGGATCAAAGTCGTAACCCATTGTCCCTGCAAAAAACCTGCCGGCTCGGTCGACCTTGCCATCGTTGAAACGGTAGTCCGGGTTGTGGAGCAAGGGGTTGGCGATGGGGGTGACTTCCTGGGTATCGAAGTCATAGAAGCTGAAGCCATTCGCCAGTGCGACAACAGCGCCGCCGCGTTCGCGCAACGCCATGGAACCAATGTACGTAGGAACATAGTAGGTGAGCCTCTCCGACCCATCTTCCCGGCAGCTCCAGATTTCACCTGCCGTACTGTCTACCCAGTACAG
This sequence comes from Arthrobacter globiformis, assembly GCF_003261175.1. GTDB lineage: Bacteria > Actinomycetota > Actinomycetes > Actinomycetales > Micrococcaceae > Arthrobacter > Arthrobacter globiformis_A. The sequence continues at coordinate 195,121 of NZ_QLNP01000074.1, read as the reverse complement.
CCTTTGATCCCCGACGTCCCACAGGGGGCCCTCACCAAGGTGGTTCTTACAATCGACCAGAAGTCGGATCTCGACCATGGACTTCTCCCTCGTTGCTGGGAAGCTCGGTCAGCCTGACTGTCAGAGACAGGCCGTTTGGCCGCCGTCCACGGAGACGACAGCGCCTGTCATAAAACTTGCATCATCCGTGAGTAGAAAAGCGATCACTGCCGCGATTTCCTCGGGGTTTCCGATCCGGCCGATGGGGTGTTTGGCGTTAATCCGCGCGACGGCGGCCGGGTCTTCCATCATGTATTCGATCAGTGGCGTCCTGGTCATCCCAGGCGCCACTGCGTTGACTCGGATTCCGAGCGGCCCCAGCTCGGGTGCCATTGACTTGGTGATGCCCGAGATGCCGAATTTTGAGGCTACATAAGAAAGCCGGTTTGGCACGCCCAGCAGGCCGGCACCTGAAGATATATTGACAATAGCTCGTGGCCCTGTGTCGTGCTGCACTGCGCGCACAAAGGCTTGGCACATATTGATGGTTCCATCCAAATTCACTGCCATGATTTTTCGGTGCTTTTCGGGATCGGTATCAACAATGTTTCCCTCTCCCGTAATTCCCGCGCAATTGATCAAGCCATTGAGACCACCAAGTTTTTTTCGTAGATCGGCAAGAGTGGAAACTGTCGCAGCATGATCGCAAACGTCGAGTACCGCGCCATGAATCTGCTGTGAGTCAGAGGCAGCTGCTTTGGCTGCGTTAATGCCGGCCTCGGTGACGTCCACCGCGACTACTGTGGCCCCTTCATCGAGCAGTCTCTTCACGCTCGCTGCTCCGATTCCGCTCCCGGCACCGGTTACTACTACACTTCGCCCTTCGAACCTCTTCATCGAGAGTCCTCCTTATGTTCCGGCTGGCCTTCGATGGCTGCCTGCATCCGCAGCAGCATAGAACCAGGTCTTTTGTATGTGAAATAGAGTTCCATATGTGCGGGGCCAGCGTCAAGGGGGCTTGCTAAGGCTTGGGGAAAGGACAGACGGCGGCCGCAGGTGGAACGGAGTTGTCCTCAGTGAGGAGCGGGTGCGGCAAGGGTGCGAACGGCTATAACAACACTGGCTTGAGGGTGATGCGCCTCAAGAGGAAAATTTTTTCGGCCACGCACGCCAGCATCTACCTTGGCAAGTGCAAGGTGGCTCCTGCGGGAGGGCGGTGTTCCTTAAGCCGCGTCATGACCAGTAAGCGCGCTAAACGTGCAATGTCCGCAGGTTCCCTGCAACGGCGAGAATCTGATGCGACTAACGCCGCCACCCGGGGCGAGTACAAGTCGTGCAAAGTCTCATCGGGGCGCTAATCCCCGCAGAGTGCGGAATCGCGTTAGTTTCCCCTGGCCGCGCCGGCGCCCATCCTGCGGGAGAGTTCTTTGCAGGTCTCCACGAGTAGTGCACGTGCTTCATCCACGGGCATGTTGTCCGTCCCGGTGAGACGATGGATGTAAGGGGCGGTGACAGCTGCCACAGCTTTGCCGGTGTAGTCGAATACTGGGGCTGAAATGTTGGTGACGCCTTCGATCGTGAGGGACTTGCCCTGACAAAAGCCGGCCTTGCGAACTTCGGCCAGGTCATTAAGGAATCTTGCTCGCCGGGCGCTTGTCTCGTTGCCGGCGAGTTTGAGCAGATGATTCAGTTCTTCGTGTTCCATGAACGCTGCGAGAACCCGTCCAGAAGCAGAATCGTCGATGGGTATCTGGGAACCCAGGCGCACAGTGTTGACGTTGGTGTCCGGGCAGTCCACTTGAGCGATCACGAGGAGCTTTCCCGAACTGAGGATGCAAAGGTGAATGCTCTGGCTGATGCGGTTGGCGAGCTTCTGCATCTCGTCTCCGGCGATAGCTGTCAAGCGCCTGATGATGGGGTGGCGATGGGCCACTTCGAACAGTTTGGTAGCGAGACGATAGCGCTCTCCGTTATCCAACTCCACGTAGCCTCGTTCCAGCAGCACCATTAGCACGCGGAAGATCTCGGACGTGGTTCTACCCAGACGTTTGGCGAGTTCTGCTTGCCCCAGCCCCTCGTCTGCAGACGCCAGGAGTTCGAGAATATCCAGGCCCTTCGACAACGCCGGCGCCTTATATTTGCTCTCACTTGAGTTGGTCTGCACAGTTGAATCCCTAGGTTTGCCGTTGCCACATCCGGCACCGAGCGTTCAAATATAAAACAGCTTGAGTATATGTGAAATATTCCCGGCGGTCTATCTCCAGTGCTGCCCAGCGTTACCTCTCCCTGGGATGGCTGGGGAAGTGCTAGCCCGGGCGAAGCCGGCGGTCACTTCCGGCCGGGTGGGGACGTAAAGAGATCTCCCCTGGGGTATCCCGCAGACCCCGCTCCGCGGCGGCTGAAGGCGCTCCCGGGCGAGGTGCGCCTTGGCGGGGTTATCAGATAGGGAGCAAGTCTCATCGCCCCGCCCCTTCCTCTGCGACCCTCCACGCGATAGGAGCCGGAAAGGTTTCATTCCAGCAATCCTCAAAAAGGAAGCCATTCTCGTCCTTGACCCTTAGTTCAATCTTTGGGTGGTCGGGAGAGGTGCAATGTCGAGAATGAAGAAAAGCCCGAGCGTCGCCCCTCGCTTACAGGCCCCGCTCTAGTGAATTCGCAGCGGAGCACCAGGTTGACTCCGCAACTGTGACCTCTATTGCCGCAGGCCGTTGACCATGTCCCATAATTCAGGATATCTTTATTTTTGTTCCTTTGCGGACTGATATGAACTGTTAGGGCCGCAGCATTTCAAAGGGACCAGACTCATCGTCACCGCCGGGAGCCCAGTGGGCCACCTGGACTGAACGCGTGATGATGCGACAAACCATGGACACAATTATCAGGCGTTCAGATTCTGGACCCAACCGGTGTTCACCATGCTTTAGGGAGATCGCGAAAGATGAAGACGAAGATGTCAGCAGGGCTTGTAGCCTCCGGCAAAGATGACCATCGTGCTGGCCTTATCTCTGCACAGGGCGTGACGGTTCCTGCGGGCGGGTATGAGATGGAGATCCGCAACCCTGCTACGGGTCAGGTGATCGGGACGCTGTATGAGGCTGGTGCGGCTGACATTGATGCGGTGGTCGCGGGTGCGAAGGCTGTGTACGAGAAGGTGTGGCGGCGGACAGCGCCGGAGGTGCGGGCCAGGATGCTTGCCGCCTGGGCGGATGCAATCAGCGGGCACCGCGAGGAACTGGCCGATCTCGAGGTCTCTGACGTGGGCCATCTGCGCCGTGAGGCGATGGCGGACATCGATAACAGCGCCAGGGTGCTTCGCTACTATGCGGGCCTGGCTGACAAGATTGAAGGTCGTACATTCGCGCAGCTGCCCGACCGGCTCTCCTATGGACTCGACGAGCCCTTCGGAGTCGTCGCCGGCGTCAGCCCCTACAACGGCAATGCGAACTTCGTCGCCCTGAAAGCAGGGCCTGCCCTCGTCGCCGGCAACTGCATCGTCATCAAGGCCCCCGAAGTCGCCCCGCTCCTGAACTACCGCATGGTCGAGCTCGCCCTTGAGGCCGGCCTTCCCGCCGGTGTGGTCAACGTGGTGACAGGCCGCGGCGACAAGGTCGGGCCCCTGCTGACCGAGCACCCGGATATCGGGATGATCGCGTTCACCGGGGGGCCGGGTTCGGGACGGGCAATCATTCACCAGTCCGCGACCAACATTGTGCCGACGTTCCTGGAACTGGGCGGGAAGAGCCCGGCGATCCTGCTGCCGGATGCCGATCTGGACATTGCCATCCCCTCGCTGCTGCATTCAAACTTTGCCAAGAGCGGCCAGAGCTGCGTGACTGGATCCCGGATCTTCGTTCCAGCCTCAATGTACGCGGAGGTCAGCGAACGCCTCGGGCACAAGGCAAAAACGGTCCGTGTCGGGCTGCCGACACGGACATCATCCCAGATGGGCACACTCATTAACCGTCAGCACCGGGCGCGGGTCGATGCCCTGGTCAAAAGCGCCGTCGATGCCGGTGCGGTGGCCTTGGCCGGCGGCGGCTCGGCAGAGGACGGCGACCTCGCGGAAGGGGCGTTCTACCAGCCCACCGTGCTGGCAGAAGTCACCGACGAGAACCCGGCCGCGCGTAATGAGGCCTTCGGCCCGATGGCGAGCGTGCTGTCCTACACCGACACCGATGAAGTCATTGCCCGCGCCAACGCTTCAGAATTTGGGCTCAGCGCCCAAATCTGGGGCAACGACGCACGCACCATCCAACACCTCTCCAAAGAATTGGTCGCCGGAACGGTATGGATCAATACCTACCGATCCTTCCACCCCACCGTCCCCTTCGGCGGCATGAAACAAAGCGGCTTCGGCAAAGAAAACGGCTTCGACTCCGTAGCCATGTACACCCGCCGCAAAGCCATCGTCTGGGACCTCACCACGGAACGGGAACTCCCCTACACCACCAATTAGCTTGACGGGCTGAAGAGACCTCTACCCCCCGCCCTGGGAATCTCCCAAGGCCCGGAGCGCTGCCCCTAATCTACTCATGGCCGCCGTCATGGGGCGGTGGAGTCGCACCAGTTTCGGTCTGACCAGGTTCTCGGCTTTGCCACTGACGTCCCACTTGTCTGGGCATTTTTGGCTACCCTTCCGCGTGGAACTGTGGCTGCTATCGACGGCTGCCGCTTAGTTCCCGGTAATTTTTGACGAACGCAGACAGGCTGCGGCAAGCACCAGGCATGACATCCAAAGGGCTCCGCTGGGACCTATTGGAGCAGCCAGCAGTCCTGCCGCGGCGGGCAGGCCCACTTGACCAACTCGGTTACCGAGTAGTCGAACGGCAAGCACGGCTCCCTTTGAGGCAGCCGGAACGGCTTGGGTAACGAGGGTCATCGTAATCGGCTGGCCTATGCCCAGAAAGAACCCCCCTACGGCCAGCAAGGCTGCCGCAATCCACGGAAGCTGGATTACCCACGGCAGCAATGACAGGGTGGCGGCGGTTCCCGCAAGACTCATGAGGACTAGGCCAGGGCGGCTCGACCGCGCGAGCAGGACGGGAAGGAGCAACCGCGAGCCGATGGATGCTGCTGCTCTTGTGGCCAGCAGGAGGCCTACGATGATCGGCGGGACTGCTTTTTCTTCTGCCACGAGAGGGAGGAACGCTACCAAAATATCGGTGGTGGTGAGAAGGGCAAGGCTTGCGATGATGTTTGTTCCCACTGCGGGATAGCGAAGTAAGGATGTGATGCTCTCGGGGAGCGGGGGAGAAATGCCGTTATCCTCCGGTGCCCCGTCCTTCTTCGCGGAGGATCCGAATGCGATCGGAACAGCGAGCAGGGAGATAGCGCCGGCAAGAAGAAGGCCGGAATCGGCGTTTTGGAGCCGTGCTTCCGGGGAAACTTGCCCCGCCGGTCCCATCGCGAGACCGGCCAGCAGAGGGCCGACCATCTGGCCTGCGGAGAAAGCGGCAGTGAACCAGCCGAAGGCAGAGTCCATGCTTTTGGGACGTACAAAACGTGCGATGGCCGATTGACCGGCAATAGTGAAACACAGCTGACCCATACCAAGTATGGTGCTGCCGACGCCGACTATGAAAAGGGACGGAGAGTGCGAAAGGACGATGGGGGCGGCCGCCAAGAGGGCAGTACCCGTCGCCACTAATCCCCGGAGTGAGTTGCGCCTGTCCGAGATTCTGCCCAGCCATAGAGCCGTGGTCAGAGGGATGAATGCATAGGAGGCTGAGATCAGGCCAATGGCAATGGAGTCGCCGCCCAGGGCGAGGACTTTGTACGAGATCAACGGGCGCGCGAAATTCGATGCGATTTGGCAAAGGACGGCCGACGCGATGAGCATCCAAAGCCACACGTGGAAAGCTGGCCGGCTCTGCATTTCTCGTCCTCCGTGGCTTAATCTCAGCGCGCAGACTTTGTGGAAGGCGTACGGACGTCCGCTGCTCCTTGCATCTCTTTGAGTTTACTATATCCCGATATATGGGATATCATTAAGCCGTCGGCGGATTCCGTGCCTATCATGCACGGGTCGACCGTATTACCGTTTCTGCCGGCTAACCAAGTGGAGGAGCAACTGTGAGGGACATCATCGTAGTGGGGGTTGACGGCAGTGGAACCGCTCAAAAGGCGGCCGCGGCGGCAAGAGACCTGGCTGCCGCGCTAAATGCAGGTCTCCATGTCGTGACGGCTTTCGATAGCGACCGCGCTGCAGTCTATGGGGATGGTCAGCACCCTGTAATCGTCCCTGAAGCGGAGGTAGCTGAAAACATAGCCCGCTCAGAGGCTGAATCCCTGGGGTACACGAACATAACCTACTCCGCCGCCCGCGGAAGGCCGGCGGATGCGCTGTTGAAGGAAGCCGCCCGCATGGACGCTCGCATAATTGTGGTGGGGAACCGAAGAATGCATGGAATTGGACGCGTGCTCGGAAGCGTAGCGAATAGCGTTGCGCACAATGCGCCATGTGATGTTTATATCGCAAACACCTACGACACCGACTAGCAAGAGCACGGCCTGGTCGGTTCGGGTCTTTCGCTTGGTTCATTTCCGGTTGCGCGTGCCGCGCTGCCCAGCACTTCTCCGAACTGCCCCTTGGCTGCCCGCAGAAGGCGACCAGCTGGTAATGCCGCCTTGCTTACTGTGGGCCTTTCCAACTGCCAGCGGTGATGTTTTGGAGCTGGCTCCGAACCTTTGAGATAGGCAGCCCTGTGTCCCTTTACTCATTCCTTTCGATTAAGCGGAAGCGTATGCCGTTCCTCGTTACAGTGCTCGCTTTGGGTACGTTCTTGATGGGAACGTCGGAATTCGTAGTTGTCGGCCTGCTGCCGGAGATCGCCAGAGATCTTTCCGCCGGAATTACTGGTGCTGGACTCCTCGTCACAGCCTTCGCCGTTGGGATGATCGGTACCCCGGTCGTCGCGTTGGCTTCCTTGAAGGTTCCGCCGCGGACCACTCTTGTTGTTGCCTTAGCTGTATTCGCCACTGGACATATCACGGTTGCACTCAGTACGGATCTTCCTGTCATCCTCGTGGCCCGCTTCCTTACAGCCCTTGCAACAGGGGCTTTCTGGTCCATCGGGGCAGCAGTCGCGGCCCGTGTGGCCGGACCCGGGGCGGCTGCTCGCGCCATAGGCTACGTCATTAGCGGCGGCATACTGGCAACGGTCATCGGAGTTCCCATCGGCTCCTTCGCGGGACAAGTCGCGGGTTGGCGCGGGCCGTTTTGGGCTCTCGCCGTGCTAGCCGTGGTGACAGCAGCGGCCATCGCTCGCTGCTTACCAGGTAGCATGCCCGCTGGGCCTATAACAAGCGTACGCAAGCAAATAGCCCTCCTCGTGACGACGAAGCTCTGGCTTGTCTTACTGGCGTGCGTCCTGATAAATGCGTCGGTATTGTCCACTTACGCCTTCATAGCCCCGCTCTTGACTGAAAGAGCCGGCATCCCGGACCAGCTTCTTCCCGTTAGCCTCGTGATCTTCGGTTTGGGCGCGCTGCTAGGTTCGTTCAGTAGCGGGCGTTTCGGTGACAGGGCCCCATTCGCCACCGCGCTCACTGGTGGCACAGCTGTTCTTGCAGCGCTGGGTGCACTGTGTTTGCTGTCCGTGTTCGCTATTCCCGCTACCGTGCTGCTTGCTCTGGCGGGACTTTTCGGCATGGGCACAAACCCTGTACTCATGGCACTGGCCGTGCGATATGCCCGCCACGCGCCTACCCTTGCCACCTCCCTTGCGACTTCGTTCTTCAACATCGGAACAGCTCTCGGCAGCTGGGTCACGGCGCGAGCGATTGACGGCGTCGGTACCATCGCGATCCCGGTCGTAGGAGCTGTTTTCGCCTTTCTCCTACTGTTTCCGCTGACCATCCTCTTAGTCCTCGATCGAAGAAACGCCACGGGCGAAAAGCAAAGGCACGACGAGGCAGCGGTTAGAGCCGAGGCAAAGGCAACTTGAGATCCGCTATCAACCGGACCTAAACCAACCGAAATTGCAGCTCCGCTGAAGAAAGGCAAAGCCATGAAAGCGACACTCATGTATAAGTCCGGCGACGTTCGTGTCGAGGAGGTGCCGGACCCAGTCATTCAGGAACCGACCGATGCCCTTGTCCGTGTGACCTACGCGTGTGTTTGCGGGTCTGACCTTCATCCCTACCATGGCCTCGAGGCAACCCCTGAGGGCCGCCGTATGGGCCACGAAGCCATCGGGGTGGTCGAGCAGATCGGTGATCAGGTCACTACGCTCAGCCTCGGTGACACGGTCATCGTTCCGTTTGCCTGGTCAGACGGCACATGTTCGTTTTGCCGTGACGGCATTACGACTTCCTGCATCCACGGCGGTTTTTTCGACGGGGCGGCCTCCGCGACGCAAGCCGAGAAGCTGCGCGTTCCGCAGGCTGACGGGACCGCCGTCGTCATCCCCGCCGGCACTGACGAGTCCCTAATGCCATCGCTACTCACCCTTTCGGACGTCTACCTCACCGGGTACCACGCCGCATTGCAGGGCCGGGTGGGACCGGGCAAGACTGTGACCGTAATCGGCGATGGGGCGGTAGGCCTCTCGGCCGTGCTGGCCTCGAAGCAGATGGGGGCCGAGACGATCATCCTTATGGGCCGCCACACTGCCCGTACCGACCTTGGCAGGGAATTTGGTGCCACCCACGTCGTCGCCGAGCGCGGTGACGAAGGCATCAGGAAAGTCATGGACATTACAAATGGGGAGGGCTCCCACATCGTGCTCGAAGCCGTCGGTTATATGGCGGCCTACGAGCAGGCGTACGGCATCCTCCGACCCGGTGGCGTCATCTCACGCGTTGGTGTTCCGCAATACGAAAACGCTCCCGTAGGGTTCACGTCGCTCTTCGGCAAGAACGCAACTCTTACCGGTGGCCCGGCAACCGTCCGCGCCTACTTGGAATCCGCCATACCCCAAGTCCTTGATGGCACGATCAATCCAGGTCGCGTTTTCGACACGGAGCTTCCGCTCGACGACATCGCGGAAGGATACCGCCTGATGGACGCCCGCAAAGCACTGAAGGTTCTTGTGCGCCCCTGAACCGGAAGTCCAATGGTGGGTGGGAGGCGCCGCCTCCACCCGCCCTTCCTGGCCCGGCACCCGTGCTGAAGCCTTCCCCAGACGGCACCCACAATGTTTTCAGCCCTAATCACTCGCGACACGGGACCTTCAACGCCAAAGTCTGGCGAGGGGCTTGCACACGGGGGCCGGGCCATGAAGCGGTCGAACTGCAATTCTCGGTAGGCTTCCGCACTCGTTTACCAGGGTTGTACCGTCGACCTCATGAGCGAGGAGGAGCCGGGGAAGATACTCCACGAGGTGCGCTTCGGCGTCTCAGCGGGTTGGCTCTGGGAGGCAAATCCGCTTACTACGGCAGCGTCGATGCCACGCTCCTGTTCATGGGACCCCGTTGTCCGTCCCGAAGTGGAGTCCATCCTTCGGTGGTACTGAGAGGGACTCCCAAGCCCTTGAGTTCGCCGCATATGTTTGAAACGGAACAAACAGCCCCGCCGGAAGAGCCCGATCGGCTCTGTATCGGCGTCTGCGCGGCGCCCGGCGCATGCGGGCTGTCGACGAGCTGGTCCCCGCAGCACGTGGGTTCGTCAACCGCCAACGATCAGAAGGACCACCATGACCACCATCGCCATTCTCGGAGCTGGCCCTGGACTCGGAGCCGCCGTCGCCCGCCGCTTTGGCAACGAAGGATTCTCCGTCGCCCTGGTCTCGCGCGACCATGCCCACGTTGACGCCCTCGCGCAGCAGCTTGTTGACGACGGGATCACTGCGCGCGGGTACGCCGCGAACCTTCGCGACACGCAGGCGCTGCGCTCCGCGCTGGACGCTGCGACGGCCGACCTCGGGCCCATCGGTGTACTCCAGTACAGTCCGGTGCCAGCCAAGGAGTTCATGAAGCCTGTGCTCGAGACAACTGCTGAGGATCTCGTCGGTCCCTTCGAACAGTCCGTGTACGGGCCGGCCGCCGCTGTCCAGCATCTCCTGCCCGGGCTGCGGGAGCTGGGACGTGGCACGATCCTGTTTATCAACGGCGGCAGCGCCATGAGGTCCAGTGCGGGCGTCGCCGGGACCTCGGTTGCTTTCGCCGGAGAGAGCGCCTATGGCCAGATGCTCCACGAGGCCCTCGCCCCTGCGGGCATCCACGTGGCGCAGCTGATCATTCCCCGTGGAATCGGCGGCGGGGAACCTGACCACGAGCCCGACGCCCTAGCCGAGACAATCTGGACCCTGCACCGGAACCGAGGACAGTTCCGCACCATTGTCGGAGAGGAGAACGCATGACAGCAATGCCACAACGTACCGCCGCCGTCTCAATCGCCATCCTGCTCAGCATGGGCCTTGCCGCCTGCATGCAGCCGTCCGCACAGGGCCCCGGCGACAGCTCTGCGGCCCCGTCTTCGGCGGCCGCCCCGTCCGGCTCCTCGTCGGCTGCCGGTTCCTCTTCGACGTCCGGTTCCTCCTCCGCAGACGATGACCGGGAGGGAACGCACATCAGGATAAGGATCGGGAACCAAACGCTGGACGCGACTGTCTGGGACACCCCGGCGGGCCGGGATCTGCTCACACAGCTTCCGCGGACGCTTTCCTTCAGAGATCTCAACGGCGAAGAGAAAGTCGGTCACCTGGAGCAGTCGCTGACTATGAACGGTATGCCCCAGGGCGACGACCCACGGGTCGGTGACCTCGGCTGGTACGCCCCGTGGGGCAACGTCGTCCTCTACTACGGCGACGTCCGCTACTGGGATGGTATCGCCCGGATCGGCCGCATCCACGGCGATCTGTCGGCCATCAGCGGCCGCGCCGAGGACTTCACCGCCACCCTCGAGGCCGCCGGGTGACCGGTCGGCATGCATGCATCCCGCCCACGGCGGACTCCGTTCGCGGCCGGGCACTGTTCGCAACAGTTGCCTTGGCCCCGTGATCTCGTCCTCCAGGGACACTCGCGCGGCTCTCCTTCACCCAGGGTAAAAGGTGACGCCACCAGTGGGCGACCAGCCTCCGTCAGAGTGCCGAGCTCCGCGTTGGCACGTAACACCTCGGGCTGTGTGAAGTAGGGTGCGGTTCCACTTGGTTGGCCACCGGCCCTACACCCAAATGCAGCGGGAGGCCCGGACGCGGAGGCTCACGGTCGGGTCCCTGCCGCCACCGGGACCCTTTGAGGAAAGGACCATAGCAGTGAGCAACCGGTCACCGCTGCCGATCCAACTCCGACCGCTGAGGCCGAGGAGCAGGAGGGCACTCCGGTCCGGGTTGATGATCGGTGAGGAGACCGTGAGGGCGACGGTCTGGAAAACACAGACTGGGCAGGCGGATAGGAAGTCCGTCGAACCAAAGAGTTGATCGTCGTCCCGGTCGCCTGACACATCGACCTCTACGACCGCCTCGAGCTGATCCCCGTTTGGCGCGGTGGAGTCCTTCTTCGCCGCGCACCTGGCCGGCTGAGCCGGCCCATACCCACACAACACCAACACCCCCGACTCAAGAAGACACGAAGAGGATAAGAATGAAGACCGTGCCCTTCGGCGCCGCCGAAACCCGCGTTGCGAACATCATCGCGGGAATGATGCGCATTGCAGGAAAGACCGACGAGCAGATCCGTACCCTCTACGGCACAGCACGAGAGGCAGGGATCGATTTCTTCGACCATGCCGACCTCTACGGGTTTAACCATCCCGGCGGCGGCCCGCACCTGTGCGAACGCCGCTTTAGCGAAGCGCTCGGACTCAGCAGCTCCGAGCGGGAGCAGATCACACTGCAGACCAAGACCACCATCGTGGACGAGGAATGGCACTACGACTCCTCCTACGAACACATCGTCTCCTCCGTGGAGGATTCGCTGCGGGCGCTCAGCACCGACTACATCGACGTGCTGCTCCTGCACCGCCCGGATGCGCTGGTCGAACCCCAGGAGGTAGCCCGCGCCTTCAACGATCTCGAATCCTCGGGAAAGGTGCGGTCCTTCGGCGTCTCCAACCACACCCCCCGGCAGATCGACCTGCTCAAGACGGCCGTACGCCAGCCGCTGGTGGCCAACCAGATCCAGCTCTCGGTAACGCATTCGACGATCGTCGCACAGGGCCTGGCCTCCAACATGGCGGATGAGGCCGACTCCCTCACCCGGGATGGAGGCGGCATCGTCGACTACTGCCGCATCAACAACATCACGATCCAAGCTTGGTCGCCGTTCCAAAAAAGCTTCCAAGACGGCGTCTTCTTCGATTCCGAGGAGTACCCGGAGCTCAATGCCGCATTGAAGCGCCTGTCCGCGAAATACGGGGTGACCCCCATCGCGATCGCAACGGCTTGGATCACCCGCCACCCGGCCGGCATGCAGGTGGTGCTCGGCACCACCTCACCGCAGCGTGTCGTCGAGGCCGCCGCCGGCGCGGACATCCCCCTCACCCGGCCGGAGTGGTACGGGCTCATCCAGGCCGCTGGGCACCGGGTGCCCTGAGCAGCCTTGGATCGCTAAGTCAAACACCCGTTTGCCGTGCTGAGGGCAGGGAAACCCCGTAATGGGGCACTGGCAGTACCACTTACGGTAGGGACTCCCTCACCCGGCGACGCTGTGGTGTGCTCGAAGGGCGGAACGAACGCATCGAGATACGTAACCGACCCTGACGAGGATGAAACACGATGAACACCAATTCCAACGCAACAAACACCACGACCGCGGCGACCCCGTCGGAAGGTGTATCGCGCCGGAACCTCATAAAGCTCACTGGTGCCGGTGCGGCGGCAATCGGGCTCTACTCTGCGACAGGTCTGGCCGGAGCCGGGCCGGCCGTTGCCGCCCCCGCCGGTCCGAGAAAGAACCTGGAACCGGGAGACACCTCGAACGGGGCAGATAACTTCTACACCAGTGACCAGGTCACAGTCCGGAAGATTTCGTTTAAGAACAAGTACGAGATGAAGGTAGTGGGCAACCTGTTCGTTCCCAACAACCTGGACCGCAGGACCACCAACCCGGCACTGGTGGTAGGCCATCCCATGGGTGCAGTGAAGAAGCAAAGCGCTAACCTCTATGCAACAAAGATGGCTGAACAGGGATTTGTCACGCTGTCCTTCGACCTCTCGTTCTGGGGGGAAAGCGCCGGAAAGCCGGGAAACGCGGTCTTACCTGACATTTACGCTGAAGACTTCAGCGCCGCTGTCGATTACCTGCGGTCCCAGCCGTTCGTTGATAAGGAACGCGTCGGTGCGATCGGGATCTGCGGCAGCGGCAGCTTCGTGATCAGCGCGGCAAAAATCGATCCCAGGATCAAGGCCATCGCAACGGTGAGCATGTACGACATGGGTGCTGCCAACCGTGACGGGCTCAATAAATCCGTGACCCTGGAACAGCGGAAGGCGATTATCGCGCAGGCAGCCGCCCAGCGTGACGTCGAGTTCGCCGGCGGCCCGATCGAGTACACCGGCGGGACACCGGAAGAGCTCACCGCCGAATCCACGGCGGTGGACCGGGAATTCTATGACTTCTACCGCACGGCACGGGGGTACGCCTCGAATACGACCACGCATCCGGCCCTGGCCACGAACACCAAGTTCATGAACTTCCATCCGTTCGCCGACCTGGAGCTCATTGCGCCGCGGCCGCTGCTGCTCATCACGGGCACCGAAGCGCATTCACGGGAATTCAGCGAAGAGGCCTACCGTCTCGCCGCAGGGCCAAAGGAGCTCTTCTGGGTCCCCGGAGCCGGCCACGTCGACCTCTATGACCGGGTGGGCCTCATCCCCTTCGGCAAGCTCACGGACTTCTTCCGGACAAAGCTCTAGAAAAGCAGGGGAGCCCGCGGAAATCCCCGCTCCGCGGGCTCCCCTCCCACTAGCCAGCCTCAAGCGGTGCTGCGGTTCTTTGAGGGTTGCAGTCTGGGGGCGAAGCGGCGACCATTGGGGAAAGCTGCGGTTTGCGATGCTTGCGGTAGTGCCGGAACACGAGATGATCCCCTATGGCGCGACCAGGAGGCACATTAGTCAGAAGGGCTTGTCCGCTCCTGCGTGCCCTGCCTGCCGGATCTTCGGCATCGCCGGCCTGATCTGGTCCGCACCGCGTCGTCGGGCACGCCGGTTGAGACGGGCGGCCATATATGCCGAACCTGCGCGTTACACGTGAGGATGCGCAATGTGACCGTTTTTCGTGGCCGCCTCGCTGCTCCTCTCCGGAGCTGTATGCCCGCGCCATCGAGTCGGCCTCGCCGCAGATCATCTGCCATAGTCACATCATCCCGGACGGGCAAGTGCAACCCGAGCCGCACCTTGAAGTCTCGCCGCCTGTCCCATGAAGTACCCTCAACTTCTTGGTCGCGCCCATCAGCGGAGTAGGGGTCCTGGCCGGCCGGGCGACAGGCATGGAGTATTGTTCCGGCCCGCCACTGCTGGTCATGTTTTGGCTCCCTCCCCGCACAAGCGACGGCGGAAGCGCCCTGGGGGATGTGTTTGTCGCGTGGATGCCCCCGGGCGAAACGTCAGCGGGGCCATTGAGCATCAACGGGTACGGAACCGAGGGCGAGCGGATGTACATCAGGTACGGCCCCAACATTTCACAGGACCGCGCCCATGAAGAGGAGCTCGGCTACCACGAGTCGCTCCATGTGGGCCAGTGGGCTGTAGCAAATCGCCTCGCGGGCCCATTTGCGTTCCCGGCCGCCTATTTTGCTGATGACGCGCTGTTTCCCGCCTCGCGCAAACATTGCGAGCAGGACGCCGGTCTGTCCCGCGGCGGATACCGGCCCCGCCTGATAACTGGCCGGCACCCCAATGGGCTGCTACAGCGGTGGTGGCCGCACTTGCTCTGCTGATATTCCGGCGACGGCTGCGATGGTTGTCACGGGTGGCCCCGGCGGGAAGAGGGCAGTGAACAGCACATGCGCCGTACCGGTGCCCGGTTCACACTTGCGGCTGGGCTGCGGTCGCCCAGCAGCCCGGTACACGCTGCACTGCCTTCCCGCAGCCAGTCCGGCCGGCGGGTACGGGTGATAGCGCACACCGCTCATGGATTTGGATCGAAGCAGAAGGCAATAGTTGCCACTTGGCCGCACAGATCACTGTGAACCTCACTGGTCCCGGTCATAAAGCGGAGATTGGGACGAGAAGCTACAGGCACAGGCACGTGGAGGGGGCCTGCGCGATAGAGGTACTGGAAGGGACTCCCTCCGCCGTCAGGGGTGGTTTAGCGTGGATGACGTGGACAACCGAGCGGAAGTACGCGAATTCCTGATCTCCAGACGCGCTCAGGTCGCCCCAGAGCACGTTGGAATGCCCGCCGGGACGAACCGGCGTGTAAAGGGGTTACGGCGCAGCGAGGTAGCTACTCTTGCCGGTTTGAGCGTGGAGTATTACACGCGTCTGGAGCGCGGTGTGATCAGCGGAGCCTCCCCGCAAGTGCTCGAGAGTATCGCCAGGGCCTTGTGCCTCGACGACGCAGAACGGGCACATCTGTTCGACCTCGCCCAAGCGGCCAGTCCGGTTGCGCGGCCCCCGCGGCGTCGGAGCTCGAAGTCCTATGTCCCGCACCAGAGCCTGCAGTGGGCACTGGATTCGATCACCGCCGGTCCCGCATTCGTGCGTAACGGCCGGATGGATCTGCTGGCGGCCAATCCCTTGGCGAGGGCGTTCTACAAGGACTGCTACGAAACCCCGGGGCGGCCGCCGAACATTGCCCGGTTCACCTTCCTTGCTGGACGTGCCCACGAGTTCTACCCGGATTGGGATGCCTTCGCAGAGGTGACCGTCGCCATCCTGCGTAGCGAGGCCGGCCGAGACCCCCACAACAAGGAACTCCATGATCTCATTGGTGAGCTCAGCACCCGGAGCGAGGAGTTTCGCCGCCGCTGGGGCGCCCACAACGTCCGCCACCACGGCGCGGGCTTCAAGACCTTCAACCACCCCATCGTGGGCGAAATGACCCTCGCCTTCGAGGGGCTGGAAATGGCTGCCGAACCTGGCATGACTCTCACGATCTACACGGCCGAACCTGGTTCGCCCTCGGCAGAGCGCATGCAGCTGCTCGCCTCATGGGCGGCCAGCGAATACGGAAACGCCGTCCCGTCCGAGTCCGAAAGTACGCACAGGACCCGCTGACGACGGCGGCGCTATCGGTACCGAACGTGAAACCGCCAACGACAGCAGTCACGAGCCCCGTGACACAGCTTCATGCCGGGCCGCCCAACGACAGGACCGCAGCGGGTACCAGCCCCAGTCACCGGGCAACCTAGCCTGATACCCTCCACGAAAGGAACACCATGACGACCACGATCGGTATCATCGGCGCCGGACCGGCTGGGTCTCGCCGCTGCCAGCCGTTTGGGAGACGAAGGCTTCAACGTTGTCCTCCCTCTCCCGCACCCAAGAACAGCTCGATGCATTCGCCGCGGAACTGGTCAACGCCGGAAGTGGCGCCCGCGGTTAAGCCTCAGACGCCCGTGACCACGAGTCCCTCAACACCGCTCTTGCCCGGGCAGCCAACGAGCTGGGGCCCATCAAAATCCTTCAGCCCGGAACCTACAATTCGGCGGCCGGCTCTGGTCCCGGCCCCCAGCCAGGCGTAGCGTCAGGTCCGCAGGTGCTGGCGTGCAGAGCAGTTTGCGCGCCGCCACTTGCGATGCCGGTTTAATAGCGCCGTTGAAACAGTCCATCAAAGGAGCCGTGATGTCTGGATGGAACGCTGATACTGCTGCCGGGCCGCTGGAACCTGGATCAGTCATCCTGGTGGAGGGTTCCTCTTTCTGTATCTCGTCCCGAAACGGCGACATCCATCCCGGACTCCCGCACGGGGTTTTCCATGACGACACGCGTATCCTGTCCGTGTTGCATCTGACAGTGAATGGCGAACCTGTGGAGCCGTTGACGGCGAAGCTAAAGGAACCCTATCGTGCCCTGTTTGCCGGCCGCGTGCACAGCTCGGACGGGCATCCCGATACCCCGCTCATTGTTGAACGTCTTCGCGAGGTGGGGGCCGGAATTCTGGAGCGGATCACTGTCCGGAACTACTCGTCCGTTCCGGCCCGGTGTGTGGTTTCCTTGCGGGTTGAGTCGGACTTTGCTGATCTGTTCGAGGTGAAGGAAGCCAGATTCCAGCGGCAATGGGACCAGTCCCGCGAGCCTGACGGCACCGCACTGACGATCCGGGCCACTTGGCACGACATCCGGAAGGCCGTCGTCGTTTCTGGAGCCGGTGCTGAGGCGTCCCCCGAAGGGCTGACGTACCGGATCGTGGCGCCACCGCATGGGCTATGGAGCGCCAGTGTAAGTGTTGTACCCCTGAGGGAGGAGGCCGGTTCGGGCGGCCAGTTCGTTCGTCCCGACGAGGACCAGTCGATCCGCCGCGACCTGCGCCGGCAGGAGTGGGTGGCCAGGATTCCGGTATTGCGAATGGGGAACCGCTCCATCGAACGGACTCTCCGCCGCAGCTATGACGACCTGGGATCGCTCCGGATCGAAGATCCTGCCCACCCCGAGCGCATCGTGGTGGCCGCGGGAGCACCGTGGTTCATGACACTGTTCGGCCGGGATTCCCTGTGGGCGTCTCTCATGGCACTGCCCGTTGATCCGTCTCTTGCCTTCGGCACACTCCAAACGCTGGCCGACCACCAGGGCATGGCCGTCGATGCCATGAGTGAGGAGGAGCCTGGCAAGATCCTCCACGAGGTCCGGTTCGGAGTTTCCACCGGACTGGCCTTGGGCGGTAAATCCGCCTACTACGGCAGCGTGGATGCTACGCCATTGTTCGTGGCCCTCTTCGGGGAAGTCAGCCGGTGGGGGTTCGCCCCCGAATCCATCTCCGCCTTGCTGCCCCACGTGGACCGGGCGTTGGCTTGGATCCGTAACTACGGCGACAGAGACCGCGACGGTTTCGTCGAATATGCGCGCCTCAATGACCGCGGACTGATCAACCAGGGCTGGAAGGATTCCTGGGACGGAATCAATTTCGCGGACGGGAGGCTGGCGGAGCCGCCGATCGCGCTGTGTGAAGTGCAGGCATATGTCTATGGCGCCTATCTGGCCCGGTCCTGGCTGGCGTACGACGCAGGTGACTTCGCCTTAGCCGCCGAGTACAGAAACCTCGCCGAGGAGTTGAAGGCGCGATTCAACGAGGCGTTCTGGTTATCGGAACGCGGGTATTACGCCGTAGCACTGGACGGGAGGAAGCGACCGGTTGATGCGTGTGCTTCCAATATGGGGCACTGCCTGCTGTTCGGCATCGTCGATGACGACAAGGCACCCCTGGTGGCCGAAAGGCTCATGTCGAAGGAAATGTTCAGTGGCTGGGGCGTGAGAACCTTGGCCAGCGACATGGAGGCCTATAACCCTGTCAGTTATCATAACGGGTCGGTGTGGCCCCACGACAACGCCATCATTGCTGCCGGCCTCCTGCGTTACGGTTTCAAAGATCATGTGCAGCGGATCTCCACGGCGCTCCTGGAGGCGGCTGAGTTTTCCGACGGCCGGTTGCCGGAGTTGTTTTGCGGCTTTAGCCGGGACCACTTCGACGAACCCGTTCCGTATCCGACGGCGTGCTCTCCCCAAGCCTGGGCTGCCACGACTCCGGTCATGCTGATCAAGAACCTGATGGGCTATTACGCCGACGTTGCCCGCGGAGGCCTTTGGATGGATCCAGCTTTTCCGGAGTCTTACGGCGACCTTCACATAACGAATGCGCCCATGGCCAACGGCAGGATCACCATCGACATCTCCGGCGCGGATGCGAAGGTGACCGGGATGCCCGCCGGTATGAAGTTCTACCGTGGGATTCGTCCAAGAGCTACGGAATTGGCGGAACGGGCGAAGGGCCGCTCGGAACAGTAACTGCCTGTAGGACTCCTCACATTTTCCGGAAAATCCCGCCATTTAGGATATTATTGATTAAGGCCATCAGTGCTAGATGCCTATTCAGGAGAGACTCACACGCCTATTTCTTACTGCCTTGAAAGGGGCCACCCTTGGTCACCCGCCAGCACGTCCCCAACCGAACTCCTGGCATCCGCCTGGGCTTAACTCTTCTTTTCGCTTTCGTCGGCGGAGCCGGCGTCGGCAACCTCTACTGGGCCCAACCCCTCCTGGGCGACATCGCTGCGGAGCTGGGTGTCGTTCCCGGCACCGCGGGGCTCCTCGTCACACTCACACAGATCGGTTACGCGCTTGGGGTGTTTTTCGTCGTGCCGCTCGGTGACACCGTTAACAGGAAGCGCCTGATCCCGGCGATCATGGCCGGCTGCTCCATATCCCTTGCCGGGTGCGTTCTGGCGCCCAACTTCGCCCTTCTGTTGAGCACTCTTGCCCTGGTTGGCTTCACTAACGTGGCCGGGCAGATGCTGCTGCCACTCGCCGGGGACCTTGCCACTGACGAACAACGCGGTCGCGTCCTCGGCACGGTTGCTTCTGGGCTCCTGACCGGTATCCTGCTGTCTCGCACTCTCAGCGGACTGGTGGGGGACGCCTTCGGATGGCGCATGATCTATGCTTTGGCGTCCGGGACGATCCTCGTCCTCGCCGTCATCATGTGGCGCGCAATTCCTGTCCTGACGCCCAGGAAGCGTATAGCCTACGGCCGGCTTCTCGCCTCAGTGGTTCAGGTTGCCCTCCGGCATCGGCAGGGAAAGATCATCCCGCTCTTCGGAGCGTCCCTGATGTGCGTTTTCACTGCCTTCTGGACCGGGCTCACTCTGCTGCTGGCGGCACCTCCGTTCTCCCTTCCGGCATCACACATTGGCCTCGTGAGCCTGCTCGGGGTTTTAGGAGTTATCGGCGCCCAGTACACCGGAAAAGTGCATGACCGCGGGTGGGCTGTCCCCGCCATCGGCATCGGCTTGGTTATCACGCTAGCCGCGATCGCCGTCGCAGGATTCGGCAGTTCATCCATCGTCGCCGTATTTATCGCAGTCTCAATGCTGTCAGTTGGCGCGCAGTCCGTGCTGGTGCTCCTTCAGACGATGATGGTCTCGATAAATCCTGCCGCGCGCAGCCGCCTCAACACCGCCCACATCGTCAGCAACTTCATCGGTGGGGCCATCGGTTCGACCCTTGCCGCGACGCTTTGGCACATCGGGCAATGGCCGGCAATCATGATTTGCTCAGCAGTGGTCCTGGTCTTTGCGCTCATGCTGTGGTTCTTCCAAAGAAACCGTGCCCTCGCGGCAAAAGGCAGCCCGTCGCCCACACGCCCGGCCGCCGCCGCCTCGTCTCAGCAAACAAGGCGGGAGACGACGCCGGCCGTGGGAGTCTCTGGGTGCCGTTTAGGCGTCAGGGACCTGTCGGGGCGCGGACCAATGAACACCGGTAGCCACGAATCGTCCGCGTAGACCGGGCGTTCTCTTATCTACTTCTGCTCGTCCTGCTTGAACGCCGATAATAAAGATTATGTAAAGCTGACGCTGAGAGGGGCTCACCAAAGGCTTCCCGACGACACCTTCGGATGACCCTACGGGCCGCGTTACCGCAGCAATCCACCCCTTGTTCGAGCGCGGCCTCACCCCTGCACGGGCCTGCAATTGGCGGAGCTCCAGTCGAATAGTGGTTGACCGGAACTCCGCCAAGATGCCGGAAAACCTGAGGATCCCCTTGAGGCTGGTCCCCAACGGGGACCCAAAATCAGTGGAACAACATACCCCTTGAGCCAATCTTGAGAGTTCCTTGTAATGCAGTGAAGGAAGGGCGCATCAGAACAGTCCAGTGAGCTACTTGTTCAACCCTCATTGACGTCAAACATTAACCGGTTGCTTTGGGGTGTCTGTCTGGATAGTGTCATCGTCATCGACGAGCATTAGGAGTGAACAAGAATGGCTGTAATTCGTTTCAAAGTTTCAACAGGGGAAGAGTTTTCTGTCAGTAATGCGTTTTACGGTGCGAGTGGGCCTATGGGCGTGCGGGATGCGAATGTGCAAGCAAGTTTCCTCCTGACGAAACTTGTCAGCATCACGACCGACCAAGGTTACACGGTGAATACGGCACAAATTGTTTATCAGTGGGTCGCGGAGTGAAGACACATCGCATAGGGCACGGAGTGAGGTCTTAAAGGTACGGCAGCCGTTCAATCTGCTCTTTAAGCTTGGAGAATGGCTTTCCTTCCCATCCAACCAGTCCCGAATGAGGCTGCAACGAACGCGTTTCGCCTTCACCGTAAGTCCACTCGACGCTGTAGAGATAAAACTTTCCGTCCTCGCTGAGAACCACTTCACTGTGCCAACGTTCGAGAGGCGTGCCTCCGGGGCCTACACCATCTGTATTTTCATGCCATCTTTCAACCAGCCAACCTTGCAGCGCGTGCCCACTTGATGATGTAAAAAGCGTTGTAGGAACTCCTTTGGCCTTCAAGACGTCGATGCTGTTTCTAACAGCATCCCAGAAATCGCTTTCGTAATTCACCATAAGAACTGACTCCCGTGCCTGGGCCTATGCAAGACCAATGCGAACTAGAAATGCACTCTTCGCTGCCATCTTCAAAGCCTATATCAATGCCTCTATATTGGAAGGGACTCACCGCCTTCGCCGTTCTCTCTTGGCTCAGTGCCCCTCGAAAGACAGCTCGACTGCGCGCCTGTGTGCCCCCACCGAGCTCTCCTTTCGTAATATTCAGGTCCAAATTCCGTCCAACCGCACTCCGGGCAATCCAAGGCAAGGAACCTTCGATAGCTTCAGGAGTTCGTTAACAAGAGTGGGCAGATCGGTCGTCCGAATACCCCCATCAGCAGCACGGGTTCCCGCGGCGGTTGGTGTATAAACAAGGCAGCCCATGCAAGAAACCCAAGGGAAAGAGACTAGGCAGGCCGATATGGACTACGAGCAAGACTTTATGACAACGGCTCAAGACACTGTTGCGACGTTGATCTCAAAATCCGTGCCGAAAGCCACGTTCACAAGCAGCGATGGACAAACCATCCTTGGTTGGCAGTTCGATGGGATTGAGCGAGACATCGAGATCCGCGGAAATCCAGGAAGGGGGTGGTGGCAGGAGGCCTGGGGCAGGACCGCGTATGTCATCGATTCCGATTGCAGGTTTTGGGAGTATTCCTTCTCCGGCGTCGATGAGCATGAGCGCGACACGCGTCTCAGTCATGGAATTAGGCCAATGCCGAAAAGTTACCTTGTGGGATCAGAGGGAGAGCCCTTCAGTAAGTACAAAGAGATACTCCAACGCCTTCGATACCAGTACTAGGGCTGGTATTCAAGGTCTAGTACAAGCTGTGGTGAGGACGTAGGATTGCCCCTACCTGCTTTACTCGAACAAGGAGTCCGAATATGCCGATTGATCTCCCTCCGAACCTAGCCAACACCGCTGCAAGCGCTATTGTTCGCCAAGCCGAAAAGCAGAACAACACTCCAAACCGCAGCCAAGAAGAAGCTCGAATCAAAAATGAGGGTCAAAAGGCCCAAGATGCGGCAAAAAAGAAGTAAGTCTAAATTTATAGATTAGGTTCTTCCGTCTGGGGTGTTGGCTGTGTAAGTGACGGCCCTCGATATTGATCGTCCGGCTTTGCTGAAGCCCACTCGCGTGGGCTTCAGTAAAGCTTCTGATGCGGACGACGGCGGGGAAGTTCCAAGAGGTGCCGGAAATCTGAGTCTCCAGTAAAGGACGAATGTGAATCTCACTGAGCTTCGATCTGAAGCGAAGCGCGTAGCCGCCCTTGCCACTACGGCGTCTACCCGCATCCAGACCTTCGGTGAAATTAACGGATGGGAGCTCGTGCCTGGTCGTCGCTCCGATCACGCTAGCGGCCAAAAGTATAGCGATGCATTGGGGAACGATTGGAAAGACTTCCATTACATCGGTGGCACGTTGGTGCTGGGCACCGACGGTTATCTTTGGGAAGTAGACCGATCATGGGGGGAAACATCGGAAAGGCCATACTGGGACAAGTTGACGGTCAAAGAAGCAACTGCCGAGCGCCTAGTTGGTACTGACAACGAGCCGTTCGAAAAAGTCGCAAGTGCGCTGAGGCGTTTAGAGGCTATTTCATCGTGACCTACAATGCATCGCACTGCGGGACATAGAAAAGCACCGCAACATCTAGCAACGTGATGCCTATGGCCCGCTCGGCGGCAGGCGCTGTAGCGCAGCAGGTACTGCGCTACTACGACATTGATGTCATAGCCCTGCGTCGGGGCGACCGCCCGTAAAGGAACTGGGCCCATGATAAGCGACTTCAAAGGTCAGATAAATCAAGGGCCGATTCCTCCGACGGTCGGAGGGGGCCACGGCATCGAACGTAAGAAACTAGGTTCGGAGCTCGCTGCTGACGCTACCCCTACCATGACTGGAACGGACTGTTTGGGAC
This sequence comes from Arthrobacter globiformis, assembly GCF_003261175.1. GTDB lineage: Bacteria > Actinomycetota > Actinomycetes > Actinomycetales > Micrococcaceae > Arthrobacter > Arthrobacter globiformis_A. Next base: position 171,852 of record NZ_QLNP01000074.1, on the reverse strand, counting down.
ACCGGTGGAAATCCGCAGAGGCTTCTCATTCATCCGGGCATGAATTGTTGACGACGTTATGCCTGGTTATTCCGCACTGGCTGGCTTCAGAGAGCAGCTATGGGCGAGAAATTTTCGCCGCGGCGGAAGGCTCGCACAGGAAAAAGCCAAAGCAGGCTGGAGCCGTCGATTGGCGAGTACCGAGGAGACAACGAATCAGGGACAAGCGGTAAGAAGTAGCGTATGCCTAAGTATGCGCCACGTCATCACGAGTTGCCGCGCCGTTATCGCCGAACCGAGACGGAGAGAGAGTGTCTGCAGCGTCTAGAGGATCAGAAGGAAGAGTAACTTCATATACGTCCACGACTCTTGAAACGCGAAAGTTAATTGCGTACGCCAAGAGAGTTGCGGCCGAAACTAGTGTTCCCCCCGCAGGCAGCCTCACACGCCAAGTTGAGAAAGCCGTCATGTCTACGGAGACAATCAGAAGCGGCTTCCTAGGCTTGAGGTCTAAAACCGTAGATGTGCAAAGAGCGGTGGTGACTAGCGAAGAAGTGGTTGGCCCTCACTGGGTGTTGCACCAGACCTGGCACAATATCGAGTCAAAGGAACGGGGTATTTACACCGAGTACTATGAGCAAAAATACTGGGTGCTTCAAAAAGACGGTTGTCTCCTCAAAGTTTGGCGGTGGGAGGAAGCGAAGGTTTTTTCATCGGGAACAAGAGTCGAAAATGACCTAACAGCCTCTGCCATGACCGAGGACGACATACTGATGCTTGACCGAAGTTTTCCTCCATATGAAAAGGGAAAACATGGGTCTAGTTTCAAATGTTGGGGAAACAGGGAGCCGCAGCAGATTGTGCGTCACGCAAAAGGGGTAGGTATGTCCCTTGCGCTAAAGGCGCTTCTTGAAGGACGGCGACAGGAACTAGTGATCCCTAAGTAGGACACGGTTGCTCAATACGCGATCCGCTCCAGGGCTGCAGGAGTATTTCGTGAGTGTCGGAGGCCGCAGGCAACTGACATTCTCTGGACGCTTAACCACCCCAGCGTGTGGCAACTCCTGGTCTCGAACCGCGGCTGGACCGACGAAGAATACGAGCGATAGCTTGGCGACGCCTTCTGCTTACAACTCCTCCACTCCCCCCGCCGGGCCCACGATGAAACGAGCTCCGTCGATCCCTAGAGGCCGATAGCCGCCGTTACGTCAACCTAGCTAGTTGAAGCTTCCAGTATCTCCTCCTCCGGAGGTTTACTCGTTCGCGCTCACCGCGGGCACAGCTGAAGAGCAGCGGGCACATAAAATTGGACGAGCCGGCATTCTCAGCATTGGCCGTGCGTCCTCGCTGGATGCCGGAGTGGCCGGGTGCCGGCTCGAACCAGCTGTCCGGCCGTGCAGTTCCTACGCTGCACCCGCCAGGTCCTGCGCTATCTGCCGTAGATGGGGACTTTCATTGAATACGTGTTTCCCGGCCTGGGTGCTTGAAGGCCAGAACGAAGACTTCGGGTCTACTCCGTCGCATCGCCGGGGGCTCCTGCTTTGCTCGCCGACTTGAGCGTGTCTTGATCCAATATTGATATGCAATTGAGAAACATTTGCAACAGTAGGGAGTGCAAGGCTGGACCGGAAATCGACAGGAGAAGCGTTGGCTGTACGGATTACACATGTTCGTCTTTCTGGCTCCATCAACCACGAAAACATCACCAATTTTCGCTGGATTGAGGAAGAAAGCTCGGAGACGGGATCGAACACAAAGGCCTCGATAGTCGAATTTATCGACGTTCAGGGTGTACGCGCCTACGTAAGCTCACCAAACGGAAGAGCGGAAGTCGGTGTCATCAAGCCCAACGGCCGAGTTCCATACCTTCGGACTTACGCGGATGGCGAATGGAACAATAATCTGCTCTCACTCCCCCGCTTCTAGAGTTCAAGAAGCCACAATCCCGTAGGTGCCAGAAAGAATGTCGGTGGCCAACGCTATGTTTTATTCACCTTGCCTCGTCCCTCTAGTTCGGAGACCACATGATGACTGAGTACACGCCCGGCATGTTCGGCGACGCCGTCATGGGTGATTTCTCGATTCGTCGTGCAACTAACGGCGTCATGAAAGAGTCTCTCCGTGCTTCCGCGGCTCTGGAGACCAAAGCACTCGGTCATCCAGCGTTCGAGACGCTGCGTGTCGGGGAGCGCCTAACTTCACCCATGGTGGTGGTGTTCATCGATCTGACCGACTTCACCGGCCGCAGCTTCTGGGACGACGAGACAGAAGTTGCCGACCTAGCCCACGCCCTCCTCACAGGGTTCATACAAACAGTAACCGCGTTCGGCGGCTTCCCTCTTGGACTCCGCGGCGACGGACTGTTTGCCGGCTTCGGTCCGGGCAATGCTCAAATCGACAGCGTCATGGCATTGAGCGCCTGCGCCTTTGCCCTGGACGCCGTACAAAATGAAGTAAATCCACGGTTGCAGCGCAAGAACATCGAGCCAGTCCAAGCCCGGGCCGGCCTGGACTACGGACGCATAACCTTTGTTCGTAGCGGGAACCACGAGCACAGCGAGGTCAACCCCCTGGGGTTCGCCGCCAACTTCGCAGCCAAATGCGAAAAGCAGGCAAAATCTTGGGAGATCGTGATCGGCCAGGGTATCGCCCAACAAGTCCCCGATTCCACGACGTACAGCCGGCATGAAAAATCGCCGAAGTCCTACCAGCGAGCCGGAGTAGTCAAGACCTACAACTTCTACCAGTACCACTGGCGTAGAGCCCTTAAATACATTCCGGGCACCGTCCAGCAGGTCAACGGCAAGTCCACAGCCAGCATCACGATCAATTGAACTGACGAGGAGTTCATCATGACAATCGCTGCACTGCTCCGACACCACGGGGTTAACGTCCCGAGGTGGGTCACCATCGACGGGCAAATCGTCTTCGATAACGTCACCACGACGCCCGCAAACTCCTCGCACCCTGCCCACGGCACGGTGACGCCTGTAGCCAACCACACCTTTCACGGAGGAGAGAACCCACCGGCCGACAAAGGCACCGAAACCTCGCCATGGTGGAATGACGCTCCCCGATTCAACCGCCACCGCGCCGCCATGGATAAATCTTTCCCGGGTTGGGTCTATCTCGCTGCAACAGATGACGAAGCGCCATCTTGGGGAGGCACCATCGACACCGGGCGCGGCAAGTTCCTCGTGGCCATCTACCCCCGCCGTGATGAGGGACTGCCTAGGATTACGGTTCTGGGGCCGAAACTTGGCGTGAACGCAGGTCGGCGCTGGATCCCGTCGCCTCACCTGTACTTGAACGGCACCCTTTGCGTGGCAGCAGCTGAGGACTGGAATCCACGGGAACACACCGTTGCTACCGCCGCGTCCTGGGCTGCTCACTGGCTCGCTGCCTACACCGAATGGCGCATGACTCGCCGTTGGCCCGTGGAAGGATCACAGGGCATTGCGGTCTAAACGTAACCCAAACTCCGAACCCGAGCCGGCGGCACCGGACCCCACGTTTGCTGGCAAGCCCGCAGATGGCAAACCAGCTGACGGCGGGTTCCAGGCTATGGACCAACTGGCAAACTGGGTTCGCTTTGCAGACACAAAGGCCACGATCCTGACAGCTGGCTTGGGCGTCGTCCTGACAATGTTGATCAATAACTCGCGAACGATCCTTGACGCAATGGGCAAGAGTCATGTCTCGGCAGCAGTCGTCAGCGGGCTCGCTGTCGGAACCGTGTTGGCAGTTGGATGGACACTGTTTTGGCTAGTGCGAGCAATTGGACCACAAAACAAGGTCTTCTACGCCCGACTAAATCGTTTTGCCTGGCCTTCCCTCGTCCGGGCAACACCGGAACAACTACTCGAGCATACGAGCCACAATGATGTCCGCGCGGACGCGTGGCAACAAGTCCTCGACCTATCACTCCTGGCGGAACGCAAGTTCACCGCATGCGGAAAGGCGGTCAATGGCTTCGCCGCACTTGTCTTGTTCGGGACGGCATGCGTAGGCGCATCAATGCTGTTTACCACCGCCTAAGAGCATCGAAACTAGTCCATTTCTCCCTTGTGTCGGGCAAGGCAATTATTCACCTGTGCCAGGCTGAGGTTTGCGCGCTGGGTCGGGCATAATGCCGGACATCGGTTTCCCGTCCCTGGGAGTCTGCGGGCCGCCTATATGATCCGGAGATGGATTGGTTCGTGTGCGGCAATTTCGCCTCGGTTTCTTGCGGTACTTGGCTCGGGTTTTGGAGTGGGGCGATCGGGGCTGTCGTGGCCGCCTTCGTTGGTGGTCTGGTCGCGCTGATGGTGGTCAGACTCACGAATGGTCACCAGAAGAAGCTTGCCGCGCAAGCTCGCGTTTTGGGTGCCCTTGCCGACTTTCAAGCTGCACTTTCCGAGATGCCACGCAGGTATGCGGACGGGAAAGAATCGATTCAGCGGCTGGTAATTCAAGCCGACGCGGCTAGCAATCGCATCACTATGGACATTGATGACTTTCCCCTCGCGGAAGAACTAAGCCTGTGGCCCCTAGACCTTGGGGTCTTGGCCGTGCGAGCCGGACGACTACACTCGGATGGTCACGCCGAGAGATCGCATGAAGTGTGGGCCCTGCTGCGTCGAGCTCTTGGCACACTCATAGGAACCACGCAGCAGTGGGCCAAGACTCCCGCGAAGAGAAGAACGCATTGGGCCAAAGATCTGCGCGCCGTACGCACTAAGCTAAAGGACGAGGTGGACGCCACCTTGGCCTGACGTTCGTAGCCAATGTGCCAACTGCTTCCAACTACGGACACAATCCAGGCGTGGCGCCTCAGCACAGCTGAATGGACGAACGAAATGGCGCCTATCTGTCCGGCCCTCAGCTTGTCGCTTATCGGCGTTCGGTCAGGGGTGTCATTAGATAAGCGAACCGTGCATCTATTTGCAGTCTCTGCGGGTGCCAAACAGCAGGCTCTGTTATGCCCCACGTTGGATGTTGCCAGAAAAACGGCCATCATGGTGGCGTTGACCCTAGGCCGTTCACAGATCTTTGAACGACGGAAGCTACGCACTCATTTTGTGAACGGCGTGGCCTGTGAAGTACCTGGAGTGCGTCTTTCTGACAGTGTCCAGGGAGTCACTGTTCAGCGAAACTATCTCCCATTCGGCGCTTGGGCGGATCTTTTCCAGCTCGAGCCGACGCAGCAGCGCTGCTCGATGTCCGTCAGCACCGGAGTACTCGGTGACCAAGTGGTCGCCCGTAATCCTGTTGTATTCGATAACAAAGCCCGGCATGGTCACCCCTTTCGTTCTTCTCGCATGGTATCAAAGCGACGCTTAAGAACGACCATCTCCTCTGTGGTCGCTTCCTCCTGCTTTCGAAGCAGCTCGCGCACTCTGTGCAGCGTTCCTCGCAGCTGCGCCACTTCGTCCGCGATCCGTTCTCCCTTCGGCCCTGGCATGAGAGTTTGGAGAAATTGAGAAGACCGGCCATGGGAAATCTCAAGTTGTTGGACCTCATTGCGTGACTTCTCCAAGGTGACGATGCGGTCCAGAGAAAGGGCGTGCATCTGCTCGACGAGATTGGCTGACGCGTCGTCCTCGGGCATGTGGCCGTACCGAATCTCGCGGCCGAAAACGTCGGCAGCCGACTCATACATGTTCGCCCAAGCGCCTTGGAGCTGAGTACGAACCTGGAGCTCCGCCCGGACAGGAAGTCTGAGCCAGATGTGCACAGCTCGATAGCCACTGTGCGGTTCCTTGCGAAGATCGCGAACTGTGCAGCCGGCGCCAAACGCCCCCACGAGCTGTTGAACAACCTTGTCTTGCTCAGCCAGCGTCATATCGGCCTCAAACCTGACACCGGCGACGTCCTGCACGCTGGGCAGTGGCGTGGTGGGTTCCCTCTGCAGCTTTTCCCGAAGAGTGTCAATGGACTTGGCCCGGGATGTAACTTTCGGCCGTACGCCGCCGAGAAGCTCCGGCCAGTCAATCTCGTCGATTTGTTGCTCGACATGGACGGCCACGTCGTTGTAAAAGACCATCACCTCGCCATAATCCGGGACGTCGCCACGGGGTTCCAGCCCGTCGCGGAGACATTTGCTTAATCGCTTGAGTTGTCCGCCCGTCCACTGATGCTGCATTGAACGAATCCTAGCTGCCGGCACCCGCTTCACCTGCAGACCTAGCCTTTGTTTCCGCGCTTAGTTCGGTATTCGAGGACTACCCGCTACGCCAGGCGGGATCCACTGCCGCGGTTTAGAGCGTTCGCGGTCAACAGTTCCCGCTTCCATGGCATCTCCGTTAGAAACGTCTCTCAGAAGGCTCGCGCTGGCAGCTTTTGCCCATCGTCGCGCCTGTTCACCTTCCGTCGACGGCTGCCTAGATTCACGCTCGTTTCGCTGCTCCGGATGACCCCGGAGCTTTACAGAATCTTTATTATCGGCGTTTCAAAATGGCCGGGGGAGCGGCCTTAACGGTAGCCGTGTGTCCGTTCCCATTTTAGGTGTCAGCTTTCGCATCCAAGGTATCAGTCGACGGATTTTGGACGTTTCTCAGTCAAGTTGTCAGTTGGCGTTTAGTCTTGCTGTGGCTGACGAAGTACCTGACCGCGACGCCGCATGGACTGCGCTGACTTACGGAACTGTCAACTTAAGTGAGAAAGAATTCACCAGATTCCTCTCATCCAACCTGTCAGTTCCCAAGTCGCCACTGGCATATACATTGAGAACGGACACCGTGTCCAGGACGGGCTGTGCGGTCAACTGGGGCCCGCTCGGCATTCGGCCTGTTTGGTAACGGGCCTTTCAACTTCGGCGGGTTTCTAGTTCCGCCATCCGAAGACTCCCCGCATTGGTGTGGCCGTCCTCCGGGGGGCGTCCAGCCTTTGACCAATCTCTTGCCTGCCGCCGCTGCTGCCACATAGGCTCAGGGTGTGAGTGGCGGGGACGGCAATCTGAAAAGCGGATCCGGTCCGCGACCCGTGAAGGAAACAAGCATGGCAACGGGTACAGTCAAGTGGTTCAACGCCGAAAAGGGCTTCGGTTTCATCGCCCCCGACGACGGAAGCGCTGACGTGTTCGCACACTTTTCGGCAATCGCATCCAGCGGTTACCGCTCCCTCGACGAGAACCAGAAGGTTCAGTTCGACGTCACCCAGGGCCCTAAGGGTCCGCAGGCGGAGAACATCCAGCCGCTCTAAGCGGTTGTTAAAAAAGCTGACCGGCACAAGCCGGTCAGCTTTTTTGGTTCCCACAGTGCCCCTTGCCGTAAAGATGCTCAGCATGACCACGATGAAGGCCCGCCAGCCCAAGGCGTCAGCTCCGGCGGGCGATTCACCGAAACCGGCCGCGAAGAAGCGCCCCGCTCGCTGGAATGTATCGACCCTGCCTGCAGGGCTTGTAGGCCGAGATTCTGTAAAGCAGCTTGCCCTTGTTACTGGATGCGGGATTCGAGCAGCTGGCGCCCAAATGATCCCTTAAAGCCTCGTATGGCGTCTGAAATTGGGCATAAAGAGTGGGTAACAAAGGATATGCCGTCGCCAAGGCTCCATGAGAGGGGGCGGGGCCCGTGGACAGGCCGCATCACTTGCCGAGCGAGCACGTTGACAGCTAATGAGACGCAGGTAACATATATGAGAGCGAACAAGCGTTCGCTCTCATAGTTACTGTGTTCTGTGTCTTGGTAGAAGGATCGGTGCATCACGATGGAGAGAATCACGGTTCTGGCCGGCGGCGTGGGTGGCGCCCGTTTCGTCCGCGGCCTCCGTGCACATCTGACCGACGCTTTCGCTGATGCCGGTTCTAAGGCCCCTGAAGTCACCGTAGTTGCCAACACCGGAGATGATATGTGGCTGAACGGCCTGCGTATTTGTCCGGATTTGGACACTGTCATGTACACATTGGGTGACGGAGTGGACGAGGACCAGGGCTGGGGACGCAGTGGCGAAAGCCGTCGTGCGGCTGCTGAAATCAGTGCCTACGGCCGTGGCTGGGACTGGTTTACCCTCGGCGATCTCGATCTGGGGACGCACATCGTCCGCACGGACATGTTGCGTGAAGGCGCAACGCTGACTCGGGTCACTGAAGCGCTGTGCCAGCGCTGGCGTCCTGGGGTTCGCCTCCTTCCCATGAGCGATCAACCCGTCGAAACGCACGTCCGCCTTGCTCAGGGCACCTCCGAGCATATGGCCGGTGAGCTGATCCATTTTGAAGAATGGTGGGTGCGCTACCGCGCCGGTATCCCGGTTAGCGAATTCATCCAGGTTGGCCTGGAGCAGGCCTCGGCCACACCGGAGGTCATCGAAGCCATAGGATCCGCGGACGCCATCATCATGTGTCCGTCAAACCCGGTGGTGTCGGTGGGAACGATCATGGCAGTTCCCGGCGTCCGTGATGCCCTCGACAGCACGGACGCCCGGATTGTCGGCCTGTCCCCCATCATCGGCGGATCGGCCGTGCGCGGGATGGCCGAGCAGTGCCTCCAGACCGTCGGCGTGGATGCCACTGCTCTCGGAGTGGCTGGTTTCTATGGCGCCAGAACTCGCGGCGGCGTTCTGGACGGATGGCTCATGGATGTTACTGATGCCGAATACCTTCCCAGTCTGAAGGAACTCGGCATCCGGGGGGCGACGGCCCCACTGTGGATGACAGATACGCAGGCCACTGCCGCCATGGCTTCAGCCGCATTGGACATGGCCACCTCGATGGCCACCCCCTAGCCCCTGCAATCCACCCACGCCCTGTCGGGCGCAGCAACCCTCCGCCCCTACCCTGGAGTTTGATCATGACCGCGATGGATACGTTCGTCCCTTCCGAAAGCGCAATACGAAGGGCCCTGCGCCGCGCAGAGGACGGGGTGACTCTAAACCCCGACGAGGCCCAAACGCTCCTGCATGCCCGAGGGGAAAATCTCACGCGCCTGATGACCGCGGCTTCCAGGGTCCGCGATGCCGGTCTGGAGCAGGCCGGCCAGTCCGGCATCATCACCTACTCCCGGAAGGTTTTCATCCCAGTCACGCACCTGTGTCGTGACCGGTGCCATTACTGCACCTTTGTCAGCACTCCCGGCAAACTGGCAAAGGCCGGGAAGGGCATCTTCATGTCACCGGATGAGATTCTGGACGTCGCACGCAAGGGAGCGGAATTGGACTGCAAGGAGGCGCTCTTCACGCTGGGAGACCGGCCCGAAGACCGTTGGCCTGCCGCCCGGGAATGGCTTGACTCTCATGGCTATGACTCAACGCTGGACTATGTCCGCGCGATGGCGGTCAGGGTCCTGGAAGAAACAGGCCTCCTGCCCCATCTGAACCCCGGAGTCATGACCTGGGAGGAGATCCAGCGGCTCAAACCGGTCGCCCCTTCTATGGGAATGATGCTGGAGACAACCGCCACCCGGCTGTGGTCCGAAAAGGGCGGGCCCCATTACGGTTCGCCGGATAAGGACCCTGCGCTGCGACTCAGGGTCCTTGAAGATGCCGGACGTTCCAGCGTTCCATTCACCACCGGGGTCCTGTTGGGCATCGGGGAAAACTACGCCGAGCGTGTTGATGCCATCTTCGCCCTCCGGGCCGCGCATCGTCGGTACGGCAACATCCAGGAAGTCATTGTTCAGAACTTCCGTGCCAAGGATGCAACAGCCATGATGGCTGCACCGGACCTCGGAACGGAAGAATACGTGGCAGCCATAGCAGTCACCCGCGTGGTCTTGGGACCGAAGGTCCGACTCCAGGCACCACCAAACCTCACCGACGCGGACGAGTTGGCCCTCCTGATCGGCGCAGGGATCGATGACTGGGGCGGAGTCAGCCCTCTGACTCCGGACCACGTCAACCCGGAGCGCCCATGGCCACATCTGGAAGACCTTGCCCGCTTAACAGCAGCCAACGGCTTCACACTCCGCGAACGCTTGACCGCCCACCCCCGCTATATAAAGGAAGAGGAGCCCTGGCTTGATCCGCGCATCCTGCCGCACGTCCGTGCACTGGCGGGCGCTGACGGCCTCGCCGTAGAAGGACGAAATCCTGCCGGCCTGCCATGGCAGGACCCGGACGTGGAATGGGCAAGCGGCGGGCACGGCCGGGTCAACCTCCACATCGAGATAGACACTATCGGCCGGACGAGTGACCGCCGGAGTGATTTTGACGGCGTCTACGGCGACTGGGCCACGCTCCGTGAAGACGCCGCCCGCGACCATAGCCCACGCCACTCCCCCGGCGGCCACGAGGCCAGTGACATCCGCAAAGTTCTCAGCCGGGCGGAGAACAACCCGGCAGGGCTCTCAGACGCCGATTACCTCCGGCTGCTCTCCTCAGAGGGTCCGGAGCTGGAGGCCCTGGCTGCGCTGGCCGATGATGTGAGAGCACACACGGTTGGCGATGAGGTGCGCTATGTGGTGAACCGGAATATAAATTTCACCAACGTCTGTTACACAGGCTGCCGTTTCTGCGCCTTCGCGCAGCGACGGACCGACGCCGACGCTTACACACTGTCGATGAAGCAGGTCGGGGACCGGGTTGATGAAGCCTGGGCCGTCGGCGCGACTGAAATCTGCATGCAGGGCGGTATTCATCCCGATTTGCCCGGCAGCGCATATTTTGATCTTGCACGGGAGGTGAAGAAGCGCCAGCCCGGTATGCACCTGCACGCCTTCAGCCCGATGGAAATCGTCAACGGGGCGACACGCCTCGGGATGTCCTTCGAGGAGTTCCTGACCGAAGCGCGCAATGCAGGGCTCGATAGCATTCCAGGCACTGCCGCAGAAATACTTGACGATGAAGTCCGATGGCTGCTGACCAAAGGAAAGCTGCCGGCGGCAACATGGATCGACATCGTCAGTACAGCTCACCGGCTCGGCATCCCCAGCAGTTCAACGATGATGTACGGCCATGTCGACAACCCTTCGCACTGGGTGGGACACCTGCGCACTCTGTCCAGGATTCAGGACGAAACCGGCGGATTCACCGAATTCGTTCTGCTTCCGTTCATCCACACGAACGCCCCGGTCTATCTTGCAGGCATCGCCCGCCCTGGACCTACCATGCAGGAAAACCGTGCCATCCACGCCGTGGCCCGCCTCATGCTCCACGGCCGGATCGATCACATACAGACGTCGTGGGTAAAACTCGGTACCGAGGGTACGCAACTCATGCTTCAGGGAGGAGCCAATGACCTGGGCGGAACACTCATGGAAGAGACCATCAGCCGCATGGCCGGAGCCGACAACGGTTCCGAGAAGACAGTCTCGGAACTTGAGCGCATGATCAGCTCCATCGGGCGGATTCCCTTGCAGCGCACTACGACTTACGGAACGCCGACAGCGGAGCGCCTAGCTGTCGCCCGACAAAACGCAGACACCGGATTCGCCGCTACAGGCAAAGACCTTCGCCTGCTCCCCCTGTCCCTGAAGTAGCGAGCACACATCTCGAAAGGAACCACTTCATGATCAGCAGCGGCTCCGGGGTCGCGCCCGCTGGAGGAGGCCTCCCAATTTGGGCGAGCAGGGACGCCAAGTGGACTCTTGTGGTGCCGTTCAAGGGCGGACCGAACGGCAAGAGCCGCCTTCAGGGCAATTTAGGGACGGATCGACTGGGTCCCGGCCTTCGACGTGAAATCGCGCTCGGATTTCTCCGGGACACCGTTACGGCAGCAGCGGCAGCGGCCAATGTTGCACACATCATTGTCGTTTCTTCCGACCCCGCCACCGTCATGGATGCAGGGAAGATCCAGATGCTCCCGGATCCCGGGCAGGGGCTCAATGGTGCGGTTAAGGCGGGCTTCGCCTTCGCACGATCGCTGGGGGTGACTCCCGTAGCCGCGATAACAGCAGACCTTCCGTGCCTTGAGGTGAGAGATCTGGAATACGCACTCGAAGGCGCGAAACATCATTCACTCGGCATCGTTCCGGATCTGGACGGGACGGGGAGCACGATGATATCGGCGCTGCCAGGAGCCCCGGTGAATCCCTGCTTTGGCCCTCATTCCCGTGCCGGACACCAGCACGCCGGCCACCGTCTGCTGCCCATACCCCGCAGCTCGACCCTGCGTGCTGACGTAGACACTCTTGAGGACCTTGCCAGTGCCATAGAGCGGGGCGTCGGCGCCCACACCCGTGCCGCGCTGCTTGCCTCCGGCCTTTTCCCAGCTCGTCCGGTGCCCTTGGGAGGCGAGCACCGCCAAATCCGTCTGTTAGCAAATCCCAGCGTGCAAAGGAAGTCATGTCCGGCCTTTTAATTACCACCCTTGCGGGAATCCCAGAGGTCACCTCTGACGACAACCTTGCCGAGATTATCGGCGCAGCGATCAGCAAGTCTCCTGAGGGCATCCAGAACGGGGACATACTCGTCGTTACGAGCAAAATCGTCTCCAAAGCCGAAGGCCGGCAGGTCGCGGCCGCTGACCGTGAGGCTGCCATCACCGCCGAGACAGTCCGGCTTGTGGCCAGCAGACCGTACCCCGGGGGTCTGACGCGCATCGTGGAAAACCGGCAGGGACTGGTTCTGGCCGCAGCGGGAGTCGACAATAGCAACACGCCCGAAGGCACGGTCCTGCTCCTTCCGACCGACCCCGACGCGTCTGCCAGGAAGCTGTGCGCTGATCTGCGCATGCAGTTTGGGGTGGCGATCGCGGTGATCCTCAGCGATACTCTCGGCAGACCGTGGCGCGAAGGGCAAACAGACGCGGCCATCGGTGCGGCGGGAGTGCGCGTGCTTGAAGACTACCGGGGAACCCGCGACCCGCACGGGAACCTGCTTCTTGCCTCCGCGGCCGCCGTTGCCGATGAGATCGCTGGTGCCGCTGACCTGGTTAAGGGCAAATCCAACGGGTGCCCCGTTGCGCTGGTGCGCGGTCTGTCCCATCTGGTCATTGACGACCTTGATTCGCCTGCCGGGGCAGCGCGCAGCCTGGTCCGGCCAGCGGATAAGGACATGTTCAGACTCGGCAGCGACGAGGCCTACTCCAACGGGTACAAAGACGGCCAGCGCGCAGCGTCTGCCTTTGGAGGCGGGGCCCGTTAGTCCCCTGGTGAAACCGCGGCGTCGTGAGGATGGCTGAATTGCTGTTAGTGCCGCTCGTCTACCCTGGCGTCGGCGTCGGGGACGTTGAGTTCGCGGAGGGCCAGTTTGGTGTAGATGGCGACGATCTCATCCAGGCTCATCCGACCTCCTGGTTTGAACCAACTGGCAATGTGGGTGGCCTGCGCGACAAAACTGTAGACGTGGATTTTGGCGTCGATGACGTCGGCGAGTCCTGCTCGGCCCGCGTCTTCGATCAGCTCCTGTAGGAACAGTTCATATTCGTGGCGCTTTTCGATAACGACATCACGGGCACCGTTCGAAAGCGAACGCAGCTCGGTGTTGCCGATAAACACTTCTTGGGCGCGTTCGGCATGAAAGGTCAGATGGGCAGCCAGCGCCGCCTGGAGTCTGTCGACCGCGTCCCCGTCTATCTTGACGGCACTGCGGGCAGTGTCCAACAGATCATCAATGATCCCGCCCATGATCTGCAGCAGGAGATGTTCCTTACTGTCAATGTGGTTGTAGAGACTGCCCACCATTACCCCAACAGCAGACGCCACCTGCCGCAGGCTCGTCGCGTCGTATCCGCGTTCAAAAAAAAGCTTTGCAGCTTCCTCGCGGATAGCCTGCGCAGTACTGCGTTCTGCCGTTGCAACCATTTACGTCACCTATCGTTTCGTCGATGCCCCAAGTTTAACCGCACGGACATTCGTTTGCTGAGTATCAGTGAAATTACACGCTTTTGGGCCTTCCCTGAGGAGGCCGAAGCCTACTTCGGGACAAGACCGGTGGTCGGCGTCGCCTGTGCCGGCCCGTCTCCTGGCAACTGTTCCGCAACACCGGCTTCTTGAACCCGCGCAGCCGGGTCTCTTCACGATGAGAGCCCGGCTGCGGTTCCTGCGGGTGGTTACTCGGCCTTCGCGATGGCCGGCAGTCCTGTTGTTTCGCCCCCGTCGGCCACGAACTCGCTGCCGGTTGAGAATGAGCTCTCTTCGCTGGCAAGGAAAACCACGAGGTTGCTGATTTCCTCAGCATCACCGGCGCGGCCTTGAGGCACATGGCTGAAGTCCATGTAGAGCCCGTCGATCATCTGGGTCTTGATGTTCCCAGGGTGTATCGAGTTCACGCGCACACCATGAGGTGCGAGCTCGATGGCTGCATTCTTTGTCAGGCCGCGAAGGCCCCATTTGGAAGATCCGTAGGCAGTAAACCCGGCAAAGCCTTTGAGTCCCGCCGTGGAGGAAATGTTGACGACAGCCGACGGTGCAGAGCGTTTCAGCTCCTGGGCAGCCGCGCGGATTCCCTTGAACGCTCCTGTGAGGTTGATGCCCAGCACGAGATCCCATTCCTCGTCGGAGCATTGCTCGACCCCGCTGTGCCGCAGCACACCCGCGTTGTTAACGAGGACATTCAATCCCCCGAATTCCCGCACGGCCAACGCCACCGCTTCCTCCCAGTCGGCGCTGCTGCGGACATCGAGGTGCACGAACCGGGCGCGCAGGCCCAGTGAATCAGCAAAAACTTTGCCGCGTTCGTCATCCACGTCGCCAATCACTACACTGCCACCGTGCTCGATGATGGCTCGTGCGTGGCTGGCACCCATGCCCTGGGCGGCGCCGCTGATGAGTGCGACCTTGCCCTCAAGCCTGGGCATGGGCCACCTCCTCGACGTTGGTCAGGCCAATCCCGGCGTGAGTTTTATACCTGCGGTTGACGGCGATCAGGTTGGCCGTCAGACCTTCAACGGCATGTGCAGTGCGCAGCTTGCCTGCGAAAATACCGCGCATCCCGGGAATCAGGCGCACCAAGTCCTGCACCTTCTTGGTGCTTTCGGCATCGTCGCCCAGAACCATGACATCAGTGTCAACCGTTTCTGCCGTAACGTCGGAAAGCAACACCGAGGAGACGTGGTGGAAAGCTGCGACCACACGTGAATCGGGAAGGAGAACCTGTGCCTGCTGCGCCGCGCTGCCTTCCTCGACCGGCGGCGCATATGCCCCGCCCTTGTCAAAGACCAAGGGGTTGACGACGTCGATGACGATCTTTCCCGGAACGCCATCACGGATTTGTTCCAGTGTTTCCCGATGGGCGTCCCAAGGCACGGCCACGACCACCACATCTGCGTTGGCCGCGCATTCTTCCAAGCCGGCTCCGGTAAGGGAATGTGCTGTCGGAATGGCGCTGCTGATTCTCGCCGCTGCCTCTGCGGCACGTTCTTCATTACGGGAGCCAATGGTGACTGTGAGGCCTGCAGCGGCCCATCGATAGGCGAGGCCACCGCCCAGGGCGCCTGTTCCGCCGAGAATTCCAATCGAAGGCAGAGAGTCGTTGTCGGGTTGCATGATGATCCTTGGAGCTCGTTGAGACGGTATAGGGGATCCCGTCATTGGCCGCATGCGGAGGTGGAATCCGCAAGCGGTCAATGACGGGATCAGGGTTAGCCTTGCTGTGCTAACGAGAGAGCATTATTGCTGGAATTCCTGCATGGCCTTCGCGGCGGTCTCCAGGTTCTGGAACGCCTGACTGGGATCCGAGGGGTCAATCCAGAGAACAGCCCTTTCAATTCCCTGCTCGGCGTATCTTTCCAGCACCTTCGGATCTGGTGGTGCGGACGCGACCGCTACCCGCATGGTCTTCGGATCGCGTCCGGATTCTTCCACGATCTCCCAGAACTTCGGGAGAGTCTTTTCCAGCGTCGGGTCGTCCGGCGGCGGGACGATGTAGAGGCCGTCGGCCCATTCGGCGGCGTGCTTGAAGGTAGTGGGGCCGGCGCCTCCGATGAACACGGCCGGGCCGCCTGTCTGCTGCGGCTTGGGCCATGACCAGCTCGGGGCGAGGTGAATGTGTTTGCCTTCGTAGCTGGCTTCGTCCTCGGTCCATAGGGCCCGCATGGCGGCGACCTTTTCCTTGACGATGCTGAACCGCTGCTTCCAGATGACCCCGTGTGCTTCGGCTTCATCGGCGTTCCAGCCGAGGCCGACGGCGACGGTAAGGCGTCCTCCGGACAGGTAGTCGAGGGTCGCCAGCTGCTTGGCTTTGGAGATGGGGTCATGCTGGGCGATCAGGCATGCACCGGTGCCGATGTTCAGCTTGGTGGTGGCGGCGATGTAGGAAAGTGTGACCACCTGGTCGTACGTGCGCAGGTAGAAGTTGGGAAGCTCCCCTCCCCCGTATGCGGCAGGGTACGGGGTCTTCCTCGAGGTAGGAAAGTGAGTGTGCTCAGGCACGTACAGGGACTCGAAGCCGTAGGCTTCCATCTCCTGTGCGAACTTCACCGGATCCGGGCCTTCGTCCGTGAAGAAATAAACTCCACCAATATCCATTGATCTCAGGTCTTTCTGTTCAAAAGTGGAAGGGGTTTAGTCGTTGTCGACGACGACATAGTCGTTCAGCACGATCACGGAGTGCTTGCCCAGGAAGTTAGGGACATCGGCCAGTGCGGCCTGCCCGGCTTCCGTGGCCCAGCCCTGTTCCATTGCTTCCTGGCTTTCGTATTCGAGAATGGCGATGCCATCGATGCCAAAGTCGTTGTCCGGTTCACCGTTCCCGGCGTCCGGAACGATGTGGCGCTGGACGTACCGTGTTACACCGGGGACCTTGGAGGCCAGGGGCGCGTGGGTATCCCGCCAGTAGGTGCAGAACTGGTCGAAGGACATTCCGGGTTTGCGGCCCAGAAGGGCCATGGTCTTAACCGGGCGGACGTTGTTGTCGGGCATGGGTTTCCTTTCGTTTGTAACCTGGGGTGCATGGCGGCCGGTGGCCGCCGGATACGTGGGCCCCAAGGAGGCTGGCTAGGCGGGCTGTTTTCGTTTCGGCCGTGACGGGGCCAGACGTCCCAACACGGACTTTCCCTGGACCGATTGAAGCCCCACGGCCACCGCGATGACGGCCGCCTGAATGAGGAGCTGGGTGGACGAAGGTGCGCCCAGCGACAGAACCAGCTGGGTCAGCTGGCTGAGGAAGAGCGCCCCGATCGCTGTGCCCAGGATCTTGCCCCGGCCACCGTTAAGTGCTGTTCCACCGACTACCACGGCGGCAATTGCCGGCAGGAGGTACTGGTTTCCGACGTTGGTGTTCGGCGTGCTGATGTAACCGGCAAGAAGGACGCCGGCACCGCTGTAGCAGAGGGCAGCCGCAACATAGCCACTGACTTTTAGGCTGACTACCCGCACGCCGGCGATCTTGGCGGCCGATTCGTTGGCACCGACCGCGACAAGGCGCCTGCCCCAGACAGTGCGTTTCGTGGCAAGTGCCACCACAACGACCAAGAGAACTGAGAGCCACACGGTGTTTGACACTCCGAAGGTCTTATCGAGAGCGAAGTCGGATACGGACTGGGGCGCGCGGGTGGGGGTACCCCCTGAGTAGGCCAGGGCGGCTCCCAGCAGCAGGGCGTTCATGGCCAGCGTCGCGACCAGCGGCGTGACAGAGAACACTGCTATGACCAAGCCGTTGACCAGACCGACGGCGACGGCGATGAGGGCGACAACGGCCAGTGCGAGCGGGACGTTGTCGGAGTTCTTTGCTGCGAACTGTGTACTGACCAGTGCCCCCATCGTCATCATGCCGGGAACTGAGAGGTCGATGCCTTTGAGCATCACCACCAGTGTCTGCCCGATGGCGGTGATGGCGAGGATGGCTGCGAATGGCAGCAGTGAGTCTATGGAGCTTCTGGAGACGCTTCCGGGGGCGATGAGCCAGCTGAGGAGGAACAGTCCGACGGTGGCAATGAGGATAGGTGAGCGGGTGAGTTGCCCGGCGACGGAGCGTGCTGCTTCGCCGGACGTCCGGCGTGATGTGGCCGGGTCGTTGCTGATGGTGATGGTCATGGTTCTACATCCGTTCCGAAAGGGAGCGTGTCTTTGAGTAGAAGGCCGCGGCAGCGAGCGTAAGTCCGCCTATGAACCACTGCTGCCAGTACATTTGCAGGCCCAGGAACTGCACCACGGTGTTGGCCTGGATCACCAGGATTGCCCCCATGATGGCGCCGAGAAATGATCCGCGGCCACCGAAAATGCTTGCACCGCCCAGGACGACGGCTCCGATGCTCGCCAGGGTATAGCTGTCGCCGATGCTGGCATTACCGGTTCCGGCCTGTGCCATGAGCAGCAGAGAGGCGGGAACGACCAGGACTGAGCATCCGACGTATGCTGCCAGCACCACGAGGTTGGACTTCACACCGACTTTTTTTGCCGTCGCCGGGTTCGAGCCGACGGCGCGGAGCCGGACACCGAAGAGGGACTTGTGCAGGGTGACCTCAAGTCCGAGCGCAACAGCGATTGCTCCTGCCAGCATCCAGGGAAGGAAACCGAAGGAGGACGTGACCATGTCCGTGAAATTTGGATCCATGCGGCCGCCGGGAAGCGGCCGCAGCAGGTAGGCGAAGCCTTGGAGGGCTGTGAAGGTGACGAGAGTGGCGATGAGGGGGGTGATCTTCACTATCGTGGTCAGGAACCAGTTGATGACCCCGACGGCGACCGCCGCGAGCGTGACTATCAGGATGCCAATGGCGATGCCAACAGGTGACCGGAATTCTGACAATACGAAGGACCCTAGGACCACGAGGAACCCGGCCAGAGGACCGACCGACAGGTCTATCGCCCCGACCATCATGACCAGCTGTTGGGCAATCGCGAAGAACGCGAGGATGGCAACCAGCGGCAGGACCAGGCCGAAGTTGCGCGGCGTGAGATAGAAGCTGCTTTGGGAGGAGGCCACGATTCCGAGGACGATGGTGGCCACCAGGAGCACGCCACCGGGCATCAGGTCGTTCTCTGCCAGCTGTCGCTTCCACTTCTTCTCCGGCCGAGACGCCTCAGTTGAGACTGCACGGTGCTGGCTGGCAGTGAGTGCGGCCTCGGTGATCCGACGCTCAGAAACCTCCTCACCGGTCAGTTCCTTTGCGGCCTGGCCTCGGGAAAAGACGATGACACGGTCACACAGCTCTTCCAGCTCGGCGGCCGAGGAGGAAAGGACAATGATGGACGCCCCGCCCGCTGCTGCAGTACGGAGGATCTGATAGATCTCGCCACGGGCTCCGACGTCGACTCCCTGGGTCGGCTCGTCAGCCAAGAGGACAGGAGAGCCGCCCAGAAGGACACGGCTGAGGACGACCTTCTGCTGGTTTCCTCCTGACAGCGTATCGATATCCACTTCAGCCGAGGGCGCCTTGACGCGCAGGGCGGCAAACTGTTGGATCACCGTCTTCTGTTCCTGCCGGGAGCTCACCGCTCCTGCCTTGGCGAACTGTGCGATGGAGCCGATGGATGCGTTTTCCCTAAGACTGAGCCGTGAGAAGATGCCTTCGTTGTGCCGGTCATGTGGCAGGTAAACAATCCCATCGCGCATGGCGGTGGTCGTGCTTCCCAGCCTGACGTCGCCGCCGTTGATGGTGACCGACCCCTTGGTCCGTGACAGTCCCGCCAAGGCCCTCAGCGCATCGCGCTGGCCTTGGCCTTCGATGCCGGCGAAACCTACGATTTCGCCTTTCCGGACCTCCAGGTTGAGGTGGGAGAAGCCGTGTCCGCTGAGCTCGTTGATTTTCAGCTGCACGGGCGCGGCTGGATCGAGGGTAGTGGTTCGTGCAGCTTCACGGGACTTCTGATGCCCGACGACGAGGTCGACGATGTCCTGTTCGGACATGTCGGCGGCGGGGAAGGTCCCCTCCAGGGCTCCGTCACGAAGAACAGAAATCGTGTTTGCGATCTTCTTGACTTCGTTAATCTTGTGCGAGATGTAGACGACGGCCCCGCCTCGCCGGACGACGGCGTCAATGAGGTGGAAGAGTTCCTCGACCGCGGCCGGAAGGAGATGCTCCGTCGGTTCGTCCAGGACGATGACCTTGGGATCCTCCGCCATGGCCCGGGCGATCTCCACCACGAAGCGGGCGTCCGGCTTGAGGCTACCTACGAGGGACCGCGGATCAATCGAGGCGACGTTTTTCCAGCCCTCGAGTATCCCTTCGGCCCACCGGTCCTGATCGCGCACTGCGGGGCGGAGTGCCTTGGGCATTCCCAGCCGCATGTTCTCCGCCACCGTCAGATGGGGAAGGAGCGCAGGCTCCTGGTAGACGATGGCCAATCCCTGTTCACGGCTCCACTGTGGTGTCGGGGAGTCGGTGCTCGCCCCGCAGATCTGAACAGAACCCTGTTCGGGCAGAACAGCGCCGGCTGCGACGCCGACAAGGGTGGACTTGCCGGCGCCGTTCTCACCGACCAGAGCGTGGACCTCGCCCCGACGGACGTCGAGGGAGACATTTTTAAGGGCATGGACGCCGGGGTAGCGCTTGTCGACGCCCTCCAGCCGGAGGACTGTCTGTGTGTCGTCCAGGGTGCCGGCAGGCTCTGCCTGGACGAGCCCTTGGGGATCCTGGTGGATCACTGTCATCTCCTTGTGCGCAGTTCCGTGAACAGAGGAAGTCACTGGAAGACTGCCTTCAACTTCTCGGGTGAAAGAGCGGAGGACAGATCAGCGTCCGGCGGCAGGTCCTTGTTGCAGGTCGGAAGCTTTCCGTTGGCGGTGTCGACGAAGGTGGTCAGCTTGAAGAGTTCCGGTTCGTTGTCCGGCAACTTGTTCAACGCGGCGAGTGCCTTGCGGCCGGCGATGCGGACCACCGTGGTGGTGCCGTCAAGGGTCAGGAGCTGGAACTTGGGGTTCTTGTCTTTCTGCTCCAGCCAGAAGCAACCGAGCTCGTTATCCGTCGCGGAGGTTGCCAGCGGGGGAATGGAGCGGTTTGCGTTGACCATAGCGCGGAGACCGCCCAGGTCAGCGACGCCATAGTCGGAGGCCCAGCCATCGATCTTGTCGAACTTCGTCAGCACACCGGACATCGCACGCTGCATGAACGCGGGGTCCCAGCTTGAAGCAATCGGGTCAGGTGTTGCCAATTTGAAGGCGTTGGTTTGTTCGTTGGTCGCTTGGATGCCTTTGAGGAGCTCCACGGTTGATGGGCTGCCGCTGGGAAGTCCGCCGGTGAAGATGACGTTTCCGCCGGCCGGGACCTGTTTGGCCAGCCATTTGGCCATGGTGTCACCTTCGGTCTTGAAGTCGTATGCCACGTAACCGTCGTAGTCGGTGCCGACCTTGCCGCCCGGGTCGGCGATGTACGGAACGACGACAACGCCGGCCTTCTTGGCGTTGGTGAGGGCGCTGAGCGCCTGGCTGCCGAAGTCGTCATAGGTGACGATGGCGTCGTAGCCCTGAGCGCTGTAGGAGTTGATTGCGGTGATGTACTTTTGCAGGTCGCCGTCGGCCTGGGAGTAGTCCACAGTCACGTTCTTGCAGGCAGAGAGCTCGTCCTTGAGCTCGGCTTCGGTGATCTTCCGCCAGGAGTTGGCGCCGAACCCTGCCACGTGGGCGATCTTGATCGGCTTGTCACCGCAGAGTTGGTCAACGGGAAGCGGTGCGCCTCCGGATTTCGCCGCTGCAGCAGCTGCTCCCTCGCCGCCCGGAGCGGCCGAATTAGGGCCTTCGACCGTGCAGCCGGTGAAGAGCAGTGCTGTCAGGACTGCGGCGGCGGCCGAAAGGGTCCGCCGGGAAGTTAGCGAGCATTTCATGGTGTTTCCTTAGAGGGAGAAGCTGAGGGGCCCGAAGGGGCACTCTGTGGTTCGAAGTCATGCGCCGGCCGGCGCTAAGCGGGGACGGTTAGTCCCGGAACTGCTGCTCGGCCCAGCCTTTGTCCCAGTTGGAGACCTGGTGGGTGCGCCCGATCAGCTCTTCGAAGAACCAACGGCCGTCGCGTTTGACGAACTTGTCGGAGTAGGTGACGGTGAGGACGACGGCGTCCTTCTTGTCGGGGTTATTGGTCTGCTCGATGGTGCACAGGCACAGCAGGTAGAACGTCCCTGTTGCGGTCTCTCCGTCATCGGAGACGGAAATATTGGGCGCCATGACGAAATGCAGGGCCCATGAGATCCGCTCGGAGAGAGCTGCAAAGTGATTCTTGATGGCGTCGCGCCCGGTCAGGGTGGCGCCCTCTCCATCGACGATCCACCGGCCATCCTCCACGAAGAGGCGGGCGATGCCGTCCGGGTTGTAGGAGTCGTCGCAGTAGCCCGCGTATGTGTACTTGAGCTTCTCGATTGCCTGGACATCCTCGAGTCGCGTAAGCCGCCGGCTCAGGTCCTCAAGAGTGGCGTTGGTACTGCGGTCTTCATTAGTTTCAATAGACATTTTGGGCCTCTTCTGTCGCAGACGTAAAACCGTCCGGGGCTGCTCCATTGCGCCTCATACGCTTCGTGGGGCAATTCGGCAGGCTGCTCAATACGAACATACACTAGTTTGCTGTGACGGGCGCCACTTTGTCAACAAATTCCTGATTGCTAACAACTCCCGCTATTTCGGCGGTGAAAATTTATCTGCAGGAGATGAAAATGCCCCCAAGAGAACCGGGGGCGGTGCTGTTGAGGGCATGAGGGAAAATCCGGTATTAAGAGTGTCAGAGCACTACCCGCAGCCAAGGGGACAGCGCTCCTGGCGCTGCCGGGCCACGATCGGAACTACGGGGCTGGCGCGGACTTTTCCAAGGCGCGCTCAGGGATTGGCGCCCGGGCGGGACGCAGGTCTGTGCACTCCGAGGCCTGAAGAGCGCCGACCGCGGAGTCTAGAGCCCGAAGCAATGTTTCGGCCGCACCCCTAGGCTCACGGCGTAGGCGTGCGGTTGCTTAGTTAATTAGAAATGTTCGTCGATAAACGGACGGGTGTGAAATCGTTGGCGAACACGCTGCCGCGGTCTTTCTGCAAAAGCATTCTCCTCGCTTTTCGCCGTGTCGTTTTCACCGTGACGGGGTTAATGCCGGGTTTTTTACAGATATATGGGCAGGATCAAATTACCCATTCAAGCAGTGGTGATGCATGCTTTCCGGCGTGAGCCGTCCAGGCCCTTCCACCGGTTTCTGGCTGGCCGGCCCACTGAGGGCCGGCCAGCCAAGCGGCTAGTCGCCGGTGATGGTTTCAGTTCCGGTTGCAGCGCTGGGAGACAGCGGGTTCGTGAGGATTCCGCGCATCACAATGCTCTTGATCTGAGTGAGTTCCTCAAGCGTGTACAGGAAGCCTTCGCGTCCGATGCCGCTCTTCTTGTACCCGCCAAAGGCACTTCCGTCGGGACGGTAGCAGTTGCCGCCGTTGATGGAAACCATGCCCGTCTGCATGCGGCTGGCAGCGTAATAGGCTTTGTGGAAGTCGGTCGAGAAGACCGCACCGCCGAGCCCGAATGAGGAGGCATTGGAAATTTCAAGGGCTTCCTCGATGCCTCGGAAGGGCAGAACGGAGAACACCGGGCCGAAGATTTCATCGTCGGTTGCAATCCCGACTTCCCTGGTGATTTCAAGGATGGTGGGCTCGACGAATGCCCCGTCCCGCTTGCCACCAAGGTGAATAGTGGCGCCTTCAGACACGGCCTGCTGGATCTGGTTCTCAACGTCCTTCGCCGCACGCTCGTTGATGAGCGGGCCGATCTCGGTCGAGGGATCGGTCGGGTCCCCTGATTTCTTGCCCTGCACCTGATCCGTAAGCTTTGCAAGGAACTCGCTGTAACGTGATTCCTCGACCAGAATCCTCTTCGTGGCCACGCAGACCTGCCCGTTGCCGTATAGGCGGCCGATGGCGGCGTGCTGGACCGCAAGGTCGATGTCGGCGTCCTCGCAAACGATGAACGCATCGTTGCCGTTGAGCTCAAGGAAGGTGCGGACGACGTTACGCGCCGTGTTTTCCGCAATCATTTCTCCGACCCTCGTGCTGCCGGTAAAGCTCAGTCCGTTGATCAGTGCGCTGCGAGACAGGTAGTCGCCAGTCACCGATCCGGATCCCGTCACAATCTGCAGCGTCTTGCCCGGCACGCCGGCTTCAAGAAGCATTTCGGTCATCCGGATGCAGGTGAGGGAGTCATCCTGCGGGGGCTTGACGATAACAGCGTTTCCGCCGGCGAGGGCGGCGCCAACTTTCTGTGCGTAAAGTTCAGCCGGAAAGTTGAAGGCAAGGATGGCGGCAATAACGCCCAAGGGCTCGCGCTTGGTAATGAGGAGATCCCCCTCAAGCCCGGGCTGGATATCCAACGGGATGGACTGACCAAAGATCCGCTTGGACTCCTCGGCGAATCCCTCAAAGATTCGCGCGGCTGTTTCCAGCTCGTTCCGGGAATGGGCGAGGATCTTACCGCTCTCACCGGCCAGCAGGACCGCAAGCTCATCGATGTTTTCGCGCAGTGTCGCCACGAACCTTGTCAGGACGGATGAGCGCTGGTGGGCAGGTGTCTCAGCCCAGATCTTTGCGCCCTCCTGCGCGTGTTCCAAGGCCTCCTGGATGTCTTCCGCGGTGGCAGAGGGGATCGTATCGATGACTTCATTGGTGGCGACATTCAGTGTTTCGGAGATGGCGCCATTGCGGGCGTCGCGCTTTTCCCCATTGATAAGCATCTTCATTTCAGGAGCCTTTCAGCTGTTCAGGAGAGTGGTGACGTTGGCTGGTGTGCTACCAGCGGTTGAGGACACTGATGCCGCTGCCTTTGAATTCACCCATGGAGGCGATAATGCTCCCGGCTTCGTCAAGTCCTACTCGGTTGGTGATCATGCTGCCCGGGTTCAGGATGCCGCGCTCGACCATGCGCATCATGTCGGGGTAGCGGGAGACCGGCATGTTGGCTGACCCGACGATCGACAGTTCCTGAAGGACGATGCTGTCGATGGGCAGGGCAATCATGCCCTTTTCTTCCTTGGATGTCAGGCCGACCTGCAGGAGGCGGCCGCGCTTGCGGAGGCTATTGACCGCGGCCTGGCAGGTGATGGAGATCCCGAGGGCGTCCACGGCTACGTGGGCTCCGCCCTTGGTAAGCTCCCGGATTGCCGCGACCGGGTCTTCGTTCCGCCCGTTGACGGTTGCCACTGCACCGAGCGACTTTGCCAGCGCGAGGGAGTCCTCGTTGATGTCCACGGCGATGACGTTGGCCCCCATGGCAGCGGCGATGTGGATTGCCGAGAGGCCCAGCCCGCCGCAGCCGTGAACCGATACCCATTCGCCAGGCTTGACGCTGACCTGGTCCACGATGCCGTGGAAGGCGGTCATGAACCTGCATCCCAGGCCGGCGGCCGCGTCAAAGTCAACGTTCTCGGGCAGACGGACGAGGTTGCGGTCGGCGTCCGGAACCTCGACGAAGCGGCCATAGCCGCCCCAGTAGTTGGTGCCGGCGAACGAGACGTTTTCACAGATGTTGTTATGCCCTGCGAGGCAGTACTCGCAGTGCCCACAACCGTGAGCGTGGGGTACGACGACGCGGTCACCCTTCTTGTAACGCGAAACTTCGGATCCCACCTCTTCAATGACGCCGGCGAACTCGTGGCCCATCACGTGGGGCAGTTCCAGCTTCAGGCCCAGCCAGTCCCAGTCGCCCATCCAGAGGTGCCAGTCACTGCGACAGATCCCATTCGCTTCGACCCGGATCAGCGCGCCCTTGGCTGTCAGGTCCGGCTCCGGCACCTCCAGAACTTCAAGATCCTTGCCGAACTCCGTCAGTACTAAAGCCTTCATTTTTTCTCCATCCGTGGCCGAGCAGCAGCCAGTCATCCTTGACTAAATCGAGTACGAACAATCGCTCGTTCTTGCTTCCTCAATGTTACCCATGTCTCACTCGGTGTCAATCATCTTCCTAGGGTTGAAAGGATCAGCTGAGTACGGCTTGATACGTAGAGTGCCGGTAGAAGTGAATGTTTCCTTTGATGCAATATCGCACTCCTCCATCGAGTTCCGCCGACTGCAAGTAATTCCGGGTTGGGTTGCGGTCGTCGAGGGCTCGTCCAGCGGCCTATGGCATCATCAGGCACACAGGGGTAGCGTCGATTGGAGCAGGTGGCCGGACCGGGGTGCGTACAGTGCTGGGCCGGGTCTCCTGGCGGTGAGGTCAGCCCTTTGAAGGAGCCCGGATGGCTGGATGGAACGCTGACACCGCTGCCGGGCCGTTGGGGCCCGGCTCGGTCACCCTGGTGGAGGGCTCTTCCTTCTGCATCTCCTCGGCGAACGGCGACATTCATCCGGAATACCCGCACGGGGTTTTTTATGAGGACACCCGTATCCTGTCCGGCTGGCATCTGACCGTTAATGGTGCCCCGTTGGAGCCGCTGGCGGCTAAAACCAAGGAACCGTACCGGGGCCTGTTTGCCGGCCGCGTTCCCCGTCCGGACGGGCACGCGGACAGCCCGCTGATTGTTGTACGCCTCCGCGAGGTCGGCGGCGGAATCGTGGAGCAGATAACGGTCAGAAACTACGCGCCGGCCGGGCCGAATGTGTGGTCCGCCTCAGGGTTGAAGCGGATTTCGCTGACCTCTTTGAGGTGAAGGAGGCGCGCATCCAACGGCGCTGGAATGAGTCCCGGCAGGCGGAAGGCGACGCGCTGACCATCAGGGCCGCCTGGCAGGACATTCGGAAAGGTGTCGTCGTGTCCGCCAGTGGCGCCGACGCCTCGCCTGAGGCTCTGACCTACCGCACGGTAGTGCCGCCGCACGGACAATGGAGCGCAACCATACGAGCGGTGCCGACCGCCATTCAGTCCCATCCGTTGTCACCCTTTATCCGTGCCAGGGGAGTATCGCCGCGGGACCTTCGTCGGCAGGAGTGGGTGTCGAAGATCCCGTTGCTGCGGATGGGCAACCGCTCCATCGAGCGGACGCTTCGGCGCAGCTATGACGACCTGGGCGCCCTTCGGATCGAGGACCCCGCCCATCCGGACCGGATCGTGGTAGCCGCCGGCGCGCCGTGGTTCATGGCGCTTTTCGGGCGGGACTCCCTATGGGCATCCCTCATGGCGTTGCCGGTGGACCCGTCACTGGCCTTTGGCACCATCCAGACGCTGGCCGATCGCCAGGGCAGTGCCGTCGATGAGATGAGCGAGGAGGAACCCGGGAAGATCCTCCACGAGGTCAGGCTCGATGTCTCCAGCGGTCTTGCCCTGGGCGGCAAGTCTGCCTACTACGGCAGCGTCGACGCCACGCCGTTGTTCGTCGCGTTGTTCGGGGAAGTGAGCCGCTGGGGATTCGCCCCGGAAACCATCTCAGCGCTGCTGCCGCACGTTGACCGGGCGCTGGCCTGGATCCGGGACTACGGAGACAAGGACGGCGACGGATTCGTCGAGTACCAGCGTCTGAACGACCAAGGGCTGATCAACCAGGGTTGGAAGGACTCCTGGGACGGCATCAACTTTGCTGACGGCACCCTGGCCGAGCCGCCCATTGCACTCTGCGAAGTGCAGGCCTACGTCTACAGTGCGTATCTTGCCCGCTTCTGGATAGCCTATGACGCCGGTGACATGGCCTTGGCGGCTGAATACCGGGAACGTGGGGCGACGTTGAAGAGGCAGTTCAACGAACGGTTCTGGTTGCCTGAGCACGGCTATTACGCCGTCGCCCTCGACGGAAAGAAGCGGCCTGTCGATGCGTGCGCGTCCAACATGGGCCAATGCCTGTTGTTTGGCATCATCGACCAGGACAAGGCCCCGCTGGTGGCGGAGCGACTCATGTCCCCGGAGATGTTCAGCGGGTGGGGCGTCCGAACCTTGGCGAGTGACATGGGCGCTTACAATCCCGCAAGTTACCACAACGGATCGGTGTGGCCCCACGACAACGCAATCATCGCGGCCGGTCTCCTGCGCTACGGCTTCGTGGAGCAGGCGCAGCGGATCTCCACTGCCTTGTTTGAAGCGGCCGAATATTCGGAAGGGAGGCTGCCGGAATTGTTCTGTGGATTCAGCCGGGACCAATTCGACGAACCGCTTCCCTATCCCACGGCGTGCTCGCCGCAGGCCTGCGCCGCCACTACCCCTATCCAGCTTGTGAAGGGCCTAATGGGATATTACGCCGACGTGGCCCGCGGCGGCCTCTGGATGGATCCGGTGCTCCCCGAATCTTACGGCGACCTGCACATCACCAAACGGCAGGATCACTATCGATATCTCCGGTACTACCGCGACCGTCCAAGGCCTGCCCAAGGGTATGTTGTTCCACCATGGAAAGCGACCGTGGGCGGCCGATCTTGTCGAACAAGCCAAATTGCTCGGGAAGGCCTAACCGCGGTTACCCGCTCCGCTGCAGGGCATGGACTTGCGTGCAGGCATGGACTAGGAAGAGGAGCCTCGGTGCCCGTCATCTAAAAGCGATGCCCGCCACAGAACCTTCAGGCGTATCCCCGAAGATTCCCTCAGCGTGCCTCATTAAATCGCCGAGGATCAGGCAACACTGCGGGCCGCGCCATATGGGCGCGGCCCGAAGTGTTGCTAACGAGGGTGCCGGAGGTGAAAGTTTCGATCCCCGTTTATGTCAGTGTTCCCCGTGAAGCGACTGCTTGTAGCGTTCCGGCAGCGTCAGGACGGCAATGACAGAGATGACCACCAGTCCGAGCCCGATGCAGGTCAAGGCTAGGATGCCGTTGCTGGTGTGCTGGAAGATCCAGGCGGCAACGAACGGGATCGGCGCCCCAAAGAACAGGCCGGCCAGGGTCATGCCCAGCGCCGAGCCCGTGTAGCGCATGGACGTAGGGAGCGCTTCGGAGAAGAAGGCGGCCTGGGTGCCAGCCGTGACCTGGATACCGCACAGCGCCAGTGTGATGATCGCGACGCTTGCCGGGTAATTCATGGAATTCATGATGGGGAACATGGTGGCCGCCGCGAGACCCTGCATGGTCAGGCCGAGCAGCATTGTCTTCTTGCGGCCGATGCTGTCACTGAGCCGGCCTCCAAGAAGCGCAGCAGGAATGGAGATGAGGTTTGCCATGAGCAGGAGCCCGAAAGTGATCGAGTTGTCGTAGCCGAGCTCCTTGGTCAGGTAATTCACGGCATAGGTGACGCTGATCCAGAACAACCCCGCGGACGCGGCCCAGGACAGCACCAGCTTGATGACGGTTCCGGGCTTCTTCGCAATCACTGCCAGGGCGCGTTCCTGGGGAACCGCGGATTCGGCAGCCTTCTTCTGGCTTTCCTTGAAGGCAGGGGTTTCTTCGACCCGCCGGCGGATGAACACACCTACAACGAGCAGTAGCACACCCATCAGGAAGGGGACCCTCCATCCCCACGAGGAAAAGTCTTCCTTGGAGAGAAACATAGCCAGCCCCGTAAGGGTGACCGACGCGAAGGTCTGGGCAAGGGGCGAGCCTGTAGCCAGGATTCCTCCGTACAGGCCTCGATGGGCTGAGGGGGCGTGCTCGACGACAAGCACCTGAACGCCCGAGGCCTCCCCGCCGAGGGCGAAGCCCTGCAGGAAGCGCAGCAGGACAAGAAGCATCGGGGCAATGATCCCCGCCACGGCGTAATTCGGAAGCAGACCGATCAGCACCGAGGAAACGCCCATGAGCATGAGGGTGAACATGAGGACGTTTCGTCGGCCAATCTTGTCACCGAGCGCCCCGAAGAAGATTCCGCCGAGGGGGCGGGCGACCATGCCAGCTCCAAAGGTGGCGAAAGAGGCCAGAATTGCCGTATTCGTGTCAAAGCTGGGGAAGAAGAGCTGGGGGAACAGGGTCGCCGACAGCGTGCCGTACACGGCAAAGTCGAACCACTCCAGCGCGGTGCCGAACGTGCCACTCGCGACCGCCCGTCGCGAGGTCCGCGGATCAAACGCTGGGGCCCCGGGCACATCCGGCGCCGAAGCTTGGACGGGATTAGTCAATTCCGACATTGGAACTCATTCCTTAGTTAATTGAAGAGTAGGGGAGATCGGCGTCTCCCGCGACGCTCGCGGTTCGGGTCGGTTGCTGCGGACCTTCGGTGCGCTCCCCTCCCCCGTAGTGCTCGATAACGGTGAGGAAAGAAACAAGCGTTCGTACGGAGTTTAGGGTGTGATGCGTGTCGCACGCAAGAGGCGCCTAATCCATCGCCCCGGGAACGGGGTTGGGCGGGCTGCGCCTGGGTGCCGAAGGGGGAGTTCACCAAATCCCTAGTCGTACGAACGCCCGTTAGTCTATGCTTGCCTGAGAGGCTTCGGCTGAAAGGCAGCCGATGCTGT
Source organism: Arthrobacter globiformis (assembly GCF_003261175.1). Lineage (GTDB taxonomy): Bacteria > Actinomycetota > Actinomycetes > Actinomycetales > Micrococcaceae > Arthrobacter > Arthrobacter globiformis_A. The sequence goes on along the minus strand of NZ_QLNP01000074.1, from coordinate 141,901 downwards.
GGAGAATCACGGTCCCCCAAAGGAGAACAGATGAGCGAGCAGGTCCAGGAGAAGCTGGTCAAGGGACGCCCGGACCATTTCTGGGACGCCCTTGAGACAGGTGACCGGCTGCAAAGCCCGGGTATCACCGTCACCGAGGCGCACCTGGTGCAGTGGGCCGGACTCACCGGCGACTGGGTGTCCCTCCACTTGGATGAGGAGTACGCGGCGCAGACTCCATTTGGCCAGAGGATCGGCCACGGGCCGCTCACACTGTCAGTTGGGCTGGGATTGATGACCCAGACCGGATACTTCAGCAACGTCATCGCCTGGCTTGGGCTGGATGCTGTCCGCGCGGTAAAGCCGGTCTTCATTGGGGACACGATTCATGTGGAGGCAACTGTCAGCCAGGCCCGGGAAACCAGCAAAGCCGGTGCCGGGCTGTGGACCATCGACTACACAGTCGTAAAGCAGGATGGCAGCACGGTGATGACGTTCTCCAGCAGCTTCCTGATTAAGCGCCGCTAGACAACACGAAGTCTGTATACCAAGCAAGGAGCTTCTCCCATGAGCATCACCGCGGACAGTGAGCCTATTGTCAACGCCTCAGCCGGAGGCCGCCGCGAGGACCCTGACGGGTTACGGACACGGCTCGTTCAGCTTCTGGACGAACACGTCACGGAAGAACGCCTGACGGCCCATGACGAAGGTGAGACGTACGACATCGAAATTTTCCGTACGCTGGCGAAAGCCGGTTTCGTCCAGCTGGAGTCAGGGATCGGCGGGGCCAAAGCCAGCCACCGCAGCCAGACCGTGGTACTGGAAGAACTCGGCGCCCGCGCCACCTCCATGGGGGTCAGCTTCGTGGTCCAGTACATGGGTGTCGAACTGCTGCATTCCTTCGGCAGCCGCGACCAGCAGGAAAGATTCCTCGCCCCGCTTTTCGCTGGCGACGCCAAAATGTCCTTTGCCTTGAGTGAACCGGCCGGCGGGACGGATGTGGCACGGGCCATGATGACCAGGGCCGTCCGGCAGCCCGACGGGTCCTTCCTGATCAATGGGCCCAAGAAGTGGATCGGCGGCGCCTCCGACGCGGATTACCTCATCGTCCTGGCGCGCACAAGTGAGATTCAGCGGTCATCGATCGATGGAATCACCATGTTCATCGTTCCCCGGGCCACGTCCGGCATCGCAACGATGCCTATTGACACGATGGGCATCCGGGCGCTGGAACAGTGCGATATCGAATTCACCGACGTACGCGTTCCCGCAGATTTGGTACTCGGCGAAGTGGACAAAGGCTTCCGCCACGTCCTGGGCACGCTCAACGGCGAACGGTTGAACGGCGCAGCCGTCGCACTGGGAATCGCGCGGGGCGCTCTTGACTACGCGGTCGACTACGTGAAGGAAAGGCACGCCTTCGGCCGGCCGATCGGTGCCTTCCAGGCCCTGCAGCACAAGCTCGTCGACTGCAGCGTCAAAGTCGAGAGCGCGCGGCTGTTGTTGGAGAAGGCAGCCACCACTTCAGATCGGCATGCCGGGGCTGACGAAACCCTTTCGGCCATGGCGAAACTGGCCGCAGCCGACGCCGCAACCACTGCCACCGACGTCGGGATGCGGGCAATGGGCGGTTGGGGTTTCCTGCGGCAACTGCCCATGCAGCGCTACTTCCGGGACGCCCGGCTTTACACGTTCGCCCCACTCACGGACGACATGATCCGCAACTACATCGGCGAGCAGCACTTGGGGCTTCCACGCTCTTACTAGGCCCAGAGCCGTCCTGCCCTGCAACGCGACAGCCAGCCAACACTCCAGGAGAAAGACCCATGCCCTACTTGAGGCAGTTGACACTGCTCCAGCGCAAGCCCGGAATTTCGCGCGGCGAATTCCAGCGTTATTGGAGTGAAGTGCATGCCCCGATGGTGCGCCAGCTTCCGCACATCATCTCCTACACACAGCACCACGTGACGGCCTCAGGCGCGCGGGAAAACTACCCTGCGCCGGACGTCGAAGTCGACGGGATTGTGGAGTTCGTTTTTGAGGACGCCGATGGAGCCGGCAAGGCGTTCTCAGGAGAGCTGGGCAAGCACGTACTCGTAGACGCGGAAAACTTCATTTCAGCCATGGTGGTTCTGACCGTGACCAGCATTGCGGTCATCGCCCGGGATGGTGAGGCAACTTCGGCCTAGAACCACACCTTGGCTCATCCCCCAGATGGAGATTGCACTCCCCTGCTATCCGTAGCTGGCGTCCTGAGCCACGCCTGACGGCCAAACCAATCCGCGCATTAATTTCACGAGGCTGCGGCATGCGGCCTGCGCCGCCGGCGTTATGGTCGGCAACCGTATAGCCACATCCGTAGCACGGAGCACCTGCTCCTGCGGATCATGGGATGGATCACGATGATCGCTGACCTGCTGGACAGTGCACGAACGGCGCTTTAAGGCGACGGTGATGCGCTGGACATGCTCGAGGCGCCACCGGACCCACCCCTGCGATTCCACTGTGAATGCGCCCGGGAAGTGTTCGTCGGCGACGTCATCGCCCGCGCATCGCGTGCCTTCTTGTGTCCCTGGCCGGCCCCACTGCCTCGTGCTTCAAAACCCGGAGGGCATATGAAACCTGGACGGGATCGTCCCGTCTACTCCAAAACTGGCGCGGGTCGACCCAACGTCCCCGGCGCGGCACCCTGGGTCGACCGGCGTTACCCGGGCGCCAAAACCGCCGAACCGCGACCTTAGGGATCCGGGTCAGGCGTTCTGGCCGCTGGCCTGGGATTACTTTCGACGTGCCCTAAGTCAGCCGTGCCGAGCAGCGTGAATGGTGCGTCGAGCCGGAAAACCGTGACGGTCTTGTGCCCAGACCCAATTGGATCCTTACTTGATGAAGGGGTCCCAGCCACATCTGGAGCAGTCGGCATTTTTCCTGCAGGCGGCGGCTTTTCGTTTCCAGGCCACGTGGCGAGCGGTCCCTGCAGCGCACGATTGGAGGAATTAATGTTCGCCAGAGTCAGCACCTATCGTCCCGGGCCCGAGAGTACCGGGGCGCCCACGGACGAGACCATCAACCGGGTGCTTGAAATGCCCGGTTGCAAAGGCATCTATTATTTGTACAGCCAAGACAACACGTCCCTGTCCATCACCCTGTGGGACGACAAAAATGCCCTTGACGGAAGCCAACAGGCGGCCGAGCGGATCCGGACGGAGACAAGCGCCGAGCAGCATATGCAGATTCTGAGCGTGGAGGAGTTTGAAGTGCTGACCAGGGAACTCAGGGACTGACCGCCCCGCTCACCTGTTCAGTGTGACCGTTCCTCTAATGCAGGCGGCGGAGCCGTGAATCGTTGCTGCGGATCCATTCAAGAAGCATTCGCCGGTTGAGCTTTCCTCTGTCGGTCAGGGGCAGCTCGGTGAGGGAGTAATAGTGGAGAGGCCTCTTGTCCCTGGCCAAGAGCGCCTGCAGGCCCGCGTTGAGCGCGGCTGCGGTGAGCCCTCCACAGGAGGGAATGATTCCGGCAACGACACGCTGTCCGCGCAGGTCATCGTGAAACCCGACAGCCACGGCAGCGTCAACGCCAGGGATGGACGACAGGGCGAGCTCGACCTCATGCGGGTAGACGTTCCTGCCTGCCGTGTTGATCATGTCCGAGCTCCGGCCGAGAATGTGGAGGACCCCGTCGAGAAGGTATCCCTGATCACCAACCGTGGAGCCACCGTTCAGGCGCCGGAGGGCTTTCCCGTCGTCGCCCCAAAGGTAGCCTTGGCAGATCATGGGGCTCTTGACTCTGATGTTTCCCACGCATCCCTCCGGCTGGGGCTCCCCATGGTCATCGACGATCCGCACTTCGACGCCGGGAAAGGGCCGCCCAATGGCCGTGCCCGCGGCGTCCAGCGGTTCGCCTGCTTCCAGGCCCCGGCCGGCCACGAAGCTGAGTTCTGCGGCGCCGTAATACTCGAAGATGGTGGCGTTGGGTGCCCAGCGCCTGGCGGCTTCCAAGGTGCGGGCGTCGAGCTTGGACCCGGCACAGATGATGGTTCTGATGGCGGAGGCGTCCACCGATGCCATGAGTCCCCGTTCGCTGAGGAGCCGAAGCATCGTGGGGACGAGGACCAGCCTCGTGATGCCGTCGTGGGCGATGACGGCGTGGGCATCGCCGACGTCGAAGGTGCGCAGGGTGTGGAATTCCGTGCCGGCGTAGAGGCATTCGGAAAGTGTGTAGAGGTTCAGGCTCGCCGAGAGCGGGCCCGGCGCCAATGTTTTGTCCTCCGGCCGGAGGCCGAAGAATTCGATTGAGGCGTCAAAGGAGGCCTGCCACGACCGGCGGGAGCGCGTGAAGGCCTTTGGTGTTGATGTCGTGCCGGCGGTGAAGCCGATGAGGAAGGGCTCGTCCGGGTCGCCGTCTTCCAGCGCCGTCCCGGTGGCGCGGGACGGGGAGGGCAGCATGCGGGCCACTTCTTCCTGGGCCTGTGGCGTCCAGGCGGGATCGAGCACAGCGATTTGCCGCCCCTTGGCTACCCCGGCGCAGTACAGCGCTGCGAATTGGGCTGAGTTGGGTTCGGACAGGATGTAGGTTTCCGAAGTGGAAGGGACGAGCTCTTCTGCTGCCCCGCGGAGTTCCGCCCAGCTGAGTCCGCGGCCGCCGACGGCGACGGCTGTGCCGTCGGGGCGGAGGTCGGCCCATCTCTGGAGTCTGTTCAGGAAGGGCACTGCTTTGGTCCTGCTTCCGGCTGGGACGGAGCGGGCCGGCCGCATCTCTGCCGGCCGGCCCGCACACGTTCGGGAGTAAACGAGCTAGGCGCTGGCGGTAGCCTCTGCCTCCGCGCTCTGCTGGCGCTTCATCAGCGCGGTGCGGCGGACCACGCAGACCACGTCGCCGTGCTGGTTGTAGCCGCGGTGTTCGATGCCGACGATCCCTGTCTCGGGCCGCGAATTGGACACGCGCTTGTCCAGTGCTTCGGTTTCCACGCGCAGGGTGTCGCCGAAGAAGACGGGCTTGGGGAATTCGATGTCCCGGAATCCGAGGTTGCCCAGGGTGGTCCCGAGCGTGGTGTCCTGGACGGGGATCCCGGTGACAAGGCCCAGGGTGAAGATGCTGTTGACGATCTGCTTGCCGTACATGCTCTTAGCCGAGAATTCGGCGTCGAGGTGCAGGGGCTGGACGTTCATGGTCAATGCCGTGATCAGCAGGTTGTCCGTCTCAGTGACGGTCCGGGTGACTTCGTGGCGGATCACTTCGCCTACCTGGAAGTCCTCGTAATACATTCCGGCCATGGTGTGTCTCCTGTGGTGTGGGGTTTGCGTTATTAGTTGCTGCCGGCGAAGGCGAGAGCCTGGCGGGCGTGGTTTGCGTGGGCGAGGTCGATGTGATCTCCACGGTAGGAGACGGCACCATGCCCTTGGCGTTGACCTTCTTCGAAAGCCTCAACGAGCCCCTCGTAGTAGGTGCGCATGGCCGACGATAAGCCGTAGGACTCGTTGGCCACCGGGGCGTGGGTGGGATGGATCAGCACCTGGCCGGTGTAGCCCAGCCCATTGTTGGCTGTCGCAAAGCGGCGAAGCCCGTCAATGTTGCTGACCTCCTGCCAGAGGCCGAGAACAATGCTGCGCAGCCCTGCCGCCCGTGCTGCAAGGACAACTTTGCTGCGCAGGTACAGCGTTTCGGTACCTTCCGCTGTCCAGCTGAAGCCGACTTCGCGGGAGACGTCGGCATCCTTGGCGGCCGCCGCCATGACGCCGCCCACTCGGGGACCGGCCAGGATTTCGTCAACCTTGCTGATCGATGCAGCGGTTTCCAGCGACGGGATGAGTTCCACCGATCCCCTGGATAGCCCGTAGGCGATTTCGGCGGCGGTGACCAGGGCGTCGAAGCGCACCACGTCATCGCGTGAGAAGAGCTTGGGGAGCAGGAAACCCGTCAGGTTCCCGTGCGTGGTTTCAGCGATGTCGGATCCGAAATGGATGGTGTCCAGGGCATTGGGGCGGATAAGGATGCCCTTGTCACCCGAGTGGGTGTCGAGGGCTTCACGGGCGTTGGTCCGCGCCAGCGCCTTGTCCGGTTCGGGGACAGAGTCCTCCAGGTCGATGATGATCGCGTCAGCCTCTGAGGCCAGGGCCTTGTCGATCCAGCTTCGCTTGTGGCCGGGGACGAAGAGGAGTGAGCGGTAGGGCTTCATCAGTTGGCCCCTTCCAGGACGAGTTGGGTCAGCAGGGTTCCGGCTGCCATCGAGTCGCCCACGACGGCATGGACCGGGCCGACGATTCCGGCAGCCGGCGCCTGAATGGGGTTCTCCATCTTCATCGCTTCCAGGACAAAGAGGACGTCTCCCGTTGCGACGGCCTGGCCTTCCTCGACGTTGATCTTGATGATGGTCCCCTGCATCGGTGCCTTGATGCTTCCGTCGGTGGCCTTGCCCTTGCCCCGGGCACGGTTGCTTCGCGGCCGTTGGCCGCCCGCTGTGACATCCTCCACGGGCGGAGCCCAGCCTGGTCCGCCGTTGTTTGCTGCGCCGGGGCGGTCTGAGAACTGCGGAATGATGTAGAAGCGTCCGCCGACTTCCACTTCATTGCGCGCCAGCGGCTCGTCCTCGGGTTCTTCCGAGAAGTCGACGGTCTCTTCGAGCCACCGGGTGGTGAATCGCGCCGCCTGGAAGTCCTCGTGGCGCACCACCTTGAGGGAGGCCGGGACGGTGGTGGGAACGCCGCGGACCACCAGCTTCTCGAGGCCGTCCTCGAGCCTGGCCAGTGCCGTTTCACGATCGGGTCCATAGGCAATGAGCTTGCCGATGAGGCTGTCGTAGTACGGCAGGACCTCGTCGCCGCTCTGGTAGCCGGCGTCGAAGCGAAGACCTTCCCCTTCGGGGGGCGTGAGCTCCTCAATGAGCCCGGGTGCGGGCAGGAACCGCCCTCCTGCGACGTCTTCGGCGTTAATGCGCGCTTCGACAGCCGCACCCTGCGGGGTGAGCCGGTCCCGGATGCTCAGTTCTTCACCGGCTGCCACACGGATCTGCTCGGCGATGAGGTCCACGCCGTGCACCATCTCGGTGACGGGGTGTTCCACCTGGATGCGGGTGTTCATTTCGAGGAAGTAGAAGTTTTCGCCTTCCACCAGGAATTCCACGGTCCCGGCGCCGGCGTAGCCGACGTGCTGGGCGAGCCGGACTGCCGCGTCGCCCATGACTGCACGGAGCTCCGGGGACAGGCCCGGGGCGGGCGACTCTTCGATGAGTTTTTGGTGGCGGCGCTGGACGGAGCAGTCCCTGTCCCCGACGTAGACGGTGTTGCCCAGTGTGTCGGCGAAGACCTGCACCTCAACGTGCCGTGCGCTGGTGAGATACCGCTCCAGGTAGACCTCGCCGTTGCCAAATGCGGCCGTCGCTTCGCGGACCGCTGCGGCGACGGCGTCCTCTGCCTGTTCCTCGGACTCGACCAGTCGCATGCCACGGCCGCCGCCGCCGGCCGATGCCTTCACGAGGATCGGGTACCCGTGCCGGGAGCCGAAGTCGATAACGTCTCCGGCACCCCGGATGGCGTTCTTTGAGCCGGGGGCGAGCGGCACCTCGGCCGCAATGGCAACAGCCCTGGCAGCGACCTTCTCGCCCATGGTCGAAATCGCCTCCGGACTTGGCCCGATGAAGGCCAGCCCAGCATCCACTACAGCCTTCGCGAAGGCTGCGTTCTCAGAAAGGAACCCATACCCGGGGTGGATGGCCTCTGCGCCGGTCTCAAGGGCAGCTGCAATGATGCCCTCGATGTTCAGGTAGTTTTCGCTTGCCGGGCCAGCGCCCAAATTCACGGCTCGATCGGCTTCGCGGACGTGCAGGGATGCCGAATCAGCCTCGGAATGAACCGCTACTGACTTGATTCCGAGGGATCGGCAGCTCCGAATGACACGGACAGCGATTTCGCCGCGGTTGGCGATCAGGATTTTGCTAAACATGGTCGTTCCTTGTCATGAGTATGAAGTCGGCAGCGTCGGGATCAGCGGACGACGCAGTGGTTGGCGGTGGCACCGAGCGTGTTGATGCCCGTTTCGAGCACGGACCCCGGCTCGAGGAATTCCTTGGGACTGCGACCGTCCCCCACCCCACCGGGGGTTCCGGTGAGGATGACGTCTCCGGGGCGCAGGGTGGTGATTGACGAGATGTACCGGATGAGAGCCACGGGACCGAAAACCAGTTCCGAGGTGCGTGAATGCTGTTTGGTATTGCCATCCACGGCGCAGCTGATGTCCAGATCCGGCTCGTGGCCCGTCTCGTCGACTGTGACCAGATAGGGGCCCAGCGGAGTTGTCCGGTCAAAAGTCTTGCCCTGGAGCCATTCCGGTGTGCGCCTCTGGTAATCGCGTGCCGAGACGTCATTGGCCACGGCGAACCCGGCAATGGCGTTGCGCGCCTGGGTTTCGTCGGCGCGGCTGACCGCGGAGCCGATGATGACCGCAAGCTCACCTTCCCAGTCGACACTGGCGGAGCCCGGGGGAAGAACAATGTCGTCGCGGGCTCCGACCAGGGAATCGGCGAACTTGGCGAAAAGGGTCGGGTATTCGGGCAGTTCCCTGCCCATCTCCAGGATGTGGTCCCGGTAATTCAGCCCAACACAGATGATCTTGCCCGGGTTTGGGACTACGGGCGCGAAATCCGCTTCCTCAGTACTGACGGGTGCTCCGGCGACGTGGCCTGACCACTCCGGGGACCCGGCCTGCAGCCAGGCTCCCACATCGGCGAAGTCCAGGGGGACCAGTTTGCCGCCGTCGATGACCGCAGCACGTGTTCCGTTTCCGGTGCGGATCGTTGCCAATTTCATGCGTTCCACCCCAGGTTCACTTTCAGCTGGCTCTTGACCAGCTTTCCTGCAGCGGACCGGGGAAGTTCTTCGGGACGCATGAACACCATTTTCTTCGGGATCTTGTAGCCGGCGAGGTGCTGGCGGAGGAACCCGGACAGCTCGGTTGCGTCGGTCTGGACGCCGTTTCGGAGCACGACGACGGCCCGGACTTCCTCGTCCCATTTGGGATCCGGCACACCCACCACTACGGCTTCCAGAACAGAGGGATGAAGGTGCAGAACCTGCTCAATCTCGGCGGAGTACACATTCTCGCCGCCGGTCTTGATCATTTCCTTAAGCCGGTCGCGGAAGTAAAAGTAGCCTCGGTCATCGCGTATGGCGAGATCGCCGGTGTGCAGCCAGCCGTCCCTGAGGGCCTCGGCCGTTGCCTCCGGACGCCCGTAGTATCCGGTCATCAGACCCGGGCCCCGCACACAGATTTCCCCGAGTTCTCCGGCCGGGACTTCCCGCCCATCCGGATCCTGCAACTGGGCTTCGACCAGGAGGTATTCGGTGCCGATGGATCCGTCCACCTCGGGGTCGAGCATGTCAGAGGGCTTGAGCCGGGTGACCATAGGCCCTGCCTCGGTCAGCCCGTACCGGAAGTAGAGTTCGGCCCCCGGAAGCATCCCGGTGAACAGTTCCTTGTCCGGCATCCGGAGGAGGCCGGCTCCGGTGTGGACGCTCTTGAGGTTTTTCCGGATCGCCGGATCCTGCAGCACGCCGCCGTCCATCAGGCGGCGCATCATATTGGGGATCATGAACGTATTGGTGATGGCTTCCCGGCCGACCAGGTCAACGACGGACTCGTCGCTGAACTTCTCGGCAATGACGCTGGTGGCTCCGGCGATGAAATGCGGAACGAGCCAGCACAGCAGGGCCGCTGAATGGAAGAGGGGGGTGACGATCAGACCCCGCTCGTTCTCCCGGCTGCCGACCCCGCAGTCGTACATCTCGTTGATCGCGTTCGCCAGTGCTGATCTGTGCGACAGGACGACGCCCTTCGGAACCCCGGTGCTTCCGCCGGTGTAGATAATGCACAACGGCGATTCGGGGGTGGCCACATCATCTAATGGCCCTGTCCCCCGGCGAAGGGAGTCGGTTTCGCTGCCTTGGCGGATAATCAGCGGCACCTCCCCTGCGTTTTCGGCGAGGATCTCCAGGGCCTGCTCCAGAAGCGGAAGGTGAGCGTCTTCCACGAGAATGACTTTTGCCTCGGTCTCCCGAATGCCAGCGGCGAGCTCGGCCGGGGCCCACCGCCAGTTGTACGCAATGTAAACCCCGCCGGCAGCAGCGATGCCGAAGAATGCTTCCGCGTTGAACACCGAGTTGCCGGCCAGGACGCCGACGCCGGCCCCTGCCTGGACTCCGGAATCGCGCAGTCCCCTGGCCAGTTGCCAAGCCCTCTCCGCGGCCTCCCCAAACGTGACTCTGCCATCGGTACCGACGAACGCTTCCCTCGCAGGGTTGCGTCGACTGTTCAGGCGAATCCAGTCTCCAATAGTTCGCATCGTTGCCTCTCTGGAACGAATTTCAGCTGTCTGCAGTGACCCTATAGGCAACTACTCCAATACGAACAAGCGTACGTCCGAAAGCCGCTGTGCGCAACGCTGCGTGACAATTACACCCCCGGGCGGTCCCGGCCGACTCTAGTGTCGGCGTCGATGACATTAAGCTCCCGAAGGGCCAGCTTGGTGTAGACGGCCACGATCTCGTCCAGGTCCATGCGTCCCCCCGGTTTGAACCAGCTGGCGATGTGGGTGGCCTGCGCGACAAGGCTGTAAACGTGGATTTTGGCGTCGACGACCTCGGCGAGTCCTGCCCGGCCGGCGTCCTCGATCAGGCCCTGGAGGAGCAATTCGTATTCCTGGCGCTTTTCGATCACGACCTCGCGGGCGGAGTCGGAGAGGGAGCGCAGTTCGGTGTTGCCGATGAACACTTCCCGGGCGCGCTGCGCGTGGAAGGTGAGGTGGGCGGCCAGCGCCGCCTGGAGCTTGGTGACGGCATCTCCCGGGACCAGACTGGCGCCGCGGGTGGCGTCCACGAGGTCATCGATGATCCTCCCCATGATCTGCAGCAGCAGGTGCTCCTTGCTGTCTATGTGGTTATAGAGGCTTCCCACTTTCAGTCCGGACGCAGCCGCGATCTGGCGCAGGCTCGTCGCGTCATAACCCCGGTCAAAAAACAGCTGGGCCGCCTCCGCCCGGATCACGTCCGCGCTGTGTCGCTCGCTCAATACAGTCACCGGGTTGCGCCTTTCTGTTTCACCGCACCCTTGAATGTCAGTTGATCGGGTAGCGGCTGGTCCTATGAATCGGGAGTTGAGGTGTTGACTTTCGTCCCTGGAACTCGTTCACTGTTATGAACGTACGAACGATCGTACTCCTTCGATATGAGGTGTGTCTTGCTGGATCAACTTTTTGAGCCCATGGTCCTCGGTGGCCAGACCCTGCCCAACCGCTTCGTGCTTCCTCCCCTCACCCGGAGCCGGGCCCAGGAGGACGGGGTTCCGACGCCCCTGATGGCCGAGTATTACCGGCAACGGGCAGGCGCCGGCCTGGTCATCAGCGAGGGTACGGTCGTATCCCCCCAGGGTTCGGCCTATGCGCAGGTCCCGGGCCTGTACACCGAAGCGCAGGTCGAAGCATGGCGCCCGGTTGTGGCCGCAGCCCGTTCCAAGGGAGCAGCCGTTTATGCGCAGCTGTGGCATGTAGGCCGCCAGGCCCACTCCTGCGTGCAGCCCGACGGCTGCCCTCCCCTGGGACCGTCGCCGATAGCCATTGCCGGATGGGAATACCGCAGCCCGGACGGACCGGTTCCCTTCGAAGTCCCACGGGAACTCAGCCACGAAGGCATCGCAGAAGTTGTCACTCAGTTCGCCACTGCCGCACGCAACGCTGCCGCCGCCGGTTTTGACGGCGTGGAACTCCACGCGGCGAACGGCTATCTGTTCGACCAGTTCTTCAACTCCAGTTCCAACCAGCGCTCCGACCAGTACGGCGGTTCAGTCGAAAACCGACTGCGCTTCCTCTTTGAGGTCATCGAAGCCGTCAGCAAGGTCCTTCCGGTCAACCGGATAGGTGTGCGGATCTCTCCCTCGTCAAGCTGGATGGACGTCTCCGACCCGGACAAACGAAGCCTGTACTCTGCCCTGGTCCGCGGAGTGAATGAGCGCGGACTGGCCTACCTCCATATGGTCGAACCAGGAATCGCCGGTGCCGTCGATGCGCAAACAGACCCCAACGCCATCGACAGCGCCGAACTCAGCGAACTCTTCGATGGCCCCGTCATCGTCACGGGCGGCCACACCCCCCAGAGTGCAGCGGCAGTCGTCGGATCAGGAAGCGCTGACCTCGTTGGCTTTGGACGGCTGTTCATTGCCAATCCCGACCTGCCGCGCCGCGTCCGGCACGGGGCAGAACTCACCGGACTCCGCGAAGAAGGCCTCTACGCCGGCGGCCCTGCAGGCTACACCGACTACCCGGAACTGCAGTCATCCAACTGAAAACCCATCAGAGGGGAACCACGACGTGAACTCGAACCCACATGCCGCATACGACGCTCCGCAAGGGCTCAATGTGCTCATCACAGGGGCCGCTGGCGGGATGTGCCGGGGAATCAACAGGCGCCTCGGCCGTGCCGGACATACGCTGCTCTGCGTGGACCTCGACCTGGGCCGCTGCGAGGCAGCCGTTAAGGAACTTCGAGCCGAGGGGGTGAGTGCGTATGCCTTCGCCGCCGACGTCACCCGGCAAGAGGATGTCGAACGCCTCAGGAACGAAGTCAAGGACACAGTCGGGGACGTACAGGCCCTTATCAACGCCGCAGGCATCCTGGACCGGAAGATGCTTTTGGATCACGACGTGAATTCCTTCTCGCGGGCCATCGATATCAACCTGGTGGGACCTTTCGCCCTCATCAGGGCTTTCGCGGAGGACCTGCTGGCCGCGAACTGGGGCCGCATCGTCAACGTTTCCTCGATCGCCGGTACCACCGGTTACCCGTACCCCAGCTATGCGGCGTCCAAGGCGGGACTGTCGAACCTCACGCGTTCGTTGCTCGTGGATTTTTGGGGCACGGGGATCACGGTGAACTCTGTTTGCCCGGGTGTCGTGGACACCCCCATGGTCATTCAGGAAGTCCGCGACCAGGTCCCTCACAAAGTCCCCACCGGCAAGATCGTGGATCCCGACGAAATCGGCGCCCTGATTGCCTTCCTCCTGACCGACGACGCCCGGAGCATCAACGGCGCTGACCTCGTCATCGACGGCGGCGCCACCCAGGTCTTCCAGCTGTTTGACCGCGCCCGGGGCTGAGCCGTGGAAATTACTGGCACACTCCAGCGCCAGGCCTGGCTGGACAAGGTCATTCCGCCGGTCGAATGCGTGGCAGAGGGCTTGTGGTCCGTGCCCGTGGTTTTCCCGCGGAACCCGATGCGGTACACCCTCTCGTACATCATTCTCGACGGCGACGATTGCCTGGTCGTCGATCCTGGCTTTGACAGCCCTCAGGGAAGGCTTGATCTCCAAGCCGGGCTCCGGACCGCCGGAGTCGGATTCCGGAACGTCACCGGGATCCTGGCCACCCACTTTCACACCGACCATCTCGGAATGGCCGGCTGGCTCAGGGACGAGTCCGGCGCGTGGGTGGCACTGGGCAGAGCCGAGAAGCGGTACATCTCGGCGTTCGAAGACCCGGGAGACGAAAGCGCGGCGGATCGTGCCAGGATGCGGACATGGGGCGTGCCGGAAGACCGGATCCGCGAGGCAGCCATGTCCGTGGGCGGCCTGATGCATTTGAAGCATCTTGCCGACGCCGACCTGCGGGTCGGTGACGGGGACACTGTTCCCGTCGCCGGCCGCAGGCTCACCGTAGTCGAAACCCCCGGCCACACCCCGGGCCACATCTGCCTGCGCGACGACAGCCGCGAAGTCTTCATCAGCGGCGACCATGTCCTTCCGCGCATCTCACCGAACGTTTCGCTGGAAATCCGCGGGGATGCCGACCCGTTGCGCAGCTGCCTGGAGTCTCTTGACCGGCTGGAGGCAGACACGCATTTCGAGGTCCTTCCAGCCCATGAATACCGTTTCAGGGGCCTTCCGGACCGGGTTCGGCACCTGAAGTCCCTGGCCCTGGAGCGCTCCGAAGAAGTGGTGCAGGAACTTAACGCGCAGGTGGATCCGACCGTGTGGACCATCGCGGCCAAGCTGAGTTGGTCGCGGGGGTTCGAGTCGCTGGGCAACCTCCAGCTGCGCCTGGCCCTCAGCGAGACCGCCGCGCACCTGCAGTACCTGCGGACATCCGGCTTCGACCACGGCATCGAGGGCCTTCCGGCCGTGAGCCGGACTGGGGCATCCACCGCGGGTTAGCGGTTTTTCTGCGTCCTCTGCGCTCTATCTGCCGGGTGCGCTCGTCACGGCCACGGGGCCGACGGCAGCATTCCCGGCGAGTGATTTCAATGCTGGTGGGGACGGTCCGACGTTGCGGCACCTTGAGACGGCTTGCGCGCATCATTTTCTCTACTCAGCACCGTGTGACGGGCGCTTCGGCCGGGGACTAAGGGCCATGCCCGTTTGCGGTGGCGGATTGTGGAGTCCGTGTTGCCTGAGGCCGGGACGCAGCGAAGGCCGCCTCCTTGGGCTCCATTAGGAGTACAAGGTTCTGGAAGGTGCGAAGGACTGGATTTCTTTGTCCTCCCTGTTTCCAGCGTTCCCGCAATCACTGGCGCCTGGCGCCAGCTGTCCCTGGCCTTCGTTGGCTGCCATCATTTCAGGTGAGGCGGGCGTGGGTCAGAGGTTCAGCCGGTGATCCATCCGTTCCCGTTTGGTCCGAAGGTAGCGGATGTTCTGTTCTCTGGAAGGGACTTCCGTGTGCACCAGGTCGACAACTGAAAGGCCGGCCCGGCTGAGGCGATCCTGCTTGTCAGGGTTGTTGCTGAGGAGCCGGACCGTGTGGAAGCCCATCTCGATCAGGATCTGGGCGGCTGCGTTGTAGCATCGGGCATCAACCGGAAGACCCAGTTGTTCGTTGGCTTCCACGGTGTCGAACCCTGCTTCCTGCAGGGCGTAGGCCTTGATCTTGTTGGCCAAACCAATGCCCCGCCCTTCCTGCCCGCGAAGATACAGCAATGTGCCGCCGTGCCGGCTGATCATATCCAACGCGTAGTCGAGCTGCTCACCGCAGTCACACCGGTATGAGCCAAACACATCACCGGTGAGGCATTCTGAATGGAGCCTCACCAAGGGCGCTTCTCCATCTGCTGCCGGGGCCGGTGAGCTGACGGCAAGGTGTTCGACGCCGGTAAGCCCGTCGGTCCAGGCTTGAGCCCGAAAGAGTCCGAACTGTGTAGGCAGGTCCACTACCGGGCCCCCTTGGACCGGATGAAGACCGTGTGCCGCCGTAAAGGCAGCGCTTGCTTCCAAAGCTGACATAGCCCTTCCTCATTTCACTGACGGAACAGGCCATGTGCGTTGCTCGCTCCCCCATGGGCGTCGCGGGCCGCCTGATCCACTTTGATCATTCACACTTGCCGGCGGCGCTCCCGGCGTTCGGGAGTGGCGCGGTCACCGCCGGGTTTTCTGCGCTGATGCGGAAGGGCCGGATCGCTGGATCCGGCCCGTCCGCCGTTTCATGCGTTGAGGTCGATTTCCCGCTCCTCCGCCAGGAACCACCGCATGTCATCGAGGAATTCATGCTCATGCTCGAAGAGCACTCTGGCCTCCTCGCCCGCGTAGGCCTTCTTGACGTCCGCCACGCTGTCGAACCACAGTTCGGCCATGCCGTTGAACGGCCAATTCTTGGCATGCTCAATGGCAGGGTTTTGCCGGTATCGCCTCAGTCCGGGTAGCTTACGGACCAGGACCGGGTGCTCCACGTTCCACTTGTGGAGGAATTCCTCGCGGCTCATGCCTGACTTGGCAGTGAGTACAGCTACGACTTTGATCACGGTCAGCGCCTAGGCAGGGGTGACGGCCTGGCGCCGCTCCACGGGGACGGTCTTGCGGCGGCCATACAGATCCAGGCGCACCATCAGGTCCGCGCGCAGATCGTTGGCCGGAACGACCGCTTCCACAGCGTTGGCATTGGCGATCTTGAAGACGTCGATCCCTTCGGCGTACTCATTGTGCTTTTCCATGATGAACTTCTGGCGTTCCTCGGGATCGGCTATTTCGTGGATCTGGTTGTAGTAAATGCCGTTGACGGCTGCGTCCGGACCCATCAGTGCCGGGCGCGCGGTGGGAAGAGCGATGACCGCATCAGGGTTCATCGGTGCGCCGGACATTGCCAGGTAACCGCCGCCATAGGCCTTCCGCACCAGAATGGTGATGCGCGGGACCCGGCATTCGGACACGGCGAAGATCATCTTCGCTCCGTGACGGATGATGCCCTGGCGTTCCACGGCCGAACCGATCATGTACCCGGCGATGTCTACGAGGAAGAGAATCGGAATGTTGTAGGCGTTGCAGATCCAGATGAACCGGGCAGCTTTGTCGGATGAGTCGGGGAAGATGGACCCACCCATGTGCTTTGGCTGGTTACCAACCAGCCCCACCGGGCGCCCACCAATCCTGGCGAAGCCGGTCAGCATTTCCGGGGCGAACAGTTCCTTGTAGGGGAACCAACTGCCCTCATCCACCAGGGATTCGACAAACTCCTCCATGTCGAACACCTCAGCCTCGCGCAGCGGGACGATCTCCTCCAGCGTGCGCCCGGGCCGCGGGTCCAAAGCAGGGGCCACCGGAGCCGGCTGCTCCCAGTTGGCGGGCAGGAAACTGAGCCACACACGAATGGCGGCAATGGCCTCCGCGTCGTCTTCGACGAGAACGTCACCGAGTCCCGAGACGGTGCAGTGCATTTCAGCGCCACCCATCTCCTCCAAAGTGACTTTTTCACCCGTCACCATCTCAGCCAAGCGCGGAGATCCCAAATATGCCGTCGCGTGACCGCGGACCATGATGGTCATGTCGCATAGGGCGGGAACGTAGGCGGAGCCGGCCGGGGAGGGCCCGAAGAGGGCACAGATCTGTGGCACACGGCCCGAAATCTGGACCTGGTTGTAGAAGATGTTGCCCCAGGCGTGGCGACCTGCGAAGCTCTCAAACTGTTCGTCGATGCGCGCACCGGCAGAATCGAACAGGTAGACAAGCGGGATCCCCGCAGCGTTGGATTTCTCCTGGGCGGCAGTGATCTTTTCAAAAGTCCTGTTGCCCCACGTCCCGGCCTTGACGCTGAAGTCGTTGGCGATGACGCACACCTGCCGGCCATCAACCCGGCCGAAGGCAATCACAACAGCATCTCCGGGCAGGCCGTCTTCGAAACGGGCCAGCAGCCCGTCCTCAATGTATTCGTTATCGTCAAACAGCAGCGCGAGGCGATCGCGCACCAGGAGTTTGCCGGAATCGACGATCTTCTTGCGGTTCTTCTCTGAACCGCCCAGCTTGGCCTGGGCGAGCTTCTCCTGGAGAAGTTCGTGCACGGTCGGTGCGCCGGCAGCCGCCGTCGTCGGCGCCTCGGCTTCCGTGATCGTTGTGGTGCTCATATGGGCCTCCAGTTGAAACAGCAATATAGATACTTACGTCTAACCAGTATACGAACAAGCGCTCGCTAGTCCAGTCCCGGCTTGGAGAATATTATTAGAGATGGCTGATCCGCGTACCGCTTTGAGGAGAGCGACATGTGGGACTGCAGCGGTGGGCTCGTGCAGCTTGCCATGGGCAATGTCCCCGGGGCCGGTCGGGATAAAGCCCTGGAATCACCTTTTAGCGAGGCTCTCCCTGCTCAATGGGCCAGCCTTGTCGGGTACCGGGGAGCCACGAAATAGACGCCATGGGCATGCGTAGGTTTGGCCGGTGCGGTCAGCCTCGAGAACGGTTGAGCCGGGAAAATCTGAGCCCTCCCCCTGCGTATCGACCGTGAAAGGGGATGGCCGGCCTAAATTCATCAGGCCGGCCATCCCTGCTTGAACAGGCGTCCGTTTAGGACTGGTAGTCGATCTGCAAATCGGCCACGTCCTGGTCGGCGAGATTCACTACGATGTTGTCCGGCGTCCGAGTGGTCATCCAGATCAATTCCTCAGTCTTGCTGGCGTTCCCCTCGATATGAGGCATGTACGGCGGGACGAAAACGAAGTCGCCTTCTTCGAGGTAGACGATTTCGCTGTAACGCTCGCCGTAGCGGATGAAGCCGCGGCCCTTGAAGACGTAGCCGCCGGTCTGCGCCTCCCCATGGTGATGCGGATCGGAGATCTCCCCGGGGCCGGTGTAGACCTTCCCGAACCAAAGCTTGTCCGCCGCGCTGTTTTCCTTGCTGACGCCGGAGATGCGGCGCGCGTTCTGGGTTTGACCAGGAGCAGCCTGCAAATCTCCTGCCCGGTGAACGCGGAAGATGTCGGTGTTCTTGTTGATATCGAAGGCGACGTCTGTCATCGCGCATCCTTTCAAAGTGGCGTCGGTGGCACGTTCTTGGATCGTCCACCTTGCGGCGGAACGTCCCCTAAGCAAGTATCCAGCCCAACCGCGATTGGGTCAATACAAGCGTTTGTTCGTATACTCGTGTTGCGAGGCTTCTATTAACCAAGGGTGCTTAATCAGATGAACCGAAAAATGCTCAAGTCCAAAATTCATGGCGCTGCCGTTACTCAAGCCAACCTGCACTATGTCGGGTCAGTGACCGTGGACCTCAATCTGCTCGACGCCGCAGACATTCTTCCCGGCGAGCTGGTTGTGATCCTCGACCTCACCAACGGCGCCCGCCTCGAAACGTACACCATAGCCGGTGAACGCGGCTCGGGCGTCCTCGGCATCAATGGGGCAGCTGCACATCTAATCCACGCTGGGGACACAGTCGTACTCCTCACCTACGCGGAGATGACGAGGGAAGAAGCCCATGCCCACAGGCCTGCAGTTATTTACGTCAATGACCGCAACTCCATCATCCAGGTGGCAACCGATCCATCGGTACCGGCGCCTAGCGGCCGCGCACCGGCCTCATCGCCATCGCACCGGTCCAGCCATATTGAGAAGCCCCCAGCCCTTGCCTGGCGCGGCCCCATCCCCCATTGAAGCTCGTCCACGCTCTCGAGTATCAACGACCATCGGTGCCGTCGTTAGCGTGTTCCGACAGTTAGAGACCTTCAAATTCCCTGCCGTCAGAAGCGCCCGCAAGGAAACAAAGCCCAGTTACCGCATCTATTACTGAAAGCAATGAGATGACCCCTGAAAGCGCAGACTCCATAACGCTGAGAATCTGGGACCGCTCCACAGTGGAGCGCACTCTCGAGAATGCCGTGCAACAGCTCGCCGAAAGAACCAGGACCAGCAAGCACAGCATCGTCGTGACCCGGAGTGGGCCCAACACCTATACAGCAAGCTTGGATCCCGATTCGCTCACCGCCAACGAAAACAGACCCGCAACCCCAGCAGCGACAGCATGAGGGGCGAGTGACATGAAAAGAACGCTGATCATCGGTCCTCCGGGCTCAGGCAAGGGCACGCAGGCGGGACGTATTTCTGAGCGCCTCGGCGTCGTTGCGATCTCCACCGGCGACATTTTCCGCTCCAACGTCAAAAACGAGACGACGCTCGGCGTTGAAGCCAAGAAGTACATGGATGCCGGCGACTTTGTTCCGGATAACGTCACTAACAAGATGGTCCGCGACCGGCTCAGCGAGACCGACGTCGAAGACGGCTTCCTGCTTGACGGCTATCCTCGCACAACTGCCCAGGTTGACTACCTGGACCAGGTTCTTGCCGAGAATGACGAGAAGCTCGACGTCGTCCTGCAGCTCACAGCCGATGACGAGGAGCTGATCTCCCGTCTGCTGGGCCGCGCCACGGAGGCTGGTCGCAGCGATGACAACGAGGCCGTCATCCGCCATCGTCTCCACCTTTATCACCAGCAGACCGAGGCTGTCGTTGCCAAATATGCCGAACGCGGCATCCTTACCCAAGTGGACGGCATCGGCAACATTGACCAAGTCACCCATCGTGTTATGGAGGCCCTCAAGGTCCCCGGGGCAACTCCAACACTACAGACGGTTCTGGAGGGTCCTCCGGGAAACAGTAGGGCCCAACTTTAGGGGCTTCATCAGGCAATCATCCTGCGGAATCCACTAATGAAACTTTCTCCAAACCGTGAAAGAAGTCACGGGGTAGAGCGAGGGCTCAGAGAGGCACTGCAGTGAGTCACCATAGGTGCTGATGGGCCAAGCCTTCTCTCTCATATCAAGTTGAAGTACACGCCAACCTGAGCTAGAGCTGCCTCCAAGAGGCACACTAGCAGCTCTAATGATCGGCGGAGTGATCGGCTTGCCCGTCGCTCATACGACATAAAACGTGGAGGAAAAAAAGTCATGCCTCACGCGACCGAAATCAACCGGCGCATATCGGCCACCGACGTGGCTACGCTTGACGATCTACTGAATTCAGCTTTGGAAGGCCTCATTCCGGCTGCCCTTGCACGCAACCAAGGCATCAGGGTGACCAGAGTCGGCCCCGGCGATTACCTCGTCGAAGCCACCCCTGATGTTCAGTGCGGCTACACAATCTACAGGGCGCATTAGACATGGTCGTGCCAGATTGGGGCACACCCCAACCTGACGTTAAGGCGGTCTCACAAGGAAGGATTTACCTCTCGGGGGAGCTTCGGTCCTGTTCTCAGACACCTGTCGAGCCGCAACAGGGGATTTCGTCAGCTCCTGCCGCACGCGAGCACCATTGAGTCCCGATTCTTTTGGCCTATTTCGATGATTCTCGGGCTACCGCACCTCGGTTTCCTGCCCTCCGACTGTCAGTGTGGGGTCTGAGAACATCATGAACGACTGTCAATAAAACGGAAATTTCGCCCTATTCTGACGCCAACACGAGCGTTGCTTCGAATCTCGTGTGCCACATGAGGATGCAGACCAGGTGCGCGCAAGTCGCGCCGCCCTGGCCACCGCCCCCGTCCCCGAGGCTGCGCGTTGCGGGACTTCCGAGAAACCTTGATGAGTGCGGCTGTGCAGCTACCTGACGGAATACCCATTATCGGCGTGCTGCAGAGTTGCCTAAGAGGGCCATTCAAGCAGGACTCCATTCCGGGAACTGCCCGGACTTCAGGCGAAACCGCTAAACTGCGCTGAGGCTGATTCGCCTCGACCCATACGGTCCATCTTCTAAGTGCATAAAAGCAAACGGGGTGCCCGACATCCGGCACAGCATCTTGCTGGCTTGCCAGATTGTAAGGCGGAGGTCGTCGTAGTCCTCCAACTTGATGTGAAGCCTCTCAATGCGAGGCTCATTCATAGCAGACATAAGGAAAAAGGAGTACGCGCGGTTCGGAAATTCCTGTGAAAGATGGGCATGAATGTCGGGCAGAAGGTGAAGCAGCTCGATAGCGTTACGACTGTCACCACGACAATCCCAGAGTTGTATGAGACAGAACCTTTGTGTGCGGTTCAATCTCCGGCGGTGATGCACATCTCGTATTCCCTTGAAGAAGACGAAAGCCTTGGACGCGGCAAGGATGAGGAGAGAAGCCCAAACGTTTTGAGCCACGCTCTCCATGAAAGGGCCAATTGCGCTGCCTGTGCCAGGGATGACCACGGAACTGGACGTGACTCCTGCCCGCCGCAGCCAGTCTTGCACTTCGTGTCGGATGTCTTCTGCCAGCGACTCATCGCCGTAGCCACCGTCGACAACTCCAACGCCAACAGTTCCAGGTTGGGGGGAGGATCTCGCAGGGTCAGCCATAACCTCGACCATACCCTTCTGCTGAAAACCGGTTGCGCCGGCGTCCCGGCTAGTTACATTGCCTATGAAGGCTTGCTACCACTTGTCGAAGTGGTGTTCCCCGTCGATCCTTCGTACCGTCCCGGACAGGGCGCGCATCACGACGGATTGGGTGATGATTTTCGATTTTTGGTATCGGACACCTTTGAGCAGGTCGCCGTCGGTGATGCCTGTCGCGGCGAAGTAGCAGTTGTCACTGCGCACGAGATCCACCGTATGAGCAGCCGGAGCTGCCCGAAACGGGTCCGGCGGTCAGGGTTCCGCCGCCACCAGGCGGGTCACTTAGCTGACGCTTCAAGCATCGGGATGCTAGCCTATGCCAACGCAGCCTAATCGGGGGGCCCATGGATTCGTCGCGCGTGGCAGTTGTAGTCGAGGATGACCAGGACATCCGGGAAGCGGTCCGTCATGTCCTGCTCGCGTCCGGATTCACCGTTCACCCTGCCGCCACAGGCACCGAAGGTGTTGCGGCGGTCCGCCTGCATGATCCCGCCGTCGTCACCTTGGACCTGACCCTGCCTGACATTGACGGTTTCGAGGTCGCCCGCCAGGTGCGCCAGTTCAGCGACACTTACATCATCATGGTCACCGCGCGCACCGAAGAGCTCGATACGCTGATGGGGCTCGAGTCCGGCGCGGACGACTACATCACCAAACCATTCCGGCCCCGGGAGCTGCGGGCCCGTGTCGAGGCGCTGCTGCGCAGGTCCAGGGACCGAAACCCGGCCGGGACCGGCGCACCTGACGGCACCGGCGCACTGGACGGCGCGCCTTGGGGGGCTGCCCCACCGGCCGGAGCCGGTCCGGGGCACGAAACCGCGGGCACTGACCCGGCAGGTCCCGGGGGGCAGCACGCCGCCGGGGTGAGCGCCGCTGTGGTGGACAGGCCGGCGGTGTTTGAGCATAACGGCCTGTGCCTGGACCCGGCCACCCGCACCGTTCGGCGGGAGGGCGCCGAGCTCGAGCTGACCCGGACGGAGTTTGATCTTCTGCTGGCGCTGATGCGGGCCGGCCGGGTCGTGCGGCCCAAGCGCGAACTCGCCCGGGGCATCCGCTCCAGCGAGTACGACACCGGGGCCTTCGTCAGTGAGGCAGAGGAACGCGCCATTGAAGTGCACATCGGCAACTTGCGCCGCAAGCTGGGCGACGACCCCCGGCTCCCCCGCTGGGTGGAGACGGTGCGGGGCGTCGGGTACCGGCTGGCCCCTACGTCTGTCCACGCTCAGGGCACCGGCGCCAGCCGGTAGCCGGCCCCGCGAAGGGTCTGGATCCACCGCCTGCCCTCGAGCCGGTCACCGAGTTTGCGTCGCAGGTTACAAATGTAGACATCGATAGTTTTGTCATCGATGGACGAGACCGCGCCTCCACCGCGCAGCGAGTGACCGGCCAGAAGGAGCGCCAGTTGGGCGCGGCCGCGAACGCGCCGTCCTCCTTCCAGGAGCAGGCGCAGCAAGTCGAACTCCGTGGGGGTTAGTGTGACCTCCGCCCCGTCCGCACTGACGATGCGCGCCCATGGATCCATCACCAGCCCTTGGCGCTCAAGCACGGGCCGTGCTGCGCCTGCCGCCCCGCCGGGTCCCCGGCGGGGCCTGCGCTGTACCGACTGGATGCGTGCCTGCAGGACGCGCGGACGGAACGGCTTGGTGAGGTAGTCATCGGCCCCGGCCCCGAACGCCATGATCAGATCCGGTTCGGTGTTGGCTCCGCTGATCACCAGGATGTACGCGTCGCTGAACTGCCGGATCCGCCGGGTCGCTTCAAAGCCGTCCATTCCCGGCAGGCCAAGGTCCATGGTGACCAGGACGGGTCTGTGCTCGCGCGCCGCCGCGACCCCGGCCTCACCATTAGCGGCGGTATGGACGGTGAACCCGCACTCCTCCAGCAGCAACGTGATGAGCGAGGCCGTCTCCGGGTCATCCTCGATCACGACCACCACCGGTGCCGCGGGCATGGCTGCGGAGGTCATGGCTTCACCCCCTGTGCCGTGCTGGCGCCGCCCTGTTTGACGGCTGCGGCGGCCACGGCACCGGGTTTCGGGTAGCCGATGGTGAGGGAGTCCAGGATGGTTTGCCGGGTAAAGATCCCGGTTCCGGGCACGGTCTCGGTCAGCAGGTCGATCGTGAAGACGATCTTGGTGCTGGTCGCCTTGGGGTTGGCCGGGACGACAACGCCGGAGGAGTAGGCGTAGGGCGGGTCGATCGCGAAGCTACCGGTGTCGTTGGCCAGGACGGCTCCGAGCGCATCGACCCGGGCGTTGAACCGTGTCACCTTGATGGCCTCCCCGGTGGGTGCGCCGTCGATGCGGGCGTTGAGGCTGATGATCGGGGAAGAGTCCGGAGTCCAGGACGCCGGGTCCTCGGTGGTCCAGTAATCGATGACCAGGGTATGCGCGGCCGCGCCCAGGCGGTGCGTTTTGGAGCCGCTGGCCAGGTCACCCCGGACGGGCTTCCAGACCGGCGCAGCCGGGGCCGCATTCCGGGCAACCGGGGCCTTGGCCACCGCCAGTGTCGACGCCGGGTTTGGTGTGGGGGTGGTCGCGGAGACCGGGGCGATGGCTGCCGGGCGGTTAGGTTCCGGCGCGCCGGTCGGGCCAGGCAGGCCGGGGATGGAACATCCGGAAAGCGTCAGGGCTGTGCCGAACGCGAGGATGGACAGCGCTGCGCCGGTCCCGTGGCGCTTCCTTCCCCCGGGGGTAGCGGGCATGGGAGTCTCCTTGGCGGTAGTTGCGGCCGTGCCCGGGGCTGTGCCTGAGTGCGGGCGCCGGAGTGGGGCGGTCATGCGTGGAACCCGCGGTGGCTGCGGAACGTCTTACGGAGCATGAACGTGGTCTGGACCATGGTGGTGATGTAGAGGACCGGCCAGCCGATGGACAGGATTGCGGACTGCAGGTCGATGGGCAGCTGTAGCCAGGTGAAAATCAGGCCGGCGCCGACCACGAGGAAAACGATGGCCGGCATCAGGTACGCCGAGCCCGCACCCCGTTCCGCCCGGGCCTGGGCGGCCCAGTTGTCCGTCTGGTTGCTGGTGAAGAATTTCGTCCAGGCCCGGACAAAGTGCCCCATGCGGAGCCACAGGTAGATCTCGGCCGGGACCGCCAGCAGCGCGAACGCGATGTCCCGCGCTGACTTGCCCCTGATCGACAGGCCGATGCGCAGGTTCAGGATGACCGCCACGATGGGCGGGATCAGCCAGACCGGGTAGAACACGTAGGCGTTGATGCTCAGGGACGCCGCCAAGAGCATGATGAACGAGATCCGGGTGAGGATGTTGAACACCATGGAAATGTTCTCGCTCCACCGCAACCGCAGGTTGGGGTGGAAGGGTTGGCCCGGGGTATTGCTGCGCTGGCCCGGCCACATCAGATCGATGGCCCCGTAGTTCCACTTCACCTGCTGCCCGTCCAGGGAACGAAGGGTATCCATGCCACCGACCGAGGCCCTGGCCCGGGCGGAGATCTTCGTGGCGTAGCCGATGTTCTTGATCTGCAGGGACAGCAGCGAGTCCTCCACCTCGGAGTCCTTCACCCAAGGCGTGGACTGCCGGTTGTCCACCATCACGTTTTTCAGTGCCTCCATCGACAGGATGGAGCACTGCCCGCCCAGGACGGCCATGTTCCGGCCCCGCAGCAGGTTGTCCATGTTGAACGCCGCGAACTGTGCGCGCTGGCCGGCGGTGAGGAACTTCGCCGTGAAACCCCGGGCGGTGGGTTCGGCCACGGTGTAGATGGCAGAGATCCCGCCGATCCGGGGATCGCTGAGGATCTCCTCCTCCAAATGCTCCACCGCATGCTTGTCCAACACGGTGTCCCCGTCCACCCCGAGGAAGTAATCGAAGTCATCGCAGACCCGGGCGAAGCCGTAGTTCAGGGCTCCGACCTTTTTGTCCTTGTTCACCCCGATGTCGTGGATGAACACTTCGGTCCGGTAGGTGACGTCCTGATACGTGTGTTCATGCGGGCCAGCGAACTCGCGCGCCACATAGAACGTTTCATCGTCAGAATTGTTGATGACAACGTGGATCACATCCGGGAGCCGCGTCTGCTTCAGCAGGGCGGTAAGGACCTCGGCAATCGTGTCCTCCTCGTTGTAGGCCGGAATAACACAGGCGATCGTGGTCCGCGCCGTCGTCCTGTCCTGGACTTTCCTGGGCATGACCGTTAAGTAGGCCTGCTCCTCCAACTCCTGCAGTGCTGCACTCACTATGCCTCCGCGTGGGCTATTAGGGTCTTGGCGCCGTCCCGTACCGGACCGGCGCTTCCCCATCCTGAAAGCCCCACCGCAAGACCACCCGCTGCTGGACCACAAATTCAGCTCAACAAAAGCCTCCCCTCCTCAACACCAGCCAAAGACTCAAGAACACATCACGGTTTCCTGAAGAAAGCACCCCAAACCCTTGGGCTTCCGTAAGAAACCAACTCCCCCCCGGGAACGGGGAAGGATGCGGGATCCAAGGTCAGCCGAAGTTTCCCCAAGGTCCGCCCGCCACACTCAGGTGATCTGGCCTGGAGCCGCGTCCAGGCCAGACCGTCGGCCCCTGCCACTCCCCCCGGTGCAGGGGCCGACGGCACCAACGCGCCGGGCCCCGACCGGAGGGTTTCCCAGCCCACATCGGCCCGGACCGGACACCCTCCCGCTAACCTCCCGTGGCCAGAGCAACCGAGGATCTACCATGGGACCTCTCCAATCCCCGTGGAGGCCCGCGCGTTCATCAACCGTGTTCGGGAACGTGTTGGGGAACCTCACCCTTTAATGTGGCGGTTGGTTGCAGTGCAAATGTTCAATCCAAGCGGTCCTGGTGTTTCGGAACCTGTGCGTATAGAAACCTCCGGCGACTCAAGATCCCGGCGCGGGTGGGGAACTTGCAACAGCGGGACGGCCACCTGCCTGATCCTGGCGACGTCGCTGCCGCGGCCTCGAAATGGGCTCAAGACCGCTGAGGACTCTGACTTGGCTGCCGGTGAGAGCAGAGCGGCCCACCCGGACTAGCGCCGTTAGCCGCGAAGCCTCCCGACGGGCGCACCTCCCATCAAGGCACCACGACTCCGGGACCAGACCGGAAAAGCCCTCAACCACGAAAAATGGCTCCGGCCGCTTTGGCGGACACCGGTGAAGGCCGCGGTCGTGGAGAAGGCAGGGTCACAAGAGGACAGCCTTGCGCAGCTCCATCGCGGTCCCCTTCCCGATGCTTGTGGCCCAGCAGCACGGTAGCTGCCTCCGCCCGGTCATCGACAAAACCGCAGGTCAACGCCCGTTTTGGGGCTAAGAAAGACCTGATCAACACTTGACTAAATCTTGAGCGAAAGCATCAAAGGATCTTGATTATGGCCCGGCATCGTTATTCCTGTCAGCCAGAGGGGCTGGAAAAAAACTTACGGCCCGCCCGCTGGGGGCGGGTTTCTCCCGCAAAGGACACGAATTCTCATGGGCATCAGCATGAAGACCACTTCCGGTAAGATCCTCGCTTCCGTCGCCCTGGTCGGCACCGCAGCCGCCGTGGCCGGCATGGGCACCTACGGTGCGTTCACCTCCACGACTTCCGCCAGCCAGGTCGCCACCGCCGGGACGGTCGTTATCGCCCTCGGTGCGCCCGGCGCCGCGAACACGCTCAACGTCCCTGTCACGGGCCTGCTGCCCGGGGACAAGGTCGAAAAGCTCGTCACCCTCTCCAACAGCGGCAACCAGGACCTGAACAACGTCACGCTGACCACCTCGGCCGGCGCCACGGGCTCGCTGCTCACCACGGATCTGACCAACGGCCTGCAGCTGACCATCGAGAACTGCTCCACGGCCTGGGCCGGGAGCGCGGCACCGTACACCTGCCCGACCGGGAGCACCAAGACGACCGTCCTGGCATCCACCCCGATCATCGGCGCCAACGCCAACAAGGTCCTGGCGAACCTGACGTCCCTGACCGCGGGAAAGACCGACAACCTCAAGGTCACCACGAGCTTCCCGTCCGCTGCCCCGAACACCTTCCAGGGCGCCAGCAGCACCATCTCCTTCGACTTCACCGGCACCCAGCGCACCGAAACCACCAAGTAACGCCCCGCCCGGGGTAACCCCCGGCCCCTGGAAACTGCGCCTTCGACCCAAGGAACATCGCCCCGCATGAGCAGCACACTGGAACTTGCCGGCACAGCCGTCCCGGACGCGGACGCCGTCCCGGCCCGGCCGGATACCGTCCGCGGCAAAACCAGGACGACAACGACCAGTCCTGCCCGCCGCGTTGCCCGCCATTGCGTCAAGGGCCTTACGACGGCGCTGATGATTCTGGCCGTGGGAGCGTTCCTGCTGCTCGCAATAGGACCCCGGGTCCTGGGATACCAGACCTCGACCATGCTCACCGGATCGATGTCCCCCCTGATCAACCCCGGCGACGTGGTCGTCACGGTCCCCGTCCCGGTCAAGGACGTGAAGGCAGGCGACATCATCACCTACCACATCCCGGTCGAGGACCACCGGGTCGAAACCCACAGGATCACCGAAATCACCACCACGGCCGATGGCCGCACGGCAGTGCAGACCAAGGGTGACGCCAACAACGGCGTCGACCCTTGGGTTGCCACCCTTCAGGATGCCACCGTGGACCGTCACGTGCTCACCATCCCGTTCGCGGGGACCGCGATCCGGGCTCTGCGGGACCCGGTCGTGATGAAAGTTCTGATGTACGGGGCACCTGGGGTCCTGGTCGTGGGCATGCTGGCCTCGATCTGGCGGAAAAACCCTGAACCCGGCACGGCCAATGCCTGAAACCCACGTCCACCCCGGCCTGGACATGAGCTGGGTCCGATCACTGACCGCAGAACTTGGTACCGCCGAGCCCGCGCTGCGTTTCCTGGCCGAATATCTGGAGATGTTGCCGGCAAGGATTGCAAGGATCCAGGCCACCATGGATGACCGTGATGCCGAGGCCTGCGAAGACGCCGTCCTAAGCCTGAGGGTGACCTCGTCCATGGCCGGGGCCGTGGACGTCGAGGCCGAATGCCTGGCCATCGAGTCCTCCATCCGGGAGGGGGACTTCCACTCCGCCCAAGAGGCCGCCGCTGGAATGCACGCGACCGTCCAGCAGCTCCGGGAAGCAGGACCCGGCCTGCTGGCCCACGCACGCACGGCACTGCCCGCTCCCGCATGATCTTGAGCGGATCTTGATCAGAAGCAGCACGGGCTGCTGAGCAACGGCATAGAGACTGGAAGCCAAGCGAAGGCAGCGACTAGGGACAGGAGGAGAAGCGGCGTGGCGTTCCCCAACGGCCTCTGGCGCGTCCTGACCACGCTCACGGTCCTGTCGCTGGCCATGTCCATGATCCCCACCGCGGCCATTGCCGCGTTCAGCAGCACCCGACAGGCCGCCGCCCAACACTCCGCCGCCACGATCACCGCCCCAGCCGCGGCCGGAACCACGGTCACGATGAGCTGCTACTACGGCATCCGGGCCACCGTCACGGTCGAGGCCTACAGCAAAGCACCGAACGCCAATTACCACGAGATCAAGCTCTACAACCGCAACAAGGCCCTGGAATTCACCGGGGACCTCAGTCAGGCTGAAGGCAGGACCTACACCTCGGGCCTGGAACTCATTGGGACCTGGACATATGAAATCCGCGGCTACTACAAGGTCCCGAACTCAACCAACACCTGGGCCGGAGCGGAACCCCTGAAAGGCACCCTGACCTGCTCATAACCTCCCTCCGGGACCCCGCGCTCCGGGCAACGGTCATCAAACAGCTTGTTCGTAACCGTACGCGCACCAAGCGAACCTGATCAGACCATGCTGCGCTGGGCCGTCATGGCAAAAGAAACGGCCTCGAAGGCGAGCGGAAAAGTTTTTCGACCAGAGAGTGTTATCGAAACCACCACTCGTGGGCGAGCTGTTGGATTCCATCGGCCCGTCCTTCGGATCTCCGCGGCGCACCTTGCTGGTGATCGCCGCCATCACGAACGGCCGCGTACGGATCCGCCCACCTTCAAACCACCCCACCACCGGCAAACGCCTGCTTTCACCCCGCGACGTTCTGGCCTTACGTCTCTGGCCGAGCAATTCACTTTCGGTACAGGAGGTCCCGAATGATGCCAGGAAAGACGTCGCAAGCTGTATGAAGCGCGCCACGGTAGTCCTGTTTGCGGCGGTTGGAGACGGCCATTTGCGTCCCTGACGGCATAGGCGTCTCACGGAAGGCTCAAGGCTGCAGTTGTGCCCTGGCCGGGCACAACGCGATCTGTCGAAGGCTGCCCCGAACGGGACGGACCGGCGACCTGAGTACACCCTCAGACCCGTCCCCGGGGCCGTCGCGGACCCCAACCGACCACGGAACCCCCGGCCAGGCGATAGTCGTCCCCAAACTCGGTGCCGGGCTCGACCCCCCAATGTGGCGGCCTCAGGACCCCTTGGCGGGGAGGAAGCCCTAAGTTTTTCCAAGCTGCGGCTGCCACAGTGGCAGCAGTCCCGGACCGAGGCCTGCCGGCACGGATCGGGACGGATGGCTTGGCCGGCAGCAACCCCTATAGCGCCGGGCCCGGCTACCCACCAACCACAAGGAGGGTGTCTCGGGATGATGCCAGATTCGGACCGGGATCTTCCCGTGCTGGACAACATCGTGCTGGACAGCATCGTGCTGCAGGAACTCAGCGATGATGCCGGGGAAGCTGCCGCGCAGGCGTTCATGGAGGAATACCTGCTGCTATTGCTGGCCAGGGCAGTCAGGATTTTCAAAGCGTTCGCCCGCGAAGACGCAGCGGAGAGCCTCGACGCCGTGCTCAGCCTGCGGGCCAGTTCGCAAATGGCTGGCGCGCTCCGGCTCGCATCCTACACGCACAGCCTTGAACCTGCGCTCAAGCGCGGGGAAATCCCCCAACTGGCGGCGGTCAAGGCAGAGCTGTCCGCCCACATCCGGTGGGGGGTCCTTGGCTCGCTCCGCCGGTCGGAGACGCCCTGACTCCGTTGCATCCGCCGAACCTTAAGGACATGCAACAGAAGCCCCCGCCAGCAGAGACAGCCCCCGCCGTCCAAGATCTTTCCCAGGCTGTGGCCGCGTTAGAGAGTTCCTCCTGCTGCGGGTCCTCCACCGCCCGGGTCGGTTTGGCCAGGCAGGCCTGCTCGCGGTTGCGGCCCAGATTCCGCCTCCGGATTTTGTGGCTTATGTCCGCTTCCGCCCGCATTGCTTCCAGGGCGGCTTGGCGATGAGAACCGGCATGCAAGTCGATCATCCAGGTGCAAGCGGTCCCAACGACCCGAATCTTGAGTTTGGAACCATATACTGTCGCCGTAACACGCCCATTGGCACATCAGGCTCACGACGACGGGGGACAGCGGATGAAAAAACTGGCCGCAGC
Organism: Arthrobacter globiformis; assembly: GCF_003261175.1. Taxonomy (GTDB): domain Bacteria; phylum Actinomycetota; class Actinomycetes; order Actinomycetales; family Micrococcaceae; genus Arthrobacter; species Arthrobacter globiformis_A. The sequence continues at coordinate 111,006 of NZ_QLNP01000074.1, read as the reverse complement.
ACTTCTTATGACCGGCATTCTGGCCCTAGCAGGGTTCGCTGCTCCTGCCAACGCCGCACCAAAGGCGAAGGACACCACCACGTCCTCCACTTCAAAGACCGAAACCAACCACGCAACCGTCGGCTGGTGGCCCCACTAAATAACTCCAGCACGAGAGGAAAGGCGCCGCGGACCAACAGGTCCGAGGCGCCTTCAGTTGTGAAAAGCAACCCGTTCCAGCGAATTGGACCGCCGAATCGGCTCCAGCGATCACTTCCGCAGCCGTCACGGCCACTGAGCCCATCGGTCACTCTTCCGACCCTCCAGACATCTCCGACCCGTTCCGGTCAAGCAGCCAGCTGCCCTGGATTCTTGCCCGGCTCCGGGCACCGCGTCGTCCCACTCGGCCCAGGTCCTCACCGGAATCGAGTGTTTCAGCAGCGTTCCGGGCTTGGTGTGGGACCGGCGGCGAGGCTCCAGTCTCGCCCGGTCGGCCTTGAGGCGGCGCTCGATGGGCTCCGGTGAGATCGTCAGCAACTCGGCCGCGGTAGCGGCATCAATGCGGAGCTCCTTAAACCTCGCAGCCGCGGTACCGGGTCCGGCAGCGCTGCCGCGAGGAGCCGGCCACACGGCGTTCCCTGCAGCGGCCTGGGCAGCACAGGCTTCAATACCAGCGCCCGCTGGTAGGGTCGCGGTGCCATCCCGTCGTGCGCACAACTCATCGAGAATCTGCTTCTTCCCGGAGCGGTCCGCCCGGGCGTAGCGGGCGGCGATGACCTTCGGGACAGCCCTGCGTTCACTCATCGAAAGCTACATGGCTGACAATGCGGCGCGGCAAACATCACCCCGGCGGACACGCCGCCACTCGCCATCCATTTTCGAGTCAGTCAATGCGGGTTGTGGACTTTTAGGGCAGGCGGTGCCAGATGCTTAGGCTCGAGGCACCCTACCCACCGGGAGGAGACAGCAACGTAGTCGCCACCAATCACGTAGTGAGCAACGTGATCTCCCAGCATGTTGTCCTCGGCGGATCCGCTACCCGCTCCGAGGTGCTCGACAGCGGAGCGAGGTCGACGACACAGCCATCCGCTCCCTGACCATTCGGCATCCGAGGGATCGGGGCCTCGCCCGCAGTGACGGGTCCGCGGACTTCCTTGGTGCCCCTAGGCAGGTAGCCACCATAGCCGCCCGCGACACCAACATGTTCGGTCGGACGACACGGCTCCTCACCCGTGGAGCGGACGGTTTGGCACGATCAGTCCTAGAGCAACTGGGACGAACAGCGACCTCTGCAGCGCAATCACGGTAACCAAGTCCGGGGCCAACATGCGACCATCGACCTTCACGCGTGCTTGAGCAATAGGTAAGCATAGCGATAGGGCACACCCGAACCTGACAAATTGCGACCCGCGCTGAACCTTTGACGCGTCTGTGAGAAAGCTAGTTCTGCATTTTAGGCTGGTGCGAGGGCCTGAAGAGCCGGGCTGGCACGGCTCGCGCGTCCATCCCGCTATGAACTTCAGGGTTTTCGTTTCGGACGATCAGCCTCATGCTTTTCGTGCATGTCATGCACGAAATGTGCACGAGATGTTCCATCTACCGTCCAGGTCTGCACGAAATGGCCTCTGGGCCGTCTTCTCCGGACCTGGTCGGCCGTAGGATTTCCTGCGAGGGCTGATTTTCCGAGCCTTGGAGAGTCAGAAACGGGGAGTCACTGCGCGTAGCCGGGTCATTTCGAGTGCGGCCTAATGGGTGTTCTGAATTCACGTTCCACCTGCAACAACTGCTGGTTCTTGTCGGCCCTGTGCGGGTGGCACGGCCCGGCTGCGGAGAGCCAGCGAAGCTACGCAGAGTTGTTGGAACCTCACGTCGGCCTCCGGATCCAATTGAAAGAGCGGTATGTCCAGGATCCCAAGGCCCACAGAGAGAAGGAACGGCACAGTGATTACGACCACCGAAACCGGGCGTATTTATCGCGTCACGGGAGACACGCCCCGGTTGGTCGCCGATGACCTGAACGCGGCGGTCGAATTAGCCCAACAACACGCCCTGGGGGAGGGCAAACACGGTGTCCTCGTCACGCGGCATGGGCCCTCGTCCTTCACCGTGGCTGTCAGCGGCGATGTTCCCTATGGAATCACCGAGGAACGCGACCACTCCTGACACATCTCTCGACAGCACTGACCTCCTGATTGCAGAGGATAACGATGGTGCGGAAAGCCGACGAGGTCTGATTTGCCGTCTGGATCGCGGTACCCAGTCAGCCCGATCGTGGGCATGTGCTCGCAGGGAAGTCGAGACTGTGAACCCATGATTGCTGAATCTGAACCGATCCCGGAGGGGAGCAGCGTTCGCCTGCCAGTGATGGGCGAGACATGGGGGCGGCGCCTCCCCATGGTGGGCACCTAAGCTAGGTTCCATATAACGCACAATGACACTTTCTGTTGCAGTGATGCGCCACATTGAATCGCGGTTTTCATACAGCCGGAAGGTCCCGACCCCATGCAAGACCCGCCGCACGCCAGCGTGGACGCCGGCGCCCCGGAGGCGTCACTTGACCGGATCCGACGCTACAGTGTTCCCGCCGGGCTGAACCCCGAGGAAAAATTCGAACACTGGCGCACCTGGTACGGCAGCGCCATCGCCACTCCCGTACGGTTGGAAAAAACCGAAAAGCTAATACGCCCCGGTTTCAATCCAACCGCCCTAAGCCTGGACGGTCCCGGGTTCAGCCTGGTTGATGTCACCAACGAACCGGCCACTTGCTACTGGAAGGGGGATACGTCCTCCGGGCACTGGCTGGTGCATTTCAGGAGTTCGTGCGCCAGATTCAGCTTCTCGGGACGCTCCGAAGAAGTTTCTCCTGGCACAGTCAGATTTCTCGATCTTTCCTCCCCCGGCAACTTCCACGCGCCAACCGGCCTAAGCGCTGTGCGGATCCAACTCGACCGGTCATTGCTGGGTTTAAACGACAAGTCCGTGAAACGGTTGGAGGGATTGGGCGACATCAGCGAGCATTCTCTGGTGCGCGGGTTGATTCTTCCTGTCTTGTCCGGCTGGCAGCGGACGGGCATGGACCAAGAGATGCACCGTCTCCAGCCGGTCGTCCGCTCCATGATGACGGCCCTGGCCAGCTCGCTGCTCGAAGCCCCCGCCGAGGACGGCGACCTGCAACCGGCCCGTATCGCGGCGGTCAAGAAGTTCATACGCAAGAACTTCCGGAACCAGGCCCTTGATGTGGACGAGGTGGTGACCTACTCGTTCCTTTCACGCCGTGCCCTTTACTACCTCTTCCAAGACGAAGAGTTTCAAGTCAGCGGATACATCCGCGCGCTGAGGACCCTGGAGGCCCTCGAGCTCCTCACCGACTCAGGCGGCTGGAAACGGTCCCCGGCAGACATAGCGGACGCCAGCGGGTTCACAAGCCTGCGAGCCATGCGGCGTGCTGTCAGGGACGCAACCGGCTCCTCCCTGAGGGACGTGCAGGAGAACCCGGAAGTACCGCGCATTCGGGCCGCTGAACTAAGAAAACGCATAGGGATCTAGAACGGACGCGTAATAGCCGGCACGGCAAAATGTCCACCGCCCGGGTGCTCTGCTAAGCGCTGTCTTCCGTCCCTTTGTGTCCCGCGCCTGGCACGAACGCCCGGCGGCCACTCATTCAGAGGTCCCTCCACCCTGCCCGGTTCTTCGAATCGCCAGGGCGCTGCCGACGGAGCGCCCTTCTGAGTGGCTTACTGCGTCTTCCGGGGGAATTGCTCGACCTGGTCCCGTGCCTTGGATCGCGCGTTGCATTTGACCGGGCGGGGCCCATTCACGCATCCCTTCTAAATTGGGTGACGGGGGAACCTGCCTGGGCCGAGTGTTGGCTGAGCGGTCGTCTCTGTGCACGGAATGGCTCACAGGTCGTCAAAGACTGCACGAAAGGACACCCGTCACCGGTAGGTCACCCTTAGGATTTTCTGTGAAACAAATCTTTGGAGTCACGAAGCTAGAGACCGAAAGAGTACCTGCAGTTACTTCCGGCTTCATCGGGGATCCGGATGATGAGTCGGGATTTGCGGGCTTTGCCTAAAGCCACTGCCTGTTCCCATCGGGCCAATCTGCGGGGAGCACGGCCTCGGATAAGGAGATGCATCCATGACCTCGCCGACACAGCTACTGGATTCCGCCAGCTGGTGACCGGTCCCCTAATGGGTCTTGGCAACGCCTCGCGGGAGTCCAGGAGAGACGAAATGAGAGCACTGAACCCCGGGGAGGCTCGGCAGGCCTCTGCCCGAAGTCTCCACTCCCCCATCTCGGACTATAAAGTGGTCGTCCTCGGCGTGATGTACCCGAACGTCTTCTCACGTCAGCCCTCCAATCCCGCCATCGAGGAAGCAACCTGCCTCCTTCATGACCCAACCTTCGTTAGGCAGCACACAGCCGTCATCTTTTATCACCCGTTCTCCCCGGACGGAAGCGAAAAGCTAAAACAATATCGCCCGTCAGGAGGAAATGGGAGGGACGAACAGGAACAGAGGTGCCGAAAGGCAGCAAAGGGCAGGCAAGGAAATCGCAGGGAAGCCATACAAGCTGTCGTGAGCGACCTGGCCCGTCTTTCGGCGAGAATCCAGGAACCTAAGCCGGGGGTGGATGTGCAGAACAAACTCCGCGATCTCCGCATCGCAACCGGAATGTCGCAAGGGGAATTCGCCGCCGCCCTTGAGGTCTCGCGACAAACGATCCAAAACATAGAGGTTGGCCGCTACCTCCCCTCACTTCCCTTGGCCATCGCCATAGCTCGCTACTTCCGGCGCCCAGTGGAGGAAATATTTATTCCCTGCGGGGTCCCAGCAGACGCAAGCCCGGCGCGGAAAGAGACAGGTCGTTTCGGGTCCCAGGCTGGCAGTGGCAGCGCCGGATGACGCGTGCGAAGGGGATGCCAATATTGTGCATGGCATTGGACGGGCGGCCCACACCTGGATGATTTATGTGCTCTCACTAAGCGCCTGGCCCCCAACGGCCTGCGCGTGGAGTTCATCAATGAGCAGTTAAATCTTCCCCGGTGGGGACTCCTCCCATGCTGGCATTTAGATTCTTGCCTTGAATTAGCGGCCAGGGTTGTCATCCTCGAACATTAGGATCTACACAGTTCTCTTCTTGCCCTTAGCCCAATTCACCAGTCGCAAAGCCAGCCCAGGCTTCCGTGAAAATAGGGCACACCCCAACCTGACGTCAGGCGGGCCCAGGAAAACCCGTCAGGCTAGGGTCCAAAGATTCTTTCTCTGACGGCGGCCCGTGAAACTCTTAGATCCCAGCCTGACAGATTGAGGCGTCATCGTCCCCCCGGGCAAGGCTCTCCCCGCCGCCTTGGGGCCAAGGCTGACTTGCCTCCGAATCAACGGACCGTAGACTCGGCACATGTCTGAACTTGGGGGAACGAAGACAGCGGGGTGGGCTGCACTGATTGTGGGTCTGTTGCTGGGCGCCGGCCTGAGCGCCTGCACCTATGAGGATGACGCCGATTCGCCGCCGACAGTGGCCGGATCCAGTCGGCGGCCGGCACCTTCGCTCCCTACGAAAGACCCTGAAGTGCTGGCCGCGGAAACAAGCAACTTCGCCGAACTGAAGAAGCGACTCGCCGCAGCACCCGGCTCTGTGCTTCTCGACGATTCCGGACCGGCTGACGGGCCGGGGGTCGGCTTCCAAAAATCGGCGACGGTGAAGACTTCCGGCGCCCACGCTGTCACAGCTTCCTGCGTGGGAACGGACGGCGTGCAGATACACATCGGCCAAGATCCAGGAACCGGGTCCGAGCCAATTTCACTAGTCTTCGATTGCTCGGAGACCGTGTCCCAGGTCGTGGACCTGCAGGCCGGATACGTCTGGGTCAGCCTGACGCGGAATGACCCAACAGGTCCCCGGACAGGTGCAGTGGCGGGAGTGAGAATCACGTCCGGATAGGACGCGGACAAGGGGGGCGTGTCAGGTATCCAGGTCGAAGTCCAGGTCGAGGTTTTCGACGTTGCCGAGTTCCCGCCATGTGGAGCCAATCTTGGCGGCGCCGAGGGTTGCGGCGATCGGCATCTGCTGCAGAAGTTCATCCATGGCCGGACAGTACCAGCAGACGCTGAAGGGGTGCTCAGTCGGTTCAGCGGTCATCCGGCCATCGTATTTGCCCAACAGGACCGCGGTGGGCAGGGCTTCACAGAGATACCACGTCGGCGTAGACGAGTCTCGGGACGCGGGCGAATTCATCGCCGGAGTAGGTGGGATCGCTGTTGAGGAGCTCATGCTCCTCGATCAGCAGTCGCCATGATAGCTCCTCGCCGCCGGGGCGGCGCAGTGTCGGGTAACCGGCTGCGTCCCCTGCTGGCGTTCCGGAGGCCTCGGGCAGCGGAACGGAGCCTGTCCAGGTTGCCCGGTAGCCTCCTGTTTCCTCCAGGTAGCCCGCGACAAGTGTCGTTGACGACAGGCTTTGCCATTCAAGGTCGGTGGCGTCTGCCGGCCGGGTTTGGATTGTTGCGCGAACTGTTCTGCTCTGATGCAGTCGGGCGGCTCTCGTGGCGGCCGCTCCCGTTGGGCTGTCGGCGCTTAGCTGCTCGCCGGTGAGGGAGGGCTCGGATTCCGGATCCCATCGCAGCCAGTTAACCACCCCGGTCAACGTGACTTGGACGTGGGCGCGGTCTGGTCGGCTTACCGTGAGTGTACGGGTTGGCAGTGGCTGTACCCAGTTTGTCAGTGCCACGGGTGAGAGTGAGCAGCCCTCAATTGAGTGCGGCTGGTAGCGGGCGACGGCGAGTCGAACGAATGGCCAAAGGGCCGGGGTCTCTTGCAGGGCGACGTCAACGAACCAGCGTCCGGATGCCTGGTCGTATTCCGGCTGGTACCCGAGCACTCGCACCGATGGGTGTCCTCGGACGTCACGCAGCGGGACCGCGTCGGCGACGGTGGCCGGACTGCCGGGGGCGTCCGGCCAGCCGCGGTCGCGTCCGCCGTAGATCTCCCCGCCCAGGGGCGGGGAGATCCCGGCGCTTTGCGCTGCGCTGCTTTCAACGACGTCGAGAACCAGCTGGTCGAAGGTGAGTAGCGGTGGGACGGTAGGGGTTGAGGTTGTGCCTCCGTGTTGAATGATCGGATCGGCGGCCCAGAGGCTGGTGGCCCCATCGGGGGCTTGCTGCCCTTTGAGCTGACGTTTCCATGAGCCGTCTCCGTCTTGCACCCATTCGTACGGGTCGAAGAGAAGCACGCCGAGCAGCTCACCGTCGCCGGAGGAGAACCAGGGACGCGCCAACCAGATCCGGACGCCGGATCGCCGGACCTTTTGCCAGGCAAATGGCTGGTCCGGGTCGGGCTGTTCCTGCCAGCGCAGCAGTGGCACGGTATCGAGCACCACGGGCGCGGCTGGGCGGGCTGAGGACGGGATGTCCAGCAGTACCTGTTCGCCTGCGGCGGCCTCCTCTGCTATCTGGGACGGTTCGAAGAACTCGGTGAATCTGGACGTGCCGCCTGGCGTGTAGGCCACGCGACGGTAATGCGTGTCCTCGAATGTTTGCAGCATTCGGTGGAACCCGAGATTTTCCAGTGACTGGTAGAGCGGGCCTTCCGGGAGGAAGTCGTACAGGAAGAGCACCCCGGTCCGCTCGCGCTCTCCGACGGGCGAGTGGACGACGACGTCCGATTTGCTCACTTCCTGTGGCCCGTCTGCGGCGACGTCGTCGATCTGTTCTGTCCAGCTGGCCCGGATGATGAGCGTGTCCGTGCTGGGGCCGTGGATATCGACCAGTCCGCTGAAAGCAGCGACCGCCCGTCCCGGGGGACGCAGGAAAAGATTCAGGTCGGACAGCACCGGCGGCCGTGCCGGGGCGGGCAGGGCGTGTACGAGGCGGACATCGATCGAGGGTGTCAGCCACCATGTCCATCCGGACGCTGCGGCGCGGGTGAGAGCGACGGAGGCGACGAGTTCATCGGGGGTGTAACCGTCGGAAGGGTCGACGACGCTGGCCAGGTGTGAACGCCACAGGCCGAACTTGTCCAGTTCGGCTTCCTTGAGGGTGCTGGAGACAGCGAGACGCACTTGCTCACCGGGTGGCACTGTCACCCGGATCTCGTGTCCACTGACCCGCGCGTCGAGGGTCTCCCCTGCTTCCAGGACGAACCGCAACGGCTGCAGGGACGGCCACTGTCCCGGGTACGGCACGGTGACGGCCTGGAGTGCCCGCGGCTGAGGGAGCAGGTGCGGCGCCCCGGCCTCGTAGAACACGAGCGAAACACCGGTGGCGTAGGGGTCTGGCAGGTATGGCAGGCGGAGCGCGTCGGTGTCGTGCACGACGTACTGCCCTTCGCCGATTGGCCGGCCCCGGTCGGCGGTGATGTCCGCCAGCGTCGCACGGTGCGGCGACGCTGTGTCGGCGCCGGGACGGTCCACCAGGGCGATGCCGGGCTGTTCCTCGACCGTGCGCGGATCGTTGAGGCTCGGCACGTATTGGTCCAGCAGTGTGCCGCGTTCGGCCAGCGCGACCGCGTACAGGCGCCGGATTTCAGCGGTGTTGCCGGTGCCAATGGCGGCGTCAAAGCGACCGGCGGCTTCAGCTTCCAGCTGTGTCGCCTTGGGCGGTGCGAGGTGCCGTTCGGCAGTGGACGCGGTGCCGGGGCCGGGTGAGCCGGGGCTGCCGCTGCGCACGACGAGGTGCGCTACCTGCTCACCTGTGCCGAGCTTGTGGCGTGGGACAACTGCCGGTGCCGGGACCGGCTCCCACCGAAGATACGGCCGTGGCGTGGTGACGGTAAAGCGGGTTGGCCGTCGCAGCTCCTCGGGAAGCAGGAGGTCATCGTTGCGGGCGAGCTTGGCCAAGACTGCGGCGTCGACCCGAAGCTGCGGGCGGATCCGTGGAATGTCACGTGACTCTGCGAGGATGCGGGAGGCGATCATGGCCTCGTCGAACTGGTGTTGGGCGGCGGACACGGCCGGCTCCTCGCCGATGGCCCGGGTGATGAGGCCTTGAAGCGTCGCGTCGATCCCTGCGTCACCGGACAGCAGTTCATCAGCCAGAGGGAATACGCCAGCACGCCGGTGGCTGCGCAAATATTCGATGACTGCGTGACGGCCAGCTGCTGCCAGGCTCGCCCTGTCGCGCGCCGCGTACCTTTCCCGCAGCCAGTCCAGATGGGTGTGGGCTGCCTGGAGCGCAGCCTCGTCGGGTTCCGCGGGCTGGGGCCGGTCCTCTGGCGGGATTTGGGGAACGGAGTTCCCCGCAAGGTCGACGGCGAGGACCCGGAAGCTGTAGGAGGTCCCGTACCGCAGTCGCGGCAGTGATTTGGGTTCCACCCGGGTGGTGATGTGGGCACCGTCGAGTGGCTGATCACCCGGGGCGTCGACGACCGTCTCGGTGGTCCCGTCCGGCCCTGGGGGCTCAACGTGGACGATGGTCAGCCCGGGCCGCGGCGCCGACAGGCTCCAGCCGTCCCAGCCGGCAACGACTTCGTGCAGGTAGTACCCATTGGTTGTGTCCCCGGGTGCACGGTTGAGGGCGGAGAGCTGGAGGAAACCGACGTCGGGCGCATCATGAAGGATGCTGAGTCCGCCGGGTTCGCCTGTGACGGTGACTCGGCGCTGGTGCAGGCTGTGCCAGTCCTGGGTGACGTCGTCCCACACCTCAACCCTGATGCCGCGTACCAGGTCATCCAACACCAATTCGCGGGTGCTGTCATCGGCCAGCTGCTCGGCTGCCTGTACGCGTTCGCGTACCTGTCCGGCCCGATCACGTCGGGCCAGAGCGAAGCCTGTGGCACGCAGGGTCCCGGGAGCCGATGTGGCGGGGTCCCCGTTTGCTTCGCTGGCATATTGGCGTGCGAGGTTTCGTGCGTGCTGGTCCAGTTTGAGGCCCGAGGCGTCGGGGTCGGTGTCGAGCACGACCCATTCTTCGTCACCGAGCGGGAGCGCTCCGCCGACCCATGCTTCGCTGGATTGGGCAGCGAACACCGCCCCGTCCACGACGACTGACGTGCGGCGTGGCGGGAGCACTTCGAGGTCAACACCCTGTGAGGCGACGGTCACGCTCACCCATGTGGCACCGCTCAGGGTGGTCCTGGCGGCCGCGGCGTCGATGCCGTCGAGCACGACGTCGACGGCAAGGCCGAGCCGGCGCAGCAGCGCGGGCGTGGAGCCGAATGATGCGACTTTGGTGTGGAAGTCGCGCTCGGGGATCGCCGGACGCGGGGTTGGGGGCGCGTCGGGGTCGGGCAGGGGGCTTGGTTCCTGTTGCGGTTGTTCGGGGCGTTCGTAGTATCGCCGCATTGAATGTGCGTCGACGATCATCCGCAGCTGCGGGTCATGTGCGAGGTCCTGGCCGCTGAGCTCATCCAGCTGTGTGGTGACACGCAGGTCGGCGTCGGGGTCGTCCAGCAGTGTTTGGACGGGTGAAGGTTGGTCCTCGATTGTTGACTGGTAGGGAGGCGGTGGTGGCAGCTCGCCTCCGTGCCACTGCCGCGGATCGGTTTCGTCGGGCTCAGTCAGTGGGCCGATGGTTGTCAGTGCATCCCTGAGTCGCTGCCCAGGGACTTGGAAACGGCGGCGGGCCCGTGCCGGGGCATCGTCAAGCAGCCGGCGCAGCGGGCCGTCCTGGTCCAGGTTTGCGAGGGTTTCCAGCAGCCGGTGGGCTACGGGGTCGGCGGACACGGCGGGCCGGAGCGTCGGCGCGGCGGTGATCGCTGCCAGGTGCAGGTCGACGGCGTGATCACTCATGCGGCTTGCCGGGTTGGTTCGCCAGGTCTCGCCGGACAGCGATGGGGCTGGGAAGGGGGCGACCGGGGTTCCTGGCGGCAGTAGGGCGGACCAGGAGGGGCCGTCGGGGGCCGATACGATCCGCAGCGGCAAAGAGAGGTTGGGCTCGAGTGAGGTCGTTAGGGACAGGGTGCAGGCGCCGAGGGTGCTGACCCAGTTGGTTGCTGCGGGGAAGTCAGAAAGATTTGTGCCGGCTCCTGTGAGTTTGTGGGTGAAGAAGATGGTCAGTTGGAACGGGGCATTATCAGCCAGTGAGTGGGGCAGTGCTGTCGCCAGGACGGTGGTGGGCATGGTGCTCTCCTACGTTATGCCGGTGCGAACGCGTCGCAGTATCGTGCCCAGTCGGGGTTCATGCCGTCCTGGTCAGGCGGCATGATTTGGTACATGGTGGGGTCACCGTTGGATCCGGCGAGTTTGCGTTCGACTGAGATCTCCACGGAGGCTGAGAAAAATAGCACCTCGACTTCCACGACCAGCGAGGCGCGGCCAATGAGCTTGCCGGTCTCGAAATGGTAGGTGAGTGAGAGTTCTAACGTGATGGACGCGCTGATCAGGCCAAGCACGTCGACCTCGCCCCGAATGCGGAAGTACGCAGCGAGCAGGCCTTTGTCCGCCTCGAGCCGCAGGTAGACACCAACGGCGATGGAAACCGATCCCGAGGCGACCCCGAGGTCAACGGAGAGGCACGCACACGCTTCCAGTCCCAGTTCCAGCAATACCAGGCCCTTGGGCGAGGCGCGCAGTCCCAGCCATCCGCCGCCGCCGATGCACATCACCGTGAGCCGGAAGGGCGCATCCTTGGAACAGAAGTGGAACCCTATCGTCAGTGCGTCTCCGAGGAACGGGACTCGGGCGTCGGCCCCCAGGGAGATGTTTTCCAGGCTGAACATCCCGACGGACACGTTGGGAAGTGCGAGATCGAAGCCGGCGGTCACGCCGGCAGGTGCGACGTCGACATAGGGCGGGTCGGAGAAACCGTCGAAGGGGATGAGTTCGCGGAGGCGGTCGACGAACGAGAGCGGACCGAGAAATCCGATGCCGCCGAACACTACGTCCACCTCTGATTTTCCGTCCGACCCGGCGTGGAATCCGATGCGCCGGAACATCAGTCTCATCAGGCCTGCGGAGCCATCTCCGATGAGGTTGAGGTCGAAGTCTACGATCTCAGCGAGAACATCCACGGCCGGAGGGGCAGTCGCCGATGCCCGGACCTCAACGTCGATGTGCAGGGCATGCTCGTCCTTGGGCTTGAAGATGTTGGGCACTCCGGGCAGTCCCCAAGGCTGGATCGCCGGTTTCCAGTGCAGCCGGGCTGTGATCTGCCCTCCGGCCGCGCCCTGAAGCATCTGGGCCAGACCGGCGGCGTCGTCGGCAATGTCGGCGAGCGTCTTCAGCGTCCGTGCCGGCTTCTCCAGCGCCGAGCGCACGGCGGCAGGAAGGCCGGGCACGCCGATGGCGGCCAGAAGCGGCTGCAGGTCAGCGGCAACCGTGGCTGCGGCCGAACTTACCGTCTCCGGGTTGGCGGGGAGCCCCCGAATGGCCGCGACGAGCGCATCGAGGTGGGCCTTCAGTACCTCGGCCTGAGCGTCGACCAGGTCCTTGGCGTGGTGTGCGATGGCCTGCGCACCGCTGTGGGCTGCCTCCGCAACCTCGTGGCTGAGGCGTTCCTGTGCCTCGTCGAGCGCTGTCTTCAAGCGCGTGGCTTCCGTCAGCATTTTGCTCACGGCATCGAGCGCGTCCGAGACGAACGCCGGGGCCTCGTCGAACCCGGCTACCTTGAGGAGCTCCATCAAGCTGAACAGTCCGAACAGCTTGGGCATCGCACCGGAGAGGAATGATGCGGGATCAAACGTTCCGGCTTCGAACGGCGACGGATTGTTGCCATTTTCGCCGATAGCCCCAAGTGCACGGGAGATGCCTTGGACGGAGACGTTGGGTGCGACGAACCCGCCCGCCTTGTCCGAGCCATTACTGAAGTCCACAGCCGCGGGTGGGCTTTTGAGGGCGAGGATGAGTTCCCCTGCGTTGGGCGTGCCGGGGACGGGTTTTGCATCGAGGCCCCGGGGAGGCAACCCGTGAGCGAGATAGGGCTTCGCGAATACAAGGTCAACGGCCGGTGCCTGTGGGGCCAGGTGACGCATCGACGGAACAACCGCCCGCGTTTCGGTGAGGTAGGGCCTGCTGGTGACGTTTTCGACGTCGATCTCCCCGTCGAAGACCAAGTGAGTAACCTCGACCGAGGTATCTCCGTCTTTGACGGGTTTCGCGACTGCCAGGTTCTGCCCGCGCCCCTGAATCTGCCGCACCGAGAAGTAACGCGCCGATGCTTTGTCCGGTTCGTACAGGATGACCTGAGGCCCGTCCTTGCCGGCCTGTACGAACACCAGGGGCGCCGGCCACGACTTTACCGTCCCGGCACGATCGACCGTGGTGAGCGTGAAGGCAAACGGGACGCCGTTACGGGTAGGCACAAACGGTTCGTAGCCCTCCGGTGGCGGGTCGATGTCGGGCGTGACGAGGGGGCTGATGGTGACATGCGTGAACGGGTTGTCGCGGTCCTCCTCGGGGTAGGCCCTGTCGGGCTGGCGGATGAGGATGAACCAGCGCTGCCACAGGTAGGCGACGGGAACATCACGGTGCTTGACCTCACGCTCGGTGACTTTGACGAGAAAGCACCGGTGACCGAAGGGGAACAGGAACCCTGGGTACACTACGCGGACGTAAGCGTCACGGCCCATGTACGCCTGATGCCGGTAGTCGACAATGTCAGCCGGGAACTCCCAGGACTGTCTCCAGTCGAACCATGCGCCCAGGCTGGACAACGACAAATGACTGACCAGCAGCGGACTTCCGGCGTTGCCGGGCTCCCCGCCATGGGTTTGGGCAACGAGGGCATTACGGTCGTACGTGGACAGCGGCTGGTCGAAACCCGGTGGGGGCACATCGTTGTCGCGGTTCCACAGTGCACGGACGATCCGCTGGTCGGGATTGCCATCATCGAATGTCCCATCCTCCAGCCGGACAGTCAGGTGGGTCCGCCAGATCTCAGTACGTTCAGGTGGGCCTTGGGGCGCGGCGGAGTGACGGAAAGCACCCCGCGTGCTTGGTGAGACGATGAGGTGGTAGGGGGCCTCAATGGCGGTTTCCAGGTCCGTCGCGTTCTGGACGCCCCCCTGCTGGGATTCCCCGGCCGGCGTCGCATTCGGCGAGACCCGCAGGGCCAGCCCTTGGAGCGCCCGCAAGAGATGCTCAAGCGTGTAGGGGATGCGCAGGCCCTCAGGGATCGCATAGACAAGCCTTGTCGGACCCGCGGCTATGTGGCCCGAGGGCCGGTCAGGCTTGGCTGGAGGGGCGGGCGGCGATCCTGCCTGCCATACTTCCTCGCCCAGATGCTGCGGCGGGAAGTGCAGGACCAGGACAGCATCCGGTCCGGCGACCAGTTCGCTGCCGCCCTCAGCCCCGGCCGGTTCGATGGTGCAGCCCCAGGCCTCCAAACGAAGGTCAACGAGGTCCTGTGTTCGCAGAAGACGGGCATCCACCCTTGGCTGCTCGTCTCGCGGGATGTCATCGGGCTGGCCCATTCGCCACCGTCCCTGATCGTGGAACCCGGGGGAAGGTTCCTTGCCCTTTAGAAAACCCAGATCATGTGAGAGCGCAATTGCAACCGGTGTCAGGCAAATTGCTGACACGTCACTTCGGAAAGAATGCGCCGGCTACAGGTTTATGAAGTTACTATCGCGGGTAAATTCAAAGCTCTCGACTCGGACCTGGGTGGTTTGGATGTGCCTCAATTCAGTTCGCCCTGCTTTTGTTGCCGAATGCAGGTTTGCGTTCGGATATCAGCATGTGCGCATGTCGCAGTTGCTTGCTAAGAACGCGGCGGGCGTCAAACAACATCGAGGTACTCGAGGCACATAACGTATGGAGATTATGGCCCGGCCCGACGGGAAAGTGAAGAGTGTTTATGGGACTGAAATATACTCGCAGGTAGCTGCGAAAGCGCCGTGGAACATGCCGGCTGGCCGGTATGTCTTCTTGGCCACTTCAGCAACAGAACGTTCCTGCTTGTCCGGGCTGCGGGTGATGGCTCGACGGATGCGTCCCGCAGCGATCCATCCCTCTTGACTCGTTTGGTCATCAGCACGGCACGGTAGCCAATTGAATGCGGGTATTGTCAGTGGGGTTGGGGGGGGAGTATGGTGCGAAGGCATTATTGCTTGTTCTAAGGCAGTGATTATTATGCCCCAAAGCAGTTACGACGTTCCTGTGGTTGAGCAGGGGGCCGAGAACCCGATTTGTTGGGTCGCATCAATGGCGATGGTCGAATCCTATTGGACCCAAAGCAGTGTCGGCGTAGGGAAGTATACGGGCGGTTTCGACCCGTCGATGTCCTGTATCGATAACATGGCCACGGATGTC
Source organism: Arthrobacter globiformis (assembly GCF_003261175.1). Taxonomy (GTDB): domain Bacteria; phylum Actinomycetota; class Actinomycetes; order Actinomycetales; family Micrococcaceae; genus Arthrobacter; species Arthrobacter globiformis_A. Next base: position 95,843 of record NZ_QLNP01000074.1, on the reverse strand, counting down.
GTGGACTTTCAGAATAGAATGGCATCTTTCGGATTCTACCCCGCGTATCCGGATGAGCCGTTGAGCCTGAACTCACTTTATGAGGCCTCGGACCGGTTGGGGCCCCTGATCTATTTTCACTATGTGAATGGTTTTCCATATCTCAGCGGTCCCGGCACTGGCGGAGGAGCCCATGCGATCGTGATAACCGGGACTGACACAGACCAAGGCGGCTTCTGGTTCAACAACCCCTGGGGTGACAAAGATACTTGGGCGGACGCGACCAGCGGTTTGGCACCGGCCGCTGATCCAAATTCAAGGTCATACTCCCTGTACTTCGGAAACTTCCCCGTCTAGCTCCACAGCCCCGTCAATTGAAGCAGCAGGCAAAGCCGTATGGAGTAAGTCGACGGGTGCATCCGTGGCCATGGGCAACGCCGAGTTTCATTAGTGCAGAGGGGCCACAGTTCGCATCAACTTCCTTCACGTCGTGCTACCGGCGATGCCTGGCGCCGAACTTCAGCCGTGGCCTCGCCTGTGAGTTGAAGTGAGTCCTGTGAGTTTGTCGTGGGCGGATGCGGGGCGCGTTCGCTGGCCGGCTTATTCTTCCAGGGAACCGGCCCAATCCAAGGCTGCCGTCAGGTGGCTTTCGTCCGGGAGAGCCTGTTGTTCTTCGGCCGGGAGTTTGTCGTAGGTGTAGGCCGCGACAGCCATTGGCGATGTCGAGCGTCCGAGGCTGTATCTGACGCTGCGGTCGTTCTTGGTTCCGCAGATGAGAATCCCAATCGTTTCGTTGTGATGGTCACGGCGGAGCACGTCGTCAACGAGGGCGACATAGAAATTCAGTTTGCCGGCGTATTCCGGCTGGAACTTGCCGGTCTTCAGCTCGATGACCACATAGCGGGTTAACCGCACTAGACGTACGAGGTTGCGAGACAGCCTGGAGCGTAACGCCCGACACCCCTCGTATAAGGAGGAGCTGACGACGTGAACGCTGCTGACCGAACCTGGCAGCAGACGAAGTCGCAGCGCTATGGACGGAACGCCCGAGCCGGTTCGTTACGGTTCTCACAGGGTGGATACTTACTCCACCTGTCGGCGGGAGCTCTTTCGAGGCTGCATTGCCGCTGCGCTCGGAGCATGGCTGAATTGCAAGCCAGAATGGTCGTTAAATGAAATAATCCGAACCGGCGACACAGATTATTTGACCGAATTTTGATATTTCCTGAAGTTTTGGTGCTAGGGTGACGGTAACCCTAGGAGGTCCACAGTGACACCAAGTCCTACGCCGGGCAACACCCGGGATTGGCATTCTGCGTTCTCGTTAGCCGAACTAGACGCTCTGCAGGCAGGCATTCCAGCTGGAATCCAGGCAGCGCAGGCACGTACAGGCCGCGCCCATACGGAATACGCCGATCCCGAGGGCGAGCTGGACGTGTATGGAGTTGGGATGTCCAAGGCTGCCCCAAAGGAAATCCGCGCCCTCCTCCGTGAGCTGCCGAGCTACCGCGAGGTGCCGATCCCGAGGACGTCACGGCGACTCATGTTCGTAGGGCGAGGACTCATCTTTCCCATCCGAGCCGGCGACAAGATGCGGCGAAACAAGAAACAGTTATGGCTCCGATCGTTCTCGCAAACCAGACAGCAGTATTTCGCCGCCAACAGCACCCACCGTCGAGAGCCTTCTGATCCGACGCTTTTCGACTTTGAACCGAGCACGACACCAGCAGGCGAGGGCATGCATGTCGAAGATGCCCTTCGGCACGTCGAGCAGGATGGTGGCCGCTCCGAATTGTTTATCCCCTTCTTTAGCAGCACCCCGCTCGCTGTCGGGCAGATCATGTGGGCACCTGCGCGTCTTGATGGCCGCTACCTCCGGTTTATCGAACCGGAGACGCTCACGTACCGACGCATGCCGAGCCTGGCGGCGACTATAGAAAACAGGCCCCAAGCGGTCGATGGTTTCGCCGATTCGCCTCGACCCCGAACCACCGTTAAACGGCGCCGACAGCCAAACAATCCAACCGAGAAAAATCAGTAATGGCCTCAGTAGAACGTTCCATCACGGCCACCGATGTCGCCCGCGCCTTCGACCCTTCACGGCTTGAACAGGCCCGTCGCTTCCGTGCGCTGACGAAGACCGACTTGCACAAAAAAGTGGGTGTTTCGGCTGCCGCCATCGGGCAATACGAGCGAGGTGAAATCACGCCGAGAGGGGAGACAATCTCAGCGTTAGCTACCGCCCTGAATGTTCCAATTGAGTTCTTCACTCTCGGTCGCCCTTCCGTGCGTGTTGAGGTTTCCGAAGCTTCGTTCCGCCGGCTTCGTTCGACGACCGTCGCTCAACAGCAGCAAGCCACTGCCTATGTCGAGCTGATTTGGGAGCTGAGCCGTTACCTCGAGGAGTTCGTCGAGTTCCCTTCAATCGATCTTCCTGATTGGGCACGCACGGAATCGGAAGATGTTCCCGACCCTGTGACTGCGGCTCGCTTGATGCGCGCCCACTGGGGGCTTGGCACCGAGCCTATTCCTCATCTTGTCTACCAGCTTGAACAGCACGGAATCCTTACCGTCTTGTTCTCAATGCGAGAGAGCGAGCTAGATCCCAAACGCAAGATTGATGCGTTTTCTACTGGATCTCTGCCTCGCCCAGTCATCGTCCTCACCCCGGATAAGGCAGATGACGTGTTGCGGCACCGCTTCTCAGGAGCTCACGAACTCGGTCACCTCGTGCTTCACCACGGCCGTCACGGTTCCGACAGCCAGATGGAGCGCGACGCGGATGCCTTCGCGGCAGAGTTCCTCACCCCCAAGGAAAAAATCCAACACGAACTTCCCCGGAGACTTAATCTCACGAAATTGGAAGAGATCAGCCTGCGTTGGGGTGTCTCAATTCATTCACTCCTATACCGATGCAAGGAACTTGATCTAATCTCGGAGTCGACCTATCGGCGCGCATTTATCACGCTGAATACAGTCAAGCCAGCGACGTACTCAATCCGTGATTTCCCAGGCGAGTGTCCCGAGCTACTGAAGAACGCGCTTGCCCTCCTCGAAGAAGACGGCACGACCCTCGCCGATGTAGCCGACGACCTTCGCGTCAGCGTACCGATCGTACGACGTCTCGCGGATATTGAGGAGCCGCCTCCGCCACGACTCAGCCTCGTTCACGCATTGGACGAGGCGCCGGCTCACCAGCAAGTCGACTCTGAGCTCATCCTCGAAGACCAGGAAGGAGGAATCATGCCGAACCGATCGAGCATCTCTGGCCGATACATCTCCAATGCGGCTGCCGCGCGGCACCCGCGAACCAGCGTCACTGAATCAGGATCAAATCGCACAACTGCGACGCAGCACCGCAGTGCCGTAACCGGACTGTACATTACCCCCGCTGCAGCCGCACGCAATCCGAAAACCAGCATCACTGAGAACAAGAAGTAGCACCAAGCCGTGAGGGCTCGACTCACGTAAAGGTCGAGCCCTCATCAGTCGCACCGGACATCGTTCCGATGAGGGACCGGCTAACGGGCAGTTATGACTTTGCGAGGGACCGTTCAGTGCGAAGATGGGCTTAATATGGGGCGCTGATGAAAGTCGTAGCCTCGGCGCCCTAAGCTCTGAAAATGAATGTTGCCTTTGTCATCGTCCTTATTGTTCTCGGGGGCGTGCTTCCACTTTTGGACTGGACGCGTAGCTCTGCGCGCCCGACACAATCTGTCCAAATCAGCTGAAGTTTCAGCGCCTGAGCAAGTCGAGGAAGGGAGACGGACAGGCCTCTTCTCCGTCGAACCGTTTACTCACGCGGCGCACATGGCGGACATCGCACCAGTTCTCGAGCGGAGCAGGGCACGGTGGGATCTCGGCCTTGTTGGCGGTGGGGTTGCCTGCGGCACGATTGGAAGTACTTGGGCCGTCTTCCTCTAATGGAAGACTTGCCCTCCTGGTGTCAGTTGGTCGTAGTAGCTTTACGGCCATGGAAACGTCATCGCTGCCGCCCAGCGTCATCACCATCATCGAGTACCTCGCTCGAATGGCCCGCGGATACGACAACCATCTCAAGTGGAACGAACAGGCCAAGTTCAAGGCGGACCTCATGAATGTCCGTCATCGTTGGACATATGTGGAAACCACCGCGTTTCGGGAACGTTGTCTCGCCGAGGGCATGCGTGGTGAGGACGTTGATGATCTTGCAGATTGGTTGGGAAAGGCAAAAGCGGGCCGACGCCTGGTCCCACAGCGCAGCTACCGCGGCTTCAGTTTTCCTGCACCAGCTGCATCCGCCGCGCCTTCGCAAATTTGGACCAGCCGTGACTGGTGATCAGCTTCATCCACGATGCCACCAAGTGGCGGGCCGGCGAGACCGCCCTCATTTCGCAGCCCCGAACGGCTTGACACGAACTGCAGGTGCAGAGCCGACGTCATGAGAGAGTGAGCACATGGGGACAGATCACCATCAGGCTACGCAGGGGCTATTCATAGTCGGCGGACTCATTAAGTCCAAGGTCACCATCGACGACCGACATATCCTTCAGGAGCATCTCTCAAATCTGTTGCAAGTACACAACCTCGTAGTCCTTGTTGGCTCCGGAGCCTCCTTTCACCTTGGTTCTCCCCAGACGCGTAACCTTAACAACGAGAAGGTCATGGAGTTGATCGTCGACTCCGGTGACATAGTCGATGACGGCGACGCTGCGTTATTGAACCTGCTCAACCCCGGTGACGACGGCGATCTCGAACGGCTCCTCAACGCCCTACAGCTCGCGGCCGCGCTAGCGGTACACACCCAGGGAGACGGAGTAACCCTCGGCGAGGGGGCGGCAGCCAAGGCGTTCGACGTCGACGCGCTCGAATCACTTCGACACAAGATCGGTTCGGCGCTCGTCGAGGCGTGCAAGCTGCCGCGTCGCCGCGGAGCACCGTGAGGACCCACTGCGCGCTCACCGAACCTTCTTCTCGCGCATGGTGCGCTCCCGCCGCTCCAATCTGCCCCGGCCGCGCATCTTTACTACTAACTACGACCTCGTTATTGAACGCGCTCTCGACGAGCTCGGGTATCCCTATATCGACGGCTTCAGTGGGACTGTCGATCGGCGACTCAACCTATCCTTCTACGGCCTCGACTTCCACCGGATCGACACCAGCACTCAAAAGGTCCTCGCCCGTGCTGACAGCGCCTTGTACATCCATAAGATTCACGGCAGCTTGAACTGGCGTGCCAGGACAGAACGGGATCGCGTCACCGGCGTCGAATCGCTGGAGGTGCATCAGGTGGCCGACGACGCACCGGCCGGAAAAGATAGGTCCTAATTTACCCGACCACTGCCAAGGAAGGCGACACGCTCGCTTTCCCCTACTCTGATCTGATGCGGCAGCTCGGCGACGCGGTGCAGCAAGACGACACAGCAATTATCTCCGTCGGATACGGCTTCGCGGACCCTCATATCAACCGGATTCTGCTGCGCAGCCTTGCAGTCAACCCAGCGTTGAATGTCCTTGTTGTGGACCCATACGCAGTCTTGGATAGTTCGGTGATGACCGAGGTGTTAGCGTCCGACGACGCGATCGGTAGACAGGTCAATGATGGTGGACGCGAGATGAGAGAGACGGCGGTTGCCGCACTTGCCCAGGCTCCAGATGCGAGGATCGCGGTGCTTACCGGAGATGCTGGCCAGTTCACTGAATTTGCTGAGCTGATGCCGGACCCATCACTGGGTCAAGGCGTTACTTCTCCTCGGACGATTTCCGACCTGATCGAATCGTTGGAGTACATCGGCCGGGGATCGACTTCCAGAAATTCCGACCGAAGTGACCTCGATGCCTGAAGTCGGAGTTATCGGACGCGTCACGTCGGTGCAGAGTACGACTATCCGAGTCGCTCTGGACATCGGCGCGAAGGGGTTCACAAAGGTTGGACCGGACGGTCTGCACACCGTCGGTGTCGTGAACTCCTACGTCACAGTTCCGGCGGGGGCGCATCGGGTCGTCGCCATTGTGACCGGCGTATATATCAGCCGCCGGGTGGACCGAGCCGACGTGCCGGTTGTCCGGAGTGAAGATGATCAGAGCGCGTACGAACTGGAGGCCGCCGTTGTTGGCCGATTTGAAAGCGGAGCGTTCAAATCTGGGCTGACGGGGTACCCGCCGCTGCATGCCCCCGTGCATTCCGCAACGCCCAATGAGGTGAAAAGCATCTTCCTTCCTCGTGACGTTCCGGCGCTGCGCCTTGGCACTTCCACTGTCGCAGCCGATCAGGACGTCCATCTGGACGCGAACTTGCTTCTCGGACATCACTGCGCAGTCGTTGGTTCGACGGGATCCGGAAAGTCGTGCACCGTGATGGCGATCATCGATGGTCTTCTCGACCGCCCAATTCCCAACGGCCACATCGTCATCTTCGATGTCAATGGGGAGTACGCGCAGTCGTTTCATCGAGACACAGCGCGCGGTCGGGCCACCCGGACTGTGGTGCTGGGCCCGTCGCTTGGTGCGACTGATGGGCTGTTCCTTCCGCACTGGTTCATGAACAATGAGGAAAACCTCGCACTTTTCCGGGCAGGCGAAGGTGTCCAGGCCCCGGTGCTGCAACGCTCGGTCGCGGACGCACGCGCAACCAAGTCCGAGGGGCGGTCCGACGTTAACCGACTGCTGGCCGTGCGCAGCGTCATCACGATCATCGAAGGGCTGTACTCAGATAAGCAGGCCGAGCTGCGCGTCTGTCAGCAGCTAGCCGCACTGGAAGCGCTATTCGAAGCGCAGGTCGACGACTGCGGTCCGTGCAGTGACCAGTGGGCGGTGATGCTGGAACTCCTGCGTGAAACGGTTAGGGATGCGAAGATCCGGCCCGAGCAATGGACGCCACTGAATGCGCAGCAAATCGTTGCCCTCAACAGCTTGTTCGATGGTCTTCGTGCCCAGATCTCGGAGGCGTTAGGCGCGCTCAGTGTCGGCAGCGCGCAGACGTCGCCGGACTTCGATGCGCCGGTGTACTACTCTCTGCAAGAACTCTGCGACTTCTTCCTGCCTAACCGCGTCACCATGGAGCAGGCTGGCGACAACCGTATCGCCGCATACGTGGCGACACTTCAGATGCGCCTGAGCCGACTACTCGCAGACGGTCGCTACGACTTCATGACGCGGGTGGAGAACCACCACGACCCCTTGGGCTCGTACCTCCGCCTTCTGATGGGCGCGGATCCCACTCAAGACATCGAGGGTTCGCTTTGGCCGGCCGCCAAGCTATACGAGCAGCAAGCAGCAGAGCACACTACCGGACTGTCCGTCACTATCTTCGATCTCAGTCTGGTGGCCAGCGATGTTCTGGAGAACGTCACCGCACTCCTGGGCAGGATCTTGTTTGACTTCGCAGTCCGAAGCGACCCGCGGGCCGAGCATCCTGTCCTGCTGGTGCTCGAAGAAGCCCACCGATTCATTCCTGCCCGAAGCGACTCGTACGGGGCGGGGAATAGATCCACGTCCGTATTCGAGCGGATCGCAAAGGAAGGCCGCAAGTTCGGGTTGTCCCTGCTACTCGCAAGCCAGCGTCCAAGCGAACTAAGCGAAACGGTTGTAGCACAGTGCGGCACCGTAATCGCACACCGTCTGACGCACGAAGCCGACCAAAACTTGCTCCGCCACGCGACATCGCTTAGCTCACGTTCCCTACTCGACCAGCTTCCCGGTCTCGCTCAGCAGCACGCGCTGGTCACCGGAGTCAGCACGGGGGTGCCGGCGGCCGTTCGTATCCGCGACATCAGAGATGCGCCAAAGAGCAACGACCCGGACTTCATGAGTACGTGGGCTGACTCGAAAAAGCTGGACGAGCTACCAGCCCACATCGATCGCGTGGTTCAACGATGGCTCGGCCAACACCAGGGATAAATCTGTGCAACGCAGCACTTTATCCGCACTAACAGGGCCTAGACGTCGTCTAATGGAAGAAGTCAGGCGTCCGCGAGGCGGAGCAGCAGCTCGGCGTCGTGCATCAGAACGTTATCGAGCCCCTCGTCGATGATCTGACGCCGGGATAATTTTGGACCTCCCGGGCCCGTTGCACTTGCGCTGGCATTGTCAGGGTCCTTGCCCCGACGTTGCGGGCACTGATCCGGACCCTCAGGTGCAGGTTCAGGACTCTTCGTGGCCATGCCATATGGTAGTCATCTCCTCTGCCAACCACGAGTATCAGCTAGGCGTAGCCTATGTTGGTGGCCAGCATAGTTACTCGCACCACCGAGTCGCTCACAAACCATTCTGGCAGCACCATTGGGTGCCGGCCGTGAATGCCGCCCGCGCCCACGGTATGACGAAGACGCCACGAATTCACGATCTGCGGCATACCCATGCCTCGTGGCTCATCCAGGACGGCGTGATGTCCCTCTTCGCGATATCTCGCCGTTTGGGTCATGCCTCCATTCGAACTACAGAGCAGGTGTACGGGCACCTAATGCCCCAAGCGCTCCAGGACGGCGCGGATGCCACTGAACGGTCAGTCCGGGGATCTGTCTAATAGCTTTGGGTTTCCGTATTCAGTCATCGGCACCGGAGCCGGACACCGTTCCTTGCTCAAGAGCGGCAGTAATCGCTTCCGGTGATGGCAGTGCCGCCCGTTCCTCCGGGGGAAGGGAGTCGTAGGTGTAGGAGCTAACGGCGACGGGCTGGGAGGAGCCGTCAAGTGCGTACCTAACCGTTGGCTCATGCTTTGAGCCGCAGACGAGTATGCCCACCGTGGGGGCCATCCCGGGGAACCTTACCAAGTCGTTGACGGCCGCCACGTAAAAATTCAACTGTCCCAGATGCTCAGGCCTGAACTTGCCGGACTTAAGCTCCACAACCACAAAGCGGTTGGTCGGCACATGTACCAGGAGTAGGTCAATGTAGAAGTCCTCACCTTCTACATCGAGGTGGAACTGCCGGCCATAAAAAGCGAATCCTCGGCCGAACTCAGCCAAAGTCTGCGCCATCCGCTGTGTCATGGCCTCCTCCATGGCCAGTTCTTCGACCTCCTTGGTCAAGCCCAAGAAGTCGAAGACCAACGGATCCTTGGCTACGCTGCGTGCCAACGCCGCCCCGTCCTCGGACAGACGTTCTTCAAGGTTGTTCGGTGCAGCACCCACCCTGCGATGCAGCCCCGTGGTGATCTGGTGCTCAAGGACTTCAAGCCTCCAGTTGTGCTCGCCTGCTCGTTCCGCGTACCAATTGCGAATCTCTGGGTCTTTCAGTTTGAGCAGTTCGATGATGTGGCCCCAGGGCAGGCCACCAACCCGAGCCTTGTCCTCGGGATGGGACAGGTCCCAGGCTGCTGCGAAGGCCCGCATGTAGAAGAGGTTTGAACGGGAGAATCCACGCATGTGGGGAAACGCTGATTTCAAGTCTGTCGCCAGTCGCTGCAGGATCTTGGTTCCCCAGGGCTGGGCTGCCTGACGTTCGAGGATCGTGGACCCGATTTCCCAGTACATTTGGACCATGGCACTGCTTGCGGCCTGCTGAGCGCGTAACTGCGCCGAGCTGACGAGTTCCTTGAGGGAAACGAGGATGCCGGCATAGCCGTTGGGCAGGTCAGGTTCTATCTGGGGCACGCCCCCACCTTAGTCGTTGGAGCCGACAGGACCCCTCAGCACGGCCTTCGCCTGAATAGTCCAAAGAACTTTGGACAATTCAGAACCCGATCCAGCGTGGCTCCCCGTCCTTGCAACAAATGGTCCAAAGAACTTTGGACAGTTGGCCGGCAGACAGCGGATCAGTCGGCTTTGGCGCGCAGATGGCGGCCCACCATAGGCGCATGTCGGAGTGTCGTACGGCCGGTGGCCTGCCGTTCTGCAAGGCTCTCAACTATGGACTGGACCGATTCCCGTCAGGAGTTCCATTCTCCACGCGTTCTACCGGGAGCGGACTTGCCGAGGATCGGCCGCGTGACCAGGACGGCGGACGGCGCATTGCCGTGGCGCGTCACCGGCCTGACCGCCGATGCCAAGGAGATCGACAACTTCCTGCTCACGCTGGCCACTAATGACTGCAGCCCGCAGACTCTTCGTTCCTACGCATTCGACCTACTGCGCTGGTGGAGGTTCCTGGCCGCCATCGGGATCCGCTGGAGCACCGCGACGCGCGAGGACGTGCGCGACCTGGTCCTCTGGATGAGGCAGCCACAGCACGCAAGCAGGCGCGCGTACAGTCCCACCTCGATCAACCACATGCTCTCGGTACTTTTTGTGTTCTACGAGCATCAGGCCCGGCTAGGGCAAGGGCCGGTTGCAAATCCGGTACCTAGCGCTGCCATGGGAATCCGCCGATACGAACATCACAACCCGCTAGCCCCTTACCGCCCGCAGAAGCGGGCGCCTTACCGACAGCGCGTCATCACAGGGACACCCAGGGCGCTCTCCCACGACCTCGTAGACCGGGTCTTCACGGCCCTGACCTCTACCCGGGACAAAGCATTGGTGGCCATGTACCTGGCCACAGGTGCCCGGGCAAGCGAACTGCTAGGAATAAAGGCCCGGGACGTCGACTGGGGCAATCAGTCAATCGCGGTCGTATCCAAAGGGACTCGCGCGTACCAATGGGTGCCCACGTCCCCGGACTCATTAACCTGGCTGAGGCTCTACCTTGGCGAGATGCCCTTGAACTCGCCTGAGGACGCCCTGTGGCGTACCCTTCGCCGGCCTTACCGCCCGCTGCAATACTCTGCTTTGCGGGCAATGCTGGTGCGAGTAAACAAGGCTCTGGGAACCGGCATTACGCTGCACGATTTCCGCCATACCTGCGCTTCCCGGCTGGCCAATGACCCGTCCATCCCTCTTACCGACGTGCAGGCCGTTCTAAGGCACAAGCACCTCACCACGACGTCCAAATATATCCACACCAACACCCAGGACATGGTCCAACGCGTCCTGCAGCACCACGAGGCGCCCCCGAATTCAACACCAACACCCGCTTGGGGATACGACCCGTCAGACATGGCCGAGCTCTTCGGTACCTTGCCATGACGGTCACAGTGACCGTCCCTGAAACCTGGACCTCTTGGGAGTCGCGCTCCGCCCCTGAGGGCGCCCGGTGGAGCCTGAACGAAATTACTGCCCGCTCCACCGAGCTGCTCCCAGGCACCAAGAAAAGACAGGTGGAACGGGCAAAAGGTTTGGCCTACCTCTTGGAATGGCTTGGCACTTTCCCCGGCGATAACTGGCAGCAGCGTTGGATTGCCGCAGGTTGCGACCAGGCTGGCACGTCATGGGGGCAACAGGATCTCATTCCGCACAGGAAGTCGCTGCAGGGCAGTGCCGTGATCGCTCTCGTCGTTCTTGGCGTCGTCCGGCCTTCCATGCTTTGGCTGCGGACCGCAACCCCGCCGCACATGTTCATCACCTACAGAAGCGTCGTTGACTCCGAAACGTTTGCCCTGTTGGATGAGAAGCTCAGCACTTTCCGCCTGTCGAAAACCTCCAAAATGTTGGCCCTGAACGCGATGACCCTCCTGAGGATCCGTATAGGTGTCCCGTTGCTGAGCGTCACGGCATCACAGTTCCTTGGTGCCGAAGCTGAATGGAAAGCCTTGAGGAGAATTCGGTCGGTCGGCGTGGTCTGGCAAGCCCTCCAAGCTTGCGGGGCTCTATCAGGAGAACCAGACGACTACCGTGCACTGCAGCTGGAGGGACGGCGCACGGTCCCACAACTCGTCGACGCGTACGGGGTAAGCAATTCGAGGATCCGCTCGTTGCTCATCGACTACCTTACGGAGAGAGCTGCCGCTCTCGATTACTCGTCCTTGGCCGGACTGACCCGCATGCTGGTCCGGAACTTCTGGACAGACATTGAACGCCATCATCCAGGGCAGGACGGCATCAGGCTCCCGCACGACACCGCGACAGCTTGGAAGCAGCGTCTTCGGTACCTGCCTGGAGGGCGGGAACGCGGAGACTACTTTGCGCACCTGACCGCCGTGCGGGCGTTCTACACCGACCTTGCCCAGTGGGCGATCACCGAGCCCGAGCGGTGGGCGCTGTGGGCCTGTCCGTCGCCGGTCAGCGCGGCCGAAACCAGCAACTTGGCCAAGCAAAAGCACCAACGGCAGTCGCGCATGCATCAGCGCACCCGAACCCTCGCACCCTGGCTCAATGCCCTCGTCTCAGCAGCGGCGAAGGAGCGCGCCGAAACGGCCGCTCTTCTCCAAGCAGCATCCCAGGCAGCGGAAGGTGAACTCCTGACCGTTCACGGGACGACCTATCGCCGCGTTGTCCGCGGCCACTACCGGGACAACGGGTGGCCATCGGTTGAGAACCTGGAGACCGGTGCTGTCATACGGTTGCGTCGCGCGGAAGAAACGGCGTTCTGGAGCTGGGCGATTCTCGAGGTCCTCCGTCTGACCGGACTGGGTGTTGAGGAACTCGTTGAACTGACCCATACCTCCATCCGGCGTTACGATCCGACTGCTGGAGAAGCGACAGTCCTGCTGCACGTCGCTCCCTCGAAAACCGACAGGGAACGGCTCATCCCAGCCTCTCCGGAACTGGCCTCAGTCCTGGCCACGATTATTCGCAGGGTAAAGGGACCGGATGACACCCTTCCCCTCGTAAGCCGCTTCGACCCGCTGGAACGCAGTTGGGGAGCCAAGCTTCCTCACCTCTTCCAGCTCAGGCTTGGCGGTGTTCCCCGGGTACTTTCCACAGCCGGTGCGCGAAGCCTCCTCGGCGCGTTGGCCGCCAAGGCGGACTGCAAGGACATCGACGGAACACCGCTAACCTTCACCCCTCACGACCTGCGCCGCATCTTCGCAACGGAGACCGTCAACAGCGGTCTGCCCGTCCACATTGCCCAACACCTACTCGGCCACCTGAACCTGAACACGACCCAGGGCTACATCGCCGTCTACCCCGAACAGGTCATCAGAAACTACCGCAGCTTCATCGACAACCGACGAGTCTTCCGCCCCGCACAGGAGTACCGGGATCCCACCTCGGAAGAATGGGCGGAATTCGAGAACCACTTCACCCTCCGGAGGGTTGCCCTCGGAACATGCCACCGCCCCTACGGCACGCCCTGCATTCATGAGCATGCTTGTGTGCGCTGTCCCATGCTCCAAGTCGACCCTGCCCAGCTGCCCAGGCTTCACGAGCTGGAGACGAACGCAGTCACGCGACTTGAAGAGGCCAAGCAAAAGACGTGGCTCGGCGAAGTCGCCGCGCTCGAGGAATCATTGCGCCACATACGGGAGAAACAAGTGCAGGCAACCCAAATCAGCGACCGGGTCAGCAGTGGCGCCGAGCTATACACCGGACAAGTCAGGCAGCTAAAGCGAACTGCTCCCCCAGCCGGCGCAAACCCTTAGTGCAGTTAAAGCGGGATTGCTCGATATGGAAGAAGAGGAGATCGACGTAGAAGTCGTCACCGTCGACGTCGAAGTGAACTTGGCGGCCAACAAAGGAGAATCCCGGTCCCAGTTCACGCAAGGTTTCGGTGATCCTGGTGGTGAGGGCGTTCTCGAGGTCACGTTCGGCTACTTCCCCGGAGAGGCCGAGGAACTCAAAGCTGTACGGATCCTTGGCGATCTGCTGGGTAAGTTCCGTTCCGGGTCCAACAAGCCGTTGGACAAAGTTGGACGGTGCGGCTCCGGTCCGTTCGAGGGTCCTGTTCATGATCATGTTCAGCAGCACGTTTCGGGACCAGCCGTGTTCGACCGCTGCTGCGGCGTATCGCGCCCGGCTCGTCTGGTCTTTGAGCTTGTCCAGAAGAATGGTCACGTGCCCCCACGGCAATTGCGCAACACCCTGTTGCGCAATTGGGCCTTCTGCCCATGCGCCGGCGAAGGTCGTCATGTACTGGATATTGCGGGGAGACAGACCTGTCATGTCCGGAAACTCTGCGCGAAGGTCTTCAGAGAGCCGCTTAATTACCCGGCTGCCCCAACCCTGGGCCTGCTGTTGCGCCCGGACCGCGGCACCGATGGACCAGTAAAGTTCGATGAGCTGGGTGTTGATAATCCGCAGGGCGGTTGTACGCGCTGCCCTGACATCCTGTTTCAGGCCCTCGAGGAGATCGGTATAGCCGGTGGGTAGATCGAGTTGCCGGGGCGAAGTCATGGTTTTCATCCTATGCGGTGCCTCCTTTCGCCTGCCTGAACGCAGCCAAGACGGCGTCTGGGGCCAATCGCGCAACAGGCTGTTGCCCAAATGGGGCTCGCAGCCCGCCGTGGACGATGCCGTCGTTGTCGCGTCGCCCGCCGCGCTGCGGAGGCCCCACCCTACCCCGCCTGTACCTCTGGGGGACAGCAAGCCGCACTGCAGACCCAGGCCGAGAGCACCCGTGGCCTGCGGTTCCGGTTGCGGGAAGGGGTCGCACACCCGCCGTCAGCCGCGGCTTTGGTGAATATGGGTGAATCTTGTGAATTTTGTGAATTTGACCACGGGCAGCCGGGGCCAGGAGCCGGAGCGGGCCACCCCCTCATCCCCCGGTGAGGGAGACCCAGTAGCGGAACAACGGTGACTCAGCTGCCCATGGGGCTCGCCAGTTGCCGCCGCCAGTACGCATTCCACGTGTGGTCACTGATCTCGTGTCGGGACCCTTCTTGGAGATTGTCCAGCCAATGTCTGGACAAATAGCGTCCACGCGGGCATGCCACTCCCCCTCTAGCGGGCGGCCGGCCGCGGAATCTACTGGATAAGCGAGCAATAAAATAAATCTGGCCAGAACTCATTTCGAGTTCTGGCCAAATTGCGTAATAGGCCCCGTTATTTCGCGGCCAGGTACTTCTCGACGATGTCGGCCTGGATGCGGCCACGAGTATTCACTTGGAACCCGTTGTCTATCGCCCACATCCGAACTGCCTTAGCGTCCACACCGGAACCGCTGGTTTTACGAGGAGCCGGGCGGCCGCGTCCGCCGGAAGTCTTACGGGCGACCTTGGTGTATCGGCTCAGAGCGCTGCGGAGTTCACTGGCGTGCTCGGCGTTGAGGTCAATCTCATACTCGGTGCCATCAACGGAGAAATTGAGGGTTTCGCTCGCTTCGGTACCGTCGAGGTCATCTTCAAGAGTTACTACTGTTTTACGGGCCATAAAATAAGCCTACTGCCTATGAGCCCCAGCACCTTGTCACCCATAAATCCATATGATCAGGACAGAATCGTTTCCTAACTCACCCGCAGCGGAGGGCCCCTGCCTGATGATGGGCAGTCGCCCGGTTCTTTCCGTTCTTCCCGTGCTAATACACGCGGCAGATCAGTCCAAAGAAATTTGGGATGTCCCTAGGCCAAAAAGGGCAAGTGAATAGCGGCGTTCTACGGGTCAAGTTACCGCGAACGCGCTGGGTCGGCGCGGTGCCGGCCGGGTCATAGCCGGCCCGTTCTGACGAGCGCCCAGACGGGCTGGACCGGTTCCCGTCGAGGGTTCCATTCGCCCCGCGATTTGACTGGAACCGGCGTGCCGAAGTTCGGCCGCGCCACCGGGATGGCGGCGTCCTTGGCCTTGGCACGCGTTGTCGGCCTGCCGAACACCGGCGATGCCGTGGGTATCGACGGGTTCCTTATCCCGCTGTGGACCAATGACTGCAGCCCCGGCCACCTGCTCGGAACCTGCGCTCCTGCACGGCTTACCGGCTCATGCCCTTTTGCAGGAGCTTCATCTGGCCGTTTGCTCCTCGTGTCCTACGTGCTTTCGGGCTCCGTCCCGGCGCCTTGGTGACGGCGGCGCTCGGTGGCGTGGCCTGGTCCTGGTCTGCGCTGAGTCGCGCCTGGACGGTCTCGTGGTCGGCGACGTTTTCAAGGCTGGCGGCCAGTTGCTGTCGGCGTTCGGCTGAGTCGTATTTAAGAGTTGCCTCTTCCCCGAGTGCCTCGGGGCGCTGGTTCTCTTCGTCGGCGTCCTGCTGGCGGTCCCGGTCTTCCCGGTCCGCCTCGGCCAGCAGCTGCACAGCCTGGGCGTTCTCGTCACGGGCAGCACGGCGCTCCTGCTCCGCCTGTTCCCGGTCCCGTTCAGCCCTTGCCAAGGCCTGGGCCACCGACGCATCATCGGCACCGAAATTGTCCAGGTCCAGACCGTAGCGGCGCTGCACCTGGTCGCGGATGACGTCGGCAGCGTCGCGCGCCGCCGGGTCGTGGTCCTTCCAGGCGGTGGCCACCTCATGGACCCTTTCGATGTCGCGGCCACTGGCGGTGTCCCACCACCCGTTGTCCATGACAGGTGCCAGCTGGGCGCGGGCCGCTGCCCGCTCCGCGTCGAACCGGGCCTGCAGCTCACGGGCCTGTTGTTCCTCGCCTGCCTGGGCGCGGCGCAATTCCTGCTCGCGTGCCC
Source organism: Arthrobacter globiformis (assembly GCF_003261175.1). GTDB lineage: Bacteria > Actinomycetota > Actinomycetes > Actinomycetales > Micrococcaceae > Arthrobacter > Arthrobacter globiformis_A. The sequence continues at coordinate 79,590 of NZ_QLNP01000074.1, read as the reverse complement.
TGGCCAGCTGCTCACCGACCCGGCCTGCGACGCTCAGCCCGACCCGCGAGATTCCCTCGATTGCTTCTTCGATGCCGTCAGATTCGTTCATGGTTCCCCCTCGTTGGTGTTATCTCTCAATGTCCGGTCGGGTCGTTCCGTTTCGGCTGGCAGCAGGGGTGCGTGCCTGCACGTAGGTCGGCGGCAGCACGGAGCCGGCGGACCGGCCGGTGACCTGGCCGGCTGTACTGGCGCGGACGGCTGCGGCCGCTTCGGTAACCGTCGTGGCCTCGGGTGTAGGGACGGGTGGCAGTGCTGCAGCGACCTGGCTCAGCTGGCGCTTCACCATGTGGCTGATCTGCCGTGCCCTGCGCAGGTCATTGGAGGCCTTGTGCATGTCGTGGACCGCCTTGGCGACGTTGAGCAGCTGGCGCAGCATGATTGCCTGCGCCGCGGTTCCCGTCCCGCCCATCACCGCTGCCATAAGCATGAGGGAAGCGCCCCGAGCAGACGGTCCGACGCTGCGGACGGGGCGGACCGGGTAGCGCCGCAGCTGCGCCGTCTTGGACAGCTCATCAGCCGCTGCAGCGAGCGGTCCCGGAGTCGCCTCTGTCGCCGTGGACCAGGCTGCGAAGGCACCGGATGTCTCGCGTGCAACGTGCGCCCAGGTTGCATGGTCATCCAGCGGGACGGAGCGCAGCGATTCCCGGAGCCGGGCAATGTCGTCGCTGTACTGCTCCCACAGTTGCGGGTCCGGTTCTTCGGCTTCGCGGCCGACCGTAACCGGGCGGCGTCCGCGTGCAGCAGCCTGCCATTCGGCGACCGCATCGGCGGCACCTTGAGGGGTGTCGTGCCATGCGCTGCGGAGCTTGGGAAGGGCGAGGTCTTTGGCGAGGTGACCGCCGCCGAACCAGACAGGCCGGCCCCCTCTGGCGGGTCGTTCGGCCACGCTGTAGCCGACCACGACGTCGTCGCGTCCGGACGCGTACCGCGGCCTGACCAGCGCGCCGGTACGGCGGAGCCGTCGAATGAATTCGGCCTCATCCTGCGCCGAGGTGGCGCAGGCGCGGACCTTGCGTTCCAGGGACCGGCGTTCCGGTTCCGGGGCTCCGCGCCGTTCGGACGCTTCGCGTTCACCGGGCCGCAGGCCACGGGTGGAATGCGTGGGTGACAGTTCCTCCAGCCCGTACTTTTTCTCGAGCCCGCGGGCGGCTTGTTGTGCGCGGGGGAAGTCCCGCCAGCTGCTCCACTTCGTGCCGTCTTCGCGGACCATGGACGCGGCGATGTGGATGTGGTCGTTCCCTGCTTTACTGTGGCCGTGACGGATCGCCACCCACTGCGCCGGCGCCCGCCCACTGGCTTCGGTGAAACCAATCTCATCCATGAAGTCCTGCGCGATATCAGCCCACTTCGCATCGGTCAGGTCGCCTTCCTCGGCGCGCAGGGACAGCGAGCAGTGCCAGACATGCCCGCCGGGAATCTCAACGCCCAGGACGCTTCGGGCCCGGTCCAGTTCCTTTGCAATCGCCTGGGCCGCATCAGCGTTCAGCTGGTCGTCGTTGTGCCAGGCCATGATCGACGGGGAGCCCGCGACCAGGTGCGGATCGGTGTGCTCGTTCGCCCGGCCAGGACCGGCAAGGTAGGCGATCAGCCCGTGTATGCGGGTGCCCTTGGTGATGTTGGGAATCATCAGCGCACCATCGAATCCAGCATCGTATTGATCCGGTCCGCCACCGCCCGCACCCGCGTCAAAACGGTGCGGGCTGCTTCCGGGAATTCATCCGTGGCATTCGCGTGCCGGGCGAGCTGGTTGACGTTGTTCGACAGGGCAGCAAGGTAGCGGCGTGCCGCGATGAACTCCACAGCCATCGCACGCCGCTCAGCCAGCGACTCGGAGTTCTCCGCGTACAGGGCAGCGCTGACCAGAATCTCCGACGGGCTGCGCCCGGTCCGTTCCTCCAGGACCTTCAGCTGCGCCCGTTCGAACTCCGACATCGACACCCGCACGTACTGCGTGTCCCCGTCAATGTTCGCGCGGCGGCGGCGGGAAAACCGGCGCGGCGACTTCCGCCCTTCTTCAGTCTCCCCCTGCTCTTGAGTCATCACCGCCCCCTCCCCCATGCCCAGCGCAGCGCCCCGGAATCTCCGGGCCACACTCACGAGTGTGCCCCATCCACGACCGCAGGCCGTGGATCAACACGCGGGTTATGGCACATAACCGACTAGCTTGCTCCGGAAAATCACCTGCGCCTGCTTTTGGGGCTTTGGGTGGCTGCTGGGGACTGCCCTGGACGACGCTGCGCGTCCTTCCTGTTCAAACGACTGCGTCGTTCCGTTTCGGCTGGTTGAGGCTACTGCCCGGTCCTTCCTTGGCAAGTCTGCGCAGCCGGCTTTCGCGGCATATCCTCCGCTTCGCTCCGGTATTCCACGGTCCGGCCACTCCGACTGGCCAATTCCTTCACCGGCCAAGTTTCGGCAAGCGTGCCGAAAGGAACGCGGCATAGGGCAAGCGAAAGGTACAGTCATGGCTCTCATCTCACCGCGCATCGTGGAACAGCAATACGGCATCCCGGCCGACCGGTTGCGCCGCTGGCGTCAACAGGGCATCGGGCCCGAGTTCTTCCAGTTCACACCCCGCACCATCAGCTACTGCGCCGAGTACCTGCACGACTGGATCAGCGACCCCGCCAACGCGCTACTGACCGGCGCCGCCACGGGCGACACCGGCCCCGGCCGCCCGGAAAAATCCGCCACCGAAAGTTAGGGTTGAACCATGGCTAACCTCGACATTGAACAGACACGCAACCAGGCCCGCGCCCTCCTCGACTCGCGCATCAACTCCGTCACAGATCTCGTCACCACCCGCCAACGCATCACCGACCTCAAAGCACAACTCGCCGAGGCCGAAAAAGACGACAAGCGCGCCTACATCCGCGCGACCAGGGACGGCTGGAGCGCCGACGAACTCAAGAAGCTCGGACTCGAACCGGCAGCCGTCGGCCGCCGGCGCAGGAGCGCCGCCAAACCCGCACCGGCCGACGCGCCAGAAGCTTCCGGACTCGAGCCGGCGGCCAGCTAAAGCCCACCGGCGTGTGGCGCCTCCACCCGGCCGGGGATGGCACCAGATGGACGGGCACGGACCTAAAGTTAAGGTGCAGCACCGGAGGCGAAGGGAAGGAGGCGTACGTCCATGACAGATGACGCCGGCAGCGGCCAGCGGATCTTCGTCCGCGACACCGTTCCCTACGCCGTACCAGAGTCACTGGAGGAGCTGCAGGGCCCGGACCACGGGATCATGGAACTGCCGGTGTCAGTCCACTGGGGACCGAAAAGCACGTTCCGGGTGGACTCGCCCGAAGTCCTCGCCCACTACGCCTATGTGCTCAATGCCGGCACCCTCGATGACCTCCGCACGATCCTGAACCGGATGGTGCTGGAGCAGTCCTGGGCTGCGCTGCTGCTGCCGGCGCGGTGCCGGCGACTCTGGGAAGCGAAGTTCCCGCAGCTCGCCGCCTGAGCTGGGGCCATGGAGAAAGCCCGCGAAGACGTAGCCCGGACCGGCCTGGCCGCTGTGAAGGGTTACGGCTTCGCGCTGGCAGGAGCAAGCGCGAAGCGACCTTCACGGTCTAATCAGCCCGCCCAACCCGGGACCTGGACCTGTTCACCAACCTCCTGGACAAACGCCGGTTTGAACAGGCACTCCAGGACCTGTCAGCGGCGTACCGGAGCGAGGGCAGCACTGTCCTGACCGTCCAGCAAAGCGACGTGTTCGCGCGCCTGGAAATCACCACCCCAGCCGGGGCCGTGGTCCCGGTCGATATCGCCGTTGACTGGCGGGCCTACCAGCCGGCGCAGTTCGACGTCGGCCCCGTCCTCGACGAGCGCGATGCCGCAGCCAGCAAGATCGATGCCCTGATGAGCAGGTCACTGCCCCGCGACTTCCTCGATGCCGACTCGATCCGCAACGACGGACGCTTCACCGAGGACAAACTCCTCGAGGTGACCGCCTACAGGTTCGGCTCATCCTTTGACCGCGCCGAACTGGGCTACGCCCTGCGTCAGGTCATGCGGGTGCGCCCCGAGGACGTCGCCGAGTACGGCGTCGATCCCCGCGGCCTCGACCAGATCATGCTTCGCCTGGTCGAATGGGCCGAAACGGTCTCACCACCAGGCCCCGGAGAGATCGACATCACCCCGACCCGCGCGGTCTTCGATGCCAACCGGCCAGGCCCGGCGCAGTGCGCCCTGCCCCAACCAGCCCGGCCGCCGGCGCGCGTCCATACTAGCCGGCACCGGACAACGGCCTGGGTTACAGCCGCTAACACCCCGGTCCAGCGGGCAGAAAAGCCCCCAGCATCTGCCGGTCCGCAGTACGGACGAAGGTGTAGACGAAACCGGATTCTGAGCAGCCATAGCAGGGCCCCGAGGCGTCATGTAGCGCTCCATGCCTGTCCCGTGCCAGTGATATTCCGGGGTTGCTGCCCGCCGCCCACCAGCCGTGCAACACCCGGGGGGTCTTACTCCTGCCCGGTCCGCCATCCCAAGACGGCCGCTGGGCGTTGCCTTGGGTGTTTTCTCTTTTACCCGTCTGCGGCATCCTCATCCGGGGTGATCTGGCCCGCGTCGATCCGTGCCCTGGTCTGCGCGTAGGCGAGGTCGAGGTACCCTGCGAGGTCGTCCTTGCTGACCCTCCACATGCCCCTCTTATCTTGCCTCGGTAACCGGTGTAAGAATTGTTTGTTTTAGGACGCCTCTCCTTCGTTCCTAGCTCTTTTCGCGGTCCCTGTGAGGATGGCGGCACCCACCCTGCCGGTCAGCTGTAGTACGAATCGAACCGGCTAGTGACCAGCCCTGCTCTGGGGAGACCCTGGTGTCCGATTACAGCGGGGGCTTCTGCTGTCCCAGAGACTCGGAATCCGACTTCCCTTCATCTTCGAGGTCGCCGGCGGCAATCCGTTCAGCGGTCCGCCGGTATGCATCGGCGATGTAGTCTTCGACATCCTGGCTCCCGACCCGCCACATGCCGCGGGAGCCAACCTGTAGGGCTCGAAGCTCCCCAGTCTTGATGAGCCCTCGGATGAGGCTGGCCTTCACGTTCAGCTCTTCAGCTGCCTGCTCGATGGTGAGGAAGCGGTGGGGGCGAGGTTCGTCAGTCACCGGGTCATACTACCTGCGGCTCCCGGCCGATACTGATTAGTCCCGCTGTCGGCGGCCGCGCGCTCTGAGGACCGCAGCAGCCCCTGCCAGGGCCAACGGGAACGTCACGACGGCTGCGAGCTGGCGCTTCAGATCATAGGGGTTCTGAAGTGCCGCCCAGCCCACGAGAATCCCTGGCAGCCCTGCGCAGACGGTCACCCAGACGGGGTTGCCCCTGACATGGGACCAGATACCGGACGCTAATGACAGGGCACAGCCGGCGTAAATGTAGCGACTACCGATCCAGACCTCTTCCTGCTCGGCCGGACCTGGCAACCAGATATGCCAGTTGGCGCGCGCGATCCCGTAGCCGATCAGGGTCATCGCGGCGAGGACGAGCAGGACCCAGGCGATGGTTGTAGCCCACCGGCGCCTTGCTTCAAGCGTCGCCTTCACCTGTCGGCTTCTTCCGGGACAACCATCAAGGCCTCAGTTCCCCACGTCAGCCTGATCATGCGCGAGTCTTGCATTCGGCAGTCCTAGTGGTTTCAAGGCCCGTGTCTAGAAGGTGGTGTACTCCATGGATGATGTCGGCCAGAGCTCTGTCGCATCGGTCAGGGCGGTTTCGATGTCTTCGCCCGTGAATGAGAACGTCGTTTCAATGTCCTGATCCGTCCAGGTGAACAGCATCGACAACGCTCCTGCGGCGACGTCGTGATCCGCCCAAAATGAGATGGTCCAGAAGTTGTTGTGCCCCTCATGCGTGACAATTTCAGCAGTGGAGCGCCCGGAGTTTTCTTGATCAACAGTTAGTTGAGGGCTCTCGGCCGGAGAATTCCGCAGATAGGCGCCGACCTGGCGGTTGATTTCCCGCTGCTGCTCGAGTGTCAATGGGCCCATAAACCTGACACTCGTTTGAACCCATAATCCAAAGGGGTAAACCTCAGCGAAATTCAGGCTGCAGCCTGCTCCGCTCAGAAGAACGGAGCCCCTGCCGGCCACAATGCCCGGTTGCCAGTTGTACGGTCTCCTGGGCATGTGAGCTCCTAACAAGTAACCAAACGGGCGGGGCTGTTTGTCGATCCTGTCCTGGTTGTGATGATACGACTTATCAGTAACAGCACCCATCAAACCCGTCGATGGGTGCCGTTCTAGCCGTCCTTGTGGAATCCGTTCTAATTGACATGTTCACAACGTCAAAAAACGCCTAGCAACCAGAAGAAATCACGCCGCAACACTCGCACAACGGCGCTCAACGATACTTACGGACCGTACGAAAACTTCGCGTGGCATTCGACGTTCCTCTCCCGCTATTCCGGGAAGAATCCTCATCAACCTCAACAGGGAGGCAAGATAATTGCGGCCACCCAGCTGCACGGCACGCAACTCGCCCGAGGTCACCTGTCCGGCCATTCTCAGATGTCCTCGTCTCGGTATTGGAGTTCGTCCCGGGTGCGCTGCCCTCGGCGCAGCGCACCGGCGGGAACCGGGTCAAATTTTTTCCCGCCGTTGTATTTGCGCTGGATCCGTTTCACGTCCCTCATGGTGGCACGGACGATGAAGTCCGATGCGCTGGCCACGCCGTCCTCGTGCTCCTTCGCTACCAGGTAGGCGGCCCGGACCTGGTCGGCTTCCTCTTGCGTGAAGTACGGCGTGAACGCGGCAATCCTCGCCGGCTTCCTAGGCATCGGAGTGACCTTCCGTTCCGGCCTCCTGCGGCGCCTCCGGGGTGATGCGCTGCAGCAACGCGTCGTGGGCCTCCTGCAGGGCCCCGGCGCGGGCCTCGGCCGCGGCCGCCTTGGTCGCCGCCGCGGTCGCCATTCCGGCCGCCTCGCGCTCGGCCGCCTTCGCGCGCTCCAACTGCTCAGCCGCGGCGGCGGCCTCGCGTTCGAGGGCAGCGATCCGTGCGGTGAGCTCGGTGACCGCTGCGTCCTTCTCGGCGACCGCCGTGTCCAGGTCAGCGACGAGCTCGGCGACCTCCTGGTTCAGGTCCTTTTTCTCCTGCGCCCAGAGCGCTTCGGCGGCGGCGTGGCGCTCGTTGGCCAGGGCGGACGCTTCGGCCCAGCACGCTCCCGCCAGCCGGGCGGCCTGTTCCAGCAGGGCCGCCGGCGTCGCGGCGACCTGTCCCCCGGCGGCCTGTTTCTCCTCGGTCCATTCCTTCAGGTACCGGGTAGCGTCAGCGTTGCTCACCCCGGCGGCCGCGCGGACCGTGGACACGGTCGGGCGCCGCTCGGCGCTGATCTGCTCGGCGGCAGTAAAAACCCGGTCTTTCACACTCATGGCCACGGCGGAAACCCTTCCAAAAGAAAAAAGTAGTAGGAGTAGTAATTAAACTACTCCTACTACTACGAATCTCAAGCCCTTCCGCCGCGGATGCCCTCGTCGAAGTGCCCGGAGGCCGTGGGGGGCCGGCCCAGCGCCAGTACCCCCGCCGAGGGATCCCCCCGGTTATTCGCTCTCGTAGACGGGCGTCTCGGTGATGACCGGCGGAGCGACGAGACCGCTCGGGTTGGCCCGCAGGCCGAACCAGGCTTCGTCGTCGGCGTACTGGCGGGGGCTGATCGTGAAGCTGTCGGCCGGGTGGGTGCCGTCCGGTTCCGCATCCTTCAGGGTTGGTTCGGTGGTGGATGGCCGGGCGGCGGGCGTGGCGGCCGTGTAGCGCAGGGACAGGCCGATCTCTTCGACCTCGAGTTCCAGGACGGTGCGCTTCTCCCCTGCTTTGGTCTCATAGGTGCGGGGCTTCAGGACTCCGGAGGCGACCACGCGGCTGCCCTTGGCCAGGGACGCGGCGGCGTTCTCGGCCGCCTCGCGCCAGATGGAGCAGTGCATGAAGAGGGTGTCGCCGTCCTTCCATTCCTTGGAGGCCGGGTCAAAGGTCCTGGGCGTGGAGGCGATGGTGACGTTTGCGACCGCTGCCCCGGCTGCGGTGAAGCGTAGCTCGGGATCGCTGGTGAGGTTGCCGATGACGGTGATGCTGGTTTCGCCTGACATTGGTTTCGTATCCTTTTCTGCTGGTTTCGTATGGGCGGTGCGGGGGTCCGGTGGTCCCTGTTTAGGCTTCGCGGGCGCGGCCGGCAGCTGCTTCGATGGCGATGATCTGCTCGATCCTGCCGGGGTTGAGTCCGGACCAGTGGTTTTCGGTGCCGTCTTTGTCGTAGACGACGACGGGGACCTGGGAGTAGCCGAGCTCTTCGGTGATGTACTCGAAAGCGGCCTGGTTGGTAGTGACGTCAACCTCGTGGAAGGGCAGGCCGGCCTCAACGAATTTCTGCTTGGTCTTGGTGCAGCCGAAGCATCCGGAGGGCTTGGTGTAGATGGTGACAGTCATTTCTCAGTCCTTGGTTTCGTATCACTTTGGTTAGGTTCGTCTGTTCTGTACTGCTGCTTTTATTCTAACAATCATTCAACTGAATGAATAGCCATTTCTCCGCCATTTCTAGGGGTTTTTATCGGAATTTCATAGCTCCTCGGACCGCGGGAGGTGGGTCCGTCAGCATTCGGCGAATAGCCACCGGCACCTGGTCCTCGGAACAGAGCCTCAGTAGAAGGCCCCCACGGGTGCCACGGGGAGGGTCGCTGCTGAACGGGCCGGCCGCTTCCTGTCCCGTCCATGGCCGGTTTTTCATTCACCGGTCCCGGCCCCGTCCATGCGGGGACACAGCACTCCCCGGGGGCAATGGCCGCGTTAACCCGGAAGGGAGCCGGCGCGGTGGCCGGCTCCCTTCGGGTTTCCTCTGCAAAAGAAATCTGAGACCACTCTAGCCCGGACCGTCGTTGTTGCCCGGTCTTTGCGTGTGTGGCGGCGCGGCACCCGGGCGGGTCCGCACGCCGTGCGCGGACCGGCGGTCCGCCGCTGGTGATCGATGCTGTGGTTCGCACCGGCGGACCGCCACCGATTCTGGGAGGTGACGTGGCCGTCCTGTCCTGGGTGCTGCTCTGGGTGTCCGTCCTGTGTTGGGGTGGCCGGGCGGCGTTGGGTTCGCCGCCCGGCCCGCTTTAGTCTCGTTACTCCGCGGTGGTGGTTTCTTTGCCGCTGTCGAGGATGATCTGTTCGACAGCGCTGGCAGTGTACCCCCAGGTGACGAGCTGGGTCAGGTAGTCGCGCTGGGTCTGGCCCGGGGACCGCCATGAGTCCTTGGCGATCGTCTTCTCGTACCCTGCGCAGATGAGGGCGATCAGGGCGACTTCGGGCCGTGCCGTGGTCTTCGCGACGTGGTCCCGCAGGGGGTTCCAGCCCCACCGGTCAGTGTCCTCGACCTTCTCCCCGGCCATGTCGGCGGCGACTTTACCGTCGTATCCGCTGGCCGTTTCGGGGTGGTGGGTGATGGCGTGCACGGTGAAGTACTGCCAGCCCTTGGGTGCCTGTTTCCTTGCCAGCAGGGTTTTGACGAAGTCGCGGCGGACTGTCGTGGCTGACTGCATCAGCTTGTTGTTCTCGATCAGGGTCTTCCGCTCCGCTTTCTGTTCCTCGGTCATCGGCCCCTTGGCCGAGGACGGGGCGGCGTAGCCCGTGTAGCGGAGGGTGTACCCGAGGTCTTTCCACCCGGCCACAACGGGGACGGTGGAGTGGTTGCCGTTATAGGCGGTGGTGATGGCCACGGCGTTGGCGTCCTCCTCGGTGGCCGGTTCCCCGTCGGGCCGGTTCAGCGAGGACACCCTGACGTTCTCGCTGTCCCCGTCATACCCTGCCGTGTCGACGACGGTGGTTCCGGCCGCTTCCAGCTCTGCCCTCACGGCGGCGAGGGCGGCGGCCCGGTCGCGGCGGTCGCGCAACTGCTGGGTGACGTGGGCGAGCATGTCGGGTTCGTCCCGGATGACCGATTCGAGTTCTTCGGTCGCGTCCTGGTCGTTCTCGAATTCGGCGAGGATGAGGGCTTCGTCGATGGTGTAGCCCTTGCCCAGTGCGGCGTTGCCGGTGTCGGTGGACTTGGCTTTCAGGGCGGATTCCACGGTGGTCCTGGTCCGGCCGGTTTTCTTCGCGATCGCGGCGGCGGAGACGCCGATCAGGGAGAGCTGGTGGTAGGCCTCGGCCTCGTCCGCTTCGGTCAGCCCGGCGCGCTGGATGTTCTCCACCACCTGGGTCACGATCCGCTCTGCCTCTTCCGGGGACTCGATAATCATCACCGGGATCAGCGGGCGTTCGGCTTCGACGGCGGCGCGGGTGCGGCGCTGGCCCATCAGGACGTGAACCGTGCCGTCGTCCTTGCGGTGGGCGATGACCGGTTCCATCACGCCGTGTTCCCTGATGCTGTCCACGAAGTCGCCGGTCAGGGCGGCGTCCCTGCGGACGTTGACATCCACGGTGAGCGTTGCCGGGTCGAGCATTTCCAGTACGGGTGCTGTGGTTGTTGCGTTCATGGTTTTGGTGTCCTTTGCAGAGGATTGGTGGGTGGGGCGGCCCTTGGTGACCGGCCAGCTCCCCCCTGTCCCTCCCGACGCTTCTATGTCTGTCAAGCGGGTGGAAACGGGTGCGGGCGCGGACCAAGTTGTTGCCGGGGGCGGTTCAGGTGACTGGCCAGCGTCCCCTCTTCCCCTCCGTTGTTTTGGCTGCTGGCGAAGCTTGCGGAGCTGTGGCCGACGGAGGCCTGTCTACCCGCAGGGCAAGGGGCGGGAAATTCCCGGAGGAAATCAGCGACGAAGGAGCGCCGCAGGGACATTTCCTGCTCCGCAGGCCCCGACGAAGGAGGGGCTAGACGAGCCGGAGCGGACACGTACAATCCGAAGGACAGCAGCCAAAACAGAAAAATGCTTTACAGTCCGAGCGGAGCGAGGCCGTTTTCAGCGTTTAAAAGGGCTGCGGCCGGCCCCTTGGGGCCGGCCGCAGTTTTTCCCTCAGCAAAAGGAAACTCAGTGGTGCTGCGTCATCGCTGCAGAAAGTTACAGGTCCAGCGGGGATTTCTCCCAGGAGATGTCCACGATGGGGGCGCCTGGCTGGGGCATGGTCAACATCGAGAGCTCGAGAACGTCCTGGGCATGGGTGGCATCGGCCGGTGCCGCGTCATCGTCGGTCAGGATGTACTCGTGGCTCATGTGCTGTCCCCAGGCTCTTAGTGGATGGTGTTCCTTTCCACTGTAGCCCGGCGTCCGGCCGCTGCCCTCGTGTGGTGCTGCGCCCGCGGCAGCGTGATCGGCGGCCGGAGGAGCGCACGCGGGGGAGGCCGCCGGGCGCACCCAAGGGGCCGGGCCGCTGTCCCGGTCCGGCCCCGTTGCCTTTTAGCGGTGCCGCTTGTAGGCGGTTGCCTCGTTCTTCGCGACCGGGGCGATGGTTCCCCGGCTCACCAGCTGCTCCATCAGTTCCGCGAGCCGGTAGCCCGGTGTATCAGCCAGAGCCAGCTCGAAGTGGTCCGCAGCTACTGACGACTGGCCTTTGAGGTACGCCAGCCATCCGATCAAGGTCAGCAGGGGCGCCCGGTAGCCTTCCGGCGCGGCGTCGATCAGGTCCCGCGCGGTTTCCTGCGCCCGGTCCACACGGTCCCAGTCCGGGGCGATACCCTCCCCCATGAGCAGATTCCCGCTGTCCTCGGCGTCCGGCAGCTCCGGGTCGATCACGTTGCAGAACAGCGTGTCGCGCAGGTCCGGGCGCTGGAAGCACGCCAGCAGCTCCACCGCTGTCTGCGGATCCGTCCATCCGGTTCGGGTCAGGGTCTCTGCCCACAGTTCCCGGCCCGGACGCAGCTCGGCGCCGAGCACTCCCGGAAGCGCGTGGCGGATCTGCTCCTCCCTGTCTGCCGGGCCTGCGAACGGGGCATAGCTGGTGCCGGGCGTCTCTTGGTAGCTGCTGCCACGGAACACAAGTTCCGCGTTCAGTTGCCCGTCCGTGATGGATTCCAGCGATTCGGGCGGGCAGCACCCGGCGTCGCTGTCGCACAGCAGGTTTTGCCAGTGCGACGGGGTGATGAGCCACGCGTCCTGCAGCGGGGTGCCTGCGCTGTCCAGTGCCTCAATGACGGCCTCGACGTGGTCGTGGAAGGGTCGGGGCTGGCCGGGGTTGGGGGTGCTGGCCGTGTAGACGGCCAGCAGCACCGCCGTGGCCTGCGTGTCCAGCGCGATGTAGTCCACCATGGAGCGGGCGAAACCGGCGGGTTCGGCGAACGCGGGGGCGTCAACGCGGAGTGTCGCGCCCAGCGTCTTGCCCCGCATGGTCAGGAACACAAAGGATTCACGCGGTACGAACCCGAGGGAGTGCGGGATGAAACCGAGGATATCGGCGGGGCTGGAGATACGGATTGCGTCGTTCATGTTGAAAGTCCTTTGCTGAGGATTCGGTGGGCGGGGCGGTTCAGGTGACCGGCCAGCGTCCCCTCTCCCCTCCGTTGTTTTGGCTGCTGGCGAAGCTTGCGGAGCTGTGGCCGACGGAGGCCTGTCTACCCGTGAGGGCAAGGGGCGGGAAATTCCCGGAGGAAATCAGCGACGAAGGAGCGCCGCAGGGACATTTCCTGAACCGCAGGCCCCGACGAAGGAGGGGCTAGACCGGCCGGAGCGGACACGTACAATCCGAAGGACAGCAGCCAAAACGTCGTAGACAGGACAGGGCCAGGGGCGGCGGAGCCCTGCGGAGCCGGCACTGGCCCCACAGCCGGCCGCGCCAGCGGACGCCCTTTTCCTGGTGAGCCCTGCGAACCCTCCATCAGCACCCCGGGTCTTCTTTCGGCGTCCCTGACTCCGGTGGGCCGCGCCTCCCGGTCCCCCACAAGCGTCCTGGGCGGTTGGCGGTCCGCCGCCGCCGACCCACCGCGCAGGCCGGGCACGACGGCGGACCGCCCGCGGTGACCGCCCCGGCAACGGGACGGCCACCTGAAGGGACTAGCTGGCGAGGAGTTCGGCCAGTTCGGCCGCGTCGGACACCAGCACCGCCGAACCGTCCTTTAGGAGCCGGTGGCATCCTGCCGAGTTGGCGCTGTGCACGCTCCCGGGGACGGCCGCGACGTGCCGGGCAATGGTTTCGGCGTGGTGGGCGGTGTTCAACGCCCCCGAGCGCCAGCGGGCTTCCACCACACAGGTCACGCCTGCGAGGGCGGCGATGATGCGGTTCCTCTGCAGGAACCTGTACCGCGTCGGGGCGGAACCGGGCGGGAGCTCTGAGAGCGTCAGGCCGTTCCCTCGGATCGCGGCCGCGAGGTCAGCGTTCCCGGACGGGTAGTCCCGGTCCAGGCCCCCGGCCAGTACCGCGAGGGTCGCCGGTCCTTCACCCTGGCTTCCGGCCAACGCGGCCCGGTGCGCGTGTGCATCGATGCCGTAGGCAAGGCCTGAGATCACACAGATTCCACGTTGGGCCAGCCCGTATGCCATGTCTCCTGTCACCGAGGCGCCGTAGCTGGTCGAGTCCCGGGATCCGGTCAGGGCCACACACTTCGAAGGTGCGGGGATGCCGTTGTCGATGTTGCCCCGGTACCAAAGCCCGTATGGGGCGTCGGGCAGGTCGTCCAGGCCTTCCGGCCAGCGCTCATCTCCTGGGATGAGGAACCCGCCGCCCAGGCGTTCGATGGCGGCCAGGTCCTTCTCCGGGTCGACCTCCGGAGCCCGGGGAGCCCACCGCTTCAATGCTTCTGACAGTTCTTCGACCGTAACCTCCGGGAGGGCGTGTACGGGCTGGGCGCCGGTGGCAAGCCGCAACGCGGCGTACGCGCCGAGCCTGCCCACGAGGGCCCGGCCGACACGGTCGCCGGGTTCGAAGAGTCGGGTCAGGGCTGCGCGTGCAATGCGATCGTTCATGGTTTCTCTCGTCCTTTGCTGAGGTGTCCGGTGGGTGGGGCGGCTTTGGTGACCGGCCAGCTTCCCCTCTCCCCCGGGCGTTTTTTGCCTGCTGGCGGAGCAGCGCGTAGCTGTGCCCGACGGAGCCGGGGCAACCCGCAGGGCAAGCAGAGGATGGGTTGTGGGAGGAAATAAGCGAAGCGCCGACACAAGGCATCGGCTGCGTAGCCGTCCGCAGGACGGTTGAGCCGGTGGAGCGGGCACGTACGATCCGCAGGACAGCAGCAAAAAACAGAAAAATGCTTTTACAGCCCGAGCGAAGCGAGGACCGATTCCGGTGCGGCCTACCGCGCCGGCTCACCTCGTAGAAGCAGACGGAAGTTAGAGATGGCGGAGGTACCACTCTGGCGCGCCGAGAAAGGACCGCCAAATTGAGAACAAGTCGAGGTCGGCCCACGACCGACGCCGCAGCCCCCAAGGACCGGCCTCGAGGATCTGGGCGCCGGGAAGTGCGAGGAGGACGGGTGAATGGTGGACATGATGACCTAAGAATGACCATCTTCAATCAAAGCCTTCAGGATCGATAGCAGGCTCAGGCAGCCGGCGAAGGACAATTCGGAAGTTTTTTGAATTCGGTGAAACCTTTTGGGCTTTGCCGGACACTAAGTGGCATGGGGAACAAGGGAGACACCGAAGAGGGGTTGTGGCGCCAGAGCCTTCTGGGACAGGGGGATGCTTTTGGTGCCCTGTACGACCGGCATCGGGACAGAGTCTTTCGCCACGCATACCGGCTCTGCGGAGATCACCATAATGCGGAGGACATCATGGCCGCCTCCTTCCTCGAACTCTGGCGGCGGCGTAAGCAGGTCCGGATTGTGGAAGGATCGATCCTTCCATGGCTACTGGTCACGACCACGAACATGGCACGCAACAGCGCCCGCGCGGCCCGCCGCTACCAGCGCTTCCTGAACTCCCTTCCCCGCGGGCAGGACGCCGCCCATTCGGCCACCGATCCCTACCGCAGATACCAGAACCAGCTCGATCAGGAACTTGCGGCCGCGCTCGGAACACTGAGCACCGAAGACCTGCACCTGGTGAGCCTGATTGTGTTCGAAGACCACACCATCGCAGCGGCCGCCGCAGTATTAGGCCTCACCCCTGCGGCAGCGAAATCACGGATGCACAGGGCCCGCCAGCGCCTGAGAACCGCCCTCGACGGTGATACACCAACCAATCCGCCCACCGCTCCAACCCCGGTTCTGGAAGGAGAACGGCCATGAATCAACGCCACGTCGACGAACTGTTCAATGATGCCCTCCGGGCAGAACTCGTCTCCCAAGTCGCTCAGGAATCACGGGTGGCGAAACGGAGGCGTACGAGGGTGTGGCTTGGTTCCGGGCTGTTGGCCGGGGCAGGACTGTTTGGCGTTGGAGCCGCCGCGGCAGGGCTTTTCGTCATCCCCGGAGGGGAAAAGGTGACACCGCTGGCCTCGCCCGTAACCACAACCTACGCCGGCACAGCAACCGTTGAGCTGGGCTCCCCTCCGGAGGGGGCCACGGGGATTCAAATGGAACTCACGTGCCTGACGCCTGGCTGGTTTGAATTTCCCGACGGGGCGGCCAGCAGCTGCTCCGAGGAGGATGCGGCCAGCGACAGACTGGGCTGGAGCGGCTACACCATTCCCCTCGCCCCGGGCCAGGACAGCGTCACCATCAAGGCCGACCCCGAGGCGCGCTGGCAGTTGACCGCTAAGTATGTGAAGCAGGAACGGACACCTTTGGGGGTCAATGCCAAGGGTGAAACCTACGGCGTCGAAAGCCAGGAGAACGGAACCCCTGACCTGATTGCTGTGATGGCCACCAACGGGCAATCCGGTTACGCCTACTCCAGGGACCTGCACGGCGGCCCCATGCCGACGAGCCCGGAGGATGCCGTCAAGAACTTCAGCACCCCCCGGCCGCAGCGCGAGATCCCCGTCTTCCAAAGCGACGGAGAAACTCAGATAGGCGTCTTCATGGCCGCCGGCTCCGGCGGAGGGATACCCTCCTACCCAACACCAAGCGCCTCGCCAAGATGAAACTATCTCCACTGCTATGCCTGTATTCAGTTACGCTGCAGCCGCGGTTCTTCCTCAGTCCGGTAGAGGTTTTCGATGACTCTCTCGGCGTGGGTTGTTCCGATCTTGGGGTGCATCATTCGCAGCTCCTTAACGGCAGCGGCGTGTCCTTGATTTACGTGAATGGCTCGCAACCAGATGATCTGCATGCCAGTTAGGCGCGGTCCTGTCTTGCCCACCTGATGTTGTTCCAGCACCCGCCAGATGCTTACGCCGGCTTGAGCGAGTGCGGTCGTGATAACCCAGGGCGTCCAAGTACCGACACTTAGTGGGGAAGTTAAGTACAGCACCGAAAACCAGACTGCGATGAGAAGAGTTCCTGTACCGAAGCTCTGGATTCGCACCCAATCCAAGGAGTTCATCGAGCGAAGTGGCGGAATCTTCAAGAGCGAAGCAGTTTTTGCCGGTTTCACTGAAATGGTCGCCGAGGCAACAACCAGGATAAACAACCAAGGGGCGGGACTGGCGGGATCTCTAATTTCCGGGAGAGCCACGACGAAGGGCACGACGACGACCACAGGCAAAATCGCTAACAGGGTATCTGCCGCCTGCGGCCGCATCAGAGCACTGGGTGTCGACCGGCGGTCCCAAAACAGAATGACGAAACCTCGGATAAAGGCCACGGCAGCGAGCATTCCAGTCAACGCTGCGACTCTGCCCGGTTCAGGCTCGTTCAAGAGCACCGCGGTCCGCCACAGGCCAAGGCCACCCGCAATGACTAAGACCCCTCCACCAACGACAGACACCCGCTTCGCATTACGAATCACCCGCACGAACGCCGTTCCTTCCGCCAGGACAGCACCCCCTCATGCTGCCAAGCTGAATCCTAGACCTTAGGTTGTGGTGCTTTCGCGGGCAGCACGGGCTTGCTGGTGGCGGTACAGCGTTGCGCGGCTCCAGCCAACGAGACGGGCGGCGTCTTCGGCGGTTCGCCCCTTGCCGCGGGCGTCCTGGGCGATCGCAAGCTTGTCTGCAATGACGGCGGGATCGGACAGCGGCCGGCCGAAGCGAGTTCCGTTTTGTCTTGCGGCGGCGATCCCGGCGTTGACCCGCTCGACTATGAGCTCGCGCTCATATTGGGCAAGGGTCGCGAGCATGTTCAACATCAGCCTGCCGGTGGAGGTTGCCGGGTCTATGCCATCGGAGATGGATCGGACGGCCGCGTAGCAGAGCCACCGTGTTCAGGACGTCAATCAGCGACCGGCCTAAGCGGTCGACCCGCCACACAACAACAACGTCGCCTGCTTCGGCGTACTCGAGGAGCCTCTTCATTCCCGGTCGCTCTATCGCCGTCTTGCTTCCGGAGGTCACATCGGCAAAGACATCGCGTTTCTGCACGCCCGCGGCAACCAGCGCATCCAGCTGCAGTTGCGCGTCCTGGCTGGAAGTACTGACCCGGGTGTAACCCAGTTGCCTCACAAGGCAATTCTGACTCGAAATGCCCCCGATGTACCCGTGGCGAGACGATTTACTGCGAGACGCCTTTACGAGACGTCGAGTGGCCGACAGTTCCTCCCGTGTGACTGTTCATTCAGATTGGCGGTCTAATCGCAACTTAGAATGGCGGTTCTCCGGCGCCGCCGACCTGCATGGCAGCATACGTTTCGAGTCATCGAGTGGGGGCGTGGACGTCGAGCCTGGTCCCAGGCACGAAGTCTCTGCTGAGGAACGGTAACCAGATCGGTTCCGGCGGACTAGCCCAATCGAGGTCGGTTTTCAGGCTCTACCCCGCGACAGTAAGGCGGCTGGCCAAGATCACCCGGCCACGGTCCAGGATCTCGGTAATAACGCGCTGCTCGTGGTCTTCGAAATACGGGCTGTAGTGCTCACCGGGGGGGTGTGATGCTGGGGAGGTTATTGCCGTAGAAGAGTTTGTCGTAGCACTTGTCCGCCTCCGGTCCTCGGTCATCCAGTGATGCGTTCACGCTGCGTGCAATGTCGCCGAGGAGGTTCCACGCATTCAGCAGCTGCGCGCAGGTGTCATCTGATGCCGGCAACTGGAGAAGTTCCTCGATCCCGTCAAGGTTCTGAGGTTCCGGGTTGCCCGCTTCCAAGACGATGTTGTGTTGCCGGGCCAGCTCCAAAAAGTCCTCTTGAGTGCGGGCCGATACGATCTGGCCCTTAGAGACGAGAACACCGTCAGTATCCCCTTCATCGCCGGCCTCGTCGTCCGTTTGCCACACGAGGCCAAGCGTTTGACCTCGAAATTGGATCCAGTGCGGGTACGACATCCTCATCCGCGCATCTTATCTTTCGGATTCGCTTCTCTGACGGTCGGCTTACCAAGAGCCGAACGACTACCGGGGCTCTTCTTTGGACTTCGCGGGTGCACTGCGTATTTCTGCTTGCTGGCGTCGGGCCGCGGACAGTAATGGCAGGGTTGCCAAAATCAAGGTAAGCAGCGGAACACCGTATGTAACCCAAGGGGACCAGCCCGTGGCTCCGGTAATCAGCGCACCAACGAGCGGGATTGCAAAGACGCCGACTATCCCAATGATCTTGAATTTCCTTAAGAGCGGACCCTCAGATGCACTCACCATGGTGCAAATCTAACCGCGGCTCATGTAGAACGGAACGCCCTGCGCATCGGAGGCCTTCCGACTCACGTTCCTGAGGGAACCCCTATGGGGACGGGCCGGGGCGAGTTAGTCTGTGCCTGCGAAGTGACACCGGGGCTGCCGGTTGAAACGGGCATACAATTGACCCCGCTCGGTTCGCCCCAACACAAGCGGCTACACCACTAGGAGTGACGGATGCTCCACGGACATACTGGCCACGAAGGCAACGGGCAAGAGCGGATGCCACGGTTCATGCGACTGTTGGTGTTTTTTAGCAAATACCCCGAGCTATTGGCCATCTTCTTGGTCGCCATCCTGGCGCTAGCAACCCTTATCTTGATGGCTTTCCTGTAACCCCTTGAGGGTCACGCTGCACGGTGGCTACTTTCACCATCGAGTTGTTGCCTCTAGTCCACCTGACTGTAGATGAACCCGGTAGCAGCCGATGCGAACAGGAATATCCAGAACAGGGCCCAGTTCTTTTTGGTCACTACTTGAGACGACAGTTGTCGAGACCGGACAACCGGAACGAAGAACGCGGCTAGACCTGCAAACAAGAAAAGTGTGCAAAGAACTATAAGCATCCACGCCATGGGAACCTCGTTCTCCTAAAAGACGTCCCGATATTTTCTGAATCCGTCTACGAACCTTTCCGCTCACCATGCAGGATCAGAGGAGTCTGCCACAAGGCCACAAGGGCAACAATGGTCTCGAAAGAGGCCAGTCCGCCTAGCGTCCCGTAAGCCGGTCCCTGTTTGGACACGTGTATCCCGGACATGGGACAACGGCACTTCACAAGAGGCGCCGTCCCGTTGGACCGGACCCATGCACTGTCCGGAAATGGTGGCGCATATGGCAGCACAAACAAGTCCCGACCCCTGAGCCCACGGACCGGCCGAAGAAGCGTCCAAAGCTCCGCACCTATCTGGAGGACAACCGATGACAGGGCAAGGCTTCATCGCCACGAAAGAACACCGCAGATTCGTCGAGTTCGCCGATGCAGTGCGCCGCCAGCACACCATCGGTATTTGCTACGGCCAAGCCGGCATCGGAAAGACCATCTCCGCCAGACGCTACGCCAACTGGCACAAGGCACAGAGGCTCCTGGAAGAGTGGGGACCACGGGAGGATTCCGACCATCAAGGTCTATGCCGCGCTCTCCCGCTCCCGCACCGTTTTCTACACCCCAGCCGTACTCACCACACCCAAACAGATCCACACGGACATCGAGCACACCAGCACTCGCGTATCAATCTGCGTGGACCAACACCTGTCAGACATCGGCAAGGGAACGGGACCCCACACCCGCATCAACAAGCATGTCGAACTGCTCATCATCGACGAATCCGAGCGCCTCAGCGCCACAGCCCTGGAACTGTTACGCGACCGCTACGATCGCGACAACGTAGCCCTGATCCTCATCGGCATGCCCGGCATCGAAAAATGGTTCAGCCGCTACCCACAGCTCTACAGCAGGGTCGGATTCGCCCACGAATACCGTCCCCTCGAACAGGAAGAACTTCACTTCGTCCTGCACCGACGCTGGCACAAACTAGGACAAGACCTGGACCCCGACGACTTCACAGACGCTCAGGCCATCGCCGCCGTCGCCCGCATAACCAGGGGAAACTTCCGCCTCATCGACCGGCTCTTCACCCAGGTCGAACGCGTCATGAAAATCAACGAACTCAACACCATCACCGACGACGTCATCGAAGCCGCACGCTCAACACTCGTCATCGGCATCAGCTAACCGCACCGGAACGAACCCAGACCAACAGTCGATGAGACAAGCAGGACGAAGTGGTAACCATCGGATACGCCAGAGTCAGCACCGCAGAGCAATCTGCAGAGCTCCAAACAGCCGCGCTGCGGAAAGCCGGCTGCGACCGGATCTTCACAGATCAGGATGGGACCGGCAAACTCGCAGACAGACCCGAGCTGAACGCCGTACTTGACCACCTGCGTCCCGGAGACGACCTGGTGATCTGGAGGCTGGACCGCCTAGGTCGCACCACGAAAAAGCTACTCCACTTCATCGAACTACTTGACACGAAAGGCGTGACGTTCAGGTCCCTGACCGAGGGCATCACCACCACCGGCCCAAACGGCAAGGCGATGCTGACCATCCTGACCGCTCTCGCCCGGCTCGAACGTGACACAACAACCGAGCGAACGCAGGCAGGCATGGCCTTCGCAGCAGCCCACGGACGCCGAGGCGGACGACCTGTCATCACAGCAGAAAACGCGGCCGTCAAACGCGCCCACGAACTCAAAGCCGCAGGGCTCAGACCTGTCGACATCGGAAAGATGACCGGACGCAGCCGGGCGACGATATACCGCTACCTGAACATCGGAAGCGACGGACGAACCTGACCCCCGCCGCCGAAGGCACCCCCTCAGCCTGAGCCGCAACCGCCAGCTCGAACTGCGATTTAACCGCCAATTTTCGCTAACAGTCACAGCTAAGGAAGTCTTCACCGCAGCCTGATAGTCCAGCGTCCTTTAACTCGTGTCCCGTTAAGCAAAAGCTTTCCAAGACACCCCTCCGAGGCCGGCTACAGGAATCTTGATCCGCGTCATTCCAGTCCGACCGAGGTCTCGCTAAGTCGTCTCAGCGGGGTACGTCTCAGCCCTGCCTTCAAAGGGCCTTTTCGCAGGGTGAGACACCTTGGCTATACACGGGTCAGCACATCCAGCCAGGACGCGCAGCTGCAGCTCGACGCGTTGGTCGCGGCCGGGGTCCAGAAGCGCGATGTTTTCGCCGATGTCACCTCCGGCAGCCGCACCGCGATCGAGCGACCAGGCATGAAAAGGCTTCTCGAGTACGCCGAGCCCGGTGACACCGTTGTGGTCTGGCGCGTCGACCGACTAGGCCGGTCGCTGATCGATGTCCTGAACACGGTGGCGCTGCTCCGGGACCGGGGTATCAACGTCCGCTCCATTTCAGACGGTATCGACCCCACGACCTCGACCGGTCGGCTCATGCTGAACATGCTGGCCACACTTGCCGAATACGAACGCGAGCTCATCCTCGAACGGATAAATGCCGGGATTGCCGCAGCGAAACAGAACGGCACCCGCTTCGGCCGCCCGGCATCCGATCCTGGCCTCATCGCAGAAAAACTCGCCGTCGCCAGGGATGCCCGGGCCAAAGGACACACTGCGAAAGATGCTGCACGCCTGGTCGGCTGGAGCAGAGCTACGCTCTACCGTCATCAGCAAGCAGCAACTATCCGCCAAAACCCGCCGAAGTGACGCATGGGCCCTGAATCAGGCAGCCAGTGGTGTGGCCACCGGCATCGGCGTATAGAGGGCCCCGTCGCGCAGCATGGCCCACAATACGTTGAGCCGTCGCCGGGCAAGCGAGAGCATTGCCTGGATGTGCGATTTTCCTTCTATCCGTTTTCGGTCGTAGTAGCCACGTGAGGATGGACAGGATTTAAGCGCCGAGAGCCCGGAGAGGAAGAAGACGCGGAGCAGCCGCCGGTCGTATCGTCTTGGCCGGTGGTGGTTGCCGCTGATCCGTCCGGAGTCCCGCGGTGCCGGCGCCAACCCAACAACACCGGCGAACCGGTCCGCAGATTGGAAGACAGCCATGTCCCCGCCGGTGGCACCCAGGAATTCGGCAGCGAGGACAGGCCCGAAGCCGGGCATGCTCAACAGCACCTCGGTGTGCCGGTGTTCGGTGACCTTCTCACTGATCAGCGCATCCAGTTCTTCCAGTTCCTCGTTCAAAACCGCCACCTCCCTGGCGAGGGCGGCGACAATCATCTCCCCCATGCGCTGGGCAGGAACTACGGTCTGCTGGGCCTTCGCGGCTTCCACCGCAGCGGCAGCAACCGCTGCGGAGGAACGAGCACCGTGCTTCTTCAACCAGGCCTGAATTCTCGCCTGGCCTGCACGACGGATCCCATCCGGAGTCCGATACTTGGTCAGCAACAACAGTGCAGCTTTGGACCTGCTGTAATCGAAGGCCCGCTCCAGCCCGGGGAAATACTCCAGAAGCTGAGCCTTCAGGCGATTGATCGCCCTCACCCGATCCGCCGACTTATCAGCCCGCCTAGCGGTCAGAAGTCGCAACCCGACGCTGATCTCATCACCGGCGCGCAAAGGCTGCAGGTCCGTCCGCATCCGCGCTTGGTCGGCGATAACCGCGGCGTCCTTCGCATCTGTCTTGCCGTCACCCCGATAAATCTTTGAGGCGTGGTGCACCGTCCGCCCAGGAATATAGAGAAGGTTCTGCCCATGACCGACAAGCAACGCGATCAGCAGCGCCGGCCCGCCATGATTCAAGTCCATCGCCCACACCAAAGGGCCCCCATCCGACAGCTCCAGGACGGTGGCCAAAAGTTGGATGAGCGCCGCTTCGTCGTTGGGAACCTTCTGTGAGAGCAGCCGGTTCCCCTCGCCATCGATTACAACGCAGTGATGATGGGCTTTGCCGGCATCGATGCCGGCCCATAATTGCACCAAGAACAGCCTCCAGTCTGTTGGATGGGAAGAGCCCAGCAGATAACCGCGCCGTCGTGTCCTTATCCGGCGATCATGTCGCGTCTCTCAATCAGCGGTCGGGTCATCGCGGGGTGGCGGGCGGCCAATCCTACGGAGCCGTCACGTGCAAGCGTGCGGACCACAGCAGCCAAGCCATACCCGCCTCCCCTGGGTAGCCACGACCCTACAATGACCGCGGAACTGAGCCCGGTAACAACATAAGGACAGCAGCCAAGAAACGTCGTAGACAACCAGGTGATGACGGGCAGGAGCTCTGCGCCGGACCGGCAGCACCCAACAGCCGGCCACGGAGCGAAGCGGAGTGGACGCCCGAGGTTGAAGCGCAGCGGAAACCAGTGCGAGCCCCGCGAGCATGCTCCTGACCCGGAACTGCGCGAATGGGCTGGTACGTTGGGGGGCAGTGTCCCGCCTGGTTCCCCCAATCCCAGGCGGGACATTCTTCTTAGACGCAAGGGGCACACTGTGGGACTTCGGGATTTGCTGCGCCGGCGCCGGCGGAAGCCGTCTGTAGTCGGGACCAGCGAAGCCGGAACCACTGCCGCCGCTCGGCGGGCGGCCGTCGAACACGTACCGCTGACGCCCGCGCAGCTGGCAGACCTGGAAGAGGCTCGGGCCGAACTCCGGCGGGCCGCCCAGGAGACCGGAGTGACCTCATTCCGGGATACTCCTGGAGGGGTTGGGCAGTCATGCCCTATTAATAGCCGGCGTTTGCAAATACTTTAGATACGTCCTGCGTGTGGAAGCTGGGCAGGTTCTAAACACCACGAGCGGGCGAGACCGTCTGAATCTCAATGTTGAAGGTGGGGCCACGAATACCCGTCCCAAGTGCCCGGCGAGCCACGGGCGGTGCTGGTTCAAACCCATCACACCGGTCCTGAGTCAAACCACCATAGTCGCCACGGCCCCCGTCCCCCACGGCGGTGAGGATCGGACCTATCGTCAGCCTGTCCAGTGGTTGGTAGTAGAAGGAGTATGACAATGAGTTCAGGAGATGTTCGCGTGGATAGGATGCTCGCGCGGGTAAGGAAGCTTGAGGGTTTGCCCATCGAGAATATTTTGGCGGCGGCCAGGGAAGAAACAGAAGCGATTAAGTTCCCGCTGGGAGAGCAAACTCTAAGGATGTGGGCTCAAGCCGTTCACCATGGTGAGAGATTTTCGTTTCGGGTTCGGTGAAACACGCACGGCGGGAGTAGCCCAGGCTTGGAGCCTTGATTAGTGCTGGTGTTGCCCGGATCTTCCCGGGCAACACCTCACCAAGAACTGGTTTTATCGAGTGCTTTAGAGCGCCTGCCGCGTTGGTTGGCCAAAGTTACCGCCTACCACCCCATCATTGATCGAAATGCCCCCGCTGCGACCATTAGTCCTCCAAGGCCCAAGAGCCCGAACCCAAGGTCTTCGGCATCCTCCACGGCCTTTTTGAATGCCGCTGCTTGATCATTATCTGCTTTGATTTTTTCTCTCTCTGCTTTCCTCGCCGAACGCGACGGCAGCTTTACCAAACCGACGATGGCTGCTGTGAACCATGAGCCACGCGGGGGCTTCAATGCAGAACCTTGTGCTGATTGTGCCGCACGAGCAGCGTTCTGCTGAGCTTGCCGGATCAGGACCATCACCCACCCACCGATTCCTACAAACGTCGCTCCCAGAAAGTTCGCTACAGACGCGGAAGTCAAAGCGGTAAAAATCACGAGCACGAGTATCGGGATCAAAACCAGGACTACGAAACTCTGTCTGTTTCCTTTGGTCCGTTCCGGATTACGAAGTGAAGTCATACCCAGAATCATGCCCTGTTTTGTTCATGACTCCGTCGGAACAGGTTCAAGAGGAATCATTGGACAACCGGGACCAAGGATGCCCTGTTGTGCGCAGGGCGCCCATCCCGGCCCTCCCTCTAGGACTTGGGTCAGTATCTGACTTCGATGTCGAAGTCATCTTTCGGGCGGCCAGTCAGCTTTGCCGCAGCGTCCCTGACAGCATCAGGAATCTCGTCGACCCGCCGGGCGTGTGTCTTCAGTTCCGGCAGTTCCAGGACACGCAGGTTGAGCCTGCCGTCGGCCGCAGTCCCGATTTGGGCGGTGAGCTTCAATTCTTGTCCCCCTTCAGCTTGTGTTCAGCTTACTGTTCGGGCGCGAGGGGGGCATTAGGGGCCGTGTAGATAAGGCCCGTCCGCGGGCAGCTACGGGCGCTCTTCTCTGCCGCTCCCTTCCTAAGTTGTCGGATTCCTACAACGTCCTAACGAGCGCCCACATCCTTGGGCCTGGAACACCCTTGCTGGGCCACTTCCCATCCAATCAAGGCCGGTGGATCTGTCATGGCGGCCAACGACGGTCGTTAACAACTACGGTTCCGCGAGGGGACGGTGTTGAGCGAGCTTGTAGGTCGATTGGGGTCTAGCCGCGGCGGGTTACTCGGCCCAGACAGCCATAGGCAACAATGGCACCTATGGACGTTGAAATGCTAGCCGTTTACGAGATAGGTCACAGGGTCTCTAAATGCCCACATTTGAAAGCATTCATTGATTCAAATGATAAGACTCTATTAACTGACGGACATATCGATGTTCATTCTTCAGAATCGCACAGTAAGGAGACCTTTGAGGGACGTGTAAATGTCCAAGTCAAAGGACGGACAGCGACGGTCAGCACGAAGCCCCCGCGTACATTTGCGATCACTAAGACCGATCTCACCGGCTACCTGAAGAATCATAGCGTGCTCTATTTTATTGTGTTCGTTAACCCTAGGACCGGCAAGGCAATTCCATCATATGTGTTGCTGAATCCATTTAAAATTCAGTTTCTTATTAGGAAAATGGGTCGTAAAAGCCGGATTGGAGTAAACATAAAGCGGTTCCCCTCTGATCCAGCAAAAATCGAAGACATAATCAAACTGGCGCTACAATCGGCTGCTGAAAACCCTGCCGCGCGCATCGATCTAAAGCAACTCAAGGATTTGAGCCGCATCACCCTCTATACCGATGGGAGCCTGAATCTGGATGCCCCGGTAAGACTGACGCGCGATGACTTCGATTTCACCCTCGTATTCGAAACCTCCGGAGGAATGGCCCTGTCCGTTGATGAGGAACTCGTCATCACGCCTCCGGAGTATGTTGGTGAGCCGACGGAGCTATCTGTTGCCAGCGGGGACTTTGAGTTTCGCAACCCAACAAGACGACGAGTAGACCGGGACACTGTTGAGCTTGAACTCAGTGACGGCCTGAAGCTGCGGAGAACGGGAACAGACCAGGCTGCCACAGGCTCTGTATCACTGACGATGCGTGAGACTCTGAGGGAACGCTTCAATGACCTTGGCTTCTACCTCACATGCGTAGACGATCAAGTTTTCAGTATCGACGGGATTGAAAATAGGGTTCAGGTCGCCTCATGCGACGACCAACAAGACCTGCGTGAACACTTCGAATACCTGACGACTCTGATGTCCTTGTGCGACCACTTGGGAGTCAATTCAAGTCTTGTCGAGCTGGAGCCCTTAGAAGGCAAGAGAGGTCGGCAGCTTGTCGGGCTACATGGAGTCATGCTTGGGGGAGAAGAGATTAGTGTCGCGCATCATGAACCTGGCAGAATCTTGCAGCCCATGGGCCGCTGGAGCCTTCAACTGCTTGTTGCACAAGATAGCGCCAAGGGCAAGTGGCTGTGTCGTGATCTTTTCCATCCAGAACTAGGGCAGCAATTCGTCATGAGTTGGGAAGACGAAGCAGGCGAGCTTCAAATTACCAGAGTGACGCCATATGAGATTGTGGATCGCGAACACCTACCGTTCACGCTCAATTTGCACCTCGATAACTTAGTCAACGCATACAACGATATATTTGAATACCCTGGCGCTGCGGACTATGCTAATGCAACCGTGCTCAATTTAATTCGTGCCGCCGATGTTGTTGAAGTCCGAAAGTCGGAGTTCTTGGATGCTGCCTTCAGCCTTAACAACTGGTTGGTATCGAAGCAAGGCGACCTTCCGAATCACCAAATTAACCATTGGCAGATTGCTGTTAGGAAAGGTCAACTTAGACAGGATCAGCGGCTCGAAATCCGCTCATTGAAGGGCCAAGCAAGCAGGCATGAGATTGACAATCCACTCTTTGCAGAGACTGCCTGCGCAATTTTGCTTGGCGACGAGGAAGAAATTGCCTACTGCCTGAGTCGTCTAGATGAAGCTCAACTGGTCCAGTTTCAGGACTGGCCCATTTGGGACCTACATAGTGCTGGCAAAACGTCTAAGGACGGATCACAGCGCGTCGATGAGCCGTCACGAGGGGATCTTGGTCTTACTGGAGGACCAGACTGCCCCCACGAACGGTCCGGTGTCCCATTTCCTTAGAACTGGGATGGTCGGTCCGTGGACACAAAGGTCCAGGGCGAAACCCGGCCTCGAGCGGTTCGATTCACTGCATGCGGATAGCACCCCTGATACTCTCTGGCTTCAGCACGCCCTGCGATGAACGAAATACCCTAGGGATGACTCAGCTCGGGTGAGCAGCAAGGCCAGCGGTTGGCGCCGTTTCACCAGGACGGGGAGCCGATGTCCGCCAAGGCTTTGAGGCGATAGCGCTTACGAACGCGCATTCTTAGGTCGTCGTCTCCATACACTTCGGACGACATTGTGAGGAGTCCGAGGTCTTCGAGCTCCTTCGTGGCCCGCGTCCATGTGTCATTGGACATGCCATATTGGGTCTTTCGGTGCCCTGCCATGACTTCTCCATTCTGGCCCGTTCCGCCCGTGAGCTCGCGGAGTGCAAGGTATACGGCTAAGGAACGGCCATTCAGCTTGAGGATCCATCCGTTCGCCCACAGTTCGATCGGAAGCGTTACATAGCGCCGCTCGAATCTCGCACCCCATTCTTCCCCCGTACCGTCAGGCCTCAGCAGAGTGATGTGAGGAATCTTCCCTGGCTCAAACTCGCGCCGAATCAAGCGCTTTGATTCCAGCCATTTCAGAGCAGCGTTTATTTGCCGGGGACCGGTGTCAGCCGGCAGGTTAAGCATGGCTGCGAGCCCTCTAGCCGTCTTCTGCCGAAGCACGTAAGGATGTCTTGTCGCCTGCATCCTCAGTGTGAGGTAGAGCCGCAGTCTGACCTCGCCTCCGCGGCCGCCGCGCATCAACTGTGAAAGCAGCGGCTCCTCCTCTTCCCTGCGTACGAAGACGATGGGGAATTGAACTGAGGAGCTTCGCTTGGCTCGATCTACAGCGTTCTTCAGCCTCACTAAGGCGTCAACCGGCTCGTCCAAAGCGATCCTCTCAACAAACATTGCACTCTTGGCGGAACGACCTGCAGTCCACGTGATTCGCGGAGTCCTTGGTGTCCTTGTACTTCTTCTTTCTTAACTAGATTCCGCAACAAGCGTAGATGGTCCATGCTGCAAATGCTCAACTAACCCGCCGCGAACGACCTCTCACGGCGCTGCAAGCGCCATCCTGTACCGCTCGAAAGGCGGGGGTCTGTGGCTTGTCGGAGGCTCACCTAGACCCAATGATGGAGGGGAAGCAGATGGTCCCCCCGCCCTGGCCGGCGAGGGGACCATCTCTTAGAGAAAGGAGGTAACCGAGTGAGTCACGGCTTCCGAATAACTGTGCGTCTTACAGTAGCTGGTCTCGAAATTACTATCGAGCCCTTGTAACTGAGGGGAGGGGGTCAAGGCACCCCCTCCCCTCACCTTTGAGCTGCGCGGCGGGGGCCTGCCGAAGCAGCACCCCTGATGATTGTCAGGGGTCACTGACGCACTTCCCGTCAGGGATACCTGACAGGAAGGTTGTGGATCATGGGCTGGAAATCAACCGACAACGAGCACGAGGGCTGGGCAGCGTGCGTCGCACCGGACGGGCGGCTGTCCGCATCCTCAACAGACCAAGAGCTTCTCGCTTTTCGCGTGTCCCACTTCCTTGGACTCAGGACACTAACGGCCGTCTTCGCCTGCGCCGCGTTTGAGAAGGCCTAATCCAGCCCGAGCTCAGGCAGTGATTCGACGATCCGGTTGGTCTCCAGGCTGAGAGCCACGATGCGGCCGATCAGTTCGATGATGTAGCGGGGCTGCTTGTGTTCACGGGACCAATCATTCGGGTCGTTCACGATGCCCGAGGCCTTGTCCGTCTTGACCTGGTAACGCTCCAGGATCCAGTCCACGGCTGAGCGGGAGCCGAGCATGTACTGCTGGGCCTCCTCCGGGATGCCTTCCAAGGTGATGTGCGCGTTGTATACGATGCGCGTCTTGTCCCAGGTCCCGGCTTTGCCCGCGTACTTCATCTTTGTCACGGCAAAACGGGCGTAGTCGTCCTGCTCCACGGCAAGGCCGGTGGCCACCTCTGTAAGCGCGTACGGCTCCAATGACTCGTATCCGATGTGCAGATCCGAGAGTGCCTTGCCAGCGTCCACGAAGGCACGGAAGCGCTCAGTATCGGGCACCTGGGGGATGCGGGGCAGCAGTTTCTTCAGGTCCGCGGCGAACCTGGTCCTGTACTCGGGGGAGTGAAGCAGGCCGTAGACGTAATGGAAAATGTCGTCCTTGCTGACGGCCGGCCCGTAGACAGACCGGTAGCTGGTGAGTGCAGCATCAGTGATGTTGTCGATACGCTGCGGTCCCTGGTCATCATCGCCTATTGCATCAAACAGAGTCCCCTTAGCCGGGATGGCATAGCTGTATCGGGGAAAAAACTGACCGCCGCTACCGGCACCAGTGACATGAAGATCGGGAAGGCTGTCGGTCATGAGAACACTGAAAGGCACTGCAGATCCACTACCGACGTAGTAAATGCCTAAGTTCGAAGTAGCGAGTGAGGGAAAGAAGCGTGGCTGCTGTGACCGCTCATGATTGGCAAGAGGTGCGAAATAGACCTCTTGCTTGCAGAACGGCCGGTAGAGGGCCGTACGGTGAGCTGAGCCTAAATATTCGAGTCGGTCATGTTTGCGTAGGGCACTGCGAAGGCTGCGGGTCCAGCTAATTTGTGCCGGGTCAGTTGAAATGAATGAGTCCACTTCTCCAGGGGAGCCGGCGGCGATGTAGCGATCAACTTCTGCGTTGTAGAAGTCCACCATGCGGCGGACATTCTGGGTAAGTTCCTCGTGCGACGAGTTGTAAACCCACGCATCCCGGCCAGATTCCAGCCCCCTGGAAAAAGCCCCAAAGATGGCTGGTCCAGAGTCCTTGCTGCCGATGGGCGCGTAACTCTCGAAAATGCTGCTGCGCTGATTTATCCAGTCCCCGTCGGCACTAGCCGCGACAAGTTCCCAAGGAACGTCCGCGATGTTGCCGCCGTCGACAATTGAGAGTTTCTGCTTCCGGTCGAGGTAGTCCCCGATGTCGCGGTAGTGAAGTGCGCAGTCATCGACGGGTCCCGGGCGCTTCACGAGCAGGAGGATGGCCACAGTGTTGCGGCTCCCGGAGTCGAAGATTTTGCCGCCCTCGCGACGGCTCTGTTCGCCGGCGGTCCGCTGGTTTCCGCGGAGGTTGTAGACGTAGATGTCGTGGAACTCGGAGACGAGGGTTTTCCGCAGGCCATCCGCGGTGTTGCCGTCGATGTACCCGCCGTTGGAGACGTAGCAGAGGACCCCGCCGTGGGGGGAATTGAGGATCCGGTTGGAGCCCCAGCGGAAAGCACGGATGTAGGAGTCGTAGAGGGAGTTCTTGTTAGTGGCCGAGGAGAGGTCCGCGTAAGTCCGGCGGATCGAGTCATCCAGGGTCGGGTACTTCAGGTTGGCGTTGTTATCGTTGCCGCTGGACTGGCCCACGGAGTAGGGCGGGTTCCCTATGATGACGCGGATGTCGAGGGCGTTCTGCGCCTTCACGCGGTCGTTGTTGGAGGTGAACACGAAGTCGTCCAGGGTGTCGCCGTCTTCGGTCATCTGGAAGGTGTCGGTCAGGACGATGCCGTCGAACGGCAGGTACGGCACTTCGCCAGGGTCCTTGCCGTCGGCCGCCGCCTGTTCTTCCAGGAGTCCGTGGACGGTGGCCTCGATGTTAATCGCGGCGATGTAGTAGGCCATCAGCAGCAGCTCGTTGGCGTGGAGCTCCTGGGTGTACTTGCGCAGCAGGTCTTCCGGCTTGATCCGGCCGGACTGGAGCAGCCGCACGATGAAGGTTCCGGTCCCGGTGAAGGGATCCAGGACGTGGACGCCTTCGTCACTGATGGATGCCCCAAAATCCTTGGCGAGGACGTCGTCGACGGCGCGGATGATGAAGTCGACGACCTCCACCGGTGTGTAGACGATGCCGAGGGATTCCGCGGTGCGGGGGAAGGCCAGTTTGAAGAACTTCTCGTACAGTTCCGTGACGATCTTCTGCTTGCCTTCGGCGTTGGTGATGCCTTCAGCCCGAACCCGGACGGAACGGTAGAAGGATTCCAAGCTGGCGACCTCGGAGTCCAGGTTGTACTTCTCCAGGATGTCGACCATGGAGTCCATGACCTGGGAGACCGGGTTGTTGGCCGCGAACGAGTAGCCCTCAAAGAGCGCCTCGAACACCGGTTTGGTGATCAGGTGCTGAGAGAGCATGTCGATCGCATCCGACTGGGAGATGGAGTCGTTCAGGTTTCCGCGCAGGCCCTGCAGGAAGACGCTGAATTCCTCCCGCGGCCGCTGGTCTTCGCCCTCAAGGATGGTGCGGATCCGCAACACGTGCCGGTCGGCGATCTCCTTGACGTCCTTGGCCCAGGACTCCCAGTAGCGGCGGTCGCCGACTTTCTTGACCATGCGGGCGAAGATCGCGTTGCGCCACTGGTCGGCGCCGGCCATGTGGAACAAGGCCTCGGTGCCAGTCCCGCTGGGCTTGTCGCTCCCACCGCCACCCGGGCCGTCACCGAAGGGGTCGGCCACGGTGATGACGTCGATCTTATTGTTGGCGTTCCGATTCAACTCGAGCTTGTTGATCATCGCGTCGAACCGGTCGTCGTGAGCCCGGAGCGCCTGCAGGACGTCCCAGACGACCTTGTACTTCTTGTTGTCGTTCAGTGCCGTTTCCGGGTCCTGACTGGCCGGGACGGCGATGGGCAGGATGATGTAGCCGTACTCCTTGCCTTCGGCCTTGCGCATGACGCGTCCGACGGACTGGACGACGTCGACTTGGGAGTTGCGGGGGTTCAGAAACAACACCGCGTCCAGGGACGGAACGTCGACGCCTTCAGAGAGGCAGCGGGCGTTGGAGAGGATCCGGCAGGTGTCTTCGCCGTCGGCGGTTGAAGTGTATTCGGCTTTGAGCCAGTCCAGCTTGGAGGAGCGTTCCAGGACGTTGAAGGTGCCGTCCACGTGGTCGGCTTCCAGCTTCAACGCCAGCGCGTCGGACTCGCCCCGGTTGACGAGCAGCTGACGGCCGACGAGTTCGAAGTCGGCGGCCAGCTTCTTGGATTCCTTGATGTTCCGCGCGAAGGCGACAGCCCGGCGCATGGGGGATGTATCGGTGATGTCCAGCCGTTGGCCGTTTACCCCGCGTTTGGAGAGGCCGTTCCAGCAGCCGACGATCCGGGCGGCGTCGTCCAGGTTTAGGTCACCGTTGTCTTCGAACAGGCTCTGGAAGGACTTGCTGACGGTTTCCTCGTCTACCGCGAGGACCAGGACCTTGTAGTCGGCGAGGTGGCCCATCTCCACAGCCTTGCCGAAGCCGAGGTGGTGGAATTCCGGGCCGTAGACGTCCTCGTCGTCCATGGAGTACATCTTGACGTCGTCCTGGCCGGCCTTGGCCTTGGCCTCCTGGACATAGATCCTTGGGGTGGCGGTCATGTAGAGCCGCTTGCCGGACTCGATGTAGGTGTTGTCGTGCACCTTCACGAACGCCGAGTCGTCGTGGCTGGCTTCGGTGATGCCGGTGGTCCGGTGCGCCTCGTCGCAGACGATGAGGTCGAATTCGGACAGGCCATCCTTCTGGGCCTGGTGGATCACATCGATCGACTGGTAGGTGGAAAAGACGACCGTGATGGCTTCCTGGCCGGAGCTGATCTTCGCCCGGTTCAGCAGCTTCGCCGGGTCGGTGGTGGCCGGGAACGCGAGGTCGTGGACGCTGACGTCCTCGTGCTCTTTACGGCCGACCTTGGTGTCGGAGCAGACGGCCAGGGGCCGCAGCGGGACGGAGGCCTGGGCGGTCCATTCATTCAGGGTCTGCTGCAGCAGGGCGATGGAGGGCACCAGAAACAGAACCGAGCCGCCGATGGGAACGATCTCTTCGACCATCTTCAGAGAGGTGTAGGTCTTGCCGGTGCCGCAGGCCATGATGAGCCTGCCGCGGTCGCTGAGGGCGAAGCCCTTCTTCACGTCTTCGATGGCTTCGCGCTGGTACTTGCGGGGTTCCTTGCCGCCCAGCTGCTTCATCTGCTCGGGTGCGTCGATGCTGAACTCGGACCAGTCAATGGTGGAGTCAGCCAGGTCCGCGAATCGCAGCCGGGTCATCGGTTTGGACTGGCCCTCCAGGGCGTCCTCGGCGTGCTTGGACCACTTGTCGGTGGTGGAGACCACCATGCCGTACGAGAAATCGTTCTTGCCGACGGCGGTGAAGAACGAGTCGATCTGCTTCTTGTCCAGGGTCCGGGCCGGGTCGTAGAACTTGCACTGGATGCCTGTCAGTTCGCCCGTGTATCGGTCCCTGGCGACCAGGTCGATGCCCGTGTCAACGTGCCCGTTCCGGTCCGGCCATTCACTCCACAGCCAGACATCGGAGAACTGGTCAGCGTATTTGGGTTCAAGCTCCAGGTAGCGCTTCATAAGGTGCTCGAATTTCGTCCCCTTGTCGTGCTGGTCGGTCGCCGAGAAGTAGAGGCGGTCGAGGACGTCTTCGAAACTTGCTGAACCCATGGGAAGTATCTTGCCCTACCCGGTCCGGCGCCGCGGAATCCCTCGGGAACAGCACCGTCGAAGCACACAGGTGCCGCCGATCACGACAACGGTTGCTGGTTACGGCGCTCTTCGTGGGCTGCTGTTTCGGTGCGTGGGTGGCAGCCCTGGCTGATTGGAAGGCGGACATTAGCCAGGTCAGGTGGCCTATGCGCTAGGCGTACCAATTCCTTGGTACCGGAACGTTGCCCCCTTACTGGCCCTTCCGTTCTCCGCGCCGTGGTAGCGGGGGAAGTTCGCTGCCCAACAGCTCGGGTGTCGCTCTAACCCAGTGAGCCTTGCCGTCCGGAAAAGTTGGTCCCTCTGGCGCATGAGGCTCTTGGCTGCAATGCCCTCGCCCGACGTCTACGCAAAGGTGCTCGCGAGACAGGACGCCTTGACTGATGGGCAATGGCAACCATCCTTCCACGACGTAACTGCGCCAGTTGACGCTGCCATGGTTGAGCGGGGTATCGCCCTGGAGGCTATTGCAGAAGGGACAACAGAATGCCAGGTAAGAGCGGTCCGCCGCTTTACTGAACCTGGTCGCCAAAAACATGGGTGCCGGCAGATCCGCCTGCTTAAGCATGGGCATGACCCTGGCTGCAATAAGCCGCTCAACCCTGTCTGTGAGGAAGTCCCTGGAGTCGTAGTGGTGGATTGCGACCAAACTGCCCGTGTATCCACACCTTGTTTCCACCTGAAGGCTTTCGAGCCTCCATGCCGTGATCCACCGCTTACAGCTCTCTCGCCAGCATTTGATCATCGCCGTTTCCAATGAGTACGCCCGAACGACCGGTTCAATGCGCTGCTTAATTCCGTGGTTCAGCAAGCTGTTGATAGCTTCAGCAGGACCGGTGGTGACAGGAACGATGAACGGGCCAGGCAGGCTGAGAGTCCTTGCTCCCGACTCTCCACCAATCAGTGCCGACGGCACAGCTGCAGCAGCTTCACGATTCACTTCCGGAACTAACCAAAAGCACCGTATGCCCTCTGCTTCGTAGCGTTCCTGCCGTCGCCGAAACTCGGCAGCGTCCTGGCGCGAGAATTGAATTTCGAGAGCCCATTTCTCTGTCCCCCGGGTAGCCATCACATCAGCAATCCATGACCTATCAGGGGCGGCCTGTTCGATGACGGCATCCCAGCCGGCGTCGCGTGCGGCCGCCGCCACCAAGGACTTCATTTCCAGGTGGTCCGCAGATTCCCCACCGGGATGTAAGGAACAGTCAGTCTTTCCATGATGGTAAAAATGCTTCAACCCGTTTTTGGAGATCCGCGGCTTACCCGGCTGGCCGCAAGACATAGTCAGGGTCTCCCCTGTTTTGCACCGCCCGCGCAGATCTTCCCAGTCTGCGTCGTTCACAAACGGCGCCTCAATGCGTTCACCAGCTAGGTAAGCGGCAAGTGGCATCTCTTTCTCCCCCCAAAGTCCATAGAAATTAAGGCCTATTCAAGCTGACAGTCCTCCTAGGAGCACACCACAAACCCCCGACAGAGAGTGTGCCACTTCCTTGGAACCAGAACGCCCCGAAACGGGGACACTCCCTATCCGAAACAGGATCCCGCGTAATCTGCCAAAAATTGGGTTGAGGCGTCTTGTAGCTACTGTGGTGCCATGTCTTCTCGAATGATCGTTCATCTCATGTGGGGAATCGCCGGGCTCACTCTCGGCGCGTGCCTCGCGTTGTTGATCGTGAACAGCTGGACGCCCGATTGGATTGAAGCGACTGGCACTTGGTTTGGTGCTGTAGCAACGGTCCTCACACTTCTCTGGGCCGTCCGAAGTTTCCGGTCGGATCAGGCAGAGCGGGAGAGAACTCGTCAGGCCGAACATGAGAAAGACAGAGCTGGGCAGCTCGCGCGCGAACAGGCCGAGATAAATCAGGCCAAAAGCGTGTCCATTTCTTTGGAGGGTGGTGCTGCCCACGGTTCTGGGCCGGGGCAAATGATGACGAGCATTCATGTCTGGATTAAGAACCGCTCAAAGTACGGTGCCTCCGTGCATGCCATAACCCTCGATGAGCAGCTAAAACCCAAGCGTTCATTGCCTGCTGACTTTCACATTCAGCCGGGATCCGACTTCCGCCAGCTGATCGAGATTGAGGATGTACCTGCGCGGGCAGAGGAACTTAGCGGTAAGCCGATGATCCGTTTCACTGCCGGAATGACCTATCACATTGACGGACAAGATTGGCGTCGTAGTTCCACGAGCAGCCCGGAACGCCTCTAGCTCGGGCTCGCCCACATACCGGGAGCGCAACCGCCTCCCCAGCTCAAGGTGCTTGAGGTTGTGACTCTGGTGGCCCTGCAGGAGTGTCCCGCTTCCTTGGAGCTGAAACGTCTTCGGGTGGGGCGCTCCCCCGGATCGGGATCCGGGGGAACGGGGTAATCTGACTGCTCCGGATGTTGTCCCAAAAGGCTCCGCCACAAACCCTGTCACAAAAGTGACTTTCAGGACGCAGCCGCAGCTAGTTCGCAAGCGCTCGTGACCGCCTCCACCCAGGAGTCTGGATGAGAGTCCTCGCGGTGCTCAGTCCGTGAGACGCCTCGTATCCCATGTTCACCTCTCTTGCAGGGTGCGAACGATTATGCCTGACATAGCCCGTAACGCTGCTAGCATACTTTGGTGCCATCCCGGGCTGACCCCGGCATCAAGGCGTGAATCCCAGTAATTGACGGGTCATAGCGCTGGCGGAAGCCCTGTTAGAAATTTGAGAAAAAGGTCCTATCCATGCTGCCCACTCCGGCGTCGCGCCACGCATTAAAGTCGAAAATCCTTAGGGCACTTGCCGTCGGAGCCCTCGCTGCCGGAACGCCCATTTTGGCCGGTTGTTCCACCACTTCGGTGGGAGAGAGCATGCCTACAACCAGCACGCCGAATCCAGATTTAGTGTCTCTGCAAGACGTTCTTGAGAGTCACTCCTACCTGACTGGTGAGGAATGTGAGAGTCCAGAAGAGAAGCGGGTATCCGAGTCAATGACAGTTGACGTGGTGGTCTGCGATCACGCACCTAGCTTGAAGCTGGTCGCAGTAGTCGGGCATTCCACTACGGGTTTCGCAGACTCTGTCTCAAGATTTAAGGGAGCCTCTCAGGCCATGGGAGAAAATTGGATGGTTTCCGTTACTCCAGGTCTCCTCAGCAAAAGTGACTATCGGATGAGCGGCGGGGTCGACCGTACTGAACTCGAAGCCGAAGGCATCGCGGAGAAACTCGACGGATGGGTCGAAGTTAGTCCGAATATCGAGGATTTTTACCGTTAGGTAGCGCTGGATAGTTCGCTCCATGACCCCGCTGCGACACACAGCGGAAAACAGACGCTGACCACATATCCTCTCTTGAAAAGCTTCACCGGCGGCAAAGCCGGGGCGCAAGGGGGAAACTATGTCCGGGAAAGTCAAGCTGCCGAAACCCATCAAGGTCAATGGCACACCAAAGCGCCGGCTTCCGTTCGTCCTGTCCGGAATCGGTCTGGCCATCATGCTCGCCTTAGCGGGACTCTATTGGTTGGGACAGGCTTTGCCCGCCCAACAGGTTGCTCAGGCGCAGGCGGCAGCAAAGGCGAAAGAGGATGAGGCGGCCGAGAAGAAGAAGGCCGAATCCGACGCATTTTGGGCCAAAGTGGACGCGGACAACAAGGCCCAGCGCGAAAAGGACGCGAAGGCCCTTGCCGACTTCGAAGCAAGCGATGGAGGCGAAGCCGAGAGGACCAAGACCGAAATGGAGAAGCTCGGCTGGAAGCAGTTTTCCGGTGACTTCTACTACCAGTTCGCGGACAAGTCCGACTACAGCTGCAGCTACTCCAAATGCCTCGTCGTGCACGTCACCACCATGGCACCGGCGGGTTGTCCGGGTGGCCTGTACGTGGAGGCTACGGTCGACGCCGGCGGCGCATCTGTCGGCAAAGCCAACAGCATTACCGCTGCGCTTCCCCAGGGCAAAGATGCCATTGTGAAGCTGACGGACACCTCAGGGGCGGGAGAAGCAATGGCGCTGACAGACCTGCATTGTCTCCGCAGCTAGATGCTTCGACACTTTTCGGCCGGCCATGATCCTTTTTGCCAACCGCTAGCGGCTCGCTTGGGCGTGCCAGCACATCGGTTCCGTTGGCCGGACTCCTCTATTCCTTACCTCTGACCCCTGCCACAATGATCGTCAGGAGTGCCTGACACGAGGGGGGTCGAAGGTCATGGGCTGGGTATCAACAGATAACGAGCACGAGGGCTGGGCAGCGTGCGTTGCCCCTGACGGGCGGCTGTCCATAACATCATCAGGCGCAGGAATGCTTTTTCGCGGTTTGACCGGCCGCTACGAGCCTGACAGGATGCGGCCCGACTACGAGGTGGTCCCCGACAGCGAGATCGTCGGGTGGCGGGGACACTGCTCGTGCGGATGGCAAGGCGACAGGTGGGAAAGGGTCGCCTCCCCCACGGCTGCCGACTTCAACCGCCGCCGTGACTACATCTCCGCGGACGATTCCGCTCACGCCTCACTAAGAGTCGAAGACGCCATCCACAACGAGTGGAACGCCCACGTCGCACCCTCTGAAGCGCTTCTCGGCCTGGAAGCAGCCGCGCGCGACTACAACCGGGCAGGCCGCCGACTGGCCAAGACCGTCGCCGCTGCGAAGGCGACCGGGGCGTCTTGGGCAGATATAGGCCGTGCAGTAGGCATCAGCCGCCAGTCCGCCCACGAACGCTGGGCCGACAAGGCTGCGCCGCTTCATGTAGAGGAACCCCAGCGACGACCGCCTGACGGGCACTGAATGCACGACTCCTCCACTCTGGTCTTCAATCTCGTATATGCCGGCACCCTAGGTATTGGGTTCCTGATGTTCCTCTGTCACCTCGGGGCCTTTATCGTTCTGCTCGCCAGCGCCGCTACAGCCAAACTCCTGATGAACGCACTTCGGGCACTATTCGCCGCTTACGGAACCCGGTAGCTCACCGGCAACTCAGAGCTCGCCATTTCTCGCCGATGTCGCCGGCCGCTACTACCTTCGACGATTAAGCCTGACGGGTCACAGCAGACGGTGGTTCAAATACCGACAGGTGAGCCATGGCGGGAACGCTGGCGCCTCACAGGGTACCGTGTGTACCGCCACCCGACATGGAATCTGAGGGACCAAATGAACATTGAGAGAGCTACAGCTGACGAGCTTTACCGCCTGCTGTTGGACGTTCAGGACCAGCTCAACGAACTGATGGCAGATGACCGGCTGTCGTTGGCAAGAGATGCTGAGCAGTCGTACGGGACGGCACGTAATGCCGTCGGCGTCGTGGTGCGTCATCTGGATGCCGCCAGACAAGTGCTGGCCGTGCTGGAAACTACCGACTAGAAGCCCCGGCCAATTGCCCTGCTGCCGGAAAGCCAGCTTCCGTAATCTTGGTATCCAACAACTTATTCCAAAACTAACAGCTCGCTATGCATCTGCAGTTTCGACTTCTGGCACGTCATTCCGGCTCAGAGCCCGAGTCAGTGACGAGACGCTGACGCTAAGTATCTGAGCTGTCTCCTTCAGAGTTTTCCCCTGGACGCGCAGCTGCAGGGCGGCCTCTATCTTAGACGGAGTCATCGTTCGGGGGCGGCCGCCGAGTCGGCCACGTGCTTTCGCCGCCGCCAGGCCAGCCTTTGTCCGTTCAGACAGCCTGGACCGTTCGTACTCTGCAAGGGACGCGAACATGTCGAAGATCAGCTTGCCGTGTGCGCTAGTGGTATCCAGCCACGGTTCAGCGAGGGAACGGAAGCCTATCCCCCGGCGACCCAGTACCGTCACGATGTCAGCCAGGTCAGCGGTACTGCGGCCGAGTCTGGTCAGATCGGCGACAGTCAGCACATTGCCGGGCTGCAGGTAATCCAGGCATTCCTTCCATCGGGTCCTCGCCTGGGTGGCGCCGGAAGCATACTCCTGAAAACACGCGTACGGCCCCGGCAGCGACGAGTGCATCCACCTGGGAATCCAACGACTGCCCCCGGGTGCTGACCCTCGCATACCCAATTACATTCCCAGACACGTCAAAAAGCCTCCTCAGTAGGTTTTGACCAGCTTTCATTTCGAAAACCAGTTTTGACCAACGATATGAGCACATTTGCGACATTTTTAGGAGGCCTGCCGGAGGCAGGTCAGAAACGGTCGATATTGACCATCCCGGCTCAATGTCGGGTAGCTGCACATCGGCGCCTTCAGTCCACTACTCCCCTAATGCGTCCCAGCGCACACGCCACGAACTCACGGGCCGATGTGCTGCCGCGGGATAGCCGGTGGCTCTGCGCCCCGTCTCGTGGCTCACGTCGACCAGCCCGTGACGCAACAGACGCTACGTAGCGGACCGCTGACCAGCGGGGAACGTTCTGGCGGGCCACTAGGTAGCATGAGAGGTCAGGCCGACGGCGCAACTGCATTCTTTGTTGCACCACACCATTTCCCCAACGGCATTTCACGCCATAAGTCGTGCCATAGCTCCTATGGGAGCGTCAAGAATAAGACGCGCTTGAAGAACCGCCGTATCTCCCGCAGCGAAAGCGGCGGGAGATACCGTTTGGATGCGGACCAGTTGCCCCATGGCCAGTTCTACACGGGCTCTTATCGGCAAAACAACAACAGGCCCTATAGCAGGCCCAACCCTCAATCCGGTTGAGGCCCTTACCGACCGGCAGACGAGAAACCACACGTCCCTTCAGGTATGAAACCGAACTGAGACCCAAACGGGACCCCCAACCTAGATTCACATAGGGGTACGCATACGACGTCAAGCCTTTGTATCAACGTGGGGACCGATGAAAAAAATGGTTCAACGTCCTGTCTTGCTTCGCATGCGTGTCACTACCAGCAACTCGGCAAGACTGCACATAGCGTTGACAGCAGAACAACATGCAAACCACCAGGTAGGAGAGTCACCGGCCGATGGCACGATCACTGCAAACCCCTGCACCCCCGAAACCTCAAGCAACACGGGCCATTGACCGGGTCATCTCCTTGGCGAACGGCAAAGGCGGAGTCGGCAAGACGACCACGGCAGCAAACGTTGGCGGGTACGTCGCGCTGGCTGGCTCCCGTGTGCTGCTGATCGACCTTGACCCGCAGGGCGACCTAGCCCGCGACCTTGGATACGACCGACAGACAGGGAGAGAATTCTTCCAGGCCCTGATCGCCGGCACGCCCCCGATGATCCTTCGCGACGTGCGGGAAAACCTTGACGTCATCCCGGGCGGCCAGGACCTTGAAGACATCCAAGGCCTAATGGTGTCCCGCTCCAGTCGCTCCGACGCCGGCGACTTCGGCGATATGCTCTACGCCGTCCTGGCCCCGTTGGCAGACGATTACGACTTGATCCTGATCGACACCCCTCCGGGGGAGCGGATCCTCGTAGAAGGCGCCTTCGCGATCTCCAGTGCAGTCGTCATTCCCACCCGTTCCGACGATGCGAGCATCGATGGCGTCGAACGCATCGCACGCCGCTTCATGGCTGTACGTGACCGGAACCCATCCCTGCAGCTGGCGGGCATCGTCCTGTTCGGTGTCGGCCCGCGCTCCATGCGCCTCGAACGCAGCGTCCGAGACACGTTGGAAGAAATGCTCGGCACCGTCGCACCCGTCTTCGCAACCCGCATCAGGAACCTGGAGAGCGCAAGCGCGGATGCCCGCCGCAAAGGCCTGCTCTTCCACGAGCTTGAAGGTGCCGTAACCGACGCGCAGAAGAAGCGCCTAAAGGCGCTCCGGGCGGGGGAGAAGCCTGCAGACGGCTTCTTTTCGCGCAACGCCGGTGGACTCGCTGAAGAGTACGAGCAGCTGACCGGCGAGATCCTTGCCCGACTGAACGAGATCGAAAGCGCGAACGAAGCATGAGCGGCCGACAGAGCCTTGCCGGGGCATTCGCACCTGTAGCGCCCGCCCGCGGTGCAGCACTGCAAGGGTTGCTGGCTCCGAAGCGGGGGAGGGGCGCGCCTACACCGGAACTCAAACCCGCAGAGTCCGTGGAGGCACCGGCCCGGGAACTTATCCAGGTGCCGCCAACACCAGCACCGGAGCCCGCTGACATGCAGGTACCTACTGAGCAGCCGCAAGCGGATAAGCGACTCACTGAGCAGGGACTTGCTGAGGAGACGCCCCTTGAGGCGGCAGAAGAGCAGCCGGAGCACACGCCTACATCCATCCAGGCACCAAAGGCCGCCGTGCGGCAGAAGCCTGGTTCCAAGAAAGTTGCTACCGCGACCAAAGCCTCGGAGCTGGTTCCCGGGGCGCTGCGCAACGTCGGCGTGTACCTGCCACCGGCGCTCCTGGCGCAAGTGAAAGATGCCATTTACCAGGAGCGGACCACGTATGCGGAACTGCTAATCGACGCCTTCGAAGCCGTCGACGACAAGCAGATCGCCAAGGAGTTCACCACCGAGACCAAACTGACCAGATCCGGAATACCCCGTCGTGCCCCGCGGAAGCGAGGAGAGGCTGGCATTCAGATCCAGCTCCGTCTCGACGGGCTGCAGGTTGCCTGGCTGGATGAGAAGGTCGCCGAATTCGACGCACCGTCACGTAGCGCCCTGGTCTCAGCCGCGTTCAAGCTTTATATCCAGGCGACACAAACTTCGTCAGAGTGATCTTGAATCTTTTTGCGGAGAGCGCGACCCGGATACTAGCAGTACTTATGGCTTGAACTATGGCATGGGTTATGGCACGAAAACGCAGAGCGCCAAGACTTTACTAGGGACTGAGTACGGCGGACGGCCACAACGATCCCCGTCGAGGTGTACAGGCCGGGGGAGCCGGGCTCACAACTACCAAACCTTGGCGCTGGACCTCATCCCGTTCTATTGAAAGCTATGTCGGACAGTGACCATTCGTCGGGTGGCTCCTCGAACATCTCCCACGGATAGTCGTCGTCGGGGGAGAGCAGCTCGGCGACGGTGTTGACGTTCTTGGCTAGCCATTCCCGCCAGATGATCCGATCGTTGCGGTAGCGCTGTATCTGTGCAGCGACAGCTTCCAGGACGCCAAACTGCTCTGCGAGCTGCTTCAGTGAGGTGGCCGCGACGGTGGACCAGGAGCGGGCGGCGCTGCGGGTGATGAGATTCCAGGCAGCCAGGACTTCCAGGGCTTCGTTCACGGCAGACCGGGAGAGCCTGGTTACGCGTACGATTTCTGATGTCAGCATGGCGGGGGAGTGCTCCAAGGCCTCATACACGAACGCTGCCGGCAGCCCCAGTTCACGGAACACCGGGCGAAGGGCGTGGATTCTCCCTTTGTGCCAGCTGGCATCCTCGGCCGCTGTCTTCAGCTCTTCCGGGATGGTGAGCATATAGAGGTCTCCCTTGGTTCCGCGGCCTTCCTCAACCAAGGTGAGCAGCGGATTTTCCTCGGTCCGCAGTTCCCGGAGATGCATCGCTACGGTGGTGTGGTCCAAGCCGCTCGCGATGGCAATAGAACGGACACCGAACTCCACGAACCTGGACGCCGTCATGTGTGCTGCCTCCCCCATGGACCGCAGCACCATCCTCCTCGCCATGCCTGTCCTGGATTGCTGGTAGTTCACCTCCCTGATCCGCAGAGCGTTGCGCCATGTGCGGATGAACCGATGCTCTGCATCGGGATTCGAAATTGGATTTATGCCCTGCAGTGCGGGGGGCTGTGTATTTGGCTGGCTTGTGGGGGATCTGCGGACAGTGTTCTTTCCGTTGCTGGCGGCCTTGTTTTTGCTGAGGTATTTGAGGGCGTTCTGCCAGTCACGCCGCAGGGAAGGGAGCCGGTTCTTTGTGGAGTAGCGCGCGTAGAAGGAGGCCAGGCCCGGCCATGTTCCTTGCAGCATGCGGCGTTCAA
This sequence comes from Arthrobacter globiformis, assembly GCF_003261175.1. Classification (GTDB taxonomy): domain Bacteria; phylum Actinomycetota; class Actinomycetes; order Actinomycetales; family Micrococcaceae; genus Arthrobacter; species Arthrobacter globiformis_A. Next base: position 35,981 of record NZ_QLNP01000074.1, on the reverse strand, counting down.
CATCAATTAGCTGCAACCCGGCGGCCACGGCCGATACGATGACGGCTTGGCGTGCGTCCGAGTCCGAGACGTACCGGTTCGTGTCGTACAGACCGGTCTGGGCGAGCACCTGCATGGGGCGGGACATCCGCCCCCTAGGCTGGTCGATGACGGGCGCTTCGGCGGTGGACCGGCTGAAGGACTCTTCCTGGCGGAGGGCGCGGACAGCTCTTATCTCGGCGGCTAGATCCTTGGTCATGGCGGCCCATACCGAGGTGTTGTTAGGACGTCGGGCAATGTCGTAGGCCATGGACAGACTCATCGCCAGTTCCTGGTGGCCGCCACGCTTGTGCGGTGACCCGGGGGTTCGCATGCAGCCGTGAAGCAGGTTCTGGTGCGGGGTCTTATCCAAGGTCCGGTACCGGGTGCCCAGCGCCTCGACAAGATCACGCGCCTCGGAGAAAGTGACCCGCTGCGCCAGCGGGACGTAAACATGCCGGCCACCGTTCGGTGAGAAGTCCTCAATCCACCGGGCCCCAACCGAATGCAACCATGCCTGAACGGCGCGGACGTCGGCATGGACCCGCTCAGTACCTGCTACCGAGGAGTCGAAGTCGAGGAAGATCGCCGCGCAGGTGCCGTCCTTCCCGAAAATTCGTACTGCAGCAGGCAATGAAGGAAGGGATTCGGAGAGGTTCCGTTCGTGTTTCTGCGGGTAGGTCTTCCCTGCGTCACGAGACAATCGGACACGAGGCTGGCCAGCGAGCAGCGGAGCTAGCGCAGCCCAAACGGTTGCTGGGTCGTCTGGCTGCCATGACACGCCCAAATCTGGGCGCGCTGGAAGCACAGAGACGTGCTGATGTACGATGTGGGTAATCCTTTCGGGGATTGAGGTACGAAAAAGGGCCGATCCTGCCAGATCGGTTTCATAGCAACACAAAGGATGGCCTTTTCAGGCTCTCCACGACTTACAATCTGATCCGCCGGCAAGCAATCCAGAGGGTAAGTCTCAAGCTTCGAAGGCCCGCCTTGTGCGGGCCTTCTTTTTTGTTATGAGGCGATGCGGATCGGCAGCTCCTGCTGGTAGTCATCCTGGTCGAGCGCAGCAAGGTCCTCTTTAAGCTTTGGCTCTACAACGGACAGAACGTATTCGGTGACGGTCAGGCCCCTGTGGGCTGCCACTTTGGCGATACCGTCAGCAGTGTGTTCCGGTGTGCGGAAACCAATGAACTTACGCAGGCCTTTGCTAGGGCGCCCGCCGCCTCGATTTACTGCTACTGCCGTCATGTGCATGTCCTTTGAATTTTGCATCCGCCGTAGCGAACACAGCTTCATCGTTGTATGGCCAGCCGCTAGCACTGACTTCGATGCCGTTGCGACTGCTCCGAAACTACCACCGTGTAATTGCCCTCCGGGGGATTTGTTTTCAGAAAACGGCCGCGTGTCGCATTTGTGACGGATAGCTCGGCGGTTGTTCATTTCAGAAGCCCCCAGCTACGGCTGCTCCGGCGGCGAGCCATGCGCGCTGTGTTGCCTCTTGGAGTGCTTCGTAGCGGATGGGTCCGTTGACCAGGGCGGGGTCGTAGGGGATCCGCACCACGGCGCGTACGTGGGGGGCGAAGCCGTCAGCGATCCGCCGGGCCTCGTCTCTGGCGCGCTTGAGCGCGTCGCCGCTCATGCTTCGCTTGGCGTCGGTGGACTCGGACACGATGACGACGGCATTCCGGGCCAGTTCGGCATCGTGGCCACCGCGGGATTCGAGCGTCTGGAGGGTCAGGCGCGCGGCCTCGGCGCGGTTTTCGATGGCTGTCACTGGGACGACGAGCTGGTTGGTGTGGTGGATCATTCGCCGCCAGTTGGCGGCGCGGGCCGTGTTTCCGGAGTCCATGACGATGAGCCGGTAGTAGCGCGTGAGTACCTGGTGGGCGATATCCACCTCCTCGGCGGTCACTTCATGGTCGCCTTCGTCGTTCTCGTCCGAGCGCAGGACGTCGAACTTGTCGGCTGTTTGGTGGTGAACGAACCGGGCGATCTCGGCTGCCTGCGCGCTGGGGGAGAGCAGGGCCTGGGATGAGTCGATGAGGTCCAGCACGCTGTTGTTGTGGCCGCCCTGTTCGGTGCGCCAGCCCAGCGTCCCTTGTGATTCGTTGTTGTCCCAGGCGACGGTCGCAGCGCCGCTGTAGCGGGCCAGGATCGCGCTGAGCATGACGACGGTGGGCGTCTTGTTCGCCCCGCCCTTGCGGTTGACGACCGCGACGGTGCGGGGGCCGGGCCAGTGTTGGCTCACGGTGCGGATGTCTTCGCGTTCGGCCAGCTCCTCGGGCGAGGGGTCCATGCGGAAGCCCAGGCGGCTGAGAGCGCCGCGCCACCCGCGGGTGGCGGGCTGGAGCACGGGGGTGCTGATGAGGAACGAAGTGTCTTTGAGGCTGGGCCCGGTGGCAGGCTCCGCAGCGGCTGGTGTGGCGGCCGGTGCGGGCTCCTGGGCGGCCGCATCCGAGACAGCTGCACCGAAGGTCACAGGGGCCGCGCCGGCAGGGTGCGCGGCCGTTTCCTCGACCGGAGGGGCAACGGGTGCTGCCGGAGCAGGCGCGGCAGTGACTTTGGCCGGTTCGGGTGAAGGGGTGCCCGTAATTGGCAAGGTGTCCTGCTCCCGCTTGGGGGTCGGCTTGTTGGGAGTGGCCTCGCTGACGACGCCTTCGGGGGAGACGATGATGAGGCCCCGCCCGTCCGGATCGGTGGTGCTGACGCGCACGGGTCGGCCGAGCTGGGCAGCGGTTTCGGTGATGATGCGTAGCGCGTCGGTCAGGACGGCGGCTTCGTCGGCGGCCTCGATCGCGTGCGATGTCCCGTTGATGGTGACTTCGCCGGTTCCGTTGGTGCGGAGAACGGCGTTGATCCTGGGGAAGTCGAGAGCTTGGGTTTCCATCATCTGTCCTTACTTTTTGCCGTTCGGGGGTGTGAAACGGTTGACCTGCCAAGGCTTGCCGGCTGCGCTGCGGAGCAGCTGGACGTCGTAGTCGCCGGCGTCGGTGGGGAACACGACATGGCAGCCGAAGCCGTTGTTCTCATCGATCTTCAGCTGGCCTGTTCCGGTGACCTTGGTGACCGGGATGTTGGCCGGGTCAACGTATTGGTAATCGGCGGTGGCCTGGACGGTCAGGAGCTGGCCGAGGTCCTGGATCCAAACCTTGTCCATGACCGTGGGGCGGGCGTAGAGCGTCATGGCCTTGGTCGCGGTCTCCAGCGCGGCAGTTTTACTTGCCTCGTCCCAGGCAATGCCCAGCGTGGCCGGAGCTGTTCCGCCGGGCGCCTGGGGCTTGCCGCCAGCGCTGAGGGTGGCCGGAGCGGTAGTGGACGCCGTGGTGGAAGTGTTGGGTGACGGTTGTGCGGGCGTTGTGCTGGATGCTGGCGCGCAGGAGGTACAGAGGAGCAGGGCCGTGAGGGCCGTCAGGATGCGTTTCATGGTTCCTCCGGTGAGTCGCTGCCGGGCAGGTAGAGAAAGGCGCTGGGAGTGCCGTTCTGTACGGTGCGGGTGTAGTAGGTGTGGTCGTTGGGGGCGGGGTTGCCGTTGTAGCCCTCTTCGAGGAAGCTGCCGTCACCGTTGACGGCCTTGACGATGGCGACGTGGCCGTAGGTGCCGTCTGCGCCTCCGGTGCCGGGGGAGTACCAGACGACCGCTCCGACACGTGGGGTGGTGCCGGTGGGCCAGCCTTTGGCGTCCCAGCCGTCCTTCCAGGTCAGGGCCGAGCCGAGCAGGGCGCCGTCGGGCCGGAAGGTGCTGTTGAGGATCTTGTAGGGGGCGGTGGTGCTGCCGAGCTGCTGGTTGATCCGCCAGAGGGCGAAGTCGACGCATTCGCGGTTGAACATGCCCAGCGGGGATGGCTCGTAGATCTTGGCCGTGCTCCAGGGCAGGTCATCGTCTTTGCCGGATTGGCCGGGGATGCCGCAGGAGCTGTCCCCGCCGGCGTCGGTGATCTTCACGTCGCCCAGGGCGGCGACGGCCTCGACGGCGGCCACCCAGTAAGGCCTGTAGTGGAACGGGTCCGCGTTGCGCTGCACCCTGTGCGCGGCCGTGGTGGGTTCGAGCTGTTCCCAGCCGTTGATCTTCTTCAGGGCCTTGAAGAAGTTGCTGGCGGAGGCCGTGGGGTTCATCCGGTCCCGGTAGGTGCCCCAGGCGCCGTTGTCGCGCTGCTGGAACAGTCCCCGGGAATCAGGTCCCGGTCCGTCGCCGTGGTCCAGGACGCTCAGCCCGGACTCGCCCATGGCCGTCATGACACCGATCGTCTGCCCCCGGGCAGACAGGCCAAGGGCTTTGCCTGCATTGATGATCAGGGCGGCATTCTTCAGCTGCTCGCCCCCGTAGCCGGCGACAGCCACCTTGGGCAGCTGGCGTGCGTCAACGCTGACGCTGGACCCGGTCGGTGAGCAGACGTCGGCCGCGGCCTGGGAGCCCCCGCCGAACAGGATGATGGACACGACCAAGCCGACGGGCGCAAGGACGGCACCGGCGACCAGCACGGGCGCGCTCGTTGGTGATGGCATGTGTCCCCCTCACATCTGTCCGGCTCAATCTGTCTGGTGGCTTCGCCCTAGGGCTGGTCCTCGTTCGCTTCCGGTGTCTGGCCCTTCCTGAGTGTGTTCCGGTTCTCCCAGACCCAGTCCTTAACTTGATCTCTGGCGATTAACCATGTCTTCTCGACTTGGTAGGCAGGAATCACTCCGGTTTGGAGCCAGCGGTACACGGTGTTCCGGGACAACCCGAAGATCTCTTCGAGGTCCTGAGGCGTAAGACGCTCCGGGTACTTGGCGAAAAGTGCCTCCAGATACTTGGGGTCCACGCTCAGTCCGTCCCACCGCATAGAGCCAGCATAGACCACAAATTTGTACTGTGATGTACTGGGAGTGATTGAAAGGTACTAAAGCTGTTATTGGGAGTCACTTAAGGCCTTTCGTGTCGGATGGTACCGATACGATCTTTGCGGACATTAGTAGGGGATGTGAAATGCCGGTCTCAAAGAATCGCTGGGTGACGCTCGGCGCAGAAACTATCGACGAACCTGTTCCAGCCATCCCGGAAGAGCCGCCGTTCATCCCTACGGGGGCGACGAGGCCGCAGCTCAGTGTTCCGCAGCCGGACCAAGCGGACCGGCTTCCCCGAAAGAACGTTGCGGGGAGGGAACCGGGTTTCTGGTGGCTTGGCGTGCACGGCGGCGCGGGCGAAACGTCGCTGGCACGCCTGGACAAGAACACCAGGGCAGCCGATCATCACTGGCCCTTGACGGCAACCGGATCCGTCGTCGTCCTGGTTGCCCGTTCCAATATCCCCGGCCTGGCCGCGGCCCGGTTGGCCGCACGTGAATGGGCTTCACGGTCGCTAGCCGAAATCCAGGTCGCCGGCCTGGTGGTGATGGCCGACGCTCCCGGACGGCTCCCCAAAGAAATCCGCGACTTCTCCCGCATCGTCGGTGGGGGAGTGCCCCACGTGTGGCACTTTCCCTGGGTGGACGGATGGCGCTACGGCCACGACCTCGCCCCCGAAGAACTTCCCAAAGAAGCCCGCACCATCCTCGAGCAGGTACGCCTCGCAGTAACTGCCACCGCCGCACTCCCGGCCAAGTAGAAAGAAGAAACCCTATGTTGTTCTCCAAGGCCATGGAATGGTCAAGCTTTGCCATCACCGAGATACCGAACCCGGGCACCGGCGAAGCACCTCCCGGCTCCGAAGGTTTGCTGACAATCCTCAAATGGATCGCGTGGATCGTTTTCGGCCTGGCCGTGGCCGGCATCCTGATCACCGCCGGAACGATGATGATCAACAACCGGCGCGGCGAAGGCGGCGAGCACGCCGGCCGCCTGGCATGGGTTCTCGGCGGCTGCATCCTGGCAGCCTCCGCAGGCGGTGTCGTAGGCGCCCTGGTCTAAGGAGCGAAAGCCATGACTGAACCGACAGTGAACGAAGACCAGAACCCGCTGACCAAACCTAAGTTCATCATCTCGGCCGTTGTCGTGGCGATCATAGTCGCGCTCGGGATCATCCTGGCCCTGCTCCCCAAAGGGGGAGGAAACCCTGCAGCCGAGCCAAGCAGCTCCGGATCTGGCCCCGCCAGCATGCGGCCCAGTTCGACAGCTGACGCAAGCGTCTGCGGCCTGCCCTCGGGTGACCAGGCCAAACCCGCCACCGCTCCGGCTGACACCAAATGGGAGTTGGTCGGAAAGGTCGCCGCGCCAACATCACCTACCCAGTTCGGGCCCGGCAAGACAGAAGCCAACGGCCTCCGTTCCTGCTTCGCTCACTCACCAACCGGGGCGCTGTACGCAGCGGCAAGTATGACCGCATTGTCGGCAGCTGGAAAAGCGGACCTCGTTTACGAGCAGTTGGCAGTACCAAGCCCGGAGCGGGACGCCGTGCTGAAATCCTCCCCTACAGCTGCCCCGAACTCCGTCACCGCTCAATTGGCCGGATTCACGTTCCGCTCCTATGAGGCTGACCGAGCCGTCATTGATCTTGCCTTCAAAGGAGCCAACGGAACCTTCGTCTCCATCCCCGTTCCGCTCCAGTGGTACGGCGGCGACTGGAAGTTCGTTGTCCCGGCTACGGGGGACACAGGTGCGAGGCAGATTACAGACCTTGGCGGCTACATCGAATGGTCTGGCGTCTAAATGGCTGAGTGCTCAGGCCTGGATGTCATAAATCCCTTTTGCCAGGCGGGTGCGGCAATCGAGGACGCCGCGAACGACTCAATCAAGAACATGGCTAAAGCGATTGCTGATGCCGTAGGACAGACTGTGAAGACGCTCGGGACGTTCTGGGTGAATGTGGGGACTCCCGACCTAACCTCAGCCCCGGGTGGATCCAGCGCGAGTGATCCGGTGTTGTTCCTGCAGGACAGTCTCTATTTTTGGACTGCGTCGCTGGCTGTGCTGTCCGTCCTTGTGGGGGCGGCAAAGATGGTGATCGAGCGAAGGGGTGCACCCTTGCGTGATCTGGGGCGTTCGCTGGCGACCCTGGTCGTCGTGTCGGGCGCGGGCGTAGCAGCGGTGGGCCTTCTGACGGTCGCCGCGGATAAGTTCTCTGCCTGGATTATCGAGAGCTCCACGGATGGGACGTCGTTTAACGAGAACATCGCGTCCCTGTTGCAACTTTCGGCAACCAGCCCGATCGGGTCGGTCATGATCATCCTCCTGGGGCTGATCGCGATTCTGGCCTCCGTGATGCAGATTGTCCTCATGATCGTCCGCGGTGGGCTGCTCGTCATCCTGACAGGGATTTTCCCTACGGCTGCAGCTTTTACGAATACCGAGGCCGGCAAGGGCTGGTTCCAGAAGTGCACGGCCTGGCTGATCGCTTTCATTCTCTACAAGCCCGCGGCCGCCATCGTCTACGCCACGGCGTTCCAACTGAGCGGCAGCAAGATCTTCGGGAACGCCGGTGACGGCAAGGACTTCGGCTCAGCACTGATGACGACAATTACCGGTTTGGCCCTGATGGTCATTGCTTTGTTCGCTATGCCCGCGCTGATGCGGTTCGTGACTCCGATGGTGGGTGCCGTGGCTGGCGGGGGTGGAGCTTTGGCTGCGGGAACGGTCGGCGCACTGGCTTCCGGTGCTGTCAGCATGGGCAGCGCCGGCCGCGGCGGTGGCAGTGGTGGTTCGGTTGCTTCCGCACCAGCCGGCAGTTCCAGCGGATCAGGGGGCTCCGAGGGTCCATCAGGGTCCGGGGACTCTGGAACGGCCGGTTCGTCAGGGACCCCGGGCGAGACCGGGGGAGAGGGCACTTCGGCGGCCGCCCCGTCCGGAGCCGGTACTGAGGCTGCTGCAACAGAAACCGCCGGCAGCGGTGCCACGGCGGCTGGGGGCAGCGGTGCCGCCTCCGGCGCGGCAGCCGGGGGCACGGGTGCCGCCTCGGGCGCGGCAGCGGCAGGCGGGGCAGCGGCGGCGGGGCCGGCTGCACTTGGTGTGGCCGCGGCCCAGAAGGGCATTGAGGCCGGCCAGGCTGCCGCCGGTGCCGTGAAGACCATGACTGAAGAATCAACGGGGGGTGCCTGAGATGGCAGCGATCGAGAACACCTACAGGGAACCGACCTACGGCAACTGGCGACGTCCGCGTAAGGCCGGGATCGGTACTCTTGGCGGGCTGGCCACGGCAGGACTGTTTGTTGGCCTCATCATCACGGTGATCTGTTTCTTCGTCGGAGGCTGGTTCGCCGGGCTGGTTGCCCTGCTCGTCCTGGGGGTGGCGCTGGCCGTCGTCTCGGTGACCGACAAGCACAACAAGTCTGTGGGGGAGCGGGTCTTCGGCCGTGTGGCGTTCGGCCTGGCACGGCGCAGGAAGGCCAACATCTACCGTTCCGGCCCGTTGGGACTGACGCCCTGGGGCGAGTTCCAGCTGCCGGGGATCGCCGCCGGTTCCAAGCTGTACGAGTTCACGGACTCCTATGGGCGCCCGTTCGCGTTGATCCACCTTCCCTCCACCGCGCACTACACCGTGGTCTTCGGCACACAGCCTGACGGGGCGTCGTTGGTCGATCCCGAACAGATTGATGCCTGGGTGGCTAACTGGGGCGGCTGGCTGGCGTCGTTGTCGAACGAACCTGCCGTCGTGGCTGCCTCCGTCACGGTCGAAACTGCCCCCGATTCCGGGGCCCGGCTGCGCCGGGAAGTTGAGTCGAACATCCACGACGACGCCCCGGACGTCGCCAAGGCCATGCTCCGGGAGGCCCTGAGAACATACCCGCAGGGATCGGCCACCATCCGGGCCTGGGTCGCATTGACGTTCAGCGCCGCCGCGAGGGCCGGCGGCAAGCGACGCACCGCCGACGAGACCGCCAAGGATCTCGCCTCACGGCTCCCCAGCCTCACCGAGCGTCTGGAATCCACCGGCGCCGGTGCGTGCGCACCGTTGAACGCCCAGGAACTGTGTGAGGTCGTGCGGGTCGCGTACGACCCTGCAGCGGCACGGCTCATTGACGAAGCCCATTACCAGGGCACCCCTGTTGACCTGGACTGGAGCGACGTCGGGCCGTCCGCCCACCAGGCCGACTGGGACGGCTACCGCCACGATTCCGGGCACTCGGTGTCCTGGTCCATGACGGGCGCACCCCGCGGCCACATCCTGGCATCAGCTTTGGCCCGCCTGGTCGCACCGCATGGGGAGATTGCGCGCAAACGCGTGACCTTGCTGTACCGGCCGATCGAAGCCGGCCGCGCGGCCGCCATCGTGGAGTCGGACCAGACCAACGCCCTCACCCGGGCGTCCTCGACCAACCGGCCCACAGCCCGCGCCCTGGTCGACGCCCGCGCAGCCCAGGCCACCGCGGCCGAGGAAGCTAAGGGTGCAGGGCTGGTCAACTTCGGCATGGTGGTCACCGCCACGGTGTTGTCCTCCCGTGACCTTGATGACGCCGTGGCCGTGGTGGAGGGCAACCTCGGCCCGTCGGCGCGTCTGCTGCTGCGGCGCGCTTACGGGTCGCAGGATTCTGCCTTTGCCGCGTCCCTGCCGCTGGGACTGGTCCTGCCCAAGCACCTGAAGGTTCCCGAAGAGATCCGCGAGGCCATGTGATGTTCGGCAAGAAAGCCAGACAAGCCCCCGCCACCAAGCCGGCCCCTGACACCAAACGGACCCCAGCGACGAAGCTCGCGGCCGCGGTCGCCCGCCGCCCGGGCCTGCGGGGCTGGCGCGGCCGCGGACAGGGCGAAGCCGTCTACGTCACGGCCGCCGACGAATGGCGCGGCACCTCGGTCCAGGTCTGCGGTCTGTGGCCGTTCGTGGGCGGGTCCGGCACCCCGATTCTGGGCGTGCCAATCGGCGTTCACACCGACACCGGGGCCCCGTTCGGAGCCGATCCGATCAGCTGGTTCATGCACGGCATGATCAACAACCCCTCCATGTTCGTCCTCGGCCTGCCGCACTACGGCAAATCCACCCTGGTCCGGCACATCGTCCTCGGCCTGGCAGGCAGGAGCATCAACCCGTTGATCCTCGGTGACCTGAAGCCGGACTACGTTGACCTCATCGAAGCCCTCGGCGGGCAGGTCATCAGCCTGGGTCCCGGACGCGGCCACTTGAACGTCCTGGACCCTGGTGAAGCCACGGAAGCCGCCGCCAGGCTGCTCGCCTCGGCGGAAGAACACCGGGCCACAGCGAACAGGACTCTCAACGATTCGGGTGGCGACCAGGCCGCGGTAGCGCAGTCGCTGGCGGCGGCGGTAAAGGCGGAGAAGCTGGCCGAGCAGCTGATGGCTGACTCGCACAACCGGCGCCTGAACATGATCACCGCTTTGATCACCATCGTGCGGAACGCCAAGCCCAGCGCCCACGAGGAATCCCTGATTGGCCGGGCCCTGCACATCCTGGACGAGCGCCTGGACCGCGTCCCGCTGATCGGGGATCTGATCGAGGTCATCAAAGACGCCCCCGACGAGCTCCGGGCGATCGCCCTGGACCGTGGCGACATGAGCCGCTACCTTGACGCGACCGACCAGCTGCGCCAGTCGCTGTACTCCCTCGACGGCTCGGGCCGGTTCTCGGACATGTTCTCCCAGCCCACCGACCAACCGATGGACCTGACCAAACCCGTGGTCTTCGACCTCTCAGGGATCTCCGACACCCAGCGCGACATCCAGGCCGCCTGCCTGCTGGCCTGCTGGTCAACCGGGTTCGCCACCGTCCAGGTCGCCCACACCCTGGCCGACGCCGGCCTGGAGCCGCGCCGGAACTACTTCGTCGTCATGGACGAACTGTGGCGGGCGCTGCGCTCCGGTGAAGGCATGGTCGACCGGGTCGACTCCCTGACCCGCCTGAACCGTACCGAGGGCGTCGGGCAGGCCATGATCACGCACACCATGAGCGACCTCGAAGCCCTGCCTACCGAGGCCGAACGGATGAAAGCCCGCGGCTTCGTCGAACGCTCCGGCATGGTCGTCTGCGGCGCGCTCCCCGGAGCCGAAATGGAAAAACTCAACAAAGCCGTCACCCTCTCCCGGGCCGAACAGGCCCGCCTCATCTCCTGGGCCGACCCGGGATCATGGACCGACGTCGGCGGATCCCGCAAACGCGTCCGCCCGGGCCTGGGCAAATTCCTCTTCAAAGTCGGCGGCCGCCCCGGCATCCCCGTCGCCCTCAAACTGACCAGCGTTGAGGAGAAACTGCACGACACCAACAAGCGCTGGCACCACGAGGTCGAAAGTTGAAGCGCCGACCGCGCCCTGCTGTTAGGAGAGGGCGCATCTTCAGAAAGGCGCGCCGTCGAGAAGCAGTCCGCACATCGAAATTAGGGGCTTTATGGGCAAGGTTAGGGGCTTCCTGGGCAAGGGCAATTCACTGGTGGGTCCCCAGCACCCTAAGCACACTGCTGCTTTTGAATGGATTCCTTTGGTTAGGTATCTGGTTCCATGAAACGACAGCCTCGCCGAACGCCCCGTCCGCAGCTGATCAATCAATCTTGATATTCACGGATAGGCCGCACGTGCCGCTCCGTGCGTCAGTAAGTTTCGAGGACTGGAGTACGGGAAGCGGAGAGTTCAACTCCGTGTACATCAATCTTTTCGTCGAGCCAAGCTACGAGGAAGACACCGTCGGCTTCAGTGTGGCGATAAGGGGGGACAACTTCCGACGTCCCGAGCAAGAGTTCGTCCCTAAAATCGGAGACTGCAGCCTCGAGGTCGATTTTCATGGTGACGACGTCGCACCCAGCTGTTCGGATGCCAGGAAACTGCAGGATCCTCCTAAGTACATCCCTCTTGCTCAAGCTCAAGTACTTTCTGGAACTCTGGTTCGGGAGCAAGGCGGCATCCTACACACCACCTTCACTGTCGCTGCGACCAACGGATGGACTTCGGCTGGGGCATCTCGTACCGCGTTCGCCCTGCCAAATGTCGGCACGGGCTATAGGTCACCTGACTGGACACCCACGAAAGAGGTTTTTGACGCAAAGGAATTGTTCGACCCGGATGTGTCGCAGTTAACAGTCGATTACCGCAATCTTCAGTTTGACGAAAAACTCGAAATAGCCGCGCCAGAACCGAGCGGTGGTGACGACGATTTGACCTGGGTACAGACCGGAAGCAATTCCTTCCGTGCCCATGGATCCACAATCGTGCTCGGCATGCAGGAACGCCAAAGCAACATCACCTTTATCATCGGTGTCCTAGCTGGCCTAGTACCCCTCATCGTTGGTTGGATACACACGCGCGTGAAACAGCGAGCACTCCCCAAACATACGAGAAGAAGAACAAAGGAGCAGACGTCCCGTGGGCGCACCTAGCAGCGGCAAACTTTTCCAGTTCGACACCGAAACAATCCTGCTCTGGGTCTTCATCACCGTCGTGGCGCTCGGCGTCGGCTCGGTCACCGGCGCCGTGCACTTGGGATCGTTGCTGTCCGGTGACGGGCAGAAGCTGCCGACCAACCCCTTTGAACTGGTCTTCGGCCTGCTCTCCCACAAGGTCGTTTGGCCTCCGGCCGCCACCTGGGTACTGATCGGCTTCGGCGTTCTCATCATCCTCGTGGCCGTGCTGTTGGCCCGTGCAGTAATGCGCCGGCGGTCCACGCGTTCCCGAGTGGACGCCGCCGCCCAGCACATGGCCAAAGGCCGGGACCTGCGCGCCCTGAACCTGCGCGGTGCCACAGCCACCGCCGAACGTCTCGGAGTGAAAGGCTCACCCGGTGTCCCCGTAGGCAAGGCAGTCTTGGGCGGGCAAATGGTCTACGGCTCCTGGGAAGACATGCACATCGACATCTGGGGACCCCGCACGGGCAAGACCACATCCCGGGCCATCCCTGCAATCCTCGCCGCACCGGGCGCCGCCCTCGTGACCTCGAATAAGCGGGACATCGTCGATGGAACACGCGACGTCCGCGCCGCCGAGGGCCCGGTCTGGGTCTTCGATCCGCAGTCCGTCGCCCTCGAGGAAACCACGTGGTGGTGGAACCCCCTGTCCTACGTCACCGACGAAGTGAAAGCCGCACGCCTGGCCGATCACTTCGCCGCAGGTTCGCGTGGACCGGATGCGAAGACGGACGCGTACTTCGACCCTGCCGGGCAGGATCTCCTCGCCGGCCTCCTGCTCGCTGCGGCCCTCGACGGCCAGCCGATCACACAGGTTCACGCCTGGCTGACCCGTCCCGCTGAGGATGAAGCAGTGGACATCCTCAAGGCCCACGGCTACCTGCAGACCGCCAACGCAGTCGGCGGCGTCATCAACGCCCCCGAGAAACAACGCGGCGGCGTGTACGGCACGGCACTACAAATGGCTTCCTGCCTCACCAACCGCCAGGTCGCACGCTGGGTAACACCCCAGGGCGACAAGGACCAGCGGCCGCAGTTCGACCCGGCAGAATTCGTCCGCTCCAAAGGCACGCTGTACAGCCTGTCCAAGGAAGGCAAAGGCACCGCCGGCCCGCTCGTGACGGCGCTGACCGTTGCCACCGTCGAAGCTGCCGAAGAACTCGCCGTCCACTCACCCGGCGGCCGGCTCGCCACACCCATGATCGGTGTCCTGGACGAAGCAGCAAACGTCTGCCGCTGGCGCGAACTGCCCAACCTCTACAGCCACTACGGCTCCCGCGGCATCGTCCTCATGACCATCCTCCAGTCCTGGTCCCAAGGTGTTGAAGTGTGGGGCCGCGACGGCATGCGCAAGCTGTGGTCCGCGTCCAACATCAAGGTCTACGGCGGCGGCGTCGCCGAAGCCGAATTCCTCAACGAGCTCGCACAGCTCGTCGGCGAATACCGGTACTCCAACGTGACCAGAAGCCGCTCCAAACAAGGCACCTCCTACAGCCACGACAACGACCGCAAAGAACGCACCCTGGACGTCTCGGACCTCGCCGCGTTCCCACGTGGCCGGGCCATCATGTTCGCCTCCGGCGCACCGGCGGCGTTGCTGGAGACGGTGCCTTGGATGAACGGCCCGCACGCCGAGGCAGTCCGGGCCTCCATCACCGCACATGACCCGGCGAACAAGCCCGCAGCCGCGACCGCGGCCGGGAACCGCTGGATCACCGCAGGGGCTTCCCATGAGTGAGGGCCTGGGGGAGTGGGACGACGAGTTGGACGACACTGCAGCAGTCACGGAGCCGGCCGGGGAGGATTCGGACGCCCCTGAGCTGTTCTACCCGAACGTGGCCGAATTCGTCAGCGGCAAGCTGGCCACCACCTACCGCCGGCAGCTCAACGTCCAGGGCGGTGTGACCTGGTGCCCACAATGGTGGAAGCACGCCGAAGCGATCAGCCGGCTGGAAGCCCTCTGGCGGGCCTGGGAATTCCTGCGCCTGGACGGCACCACAGGAATGAGCGTCTGGTGGCGCGACCACGCAGACCACCACATGTCCGTCCTGCTCTCAACCGACGGGCCCTTCAAGGGCTGCACCCCGGACGACGGCCACCGCACCAAACTCGCCCCTCTACCCTGCGAGGAACCCCCCGCAGGGCTGTTCTAAACCGAGCCTTGTGACTTCAACGCTTAAGGTGACCACGCGGGCTGTCCATGGTGGGGGCAATCCGGGTTATCCAGGGCTGAAATCAGGAGCCGTCAGGAAAGCTCCCTCAGCAGGAGTAGCGGTGGATGACCCTTAAGGGATTATCCCCGGCTGTGGAGTATCTGAAGCATGAACGCGAAGGGCTTCCGAGCAACAACGATGAAACATGCAGCCTATGCTTATGCAGTGGACGGGGAGACGATCAGAATCATTGCCACGGCAAGCGGCGGGGTGTGGGCGCAGTCTCCGGTCGGAAGTTTACGTGAGGCGAGGCTGAGCAAGAATAACCGGCGGCAGGGGCTGGGCACCTAGTAGTGGCGAGTCCTTATCCGCAAGATGGGGAGGAGGCTGTCGCTCCCGTTGAGGGCGGCTTCACGAACCAGCCCGGCCTCACTGGCAACGTCCAGAATGTCATCCTCACAGCCCTGCTGGTGTTCAGTATCTCCTTGATCACGTTCGTGACGATATGGGTGAACCACGAGGAGGCACTTCGGAATCCGCCGGCAGCGTCGAGTGCCGGCAAGGACACGTCTGTTACCGACTGGATCAGCGCTGTGGGCGGCGCTGTGGGCGCGGTTGGAACGGCAGGTGCCCTTTGGCTTGGGGCTGTAACCTTCCGACGACAGGTTAAGGACCAGCACCGGAGTCAAGCATCAGCCGTTACCGTGGGATGCGTCAGAACGGTGAACTTTGATGAAATCGGTGACCGCTCTGTCAATTATCGGTATTTCATCCAGAACAACAGCCCGCTGGCCATTTACAACGTGCTCCTTTACGCCGGGCCACACGATCTTAGAACTTCGAGCAGGCAGGAAGTTCTTGTCCCGGGGGGCGAGATCGAGTTCCACCGCAGTACGAGCGACTTCATGGCTTTCGCGAAGTTTGTTGACTCCGCGGGCGTCTGCTGGAAGCGACACGGCGACGGAACCCTAATTGAAATTCAGCCCGTCAATGGCCCCTGGCTCACGGACTAGGAACTCCCAAAACATCACCAAAGGCAGTCAAAAACGGCCACTGGGTCTGGTGCGCCACAGAAAGCCAGTCTTGCCCCTGAAAAGTCCTGCGCCGGAAAAAGGGGAGGGTAGGCCAGCTCGCTGGCCTACCCTCCGGTTGTTCACCCCCAGCCCAGAAAGTGCCGAAGGACGAACAACCCAATAGCGAGTGCTGCTGACCATGCGAGCCGGGTGGCGAGCCACCAACGGTTTCGACAGGGGCAGTTGCACTGCCACTTCCCCGACGACTTCTCAGCCATGTCGGACCACCTTCCGACCCCGGAACGCTGCGGCACCTCTACTCGACGAGAAGAGGGCCTATCCGCTGCGCGCCGACATCGGGGGCTGAGCACGATACTAGCTTGCTGCGCTTTCTTCCGCACTGGATTCTGGTCTTCAAGTGCAGAAGGGGCTTGCGGTCCTAGGCGGGAAGATTAAGTAGACATTCGCATCGAGGCCAAGTGCAGCAGAGGGGAAGAACATGTCACTTGTGCCGCAGGCGTGGCCACTTCCAAGCATGGGCAACCAGGGAGATTCCTAGAGCTGCCCGATGAGGGTGCCCTGGTAGCTCGGGACACAGGGGATATGAGGCACACCAGACGGGGGCGGCCGTCTACAACACGATCCCTTCATCGTGACGTTTCAGCACCGGTTACGGTAGGAGGACTTGGCGTACTTCTTGCACTCGCTCATTGGGTACATAGCCAAAAAGATGTTTATGCAGCAATGCGCTGGCGAGTGCCCTAACCTTCGCAACTTCCTTCTCGTCCACGTCGCGTACGTTGCCGTGCAGCAACCCGCTTCGTTCTCCGTATAGCCGCCCCATCGACTCCTTCAGGTCATCTTCCTTGCAACCGAGCATTGCCGAGAAGGCCATCCGTAGTGGTCGGATGTTCGCATTCTGCCCCAACTCGAGAGCTTCCAACACAAGCCAATACGAAGCGAAACTGAGGCCGAGATCAGACTGGCTCTCGGCCTCCCAGTACCACTGCGCGGCGACCCCAGCGGAAGCACGGCATTGGTCGCTGAGCTCCAGCTGACGATCAACCGCTGCTCGTAGGCCGTCCGACAAAAGGTGACCAGAAATCGTCTTCATGCTCGCCTGTGACTCGAGGGATACAGTGCGGCCGCCAAGACGTCGGTTCCAATGCCAATCATCGAAAAGCTCTCCAACTTCCTCAGTAAGGATTGGACCGAGCAACCGATCTCCATACGCCAGGTCCAGCATGGCAGTAAAAGGAGCGATTCCGGCTCGACCTGCTGACATGGAGGTCTCGTACGTAGAGGAGGCGCCGTCGTTGAGCACATAAAGCACTTCCACATAGTTGCAGGGTGGGTAAGTGTCCTGCGCGGCCTGTACGTGCACGTTGCGGTTGAGGTCATATTCGTACTGCATCCCGTTCCCGCTCTCATCGAGGGTGACTGACCCCCACTCGGGAACGATGAAGTGACCTGGCTTCCTTGAATCAAGGGTGCCGTGAAAAATCGGCTTGCCGATGGTGACCTCCCCGTTGGTGAATTTCACGAGAAGGTTGGGCATTTCTAGCCTCACCTGAGGTACGACGATTGTCCGTAACGTCTTGTAAACGATTCGGTATGCAGGGCGGCCACCCCCTGGCGGGTGCTCGTCGTCCGACATTTGCCAGCCTTCGAATGCCATCGATGATGGCGTCTCGACTTGGGATTCCCAGGCTTCACTAAACTCGTCCAAGCCCTGCACCAAGTTCGCTGCTACCCGTGTTGCCTCGCCCGTCTCGATGTTGTGAAGGGTCACCCTTGGGTCGTACCTTTTATCGGTCTTGTCGTCGATCATTCACTGAAGCTAACCGTAATTAGGCTAACGCTGCTACATCGCCTGCCTGTGGTCAGCCTCGCGGGTAAGAGGGGTCCCACTTGAACGGGACCCTTCTGGCCAACGGCGAAAGACGGTACGCCATGCGAGCGTTACCGGAGACGCTCCCATTTTGTAGATGTGCAAGTGAAGCCGATCAAACTCCTTCTGCACAGACTCCAGAAACTCCACTCGCGCAGCCTTAATCGAGCCGTCTTCAACAATCTTCTGGGCAGATATGAAGTCCCCTGCCTTCACTGCAGACGTGACGGGAGTCATCGCTTCCACCGCTGCCCTAAGCTTTTCCGGCAGCGGTGCGGGAAGATGAAATTCCGCCCGGGCCTGCAAATCGGTAAGGCTATCGGCCAACTCCCTGTCCGGCTTCATTCCCGAGGCCATGCCCTTCACATTCCGATGAAGTTTCAATAGGAGGCCGAAAGCATCCCGACATATTGCCTTGCTCTCGGCATAGTCCTGCATGTTCATCTGGATGACTGCGTTCACCTGATCGCGACGACCAGCAAGATAACCGCCGATTAGGACTCCCAGGAGTCCAATTGCAGCAGGCAGAACAACCGTGAGTGTCATGTCGAAAGTGTAGGTGCATACTGAGCGGCGTCTCACAGCCCTTGAGATACGAGACGTCTCGCTGAGCGAGTATTCACCTTGGGCGGCGTCAGCACAATTCCAGTAGGTCAGAGCGGGTTCGAGACAGGCGGTGATTCTACTAAGAAAACGAAGGTGAGATCCCTGCGGAAATTGGGGTGAGGTTGGGTTCGAATCCGAGCGAAACCATTCGGCGCAGGAGGCGTTTCTTGGCGCGTTCGGGGTTCGTTTTGTCGTAATGATCGACGCCGAGTTCGTCATAGGCGACGCCGTCGTGGAGCATGTTCCAGATGATGACGAGCAGCGTGTGTTGGAGAGCGACTACGGCTCGCAGGGCACCGGCATGGGACTGAATGCGACGGTATTTCACGGCGAGATAGGTCGTTTTTGATCGGTACACGGCCAGCGCCGCGATTCCCAGGGCGGCTTTGAGGTAATGGTCGCCGGGTCGGGTTTGGGTTGATTTGATTCGTCCAGCGGACTCGTTCCGGCCCGGACACACTCCCGCCCACGATGCGAGGTGGCCCGCGGTGTCAAAGACGTTCATGTCGACGCCGGCTTCGGCGATGATGACGTTGGCGACATTCTTCGATATCCCGGGGACGGTCATCAGCAGCTCCCGGGCCAAGGCGAAAGGTTGCATCACCGTGTCGATGCGGGCGTCGAGGGCTTCGAGGGTCGCCTCGATCTGGTCGATGCGGTCCAGGTGCAGCTTAACCATGAATGCATGGTGGTCGGTGAAACGGCCCGTGAGGGCTTCAACCAGCGCCGCGGATTTGCGGCCCATCGAGGCGTGCGCCAGCGAAGCCAAGGTCTGTGGGTCACGTTCCCCGGATATGAGAGCGTCGAGGATATTGCGCGCGGATCGGGTGCTCAACGTGCTGACGACCGAGGACAATTTGATGCTGGAGTCCTCCAGCCCTTTTTCCAGTCGCGAGTATTCGCGGGTGCACTCATGAGTCAGGTTCGACCGCGTCCGGGTCAAATCCCGCTACTGGCGGATCGGCTCGGGCGGCACGAAACTGGCCCGCAGCAGGTTGTGGGCAGCGAGCTCCGCCAGCCACGTCGCGTCTGAAACATCGCTCTTCCGTCCCGGAATATTCCGCGCAGCTTTAGCATTGACCAGTTGCACATTCAGCGATTCCGCCAGCAGGAAGTAGAACGGTTTCCAGTAGTCGCCGGTGGCTTCCATCACGACCACCGTCACCGCGGCGGCCTCCAGATCACGGCGCAGGCGCACGATCTCATTCGTCGTCGCCCCATATGTGGTCACTGTCCTACTGGACGTTCCGGCCCGCGCACCCGGTACCCGGATGCAGACCTTCGCATCACGTTTGGAGATATCCATTCCCGCCGCACGCTCATGCACGATGTCCATCATCTGCTCCTCGGATCCGGTCCAACAACGCCACCGGCTGGTGGTGCCAGGCGCCGCGGGAAGGGCGGGTAAATGATTCAGGAATCTACTAAACGGGCTCATCAAACCCGATGCTGCTGAGCTTGCGGCACCAATCCACGGTTCCCGTGGAAGCCCTTCACACCACGCTCGCAAACAGGCTCTAAGCACTAAGAATCACCGGCGTCGACCGCGACACCGCCATCATGCGTCGCCACCCAGCCCGGCCACAAGGCCGTTTTCTCAAGACCGGGACTGCCCCCGGTTTTCGTTGACTCCTTGACCTAGCGAGCTTGTGCTCGTGGAAGGATGTTGACCATGCCCACGCCGTATGGGGCGGAGTTCCGCCAGGATGTTATTGATGTGGCCCGCAAGGGCGAGGCGCCGCTGGCGCAGATCGCGAAGGATTTCGGGCTCTCGGTCACGACACTGAAGCGCTGGCTCGCCATTGCCGAACGTAAGGAATCCGGGACGGCAGCGACCGTGGGAGCGGAGTCGGCTGAGATGCGGGAGCTGAAGAAACGGAACCGCCTGTTGGAGCAGGAGAATGAGATTCTGCGCCGGGCCGCTGCCTATCTGGCCAGGGACATCAACCCAAAATGACTCTTCTATGGGTTCTGTCAAGCCATGATGGCTTGGAGCTGGCGGAAGATGGAGCGGCAGACGTAGCGTTTGAGGTTGCGGCGGATTTCGCGGTTTGATTTTCCTGTTGCCCTGCTGCGTGCCACGTAGTCCTTGGTTGCGGTGTCGAAGCTCATTCGGGTGCGGACGATGACGTCGAAGGCGCGGTTGAGCTGGCGGTCGCCGGAGCGGTTGAGCCTGTGGCGGGTGGTGTTGCCAGAGGAGGCCGGGCGGGGTGCGACGCCGCCGAGTGCGGCGAAGGCTGACTCTGAACGGATGCGGCCGTGGTGGGAGTAGGCGCACATGATGATCGCTGCTGTCACGGGCCCGACCCCGGCGATGGATTGAAGGCCCGGCGCCAGTTCTTCGGTGAGCTGGGCCAATTCTTTGTGGTTTTCGGCGAGCCGGCCGGTGAGGTCCTTGACGGCCAGGGCGAGGCGTTTGGCCTCGGCGCGGGCAATCCGGATCAGGGGGTCGGTGCTGTTTGAGGTCCGCCATGCTGCGATGGCGGTGATCTGGGCGTCCCGCAGGGATGACCGGGCGTCGATTCCGAGATCTGTGCCGCGGAGCAGGGCGGTGAGGGCGTTGCGGTTCGCGGTGCGTTGGTGATCCAGCAGGGACCGTGAGGCAAGCAGGATCCTGATAGCGGCCCTGGTGCCGGCAGCGCGCGGCTCGATCACCTGATCTCGCCGCCGCCCGAGGACGGAACGGGCCGCAGCTTCGGCGTCGATCGGGTCCGATTTGCCGATGAGCGCCCGGGACGAGCGGGTGGGTGGTCTGACCTCGCCCACCTCGATGTCAGCGGCCAGCAAGGCCTGGGTGAGCCGGGCACCGTAGGAGGACGTGCCCTCGACGGCCGCGAAGACCCTCTCCTCGGCGGTGCGCCGCCGGATCCAGGTAATTGCACGGTCCATCCCCGCGGAGGTGGCCGGGAAAGCGGCGGTATCGACCACTGCACCGGTTGCGGAGTGGACGGCTGTGAAAGTGTGGGTGCGGGCGTGGGTGTCGACTCCGACGACGAACTCAAATTCTTCGGCGATGATCGCCATAGTGCGTTCTCCTTTTTCATTGAACCGGACAGGTGGCAGGAGCCTGCCCTGGGTCGCTTCGGAGACGCATCTGTAACGGGTCACACCCAAGGGTGGACAGTCTTCTGATCAGGTCATCCGCCGCGGGCAGGCCGGTGCCCGGGGAACGAAGCGGACGAGTCATTTTCAAGACACCGCAAACACGGGTCGGATATACCCTGAGTCACGCCCCGCTCTCCGGGACCAGCCTGCCAGCCGGCCTCGGGCCGGCACATGACCATTACAGATCTACCCGCTGGTCACGGATCTTGCCGTCGATGGTGTTCCCGTGGCGGTGACCTGCAGGGTGTTGGGATTCAGTAAGCAAGGCTATTACCGGTGGAAGGCCAACCCGGTGACGGAACGCGACTGGGTCGATGCGCACCTGGTCAACGCCGCACTGGACATCCACGCAGACGACCCGGCTTTCGGATACCGGTTCATCGCTGACGAGCTCCCCGGGAAAGGCATCGTGGCGGGCGAGAACAGGGTCCAGCGCTTATGCAGAGACCACGGCATCTGGTCGGTGTTCTCCAAGAAGCGGGGCCTGAACCGGAAGCCTGGGCCACCGGTCCACGACGACCTGGTCGAGCGGGACTTCACCGCCACGGCACCGAACGAGCTGTGGCTGACGGACATCACCGAGCATCCCACGGCCGAGGGGAAGCTCTATCTCTGCGCTGTGAAGGACGTGTATTCCGGAAGGATCGTCGGGTACTCGATGGACTCGCGGATGAAGTCGTCGCTGGCCGTCGCTGCGTTGGAGAACGCGGTGCGGGCACGCCGCCCGGCGGGAACCGTGGTGCATTCCGACCGTGGGTCCCAATTCCGGTCCCGCCGCTTCGTCGAATCACTCCGGCACCACGGGCTCACAGGCTCGATGGGCCGAGTCGGTGCGTGCGCGGACAACGCCGCCATGGAATCTTTCTTCTCGTTGCTGCAAAAGAACGTTCTGGACCGTCAGCGATGGCAAAACAGGCAGGACCTGCGCCTGGCCATCACAGTCTGGATCGAGCGGACCTATCACCGCCGGCGACGGCAAAGACGGCTGGGGAAGCTCACGCCCATCGAATATGAAACAATCAACCGGGCCGCGCTCACAGCGGCCTAAGACCCCGAGTCAACGAAAGCCGGGGCAGTCCCACCACAACGCCGCGGAGCGGCTCCGCAGCTCGGACTATGTCGCATAAGTTTCTTGTTCAATCGGTGAACTCATCGTTAGTTATGGGACACGTCCACACACGCCTCAGCGGGCAGGGATGCTGGGCGCTACAAGCTTCTACCGTCTTCAGGTGCGCGATCCTCGATGGTCGCAGTTATATCACGTAGCCAAGCAGTCGCCTCGCTCAACCGAGTGAGCGGGACTTCACCAGCCTTTCCATGCACGACGTGATTTCGTAGCTCACGCATTATCGCCAGCTCCTCCTGTTGGACAGGCGAAAGAATGCCGGCAGCGACCAACCGCCGAATCATAACCCCCGGGGGGACCGGCTTCGAGGACTTTGAGAGATTTCTTAGAAGAGCTTCAAACAAGATCCATGCCGCCATGAAC
This sequence comes from Arthrobacter globiformis, assembly GCF_003261175.1. GTDB lineage: Bacteria > Actinomycetota > Actinomycetes > Actinomycetales > Micrococcaceae > Arthrobacter > Arthrobacter globiformis_A. The sequence goes on along the minus strand of NZ_QLNP01000074.1, from coordinate 13,458 downwards.
TCACCAATTGCAATAGTCTCAGGCGCGGTAGCTTTCACATCGGCGACGGTAAGGCGTCGAGACGAGCCGCGGCGTGCCTCTGCCATAGCTCGCGAGTAGGCCTCGTATCGGTTGGGGTTGCCAGAGAGCATGAGGTCGGCCAACTGGTCGGCAACCGGTCGCTTCTCGAAGTCCTGCTCCAGCAAGCCCACGTAAGGTTCCACGTAAGACGCCGTGGCCTCCCGTTCATCAGTGAGGAACCTAAAGAGCACATCAACTCGACCCAAAGTTGCCTCCGTGAGGTCGATGCCCAGTGCCGACACCTGTGTGCGAAGAAATTCAGCCAGCTCGTAGTGGTCCCGAAATGGGGTCTTAGCGGCGGCAAGCCTTTCGTCGCCAGCCTTCTGAAGTTGTTCAAGCGCAATCTCGCCAGCAAGAACCAGGCCGTTGAGTTGGTCAAGTAGCGCATACTCCGACGGCGACAGCGCACCCTCAAGCGGCTTGTACACCAGATCATGTTCAACCTCGGACCAAGCATGCATAAGAACAGACGCTACTTGGACTTCAATAAGGGCCGAGGCGTATCGCTCCTGGTCCTGATTCAATCTCGATTCGGGAATGTGAACCCGGAAGTGGCGTGCACCGTAACCAGAGAACCGCGGCAAATGCACCGCCACAGATTGCGATGCGGCAACGTCGGAGCCATCGGGATCTGCGCCAGGAACCTTGCCCGCCGGGAACGTCTTGCGGGCGTTCACATGCAGTGTGGATTGAATGATGCGCTCGGCTTCATCCATCTGTCCAGGGAAGTAGAGAGCTACGCGTACTCCGGCAAGGTCGACGATGTCCTCTCGAATCGCCGAAACCGACGCATACGGCGTCCTACGATCACGGACACGCAACTTCTCTACTAATCGGTCAACAGACTTAGCACGACTCGTCACGATGGCACGAAGACCCGAGCTGGCAAGCTCTGTCTCCAAGAGTCCAGAGGCCGTTCGTGCCGCGGCCTCCCAGAAGTCAATCTCTCGTTCATACTCGCTGACGAAGTCTTCAATGACTCCCACGCTTTCCCCTTACATTGGCGGCAACATCTGAATTTTACGATCCGCCGAGGTGTACTTAGCTCCGTCCAGTTTGGGCAAGGAAGGCAAGACCTAAATAGTCAGAGAACGTGTAACAATGCGAAGGCCGCGCATTGCGGCTGATGGGCTGTCGACGGGATCCCAGCGTCCTTCATCGGCCGGCCTTTGCGGGCGAACGAGAGCAGCTCATTGAGCTGGGGGCCGTTTCATGTCCTTGCCCGAGGCCTTGTCGGTGAAGACAGGTCCACTTCCACGCCCTCGAGTTGGCGTTCGGTGCGCTGGTCCAGTCTGCCGACCCTGATGTAACCGATACGCTGCCCGCCCACTGCACCCTCCTGGTGAATAGTGTCCGGTTGAAATCTTAGACCCCGGACCTAAGGTGCCAATATATTCTGCCGATCACCCTATTCTGACGTGCTCTACGAGGCGCGCCTGACGTCAGGTTGGGGTGTCCTCAAACCTGACCCGCGTCCTCCTGGATTGCCCTCGCGAAGGTGCTCAAGGAGGTATTCGCTGACGCTGACTTTGTGATCGAGGCCGTTTTCGAAGAAATCTCGGTCAAGAAGCACGTCTTTGCAGAAATCGAAGCCGTCATAAGAGCAGACTGCATCCTGGCGACCAACACCTCGTCGCTTTCGGTGGCGGAGATGGCTTCGGACCTGACCAATCCCGAGCGCCTAGTGGGCTTTCACTTTTTCAACCCGGTGGCGGCCATGCCGTTGCTGGAGATTATTCAAGCGCCCGAGACCAGCAATGAAGTCCTCGCCACCGCGTTCGCACTGGGGCGGGCACTGCGAAAAACCAGCGTTCTGGTTCAAGACTGCACCGCCTTCGTCGTTAACCGGGTGTTGCTACGGCTTATGGGTGAGGTGCTCCGCGCTTTCGACGACGGAACCCCTGCAGATGTCGCAGACCAAGCACTCAAGCCAATGGGTCTGCCCATGACACCGTTCAACTTGCTGGCCATGATCGGGCTCCCCGTCTGCCTGCACGTCACTCAGTCGCTGAACACAGCCTTCGGTGAACGGTTCCCTGTATCGCCCAACCAACAGAGGCTCATCGAGCATGGCATCACATCCCTCTGGGAACAGAAACCAGAGGGCGACCCCGTCATTCCCGCCCGCACCGTGGGACTGCTGGAAATTGGCTGTAGTCCCAGCACATCGGACGAACTCCTGGCCCGAGTACAGGACGCACTGGCCGAAGAGATCGCCCTGATGCTCGATGAAGGAGTGGTCCCCGATCCCCAGGACATCGATCTCTGCATGATCGCAGGAGCCGGCTGGCCACTGCACCTGGGAGGAATCACGCCGTATCTTGATCAGACGGGAGCATCCGAAAGAGCCGCCGGGCGTCTGTTTCACCCAGCAAACAGATAGGCACAGCAATGGCATACGTCAGCCGCCGGTGGTTACAACAAGGCTCGTCAAGGAAACGCCTCAACTGCTTCGACCACGCACTGTCCAAGACTGTCGCCTCCCACCAGGACAACACGACGCAGATCCACCGGTCACATCATGGATCAGTTGTTGAACCCGCTCAATGACGTTGCAACTAACCGCGCATAACCACAACAGGTTTCACGTTCACGACCCGCCCACCACCGACATGCGGTGGTCGCGCAGAAGGGCTACCCATGGAGGTGTCGGGCAGATTTACGGCGAGGGAAGTGCGATTTTCCCCTCCTTAAGACAGGAATTGCTTGTGACCCGCTCAGATCATCTAGCCGAATCGGTTGCACCGCTGGAGGCAGTCCGGCCACGCACTGCGTTGGCGGTGTCTTTGCTGGGCTTCTTCATGATCACCCTTGACACGCTGATCGTGAACGTAGCTCTCGCGACTATCGGTCGGCAGTCTGGTGGCGGCACCGTTGGCCAACAGTGGATTGTCGATAGCTACACGCTAATGTTTGCGTCGCTGCTGTTGTTTGCCGGCAACCTCGCCGACCGGGTCGGAGCGAAGCGGGCCTTCCGCATCGGGCTGGACATGTTTACCCTAGCCTCCGCCGCCTGCTCCCTTGCGCCCGAACTGATGACGCTCATTCTGGCACGGTTCCTGCAGGGAAGCGCGGCTGCGCTTATGCTGCCGGCGTCCTTAGCGCTGCTCCGCGAAGCGAATCCCGGACGCGCAGCGCCGCGCAAGGGCAATCGGCATCTGGTCCCTCGGCGGTGCCGTCTCGGCAGTCGCGGGACCGGCCTTAGGCGGGGTTCTCACTCCCAACTTCGGTACTCATTGCTGCCAGTAACGTTGTAGCTGGCCGCTTGGCGGCTCGGTTCGGGCCGCACGTTCCGGCCGCAGCAGGGCAGCTGACTATGGCCCTCGGGCTCACAGCCATGCTCATCACCGCACCACTGGGCTCCCTGGTTCTGGTCGGCGCTCTCATGATTCCGGTTGGGGTAGGCGGCGCGCTCACCCTGCCGCCCGTCACTGCCCTCATTCTCGACAACGTGTCTGCCGCCCGTACCCACCGCAATTGCTGTCTTCAACACATTCCGCCAGCTTGGCGCTGCTGTTGGCGTTGCGATATTCGGAGCGCTGCTGGCCAGCACCGATGGCTTCCTAAGTGGCCTCCAGGCAAGTCTGCTCATCGCGGCAGTCTTGGTACTCATGAGCGCTGGCGCAGGTCTCTTGATTCGCCCCACCGCCCCCGGGAGCGGACAGTAGCAAACAGCTTTGGTGGAACAGCTTTAGCATTTACCACCGTCGCGGCAGAGGAGGCTGATCGTCCCCGGCTGAGAACATTGCATAACGCTCAGTCACCTAATGGCGTCGCATATGCCGTCGCGGCAACGACTGCCGCTGAGAGCGCCCACCCGGACACTGCACTTGCGCTCACAATCTGTCCTGCGTACCCGTCGGTAATCCGGCTCTCCGGCCAAGAACGGCACCATCGGTCCGGCCGAAGCGGGCGCCTGGGCTCATGAAGCACATTCCGATTCAACCGGTTATGAGTGTCCCCGGATTGTGGCAGTCAGTTGTCGTCAGCCGGATTGTTCTGGTGTCCATTGACCTCCTTCCTTCCAATGTGGGCAATGGAGCGTGGGCTGCCAGCAGCAAGCCATGGCTGACGTCCTCAACATCACTGCCAATGGTTCATCGTGCATCGGAGACATCGAAATCATCAAAAAAGGCCGGCCCCCGGATAAACGTAGGCCTGGCCTTGAGGACCGACTAGCCGACGTAGGGGTCGGCGATGCCGATGTACTGGGTGGTGGTGTATTCGGCGATGCCTTCGGTACCGCCCTCGCGGCCGAGTCCGGATTGTTTGACGCCGCCGAAGGGTGCCGCGGCGTTGGAGATGACGCCGGCATTGAAGCCCACCATCCCGAACTCGATCTGTTCGGCCACGCGCAGGAGCCGGTTGAAGTCGCGGCTGTAGAGGTAGGAGGCGAGGCCGTACTCGGAAGAGTTGGCCAGGCGGATGGCCTGCTCTTCGGTGGTGAAGGTGACCACGGGGGCGACGGGTCCGAAGATCTCCTGGCCCAGGATGGCCGCGTCGTGGGGGACGTCTGCGAGCACGGTGGGCTGGTAAAAGTATCCGGGCCCGTCGACGGGTGCGCCACCGGTGACAGTCACTGCTCCGGCATCGAGGGCGGCACTCACCAGAGCATGAACGTCGTCGCGGGCGCCGGCGCCGATCAGGGGACCGACCTGGGTTTCGGGTTCGGTGCCCCTGCCGGTGGTGAGGGCGCCCATCGCGGCGGCGAACTTGCGGGTGAACTCCTGGGCGACGGTTTCGTGGACGAGGAACCGGTTGGCGGCGGTGCAGGCTTCGCCCATGTTTCGCATCTTCGCCGCCATCGCACCCTCGACGGCGGCATCGAGGTCGGCGTCTTCGAACACGATGAAGGGCGCGTTCCCGCCGAGCTCCATGGAAGTCCGCAGGACGTTCTGGGCGGCGTCCGCCATGAGGCGCTTGCCCACGGGTGTGGAGCCGGTGAAGGAGACCTTCCGCAGGCGGGCGTCCTTCAGCAGCGGCCCGGAAATCCCTGAAGCGCTGGAGGAGGCCACCACGTTGAGGACTCCGGCCGGGAGGCCGGCGTCGAGCATGGTCTGGGCGAAGTACTGGGCCGTCAAGGGGGTGAGCTTTGCTGGCTTGAGGACCATGGTGCAGCCCGCGGCGACAGCCGGGGCGACCTTGCGGGTGGCCATCGCGAGCGGGAAGTTCCAAGGGGTGATGAGCAGGCACGGGCCGACCGGTTTGTGCTGGACGAGGATCTTGTTCTTGCCCTCGGGGGAAGTGAGGTAGCGGCCGTAGTCGCGGGCGGTTTCCTCGGAGAACCAGCGCAGGAACTCGGCGCCGTAGGTGACTTCGCCACGGGCTTCGGCTAGGGGCTTGCCCATTTCCAGGGTCATCAGCAGCGCGAAGTCCTCGGCGCGTGCGGTGACCAGGCCGAAGGCGCGGCGCAGGATCTCCGCCCGAACCCTTGGGGCAGTGCGGGCCCAGGACGCCTGGGCCGCGTCGGCCGCGTCGAGGGCGGCGAGTGCGTCCTCGCTGGTGGCTGACGCGAGGGTGGCGAGTACCTCGCCCGTGGCGGGGTCGTGCACGTCGAACGTGCCGCCGTCGGACGCGTCCCGCCACTGCCCGTTGATGAGCAGGCCGGTCGGCACCGACGCGAGCAGCTCCGCCTCCCGCTCCGGTGAGATGGCAGGGAATAGTGCAGAAAGAGTCATAAGAATATCCTTGGGAAGTGTCAGTAGCTGTCGTGATCTTGGTTCAACTGCGGCGGTGAGTTGCGGGCAGCGCGGGGGAGCGTTCTTAGTAGGCCTTGACCCTCTGCTCGACCACGAGGTGGATAAGAGCGAACACCTTGTCACTGTCGATGGCCCGGAGCGCCGCCTTGATGGCGGCGGGCACGTCAGCGTCGTGTTCGACTTTAATGCCGAAACCACCAAAGGCTTGGGCCATGAGCGCAAAGTCTGGGTTCTTCAGCTGTGTTCCGGAAACGCGCGCAGGGTAATGGCGTTCCTGGTGCGTACGAATGGTGCCGTATTCCTGGTTGTCCATCACGATCACCAGGGGAGTGGCGCCGTACTGGGTGGCCGTGGCGAGTTCCTGGCCGTTCATGAGGAACTCACCGTCACCGGCAATCGTCACCACCCGCCGGCCCGGATATTCCAGGGACGCCGCGATGGCGGACGGGATGGAATAGCCCATGGAACCATTGCGTGCGCTGATCATGGAGGCGTAGCGCTGAGTGGGAAAGTAGCGGTGGGCCCAGTTGGTGTGTTCTCCCGCGCCGAGGGTGACCATCGCGTCCTTGGGCAAGGTCGGCACGAGGTGGGCCATGAGGGTGTCCATCCGGGCCCGGCCTTCTGATGGCGCGGCCGTAGGGAGGGTGGCAAACGACTCCTGTTCGTAGCGCATCCGTGCGGTCCAGGCCTTCCATTCGTCCTTGACGGGGAGCTCGATCTTTGCGAGGTCGCGAACGAACACGTCCGGCTTGGCAACAATCTGATAGGAGACGGGGCCGGAACGGCCACGGAGGGACGGATCGATGGTGACTAGAAAGTTCTTCTTATTCCAGTCCTGACGGCAGACGAAACCGTCGGTAATAACGTCTCCCGGAACGGTTCCAACGAAGATCAGCAGGTCTGTTTCTTCGAGCAGGTCATAGGTGGGACGGGGGCGTCCGTAGCCGATGGGGCCAACGTATGAGGGCGAGTCGAACGGGACGGTACCTTCGGTGCGCCACTCCGCCGCGGCAGGGATTTTGTGCTTCTCCAGCCATCCGGTCAGCCGGTCGGCGCCTTCCTGGGTCCAGTCGTTGCCGCCAGTAACGAACAGGGGCTTGCGGCATGCGGTGAGGGCCGCGGCCAGGGCTTCCGAGTCCGCGGTGGTCATGCCACCGGTGGCCACAGGGATCGGGGGGTGGAGGTCGGCCGGAATCTGCTGGCGGATGACATCCTCGGGCAAGCCGACGACGACCGGGCCGGGACGTCCGCTCATGGCCGCGAACACGGCCTCGGCGACGATTTCCGAGGCACGCTCGGCGTGATCCAGAACCATGACGCGTTTGGCACCGGTGTCGAACCAGGCCTTAATGTCGAATTCCTGGAAGGCCTCGCGGTCACGGTGAGCGAAGGGGATGAGTCCAACGAACAGCACCATGGGTGTGGAGTCCTGCCAGGAGGTATGCAGGCCAACGTGGGCGTTCGCCGCGCCAGGACCGCGCGTAACCATGGCAATGCCGGGGAGTTGGTTCATCTTCCCGTCGGCCTCGGCCATGTATGTTGCACCACCTTCGTGGCGACATACGATGGTTTCAATCTCAGAGCCGTGCAGTCCGTCAAGAACATCAAGGAAGCTTTCACCCGGCACCACGTGGGCCCGCTTGATCCCATGGGCAACAAGGGTGTCGACGATGACGTGACCGGCTGATTTCATTGTGCGCGCCGGCTTATTCGTTGTCTCGGTGGGTTCGGCCATGGTTTGCGTCATTGCTGGGGTGCCTTTTGTAGTTTTTGTTTCGGTATGTATTTGGGGGTGGATTCAGTTTCACAGTCGAATGAGAACCTGGCCGCAGTGTTTTATAAGGAGTGAACGCCGGCGACGATCTGTCCTGCCGATCGTCGTAGCATCACTGCGCCATAAGCACTTCAGCCTGACGCGTTTGGGGGGGGTTCATCATCCCCGCAGCGACCGGTACCGTGAGCTCGGTCTCGCTTCGGATGCCCTGGGGGAAGGCTGTGGGAACCGCAATTTGGGAAGTTTTCCTAAGAACAGTCGCGGGAAGATAGAGCGGGACGGCAGCGAACCGCTGACTTCGAGACGGCTGCGATGCCCAGGAAGATTCGTTGGTTCTGGGGCACGGCTAATCGGTTTCGGGTCCGGTGCAGAAGGGACAGTCGGTTCTGTTTCCGGTCCCGTCGCAAAACGGCGGTCTGTACGTTTCGGACTGTAAAGAATTGTTCCTAACTATTTGTGTCGGCATTTCCACTTGCCTGTCTTCCCCTCTACTGCTTCTGTCACTCGGATCCGGTTCTGTCACTGGGATCCGGATTATGCTGCTGTTCCTGACTGGATTGCCGGACCGACTGGTTCGAGCACGGTCGGCCCGGCAAGATCGCTCCTCGAGTGAGACCGGGCGAGCAGCCTCTGACTAGGAACTTATGCCACACCAGTGCGTGGGATGTTGCCCTACACCGGTAAGCAGGAGTAGTCCCGGGCTACGTTCTCCAGGCGAGGGTATGAGCCGTATGCTTTGGGAGTCTTCCCCAAGATGAACGAAGACACGGGGTTCCACTCCGTCGGCCGCCAACCAGAAGCCCGACTTGTCTTTCATGACTGCCTCGATAATCCCTCGCCTGGTAACAGCACGGGACATTTGCACTTCGACTTTTTCACCTGCAGCCAGTTTCCAACTGCTGTCGTTGTTGTCGTCTTGCCGATCTTCGGGAATCATCTTTTCCTTCAAATGGTCGGTGCTGTGGGAGTTGATTATCCTTCAGTGCCTCACCAACGTGGCTGGATAAGCGCCTCGTGGTCGGCAACCGTTGCCTCCGTGTCAGCCGGTGCTGTCGAGGTAGAGGCCTGCAGCCCGTGCGCGCTGTGTGGCAAGTTCGATGATCAGGTCAAGGTTTGGGGTTGGGACTTGGGCGAGTTCGGCGAGGTCGAGCGGGACGCGGAACAGCCCGTCGATTTCCATGGGTCGGCCGGCGAGCAGGTCCTGGGCGATGCTTTGCAGGTGATTCGAGGTGGCGAGCTTTGCCAACCCCTTATCCGGATCACCCGGATCACAACCAAGGGCACGGGCGATAGCTACGCCCTCGTCTGCCATTGCCTTGGCGGTGCCGGCTATCGCGGGTTTGTTGAGAACATCCTTCATCGGGGAGGCACTCAGGGTGGCCAGCGACCCCCCGATGAGGTTCATGACCAGTTTGGCCCAAATGGCGTCGCGGATCTTGGTCGTGACGCTGACCTCGAGCCCGGTGGGATTTAGCAGCGACGCCAGCGTACCCAGTCTGGGGTCGGCATTTCCGTCGGGACGGCCGATGATGAGGCGGTTGCGTGCGTTTTCTGCACGTACTACTCCGGGTTCGATGAGGGTGCAGGCGGTGTAGGCGACTGCACCGACCGCACGTTCCGGCCCGATGAGGTCCCATAGCGTTCCCTCGGGATCCAGCCGCCGTAACTGCGTGCCGTCGAGGTCTCCGCCGTGGGCGTGGAAGTACCACCAGGGGATGCCGTTCATGACGAACAGCACGAGGCTGTCATCATGAAGCAGGGATTTGATGCCCTCGGCGATGAATGGCAGTGCAGGTGCCTTGACTGTGACGATGACGATGTCTTGGGGGCCAAGGTCGGCTGGCTGGTCGATGGCAGTCGGGCGGGACAGGAGCGTCCCGTCGCGGGTTTCCACCCGCAGCCCATTTTGCCGGATGGCGGCAAGCTGTTCACCGCGGGCGATTAGCGAGACCTCCGCTTCAGTTCCAGCGAGCCGCCCGGCGATGTGCCCGCCGACGGCTCCTGCCCCGTATATGCAGATTTTCATGTTCCCTGTTCCGTGATGTCGTGACTAGGCGAACTGCTGGCGTTTTTGCTTGGCTGCGGTGCTGAGGAAGGTGATGTCGTTGCCGGTGGATACGTAGCTGGCGCCGAGCTCGAGGTACTGGCGGATCAGGTCTGGCCAGCCGCCAAGGCCACCGATTCCAACCGAAACCCCATTCGACTGGCAGGCTTTGATGACCCGCAGGTAGGCGTCGTGCACTTTGGGGTGGTCCATTTGCCCCGCGATGCCGAGCCCGACGCTGAGGTCGTTCGCTCCGACGAGGATCATGTCGAGCCCGTCCACGGCGGCTATTTCTTCGACGGCGTCGAGTCCTGTCTGGGATTCGATCATCGCCACGACCATGGAGGATTCGTCAAGCACCCGAACGACGTCGGCGGGTGGGTATGTCCGGTAGTTCAGTTGGGGTGCGGCACCGGCAAGGGAGCGTCCGCCAAGGGGTGCGTGTTTGACTGCCCGGACGAGGGCACGGGCCTGATCGGCCGATTCCACATCGGGCACAATGATGCCCATGGCGCCCGAGTCCATGACTCTGGCGATGTAGGCCGGGTCCAGGCCCGGAACACGGACCAGGGGTGTGACGCCGAGGTGGTTGCAGGCCATGCAGATCTGCCCTGCGGCCTCCAGGGAAAAGCTGCTGTGCTCCATGTCGATGTAGACGGAGTCGAATCCTGCCGTGTGGGCGATGGAGGCGATGTCCACGGTTCGCACCAACCTGACGGTCATGGAGTATACGGTTTCGCCTTTGGCCAGCTTGTCCTTGACGTGGTTTCGCAGGACGGGTGCAGCTGTGGTGCTCATTTTTTTGCGTCTCCTGATCGACTCGAATTTTTTTCAGCCGAAGAGAGTCGGCAACGCTTGGGCTTCGTCCTCGAAGCCGTAGACAGACTTGATTTCCAGGTATTCCTCGAGCCCGAACCGGCCCATCGAGCGGCCGATGCCGGACTGCTTGTATCCGCCCATAGGGGTGTAGGAGTCGGTGGCTGCCCCGTTATAGCTCACCCGTCCGGCACGAAGGCCGTTGGCGACGCGGCGGGCGTTTGCCCGGTCTTCGCCGAAGACGTAGCCACCGAGTCCGTAGGGGGAGTCGTTGGCGATGCGAAGGGCTTCTTCCTCATCCTTGTAAGGGATAACTGCGAGGACCGGTCCGAAGATTTCCTCGCGGGCGATGGTCATATCGGGGGTGACTCCGGTGAACACGGTGGGCTGGACGAAGTAGCCCTGGTCCAGGCCTGCCGGCCGGTCCAGTCCGCCGGTGACGAGCTCGGCGCCTTCGTTGATGCCGCTTTGGATCAGGTCCCGGATGGATTTGTACTGGGCGGCGGTGACGACCGGCCCCATGGTCGTGGTGGTGTCGAGCGGATCACCGAGGCGGAACCGTCGTACTTCGTCGACCAGGAACGGGGTAATCTGGTCGATCTGGCTTTCATGGACCAGCATGCGGGTGGGGGCGTGGCAGGACTGGCCGGCGTTGAAGAAGGCGCGTTGAATGTTCCAGCGGGCGGCTTTTTCGAGGTCGGCGTCGGGGAGTACGATGTTGGCTGATTTGCCGCCGAGTTCGAGACTGACACGTTTGACGGTTTCCGCGGCGGCTGCTCCTACCTGCTGGCCTGCGCCGGTGGATCCGGTGAAGGAGATCATGTCAACGCCGGGGTGACGGGACAGAGCATCGCCTACCTCGCGGCCGGTACCGGTGACGAGGTTGAATACACCTGCCGGGACCTTGGCTTCGTGCAGCACCTGGGCAAGGAGCGCACCGCTGGCCGCGGAGTTGATGCTGGGCTTGGCAACGATGGTGCAGCCGGCAGCCAGGGCGTAGATGAGTTTGATGACGCCAGTTTGGATGGGCCAGTTCCAGGGAGAGATCAGGGCGCACACGCCGATGGGCTCGCGGCGGACGATGGCACCGCCGATACGGGTCTCGAACGGGTATTCGCGCAGGATGTCCCGGGCAACGCGCATGTGTTCGGCCGGGCCGACAACCTGAGCCCGATTGTTAACCGGAATGCCCTCTTCGCGGGCGATCAGCTCGGAGAACTCATCGATTCGGGATTCGTAAGCGTCGATGATCCGGTTGATCAGCGCGATGCGTTCTTCCACGGTGGTGGTGGAGAAAGTCTCAAATGCCTTCTGTGCCGCTGCCACCGCACGGTCCACGTCCTCGGCCGTCCCTAAAGTGACTTGTGCGAAGGGCTCCTCACGGGTGGGATCGATAAGCTCCACGACCCGGGAGCCCGCCGGTTCGGTCCATTGGCCATCAATGTAGATGTGCGGGTACTGCTTCATGAGCGGTTCTCCTGTGCTGCCTGTGCTTTTGGGGGTTAGCTGCTGTGGGTGTAGCCGCCGTCGCAGGCGATCGTCTGGCCGGTGATGAAAGCGGACGCGGGCGTGGCGAGGAAGAGCATAATGCCGACCAGGTCGGGCGGGACCATGCCGCGGGGGATGCACTGCAGGGATGCCGCGCGTTCGCGGACCTCCACGGTGGGGTTGACTGTGCGTTCGACCTCGGTGGCTACGCTGCCGGGCCGGATGCAGTTCACGGTGATGCCATGGTGGCCGAGCTCGCGGGCAAGGGAGTTGGTCATGCCAATCACTGCCGACTTGGAGGTCACGTAGTGCAGGTAGTTGACCGTGCCGCGGGTGACCGCGTCGGAGGAAATATTGATGATGCGGCCAAAGCCGGCCTGGCGCATGTGTTCGGCAACAGCCCGGGCGCACAGGTAGGTGCCCGTGATATTCACTTTCAGGACGTTTTCCCACTGCGCCAAAGGGATCTGGTCGAACGGGACCTTATCCAGGGTGGCGAAGATCGAGGCGTTATTGATCAGCACATCAACTCGCCCCCAAGTCTCGATGACGGTCGCGACCATCGCGGTGACGGAGGGTTCGTCGGCCACGTTGACCTTGACGGCCAGACCTGTCCCACCGGCATCATGGATTTCCTTGGCCACCGCTTCGGCCTTCTTAATGTCGAGGTCAGCGATCACGGCAAGGGCTCCAGCTGCAGCGAACTGACGGGCAAGCTCCCGCCCAATGCCCTGTGCCGCGCCGGTGACGATCACGACGCGCCCTTCAACGCTGAAGTCCCGGGCGGACGCGGGAACGCCAGAATCTTGGGGGGTGTGAGTCAGGGGTGTCGTCATAGTCGGTCCTTGTGGCATCGTCGTCATGATTGTGGTGGCAGGCGTGGTGATTGAAGCTGCTTGTTGAGGCACTCAAGCCCCACGCTCCGTCAGTCGAGTCCCTGCGAGAGGCTCGGCGAACTTATTTTTATCAACGATATCCCGTTATCTGGGATTCGGTCAAGAGCGTTGCGTGCACTTTTATTGCCCCTGGACAGAAATTGATCAGCCCAATCTGCAGTAGGGATGTTCCTAATTCTGTGCGGTCGGCCGGCAAGGTATTGCAGCGGCTGGCCGGCCGCCGTCCCCCGCCGTTCGTGCCGGGGTTGAATCGACTTTTGTGAAGGAGCAGCAGATGCGCGTAAGCAAGGCAGCGGAAACGGACATCGAAGCAGTCGGATCCATGCGTGAGGGAAAGCTGGACCAGAAGCACCTGCTGTTCGGTGAAGACGGTTCGCCGAACAACTACGACCTGAACATGGGCCACACCGGTGGCGGCGGGTGGCGCACCCCGCGGCACCGGCACAACTTCGACCAGGTCCGCTACGTCATCCAGGGCCGGCTGCCCTACTCCGAGACCGACTACCTGGAAGAGGGCTGGGTCGGCTACTTCCCGGAAAGCGTTCACTACGGTCCCCAGGAACGCGCCGAGGGGCTACGCACCCTGGTTCTGCAGGCCGGCGGCGCCAGCGGCCAGGGCTACCTCTCCGTCGCCCAGCGCGAAGCGACCAACTCGGAGCTGGAAAAGACCGGCGAGTTCAA
>NZ_QLNP01000073.1 GCF_003261175.1 Arthrobacter globiformis | reverse complement strand
CCAGGAACGCGCCGAGGGGCTACGCACCCTGGTTCTGCAGGCCGGCGGCGCCAGCGGCCAGGGCTACCTCTCCGTCGCCCAGCGCGAAGCGACCAACTCGGAGCTGGAAAAGACCGGCGAGTTCAAGAAAGGCCTGTACCACTACACCGACGCCACCGGCGAAGCACAGTCCGTGGACGGATCGCAGGCGATCTTCGAACACGCCACCGGCGGCAAGCTCGAATTCGCCACCCCGCGCTACGAAGACGTCATCGCCATGAACCCCGATGCCTTTGACTGGTTGCCCGCAGCGGACCAGGGCGTGTCCGAGAAGTGGCTGGGCGCCTTTACCGAACGCAACTTCCGCATCGGATTCCTCCGCCTGGACGCCGGCGCCGTTTACCAGGCCGGCCAGTTCCCGTCCATCGAAATCCTGTTCCAGACCAAAGGCCAGGTCACCGCGGGCGGCGAAAAATACGGCCCCGAAACCGGCTACGAATTCCTCGCCAACGAAGGCCCCACCCCCATCGAAGCCATCGAACCCACCGAATTCCTCCGCTTCGTCCTCCACACCTTCTAAAACCACGCGCCAACGGGCAACACGGAACATCCGTGTTGCCCGTTGGCGTGTACATGGCTGTCCGCGAGCCATTCAACGGCCCCAAACCCGATCGAGGGCTGGGAGGGCCACCCCGCTGCTTGCCCTCCCAGCCCCACAGATTGTTTCCTACCCCCTACACAATGGAGTGCATCGTGACACTTGAAGCCGATCTTCTGGCCGCTTACCCGGCAGACCTTGAGATTCCGGCCGGCCTGGTTGCCCGCTTGCTGGCCGATTCCAACGCGGCGGTTCCCCGCGTCCTGGTGGTGCTCGACGACGATCCGACCGGCACGCAGTCCGTGGCGGACCTGCCCGTGCTCACCCGGTGGGAGGTGGAGGACTTCACCTGGGCCTTTGGCCAAGGCAAACCCGCGGTCTACGTCCTCACTAACACCCGCAGCCTTGACCCCGCCGAAGCGGCAGCACGGAATGAGGAAGTGGTCCGGAACGCCCTCACGGCAGCAGGATCGCCGAACACACTGCGCTTAGGCTTCGTCAGCCGCAGCGACTCCACCCTCCGCGGCCACTTCCCCGTGGAGCCTGACGTCATCGCAGCCACTGTTGCCGAGGTCAGCGGGGAACAGACCGACGGCGTTGTGCTGGTCCCGGCCTTCCCCGACGCCGGCAGGCTCACCATCGGCGGCGTGCACTACATGCGCGGCACAGGTGACGCCGCGGGCACCCTGGTCCCCGTCTCCGAAACCGAGTTCGCCAAGGATGCCTCCTTCGGCTTCAGCACCTCCGTCATGGCCAACTACATCGCAGAGAAGTCGCAGGGCCGGTTCCCCGCGGACTCCGTGATTGTCCTGGACCTGAACATCATCCGCGCCGGCGCCTCCGCCCAGGACCCCGCCATCTCCGCAAAGGCCATCGCCGACGCGATCGAGCCAGCCAGCGGTTCCACTCCCATCGTGGCGGACATCGTTACCGAGAACGACCTCCGTGCCCTGGCTCTTGGCCTCGAAGAAGCAGAACGCCGCGGAAAGAAGCTCCTGTGCCGCGTGGGTCCGCCGTTTGTCCGCGGCCGCATCGGCCAGGAAGTACGTACCGCACTCACCGCGGAAGAGGCCTACGCCGGCAACACCCCGTCGGAGGCCGGCGGCCTGATCGTGGTGGGCTCGCACGTGGGCCTCACCACCCGCCAGCTCAACGTCCTCACCGCAGAACACAGCTCCGCGCGCATCATCGAGATCGACGTCGAGAAGCTCCTCGGCGACGAAGCCGCAGCAGACGCGCACCTGGACCAGACGGTGGACGCCGTCGTCGAGGCCCTCCGCGCCGGGGACGTCATCGTCCACACCAGCCGTCTCCTCATCAAGACGGACGACCCCGTCGAGAGCCTGCGGATTGCGCGCACCGTTTCCGCCGCCGTCGTCGATGTGGTCAACCGGACGCTGAAGACCTTCCCGCCCCGCTTCGTCATCGCCAAGGGCGGCATCACCTCCTCCGACGTCGCGGCCCACGGTTTGGAAATCCGCCACGCCATCGTCCGCGGCCCCATGCTCCCGGGCATCGTCTCGCTCTGGGAACCGGTAGACGGCCCCGCCAAGGGCATCCCGTACATCGTCTTCGCAGGCAACGTCGGCGATGACCATTCCCTCGCGGGCGTCACCCGCAAACTCAGCGCAACGTTCTAACCAAGAAACTCATCGGAGAAAATGAGCAACAACCCCATCACTACCAACCCAACGCCTGTACCGTTGACCGGGGACGGTGAATTCTGATGCGTTTCCCACTAGACGATCTCGTCAATTCCGCCCTGCAGCGAGGCTCTGCTGTTCCGGCGTTCACTTGTTACGACTTCACCACTGCCATGGCCGTGATTGACGCAGCCGAGGATTCCTGCCTTGGTGCCATCCTTCTGGTGGCACCCAAAACCGCTGCGACGGCCAACGGACTGCGCCTGATCGCGGCGCTCCGCGGGCTTGCTGACTCGGCTGTCGTACCCGTAGCGGTGCAGCTTGACCACGCGACTAACCTTCAGGTCATGGCCGACGCCGTCGCCGCAGGGGCGGATTCCGTCCTCGCCGACGGTTCCGCCCTTCCTTACGAGGACAATATTGCGTTGGTCCGCGCGGCCCGCGCTCTACTGGGGCGCGACATCATAATCGAAGCCGAGCTGGGCGGCCTGGCGGGCGATGAGGACCGCGCCTTTGGGGCGGACCAGTCCGGCGTAGACGTGGCAGGGCTGACCAACTCTGCACAGGTGGAGGACTTCGTCGCCCGCACCGGAGCGGATCTGCTGGCCGTGGCCGTGGGCAACGTCCACGGCAAGTACAAGGGCGAGCCGCGGCTGCGCTGGGACGTCTTGCAGGATATCGCGGTGCGGACGCACATCCCACTGGTCCTGCACGGCGCCTCCGGGATCCCAGCCGAAGAACTGGTCAAAGCCGCCGCCATGAACGTTGGCAAGGTCAACTTCAACACAGAACTGCGGACGGGCGTGCTGGCCACCCTCCAGGAGCAACTTACCGCCCATCGTGCGGACGGCGAGAACCTGCAGGGCCTGCTGGCCAAGTGGAATCAATCTGCCAAAGAATTCGCCGGCTACGCACTTGCGACTCTAACTCGCTAGTGCGTAGCCGGCGACTCACAGCCGGGGTTGCTCCTGTATGCAGGGAATCTGCCTTGAAACGTGCGAACTACTTTGCCTACCTGGAAAGAAGCGTGGGCCTGAGGGCCAACATCCCTCCTCAGGCCCACGCGCCGATCTTGCCGCCAGCTGCCACTGAGTCAGACTTCATGCCCAACAGCAAACGGGCCCAAACGGTATGGCAACCAGGTCCTGATCTTTCAGGCCGCAAGCTCTGCTACGCGACGTGCGAGATAGTCCACACCGATGCGGGGGCTGGTTAGAACGGTCCTGCCGGTCTTCTCCTGAAGGACTGCCCCAAGCCGATTCATGGAAGCCTGAGCGAGGACAATCATGTCAACCTTTTCAGCAAGGTCGACCGCTTGTTCGATGATCATGGCGTCATGCTTTTCACGGTCTCCCGACATGAGTACGGAGAATGCCCCTTCGCACAACCGCTGTTCGATCGTGATGTTCCGGCCGATCTCATCTGCTTTTGCCTGTATCAGGTCCGAGGTCGGGCCAAGGGTGGTGGGCACAGTGGCCAAGACACCAACCTTCTTCCCTTCGCGCGCTGCCTGGATCGCCATGGCCTCGTCAATCTTCACTACCGGAGTGTGTACGTTCCGGGCTGCCACATCCAGGGCGGGACCGAGAGAAGAGCACGCCGAGAAAATGATGTCAGCTCCGGCTGCTTCGGCCGCTTGCGCCAGATGCGTCATCCTGGCTTCGCTCTTGGCCGAGATCCCCTGTTCGCGCTGGACCGTTGCCAGAACATCCGAGTCCACGAAGTGGATAACTTCGGCATCGGGAATCAGCTCGGCAATGAGGTCATTGATGACAGGTTCAACGGAGACAAATACGAAGCTTGTGTGCAAAATTGCGATCTTCTTCGACACGCTCTTACTTCCTTTTCTAGTGCTGGAGTCTGACAAGACAGCAGACCTAAGTGTGTGGTTGACCTTAGCCCGAGGGAGTAGAAAAGGCCCTTGAACACCGAACTTCTATAGACAATATCCCGCAATATGAGATACTGTCAATAGATACACTTGCGCGCTCACCGGGTTCCAACGATGGCTTCCATGCTGATCGGCCGCTACTATGCCCACCCCTGGATGAGCTGCTGGGCCCCTCACTCGGGTCCAGCGGCAAATCGAGCCGGCACATTAGATTCGCGCGCCCCTCACCCAGAGGAGACAGAGAAGGACATGCGGACGAATCACCAGACCAGCAACCGGTTTGCGGGCTCAGCGGTTGTTACATCGGCTTCTTATGGGCCGCAAACCACAACGCTGCATCTTCAAACATTTGCAGGGGAACGCATCGATTACACCTTCGAGGACAGGCCCCACGCCGCCGGGGCCAGCGCATTGAGTGCCGGCAACACACGTCCCGTTTCCGTCAAGATTCCCGCCGATGGCGAACCGTGCACCGTCTTCGTGCTGTCCCCGAAGGGACCGCATCACGCAGAAGTTACCCTGGGTGCTGCTTTGGCTTTGCATCAATTAGGGATTCATACGGTGGTCGAAGGAGGTCTAAGGCTCAATGTGAGCTGCTCGACCAGAAAGAGGGCAGGATCGCAGTCCCCCTCGTCCCTGCCGTAATCGATTCCCTCCGGGGCGCATTGACTGAATAACACGAAAGGATTGCAATTGCCTGCACACGCCAAGGACCTTGTTCAACATCTCGCAAGCTTTGTCGCTGAAACAACGTACGCGGGGACTCCCCCAGAGGCCGCTGAGACTGCCAAAAAGAGTATCCTGGACACTTTTGGGGTGATCTTGGCCGCCAGCGGAACTGAACCCGCAGTCCACGGCCTTGTGGACCTCGTTAAAGAAAGCGCCGGTCGTCCCGAATCGTCCATTCTTGCTTTCGGCGGCAAGGCCCCTGCGATGATGGCAGCACTAGCAAACGGCGCCATGGCCCATTGTCTGGACTTTGACGATCAGACGCCTTGGGGCCAACACGCCTCCAGCTCCATCGTCCCGGCAGCATTTGCCGTCGCTGAACGCCTTGGCGGCGTAACCGGTCAGGACATGATCGCTGCAGTCGCGGCCGGACAAGATATTTTCGCGCGCCTCAGGTGTAACGTCACGTGGAAGAAGGACTGGAACCTCTCATCCGTGATGGGAGTATTCGCGGCGACAGCGGCAGCAGGCCGTGTGCTCGGCTTGTCCCAAGAACAGATGGTCAGCGCCTTTGGCATAGCCACTATGCAATCTTCCGGGGTGATGGAGCTTGTAGCCGGCACAGGCGGGGACGTCCGTGGAATGTATGCGGGTTTCTCCGCGAAAGGCGCGGTTCTGGCAGCACTGCTCGCCGCGCGAGGCGTGACCGGCGTCCCGACCGTTCTGGAAGGCGAGTTCGGCTTTTTCAAGACCTACTTCGCCGACTACGACAGGGACGCAATCCTGAACGGCCTAGGCAGGAAGTTCGAGGGCGCCGGGACCTTGTACAAGCTGTGGCCCACCGTGGGAACTGCTCACAGTCATATCCACGCCATAATCGAGTTGTTGAACGAAAACGGGCTTCACTTGGACGAAGTCAAACAAATCCGACTCCATGTTGGCGACTACCACGATCTGATGTGTCGCCCCCTGCAGGAACGGCGGGCGCCGGCAACGCTCGTGGATGCCAAATTCAGCCTCCCCTTCCTTGTTGCCGTCGCAGCCGTGCACAGGGGCGTGAAGGTATCGCATTTCACGACCGAATCGCTGAAGGACCGCCGGGTGCTGGCTGTGGCGCAAAAGGTAGTCACCGTAAGCGATCCGACCCTCGACTGGAAGCTCGAACTGCCCCCGGGGCGGGTTGAACTGGAAATGATCGACGGGAGGAAGTTCCAGAAAGTAGGGTCCGGCGTACCCGGGAACTCTGAGGCCCCGCTTACTTGGGACACAATCGGACAAAAATTCCGTGACTGTGCCTCTGCCAGCGTTAGGCCACTCGAAGCGGACCAGGTTATAGCCGCAGAGCACTTGGCCCGCCACTTGGAATCAGCTGCTGACGTCGTGGAGCTGGTACGCCTTCTGGCTCCGCCGAACTGAGCTCACAGGCCCGTAGCTCGCCGCATGAACACGTTCAGCAGCCTTTTGGCAGACGCCGGTTCATGCACATCGTACGGGCCGTATGGGTTTATCTGTGTTGTCAGCAGTAGCCCAGAAAGACGAAAGGGACTGAGCCCGGCCTAAACCGGGCTCAGTCCCTTGGGTAACGCTCGCCTGACTTTTCATTTCCACCGCGACCACCCGAAGAGGGTGACACATCGCGGGCCGATTTCGCCGGCCGCGATATCTGATCCGGCCTGATACAGCTGCGGTCCGTGTGTCCGGGATCCGCAGCCGCATCAGGCGAGGCTCCTTACGGGGCTGCCAGCGCCAGGTTCATCTGCTCGGGCGTGAGCAGACTGGACACCGGAATTCTGGAGGGGATGTCCGGGCTATTGGTGTCAAGGACGGAGTCAGTGGTGACAACCGGGACATGCACGGAGACCTGAGAGGGCACGGGCTGCCCTTCCTTGATCTTGATCCCCGCGGTGACACCGAAACGGGGGAACCAGACGTGGCTGCTGGCCATCCAGGAGGTTGTATTCACGCCCGCCTTCTTTGCCTGCTGGACCAGTGAGAGCCAGGAGTGCGTCATTACATCGCTCAGGAACGCCGGCGGCGTTTTGTGCTCGTCGATGAATGGTTTCGCGAAGTCGTCGGTCGTGTCGTCGTAAATAATCGCTGCGGGCTCTTTGCCGGATGCCAGGAGGGCGTTCGCGGCCTGTGCGGCACCTTGGGCGGTCCATTGCGTGAAGCCCTCAGTTGCCTGGGTCCAGCCGGCGCCGTCGAGGACCTTTTTAGCGCACGGCTGCCAGGCAGCGGCGTTGCTGTTGCCGGGGATGCCTGTATAGAGGGCGTAGGATTTGTTTTTTCCCAGCTCCTTGACGAGTGTCTGGGCGCCTTCAGTGTAGAGGTCGCACAGTGCCAGGGGGACCTGCGCGGCAACGGATGACGCCGCGGTCTCCGGCAGCGGAGTGTTGTAGGTGACCACGGTCACCCCGGCCTGTTTGGCCTGCTGGAGAGCGGATGCGACAGCGCCTCCAAAAACGGGGTCCGTTACGATGATGTCAACCTTCTGGGCAACGAGGCTTCGAAGGTTTGCCAGCACTGCCGCGACGTCACCATTGGCGTTGTTGTAGACGATCTTCTTGACCTGCGGATAGGCAAGTGCCTGCGCAGTGGCTTCTCCGCGCATCGTGCTGGCAAAGGAGTTACTGTTCTCCAGCGCGATGGCAACGGTCAGGGACCCATGCCCCGTGTCGCAGGAACTCTGCTGCAGGCAGGTCTTGAACAACTCATTCTGCTCGGCCGTCATCGGCTTGGATGCAGCAGCCATCGTATCTGCCACCACCGGGTCGAGATCGGAAACAGCGATGTCCTTGAGGAAGGTCTTCTTGATCGTGGCTGCCAAGGCCTTCTGATCAACGCTCTGGGCGGTGATGTCGTCACCAGACGCAGACGCAGTGCCATTCGGGGCGTTAGTTGAGCCCGTCGTCGTCGAACAGGCTGCCAGCATCGCCGACACAGCTAATGTCGTCAGCACTTGTGGGACCAGGCGTTTCAGAAGAGGCCGCTTCCTGCGGGGCGTTTCTGCGCTCATTGAGCATTGCTCCTTAGTTTCGAGGGGTAGGGATAGAGGGGTCCAAGGCACTTTCTTAACGTGACTATGCATGCAGACCTTGGGTGGGCTGCTTCATTTTTCTCGTCGACGACCGCCTGGAAAATGTTTTCTCCTGCGCCAGCACACGAACTCGCCCGGTCCCGGTTGACGAGACCCGGCGAGTTAGTGGGTGAGTGGCTACGAGGCTGCCAGCGCGAGCTTCATTTGCTCAGGTGTGAGCAGGCTGGAAACCGGGACACTGGAGGGAATATCCGGGGTGTTCGTGTCAAGGACCGAGTCGGACGACACAACCGGAACATGCACAGGTACCTGAGTGGCAACCTTTCGGCCTTCCTTAATCTTGATTCCGGCAGTGACGCCGAACCGGCCGAACCAGACGTGGCTGCTGGCCAACCAGGACGTCGCGCTGATCCCGGCTTGTTTCGCATGCTGGAGTTCCGTAAGCCAGGAGTAATTCATAACGTCACTCAAAAAGGCTGGCGGCGTCTTCCGGTCGGCGATGTAGGGCTTGAGGAAGTCATCGGTGGTGTAGTCGTAGATGACTGCATCGGGTTTCTTGCCGGAGGCCAGGAGAGCATTGGCTGCCTGTGCTGCACCTTGGGCTGTCCATTGCGTGAATCCCTCGGTGGTCATGGTCCAGCCGGCACCGTCGAGGACTTTCTTCGCACAGGGTTGCCATGCTGCGGCGTTGCTGTTGCCTGGAATGCCGGTGTAGAGGGCGTATGACTTGTTGTTCCCCGCTGCCTTGACCAAGGCCTGGGCACCTTCGGTATAGAGGTCGCAAAGCGCGAGCGGAACCTGTGCGGACACTAGGGGCGCGGCATCTTCCGGTAGCGGGGTGTTCACGGTTACCACAGTGATGCCGGCCTGCTTGGCCTGCTGCAGCGCAGACGCGATGGCGCCGCCGAAGACGGGGTCCGTCACGATGATGTCGACTTTCTGCGCGATCACGCTTCGCAGGTTGGCCAGCACTGCGGCGACGTCGCCGTTGCCGTTGTTATAGACGATCTTCTTGACCTGCGGGTATGCCAAGGCCTGAGCTGTGGCCTCCCCGCGGAAGATGTTGCCCCACGCGTTACTACTCTGCATCGCCAGGGCGACCGTCAATGTACCATGTCCGGTGTCGCAGGAGCTCTGCTGCAGGCAGGTCTTGAACAGCTGATTTTGCTCCGGCGTCATCGGTTTGGATGCCGCCGCCATCGTATCCGCCACTACTGGGTCGAGGTCGGAAACCGGGATATCGGTCAAGAAGGTCTTCTTGATAGTGGCGGCGAGGGCAGCCTGATCCACGTCCTTTGCCGTTATGTCCTCGCCCGGTGCAGAGGGTGTGGCATTCGAGCCACCCGGCGAGCCTGTTGTCGTGGAGCAGGCGGCGAGTAGGCCGGTCAGCAGGCATGCTGTGAGCAGTTTAAGGCCCGGGCGGGTCTTGAAGGGCCGTTCCCGGCCCGGAAAGTCCGTTCGCATTGGATATAACTCCTTATCAGGATCTGGATTAGCGTCCAAGGCTTCTTTGATATGGATGCCAGGAAGCCCCTAGGTGATCAAGGGCCTCTTGATGTTTCAGCAGAGCAATGCCGAGGTGGGCTTGGAAATGCGCTTGAAGTTGCTCAAGTTATCCCCTCACCTCATTGGGCACGATTGCGGTCTCAGTGGTGACCGGCAGGCTTTATCTTCTTTGGGTTTAGCCTGTAGCAGCTGCCTGGGCGTCCTGGCGGTAGGCCCGGAGCTGCAGCTAAAACGAGCTCTCGGTCCCGGAGGAACTTTCGTCCCCGGGAGGCACTAGAAGAACTTGTTTCCATGCGCTGACCAATCTCGTCCGGTATCGCCTGCATCCTGCCTCCGCAGGCGCTCCCTAGGTACCAGGATGGCGTCCGAGCGATATATAAGAGGCTGGCGAGACGCTTCGATCGGAAGTCCTAGCCAGATTTAAAATGTAGTATTTCTCACAATGCGGGATTCGTCAATAACCTCCCGTCAAGCGACCAGTGGCAGGCGGATGTGTGGTGGCTCACGAAATTCCGTTGACTTTATCCCGCCATATGGGATACTTTCAATAAGGGTCGCCGCGCCTTGAAAGACACAGGACACTCGGCCGACCCCCACGCATTGTCCTTGGGGGATGACATCGATCGTATGTAGTGAGCAGGAGAAGCGCTTTGAGCCCACATGGAGAGAGCCGCGGAACCGGCGGCCGCATTGTCTTCCTGCTGGCCGTTCCGGCGTTGAGCCCTCAGCTATCACTCGGTGCAATGCCCCAGGGAACCCAATTATTCGGCCGTCTGGGCCGAAGCTTCAGCGAAGCAATGTTGCTTCTGACTCGGAGGTTCAAAGAAGTGCTGATGACCAAGCGGAGGAATTCGCGATGACTACAGGTGTGACCGGAAACGGCCCAACACATATGCCCCAGCCCGCAGTTCAGAACCGGCTGACGGACTTAAAATATCGGTTCCCTGCACGATACCTTGCCAGTTGGGGTGCCCTCCTGGTGTTGCTGGTCTTCGCAGTGGTAGTTGCCCCTGCAAGCCTCGGCGGGAACTCCGTGAGGGTGGTCAGCGCCTTGGCCGGCATCCTTGCTCTGGCTGCAATGGGACAGATGCTCGTCGTGATGCTGGGAGCGATTGACCTGTCAGTCTCCGCGGTCCTGGCTGCCGCGGCGGGTTTCGTGGTCCACTATGGCGTCCCGGGGGCGAACCTTTGGCTCGTGATCCCGGCCGCCCTCGGGGTGTCGCTGGTCGTCAGCGTTGTTAATGGCTTCTTTATTTGCGTTCTCCGCCTGAACTCAATCATCGTGACTCTCTCGACATACGGCATCGTCACGGGAGGCATGCTGCTTTGGACCGGTGTCTCGTTCTCGCTGTCAGGTGAAGCGCCGGAACAACTGCAGCAAGTAAGCCAGTGGTCAGTCTTGAACATCAATACATGTTTCCTGGTTGCACTCATCGTCGGCCTTATTGTGGCTGCCGTACTTTCTTACACCCGTGCCGGTCGGCGGGTTGCGCAGGTCGGGTCGAACCCTCGGGCGGCGACTGCCTTGGGAGTTCGGGTGACATTGGTTCAGATGAGCACCTTTGCCGCAGTCGGCCTGCTTTACGGAATCGCGGGCGTGTTCCTCGCGGGTTTCATTGGAACTCCTGACATATCCATCGGTGCGCCCTATCAGTTGGCGACTGTTACGGCCGCAGCTATCGCCGGGCTAGCCTTCAGCGGCGGTCCCACCAGTGTCGCCAGCCTCCTCGTCTCCTGCGTCTTTTTGCAGTTGTTGGATCAGGCGCTGGTGGTTGCTGGTTTTTCCACCGGCGCACGAATTGTGATTCAAGGCTTCGCCCTCGTAGTCGCAGTCGCGGCAATCACCATTAGTCAATATGGAATCGCCGGAATCAAGCGAATCGCAGCCCTGCAATTGGGGAGGCCAGTGAAATGACGAGCAAGCTGACCCCCCCGCCCCCCTCGCGCAGGACACAAGGAGAACATGTAGTGGAAAAGATCGTGGACGCAGGTACACCACAGGTCAGTGCGGAGCCGACGAAGGCCGACTTAGCTGAGCCAGCTGTCGTCCTAAGCGGAGTGTCCAAGTCGTATCCGGGCGTGAAGGCGCTTTCTGATGTAAATTTCGACTGCCGTCCCGGTGAAGTACACGCACTCGTTGGCGAGAACGGTTCCGGAAAGTCCACGCTGATCAAAATCGCTTCGGGTGTGATCACTCACGACACCGGCGAAGTCACAATCGGTGGACACTCTCTGGCCGGCGGAACCGTCCGACGCGCCCGGAAGCTCGGTCTCGTCACCGCATACCAAGACACCTCCCTGGTCGAGGAACTCACCGTCGCTGACAACATCGCGCTTTCCTTCAACGCTGTGGGAGAGCGCCGTCCTGCCGACTTGGACCGGCTGCTTGCTCGCTATGACTTGCCTTTCAAACCCACAGACTTGGTGGGGGCGCTCGGCCCAGGTGCGCGGCAGCTCCTCGAAGTCGCCAGGGCCATGAGCCACCAGCCGCGCGTCCTCATGCTCGATGAGCCCACTGCAGCCCTCGACATGCAGTACGCTGCGCATCTTGAGGGCCTCATCCGGCAGTCCAGGGATGAGGGAGTCGCAATTGTTTACGTCAGCCATCGGCTCGAGGAGGTCCGCCGACTCGCCGACCGAATTACCGTCCTGCGCGACGGCATCATCCAGGGAACCTACAGCGGCAGGGACTGGAAAGTCGATGACATCGTCGAACTCATGGTCGGCGCACCCACAGACCTCGAGTTTCCCACCCGGACCAAGCCGCACACCGACAGCAACAGGTTGGAAGTCAAAGACTTGGGCGGCCAGGGCTATGGCCCTGTCTCGATCAACGTCCGTCCAGGCGAAATCGTCGGTGTCGCAGGCGCGGAAGGGAACGGACAACGGGCTCTTCTCCGCGGCCTGATCGGTGAGAAGCGCAGTTCGGGTGAGGTCCTGGTCGACGGCAGGAGCGTGGGACGCGGAGGTCCTGCTGCGGCCCTGGATGCAGGCATCAGCTTCCAGAGCGGCGATCGAGCCGTTGAATCGGTCTACGGCGACCTGTCGGTAATGGAAAACGCAACCGCCCAACTGGGCCCCGAGAGCGGCCCGTTCGGCCTCGCCCTCCCAGGTCGCCTCAGAGAGGCTTTCGGCAAAGTATCGAAGCAACTCGGTATCGTGGCCGCATCACCGTACCAGCCCATCAGCGGCCTCTCCGGAGGCAATCAGCAGAAAGCGGTTCTTGCGCGGCCTGCCCTGCGCCGGCCCAAAGTACTTATCGTGGACGAGCCTACACAGGGAGTCGACGCACGCGCCCGCATGGATATCTACCGGGTGCTCTCCGGAGCGGCTGATGAGGGCATGGCGGTTCTCGTGAATTCGTCCGACTCCGCCGAACTGGCGGGAATGTGCGACAGGGTCTACGTGATGTCGCGGGGCACAGTAGTGCAGGAAATCGTGGGGCCCACTACAGAGACCGAGATCGTCCGTAGTTTTGTCAGCGCGGCGGGTGTGGATGAAAGCCACGCGGACCAGGTGCCCAGGGACGCTGGGTTGGTCTCCCGGCTGATGACTCGAGCCTCCTCGCATTTTCCCATCTTCGTTCTGGTGATACTGATGGCAATTGTGGCCGGATACGCCGGGAGCAAGTCGGAAATCTTCTGGACGTGGCCAAACCTGGCCAACATGCTGATCCTCAGCCTGCCCTTGGCATTCGTGGCGCTGGGACAACAGTTCACCATGCTTTCAAGAGGCTTCGACCTCTCTATCGGGTCAACGATGAGCCTTACTGTTGTCCTTGTTTCGATGACGCTGCCGGACCTTAGCCCTGGCTCACTCCTCGCAACAGTTCCATTGCTCCTGCTGACCGCTGCCGCCATTGGCGGATTCAACGCGATTCTGATTGGTTGGCTGAAGATCAACGCCGTCGTTGCCACAATCGCCACGACTGGCATCGTACAAGGCATAGCCATCATCTTGCGGCCTACTCCGTCAGGTGTCATTGCACCTGATCTAGGAACAGCAGTCAGCCTTGGTGTCGCCTTCGTGCCCGCCCCCTTTATCGTCCTTGTTGTGCTGACCATCGCCCTGGAACTGTGGCTCTACAGGAGCCGCATGGGGCTGGCAGTCCGGGGAGCGGGCTTTAACCCCGAGGCCAGCCGCCGCATCGGTCGCGGCGTCGGCACCATCCGTGCCGTCGGGCTTTTAGTGGCAGCGTTCGGCGCGGTTGTCGCCGGCCTCCTTCTGGCATCGCAGACGGGCATTGGGTCCAACGCAGTAGGCGCCACATATTCACTTCCGGCGTTTGCCGCCGTATTCCTGGGCGGTGCTGTCATGACGGGAGGCAGGGGTTCATTCGTCGGCGCTGTCCTGGGCGCCGTGTTTCTCTCGCTTCTGGACAATGTAACGCCATTGCTGAATATCCCGAACGCAACCGAACAGGTCATCTACGGTGTGATCTTGCTTGTCGCCGTGTCGGGCTACACCGTGGCTCAGCGGATCCGAACCCGCAGATGACGCCGACCGGGATGACGAGGTTCTACTGATGATGGTGTCGTCCCTTGGGGCGGAGCAACGGCCTTTGACAACAGAAGGATGACGGGAGTTCTTTGCGGCGTTAGGCCGTGCAGTTCCACTGGTTCGACGACCTAACGCCGCGACCTTCTCCGCAGCTGCCAATTTCTGCAACGAATCCGGACCCGGGCCGCACGCCAAAGCGGTATGAGCGATAGCAGCGAGATCGGGAGCCGCGCTAGCACGGACAGTTAGCGCGGCCCCCTATGTCGCATACCTTCATCGCCTAACCGCCGAAGCCTTTGGCAACCACAGCGGCTCTGCAGGAGCCCAACCGAAAAACAAAGTACAGAGAACTAGGAAACAGGGACACCACATGGTCTGGCAGGGTAAGTACGAGCGCCTATTCATCGGCGGCGAATGGGTAAAGCCCGGCAGCAAAGGGCGCATTGACATAGTGTCGCCCAGTACGGAGCAGGTGATAGCAACGGTGCCTGCGGCATCCCGGGACGACGTAGACAGGGCGGTGACGGCAGCAAGGGCCGCCTTTGAACGTGGGCCGTGGCCACAGTTAGCCCTTGAAGATCGCATTGACGTCCTGCAGCGCCTTGCTGCCGCCATGGAGGAACAGTCGGATCTCCTGGCAGACCTTACTACCGACGAGATGGGCTGCCCCATCACCCAATCCCGCACGATTCAAATACCTGCAGCGCTTGCGATCCTCAACTCCTATATCGAGATTGCCAAGAGCTACCCCTTTCAGGCTGTACGACAATCGCCCACTGGCACAGCGCTGGTCGTTCGTGAACCCATCGGCGTTGTGGCGGCTGTCATACCTTGGAATACTCCACTTGCAAGCGCCATGCAGAAGCTTGCCCCCGCCTTATTGACTGGCTGTTCCTTCATCCTGAAGCCCGCCCCGGAAACACCGTTAACCGCCTACTGGCTTGCTGAGTCCCTGGAGGCTGCCGGGCTTCCGGCTGGTGTGTTCAGCGTCCTCCCCGCCGACCGCGAAACCAGCGAGTACCTTGTATCCCACAAGGGAGTGGACAAGGTGGCCTTCACCGGTTCCACGTCTGCAGGACGCAAGATTGCGTCCATAACTGGACAGGACCTTCGGCGTGTCACCTTGGAACTCGGAGGAAAGTCGGCGGCGGTAATCCTGGACGACGCTGACTTCGATGCAGTTACGGATCGCCTGCGCATGGGCTCCTTCCGCAACAACGGTCAAATTTGCAGTCTCAAAACACGAGTCGTCGTATCCGAGCGACGCAAACAAGAGCTCATCGACCGGTTGGTCGCTATGGTGCAGTCCATGCCGGTAGGTGACCCACATAATCCCTCAACCCAAATCGGACCTATGGTGTCAGCCAGACAGAGGGGAAACGTCGAGGAATACATTGAAATCGGCAGGAAGGAAGGCGGCAAGGTCCTCCTTGGCGGTCGCCGGCCTCCAGGCCTTGATCGAGGCTGGTACATAGAGCCCACAATCTTCACCGAAGTTGAGCCCGGTGCCCGTATTGCGCAAGAGGAAATCTTTGGACCTGTCCTTGCAATCATCAGCTACCGCGACGAGACGGAAGCTGTTGATATCGCCAATAATTCCCGCTATGGACTCAATGGCTCCGTTTTCACAGATGACATCGAGCGCGGCCTTCGTCTTGCACGAAAAATAAGGACCGGGACAGTGGAAATCAACGGCAATCCAGTCGGTTCCTTCGCCCCCGTCGGAGGGTTTAAAGACAGTGGCATTGGCCGTGAGAGCGGCCCTGAAGGGTTGGACGCCTACCTTGAAGTGAAGTCGATCGGACTCCCCCTGGGGTTCAGGTCACAACCGGTGTGAACGGGCTATCGCTCTCCGCGTTTCGGCATGTTCAAACCGAGCAAGCAACCGATGAAGAAAATCCGATATTATGAGATTGTCAATTGCGGGTCTTGAGCGACCTTGCCGTTCTGACCACGAGAAGGATTTGAGCACGCATGGTTGAGCGCGGTTTGCCTACTTCCGTAGGAGAGACGACAGAAAATTCGGAGAGTGGCGGCAGCCTGGCGAGGATGCTGCAAATCTTGGAGCTCTTCACTGACGCAGGGCCCGTTTGGTCGACGGCGGATCTCATAGAGGCTCTGCAGACCTCGCGATCCACTGGGTACCGCTACATCAAGACTCTGCACGATGCAGGACTTCTGACCGCGGTCCGCAACGGGTATTACACCCTTGGTCCGCGGATCATCGAGATGGACTTACAGATCCGTCAAACCGATCCGATGCTTATGGCCAGCCATGGCGTTCTCGAGGATCTGGTCGAAAAAATCGGGCACTCAGCTCTGCTCCTGACCGCATTTCGCGACTCTGTCCTGTGCATTGGTGAGAGCCGAGCGCCAAGAAGCCCCGAGAACCGGTTCAGCCGGGGCCAGCGGCGTCCGATGTTCCAAGGAGCCGGGTCAAAGGTCATCCTGGCCCACCTTCCGCATCATCGCCTTAAGGCCCTCTATCCGCGGCATCGCGTCGAAATTGAGAGTGCCCAGCTCGGCAGCACCTGGAGCGAATTCCGCAAGAAACTCGGCGACATCAAGAAGGACGGTCACCTTCTGACCCTGGGCGAATTTAACCCAGGCGTATACGGCGTCGCGGCGCCCATCCTTACAGACCAGAAAACAGCCGTCGGCAGCGTCGGCGTTGCGTGGGACGAAAATGAGCGCCGCGACCTGGATGTCAAGCAAGCAGTAGGCGCGGTCAAATATGCGGCGACGACGATAAGTGAACGTCTGCAGGACATGCAGCGCCAGTCCTAAGCATCCCTCCAGGCTGCTAAGAGCCGCCCGCCCGCGGCCACGGCATCCGTGTAGCCGACGTCTGCACCTGCTCGCGTCTCTCTGGGCGCTGCCGCCAAGCTCCAATAGGACTTTAGCTTTCGTGCCAGTCTCACTCCGGACCGCATATGGGTTGCCAGCGCAGCTTCCAATTGCGCGCCAGTTGCCATACCGCCGAACGAGTCGGGAATGACGTGTCCAATTGGAACTTAAACGCATAGGTCTGTGCGCCGGTAGTCGGCGCACAGACCTACCCAGATTCGTTGATTGGCAGGCGCTGAAGACCTACCAAGGATGCTGCTTAGATGCCCACCGTCTGGCCACCGTCGATCACCATGGCATGACCCGTCGCGAAGGATCCGAGATCGGATGACAGCCAAAGCACAGCCGAAGCGATCTCTTCGGGCCGGCCCATTCTGCCGACAGGCTCCTGACCAATCACGCGTTCACGACCCTCGGGGGTCCCGCCCGAGAACCGGTCCATCATGGGTGTCTCGATGATGCCCGGGCAGATCGCGTTGACCCTGATGCCCTCAGCGGCGTACTCCAACGCCACCGACTTTGTCAGACCAATGATTCCGTGCTTGGAGGCGACATAGGCTGCCTGGTTCCGGATTCCCACCACGCCTGCCCCTGAGGACGTATTAACGATGGATCCGCCGCCGTTTTTGAGCATTGCGGGGATCTCATACTTCATGCACAGGAACGCGCTCCGAAGGTTAACATCTAGCAGCCGTGACCACTCGTCCTCAGTGATATCTACAAGAGGTGCTGGCGGCTGCTCGATGCCGGCATTGTTAAACGCGGCATCGAGACGGCCGAACTCCTTAATCGTTTGGCCGATGACCGCCTCAATATCGCTCGAGGACGTGACATCGCATTTGGCGGTCAGCACGCGGCCGCCGTGCTCGCTAACCAGGCGGGCCGTCTCTTCATTTCCGGCTGCGTCGATGTCAGCCAACACCACGTCGGCGCCTTCGGCAGCGAAGGCTATTGCCGTCGCACGCCCGATGCCACTACCGGCGCCGGTCACAAAAGCAACCTTCCCGGCGAATCTGCGTTCCGTCATGTTCGGTCTCACTTTCTTTTTGGTAACAGGGGCCCGCCACTCGGCGGGCCCCAGATAGGACTGCCCTACGCGAATTTTTTGTCAGCGCGATACCAGCTGACGAGGTTTTGAGGGTTCTCCGGTGTAGCGTCCGCGCAATTCAACCTCGAGTTCTTCCAGGGTGCGGCCCTTGGTTTCCGGGATATACCGGAACGCGAAAACTGTCGCGAGGACGTTGAGCACCATGAATCCGGAAAATACGGCGACCGAGCCAAACGTCTGGGCGGCAATTGGAAAGAAGAACGAGATGAGCGAGTTTGCAACCCACAGACCGCCCAGGCACGCACCCATGGCGAAGCCGCGGATGGGAAGTGGGAAGAGCTCGGAAAGTACGAGGAAACCCGTGGTGCCGAGGAAGGTCACCATAAAGGCCGTGACCAGCAGCATGAACAGCAAGATCAGATATGAACGAAGCGTTGATTCAGGGAGCAGATATGTTATGAGGAGACCCAGATGCGAGGCGGCAACACCTCCGAAACCGAGAAGCATCATTTTCCTACGGCCCATCAGGCCGAGGATCCACATGCCGATGATGGTGAAGACGATCATTGCGACCCCAACGGTAACGGATGCCAACAGAGAGGCTGACCGCGTGAGGCCTGAGGTCTCCAGCACTGTCGGTGCGTAATACATCACGACGTTGATACCCGTGGTCTGCTGGGCGACCGCCAGGATGATGCCGACCAGAATCAAGAACTTCATCCATGGTTCCCTGCGCATAGTGGCCAGGACTGATACCTTGCCCTGGAGATGGTCGGCTTCAACAATGGCAGCGATCTGTTCGTACTCAGCCTCCACCCTGTCCACGTGGTGTGCCCGCTCCAAGGTGCGCTTCGCCTGCGCCCACATCTGCTTGCTTGCGTACCACCGCGGAGTATCTGGCAGACTGAGCATGCCAAGGAGGAGTCCGAGGGCAGGTACGAGTGCCATGCCAAGCATGTAGCGCCAGACAACAGTGTCGCTAATCAGGTTTGCAAGTACCGCATTGATAACAAATGCAAGAAACAAACCAATGACGAGCATGAGCTGGTTCACGGTGACGATGCGGCCCCGCTGGGATGCCGGCGCCATTTCGGCCAAATAGAGCGGAACGACAACCGATGCGACACCGACCGCGTAGCCGAGCGCGATGCGGGCAGCTACGAGGACTAGGACATTTGGTGCCAGCGCGCAGGCTACTGTCGCGATGGAAAAGATGGCTCCAGCGAGTACCAGGGACTTTTTGCGACCGATGCGGTCGGCAACGGGCCCCCCGAGAAGTGCACCTGCCGTGGCGCCCGGAAACAGCAGCGAAGTGACGACCAAACCTTCGGTGAGGGCCGTCAGGCCGAAGTCCTCCCGCAAGTACACGAGAGCTCCCGCGATCACACCGGTGTCGAATCCGAACAAGAGGCCACCCAGACTGGCAATCATGGTCAGCCGGAACAAGAAGGTTCTCGGATCTTCACGACGGGTCATCGCGGGGGAAGCCATTGTGGAGTGTGAGCTATTAGACACAGGTTCTCCTAATGGTCCATGGAACGGACCACGAAGGTTCCGCACTGATTCGATCGGCATTGTTCGGTCATGCTTTTTTACTACCTTTAACTTGGTGTTCAATGCTCACCGGGGCGAACACGACGATGTGTTGGATAACCATGTCCCTGCCCGGCCCAACCACTACGCTCGGAATGAGCGAAGCCGGCCAGAAAAACAAGAGCGCGAGCTATGACCCAGTAGTGACTGGAGACACAATTTTCAGGAACAAACTTGAGGATATCCTGTATTGTGAGACTTGGTCAATCACGAAGGAAGAGGTGCTGTGGCTCCCCCTCTCCACCTGGAGCCTCTGCACGCTCCGTCGAAAGAACCTGCGGGACCTTGCGGCAGCTGGATACCAAGGGTCTCAGGGCCGCAGAGGAAAGTCCTCCTTGGGAACAAGAATTGCAGCGAGAGCCCGGCTCCGACGGGGGGCGGGCTTCTTACCGCAGCTCCGATGGCCCCTAACAAAACGAAAGGTCTGAAATAATGCGCGCAAGCACCGAGACAGTAAGGATGCTGACGGATTACTACGCCGCGATGGAGGCAAACTCCCCCGCCGAATTCAGTTCTTACTACGCGGAAGACATGACGCTGACGTTCGGAAACAGCCCGGAGATCAGGGGACGCAACGACATCACAGCAGCGTTCAGTGCGAAACTCGACCAGGTCGCATCACTGGGACATGACCTCGTCAATGTGTGGGAGGAAGAAGGAGGGATTGTCTTCTTCGAGTCCGTCGGACGTTGGACGCTCCGCGGTGGAGAGGTGCTTGAGATCAAGGCCTCTTCCAAGATCACGATCCTGAATGGAAAGTTCGTGGATCAGCGCATTTATGTGGATAACGCGCCCGTAGACGACGCACTCAAACGTGAAACAGTCCGCCGGACTGCCTGAATCGGAACAGAGCAACTAAAAGGAAAGGACTTCGTTATGACCGGAGAACATCGTGAATACCAGTCGCGGCTGATTGTTACGGGCTTGAATACCGAAGGTAAGTCGACAATCGTCAGTGATGGTCCGACGGCAGACCGTCTCGTCGCAGACGGTTACACCCGGAACCATCTGTGGCAGGCCACAGAGGTGCCAACGCCGGTAATGGCGCCCAACGGGCCGGGTGGCGCCTCCGTCATCCCGCCACCACCGGCGGGCTACAACTACGTGATCACCGCGTTTGCACCAGACAGTGAGTGGGACTACGAGGGCGGTTACGCCCGCATTTTGGCGGAATCGGGGGCGGGAGATGCCGTGGATCCCCATGATGCTCCAGGCATGCACACCACCGATACGGTCGACATCGTCACCGTAATATCCGGCGAAGCCGTCGTCCTGCTCGACACCGGGGAAACGACGATGCGACAGGGCGATACCATCGTTCAGCGAGGAACAAAGCACGCGTGGCGCAATCGGACCGACAAGCCTTGCGTAGTGTCTGCTGTTCACGTCAGCGTGGTTCGCTGACACTCCCTGTGGTGTCGGCGGCCTGGCAGGGTGTTCGCCGAGACCACTCTGGCCCATCACACAAGAAGGAAATAAGCCTGTGTCCGACAAAAATTCTCCTCCGCCGCGCTTTGGCCGGCGCGTAGTCGTTGGTGTTAACACCAGCGGAGCATCGGCTGTCGTCAGTGACGAACAGAGCCTTCCCACCACTGAACTTGCCAACGGCATCATTTTGCAGGAGGTGTGGCAGCAGCGTGACGTTCCAGGGAAACCGGTCGACCAGCCACAACCTGACTGGACGCTGGGACCAGCCGCGCCAACGACGGGAGGCGTTGTCAGAATCCTTACCGTTCCCGCCGGCCACGGTCGCGGGCCAGAAGGACCTGACCTCCACACCGACGCATCACTACACGTAATGACGATGCTTAAGGGCGAGTTGATCGTTGCACTGGAAGACGGCAACGTGACGCTCGGCATCGGTGATTCCATCATCTTGCGCGGAAGTATGCACGACCTCCGCAACGATCAATCCACTCCTGCGACCTTCGTATACACCTCATTTCCACTGCTCGTTAGCAACGCGTAGACACGCTTGCCACTGCCCGAATTAACGGTCAGAAGTTGCAGGTGCGAGTTCGGTTGCAAAAGAGAACCTATCGCGGCCCCTTCCATGGCATTGGCGGCGCTGCAGCTGTTCTGGTGAAATGAGTTAGCGCTGGACCTTGGGTGAAGCCGGTTGCCCGGCGAATTCGAGCTTGCCGCCGGTGGCGTGTTCGAAGATCGCCTGCGATCCGTCCACGGACTGTGCTTCGCCGGTGGCGTCGGTGTAGTGGTACAGGCCTTTTTTGAACTCGCCGGTCTTTTCCAGCTCCGAGTTGGTCGCTTCGCGCTGGGCGACGGAGAGGTAGCCCTGGCCGCTGGCGCCGCCGGCCTGCAGAACCAGGGTGCGTAGCCCCTCGGCGCGTTCCTGGGGACCGTAGTGAACGCTTTCCGGGAAGTAGCCGACCCAGCCCTCTTCCAGGTAGTCGGTCTCGGAGTAGGGCAGCCGGCCCTGGATGACGTAGCGGACCTGGTCGAAGTTGTGCCGGTGCCGCGGGGTGCGCCACCCGCCGCCACCGGTGTGGCCCATGTTCAGGTCGTAGTTGTTCGGCGAACCGTCTTCACCGAACAGCAGGTGCTTCTGGTCCAGCTTTCCCTCACGCATGGATCCGACTGCTTCGATGTCCGTTTCCGCTGCCTTGCTTACGCGCATCTGCTGCTCCTTCACAAAAGTCGATTCAACCCCGGCACGAACGGCGGGGGACGGCGGCCGGCCAGCCGCTG
>NZ_QLNP01000072.1 GCF_003261175.1 Arthrobacter globiformis | reverse complement strand
TTGGGCATGATCTTTTCGGGGTTTTCGGTTTCGCCGGCGGCGGTGCCGACGAGTTCGATGGAGGCGTAGGCGAACAGGACGCCCTGCATGAGGATGATCATGGGCAGCAGGCCGTTGGGGAAGATGCCGCCGTTGTCGGTGATGAGGTTGAAGCCGGTTTCCTGGCCGGGGACGGGGGTGCCGAAGATGACGAAGTAGGTGCCGATGAGGAGGAAGGCCACGAGGGCGGCGACCTTGATGATGGCGAACCAGAATTCCATTTCGCCGAAGACCTTGACGGAAACGAGGTTCAGGCAGAGGACGACGACGAGGGCGGTCAGTGCCCAGACCCATTGGGGGACGTCGGCCATCCAGGGGATGTAGTTGCCGAAGAAGTTCATGTAGAGGGCGGCGGCGGTGATGTCCACGATGGTGGTGGTGGCCCAGTTGATCCAGTAGAACCAGCCCGAGACGAAGGCTGCTTTCTCGCCGAAGAATTCGCGGGCGTAGGAGACGAAAGAGCCGGACGAGGGCCGGTGCAGCACGAGTTCGCCGAGGGCGCGCAGGATCAGGAAGGCGAAGAAGCCGCAGACGGCGTAGGCGATGACCAGGGACGGCCCGGCAGCGTTGAGCCGGCCGCCGGCGCCGAGGAACAGGCCGGTGCCGATCGCGCCGCCGATGGCGATCATCTGGATCTGCCGCGGTTTCAGGCTCTTGTGATAGCCCTTGTCCTCCGCATGGAGAAGGTTTTCTGTAGCGTGTGCCTGGGCTGGGACCGTATGGTCCGTGACGGGTTGGTTACTCATGGTGGTCCTTTGATTTCCTGTTGGGGGGAGGAATCTTGTTACTTGCTAAGGTTCGCGAGGCGTTCGGGGCTGAGGAGCTCCTGCAGCTGGGTTTCGGTGAGCAGGCCGTGTTCAAGGACCAGTTCGGCCACGCCCTTGCCGGTGGCGAGTGCTTCCTGGGCGATGGCCGTGGCGGTTGCGTAGCCGAGGTGGGGGTTGAGGGCGGTGACCAGGCCGATGGACTGTTCCACGGTGAGGCGCAGGTGTTCGGTGTTGGCGGTGATGCCGCGGATGCAGCGGGCCGTGAGCGTGCGGCAGGCGGCTTCGAGGTGCGAGATGCTCTTGTGCAGGCTGTGGACAATGATGGGTTCGAAGGCGTTGAGCTGGAGCTGCCCGGCTTCGGCGGCCATGGTGATGGTGACGTCGTTGCCGATGACCTCGTAGGCTACCTGGCTGACTACTTCCGGGATCACCGGGTTGATCTTGCCGGGCATGATGGAGGATCCGGACTGGACGGCCGGAAGGTTGATCTCGCCGAGGCCGGCGCGGGGACCGGAGGAGAGCAGGCGGAGGTCGTTGCAAATCTTGGACAGTTTGACGGCCACGCGCTTGAGCACGCCGGACAGGTGGACGAACGCGCCCACGTCCTGGGTGGCTTCGATGAGGTCGACGGCGGTGACCAGGGGCAGCCCGGTAATCTCGGCCAGGTGCCGGCAGGCGGCCTCGGCGTAGCCGGCGGGGGCGTTCAGCCCGGTGCCGATCGCGGTGGCGCCGAGGTTGATCTCGTGGATGAGCAGGTCCGCCTCGGCCAGCCGCTGCCGGTCCTCGCCGATGGTCACGGCGTAGGTGCCGAATTCCTGGCCAAGGGTCATGGGCACGGCGTCCTGGAGCTGGGTGCGGCCCATCTTCACCACGGTACGGAACTCCATGGCCTTTTCCGCGAACGCTTCCTCCAGTTCGGCCAGTGCGGAGAGCAGCTCGCGGGCGGCGAAGATGGTGCCGAGCTTCACCGCTGTCGGGTAGACGTCGTTGGTGGACTGGCTTAGGTTGACGTGGTCGTTGGGGTGCAGCCGGGCGTAGTCGCCCTTGGGGTGGCCAAGGATTTCCAGCGCCCGGTTGGCGATGACCTCATTGGCGTTCATGTTCGAGGATGTTCCGGCGCCGCCCTGGATCACGTCGACGATGAACTGTTCGCTGAGTTCGCCGTTCATCACGTCGGTGCAGGCCTGTTCGATGGCCGCGGCACGTTCGGCGTCCAGGAGCCCGAGCTCAAGGTTGGTGCGGGCTGCGGCCAGCTTCACGGCGGCGAGGCCCCGGACAAGGTGCATGTTGCTGGAGAGCGGCTGCCCGGTGATGGGGAAGTTTTCCACGGCGCGGAGCGTGTGGACGCCCCAGTAGGCGCCGGCGGGGATGTCGCGGTCGCCGAGCAGGTCATGCTCGGAGCGGACAGCCAGCGGTTGGGCATCCGGCAGGGTTTGTGTTTCGGTCATGTGGTGCAGTCCTTAAAGAACGTCGTCGGTCGGGGACAGGGAGGAAAAGTCGGCGGCCTGCAGCAGGCCCACTAGGCGGCCTCCGCCGAGGACCGCGCCGGTGGCGATGCCCGCCAGGGCGGAGGTGTCGATGTCGAGCGCTTCCAGCGCGCGGATGGTGACGGGCATCCGGGCCCGGTCACCGCCGTCGGAAATCTTGACAGCGACGGCCCGCCCGTCCGGGAGCCCCACCAGCTGCACGCCTTCGAAGCCGTCCTTCGCCAGGGCGCCGGGCAGGAGGCGCATGAGCTCCGTGACGTCGCGGCCCTCGCCCGCCACCATGTCCGGGTGGCGGCGCATGGCATGTGCGACGGCGGCTTCCGGGCTTTCGGGGGCGGACGCGCCGTCGGCAAGTTCGGCGGAGGCGAGGCGGCCGAAGGCGCGGGCCATGCCGGCGAGGGTGTGGGCGAACAGCGGGGTGCCGCAGCCGTCGGTGCTGACGCCGGCGGGTTCCTCGCCGGTCAGGTCGGTGACGGTTTCGGCGACGAGCCTCTGCAGCGGGTGGGAGGGGTCCAGGTAGCCCTGCACCGGCCAGCCGTTGATGACGCAGGTGGCGGCCATGGCGGCGTGCTTGCCGGAGCAGTTCTGGGCCAGCTGCGTGGGCCGGCCGCCATCACGCAGGTAATCCTCGCGCTCGCGGACGCCGTAGGGGAGGTCGGAGCTGTTTTCGAGGGCTGCGGGCGTGAGCCCGTGGAGTTCCAGGATGCGGCTGGCGCCGTCGAGGTGCCGCTGTGCGCCGGAGTGGCTCGCGGCCGTGAGGGCCAGCAGGTCCGCGGGCAGGTCCAGCCCGGCCCGGACCATGGCCACGGACTGCAGGGGTTTCAGCGAGGACCGGGGGTAGAACGCGGCGTGGGGTTCGCCGGCGGAGAGCTGGGTGCGGCCGTCGGGCGCAGTGGCGATCAGGGAGCCGTAGTGGACGCTTTCGACCAGCCCGTCGCGGGTCTGGACTGCAAGCGGCTCGTGCCGCGGCAGGATCGCTGCTGGTGCGGGAGGCGCGGAAAGGGAGCGGCTTGCCGGCGTGGCGGGGGAAGGCATGGTGTCCTCTGCGTTGGGTGTTGATGTGTTGAGTTGGGTGTATCCGTGAAGGAAGTGGGTTGGGCTGGGCCCGAGCGGGGCTCGGGCGGCTACCGGCTGAGGATCGAGTCGAGGGCTTCGCCGACGGCGCGCAGGTGTTCGGCCATGGCGGCGCTGGCGTCTGCTGCAGAGCCGCTTTCGATGGCATCGAGGATGAGGCGGTGTTCGACGTCGGAGGCGTGCTGGCGGTCGGCCACCATGTTGAGGGTCTCGGACTGGTGGGCGAGGGCGTCGCGGATGTCAGCCACTACGCTTTCGAACACCCTGTTGCCGCTGGCGCGGGCAATGGCTGCATGGAAGCTGGAGTCGAGGGAGACCCAGGCTTCTGGATCGGTCTCCGCCGCCATGGATGCCATCATGCCGCGGAGGATTTCCAGGTCTTCGGTGGTGCGGCGCTCGGCGGCGAGCCCGGCGGCGGGGATTTCGATGTGCGGCCGGGCCTCGGTGAGGTCGCGGGCGGAGAACTGGCCCAGGACGAGGTCGTTGGCCACATGGTCGGCGACGACGAATGTGCCGCGGCCTGTTTTGGTTACGGTCAGGCCGAGAGCGGTGCAGGAACGCAAGGCCTCCCGGATCACTGAGCGGCTCACGCCGTACTGCGAGGCCAGCGCGGCTTCCGAACTGAGCTTGGCACCCACGGCCAGCGCGCCGCTCTGGATGTCGCCGCGGATGGCGTTGAAGACAGCTTCGGCCGCACTGAGGCGTGCCAGCGGAAAGGTGCTAGCTCCGCTCTCCGGTCCGACTGTCCGGCTGTCTGACAGGTTCACGATAAGAATATGGCACGGGTCACAGGCGGGTGTCAACCACGAGCCTGAGCCCGATCGGGATGTGAAGGGCGCGCGCCAGGGACGAACGCATAGCCTGATCGGAACGTTCGTTCCGATCCATTCTTGCGCTCGGGGAGTGGTCAGGCGTAGTGTGGGATCTGTGAGTAAACCGGCACGATCGTTCCTAATTGCAAAGGAGGCGCGGTGGCCCAGCACTTCAGTGCGAAGCTCGCCGCGGCCGTCCGTGCCCGGCGCGCCGACCTCCGCCTGAGCCAGCAGGACCTCGCCGACATGGCAGGAGTCTCCGAGCGCTTCGTCCGCTTCGTGGAACAGGGCAAGCCTAGCCTCCGGCTGGACACCCTGCTGGTCTTGCTGGAAACGCTCGGGCTTGAGCTGGGGCTCGGCACCCGAACCAGCGCAGCCGCCCGCGCGCTGGTGAACCAGCCGTCGGAGCTTTTGGTGACCCAACCGCCGTCGGGCGTTCCGGCGTCGTCCGGTCCGTTGGAAGACAACGTAGCCCGCGAACGGGACAACCAGCCGTGAGGCACCGCATCGCGGACATCTATAAGCGGGGCGTCCTGGCCGCCCGGCTGGAACGGCACGACGGCGGAACCAGGTTCAGCTATCTGTCCGCATACCTGCAAAGCGGCCGCCCCGCCGTCGCCAGTTCCCTTCCGCTGTCCCCGGAACCTGTGCTCTCCGGAGCAGGGGCCGCACCGCCGTATTTCACCGGGCTGCTCCCGGAGGGCCGGCGGCTGAACGCACTGCGCCGGACCATCAAGACCAGCGCGGACGATGACCTCTCGCTGCTCATCGCCGCCGGCGGCAACCCCGTGGGCGACGTGCAGATCGTGGGTCACGGGGAGCCGCTGGACCCGGAGGAGCACGCCGTCGAGGTGGACCCGCGCAGGCCGGTGGACTTCGACGAGCTGCTGGGCGACTCGGGCCTGATCGATCCGGTGGCGCTTGCCGGCGTGCAGGACAAGCTCTCCGCTGGAATGATCTCCATGCCCGTGGCCAGCGCGGGGCGTAGGTTCATCCTCAAGCTCAACGCCCCGGAATTCCCGCACGTGGTGGAGAACGAGTTCATCATGTTCCGCTACGCGGCGAAGCTGCGGATTCCGCTGAGCCGGGTGCAGCTGATGCGCGACGTCGCCGGCCGGCCGGGGCTGCTGGTGGAGCGGTTCGACCGCGTGCCCCTGGAAGTCGGTACGGCGGCGGGCGCGCCGGGCGGCCCTGACGCGGTGCAGCGACTCGCCGTCGAGGACGGCGCGCAGGTCCTGAAGCTGTACCCGGCGGACAAGTACAACGTGGGGTTCGGGACGGTGTGCCATGCGCTCGCCGATTACTGCGCGGCGCCGCTGCCGGCGCTCCGGAACCTCGCCATCCAGGCTGCCTTCGCCCTACTGAGCGGCAACGGTGACCTGCACGCGAAAAACGTATCCATGGTGCAGCAACCGCACGGGGAATGGTCCATCGCTCCCGTCTACGACATCCCCTCCACAGTGGTCTACGGCGACAAGACGCTCGCCCTGACGCTCGGCGGCAAGCGCAGCGGTATCTCGCGGAAGCACTTCCTGGCCTGGGCCACGGGACTCGGCCTGTCCGAACGGACGTCCGTGCAGGCCGTGGATCTGGCGCTGAAGGCGGCGGGCCCATTACTGGCGGATCTGGAGTCCGGGACGGCCTTCGCTTCAACGACGGTTACGGCAACGGCCACAGTCCCACCAGCCATCATTTCTAAGGACGACGGCGGCGCCTCGCCTTTTCCGGACATGGTCACCAGGGCGTGGGTCAAGGAGCTGAAGCACCGACGTCGGCTGATGGAGGGGTAAAGCCGCCGTACCATCTGAGCACGCGCAGGGCACGAAGCGTGTTCCACCGGCTGGGGCGTCCGTCGGCGTCTTCCATGGCGAAGTGGATGCGTCCCGGGTGGGTGTTCTCGAGCAGCCAGGTTCCGTCGGGCTGCCGTTTCGAGCGGAGCAGGCCGACGGCCTCGGCAAGGCGGTTGTCCGGCAGTCCGCCCGTGCCGTTGAGAAATACGTCCTGGAAGGAAGCGTCGCGGAAATAGTCAAGGCCGCGGAGCGCGTCATAGAACCAGCGGGTCGGGTAGGAAAACTGCAGCCAGTCCGGGTCCACCAGCTCGCCGGTGCTCTTGCGCCGCAGCAGGACGCGCTCCAGCAGGTACTCCTCGCCCCGCTTCCGGGCAGCAATGGACTCGGGAGTTCCGCCCGTAGCCCGTTCGTGTTCCAGCAGCCCCTCCAGCACGTTGATGGTGGTGGCGAACGACGACCGCACCGATCCCCGTTCCGCCTCGCAGTTCCAGCCGCCGTCGGCCAGTTGCTCGCGGAGCAGCCGCTGCACGATGCCGTCGACATTCTCGCCGAAGTACGCTCCGAGGGCCACGGCCTTGCCGTTGATGCAGGGCTCCACCTCGCCGTCGAAGAACGGCTGGCCGCCCTCCTCCCAGCGGCTGTGCTCCCTCACCTTCCGGACGGCGGCACGGGCCTCCTCACTGCCCGGATCGAGCCCAAGGTCCCGCAGGAGCAGCAGGCTGTAGGTCGTGGCGGTCCACGGCTGGCCCGGCTCGGAGCCGTCATACGGCACAGGGAAGAAGGTGCCGCCGTCCCACTGGCCGTCGCCGCCCTGCAGGGCGAGCAGGCGCACACCCCAGCCCTCGGTGGCCACGCGGGCACGTTCGGCGCGAACCTCCCCGGCAGGCGCATCCGTCAGGTCACGCAGGACCTGCCAGCGGATCGAGGGGTCGGAATCGAGCAGCCAGTCGAGCACGTGTCTATCCGAGCCGGAAACCGGTGCTAAAGGTGCTGGATGCCCGCGCGCTGCATGGCGTCTTTGTAGACGTCCACGCTCTTGGTCAGGAGTTCTTCCTGCTTGGCCTCGGAAACAGCAAAGGCCCGCCCGCCGAGCGCGCTGGCCTTGTAGATCTTGATGCCGTTGTTCTTGAGCGAGTAGTGGTAGGTCTTCTCGAAGAGCGTCAGGAAGGTGGCGGCGTCGGTCCCGTGGGCAATGATGGCCGAGACGCGCCTGTTGATCTTCATGAACTGCCGGAAGGGGCGCAGGCCGTCGGTCTTCTCCTGGATGCTGAGGGCCGAGGGCATGTCCGGGTCGCGCACCCAGGGGTAGGCGTTCCACGGCATGACGTAGCGCGGATCGAGCTCGGCGAGCTCGTAGATCTGGGTGGCCCGCCGGGCGGCCTCGTCGTCGTTGAAATGGGACACGAAACCGGACTCGGTTCCCTTGCCCGGGCTGACCTGGAGGCTGACAATCCGGCATTCGTCCTCGTCATGGACGGGGTCGATGTAAGGAACGGTCGATCCCGGCTTCTTCTCCATAAGTTCATCGCACAGTTGCGTCACTGCTGCGATGTTCGGTTCCTGTAGCAGGGCTTTCTTTTCGTCCCAGTCAATCGTCACGATTTCTCCCTTAGCTGCATGGCGTCCAAGAATCAGGCGTCTTAGGCCACTCTACGCTTTTGGCGGTAAGGGTGCGTGGGCGAGTTTCCGCCGATCCGGCAGGACGCCTAAACCCCTGCGCCCCGGAACGTGAACCGGCCGGCCACCAGCGTTGCAGCCACGGGCATTCCGGCGAACACAGCATCGGACACGGCAAGGGGATCAGCATCCAGCACGGCAACATCAGCCACCACCCCGGCCCGGATCCGGCCTCGCCCACGGGTTGAGGCGAGCAGCGCTTCCTCGCGGGTCAGGGCCTGCTCCGGGTGCCAGGGGCCGCGGCCGTCTT
Organism: Arthrobacter globiformis; assembly: GCF_003261175.1. Taxonomy (GTDB): domain Bacteria; phylum Actinomycetota; class Actinomycetes; order Actinomycetales; family Micrococcaceae; genus Arthrobacter; species Arthrobacter globiformis_A. The sequence continues at coordinate 42,696 of NZ_QLNP01000072.1, read as the reverse complement.
CACGTACCCGCGCGGTCGCGGCGGACATTGCCAGCCACGGATCCAGGGCCGCCACCGGCGCATCGGAACCGAGAGCCAGCTGCGCCCCGCCGTCCAGCAGCGACCGCAGCGGGAAGGCCCGGTCAGTGCGGCCGGCCCAGTTAGTGTCAGCGGCGTCGCGGTCGTCGAGTGCGTGGGCGGGCTGGACGCTGGCCGTCAGGCCAAGCTCACCGAACCGCGCGAAGTCCTCCCGCCGTACAAACTGGGCGTGCTCGATCCGGCCGCCGATCCCAACTTCAGCGAAGGCGTCCAGTGCAACCTTATTGGCGCCGTCGCCAATGGCATGGACCGCCGGAACGAAGCCCGTCTCCCGGGCCCTGGCGAGCAGGGCAACCAGCTCCGGTTCACTCACGGTCAGGATGCCATGCCCGCCGTGCGGGTACGGGTCAACACAAAAAGCGGTGCGCGTGTTCAGGGATCCGTCGATGAGTACCTTTAGCGGACCCACCCGCAGAAGGCCGGCACCGCCGTCGACCATTTGTCCCGTCCGCATCCCGGCAGCGGCCGCCCGCTCCAGGTCCTCCGGGTACACCCCCGCGTCAAGGCGCAGCGAACGGAATCCGCCGCCGATCCGGCGCAGCCAGACGTCGCGGTTCCATGTCATCTCCAGGTCCACCACGCCCACAACACCGCGGGCGGCGGCTTCCGGGCCCGCCGTGCCCACCCAGCTGTCCACGACGTCGTCCGGCAGCTTTCCGAGTTCGCGCGTGAGGGCGAACGCCGGTTCCTCACGGAGCAGGCCGTCTGGCGGGAGCTGGACTCCGTACCGGCGCGCGGCCGCCGAATTCAGCCAGACGCAGTGCAGGTCATGGCTGATCAGGGCGGTGGGGACTCCCCGGGTGACGTCGTCGAGCGTTTGGGCGCTCGGGACGTCGTCCCAAATGGCGTCGCGGAAGCCCGCGCCCACCACCGTGCTGGCCGGTTCAGCCCCGGGGTCCGTCGCGGTAATCCGCTTCCGGACAAGCTCGACGGCGGCGCTCGCCGAAGCGGCACCGGACAGGTCGATCCGGTTGGCGGCCAGGGCCCACTGCGTCATGTGGACGTGCTCATCCCACAGCCCGGGGATGACGAAGCGTCCCTCGAGATCCAGCACCTGGGCACCCGCTGCCCTGAAACCTCCGGCGCGCGCCCCCGCAGCGGTAATTGCGGACACCCGGCCATCGCGAACATGGAGGTCGGAGCACACTGTGTCGCCGGGGAGCCTCACGGACGCCAGCACCAGGTCCTGCGACGTGGGGTCTTGAGCTGCTGGGTCGTAACCTGCTGCACGGTCCTGGCTGGAAGGCATAGGAACAGGCTAGGCGGGTGGCGGGTCAACACCAATCCGCGCCGCGCCGCTCGTTCGTTGACCTGCGCCGCCAGGGCTCCACCGAACGCCTCTTCCCTGTGCTGGCGACAGGGTGCATTCTGGACGTGACACGGTTCCGACAACGAAGTCGGGGAGGCGTAGGCCACATGAACTTTAATATCCGGTCCCTTGATGCGTTCCGGCCGAGCCAACTTGGGCAGCGACTGCCCGCCCGGGGGACGTGAGTGCCGTGGACATCACCTCAAGTCATCACCGCCTCAAGGTCGTGGTCCACATCGACGCGAACATGGAGCGTGCCTGCATCGAGGTCCGCGGAACCTTGACGCCGGCCAACATCCGGGCGCTTTATGTTGTTGCGCGACGTGCCAGGACCCTGCTGCCGGGCAAGGAAATTGTTCTGGACCTATCAATGGCCCGTGCCGCCATGGACACCATCGCTGCGCTCCATGACCCTGCCCAGCTCACGCAACTCAGCGGTGAAGGCACGTCCGAGAAACCCTGCCGGCTTAGCATTCTGGACCCCCGGCCGGGCATCCACGCGCACCCCTCCTTCACTCACGGCCGCGGCGACCACAAGCACCCTGACGGCAAGCACGCAGACCATCAACACGGCGATCACAAGCACCCGGACGGCAAGCACGGCGACAAGACCAGCAAAGCCCAGGAACGCAAAGCCGGACCATTCACAGCCCGATCACGCACGGCCCAAGCAACTGCCGTCCAAGCAACTGCCATGGAACCGGGCACCGCCCAACCCAGCCATGCCGAACCACGGGTGGCAGCCCGCCGCAGGGCCCGAGATAAGGAACCGGCATGAAACCTGGCCGCATGGTGATGCTCGTCCTCGGTACACTCGCCGCGCTCCTCGGACTGGGGCTGCTGGCGGGCGCGGCGGGGGTGGGCTGGCTCAACTTCCAGCAGCGCGACGAAGGCTACTTCACTACGCAGCCGCACCGGTTCGACGCCGCGTCCTCCGCCATCACCACGGCAGGACTGGACGTCATGGTCAGAGGCAGGCTGCCGGACGTCATTCCTTCGGAAACGGCAGGCAGCATCCTGCTCCGCGGAGCGGCAGCCACTCCCGGCAAGGGGATTTTCGTTGGCATCGCACCGCAGCAGGACGCGGCGCGCTATCTCGAGGGAGTCAAGCGTTCCGAGATCCGCGAGTTGAATCTGCGGCCCTTCAGGGTCGATTACACCGAAGTGCCGGGGACGCGGACCCCGGCCCGCCCGGGTGCCCAGAACTTCTGGGTCGCATCCGCCGAAGGCACCGGAACGCAGGAACTCAAATGGAACGTCCTTCCCGGCAGCTGGACCGTGGTGGTCATGAACGCCGATGCCACCGCACCGGTTTCTGTGGATCTGCAGGCCGGCGTCCGCTCCGACCTGCTCTGGCCGCTGTTCCTGTGGCTGGTCATTGCCGGGATCGTGCTGTTGGTCATCGGAGTGCCGCTGATCGTTGCGGGCGCGATGGGGCTCGGACGGCACGGGCCGCCGCCTCATCTTCCTCCGGCCCACTATCCACCAGGCCAGTACCAACCCGGCCACTATCCCGCTGGCCAGCCGCTCGCGGGTCATGCCCCGCCAGTGGAAACCCCGACGGCGGGGCCACCCGCCGCTGCCGGCGCCACCGGGCCGTTCGCGAGTCCTGCCGTGCCGGACGGAAGTGCAGGTGGCAGCGCAGGTCCTCCCGGCATGCAGCCGGGCGCGTACCCGGCAGTTGCCTACCCGGCCCCGGGTTATCCGGCGCCCGGCTATCCGGCCCCCGGCGGCGGGGCGGGCGCACCGCCACCGCCCTCCGTCGTCGACCAATTTGAGAACCCGAGGTACCCGGCCCGCCTGACCGGACACATCGACCCTGCGTTGTCCCGGTGGATGTGGCTGGTCAAATGGTTCCTGGCCATCCCGCACCTGATCGTCCTGTTCTTCCTCTGGTTCGCACTGATCATCACCAGCATCGTGGCGTGGTTCGCCATCCTCTTCACCGCCCGCTACCCGCATTCGCTGTTCAACTTCAACGTGGGCGTGCTGCGCTGGAGCTGGCGGGTGTCCTTCTACGCCTTCACGGCGATCGGAACGGACCGCTACCCGCCCTTCACCCTTGCCCGCACCGACTACCCGGCCGACTTTGACGTCGACTACCCGGACCACCTCTCGCGCGGCCTGGTGCTGGTGAAGTCCTGGCTGCTTGCCATTCCGCACCTCATGATTGTGGGTGTGCTCGCGGGATCCACGCGTACCTGGGTGGCCTCCTCCGACGACGACTTTGCCGGCGACGCCGGCCGCTACACGGCAGGCAGCGCGGTCTCCCTGCTCACGCTGCTGGCCTTCATCGCCGGCGTCATTTTGCTGTTCACCGGCAGGTACCTCCGAACCCTGTTCGACCTGCTAATCGGCCTCAACCGCTGGGTTTACCGCGTCGCGGCATACGTGGCGCTGATGCGGGACGAATATCCTCCGTTCCGACTCGACATGGGGCCTGCCGATCCAAACGAACGCCCGGTCGTCAGTCCACAAACCACTCCACCGAGAGGGCTGTCATGAAGCTCACGGTTCACACGTTCGTGAGCCTCGATGGCGTCATGCAGGGTCCGGGCGGCAGGGACGAGGACACCAGCGGCGGCTTCGAGTTCGGCGGCTGGCTGGTGCCGCTCTTCGACGAGGACATGGGCAGGATCGTGAACGGGTGGTTCGCCGAAGCCGACGCGATCCTGCTCGGCCGCACCACCTACCAGATGTTCCAGCCCTACTGGGAGCAGGTCACGGACCCGGAGGACGCCGTAGCCACGGCGCTCAACAACCTGCCCAAGTACGTGGTGTCCTCAACGCTGACCGAGGCGACCTGGAACAACACCTCCATCCTTCCAGCGAACTTCCTCGAAGCCGTTGACGACCTCAAATCAGGCCCGGGCCGGGAGCTCCAGGTCCACGGCAGCTACCGGCTGGTCCGGGCCCTGCACGACGCCGGCCTGGTGGACGAGTACCGGCTGATCATCTTCCCGGTGGTCCTGGGCCAGGGCAAGCGGCTTTTCGAGCCCGGCGTCACGCCGTCGGCCTTCACCCTGGGCGGAAGCAAGGCGACGTCGTCAGGTGCCGTCCACCTGACCCTCCTGCCCGCCGCATTTGGTGCCGCCGACCTGGAGGTAGGGGAGTTCGAGGTGCGGGAAGGTCGGGAGCAGGTTAAGGACTGAGGCGATGTGCCCAAGCCGCAGTTAGCCGGCCGCTGTTAGCCCGCTCCGCGCAGGCGCTCCATTTCCCGGCGGTCCTTCTTGGTGGGCCGGCCGGTCCCGCGGTCCCGCTGCGGCAGCCCGAGCGCCGGCGCCACGGGCCGGGGTGGCGTATGGTCCTTGAAACAGTGCGACGCCGCCTCCGCCCCCACCCGCTTGGCGATCAGCCGGCGCACCTCGAGGATGCGCTCATAACCGGGTTGGCGGACGCGCACAGTGTCGCCGGGGACGAGTGACTGCGAGGCCTTGGCCGGGTTACCGTTGATGCGCACATGCCCGGCACGGCACGCGGCGGTGGCGGCGGACCTGGTCTTGTAGGCGCGGATCGCCCACAGCCAGGCGTCGACGCGGACGGTGGCGGGGGCTGAGGGAAGGCTGCTCATGATTGCAGCCGAGTATAGCCGGACCGCTGCGGACTCAGGGGTCCGGGACGGCGGAACCTGCCGCCGCCGGGCCGTCCGCCAGCACGATGTCGAAGGCCTCCACCCGGCGGTCCGTGACCGTGGTGGGAGATTCCAAGTGGACGGCGCCCGTGGGCAGGATGCCGGCGCCGCCGAACTTTTCCATCACCCGCCACTGGGCCACCACGTCCTCACCGCAGTGCTCGGGCGGGAGCTGAGTCCAGAACCGGAAACCTCCCGCGTCCTCCAGGGCTTGGCGGCGGAACATGGTGCACCCGCCCAGCCAAGCCACCTTGTACGGAATCCACTGCCCCGATTTCAGTCCCAGCTCCGTGCTCAGGTGGCTCAGGTTGGCTGCGCTGTGCAGCGGCCACCGCTCAAAACCCTCCTCGCCGGGACGGATGCGCTCGGGGGTCACCGGTCCCTGCCATGGCGTGAAGGTTCCGGTCTGGTCGGGGCGGCGGTCGTCCAAGAAGGAAAGACCCTGAGGGGCCATTCCCACAAAGCCGCAGCCCAGGTCATCGAGGGCATCACTCATTCTGGCCAGGGCGCCCGGCTCCAGCCAGATATCGTCATCGAGGAACAGCACTTTGTCCGCCCGTGCCCGCTCCAGGACAAAGTGGCGGTGTTCGGCGAGGCCGCGGCGCGGCATGTGCCGATGCAGTTCGACGGCGGTGCCCTGCGCACGAAGAACCCGGAGCAGGCTGGCTGCCGGCGGATGCTCCCAGGCCGGCGGCCCGTCCGACTGGTCACTAATCACCAGGCGGAAGACCGGGCCTTCCTGCGCCGCAAGCCCGGCCAGCGTGACGGCAAGCTCGGCCGGCCGGTCGCACGTGGGGATGAGGATGTCCAGGACGGCGTCCTCAATGGTGTGGCCCGAGGCCCAGTTGGCGGATGTGTGGCGATCCATGATCACGGCCTTTCCGGGACCGATGAGTCGTACGGTGCACTGGTTCAGGTACCCAGGGCTTTTGCCGCCTAAACGCGCTGAAGGCGTGTCGGACGGGACTCGCCGACGACGGCCGGGTTCAGGACCGCACGTCAGGGGCCTATGCGACGAGTACGGCCGCGGCGGAGTCCATGTGCTCGCGGATCGTGTTGCGGGCCAGGGTGGCGTCGCCGGTTTCGATGGCGGCGACGATGTCGTTGTGCCGGTCCACGCTCATGTTGCGAACGCCCTTTTCGAGCCCGGCGAACATGATGGACATCCGGATGGACCCTTCCAGGGATTCCCACGAGTGGAGGAGGGTCTCGTTGCCGGTGAGGCGGCACATGGTGCGGTGGAAGTCGAGGTCGGATTCGACCCGCTCCTCCAGCGTGCCGTGGGTGGACGCTTCCATCGCCTGGATGGCTGCGCGGAGCGACCCGATGACGTGCTGGCGGTCCGGCAGTTCACACAGTGTGCGGGCAGCCAGAGATTCCAGGGCCGCCCGGACGGAGTAGATGTCGCGGATTTCCTTGGCATCCAGGTGGCGGACAGAGAGCCTCCCGCGGGTTCCCGCGGACACCAGGCCTTCCTGCTGAAGCTGCCGCAGGGCCTCCCGGAGCGTTCCGCGGCTGATCTGCAGCATCTCGGACAGCTCGGTTTCCACAAGGTGGCGGCCCGGCTCGAGCGCTCCGCTGGTGATGGCGGTGCGCAGCGCGGCCAGCGCCTGCTCGCGGAGGCTTTTCTTTTCCAGTCCCAGCAGGGTTGCTGTCGCAGCCATCGGATTCTCCCAAGGTCAGAGGTCGACTGTTTACAGTCAGCGTGTTAACAATGATGCCACGGCAGGAGTGCGGGGCCAGGTGTTGTCCCGCACTCCTGCCGTGGCTGCGCTCCGGCCTAGCCGAAGCCGGGCTTAGCCGAGCTCGGCGAGCACCTTGGCCACGATGCGCTGGACGGTCAGGCCGTAGCGTTCGTGCAGCGTGGGCAGGGCGCCGGCGTCGAGGAACTCGTCGGGCAGTGCCACCGGCACCACGCGCTTGCCAAGGCCTGCGCTGACGACGGCCGAGGCGACGGTTTCGAACAGTCCGCCCACCACGGAGTGGTTCTCCAGGGTGACAGCCAGCCGGTCGGTGTTGATTTCTGCCAGCACGGTCTCGGCGTCGAACGGTTTGATGGTGGGGGTGTGGACGACGGCGACATCCACGTTGTGTTCCCCCAGCGCCTTGGCTGCCTGCAGGGCACGCATGGTCATGAGGCCGCTGGAGACGAAGACGACGTCGTTGCCCCCGCGCAGGACCTTGGCCTTGCCGAGCTCGAAGGTGTAGTCGTACTCGTCCAGGACCGTGGGCACGTTGCCGCGGAGCAGGCGCAGGTAGGTGGGTCCTTCGCTGGCCGCGAGCTGCGGGACGGCCTGTTCGATGTCGATGGAGTCGCAGGGGTCCACGATGGTCAGGTTGGGCATGCCGCGGAAGATTGCCATGTCCTCCGTGGCCTGGTGGCTGGGGCCGTAGCCGGTGGTAAGGCCGGGGAGGCCGCCCACGATGTTGACGTTCAGGTTGGGTTCGGCGGCGTCCAGGCAGAGGAAGTCGTAGGCGCGGCGGGCGGCGAACACGGAGTAGGTGGAGGCGAACGGCACCAGGCCGGTTTCGGCGAGGCCGGCCGCGGCGCCGAAGAGGAGCTGCTCGGCCATGCCCATCTGAAAGAACCGCTCCGGGAAAGCCTGGGCGAAGATGTGCATGTCCGTGTACTTGCCCAGGTCCGCGGTGAGGCCAACGATCCTGTCGTTCTCCTGCGCGGCCTTGACCAGGGCGTGGCCAAACGGGGCGGAGGCTGTTTTCTGGCCCGGATCGGCGAAGGACGCGATCATGGCCGAGGTCTTCAGCTTCGGCTTAGCGGCTGCTGTAGTGTCGGGAGCCTCGGTGGTGGCGCTCATGCTGAAGCCTTTCCTTCGTATCCTGCGGTCAGCTGCTCGCGGCAGAGCTGCCATTCGTGTTCTTCAATGCGCATGAAGTGCGCCTTTTCCCGTTCCTCCAGCAGCGTTACACCTCGGCCCACTTTGGTGTCGCAGAGGATCACCGAGGGGCGTCCGCTGGTGGCGGACTGCTCTGCAGCATTGTCGAAAGCGGTGAGCAGCGCGGCGACGTCGTTTCCGTCCACCCGCTGGGTATACCAGCCGGCGGCTTCCCATTTTTCGGTAATGGGTTCGGTGCGGAGCACGGTATCGGTCTTGCCGTCGGCCTGCAGGGCGTTGATGTCCACCATGGCGGTGAGGTTGCCCAGCTGGTGGTGGTGCGCGCCCATGGCGGCCTCCCAGGTGGAGCCCTCGTCGAGTTCGCCGTCCGAGAGGAAGTTGTAGATCCTCGCGTCGGAGCCCTGGTAGCGCAGGCCCAGGGCCATGCCGACGGCGATGGTCAGTCCGTGGCCCAGGGAACCGCCGGAGATTTCCATGCCGGGGGTGTAGGTGGACATGCCCGACATGGGGAGCCGGGAGTCGTCTGAGCCGTAGGTCTCGAGCTCCTCGACGGGGACGATGCCCGCCTCGGCCAAAGCTGCATAGTGTCCGATGGCGTAGTGCCCGGTGGAGAGCAGGAACCGGTCACGCTGTTCCCAGTGCGGATCTTCGGCACGGAACCGGAGCTGGTCGGCATACACGACGGCGAGCATGTCCGCGGCTCCCAGCGCCTGGCCCACGTAGCCCTGGCCCTGGACCTCGCCCATGTTCAGGGCGTGGTGCCGGATGCGGTAGGCGGCGGCGCTGACCCGTTCGAGTCGTTCTGCGGCAGTTTCCTGGGTCATTCGTTCCTTCTTGGACAGTGTTGTGGCGGTGGGGAGTGTAGTGGTGTGCAGTTCCTGCGGGTTGGCTTCATTGATGGTGGTCATCACGCGTTCACCGACTGGGGGGTGCTTTTGGTGATTTCATCAGCCAGCTGGCGCTCCCTCTTGCCCCAGGTTTCCCGGGTGGTGAAGGCTGCCCAGAGGCCGATCACGGCGTACAGACCGAACAGCAGGGCCGGGCCCATCCAGCCGAAGCTGACGAACAGCAGGGTGGTGATGAACGGCGTGAAGCCCGAGACCATAGCCGAGATCTGGTAAGCCAGGGAGGCACCCGAGGCGCGGGTCTTGGCCTGGAAGAGCTCGGGGAACCACGCGCCCTGGGCTCCGGCGAGCGAGTTCTGGCAGACCGCGTAGGAGATCACGATCGTGGCGATGATGAAGACGAACAGGCCGGTGTTGACCAGCAGGAACATCGGAATGGCGAACAATGCGGCGAACGCGGTGGACCAGATGTAGAGGGGGCGGCGGCCGATCCTGTCGGTCAAGCGGGCCCAGGCCTGGGTGGCGAAGATACCGATGGCGGACGCAATGCACAGGGCCACCAGGGTCTGGGTCTTGTCGGCCAGGTGCTGGCTGTTGAGGTAGGAAATCATGTAGGTGATGGACACGGCGTAGCCGGCGGTCTCGGCTATACGGAGGCCGATGCCCTTCACGATGTTGCGCCAGTCGGTCTTGATCACCTCTACGATGGGGGACTTGACGATCTCACCGTGGCCCTTGACCTCGTCGAAGACGGGGGACTCGGGGACCTTGGAGCGGATGATCAGGCCGACCACCACCAGCACAATGCTGGCAAGGAAGGGGATGCGCCAGGCGAGCTCGCCGCCGAGATTCACGCTGACCAGGAACACCAGGTTGGCCAGCAGGAGGCCCACCGGGAAGCCGGCCTGGACGATGCCGGTGTACTTGCCCTTGGACTTCCACGGCGCGTGCTCGTAGCTCATCAGGATGGCTCCGCCCCATTCCGCACCGAAGGCCAGGCCCTGGACGATGCGGACGAACACCAGCAGCGCCGGAGCCAGCAGGCCCACCTGGCTGTACGTGGGCAGCAGGCCGATGAAGAAGGTGGCGATGCCCATAAGGATCAGGGACGTGACCAGGACGGGCTTGCGGCCCACCTTGTCGCCCAGGTGGCCGCCGATGATGCCGCCCAGCGGGCGGGCTGCGAAGCCGACGCCGAGGGTGGCGAAGGCGGCCAGCGTTCCGGTGACCGGGTCGCCGGTGGGGAAGAACGCAGTTCCGAAGTAGAGGGCGGCCGCAGTACCGAATCCAATGAAGTCGTACGTCTCGATCACAGCGCCGACGCCCGAGCCGATGGCGACCCGACGGGCGTCCTTGGTGCCGTGGACCGGCCCCCGCATGTTCAGAGCTTCGTTGCTCATGGTGGTTCCCTTTCGAAGAGCGGCTGAAGAAGCTCCAGCGCTGTCGACTGTTAACAAGATGTGTTCCAGTGTGACCGACGTCATGCTGACTGTCAACAGTCACCGTCAGGAGTTGACTGTTGACAGTCGCCAGCGCTAATGTGGTGTCCATCACTACCGCCTGCCGGGCACGACTAGAGGATCAACAACGATGTTCCATTCCCGACTCGGGTGCTCATCCATCAGCTTCCGCCAGCAGGACCTGCCGACAGCCCTGCGAACCATCGCCGGGCTGGGTTTCGGCGAGATCGACTTGGGCGCCCTTCCCGGCGTTTGCGATCACGTTCCGTATGAGCTCGACGCCGACGCCGACGCCGTTTCAGCGGTGGCCGGTGACGTTGCCGCATCGGGACTGCGGGTGCGTTCCGTGAACGGGGATATCGGGGACCTCAATGCAGTGCTCGACGCGGGCCGGCAGGCTGAGCGGGACAGGCACCTCCATGCCCTGCTCACCCTCACGGCGAAAACCGGAGCCAAGGCGCTGGTCCTGCCCTGCGGTGCGCTCAGCCACGAGCCGGTGAAGAGCCTCGAAGAGGACCTGGACACCGTCGCGGCTCAACTCATTAAAGCCCAGCGTCGTGCAGCTGAATTCGGCGTAGAACTCTGGACCGAATCGCTGCACTTCCTGCGGTTCTGCTGGAACCTGGAACGCGCCGAACGTCTGGCGCAGCGGCTGGCGGGCTCCGGCGTCGGTATTGTCATGGACTTCAGCCACATCGTCGCCGCCGGCGAGGACCCGCTGGAGTACCTGGCAAGGCACGAGGGCCGGATAGCCCACGTGCACCTGCGCGATGCCGTGCCCGGGAACATCAACCTCAGCATCGGCAACGGCCAGGCCGATTTCGCCGCCGGGCTGCGGGGCCTGGCCGAGCAGGGCTACACCGGGCACTTCAGCCTGGAACTCGAAACCCGGGACATCACCCACGACGAACGCCCGGCGGCTGCCGCCAAGGCAGCCAGCTTCATCACCGACCTCATCTGATCAACCCCACAAAAACCAAGGAGCATCATGACCGCCATTCAGCGCACCGCAGTCCTCACCGGAGCCACCTCGGAAAGGGGCATCGGCATCACCACGGCCCGCCGCTACGCCAGCCAGGGCTGGGGCGTGGTGATCCTGGACCTCGACGGCGAGAAGTCCGCGAAGGTCGCCACCGAAATCGGCAACGAATTCAACGTTCCGGCGTTCGGTTACGAGATCGACGTCGCCAACGAGGACTCCGTCAACGCCGCCTACAACGCAGTTTCAGCCGAGGTCAAGAACGGCGCACTTCCCGCCGTCGGGGCCTTGGCCAACATCGCCGGCATCACCTCGCCGGTACCCTTCCTGGAAACCACCCTTGACCTCTGGAACAAGGTCATGGCCGTGAACTCCACCGGCACCTACCTCGTCACGAAGGCCTTCCTGCCGGACATGATCGACAACGGCTGGGGCCGGATCGTCAACATGTCCTCCGTTTCCGCGCAGCGCGGCGGCGGCGTCTTCGGCAAGGTCCCCTACTCCGCTGCCAAGGCCGCCATCCTCGGCTTCACCAAGGCCCTCGCCCGGGAGCTCGGTGACTCCGGTGTGACCATCAACGCCATCACCCCGGGCGCCGTGGACACCAACATCCGCGTCGGCAGCACCGAGGAGCAGGAAGCCGCCATCAACGCCGGCATCCCGCTGGGCCGCAACGCCACCACCGAGGAAGTCGCAGCAGTCATCACCTTCCTGTCCTCCGACGACTCCGCATACCTGACCGGCACCACCATCGACATCAACGGCGGAAGCCACATGCACTAAGAGGACGCCGGCCAAGGCCAGCTCAGCAGGCTATTCGACGATGACCCGCACCCGCTGCACCGTATTGTTGCCCATGCCCTGGTAATTCCAGTGCTGCTCCAGCGGCTGGGTAGAGCCGGTCGCGTCGGTGGCCCGGCACGACAGTTCGTGGTGGCCTGGGTCGGCCACCCATGGCAGGCTCCAGCCGCGCCAGGCAAAGGCGCCGGCAGGCTTGTCCAGCTGCGCCGGAACCCACTTGCCGTCGATGCCGACCTCCACTTTCGTTACGGCGCCCTCACCGGACCACGCCCTGCCCTGGAGCATGACGGGCCCGCGGGGGAGGTACCTGCGGCGGGTGTAGAAGTCAGGAATGCCCGGCGGAACCATCAGGGACCGCACCCTGATCCGCGAAACCGGCGTGCCGGCGTCGTCCGCGTTGTGCTGGTAGCGGTAGGCGACCGACTGCTGGAAGCCGGTGAACGGCGTCGTGACCACCTGGATGGACTGCAGCCACTTGACGCTGGCCATGCCATACCAGCCCGGAACGACAAGCCGTAGCGGGTAGCCGTGCTGGGGCGGCAGTTCGGTGCCGTTCATCTTGTAGGCAAGGACGACGTCGGCCCGCGAGGCTTCCGTAATCGGCAGGCTTCGGGCGTACTGCTGCCGGACGCCGCCCTGGATTCCGGCATCCATGCCGGTGAAAACCACCTCGACGGCTTCGGGCTCGACGCCGGCCTGGGCCAGCAGGTATGCGAGCGGAACACCGGTCCACACGGCCGTTCCCACGCCCTCCAGCGTCCAGGGTTGGCTGAGCGGCCGCGGCCTCAGCAGCGAACGCCCGTTGCCGGCGCATTCCAGGGTCACCTGGACGCTGATGGCCGGATCCCGCTTCAGCGCCGCAAGGCTCAGTTCCATTGCCCGCTCCACGGCGCCGCCGATCCGCAGGTGCCACGCGCCGCTGATCTGGGGAATGTCGAAGTGCGTCAGCACGTAATGCAGCCCGGGCGGAGTCACGTCCTCTCGCAGGGCCTCAAGCGGCATGGAGTGATTCCGCACGGCGAGCTGCAGCTCTTCGCTGGTGAGCGGGCCATGCGTGGGTTCACCGGAGTGTGCTGTTACACCGGAATGTGCTGCGGGGCTGGCGGACGGTCGGCGTCGGTAGATCAGCTTGGACATGGCCTTGCGATTCTGCTCGGTGCTGCGGTTTCTCGGGGCTGCGGGGTGCAGCCGCGAATAGGCGTGCTCCTCCTCACAGGTTTACGCCGCGCGTAAATGACCGTCAACAGCCGGGCCCCTACAGCTGCGGCAGCTTCACCAGTTCCTCGAGTGCCATCGGGTCCCGGCCGGTGAGGCCGTGCACGTCCAACGTCGCCCCGGCCAGCTCGCCGGCGGCGATCGCCGTGTAGGTGCTGACCCAGGCCTCGACCTGCCACGCGGGGGCGCCGTAGGAGGCACGGGAGGCGAATGCCTCCTCCACGGTTTCGTGGTGGTACGTGACGGTCCTGCCCGTGGCACGCGAAAGCACTTCGGCGGCGTGCGCCAGCGAGATGTCCTCCGGGCCCGTCAGGTCGTAGGTTGCCCCGGCGTGGACCGTCGGGTCGCGAAGTACCGCCACCGCAGACCGGGCAATGTCCTCCCGGGCGACGGCGGCCATCACGCCGTCGCCCGCCGGGCCCCGGATGACGCCGTCCTCCCCGGCCAGCATGGGCAGGAAGTCCAGGTAGAAGTTGTCCCGCAGGAAAGTGAACCGCATACCGGACGCCCTGATCCGCTCCTCGGTGGCGTAGTGGTCGCGGCCCAGCGTGAAGGTGCAGTCCGGCGCGGCCCCGAAGAAGGACGTGTACACAATGTGCTGCACGCCGGCCTCCGCGGCGGCGTCCACGAACGCGTAATGCTGCTGCAACCGGTCCTCCGCCTCCGCCGCCGACACCATGAACAGGACCTTGACCCCCTCCAGGGCCGGCCGCGACATTACGGGGTCCCCGTAACTGACCGCCACGGCCGGGGCGTCCTCCAGGTCGGGCGCCCGCCGGGGGTCGCGCACCAGCAGGCGCTGGGAAAACCCGGCGTCGGACAGCTGCCGGGCCACCATGCCGCCCAGGACCCCCGTGGCGCCGGTGACGGCGAGGTCTGGAAGATCAGTCATTGGCGCTCCTAGGCCTCGCGGGTTGCAGGGGACTTTGTCTTAGCCGGGTCCCGCTCGGCGAGGGAGCCGACGGCAGCGTCGATCTTCTTCAGGACGTCCGGTTCAAGGCGCACTCCGGCGGCAGCGGCGCTGTCGGCGACCTGTTCGGGCCGGGAGGCGCCGATGATGGCCGAGGCCACGTTCGGGTTCTGCAGCACCCAGGCCACCGCCAGCTGGGGCATGGTCAGCCCGGTTTCCTCGGCGACCGGCCGCAACTCCTGCACGGCCGCCAGGACGTCATCCCGCATCCAGCGCTCGATCATCTTGGCACCGCCCTTGTCGTCGGTGGCACGGCTGCCCTCCGGCAGCGGTTGGCCGGGCATGTACTTGCCACTCAGCACGCCCTGCGCCATGGGTGACCAGACGATCTGGGAGACGCCCAGCTCCTCCGACGCCGGAACCACTTCCTCCTCGATGACCCGCCACAGCATGGAGTACTGCGGCTGGTTGGAGATCAGCTGGAAGCCGAGTTCCTGGGCCAGGGCGTGGCCGTTGCGAAGCTGTTCAGCGGTCCACTCGCTGACGCCGATGTACAGGGCCTTTCCCTGCCGGACGATGTCCGCGAAGGCCTGCATCGTCTCCTCGAGCGGCGTTTCAAAGTCGTAGCGGTGCGCCTGGTACAGGTCCACATAGTCTGTCTGCAGCCTGCTAAGGGACCCGTCGATGGATTCCATGATGTGCTTGCGGGACAGGCCGAGGTCGTTCTTTCCCTTGGGGCCGGTGGGGCCGAACACCTTCGTGAAGATCTCTAGGGACTGCCGGCGTTCACCCTTGAGCGCTTCGCCCAGAACGGTTTCCGCGGCGGTGTTGGCGTACACATCAGCCGTGTCGAAGCTGCTGATGCCGGCGTCCAGCGCCGCCCGCACGCACTGCGTGGCGACGTCGTTCTCCACCTGGGAGCCATGCGTGAGCCAGTTGCCGAACGTGATTTCCGAAATCTTGAAGCCGCTGTTTCCGAGGTATCTGAATTCCATGGGTTTCACGCTAGCGGAGATGGTTGCTCAGGATAAGGGATGCCGGCGGCTTATCTCGCAGCCGGCACTCACCGCCGAACGGAGGGCGCCAGGCGCCTGACGGCATGGAGAACCAGCGCGGTCAGGCGCGGGCCCGGGCGTCCGGGTGCTGCGCGAGCGACGTCATGGAGCCGGTGTCCAGGACGGTGACATGCCCGGCAACCGACGGTTTCCGCGCAGGCTGCGGCGGCTGGGCCGACAGCGCCAAGGCGGACCGGACCGTTTCACCCTTGCTGGAGGCGCCCGTGTTGGTCGCGCCCATTCCGGACGCGCCCGTTCCGGAGGGTTCGGCCGGAACGGCATCGTGTCGCAGGGCTGATTCCACGAGCGGCGCCACCTCCGTCACGCTGGCCGCGGCCACGTCGGGCGGCGGCAGGTCCCGCACCGTGAGCTTTATATCCGGCGCGGCGGCCCGGGCGCGCGCCACCGCGCGGGCGTCGGCGGCAGCCACGGCGTCGGCCCAGCCTTTGGAGAGGACCGGCGGTACCGGCCGGGCTGCGGTCACCAGAGGGTGGTGGACGACGGCGCTGCGGAGCGCCTCCTGGAGGCCGGTGCGGGTCCGGAGCTTCTTCCAGTCGATCGGTGCGCGGGGTTCGCGGACCGGGCGGGGGGCCTTGGGGGACTTTTTCGCGTTGGCTTTTGCCGGCTCCGGTTCCGCCCTGGCGGGCAGCGGGCGGCCGTCCGCGGCGAGCCGCACGATCTCTATGGTCTCGTTCTTGGGGAGGCGGCCGAACAGCGCCATCACGATCAGCGCGACAAGGCGTCCCAGCCCTGCAATCACCAGTGTGAGCATGACACTGATGCACAGTCCGATGAACATGAGGAAGGCAACGCCCAGGGTGCCCAAAAATGTCAGGTTCAGTGCAATCGTTGTCGGATCTTCCACTTCACCCTCCTTACCATCGGCGCCCGGCTCGTCCCCCAGTGATCGAGCCGGTGATTACGCCGGAAAACAGCCCCTAACCACCATACGGACTATTTACTGCCGACATGCCCGCATGGCAAGTAGCGGCAACTGTTGTTTCAAAGCTGTTATAGGACGCGGCCTTACGCAGGCGGCGATAGGCTGATTCAGCAAGTGACCGCCACGTTCCCAGGGATGCCATGACTGAACCAGAACCCTTCTCCGGTAACTGCCCGTGCCTTTCGGGCGAGCAGTACGCGGACTGCTGTGGCCGGTTCCACTCCGGCTCGGCAGACGCAGCCACCGCCGAGCAGCTGATGCGTTCCCGTTACTCCGCCTTCGTCCTGCTCCATGCCGATTACCTCCTGAAAACATGGCATCCCAGCACCCGGCCTTCGGAGCTGGAAATTGATCCGGGCCTGGAATGGCGGCGGCTGGACATCCTCTCCGTGGAGCGGGGCGGCCCGCTCGACACCGAAGGCACCGTGGAGTTCAAGGCGCACTTTCGTCAGGACGGCGTGCGGGGCGTCCACCACGAAACCAGCCGCTTCCTCAGGGTGGACCGGAGCTGGTACTACATAGACGCAGTCGCAGTCGCCGTCCCGCTCTACCGGTAGCGAAACCCGCGGGCCGCGCCCAGCCGCAGGTCACTTGTCTTTGTGATTCAGTGCTCCTCGTAATCGGCCGTGGGAGTGAAACCGGCGCGGTCCACCTTGCGGTGGAAGCGCATGCCGGCCATGCCGCCCAGGACGGCGCCCACCAGTGCCACCAGGGCGACCACGACGGCGGCAATGAGGCCGGTGGTGGTCACCTGGCCTTCGTTGACTGGAATCCGCGGGAAGCTGTTCAGCTGGGCCAGGATATTGAACTGCTCGCCCGCGATCATGCCGAGCACGGCCACCAGCACAGCCGCGATCAGGGCCCAGATCCACACGGCGAACCCCTGCTTCGCGCCATTGAACCGGGCCATCCTGCCGGCGACGTACCCGCCGCTGTAGTAGGAGGCGAAGAGAATGACCAGCAGGACGATGATGCCCGCGATTCCCACTGTCTGGTTTGAGGCTGCCCGGCCCACGGCGGCGTTCACGTCCGTGTTCGTGGCAAGTCCCACCGCGGTGCCGGCCGCGGCGACCAGGGCGGTCAGCAGCACGGCCATGCCCGTGGCGGCCAGCCAGCCAAAGAACGCCGAGCCAATCTTGATGCCGCCGAACGCCTCCTTCTCGCGGGCCGCGGCCATTTCCCGGGTGGCAAAGGCCGGGTCATCGGAGCGTGCCTTGTCCGGGCGGTCGTCCCGTTCAGTGTCGGGTGTGTAGTCGCGCTCGGCGTACGGAGTGTCCGCGTCCGTGGTGTTGAGGGCCCGCGTGTGCGTGTCCGTCGAGGCGCCGGTGCTGGTGGCGCCAGTGCTTGCGGCACTGGGGCGGGCGGCGGAACGCCGGGTCTGGGTGGCGTCGTAGACCGGAGTTGCCTCCGTGGGAGCGTCTGCTGAACTGTGCTCCGTGGTGCTGTAGTTGGCAGGGGAGGGCTCTGCCGCGCTGTGTTCAGGCCTGGTGCGTTCGGGCCTGTTGGGTTCGGACGTGCCTGATTCAGGGGAGGTGCGCCGGGGGCGCCTGTCCCCGGAGCCGGTTGGGCTGCTCATCAGCGACTCGCTTTCATTGAACGGACCCGGACTCAGGGGCCTAAGCCGGGCAACGCAATGCCTGAGGCCAAGGCACTGGCCTCAGTTTCTAGCTAACTCCGTTCAATGGGCATTAGCAAGGATGCTTAGTATCTTGGTTTTGGCGCGTCTCCCCTTGTCGCAGGCGGCGTGGGCGGTCAGAGCCGGTGTTCGGGTGTCCAGGCGTCGGGTGTCCAGGTGCCAGGCGGCTGGTGCGGTCAGCGGTAGGCGCGGTGCAAGTTCTCCTTGGTCGACTCGCGCGCGGAGGCATCGGCGATCCACGGCCCGGTTCCTTCGGACTGGTCCAGCACGCCGGCCTCCAGCCACGTGTAGTCGCCGGCGAGCACCTTGCGCGCGAGGTCGCGGTCGCCATCGTCGGTGTTGCGCCACAGCTGGTCGAAATATTCGTCCACCCGGACGCGTGCCTGCTCGCAGAAGGCGTCGGCCAGTTCAAACGCGGTGGCGCCTCGTTCAGGTGCGGTCCGGAGCAGCATCTCGGCGCGCGAGCAGCAGGCCGCCATGGCGAACAGCTCGGCTCCAATATCGACGATCCGGCCAAGGAAGGCCTGCTTGTGTTCCAGTCTGGCCTGCCAGCGGCCCATGCCATAGAAGGTCTGCCGGGCTAGCCGCCGCGAGGACCGCTCCACGAAACGGAGGTGCTTTCCCAGCCGCCCGAAATCGCTGTAGGACCGCGGATCCATGCCGGCGCCGGCCACCAGTTTGGGCAGCCATTTTGCGTAAAAGCCGGAGGCTCCGACGGCGGCCCGCGCCTTGTCCGGAAGGCTCGCCTCCGCGGAGGCCAGGTCCCCGGCTGCGGCGAGGTGGGCGTCCACGGCCTCGCGGGCTATCAGCAAACGCATGATCTCGGACGAGCCCTCGAAGATGCGGTTGATCCGCAGGTCGCGCAGCTGCTGCTCGGCGGGGACGGCCCGCTCGCCGCGGGCCTCGAGCGATTCGGCCGTCTCGAAGCCGCGGCCGCCGCGGATCTGCACAAGTTCGTCCGCGATCCGGTAGCTGATCTCGGTGGACCACAGCTTGGCCAGGGCCGCCTCAATGCGGACGTCCTTCTGCCCGGCGTCGGCCATCTCCGCGGAGAGCTCGAATACGGCGTCCAGGGCGAAGGCCGTGGCAGCGATGAATGCGATCTTCTTACTGACTGCCTCGTGCTTGCCCACCGGTCGGCCCCACTGGGTGCGGGCATTGGACCATTCCCGCGCGATCTTGAGGCTCCAGCGGCCCGTCGCCACGCACAGCGCGGGCAGGGAGAGCCTGCCGGTGTTCAGCGTGGTGAGCGCAATTTTCAGACCCTGGCCTTCACGGCCGAGCCTGTTGGCGGCCGGCACCCGGACCTGGTGGAACCGGGTCACCCCGTTCTCGATGCCACGCAGGCCCATGAAGGTGTTCCGGTTCTCCACCGTGATTCCCGGGGAGTCCATTCCCACCACGAACGCGGTGATGCCGCCCTTATGGACGGCGCCGTCCGCGTCCGTATGCTGGGGCACCACTGCCATCACCACCACGAGCTCGGCGATGACGCCGTTGGTGGTCCAGAGTTTGACGCCGTCCAGAACGTAAGACCCGCCGTCGGCGCTGGGGACAGCGGTGCTGCCCATCCGTGCAGGGTCGCTGCCGACGTCGGGCTCGGTCAGCAGGAACGCGGTAACCGCACCCTCCGCGCAGCGCGGCAGGTACCTGCGTTTCTGCTCGGGGGTACCGAATACCTTCACCGGCTCCGGCACGCCGATGGACTGGTGGGCCGAGAGCAGGGCGCCCAGGCTCGGGTGCACCGATCCCAGCAGCGCCAGCGCCCGCCCGTAGTAGACCAGGGAGAGGCCCAGGCCGCCGTACTCCTGCGGTATTTTCATGCCGAACACGCCCAGCTCTGCCAGGCCGCGGAGGTACTCGTCGGGAATTTTCGCGTCGCGCTCAATGATCCGTCCGGACATGGTGCGGCAGAATTCCGTCAACCGTGCCATGAAGGCCTCGCCGCGTTCCACGTCATCGGGTTTGGCGGCGGGCCAGGGATGGATGAGTGCCAGGTCAAAGCTGCCGAGGTACAGGCCCTTGGCGAAGCTGGGCCTGGCCCACTCGGTCTCGCGTGCTGCCTCGGCGATGGCGCGGGCATCCTCTGCGGACGCCCCCGCGCCGATCTTCTCCGGAGCAACGGGTGTTTCGGACGCGGGACTGTCCACGGGCGGGATGGCGCCAGTGCCGTCCGCAGCCGGGTTTGCTGTGGCTGTGCTGTGACCAGCCCTGCTGTCAGGGGCCTGGCGATCAGTTGCCTGGCTGTCAGTGGCGGAGCTCACGGGGCATCTCCTCTGACCGGATGACCGGCTCAAAGCCCTGGGTCCGCCGCGGGTGGAGAACCCTTCAGCTGTCCCTCAATGCTACCCGCGGGTAGGTTCCGGTGCTAGGGGCCGGCTGCCCCTGAAACTCCGCGGGAAATTCGACCGCAGAGGCGTGGTGCACCAGGCTGTCCCAGGCGTGGTTGATCCCGTGGACGGCCCTGAGCAGGGCCCCGGCAATGACCACCCAGGCCAGCCTCCCCACGCCCACCAGGACGAGGGCGGCGAATGCCGCCACCGCCACGAAGAGGACAAGTGCCAAGGCAACCATCAGTGTCCCGATGAACACCAAGGTGCCTGTCTCCACTGCGCTCAAGTCGAACTGCATGCTTCCCCCTGCGCCGTTGCTGCGGATGGATCAGATCAGTAGCTCGAGACTAGGGCCATGGGCGAAGCTTCCTCTAGCGCCCCGGCCGTGCTGTGGCCGCGTTGATACGGGATCGAGACAATACCGCGCCGTAGGTCACGGAGTGATTGCGAAAACCTCGGCTGTCACATGCGTAACGTTGCCTGACCGGCGCGCGGAGCCGCCTCCGGGGTTCTCGGGAACCGCGGCGCGGGCCGGCCGGGGCTCTGCGTTAACCTTGTAGTTGGCAGTTTTCGGGTTTCCGCTGCCCAGACCATCCCCAAGCTGCCGAAGGAGTGTGTGTGCCCCGGTCCACTACGTCCTCCGCTGACGCGATCAGCGCCAGGCTCAGGGACCTTGAGCTCCTCACCAAGGGGCCCGCATGGGCCCTCACCCGTTCCGCCCCCTGGGTGATCGCCGTCCTGCAGGCATCCTTCACCCGCACCCGGCCGCAGCTTCCGCTGGAAGAATTCCATGCCGACGTCGACTCCTTCCTCGAGCAGTTGCGCCGCCAGGACCCGGGGCTGGGCGGCCATGCCAACGGGAAGTCCTTCGGCGATGAGTGGACCCGCAAGCAGTTCCTGACGCGCCGGAACCAGTCGGGGCAGATCGTTTACGAGGTCACCGAGCCGGCCGCGCGCGTGCTGGCGTTCCTGGACAGCCTCTCCAGCGAAAGGTCCACGCTCAACGGGTCCCGGCTGGGCACGCTGCTGGGCGACGTGGAGAAGCTCGCCAACGAGACCAACCCGGACCAGAGTGCCCGGTTGGAAGCGCTCGAGGAGGAGATCGGGGAGCGGAAGCAGCTGATCGAGGACATCAGCTCAGGTGACTTCGACGGCCTCCTCGACGACGACCAGGCCGTCGAGGCGGCCGGCAACATCCTGGACCTCGCTGCCAGCCTGCCCGCGGACTACAAGAAAATGCGTGACCGGATCGAGGAGCTCGTGGGCGAGCTCCGGAACCAGATCATCGAGGAGTCCCTGACCAAGGGCGCCACGATGGCCCAGGTTCTTGAGGCGGACAAGCGGCTGCGCCAAAGCCCGGAGGGCAGGACCTTCCGTTCCTTTACCGCTTTCCTCGAGGACCCGCAGCAGCAGCTGCGCTTCCGGTCCGCCATCGGCGAGGTGCTAAGCCGGCAGTTCGCGGACGACCTTTCGCCGGAGGACCGGGAAACCCTGAAAAATTTGGTGGCGGAGCTCCGGCAGCAGCACAGCCAGATCCAGCGCATCTACGGCAAGCTCAGCGAGAGCCTGAACACCTACGTCCAGAGCGACGATTTCCGTCAGTCGGTGCGGCTCCGCAAGGTGCTGCGCGAGGCGGAACAGGCCATCCGGTCAATGCCCTACGAGCGCGAACGGCCTGGCCTGGTCCGGGGTCCGGTTCTCTTCAACGCAGGTTTCGAATCCCTCGCCATGGTCAAGCTTTTCGACCCGGACGAGTTTGCTGCCCCGCCCAAGCTCGCCGATCCCATCGCGTTCAGCGACTCGGACCGGGTCCGCTCGCCCAGGACCGCCAAGGCCAGGCCGGAGGCGATCCGCGCCGCGGCAGCGGGCGCCTCGACCCTCGCCGAGGCGTGGGAGCAGCTGCCGCCGGAGGAACAGCACATCAACTCCATTCGGGCGCTCCTCTCGCACGCACTCCACACCGGCGCCGGCTTTGACCAGCTGGCGTGGGAGGCCCTCGACTTCGAACAGATAGACGGCACCACCCGCAAGGCGTACCTGCCGGTGGTAACGCTCAAAAAGGATTAGCGATGACTGAAGAGATTACGACGGCGGACGCATCGGCCCCGCTGGTTGAGCCTGCCGAAACCCCCGCGATTTCGACTAGCTCAATCAACGGCTCTGTCAGCCCCCGTGACACGTTTGTGGACGGCGCCGCTCTTTTCCCTGGGGATACAGGGGTGCTTCCCATGAAGGTGCGCCAGGCACTCGTGAAGCTACTGAAGGGCCCGTACGTTGACGGCGGCCGGGACGAGAGACTCTGGACAACGCTGCTGGACAACCAGCTGATCCTGCGCAGCCGGCTCTCCGAGCTGTTCCTCACGCTGCAGCTGGACCACGAGAAAAAGATCGCTGTTCTGCGTCCCGTCGACCCCGAAGCCATCGGCGGCAGCGCCCGCTCCAGCATCCTGCGCCAGCAGCGTGCCCTCAGCCGGGTGGAAACCATCGTGCTGCTGCGCCTGAGGCTCCTGCTGGACCGCCACGTCACGGCCCAGACGGACCCCACCATCACGCGGGAAGAAATCGCCGAGCTCGTGGCCCACTACCAGCCGGCAGGCCAGCAGGACGCCCTGCGCGACTCGGACGTAGTGAACCGCGCAATAACGAAGCTCCTCGCCCGCCAGCTCCTGCTCTCCACCGGCCTGGACGACGTCTACACGATCTCCAACGCCCTGCCCCTGGCCCTCCCCTTCGACAACATAGGCGACATTACCGCCCAAATCGAAGCCCTGGTGGCTGCCACAGCAGATCAGTCAGGCACAGAACCCCTAATAGAGCTCGACGTCGACAAGCCCGGTGGCGACGAAGACCCTGAGGACGAATCGGAAGGTGACATGCCGTCGACGTCCCCCGAACCGGCACCGGCTGAGGAGGCAGCCAAGTGAGTATTGCGAGCATGCTTCCGCTGGGTGACGTCGTTAACCCGGGCCAGATGCGCCTGGCCCTGGTGCAGGTGGTCAACTGGGGTACGTTCCATGGCGCCCACACCATGCACGTGGACCGCAACGGCACCCTGCTCACCGGCAACTCCGGCGTCGGCAAGTCGACGCTGTTCGACGCCATGCTGCGGGTCTTCGATGCCCGCCCGCGCTCCAATGAGGCAGCAGCCCAGCGTTCGGGCGCCGTGGAGGACAAGCGGACCACATTCACGTACATGCGCGGCAAGGTGGGGGACAAGGCCGTCGGCGAGGGCTCGGCCAGTGCATTCCAGCGCCCCGGTGCCACCTGGTCCGCCGTCGCCCTGACGTTCGACAACGCCGCGGGCACCAAGGTGACGGTGTCGGCCCTGTTTGACCTGCCGAAGAACGGCACGGAGTCCAGCGTCGGCCGGTACTACCTGATCGACAACAGGCCGCTGGACCTCGCCGCCATCGAGGACATTGCCGAGAAGCGGTTCACCAGGGCTGCGCTGGAAAACATCTTCCCGGACGCCCAGGTCTTTGACGTGCACAAGGCCTTCGCGGAGCGGTTCCGCAGGCTCCTGGGCATCAACTCCGACCAGGCGCTGCCCCTGCTCCGCGTCATCCAGGCCGGCAAGGGCTTGGGTGGCAGCGTGAACACGTTCTTCCGCGACCAGGTGCTGGATGCGCCGGCCACCCTGGCGGCGGCGGACGACGTCGTCGAGGAATTCAGCAACCTCATGTCCATCCGGCAGCGGCTGGAGGACGTCCGGCAGCAGCGCGACCAGCTGGCCCCCGTCCCGGGGCTGAACCGGGAGTACGCCCAGTCCCTGCTCGACGCCAACCGGATCCGTGAACTCGCGGGCGAGGAGTTCGAGGCCTACCGGCAGCAGCTTGCTGTCACCGTGCACGAGACAACGCTCGCCCGCTTCAAGGCGCTCGCCCAGGCAAAGGCCAAGGAGCTCGCGGCCGAACGCGGCGTGCGGGACGGCCTGGCCAAGGAGCTCCGGCAGCTGGAGGCGGAGTACAACAACCAGGGCGGCAACGCCATCTCCTCGATCGAGCAGTCCCTGGAGAACGCCCGGGTGGGGCTGAAGCTCCGCCAGCAGGTGGAGGAGGCGGCCCGACAGGCGCTGACCGACGCCGGCCTGGACCTCGAATGGACCGCTGAGGATTGGGAGCAGGCCCACGAGCAGGCGGCCACCCGCTCCGCTGAACTGAAGGACGACTCCGCGGCCCTGCAGGAGCTCCGTTTCGAGGCCTTCGACGCCCACGCCACGAAGAAGCGCGAGCTTGCCGCGGCCGAGCAGGAGCTTGTGTCGCTGAAAACGCGCAAGTCCCTGCTGCCGCCGTCGAGCATTGAAAACCGGGCCGCGATTGCGGCCGCTACCGGCGTCCCCGAGGAGCAGATGCCGTTCGGCGGCGAGCTGATCGACCTCGCCGAAGGCCAGGAGCACTGGCGCCCCGCCGCCGAACGTGCCCTGCGGAACCTGGCCACCACGCTGCTGGTCCCGGGCGAGCACTTCGCAGCGGTCACCCGCTACCTGAACAACCACACCGTCCGCGGCGCACTGCGCGCGGTGGACGTGTCCAAGCCGCTCACCGGGGCGGCGCTCGCAGTGGAGGACGTGGCCGACGGCGACCTGCTGACCAAGCTGGACATCCTCACCACCGGGGCAAAGGGCGGGTCCGCCGCACAGGCTAGCGTGTGGATCCGTGAGCGGATCGCCCTCGACTTCGCGTACCCGTGCGTGGAGAACCCCGACGAGCTTGCGGCCCTGGACAAGGGCCTGAGCCTCGGCGGAGTGGTCAAGCGCAACCGGCACACCGTGGAGAAGGACGACCGGTTCACCAGCCGGCAGGACTACGTCCTCGGGTTCGACAATGCCTCCAAGCTGGAGCTCGTGGCCGGACAGGTGGAGGACCTGCGCCAGGAACTGGCCAAGGCCGCACAGCTGGCCCAAAGCCGCGAGGAATCACACCAGGGCATGTCCCGGCAGCTCGACGCGCTGCGCAAAGTGGCCGGAGACAACCGCCCGTGGGAGCAGGTCTCGGCCGCAGTAGCGGCAGACGAGCTTGCCAGGATTGAACAGCGGCTCAGGGACGCCCTCGCCGCCCAGGCGGACCTCGAACCGCTCCGCGCCAACATCGAGGCGGCGCGCCAGAAGCACCAGTCCAGCACCGAGGCTGCCGCGGTGCTGCAGAGCGAATACAAGGCGCTGGACCAGCAGCTCACCGCCTCCGATTCGCTGCTGGAAGCCGCGCGCCTCCGCCTGAATCAGGCACCGCCGTCGGACTCCACCTCCGCGGCCCTGGCGCCGTACTTCGCCGAATTCGGCGACGTCACGGAAATGCATGAGCTGGACAACCTTGCCGGCCGGGTGCGGGCCCAGCTGCTCGGTGACCTGCACAGTGCAGAGTCCGGGGCCCAGGCAACGTCGGAGCGGCTCACCCGGATCTTCGAAGGCTTCGTCCGCGACTGGGGCACCGCCATTTCGGCCGACCACGGCACGTCCATCGGCGCCGTCGGCGAGTTCGAAGCCCGCTACCACGCGATCATCAATGACGGGCTGCCGGCGCAGGAGGCCGAGTTCCGGCAGTTCTTCAACCAGCGCACCCACGAGTCGTTCAGCACGCTGCTCCACCTGCTCGACGAGGAACGCCGGTCCATCACCAGCAGGATCCTGCCGCTGAACGGCATCCTGTCCGACGTGAATTTCCACGAGGGCAGCTACCTGGAACTCGACATCAAGCAGACCCTCCCGGCCACGGCCAAGCAGTTCAAGGACGCCATCCAGAACGCGCTGAAGACCCGGCATGTCCGGCCGGCCAAGGCAGAGGCAGCCAAGGCGGACACCGCCCACGCCGGCCAGAATGACGACGCCGAACTGACCGCCCGCTACAAGTCCCTGGAGACGCTGGTGAAGCGGCTGGGGTCGCAGACTCCCGAGGACCGGCGCTGGCGGGCGGAGGTCCTGGACGTGCGCGGCCACCTGTTCATCCAGTGCAAGGAGCACCGCGAGGTGGACGCCCCCGGGAAGAAGGGCGGCAAGCGAACAGACGTCTTCATGCACGCCGACACCGGCTCCATGTCCGGCGGTGAACGCCAGCGGTTCACCGCGTTCATCATGGCCGCGGCGCTGAGCTACCAGCTGGGCATCGCCGAGCAGGGCTTCACCACGTATGGCACAGTGATGATGGACGAGGCATTCGTGCTGGCCTCCGAGGAATTCGCCGGCGCAGGCATCAAGGCGCTGCACGAATTCGGCTTCCAGCTGCTCCTGGCGGCACCCGAGAACGTCATCGACCTGTCCCGGCACCTGGGCTCGGTCACGGAGATTCTGCGGGACAGGCGCACCAACCGCTCCGGCGTCCTCACTGCCCCCGTTATCACCCCGAAACCGGGCACAGAAGGGCAGTGGCGGTCCGAGGCCAATCCCGTCGATATCGTGCTGCGCTAGTCCATAACGCTTTCGCGCGGTCTATAACAAATCGATGGATTTATTGTTCTGGCCCTAGTGGCGGGCAGTTTTGGCATGCCATTGTGGTGACTCCACCAGTCTTCGCCAAGCGCTCCACAGGGTCTTGGACACTCCCATGCGGCGGGCAGAGCAGCCCCTTCGGAGCTTGACGGCGTCATCACGAAAGGCATCATCATGCGCCCTGCGTTCCGCGCCCCCGTCGTCTCTGTCCTTGCTGCCGCCGCCGCCTTCGCCCTGGCCGGCTGCGGGGCCGTGGTGTCGGCGGCCCCGTCGTCATCGTCCGCGGCTGCTTCCGCGACGGCGCCGGCATCACCGAGCCCTTCAGGCTCCACCGCTGCCGGCGACGGTGCCGGCGGTGCAGCGACGCCGGGAACCACGCCGTCGTCCGCTCCTGCGCCTGCCGAGCTGAAGACGTACACGTTCCCGAACGGCCACGTGTCCTTTAAATACCCGGGCGACTGGAAGGTTGAGCTGTTCACGGGCGGGGGGTCACCGTCAGAGTCCGCCACGGCGACGGTCGTCGACGCGAGCGGCACCGAGCAGGCCACCGTGTACTCCGGCCGGATCGCCGACGGCGTCTCCCACCCGGTGACCCGCACCGTCTTCGAGTCCGCTCCGGTACCGGGACTTGCGGCACAGCCCGCGCCGGCGGCCCACTATGGGTTCTACGTGGACCGGATGGACAGCAACGCGACCTACCGGATGCACCTGGCAGCAGGGGCTCCCAAGTCAGGGCAGGGGAACGCGCTCGACGGGCTCATCCGGGCCGGGGACGGTGTCATCCTGGCCGACGTGAAGTTCATCGAAAAGCCGTTCGCCAATGACGCCGCCGCCAAGTCCTGGCTGGCAGGCGCCGAAGGGCAGGCCCTCAAGGCCCTGCTGCTGAGCATCTCCTACACGTAACCCGAGCTTTCCGCAGGTTGAGCTGGGGCCACGACCGCCGGGTTCCCTGGCCGTGGAGCCGATCCGGCGAGGGCCCCGGCCCGAGCTTGCGAGGGCAGGGAGCCGGAATGGCCTTGCGAGGTCAGGGGGCGGTTGGGGAGTGTGCGGCCGTGCAGGCGTCGATCGGCGCCTGCACGATCCCGCCGTAGTAGGCCACCAGCTCGTCAAAGTCCCAGCCGTCGAAGAGTCCCAGGGTCCGCACGGTTTCGCCGAAGCCGGTCATCAGCGCGGTGACAGTCGACGCATAGCGGCGGTCCGGCGTCCCATCCCCGATCAGCCGTGCGATGCTGCCCACGTAGCGTTCGCGCAGCTCGTTCCGCGCCGCTTCGGGATCCGGGGCATCGTGAACATTGATCGGAATAATGGCCCACGGCTCGTGCATGCCGCGTTCCCGGCGCATCAGCACTCGGAAGACCAGGGCGCCGCCGAGCTCGGAGGCCGGGACGGAAAGTTCGGTGAGCAGCGACTCGTCCGGCTGCACCGCTGCGAACAGCTTGGCCTTGGAGATAAACAGTTTCATCACCAGGGCCGCCGAAACCCCGGCCTCAGCGGCGATGTCCCTGACCGTCACGGCCCGGTAGCCGCGTTCGCCGAACAGCCGGCCCGCCGCGGTGAGGATGGACTCCTGGCTGGGGCTGCTCATGCGCGCACCGGCTCCCCGCCCGTCCGTTCCCCAAGAGGGGCGGCTGAAAGGTCCACGGTCACGGACCGGTTGTCGACGGCGAGCTTCCGCGCCACGGCTTGATGAGTCACGGGATGAAGCATAGCCACTATGTAGCGTCCGGCGGCGGGCAGCGGAAGTGTGTACACGCCGTCGTCGTCCGTCCTTGCGGTGTCCACGTGCTCCCCGGTGGCGTGCAGCAGCGTGACCACGGCGCCGGTCACGGGCTCGCGGCCGATGGCCGCCCGGCCCCTGATCTCCAGCCGCTGCTGCAGGAGGAAGTTCTGCTTCAGCGTGCGCCCGTCGAAATCAAAGACCTCCGCCATCGGCGCCCAGCCCGCCGCGTTGGCCACCACGAGGTACTTCCCGGCCCCAGGCAGCGCCACCGAATAGTTGCCGTCGGTGTCCACGCGGCTCCAGTCCACCGGTTCGCCCCCGGTCTGGAGGACGGTGACGACGGCGGGAGTAAGCGGGCGGTGGTCGGGTGCCAGGACGCGGCCCTGCACCACGAGCTCCGCTGCCGCCGGCGCGGCCGGGCGGTGCGTGGTGACGCGGGGAATGAAGATGGCGGCGAGGACAGAGGCGGCGGACGCCAGGGCGGCCATCCAGAACACGTCCCTGAAAGCATCGAACGACGGCAGCCGGGCGGCGCCGAGCGGAATGGTGACCGAGGTCAGCACTGCGGCGACGGCGGCGCTGGAGGTCGACGTGCCGATGGAGCGGACCAGGCTGTTGAGGCCGTTGGCGGAGGCGGTCTCCGTGATCGGGACGGCACCCATGATCAGTGTTGGCATCGCGGCATAGGCGATAGCCGTGCCGACGCTCACCACGGTGGAACCAATGATCACCCAGGTGATGGAGTCGTAGAAGAAGACCCGGCCCACATACCCGACGATCATCACTCCGGCGCCGGCCAACAGGGCGGACTTTCCGCCGAAGCGCCGGATGATGCCGCCGGACACCGGGGCGAACACCACCATGGCCAGTCCGGACGGCACCATGCAGAGGCCGGCCGTGATGACGTTCAGTTCGAAGCCGTAACCTGTGGCAGCGGGGAGCTGGAGCTGCTGGGTGGTCAGGAGCATGTTGGCGAACATCGCGAAACCGATCAGCAGTGACGCGAGGTTGGTCATCAGCACAGGCCTCCGCGCCGTGGTGCGAAGATCCACCATGGGCTGGCCCACCCTGAGCTCGTAGGGAATCCAGACGGCCAGCAGCAGCGCCGCCGCGAGGAACAGCAGCAGCACGGGTTCCGAGCCCCAGCCCCAGGTGCCGCCCTTGGAGATGGCCAGGAGCAATGATCCCAGCGCGGCGGAGAGCACCAGCGCGCCCGCATAGTCGAAGCGGCCGGGAGTGCGCACCCTGGACTCCGGAACCACGAGCACAACCGCCAGTAGCAGCAGTACGCCGGCGGCCGCGGAGACCCAGAAAATGGACGTCCAGCCGAGGCTTTCATAGAGGAGGCCGGCGAGCGGCAGGCCCATGGCGCTGCCGATGCCCAGGGTGGCGCTCATGAGTGCCACCGCGGAGCCCATCTTTTCCTTCGGCAGTTCATCGCGCATGATGCTGATGCCCACCGGGATCAGTGATGCGGAGAACCCTTGCAGCGCCCGTCCGATGATCAGCCACAGGAAGGTTCCGCCCAGGGCAGCCATGACCGAACCGGCCACCATGATGGCCAGGCAGATGACCATCATCTTCCGCTTGCCGTACATGTCGGCGCTGCGGGACACGATCGGCGTGGCGACGGCGCTGGCGAGGAGCGTGGCCGTCACCAGCCAGGATGCGTCGTCAGGCGTGACGGAAAGGATCCGCGGAAAGTCGGGCAGCAGCGGCACCACCAGGGTCTGCATGAGTGCCACCAGCGTGCCGCTGAGCGCCAGGACCGTGGTGATGGCGGACGCGCTGCGGGTTGGCTTCGGGGCAGGGGGTGCTGTCATGTGCTGCAGACCTTTGTGGGCTAGGGGTGCCCGTCTTGGGGTGAACGGGCGTTTACTCCCTTTGAGTGAACCATTGTTCACCCCAGGCTGGCAAGGCCGTTTGCAGTAACTTTGGGCACGCGGGGCAATTACGTGATGCAAACCTTTCGTAATCTTCAAAAGGATAGGCTAGCCTTACTTAGGTTCGCTTCATTCACCTAAGGAGTTCCGTGACTTCCCCCCTCTTCCGCGGCCGGTCGGCCGTTTCCCGCGGTGCTGCTGCCGCTGGCACCACGCGCCGCTCGCTGCTCAAAACCGCCGGCAAGGCCACCGCCGTTCTCGCCGCCGCGGCGCTTTCCCTGACCGCGTGCTCCACGGGGCCGGCCGCTTCCTCCGCTTCGGAAGCCAGCGCCACTTCATCCGCGAGTGCGCAGTTCCCCGTGACCATCAAGCACGTCTTTGGTGAAACCACCATCAAGGCGCAGCCCAAGCGCGTCGTCACGGTCTCCTGGGTCAACGACGACGTTGCCATTGCGCTGGGCGTGGTTCCGGTGGGCGTACCCAAGAATGAGTGGGGCGGCAATGACAAGGGCTCCACGCCGTGGAAGGACGCCGCGCTGGAGAAGCTCGGCGCGGGCTTCGGGTCGGACAAGGCGCCGGTCCAGTTCTCCGAGGCGGACGGAATCAACTTCACTGAAATCGCCAAGCTCAACCCTGACGTCATTTTGGGTGCCTACTCCGGCCTGACGGAAGAGGACTACAAGAAGCTCACGGAAATTGCGCCCGTGGTTGCGCACCCCGAGCTGGCCTACGGCACGTCCTGGCAGGACTCCACGAGCATCATCGGCAAGGCGCTGGGCAAGGAAGCCGAAGCCACGAAACTGATCGCCGACACCGAGGCCACCGTCAAGGACAAGGTCTCCGCCTACCCGCAGCTCGCTGGCAAGAGCTTCATCTACGGAAACCTCGAGCCGGCCAAGAGCGACGGCGTGAACGTCTACACCGCCAACGACAACCGCCCGCGCTTCCTCAGCGAGATCGGCATGAAGCTCGCCCCCGTGGTGGAGGAGAACTCGAAGGGCTCCAAGGAATTCTTCATCCCGTGGTCCGCAGAGAAGGCCAACGAGCTCAAGTCCGACATCTTCGTGACCTGGGTTCCGGACGCCAAGACCACCGAGACCATCAAGGCTGACCCGCTGCTGGGCCAGATCCCGGCCATCAAGAACGGCGCCATGGTCGCGGACTCGGACAACACGCTCACCCTGTCCATCTCGGCCTCCTCGCCGCTGAGCCTGCCGTGGTCGCTGGACACATTCCTGCCGCAGCTGGCCAGCGCAGCGGATAAGGCTACTGCCGCGGTCTGAGCCGCGGTCGAGTAGGCAACTTCCCATGACACCGAGCACGACGACGGCGCCCGCCACCCAGCGCGAACTGGCAGCTAACGACGCCAAACCCGGCGCCGAAGGGCGTTACCTGCCAGTTCGCGCCCAGTCGGGGCGCAGGGTCCCCGGCCCGCGCGCCGCCTGGCTGCTGGCCGCCGTCGTCGTGCTCGTTGTTGTCTGCGGCGCCTCGCTGGCCGTGGGCGCCCGGGGCCTGTCCCTCGAAACGGTGTGGCAGGCACTGACCCGGTTCAACCCGGCGGACGGCGACCATGCCGTGGTGCATGCCCGCATCCCGCGGACCGTCCTGGGCCTGCTCGCCGGTGCGGCGCTGGGCCTGGCCGGTGCCGCCATGCAGGGCGTGGCGCGCAACCCGCTGGCGGACCCGGGCATCATCGGCGTCAACGCCGGCGCCGCGCTGGCCGTGGTCACCGGAATCTACGTCTTCGGCATCTCCTCACTGACCGGCTACATCTGGTTCGCGTTCATCGGCGCGGCTGCTGCCGCCGTCGTCGTTTACCTCATTGCCTCCCTGGGCCGAGACGGTGCGACGCCGGTCAAGCTCGCCCTGGCGGGCGCCGCCCTGAGCGCCGGGCTGTTCTCACTGATGAACGTCATCCTGGTCTCCAGCCAGGACACCCTGGACCGTTTCCGCTTCTGGCAGGTGGGCGGCATTGCCGGCCGCGACTGGTCCGTGGTGCTGCCCGGGCTGCCGTTCCTCATCGCGGGGGCACTGATCGTGCTTCTGACTGGGCGGGTCCTCAACAGTCTCGCGCTGGGCGACGACGTCGCCCGCGGCCTGGGCCAGAACGTCGGCCTGGCCCGGGCCGTCACCGCGCTGGGCATCGTCCTGCTGTGCGGGTCGGCGACGGCGCTGGCCGGCCCCATCGGGTTCGTGGGCCTCGTGGTCCCGCACGCCGTCCGCTCCCTGACCGGCCCCGACTACCGCTGGATCCTGCCGTTCTCCGCCGTGCTCGCACCCGTGCTGCTGCTGGTGTCCGACATCGTGGGCCGGGTAGTCCTGCTACCCGGCGAGGTTCCGGCCGGCATCATGACCGCCCTGATCGGGGCGCCGGTCTTCGTCTGGCTGGTCCGCCGCGGCAAGGGGGCGGGCCTGTGACTCCGCACCACACCACCCCCGCGACTACAGAGAAGCGCGAACGGGCAGATAATGCCCCCAAAACCGCCGAAACACGGCATTATCTGCCCGTTCGCGCTTCGAACCGGCAACGTGACTGGCTCAACCGGTGCCTGCTGAACCGGACGGCGGCACTGGCCGCCGGCGTCGTGCTTCTCCTGGCCGCCAGCATCCTGCTGGGCAGCTACACCGTGACCATCCCCGACTTCTTCAAAATCCTCGCCGCCCACTTCACCGGCGGCGAGAAGATCCCGGGCGCCAGCTTCATCGTGATGGGAGCCAAGCTGCCGCGGGCGGTCATCGGCACGCTGATCGGGGTGGCCTTCGGGCTCTCGGGCGCGCTGTTCCAGACCATGCTCCGCAACCCGCTGGCCAGCCCGGACGTGATCGGCATCAGCTACGGCGCCAGCGCGGCCGCGGTGCTGGCCATCGTGGTGTTCGGCGCCTCCGGCGCCGCGGTGTCCGGTGCTGCGCTCGGCGGGGCGATGGCCGTGGCGGCGCTGATCTACGGCATTTCCCGCAGCGGATCCCTGGGCGGCGGCAGCCGAGGGAACGCCGCCGGCAGCCGCCTCATCCTCGCCGGCGTGGGCGTCGCCGCCGCGCTGCACGCCATGGTGAGCTTCCTCATGACCCGGGCGGACATCCGCACCGCCGCGGAGGCGCTGATCTGGATCAACGGCTCGCTCAACTCCGCCAGCTGGGACCGAGCGGGCGTGCTGGCCCTGACCCTGGTGGTCCTGGTCCCGGTCGCCGCACTGCTGGCCGGACCGCTGCGGATCCTCGAACTGGGGGACGACGCCGCCGCGGGACTCGGCATCCGCGTGGCCGCGACCCGGCTGGGCCTGGTGCTCACCGCCGTCGGGCTCGCCGCAGTGGCGACGGCTGCCGCCGGGCCCGTGGCGTTCGTCGCCTTTCTGGCCGGCCCCATTGCCCGCCGTTTCACCGGCAAAGCCAGCCTCCCGGCGTCGGCCCTGGTGGGCGCCCTGATCGTCCTGGCGGCGGACTATGCCGCCGCCAATATCGCTCCGCTGCTGCTGGACGGCACCGTCCTGCCGGTCGGCGTCGTCACCGGCGCCCTCGGGGCCCCATTCCTGCTGTGGCTCCTGGTCACGTCCAACCGAAAGGATGCCTGATGGCTGTTCTGCAAGCCCGGGACCTCACGCTGCAGTACGACCAGCGCCGGGTCGTGGAAAACCTCACGGCGGAGATCCCCGAGGGCAAGGTGACCATGATCGTGGGAGCCAACGCCTGCGGAAAATCCACGCTGCTGCGCGGCCTGTCCCGGCTCCTCAAGCCTGCCGGCGGCACGGTCACCCTCGACGGCAAAGACATCCACTCCCGCCCGGCGCGAGAGCTGGCACGGACGCTCGGCCTGCTGCCGCAGCATCCGACGGCGCCGGACGGCATCACCGTCCGTGACCTGGTGGGCCGCGGGCGGTACCCGCACCAGGGCTTCTTCCGCAGCTGGTCGGAGAAGGACGACGCCGCGGTGCAGCGTGCGCTGGTAGCCACCGAAACGCTGGAGCTCGCCGGGCGGAATGTCGACGAACTCTCCGGCGGACAGCGCCAGCGGGTGTGGATCGCCATGGCGCTCGCCCAGGAAACGGACGTGCTGCTGCTCGACGAGCCCACCACCTACCTGGACCTGGCACACCAGGTGGAAGTGCTGGACCTGGTCACCGACCTCAACCGGCAGCGCGGGACCACAGTGGCGATCGTTCTGCACGACCTCAACCTCGCCGCGCGGTACGCCGACCATGTCATCGCCCTGAAGGCCGGGCAGATCGTGGCCGAGGGCGCATCGTCCGGCGTGATTACCGAGGAACTGGTCCGGAACGTCTTCGGGCTGGAATCCCGGGTGGTGCCGGATCCGGTGTCCGGCACCCCGCTGATCATCCCCCTCGGCAGGCACCACGCCGACCCAAAAGTTCAGACCACGACCCTTTCGACGACGACCCTGGAGATGGCCTCATGAGCGCAGTACAGACTAGTGCAGTACAAAACAGCCCTGCCCGCACCTCCACCGCGGACCGTCCAGGCCTCGCCACCGAGCCAATGACCCTGGCGTTTGATGTCACCGTCTCGGCAGCGCAGGAGCTCAGCCCAAATTTCCGGCGCGTGACGTTCGGCGGCTATTCGCTCCGCGACTTCGGTGTCCACGGCGACAGCCTGGACCTTCGCGTCAAACTCATGATTCCTTCGCTGGCGCCGGACCGCAGCCGGCTTCCGCTGCCGAAGTTCCGGATGGAGGAGAGTGGCTGGTACCAGGAGTGGCTGGCCATGGATGCGGCCACCCGCGGCTCCATGCGCACCTACACCGTCCGGCAGGCCCGGCTGGACGCCGTGTACCCGGAGATCGACGTCGACTTCGTGATGCATTTCGACGCCGCCGGCCACGGCGGTCCCGCGGCGAACTGGGCGCGGACGGCCAGGCCGGGCGACGCCATCACCCTGATCGGACCGAACAACCGTGCGGCACACTGCGTCACCGCGGAAACGTACTCGGGCATCGAATGGCGGCCCGGCCTGGCCGGGCGTGTGCTCCTGGCCGGCGACGAGACGGCTGTCCCCGCGATCAGCGCCATTCTCGAAAGCCTGCCCGAGTACATGACCGGGCATGCGTTCCTGGAAGTACCGGCGGCCGGCGACTTCCTCGACCTGGAGACGGCGGCCGACGTCGAAATCACCTGGCTGGCACGCGGCGCCTCGATCGGCAGGTCCCGGCCGCACGGCGAACTCCTTCAGGAAGCCGTGCGGGCGGCGGTCCCCGTGCCGGGCTGGGTGGGCATCAAGTCCGCCGACGCCGCCGGCCCGGAGCCCGACGACGTGAACGTTGACCAGGAGATCCTGTGGGAAACCCCGGCCCGGCTCGGCGCCGCCGCGGTCGGTGCCACGAAGAACCCCGGCAAGCCCGCCGGCGCCCTGCCGTTCTACGCGTGGATCGCCGGGGAAGCCGGCGTCATCAAGGACATGCGGCGCTACCTCGTCCGCGACGTCGGGATCGACCGCAAGCAGGTGGCCTTCATGGGGTACTGGCGTCAGGGCAAGGCCGAACTCTGACCCTGGCGCTCTGGCTGGTGTTCATCTGCGGTTTCCCTGTGCGTTGCTCAACGTGTGTACCTTGTCCGGGTGGGTGACTCTCCTTTGCATCCGGACCGGGGCAGGCGGCGGCTGTTCGTTGCCTTGGGGGACTCGTTCACCGAGGGTGTGGGCGACCGGAGTTCCAGGCTGCCGAACGGGGTGCGTGGCTGGGCTGACCGTGTGGCGGAGAAGCTGGCCAAGGCAGAACCCGGCTGGCATTACGCCAACCTGGCGATCAGGAGCAAGCGGCTGCGGCACATCGTGGATGAGCAGTTGGAGCAGGCAATCGCCATGGAGCCCACACTCGTCACCCTCTATGCCGGCGGCAACGACATCCTGGACTTCGGCACGGACATGGACCAGCTCCTGGCCCAGTACGAGGAACTGGTGGCCCGGCTGGCGGCCACCGGCGCCACGCTGGTCCTGTTCACGGGGTTCGACGTCAAGGTGTCCGCGGTGCTCGAACCGCTCAAGAAGAGGAACACCCTGTACAACCGGCGGGTCCGGGAGGTCGCCGCCAGATACGGGGCTGTACTCGTGGACTACTGGTGTTTCGAGGCTTTCCACGACCGCAGGATGTGGGACACCGACCGGCTGCACATGTCCAAGGCCGGCCACAAGTACCTCGCGGCCCAGGTGCTGGACCACCTGGGTGTGCCGCACAAGATCAGCCTCAAGGAATGGGAGCCGCCGGGCAGGATGACCCTCCGCGACTGGGAGCGCCGGCAGCGGCGCTGGCTGAATGACTGGGTGCTGCCGCTGTTCGGCCGGAAGCTCCGTGGCATCACGCTGGGCGACAACCTGAGGCCCCGGTGGCCGCAGCCGGTCAAGGTTCCGCGAAAAGGCGGCCTGAGAAAGCTGATGGAGCCGGACAGTCGCGGACGCGCAGGCTAGTCCAGCAGGTTCTCGAACCCCGGCGCGGTGCGGTTTGCTGCGAATTCCACGACCTCGAAGTCGGCGACGCCGTGAACGTTGAACGGGTCCTGGGCCAAGGACCCGTCGAGTGTCGGACGGTCGGCCCTGGAGAGCAGCACGCCTCCGGTACGCGGAACCTTGCGGCCGGCGGCGATGAAGACGCCTTCGTCAAAGGCATCCTTCAGCCAGTCCACGTGGGCATCCAGGTGCTGGTCCACGATCTCCTGGGCAACTTTGTAGGTCAGGGAAACTACGTACATGACGGCCAGCCTACCGCCAGGGCCCTGGCCGCCCGGCGACTCGCCGCCAACAGAACCGGCCTTGAACCGTCAAGCGTCTGTTCTCCTAGGATGGAGTAATGACCGAACCGCGCTGGCTCAACGCCAATGAACGCCGGGCATGGCTTGCCCTGCTGAGCATCAACACCATGCTGCCCGCGTCGCTTGATACCCAGCTGCATGCTGCCGGAAAGGTGTCGCTGTTCGACTACAACGTGCTGGCGATGCTCTCCGAGGCCGAGGGGCGCTTCCTGCCGATGAGCGAGTTGGCGGCGCGGACCAGCGCCTCCCTCTCGCGGCTGTCCCATGTGGTGACCAAACTCCAGAACCGCGGCTGGGTGGAACGCCGGCCGCATCCCGGCGACGCACGCGTCACTACCGCGCACCTCACCGAGCAGGGCATCGCCACCATTGTGGAACTGGCGCCGGGCCACGTCGAATCCGTGCGCTCGCTGTTCCTCGACGCCCTGACTGAGCCTGATGTAGCGGATCTCGCACGCATCGGCGAAAAGATTGTCGCCCGTTTGGACAGCAATCACTGGATTCTCCGCGAGCGGCAGCAGTAGCAGTAGCAGTACCCAGCCGGTCGGAGGCAGCAGCTCCCGGCGAGCCGGACAGCACGGGCCCGTCTTGGTTGCTCCCGGCAACGGGTGGCAGACTTGCTCCCATGGATTTCACGGCCCGGTACGTTGCCCTTGGAGATTCCTTCACGGAGGGCGTCGGCGACGACGACCCCGCGCGGCCCAACGGGCTCCGCGGCTGGGCTGACCGGGTGGCGGAGCAACTTGCCGTGGCCGACCCCGGCTTCGGGTACGCGAATCTTGCCATCCGCGGCCGCAAGCTGCGGCAGATCCTGGCCGAGCAGGTGGACGCCGCCATCGCGCTCAACCCCACGCTGGTGACCCTCTACGCCGGCGCCAACGACATTCTCCGGCCCAAGGTCGACATCGACGACCTGCTCGCGGATTACGAAAAAGCCGTCGGGAAGCTCGCGGCCACGGGCGCCACCGTGGTGCTGTTCACGGGCTTCGATGCGCGGGGCTCGAAGGTCTTCGGCACCATGCGGGGGCGCACGGCCATCTACAACGAACTCGTGCGCGGCATCGCCGGGGACCATGGCGCCCTGCTGGTGGACTACTGGCGCTTCAACGAGTACTACGACTGGGGCATGTGGGCCAAGGACCGGATGCACATGTCCGCCGCCGGGCACGCGAACATGGCCAAACGCGTCCTGACGGTCCTCGAACATGAGCACTCCATCGAGGTTCCGCCCATGACCCCCGTCCCGGAGCTCAGCAAGGCGGAGGCGCTGAGGGCCAACGCCCGCTGGGTCCGGGAGTTCGCCGCACCGTGGGTGGTCCGGCGGGTCACCGGCAGGTCCTCCGGCGACAACCTCCAGCCCAGGTACGCCCAGCTCACCCGGCTCTAACTACCGCCGGAACCCGCCGGTCGCCAGGAGCTCGCCATTTGCGCTGACGGCCAGCGCCTCGATGTCCCACATGGCGGTGGCGCGGTTGAGCATGGGCACCCCGCCTGCCACGATCGCGGTAGCCAGCACATCGGCGGTGACCACGTCCGCTGCGGCGACGGAAACCTGCCGGAATTCCGCGGCCCCGGCCGCGACACTCCATATGTGGTCCCCACGCTCAGCGGAACCGGAGGTGGCCAGCGCCGCCCGGGTCCCGCCGTCGGCCACCATTCCGTCCGGCGGGGCCGAACCCAGCGCCGCCCCGCCCAGCGGGAATCCGGCGAGCAGGGTCCTCCTGTCCGCCGGGTCAACGATCCCCGCCCGCCACGGCACATCCGTGTCGGGGTTGGGGGAGCCGCTGACCAGCACGTCCCCGCCGGCGTTTAGGCACCAGTTGGCCATGCCGAGCGCCAGCAGCGACATGCCGGCTTCCCTGATGGCGTGGCCCTTGACGATTCCGGAGAGATCCAGCGCCCCATCCGGACGTTCCGGCGTGAAGGCTCCCTCCGTGAGGAGCCGCCACTCGGCCGCCTCCTCATACCGCGCCCGCATCTCGGCCGACGCCTCCGGCAGCGTCAGTTCGCCGCGCACCAACCGGCTCGCCTCCGAATCGGGGCGGTAGAGGCTGAAGATGCTGTCCAGTTCCGTGAACAG
The DNA here is from genome assembly GCF_003261175.1 of Arthrobacter globiformis. Classification (GTDB taxonomy): domain Bacteria; phylum Actinomycetota; class Actinomycetes; order Actinomycetales; family Micrococcaceae; genus Arthrobacter; species Arthrobacter globiformis_A. The sequence continues at coordinate 3,790 of NZ_QLNP01000072.1, read as the reverse complement.
GCGTTCGACGACGGCGGTTGCCGCCTCCAGCTCATCGGCCGCCGCTTGGGGTGCTTTGTGCGCGTCCGTCGGGACAGCCAGGCTGGTGACAGTTCCCATGCAGGTGAAGGTCCGGGCGCGGAGCCGGTGCGCGGTCTCAGAGGTTGGCTGCATCGAGGGCCGCCTGGAGGGAGGTGAGGTAGGCGTCGCTGGTCACGGTGGCCCCACCTACGGTCTGCACGTCGGCGGACTGTGCCTGAAGCACCTCATCGCGAAGAACCGGGGCGGCATAGTTGCTGATCTGCGCGGACCGGCCCTCGGCGTCGGTGAGTTTCAGGGCCGTGACGTCGGTGATCTCCCCGGCCTTCACGGTGATCTGGACCTGCACGGTGCCGAAGCGGGTCTGGACCACATCGCCGTCGTACGTGCCGCCGGCCTTGGCCGCCGCACCGGCGGCTCCGGATGCGCCGGCCGTTCCCGAACTGCCGGTCGTCCCGGACGACGCCGCGGATTCCGACGACGCTGCGCCGCTGGTGCCCGTGGTTCCCGTCCCCGACGCCTGGTTTCCCGCTGCCGCGGCCGCAACCGCGCTGCGGGTATCGGCCACATGGACACCTGATTGCCAGCCGACCAGGAGGATGCCGGCCGAAGCCAAGGCGGCTGAAACTGCTGCTCTGATTCTCACCAGTCAAACCTTTCGTGATGGAGCTGATCTTCATGGACGCCGCCGGCGCGGGCGGCGTTCAGGACGTTGCCTGCCCACCGCGAGGGACCGCATACATAGACGTCGGCGGAAGCGATTTCCGGGACGTAGTCCGCCAGGGCATACCCCGCCCGGTGTTCGGCGGCCGGAAGCCAGCTGTCAGGTGAGCCGGGGTCCCGTCCGCCGGTCAGGTGGAACAGGGTGGCGCCGCGCAGCCGGCACAGTTCGAGGATTTCCTCGCCCAGGTAGAGCTCCTTGTTGCTGTGCCCGCGGAGCAGGACCGTGGCCTGGCCGGGGGCGAAAGGCGTGGTCTCCAGGAGGGCCCGCAACGGCGTAATACCGATGCCTGCGCCGATCATGACCACCTGGTCCTTGCTGCGTGCGGCGGAGCTGAAGAGTCCGTAGGGCCCTTCGACCGCGACCTTCGTTCCGCGCCGCAGCCTCAGTAGTTGCGCGGAGCCCCGGCCCAGATCACGAACCGTGATCCGCAATCTCCCGTGGCCATCAGGTCCTGTCCGCACCGGCTCCGCAGACAGGCTGAACGGATGCGGATGCCACCACAGGCCCGGGGCGAGGAAGCGCCAGATGAAGAACCGCCCGCCGTTTCCGGCCAGCGAGCCGAGCTGCAGGCCGCTCATTTCGATGTTGACCACCCCGGGGGCCACGGAGGTGACGCGCTCAACCGTGAGCTGGTGCCTGAAGGTTGCCCGTACCGGCTGGATGATCCGGTAGTACAGCAGGGTAGCTCCGGTGGCGATGCAGATCGCGAGCCAGTACCAGCGCTGCCCGGTGCCGACGGCGAACAGGCCGCCCACGCTGAACTGGTGCGGCAGCGAGGTGAGCACGGCAGCATAGGTGAGCAGGTGCACGGCGTACCAGAATTCGTAGGGAAACCGCCGGCGGACCGCCACGAGGGACGTGACAACAATCGCAATGAAGAGGGCCAGGGAGATGAAGGCGAGCCACATATCGGGCACGAGCACCCAGAGCGCCACGGCTTCGCTGACCGGGTCGAGGCCTTCGGCCATGCCGTAGCCCACCGCGATGAGGAGCCCGTGGGCCAGCAGCAGGTACAGCGAGGGTTTCCCCAGCTTCCGGTGAAACTCCAGCGCCCGGTCATGCCCCACCGCGCCGTCAATGAACGGAATCCTCGCAGCCAGCAGCAGCATCAGCAGCACCAGGTCCATTCCGGCAAGGCCGGCAACTATGCCTAGCGCCGTGACCATGCCCGCCGGCGACGAAACTGCCGTCAGGCCGCCGTCGGCAAGCCAGAGCGCCACCGAAGCGGCCAACGAGGACCAGGCAGTCACCGTCAGGACATCGGCGCGGAGTAGCCTGCGCCGGTGCTGGCCGGCGAAACGGCCGGCCTCCCGAACCGGAGCAGGCCCATGGGCCGGGCGCATCGGAGTGCCGGTCCCGGGGGAGGGCAGGAGCTGTGTGTTCATGGCTCAAGATTCCGCCCCCATCCTTTGCCTTTGCTGTGAAGAGCCTTCTTTCCGCATATGTCTTGGAAGAAGGCCCCCTCGACGCCGGGCGCTCTATGCACTTCGCCCCCGGATTGGTCTTTAATTCGGGTGTCTCGTAGACTTGGTTGGCGCTAGGTGGCGCGGAGCGTGTGCAATTGCTCCGGTTTGCGGTGGCTGTTGGAGTATTCACAGTCCTGGAGGCCGGTAGTTAGGGGCTCAAGTTGCGTGCATTCCTGTATTCGCCCAGTATCCCGGCACTTCGCAGTGGCTTCCATTGCCAGGTGTTAGTGCCTCATCGTATTCCGCCGCAGTAAACCCGGTTCGCCGGTGTTGAAACGTGCGGACGCGTAAGGCTGTATGCGGACGCCGCCTGCCGCACGGTGAAGCAGAACTCTGCCAGCCGTTTCATTCATTTTCAGAGGAGAGTCGTCATGGCAGCACACTGCCAGGTGACCGGAGCCGAGCCGGGCTTTGGACACAGCATTTCGCACTCGCACCGCCGCAACAAGCGTCGGTTCGACCCGAACATTCAGAAGAAGCGCTACTGGGTTCCGTCCCTGCGCCGTAATGTCACTCTGCAGCTTTCTGCAAAGGGCATCAAGACCATCGACGTACGCGGCATCGACGTTGTCGTCGCCGACATCCTGGCACGAGGAGTGAAGCTCTAGTGGCAAAGGACAAGGACGTACGTCCGATCATCAAGCTCAAGTCGACCGCGGGCACGGGTTACACCTACGTAACCCGTAAGAACCGTCGTAACGATCCGGACCGTCTGGTCCTGAAGAAGTACGACCCCAAGATCCGCCAGCACGTCGAATTCCGAGAGGAGCGCTAAACACATGGCTAAGAAGTCCAAGATTGCTCGCAACGAGCAGCGCAAGGTCATCGTTGAGCGTTACGCTGCAAAGCGCCTCGAGCTGAAGAAGACCCTGGTTGACCCGAACGCGACTGACGAAGCACGCGAAGCTGCACGCCTCGGCCTGCAGAAGCTGCCCCGCAACGCCTCCCCGATCCGTCTGCGTAACCGCGACATCATCGACGGCCGTCCGCGCGGTACCTTCCAGAAGTTCGGTATCTCCCGTGTTCGCTTCCGCGACATGGCTCACCGCGGTGAGCTCCCGGGCATCACCAAGTCTTCCTGGTAATTCAGCACCGCTGATTCCAGCTGCTTGAGGAGGGCCGGCAACCACATGGTTGCCGGCCCTCCTTTGCTTTAACCGCGCACGTTTGCGGTAACGGCTGGGTGTAGGTGACGCACCGCACAGAGGGGAATTACGACGGCGGAGGCTCACCAGGGTGCCTTCGCGCACCGTTTCACCGCGGAAACGCAGGGATCCCATGCTCTCGCGAGGACGGTTTGCGGTGGGGCGGCAGCGGGTGTATTGTTTTCTAAGTCGCCGCGAGGGAGACAGCGAAGAGCTGGTAACCGCGGGCGGCCAAATCCCCGAAATCAAGACCATGATCTGGTGACTTTTAGGTTGCTTGGGTGTGGTGGGGCTGGTTTTCCTGCCGATGTGGATCCTGAAACATGGGTTTGCGTCGGGGAGTGAAACCGGGTAAGTTTGAAAAGTTGCTCCGGAGCGATCCTGAACGTTGGTTTGGGTGGTGCCGGGTGTGTCTGTTGTTTGAGAACTCAATAGTG
>NZ_QLNP01000071.1 GCF_003261175.1 Arthrobacter globiformis | reverse complement strand
CGCGAGCAGGGAGCTGGCTTCCTGGCGGGTGGATCCGGAGGATTCGATGTGGGCGAGTTCGGCGGGGATTTCCCAGCCCTTTTTGCGCATGGCGGTGGCCCAGAGCCGGCCGGCGCGGTAGGAGGAGCGGACCAGGGGCCCGGACATGACGCCGAGGAACCCGATCTCCTCGGCTTCGTGCTGGAGGTCCACGAATTCCTGGGGTTTGACCCAGCGGTCCACCGGGAGGTGGCGTTCGGAGGGGCGCAGGTACTGGGTGATGGTGATCAGGTCGCAGCCTGCCTGGTGCAGGTCGCGGAGGGCCTCGGAGATCTCTTCGCGGGTTTCGCCCATGCCCAGGATCAGGTTGGACTTGGTGACCATGCCCAGGTTCCGGCCCTGGGTGATGACGTCAAGGGAGCGTTCGTAGCGGAAGGCGGGCCGGATCCGCTTGAAGATCCGGGGCACGGTTTCGACGTTGTGCGCGAACACCTCGGGTTTGGAGTCGCAGATCGCGGCGATGTGTTCGGGTTTGCCGGAGAAGTCCGGGATGAGCAGTTCGACGCCGGTGCCGGGGTTCAGTTCGTGGATCTTGCGGACGGTTTCGGCGTAGAGCCAGACGCCTTCGTCCTCGACGTCGTCACGGGCAACGCCGGTGACGGTCGCGTAGCGCAGGGCCATGGCCTGGACGGAGCGGGCCACCTTGGTGGGTTCGAACCTGTCCACGGGGGAGGGTTTGCCGGTGTCGATCTGGCAGAAGTCGCAGCGGCGGGTGCATTCGGAGCCGCCGATCAGGAAGGTGGCTTCCTTGTCTTCCCAGCATTCGAAGATGTTGGGGCAGCCGGCCTCTTCGCAGACGGTGTGCAGGCCTTCCTTCTTGACCAGGTTTTTGAGCTGGACGAATTCCGGGCCCATCTGGACCTTGGCCTTGATCCAGTCCGGTTTGCGTTCCACCGGGGTGGCCGCATTGCGCTGCTCGATCCGCAGCATTTTCCGGCCTTCTGGTGCCAGTGTCATGGTTCTCTTTCCCTCGTACTAAATCTGCAGGAGTGCTAAATCAGCAGGCCACGACGTTGACGGCGAGGCCGCCCATGGCCGTTTCCTTGTATTTGGAGCTCATGTCCTTGCCCGTTTCCCGCATGGTGACGATGACCTCGTCCAGCGAGACCCGGTGCGAGCCGTCGCCCCACAGGGCCATCTTGGCCGCGTTGATGGCCTTCGCGGCGGCGATCGCGTTCCGCTCGATGCACGGCACCTGGACCAGCCCCCCGATCGGGTCGCACGTCAGGCCCAGGTTGTGTTCCATCGCGATTTCGGCGGCGTTCTCCACCTGCGCGGGCGTGCCGCCCATGACCTCGGCGAGCCCGGCGGCAGCCATCGACGACGCCGACCCCACCTCGCCCTGGCAGCCCACCTCCGCACCCGAGATGGAGGCCTGTTCCTTGTACAGCACCCCGATGGCACCGGCGGCGAGCAGGAACTTCACCACGACGTCGTCGCGGTCTTCCTGGGTCGCCTGGTCCATCCCGGGAGCAAAGTGCAGCGCGTAGTAGAGGACGGCCGGGATGATGCCGGCGGCGCCGTTCGTCGGCGCGGTGACCACCCGGCCGCCCGAGGCGTTCTCCTCGTTCACGGCCAGGGCCACCAGGTTGACCCATTCCTGCCAGTACTTGGGGTCCCGGCAGTCCGAACCGTGGTCACGGCCTTCCTTCAGAAGCCGTTCGTGCCAGTCGGGAGCACGACGGCGGACCTTCAGTCCGCCGGGCAGCAGCCCCTCGCGCTTCAGACTGACCTCGACGCAGCCCTCCATCACCGAATAGATGTGGAGCAGGCCCTCTCGGATCTCGTCTTCGGTGCGGCTGTCTTCCTCATTGACACGCATCACGTCGCTGATGCTCAACGACGTGTTCTGGCAGTGCTTGAGCAGCTCTGCCGCGGTGCGGAACGGCAGCGGCAGCTCCTTCTTGGACTCCTCCAGTTCGTGCTGCGCCGCATCCTCCTCGCCCTCGCGGACAATGAACCCGCCGCCGACGGAGAAGAAGGTGGCGCTGTGCAGGATCTCGCCCTCAGCGTCGGTGACCGTGAAGGTCATGCCGTTGGTGTGCCGCGGCAGGATCGTCAGCGGCCGCAGCACCATGTCCTTGACCCCGTACGGCAGCGGAACCGACCCGGCCAGCTGCAACGTCCCGGTCTCCGCGATCGAAGCCAGCCGTTCCTCGACCTCATCGGGCAGGATCAGCTCGGGGTGGTACCCCTCCAGGCCCAGCAGAACCGCCGTCATGGTGCCGTGCCCGTGCCCGGTTGCCGCGAGCGAGCCATACAGGTCCACCCGCAGGGACGCCACCTGATCGAGTACGCCGGAGGAGGTCAGCTCCTCCGCAAACACCGCCGCAGCCCGCATGGGTCCAACGGTGTGCGAGGACGATGGGCCAATCCCGATCGAGAAGAGGTCAAAGACGCCAACAGCCATGGTCGGTTCCTAACTGGAGAGTTGTGGTCGGTTCGGGCTGGGGAGGGTTTGAGGTGCGTGGGGGAGCTAGAGTTCGCCGCCGTTTGCTGTCGCGTATTCTTCGGCCGACATCAGCGGGCCCTCTTCCGTGACGGCCACTTTGAACAGCCAGCCGGCGCCGTAGGGGTCGCTGTTGATCAGGGCCGGATCCGCGACGACGCCGTCGTTGACCTCGGTCACTTCGCCGGTCACCGGTGCGTACAGGTCGGAGACGGACTTGGTGGATTCCACCTCGCCGCAGGTTTCGCCTGCCGTGACCGTGGAGCCAACCTCGGGCAGGTCCACATACACGATGTCGCCCAGGGCGTCGGCCGCGACAGCAGAGATCCCAATCCCCACAGGCCCGGCCCCGTCAGCGGCAACCCATTCGTGCTCGGCGGAGTACTTCAGTTCAGAAACAACTTTGCTCATGTGATTTTCCTTAGTGTGTGTAGGTGGCTTGTGGTTACTTGGAGCGCTTGTAGAACGGCAGTGCCACCACTTCGAACCGCTCGGCCTTGCCGCGCAGGTCGACGTCCAGGACCGTGCCGACTTCGGAATACTCGACGTCGACGTACGCCATCGCCACCGGGTAGCCGAGAGTGGGGGACGGCTGGCCGGAGGTGACCTCGCCCACCAGCGTGCCGTCCTTGAGGACCGGATAGTGACCGCGGGCGGCGCGCCGGCCCAGGCCCTTGAGGCCCACCAGCTTCTGGCCCATGGTCGAACCGACGCCGGCTGCCTTGATCGCGGCCAGTGCCTCCTTGCCCACGAAGTCGCTTTCCTTGGCCAGCGAAACCACAGGCCCCAGTCCCGCGGAGTAGGCATTGACGCGGAGCGTCAGCTCGTTGCCGTAGAGCGGCATGCCGGCCTCCAGGCGCAGCGAGTCCCGGCAGGCAAGGCCCGCCGGGATCAGCCCGTGCGCGGCGCCCGCGTCCAGAAGCGCCTCCCACAACCCGGCAGCGTCGTCGTTGGGCGCGTAGATTTCGAAGCCGTCTTCTCCGGTGTAGCCGGTGCGTGCCAGCAGCAGGGTGTGAACAGCGCCGTCGACGGCAATCCCCACCTCAGCAGCCGCGTAGTACTTCAGCCCGGTCACCAGGGCGTGCTGTTCGGCCGGGACCAGCTGGAGCAGGATGGCTTCCGCGTTGGGCCCCTGCACGGCGATCAGCGAGGTCTCTGCTGAGACGTCCTCGACGGCGACGTCGAAGTTCGCTGCGCGCTCGGCGAGGGCGGCGGCCACCTTCGTTGCATTGCCCGCGTTGGGAACCACGAGGTACTTCTCCTCGCCACGGCGGTACGAGATCAAGTCGTCGATGATGCCGCCGTCGGCGTCACAGATCACTGAATACTTGGCTTTGCCGACGGCGATCGCGGACAGCTTGCCGGCCAGCGCATAGTCCAGGAAGGCGCCGGCATCCGGGCCGCTGACCCAGACTTCGCCCATGTGGGAGAGATCGAACAGGCCGGCCGCGTTGCGCACGGCGTGGTGTTCGGCAAGCTCGGAGGTGTACTTGAGCGGCATCTGCCAGCCACCGAAATCGGTGAAGGAGGCGCCGGCCTTTTTGTGCTGGTCGTAGAGGGCGGTGTAGTTCTCGGTCATTGCGGAATCCTTAATTCTGAAATTCTGAAAGGGGCGGGCAGGAGCAGACCAGGTTCCGGTCGCCTGCGGCGCCGTCGATGCGGCCCACCGGCGGGAAATACTTGTCCTGCCTGAGCGATGCCACGGGGAAGGCGGCCTGCTCCCGGGGGTAGGAGCGGTCCCAGCTGGAGCTGACGACGGCGGCTGCCGTGTGGGGTGCGTTGCGCAGCGGGGAGTTCTCCACGGTGAAGTCGCCGTTGGCGACCGGCTCGATCTCGGCGTGGATGCTGATCATCGCCTCGATGAACCGGTCAATCTCGGCCAGGTCCTCGGACTCGGTGGGCTCCACCATCAGGGTGCCCGCGACCGGGAATGACAGGGTGGGGGCATGGAAACCGAAGTCGATCAGGCGCTTGGCCACATCCTCGGCGGTGACGCCGGTCCGGGCCGTGAGCTGGCGCAGGTCCAAGATGCATTCGTGCGCCACCAGGCCGCTGTCTCCCGTGTAGAGGACCGGGAAGAACTCATTCAGCCGGGAAGCGACATAGTTCGCCGCCAGCAGCGCGGACTTGGTGGCTTCGGTCAGGCCGTCGCCGCCCATGAGCTTCACGTAGGCCCAGGAGATGGGCAGCACGCCCGCCGAACCGAACCGGGAGGCAGAAATGGCCACGCCGTGCCCCGCTAGGCCACCCTCGAACGAAGCGTTGTTGGCATCGCCCGGCATGAACGGTGCCAGGTGGGCCTTGGCCGCAACGGGACCGACGCCGGGGCCGCCGCCGCCGTGCGGGATGCAGAAGGTTTTGTGCAGGTTCAGGTGCGAGACATCCCCGCCGAACTTGCCCGGCTGCGCCAGGCCGACGAGCGCGTTGAGGTTGGCGCCGTCCACGTAGACCTGGCCGCCGGCCGCGTGGATGGCGTCGCAGACCTCGCGGACGTCGGCGTCGTACACACCGTGGGTGGACGGGTAGGTGATCATGATGGCCGAGAGAACGTCCTTGTGCGCCTCGATCTTGGCGTACAGATCGGTGTGGTCGATGGTGCCGTCGGCGGCGGTGGCCACGACGACGACCTTCATGCCGGCCAGCACGGCCGAGGCGGCGTTGGTGCCGTGCGCCGAGGCCGGGATCAGGCAGATGTTGCGCTGGTCATCG
>NZ_QLNP01000070.1 GCF_003261175.1 Arthrobacter globiformis | reverse complement strand
CGACTCGGAGCGGTCCGCGGCCTGCCGGATCAGGTCCGCGGCCACACCCTGCTGGTCCGGCGCGTCGGCCATGGTGCGCAGCTGCGAGGAGATGGTGCGGATGCCCTCGGCGGCCTTCGTCTGCTGCGTGCCGGCCTGGCTGGTCAGGTCCGACTTCGCCTGGTGCAGCAGGTCCTTGGCGCTGTTCTTCGCCTCGTACGCGACGTTCTTCGCCTCGGTCTTGGCCGTCTCGGCGACGTTCTGGGCGGCAACTTTAGTCTCGCTGGCGACGTTAGCGGCCTCATCCTTCGCCACGTCCTTCTTTGAGGACGCGTCATCCTGGAAGCCCGGGCTGCCGGTGTAGCCAGTGGTGCCGGCGCCAGTTGCGCCGTACCCGGTGGTGCCGGCGCCGTAACCCGTATTCTGTGTGGCCGGGGGAGTGGTGAGGTCTTCATCCTGCGGCCATTGGTTCTCAGTCATCTTCGCTCTCTCTTTCCGAAAGGGTCAGTTGCTGTACAGGAACCAGCGTTGCTGGCATGCAATGGTAAGCATGTTTACTAATAAATAGTAAGCACCCTTGGCATTTTTTCCCACCTCACTTCAGTCGTCTGGCGCCAGGCGGGGCGAGGGCCGCGTAATGGCGCGGATTTGCTGCGCTTAGCGAATCTCGGCGTCAAGAAAAAAGCTAAGCAGGCTTGCCAATCCGATAGTAAGCATGCTTAGGGTATAGGTGCGAGGCCGGAGTATTTGCCTCGGCCCTACGGCGGATGCCCGCCATGCACGGCAGTTGCCGCTTTTCGGTGGCATAGCGCGCAGTGTGGCGTCGCCCCGCCGTCGCCGGTTCAACGTGAACAGCCAAAAGTGGACAAGAAGTCAACATTGAAGGAGACAGAATGCTCGCCAAGGAACACATCGACGACCTGCTCAACAAGAACGGCAACATCCTGTCGACAGACGGAGGCAAGATCGGTTCCGTCGGACAGGTGTATGCGGACGATGAAAACGGGCAGCCTACCTGGGTAACCGCACGCACAGGCCTTTTCGGTACCTCCGAATCCTTCATCCCCCTCGAAGGCGCCCGGGTTGATGGAGCTGACATCGTCGTCCCGTACACCAAGGAGCAGGTGAAGGATGCCCCGCGCGTGGAAGCGGAGGGACACCTTGATCCGGCCGAAGAGGACCGGCTCTACGAGCACTACCAGCTGAACGGAGCGGTAACTTACACCGAAGCTGCGAACGGGCACACGGCCGACTCCGGCCGAACGTCCGACCGGTCCGCGGCCGGCCTTTCCGCCACTGAGCGGGATGCGGGATTCGCTGCCGCAGGCGGCGGCGGAACGTACAGTGCGGCGGATGAGAGGGCTGGCCGTGACACGTCCGGACTGGCCGACGGTGATGCCATGACCCGCTCGGAGGAACGAGTGAATGTCGGCACAGAAAGGCAGGCTGCCGGTCGGGCGCGCCTGCGCAAATACGTGGTGACCGAAAACGTGACCCAGACCGTTCCCGTGCAGCGCGAGGAAGTGCGGCTGGAGCGCGAACCGATCACCGAAGGAAACAGGGGCGAGGCCCTGGTCGGTCCGGACATCAGCGAGGCGGAACACGAGGTGGTGCTTCACGAGGAACGTCCGGTGGTGGACAAGGAAACTGTGCCCGTTGAGCGGGTCAGGCTGGACACCGAAACCGTCACGGACGAGGTGACTGTGGATGAACAAGTCCGCAAGGAGCGCATTGAGGCCGACGGCGTAGAGGACACCCGCCGCTAGTTGCCCCGCGCCGGGGCCGGCTTACCGGCCCCGGCGTTGCAGGCATTGTGGGCTGGCCATGTCGCCAGCACGGGCTCAAAGGGGAAAGAAGGTTCAAACCGATGGTCCCGAATCCTGACGCGGAGCAGTGGGGGCCTCACCAGCTGCTGTCCATGGCCGCCAGGCTTGTCCAGCGCAGGCAGGACCAGGCGCTGGCCGAACTCGGCCTCACCCACGCCGCAGTCATCGCGCTGCAGGGCCTCCTTGCCGGGCCGCTGAACCAGGAACAGTTAGCCTCTGACATCAAGGTCCGCAGTCAGTCCATAGGCCGGGTCCTGTCGCGGCTCGAGGAGGCAGGCCTGGTGGCTCGTGCGTCCAGTTCCCTGGACAGGCGTCACAACGAGGTTTCCATAACGGAAGCAGGCCGCCAGGCACTGGAGGCGGCCAGGAAAGCTGAGCAGGATGCGCTGCCCCCTGACGTCGTTGAGGGTACCGTCCTGGGCCGGGAGTTGGCGCGGGTCATCAGCTACTTTCCCGGCCGCGCCAAGCCCGGCTCGGCCAAGAACCAGAATCCGGCCGCAGCCGTCGGCGACCCAGCAGCGGACGACACCGCGGAAGCGGGCCCTCCCGTAGCCGGTGCACCCGCAGAAGGGGCGGCGGTCGAGGGCATGACGCCCCCGGCTGGTGCCAAAACAGCAGGCGTGCCCGCAACTGGGCAGCAGCCTTCGAGCGCGGATACCGCTGCCGAACCTGCCCTAGAGGAGCCCGCCTCCGGAGACGAGGTTGCCGCCCAGGACGCTGCGCCGGCGCCGCAGGACGGCGCCGGAACAAGGCCGGAATCAGCTGCGAGAGCGACTCCGCCCCTGGGTAGGCGGACTGATCAGTGACGAAGGAAAGTGTCGCCGCGCCGCGCGCGGCGACACTTTCCTGGTTGGAGTACTCCGGTCCGGGCTCGCTGCCGGACCTGCTCCAGCTTCGCTGGGACGGCTCTAGCGTCCCTGTTGCATCGGGTCCGGCCAGTTGCCGATGAGGCCGGACATGGGGTCGGGCCAGTTGCCGATCCGGCCGCGCATGGGGTCGGGCCAGTTGCCGATCCGGCGGCTAAGGGGTCCGGACTGCGGGCGGGACGGGCGAGGGGCAGCAGACAGCGGGGCGTGCGTAGACATGACATGTTCTCCTGACTGAACTGATGGTCCTTGCGCAGGGTTGCGCAGGTGGTCTTTTCTGCCCTGAATGCGGGCAGAGCTGACCTGTTCAGTCGGGGGAAGACCCCGGATCCACGGCTGGACTTGAGGGAAGGTGCTGGGCAGCATCGAACACGCGGACGCCGGCAAACAGGGGCGTCCGGTCCCAATCTCCCGCCACTTCGGCGGCTTGGGCGCCAGAGCCTTCGGAACCTAGGGAGGAGTTCCCCGGCGTTCCTTCGCTCACGGCAAACAATTGAAGATAGCCGTAGCGGTGCTGTGCGTGGAAGTGCGATTTATGGGCAGCTGGCCTGGCGCCTGCCAGTTCACGTCCCTGGGGCGTGATCATCTGAAGCTCGGCCAGCGACAGCCCTGTGCCGGCGAGCGGCAGCCCGGCGCCGGTGGCCGGCATGACCGGGACTGCTGTCTCCGCCAATGTTGCCCGCCCTGCACTGCCTCCTGCATTCGGAGCGGTGGTCCTCGGCCCGACTGCCGAGGGCGAAGCGGCAGGTCGCGGCGCAGCAAGATCTGGCGGGTTCCCCTCGGCGTCGGGAACCGGCGTCGTCGGCGTGACCCCCGGTACGGGAGCTACGGGCAGTTCCGGAACCGGCAGCGAAGGGACGGGCACTGAAGGAAGCGGTAGCGAAGGAACAGGCACTGAAGGAACGGGCAATGAAGGAACGGGCACTGACGGGACCGGCACTGAAGGAAGCGGTAGCGAAGGAATGGCGGGCACGGCAGGCGTTGCAGGCAGCCGTGGCACCGACGAAATGATGTCTTCTGCGGCCGCTATCACGCTGTCCGCCTTACCGAGGACGGGGGCCGTCGCGCTGGTCACGGAGGTGACCGTCGTCGATGCCCCGTTGACCACGGCGCCCGCAGTGGCCGCTACTGTGCCGACGACATTCGGCACAGGCTTGGTGACTGCAGCCGGGAGGCTGGGTGCCGCCGGCAGTGCAGGAACCACCGGCAGCAGCTTGCGCGCCGCGGCGACCTGGGAGACGGGGGAAGTTTGCGGAGCAGACACTGCCGACTGCGCGATGGAAGCGACGGGAGCTGTGGCGAGGGAACCGACGCTGAGGGAACCGGAATTCAAAGAACCAGAGCCAACCGCATCGTTGTCCCCGGTGGCCGCGCCTGCGCATGCCGCGCCCCAGATGATCCACGCCAGGGCGAGGAAAACGGGCAGCAGGAGGGCACGCGTGACCGCAGCCTTGTGAAGGCGCAAGCTGTTGGCCATTCGAATCACCCCCCAGCGCAATGGATGATCAGAATATGCCCGGCGGCCGGTTCCGTCCAGAGGAAAAAACATCTTTGCACGAGCGAGTCCGCTGAACTGCAATAAAATTGAAGCGGAAGGTGCTTATTCGGTGACTGGATCCATCGCCGTCGTCCTCGTGCTGCTGGCCGCAATTGCTGCCATTGCCATTGCGGCAACAGTGCTGGCCGTCCTGCGCGACGGGCGCGGCGAGGTGCGCAGCGAACCGTCTGAGGAGGCGTGGACAGCCGGACATCTGCCCAGCGAGCCCTATGCCCTGATTCGCTTTAAATAGACACCTCGATGCCGGAAGCTTTCGAACACGGCGGTCCCGGGGTGGCACTCAGCACGGCATCCGGGTTTGTGCTCTCCTTCGTGCTGTCCCTTGCCTGACTCCAGGATGCACGACTCCCCGATGCCTGATTCCGCAAGCCGCATAACCCACCGTTGGGAAGCACACGCCCTGACGACACAAAAGTTGGTGCAGCCGCCCACGACTCTGCGTGGCCGCCTGCACCAACCGGTAGTACGAATACTCAGATTAGATATCTACTCATTCGCGGCTCCTAGTTCCCGGCGTTCGCGGTCCGGGCTATCTCCTGTCCTCGACCGAATGACGTGAAAACATCCAGCCGCAGGCAATCATCAGCACGCCAAGCACCATGTGCGTCCAGTTGTCCGGCGTATTCAGCGACAGGAAGTTGGCCGCCGAATCTACTCCGACACTGAGCCCGTAAATGCTGAGGATGATGTACAGCGCACCGGCGCCCATGAGGAACCTGCGCGCGCCCATTTCGCTGCGGGACATGGCCCAGCCGGTTGCGCCGATAACCAGCTGCACGATGTTGAGCAGCATGGATACCTGGAACAAGCCGAGGAACATGGCGTGCGAATCAGGCCCGAGGAACATCAGTTCGCCATACCGCGCGGTGATGCCCGGGATGAACCCCAGCACACCGACCACCATCAAGACAATACCTACACCCATGCCAGCGTTCTGGACGTCAGTCCTGCCAAAGTGAACGCCGTGTGCATGTGGGGATGCGGTAGTCATTTCTGCCTCCAACCACTGAATGCGGACAAGCTAATTTTACGTCCGGCCCTCTGAAAAAGCGCTCGCTGTTGAGCTTGCCCGTACTGGTGCCAGCGGAGTCTGGTCCGACTTCTCACGCCGTTGAGCCTGTCGAAACAGGCGGGCCGGGCCTCGCATGGCACGATGGGAGGCGATGAAACTGCGTGCTGACCAGACCGGAGACCGTGGCCTTCCCATGCCCCTGTGGCTGCAGGGCGGGCTCGAGTCCGCGCAGGCGGCGATGATTTCCGCACTGCTGGTCATCGCACCCATCGTCGCGGTGTGGGCCACCTCGGGTTTCGGAAGCAGCGGCCTCGATGCCTTGGCCCGGCTCGCCGGCCAGGCTTGGCTGGTCATCCACGGGGTGCCCCTGTACCTCACCGCGGTGGGGGAGGGTGCCGCGGCCAGGCCCGAGACCGGCACACTGTCGCTGCTTCCGCTGGGCCTGACCCTCATCCCGTTCCTGCTGGCCTGGCGGGCAGGCAGGCGCCTTGCCCGGGCGTCGTACACGGACCAGCTGTGGCAGGCGCTGCTCGGCTCGTGGCTGGTTTATGCGGGTTTTGGCATCGCCACTGGGTTCATCTGCCGGACCGAAGATGTTGAGGTCTTCCTGTGGTGGGCCGGGCTCCTGCCGCTGGTTCCGTTCGGCCTCGGCATGGTGATCGGTGCACGGCGAGAGGCCGGTTCGTGGAGCCGCCTGATCGGCGTCGACGCCGTGGACTGGATCGCCCGCACCAGCCAGCATTCGCGGTGGGCGGGTTCGTATCTGGCTTCCGCCGCCAAAGCAGGCTTCGTGGCTGTTATCGCGGCACTTGCCATTTCCTCGTCGCTGCTAGCCGTCGATCTTTTCATCCACTGGAACCTTGTGGTGGCGGTTTATGAAGGGCTCGACGCCGGACCCGTCGGAGGCGCGGCCCTTACCATTGCGCAGCTCGGTTTCCTGCCCAACCTGGCAGTGTTCGCACTCGCGTGGCTGAGCGGCTCAGGTTTCGCGCTGGGAGCCGGCTCGCAGGTGGGTCCGCTCGGGACCGCCGTCGGACCGCTGCCCACCATCCCGGTTTTTGCTGCCATCCCTTCCGGCCCACTCGATTTCGGACCGGTGGCGCTGGTGGTTCCGGTGCTCGCCGGGGTCCTGGCCGGCTGGTGGTTCCTGCGCGAGGGGGAAAATCACTTCGACGAGTGGCTGTCCATTAAGCTCCACGTCCGCTGGCTGACCGCCGCGGCGTCCACGCTGTTCCTGGCCCTCATCGTCGGGGCTGCTGCCGGCGTTCTGGCTGCGGCCCTTGCCTATCTTGCGCGCGGCTCGGCCGGCATCGGCCGCCTCACGGACATCGGTCCGGACCCGCTGTGGACGGCAGTCTGGCTGACGGCGGAAGTCGGCATCGGCGTCGTAATTGGCTATGCAGCGGGACCGTGGCTGGAGCGCCGGCAACTGCGGGACGCCGAGCTGGGGACTGCACCCAGCAGCAAATAGCCGCCCAGGGTGGACCGGCCTGGTCGGGTGGCTCGCGGAGTTAGCGGACCGGCTGCTGAAGCGGCCCGGGCAGTGAGTTCTCCAGCTGGACCCGGCACTCGGTGCTTGCCTTGCTGGTCAGCGCCTGGCGGGAGCACTGCTGGAAGTCGCGGACCTGGTTGAAGAACAGTGCCGTGGTCAGGACCAGAAGAACCAGCACGGCCGAAACCACCAGGCCGGAGATGGTTCCGAACAACACCAGTTTGGATTCCTTGAACCGGATGGCCCGGATGAGCACGATGATCCCCAGCGCGATGCCAGCCGCCGTCAGAAGGGCCGTGAGCCAGAGGTAGGCGATGTCCAGCTGGAACACGAAGAAGGCGCCCAGCGCGGCCACAATGAACATGCGGAACAACGTGTGCGTCTTCTGGAGTGAGGCTTTGGCCTCCTCGCTGAGCGGACGCGCGGTCCGCTGCGGCCCCTGGGGGCCCGGAGTGGGGTTCATGTTTTCCAGCCTACGCGAGCAGCCGCCTAAGCTTGAGCAATGCGCATAGTAGTCCTCGTCTCCGGAACCGGTTCCAACCTCCAGGCCGTCATCGACGCCGTTCAGGCCGGGGACCTGGATGTTGAGATCGCCGCGGTGGGCGCGGACCGCCCGGGAACCTACGGCGTGGAGCGCTCTGCAGCTGCCGGGATCGACACGTTCGTGGTGGATTTCAAGGCCTACCCGGACCGCGCGGAGTGGAACGCCGCGCTGACGGAAGCCGTGGCCGCATACCAGCCGGACGTGGTGGTGTCGTCAGGCTTCATGCGAATTGTGAGCCCCGAGTTCATCGACGCCTTCGACGGAAAATACCTCAACACGCACCCCGCCCTGCTGCCGTCCTTCCCGGGCGCCCACGGGGTCCGCGACGCCATGGCCTACGGCGTGAAGGTCACCGGCTGCACCGTGCACTGGGCCGACGCCGGCGTGGACACCGGACCCATCATCGCGCAGGAGGCGGTGGCCATCGAGGACGCCGACACTGAGGACACCCTGCACGAGCGGATCAAGGTGGTGGAGCGGCGGCTCCTGGTCTCCACCCTCGCGTCGCTGGCCGCGGAGCACGCCGCCGCGCGGTCCGCCAAGTAGCGCATCCCGTCGAGGGGTGCTCATCAACTGAGTAGCAGCAGAGGGCGTTCCCAAGGCTGGGAACGCCCTCTGCTGCTACCTAGTTGGGAAGGCACCTACTCGAGGCGGCGCTGCCTGGTTTCCGGGGAGAAGAACGCCATCCACAGCACCGACAGGACCACGAGGCCGCCGGCGAGAGCGAACGATGTGGCCAGCCCCAGCTGCGGCCAGAAGTAGTTCGCAAAAATGAGCGGGCCGAAGCCTGCGCCCAGCCGAGAGAACGTGGACGCCCAGCCGAAGCCGCTGCCCCGCAGCTCCGTGGGGTACAGCTCGGAAACGTAGGTGTAGAGCACCGGGATGGCCACCTGCACCACGAACCCGAACACCAGCAGCCAGAACACGGCAGCTGTGGGCACATCCACCACGAACGCCACCACCACCAGGATCAGCGCGGACAGCGGTCCGGTAACAGCCAGTAGCCACTTGCGGCCCACCCGTTCCACGAGCAGCGCTGCCGCAATCACGCCCAGGAGCCCGACGGCGGCCATTCCCGCCGTCGTCAGAAACGCCTTGTACTCAGCGAACCCGGCACCGATCAGGATCCGCGGCATCCAGGTCAGGGACAGGTAGTAGACCAGCAGGATGCTCATGAACAGCGCCCAGGCAGCCGTGGTGATCTTCCAGTTGAACTGCCAAACCCCGCGCAGCTGCTGCCACGCGCTGCCGGCGGAAAACCGCGGGACGGCCTGCGGCTCGGGCAGGCTGTAGGCCCGGGGCTCTGCTCCGGTGGCCTCGACCAGTCCGTCAATCACCCGGGCGGCTTCTTCACGGCGTCCCTTGCGTATCAGGAACAGCGGCGACTCGGGAACGCTGCGCCGCACCCAGAACACCAGCAGGGCAGGCAGCACCATGACGAGCATGGTCAGGCGCCAGTCGGCAAAAGCGGCGACGAGCCAGGCGGACACGAAGCCACAGAGTGCGGCGCCCACGGGCCACCAGCCGTCCATCGCGGTGAGCACCCGGCCGCGCTGCCTTCGGGGCGTGAACTCGCCCACCAGCGCGTAGTCCACGGGAATGCAGCCGCCCAGGCCGAACCCGGCCATGAAGCGGAACACACAGAACCAGAAGAAGTCGGGGGAGAAGGCGCCGAGCACCGTGAAGAGCGAGAAAATCAGCAGCGTGGCCGTGAAGGCCTTCCTGCGCCCAATGGTGTCGGCGATGGTGCCCCAGATGAAGGCGCCCAGGGCCATGCCGATGAGGTTGGCCGTGCCGATCCAGCCGGCCTCGCCCGGGGTGAGGCTCCAGTGGGTGGACAGCAACGGAATGAGAATGCCGTTGAGGGTGACATCCCAGGCATCGAACATGAACCCCAGGCCGCCGATCACGAAGATCCGGCCCTGCACTTTCCAGCGCCACGGCAGTTCCTGGACTACCTGCTCGCCGCTGGGCACAGCGGTGTAAATATTCATCTCGGCCTCCTGCTTAAACCTTACGTTGCGGAACGCCCCGAAGCGGCGGACCGGGAACGCCCGGAAGGGCCGGACCCCACGCGGGAAGCGGCCCGGCCTTCACACTGGGTCCGCCAGCAGAAGGGGGTCCACCGACACGATAAACTGGGCGGTATCCCCACCAACCGCGGCACATCCACCGCGAGATAAAGACGGAGACTTTTGTGAGCTTGACGCAGCTTGACCGTGTTCCCATCCGCCGGGCCCTGATCTCGGTATACGACAAGACCGGTCTGGAGGAGCTCGCCAAGGGCCTGCACGCAGCAGGCGTCAAAATTGTTTCCACCGGTTCGACCGCCAAGAGGATCGCCGCCGCCGGCATCCCGGTCCAGGAAGTCGAGGAAGTCACCGGCTCCCCGGAGATGCTCGACGGCCGGGTCAAGACCCTGCACCCGCGCGTCCACGGCGGCATCCTCGCCGACCGCCGCGTCCCCGCCCACATGGAGACCATCGCCAAGATGGAGATCGAGGCGTTCGACCTGGTGGTGGTGAACCTCTACCCGTTCGTTGAGACGGTCAGGTCCGGTGCCGCGCAGGACGACGTCGTGGAGCAGATCGACATCGGAGGCCCCGCCATGGTGCGCTCCGCCGCCAAGAACCACGCGGCCGTCGCTATTGTGGTGGACCCGGCGTTCTACGGCGACGTGGTCCGCGCCGCCGGTGAGGGCGGCTTCGACCTCAAGACCCGCCGCCGGCTCGCCGCGAAGGCGTTCGCGCACACCGCCACCTACGACACCGCGGTGGCCACCTGGACCGCCAGCCAGTTCCTCGACGAGGACGGCGACGGCGTCATCGACTGGCCCGCCTACGCCGGCCTCGCCCTGGAACGCTCCGAGGTGCTGCGCTACGGCGAGAACCCGCACCAGCAGGCCGCGCTCTACGTGGACAAGGCAGCCCCCGCGGGCATCGCCCAGGCTGACCAGATCCACGGCAAGGCCATGAGCTACAACAACTTCGTGGACGCCGACGCAGCACTGCGCGCCGCCTACGACTTCGCCGAGCCCGCCGTGGCCATCATCAAGCACGCCAACCCCTGCGGTGTGGCCGTGGCATCCGCCGACGCCGCCGACCCCATCGCCGATGCCCACGCCAAGGCCCACGCCTGCGACCCCGTCTCCGCATTCGGCGGTGTCATCGCGGCCAACCGCACCGTGACTGCCGGCATGGCCCAGACCGTGGCCGGCATCTTCACCGAGGTGGTCATCGCCCCCGGCTTCGAGCCCGAGGCCGTGGAGATCCTCTCCAAGAAAAAGAACATCCGCCTGCTGTCCCTCCCGGAGGGCTACGGCCGCTACCCCGCGGAAATCCGGCAGGTCTCCGGCGGCGTCCTGGTGCAGGTCACCGACAAGGTGGACGCCGACGGCGATACCCCCGCCAACTGGACGCTCGCCGCCGGCGAAGCAGCCGACGAGGCCACGCTGGCCGACCTCGCGTTCGCCTGGACCGCCTGCCGGGCCGCCAAGTCGAACGCGATCCTGCTCGCCTCCAACGGCGCCGCAGTGGGCATCGGCATGGGCCAGGTCAACCGCCTGGACTCCTGCAAGCTCGCCGTCGAGCGGGCCAACACGCTGGGCGTTAGCGTGCAGTCCGACGTCGACGGTGCCGGCGGCGCGGCTAACGCCGGTACGGCAGAATCAGGCGCGAGCGGCGCTCCCGCCCGTGCCCGCGGCGCGGTCGCTGCCTCAGACGCGTTCTTCCCGTTCGCCGACGGCCTGCAGATCCTGATCGACGCCGGCGTGCGGGCTGTGGTGCAGCCCGGCGGCTCGGTCCGGGACGAGGAAGTCGTCGCTGCAGCCAACGCTGCGGGCATCACCATGTACTTCACCGGCGCCCGCCACTTCTTCCACTAGTCCCCACCGCCGCCCTAACCTCGCTGGCGCTCGGCCAGGGAACCCGGGCGGCGTGGGCCCAGAGCTTCCACTGTAGGAAGCAAAGCCCGACGGCGGCTGCCCCCTTAAGGGGACGGCCGCCGTCGGGCTTTAACTTGCTTTAGTTTTCTTCCGATTCCTTCTGGGCCGGCAACCGGATGTCCCGGGGGACCGCTTCCGCCATACGTTCCGGCGTCCAGTAGGCCAGGATCTCCTCGGGCGCCTGACTGACGCGGTGGCTTACCTCGGCGTCGTCAGTGCTGCCCGCGGCATCCTTATTTCCGCTGTGCACTGTCGTAGACCTTCATGATGGTCGAGCCCCAGAACGGCCCGAACATCGTGGTGGAACTCGTTCCATAGCCGTAGCTGTTGACGGAGTTCTGGAAGTTCGTGTCGCCCCGGGCAAACCAAGGGCCGCCCGAGGAACCGCCCGTCATGTCACAGGAAATGCCCTGGGAGTTGAACTGGGGGTTGATCGTGTCGTCCTTGGCCGTGCCTGTGCAGCTGACCAGGGTCGTGCCGGTGAACGGGGCCGCGGCCGGATACCCATAGGACTTGTATGTAAGCCCCCGCGGCTGGCTGAACTCCACACCGGAGGCACCCACCCTGTCGGCCAGGGTCTTGCCACCCACCCGGGCCACCACGGCGAAGCCGGTGTCGTACCGGATATCGCCGCCGGAGGTCCAGTTCCGTGCCGCGTGCAGCGACCGGGCCGGCCATTGACCGTACGGGGACAGGCCCTTGTTGTAGCCGGGAACAAACACCCAGTTGGTGGCGAATGCGCCAGGTCCCTCATTAACACAGTGGCCGGCGGTGGCCACGAGGCTTCTGTTCTGGGCAGCGACTGAGTTGCCGGAGCAGACGTAGTTGATTCCGGCGAGGGTGAAGAAGACCTTGCCGATGTGCGGCACCGGGTTTTCGTCAGCGTGCAGTGCAGTGGTTACGGTGGTCTGCGCGGCCGTGCCCGCGATTCTCGTCGGCTCTCCCGTCGCCACGGCAGCCGAAGGCGAGGAGCCTTGGTTTTCGTGCCTTGCCACGGCCTTGACGGCCAGCACATCGCCGGGAAGGGCGGCGCGCATGCGCTCCGGCGTCCAGTAGCCCTGCGGGCTGGACACGGGAGTGCTTGCAACCTGCAGCTGGGTTGCATCCTGCGACGTTGCAGAAGAGGCTGTAGCGCCGCCGATGGCGCTCACTACCAGCAGCAAGCCCGTGGAGAGGCTGCCAGCCAGTGTCTTTTTGCTCGTCATTTGCGGTCCTACCTATCAGGTGGGGCGGGCCCGGGAGGCACGCCGGGTGACTGATTGACCTACCCGGGGATGACAAGCTCGGTTCAAAACGATTCAAGTTTTCTTGCCAGGTAGGGGTGGTGCTGATGCCCCTGCCGCAAGGGGTTCCAACTCAGTTCAGCCGCCGAAGCGGTATTCCTTTATGAGAGAAAGATTAGAGCCCCACCGCGCCGGGGACAATGGATAGTGTGGCGGAAGACACAGAAACGCGGTAATCCAAGGGCTTCCGGCCCTCCAGTTGAGGTTCAACCGGTCCACCTCGGGTAAGTTAAAGGTTGGTGAAATAGACCGGAATACCAGATACAAGCCGACCTTCAGGGAGACGCCCGAGCATGGCCAAAATTATCTATACCCACACCGACGAAGCGCCGATGCTGGCCACATATTCGTTCCTGCCGATCATCGAGGCGTTCGCGTCCACGGCAGGTGTGCAGGTGGAGACCCGCGACATTTCGCTGGCCGGCCGCATCATCGCCGTCTTCGGCGACTACCTCACTGAAGAGCAGCGGATCGGCGACGCTCTGGCTGAACTCGGTGAACTGGCGAAGAAGCCGGAAGCCAACATCATCAAGCTGCCCAACATCAGTGCATCCGTCCCGCAGCTGAAGGCCGCCATCGCTGAGCTGCAGTCCCAGGGCTACAAGTTGCCGGACTACCCGGACAATCCCACGTCCGACGAAGAGACCGCCATCCGGTCCCGCTATGACAAGATCAAGGGCTCCGCCGTGAACCCGGTCCTGCGCGAAGGCAACTCGGACCGCCGCGCACCGCTGTCGGTCAAGAACTACGCCCGCAAGAACCCGCACTCCATGGGTGCCTGGACCCCCGAGTCCAAGACTAACGTGGCCCACATGAACGCCAACGACTTCCGCGCCAACGAGAAGTCCATGGTGGTCCCAGCCGACGGCACCATTGAAATCCAGCTGGTCCGCGAGGACGGCACGGTCAAGGTCCTGAAGAAGGCCTTCCCGGTCCTCGCCGGCGAGGTCATCGACGGCACCGTGATGCGCGCCGCCGCCCTGGACGAATTCCTGGCAGCACAGGTAGCCCGGGCCAAGGAAGAGGGCGTGCTCTTCTCCGCACACCTGAAGGCCACCATGATGAAGGTCTCCGACCCCATCATCTTCGGCCACGTGGTCAAGGCTTACTTCTCCGAGCTGTTCGACACCTACGGCAAGCAGCTCGCTGCGGCCGGTCTGAGCCCCAACAACGGCCTCGCCTCCATCCTCAACGGGCTGGACGAGCTGCCGGAGGACGTCCGCGAGGGCGTCCAGGCCGCCATCAAGAAGGGCCTCGAAGAAGGCCCCGCGATCGCCATGGTCGACTCCGACAAGGGCATCACCAACCTGCACGTCCCCAGCGACGTCATCGTGGACGCCTCCATGCCCGCCATGATCCGTTCCTCGGGCCACATGTGGGGCCCGGACGGCCAGGAGGCCGACACCCTGGCAGTCCTCCCGGACAGCTCCTACGCCGGCATCTACCAGGTTGTCCTCGACGACTGCCGCGCCAACGGCGCCTTCGACCCCACCACCATGGGTACCGTCCCGAACGTCGGCCTCATGGCCCAGGCCGCCGAGGAATACGGCAGCCACGACAAAACCTTCGAGGCCCAGGTCCCGGGCAAGATCCAGGTGGTCGACGGCTCGGGCAACGTCCTGATCGAACACGAAGTTGCCCCGGGCGACATCTGGCGCGCCTGCCAGACCAAGGACCTGGCCATCCGCGACTGGGTCAAGCTGGCCGTGAACCGCGCCCGCGCGTCCCAGACGCCCGCGGTGTTCTGGCTCGACGAGACCCGCGCGCACGACGCCAAGCTCATCGAGAAGGTCCGCGAATACCTGCAGGAGCACGACACCGAGGGCCTCCAGATCGAGATCCTGTCCCCGGTGAAGGCCACCGCCTTCACGCTGGAGCGCATCCGCAAGGGCGAGGACACCATCTCCGTCACCGGCAACGTCCTCCGCGACTACCTCACGGACCTCTTCCCGATCCTGGAGCTGGGCACCAGTGCCAAGATGCTGTCCATCGTTCCGCTGATCAACGGCGGCGGCCTCTTCGAGACCGGCGCCGGCGGTTCCGCCCCGAAGCACGTCCAGCAGCTGCTGAAGGAAAACCACCTGCGCTGGGACAGCCTGGGTGAATTCCTGGCATTGGCCGTCAGCTTCGAACACCTGGCCAACACCACCGACAACGCCCGCGCGCAGGTCCTGGCCGACACCCTGGACCGCGCCACCGGCACGTTCCTGCTCGAGAACAAGTCCCCGAGCCGCAAGGCCGGCGAACTCGACAACCGGGGCAGCCACTACTACCTGGCGCAGTACTGGGCTCAGGAGCTGGCCAAGCAGACCGAGGACGCCGAGCTGGCGGCCTCCTTCGCTGCGGTCGCCGAGGCGCTGACCTCCAACGAGGAGGCCATCGTTTCCGAACTCCTGGGCGTCCAGGGCCAGCCGGTGGACATCGGCGGCTACTACCACCCGGACGCGGAGAAGGCGGCGGCCGTGATGCGGCCGTCCGCGACGCTCAATAAGATCGTCGCCACCCTGAGCTGATTCTCTGGCTCGCGGCTGAGTCTGAGCAATGAAGCGCCCCGCCACTCATGTGAGTGGCGGGGCGCTTCTTTGCCTGCCGGGACTGCTAGCGGCTTGAAGTTTGACCTACCGGTCGGGGATGTCGTCGCGGCGGGTGTCCGTGTGCCGGGTTTCATTCCGCGGCTCGCCGGTGTCGTCGTCACCGTACGGGGCGTCGACCGCCATGTCAGGGTCGGTGCTGACGGGGCGCTCGGTTGCCGAGGCGTCGTAGGCGGCGCCTGATTCGTACGTGCGGCCCGGGACCGCGTCCATGCCGGCCCCCTCGGAGTAGCCGGTGCTCGCGCCGGGGTCGCCGTTGCCGCCGGCCGCTGTAGTCCCCATGCCGGTGCCGGCCCCGGCCGCTCCAGCGCCGCCCGCTCCCGTTCCGGCGCCGGCACCGCCCGCTCCGGCACCCATGCCAGCCGTCGTACCGGCTCCGGTACCGGCCCCGGTGCCGGCCCCCAGGCCGCCTCCCGTGCCAGCCGCCGTCGAACCCGCATCACCTTCTACCTCGCCACCGCTGACGCTTTCACGCCAGGCGCCGGTTTCTGTGTCGCGTTCCTCGATGAATTTTTTGAACTTCCTCAGGTCCGAGGCGACCTGCCGGGAATCGAGTCCGGTGGCTGCGCCGAGCTTCTCCATCGCTGATTCGGGCTCCCACGTCAGTTCGACGTTCACCTTAGTTTCGTTGGCGCCCAGGGACTCGAACCACACAGTGCCGGCATTGCGGGGCTCGTTCAGGCTCTCCCATGTGACACGTTGGTCTGGCTCCTGGACGGTGATCTGGGCGTCGTACTCGCGCTTCACACCGGCGATGCTGGTTTCGAAATGAACAGTGGTGTCGTCGAGCTGGCGGACGGCGTCGACGCCGCTCATGAAGTTGGGGAAATCCTCAAACTGGGTCCATTGGTTGTAGGCCTGGCGTACGGGGACATCGACGGTGATCGATTCCTGGACAGTTGCCATGCTTGGTTCACTCCTTCGGCGTACGGGCGGCTGGCCCGTGGTTCTGATTGCCCTTGTTCGGATGGAACACCTCCAACGTAGCGGGAAGCAGTCGGCATTTGAAGAGCGAAAGTAAGGCTGCTGACTATGAAGCTCAGGCATGCCCAAATGACGGCCCGCGGTTGTGGGGGGCCACTCGTTTTTCATAGGGTACTAAGCAGGCTTATCTTTCGGCCGGGTGCCCAGCGCCTGGGCCGAGTCCGGCTAGGCCGCCGCTTCGGAAAGGATCGTCTCTGTGCCTGAACAACCAGCTATCAACATCCCAGGAGCTCCGGCAGGGGAGCAGCCCGCCGTCGTCGAACCCACCACCCCGCGGGAACCGCTGCCGCCCAAGCCGGACCAGCAGGGTCCGGAAGCGGTGTCTCCGACCGGCAGCCCCACGGGGGCACCGGAACACTCCCGGGCGCAGTCCGGCCAGTACCTGACCACCGCACAAGGGCTCCGGCTGGCGGACACGGACCACTCGCTGAAAGCAGGGCCCCGAGGCCCGATCCTGCTCCAGGACCACCACCTCCGGGAGAAGATCACCCACTTCGACCACGAGAGAATTCCGGAGCGCGTGGTGCACGCCCGGGGCGCCGGTGCTCACGGCGTCTTCCGCTCGTACGGCACCGCCGCCAACATCACCCGCGCAGGCTTTCTCGCCAAGGATGTGGAAACGCCGGTGTTCGTCAGGTTCTCCACGGTCCTGGGCTCACGCGGCTCGGCGGACACCGTCCGCGACACACGGGGTTTCTCCACCAAGTTCTACACCGACGAGGGAACCTACGACCTCGTGGGCAACAACATTCCCGTGTTCTTCATCCAGGACGGAATCAAGTTCCCAGACGTCGTGCACGCCGCGAAGCCGCATCCGGACCGCGAGATCCCGCAGGCCCAGAGCGCCCACGACACGTTCTGGGACTTCGTCTCCTTGCACACCGAGGCGCAGGCGCACACCATGTGGAACATGTCCGACCGCGGGATTCCGCGCTCCTACCGGACCATGGAGGGTTTCGGAGTCCATACCTTCCGCCTGGTTGACGCCGCCGGCGCTACGACGCTGGTCAAGTTCCACTGGAAGCCGAAGCAGGGCGTGCACTCCCTGGTCTGGGAGGAGGCCCAGATCATCAACGGCATGGATCCGGACTTCCACCGGCGGGACCTTGCCGATGCGATCGAGGCCGGCGCCTACCCGGAGTGGGAGCTGGGCATCCAGACCTTCCCCGACACCGAGGACCAGATGTTCGAGGGGATCGACCTGCTTGACCCCACAAAGTTTGTGCCTGAGGAGCTCGCCCCGGTGCAGCCCATCGGCCTGATGACGCTCAACGCCAACCCGGTCAACTACTTCGCGGAAACGGAGCAGGTGGCCTTCCATCCGGGGCACCTCGTGCCGGGCATCGACGTCACCAACGACCCGCTCCTGCAGGTCAGGCTGTTCTCCTACCTGGACACCCAGATTTCGCGGCTGGGCGGCCCGAACTTCGCGCAGATCCCCATCAACCGTCCGCAGGCTCCCGTCAACGACATGCTGCGTGACGGCATGCACCAGACCGCCGTCCACGCCGGGGTGGCGCCCTACCGGCCCAATTCCCTCGACGGCGGCTGCCCGTTCAAGGCCGGGGCTGACCTCGGGGCGTTCGTCGATGTCCCGGAAGCGGTGGCCGAGGCCATCAAGCAGCGGAAGAATCCCGCATCCTTCGACGACCACTACAGCCAGCCCCGCCTGTTCTTCCGGAGCCTCACGCCGGTGGAGCAGGATCACGTGATCCAAGCCTACACGTTCGAGCTCGGCAAGTGCTACGAGATGCCGGTCCGGGAGCGGCAGCTGCTCGCGCTGGCAAACATCGATGCCGCGCTGTGCGCCGCG
This sequence comes from Arthrobacter globiformis, assembly GCF_003261175.1. Taxonomy (GTDB): domain Bacteria; phylum Actinomycetota; class Actinomycetes; order Actinomycetales; family Micrococcaceae; genus Arthrobacter; species Arthrobacter globiformis_A. Next base: position 7,791 of record NZ_QLNP01000070.1, on the reverse strand, counting down.
GTGGCCCGAGGGCTCGGCATGCCCGCCCCTGACGCCACCGAGGAGGTGCCGGACGCCCAGCCCAGCCCTGCAGTGTCCCAGCTGGGGAAGACCTGGCCGGTAGCCGGCCGCGTCGTCGGAATCGTGGCGGACGAGTCCAGTGATCTGGAGGCTGTCCGGGATGCCCGCAAGGCGCTCGACGACGCCGGCATCGTGCCGCTGGTGATCGCCCCGTCCGGCGGGACGCTCGGGGGAGAGGCCGACGGCGGGGTCCCGGTTCAACGGACCTACCTCACCGCCCGCTCCACCGAGTTCGATGCGGTGATCGTGGCAGGATCCGGTGCGCCGGCAGCCGACGCCGAACAGGGGCTGGACGCGAAGGTCGGTGAACCCGGTGCTTCGCTTGATCCCCGCATCGTGCTGCTGCTGTCAGAGGCCTTCCGCCATGCCAAGGCCATCGGGGCGTGGGGATCCGGCTCGGCAGGGCTGGATGCGGCCAGCATCCCGGACGATGCGGCAGGCGTGGTGCTGGGCGACAGCGCCGGGCAGGTGGTTCCGCAGATCCAGGAGCTCTTGGCCGCCCACCGGGCGTGGGAGCGGTTCCCGGCGGCTGCTTCCTGACGGTATGAAAAGCTTCCTGATCGGCGGAGAAGCTTCCTGATCGAGTGAGAACAAGGGCTGGTCCCCCGAGGGGGACTAGTCCTTGTTCTTGCCCGGCCTCTTGTCCTTCTTCCCCTCTGAGCTGCCCTTGCCGGAGTTGTCCCCGCTCTTTCCGCCATTCACGGGCACGGGAGCCGGCGCGGGGGCAGGGGCCGGGACCACCACAACGGGCGCAGCCGCCGGGGAGGATGTCGGGGTTGCGGCGGGTTTCGCCACGGCAGCCCGGGCAGCCGCGTCCGCAGCCGCCTTCTTGGCTGCCTGCGCTGCCGTCAGGTCGGCCCGCACCGAGTCGATGGCCGCCGTGATGCTCCGGTGGCGTTTGAAGGAAACCTGCCCGGCAGCCGCCGCAGCATCCAGTTCAGAGGACAGCCGGTCCAGGGACTTCAGGGCGGCGGCGGGATTGCTTCCCGCAGCAGACCTGGTGACCTCCAAGACCTGCTGCTGAAACTTTGCAGCCGCGTTCGTTTCGAGTTCCGGGGCAGCGCCCGCGCAGCCGGCCAGTCCCGCTGCCAGCATGCACCCGGTGAGGACGGTGATCGCCCGGCGCCACACGGACGGTAACCGGATCGGGCTCATGGTTCAACGCTCCTTTGCAGCTCCACGAGATGGTCACCCAGGGTGCCGCTCACGCTGGGGTAAGGAACGACGTCGGGCGTTTCAGCTGAGTTGGCGGCCACGGTCACGGCGGCTGCTCCGCCAAGCAGGGCTGCCGCTGCAAGAGCGGAGCCAAACCGGAAGCGCCAGCTCCGGCGTTTCGTTCCGGCCGCGCGGCTGTTCCGGCCTGGAGTATCTGACCTGCCCGGTGTCTTGGCTGTTGTTTTTGCGGTGGACGCCGTTTCAGAAACCCCGGCCGGAAGAATCGACGGCGGCCGAGCCGGGAGTGCGGGAAGAACGCGGGTGTGCTCCTCGGCCAGGTCTCCGGGAGCGGAGTCCGGTGAGACGAGGGCGTGCCGGAGAGCCACTTCCAGGTCTGCGGCGGAGGGCCGCTCCAGCGGTTCGAGGGCGGTCATGGACGCCAGCAGGTGCTGCCATTGTGCGGGCAGGTCGGCAGGAATTTCAGGGGCACGATGCAGCCGGGCCACTGCCGATTCCACCGCGCTGCCCGGATACTCAACCCTGCCCTTGATGCATTCAAGCAGCACGAGGCCGAGCGAATAGATGTCTGACGCGGGCGAAAGTGGGGAGCCCATCGCCTGCTCGGGGCTCAGGTACGCTGCCGTGCCCACCATGGTGCCGGTGGCCGTGAGGCGGGTCCCGTCCACGATCCGGGCAATGCCGAAGTCCGTCAGTTTGGGCCGCACCGGCTCGCCGGGCCGGACCTGAATGAGGAGAATGTTGGCGGGTTTGATGTCGCGGTGAATGATGCCCAGCCCGTGAACGTAGGCTAGGGCATCCGCGACCCCGGCGCCGATGACGGCAACCTCCTCGAGCGGAACGCGGCTGTGCCTGAGGCGGCTGCGCAGGTCCTGCCCGTCCACGAGTTCCATGGTGAGGAAGGGCCTCGGCTGGTCCGGGACGCGGGAATCCACGCCGGCGTCGAAAAGCGTGACAAGGCTGGGATGGTTCAACGTCGCCAGGAGCCGGATCTCGGCTTCCTGGCGCTTGAGTTCATCGGCATCTGCGGCCTGGGGGGCGAAGAGCTTCAGGGCCACGTCCCGGCCCAGGTTCTGGTCCCTGGCCGTATAGACCGACGACATGCCGCCGCGTCCGATCACCCCACCCAGCAGGTAGCGCCCGCCCAGTACCTCCGGTGACACCCCGCTGTGCGTTTCTTTCAACACGTTGCCGTCCTTCTCAGTTCTGGCTCGGTGTTAAGGATAATACGTCTACTTACTAATTGATGCCGCTGGCTGATTTCCGGGGATCGGCCGGGGTTCCCGGCGGCCGGGGACGCGGGCGGGCGGGGACGCGGCTTCGCCGGCGGCCCGGCATCGGGCGGTCAAGAGGACTGCCGTGATGCGGACCGCCGACGAAGTGCGGTTTATTCCTGTCCGGACATGATCCGGACTGTTAGGCCTTCTTCCTGCGGATCACCAGCATCGCGCCGATCGCGAGCAGGACCAGTGCGAGAGGCAGCAGCCCTGCGTCGGCTCCGGTGTTAGCGAGCGTCTGCTGTGCGGTGGCCATGTTTCCGTTGGCCATGGTTGCGGGGCTTGCCGCTGCCGAGGCGCCAGTGGTCAGCGAGCCAGCGGGCAGGATGGCAGCACCAGTTGTCGTGGTCACAGTGCCATTGTCGGTGCCATTTCCGGCTCCACCGTTAGTGTCGGTGCCGGTTGTGCCGGTGCCGGTTCCACTGCCGTCGGTGCCGGTTGTGTCGGTGCCGGTTCCACTACCGTCGGCTCCGTCAGTGCCCGTGCCGTCGGTTCCGGTTCCGGCTCCATCGGTACCGGTTCCATCCGTTCCGTCACCCGGATCGGAGCCGTTGCCGGTTCCATCACCCGGATCAACAGCTGGCGGCGTCGTCACTGTCTCTGCGCCAAGGCCGATGCCCAAGTCAACACCCAGGTCTACAGATGCATCGGTTCCCGTGCCGAGCCCGAGGTCAACGGTGCCTTCAGCACCACTTCCCAGGGAACCCGTGCCGCCGAGGTTGACGTCGAGTGAGGCTGCTACATCAGCGGCGGGAACAACTGTTTCTGATGCCGTGCCGGTGGTGTTTCCCAGGTTTACGTCGACTACGGCTGCCACGTCGGCTGCGGGAACGGTGGTGTCGGTTCCGGTCACTGCGGTGTTGCCGAGGTTGACGTCGACCAGGGCTGCTACGTCGGCGGCAGGAGCCGTGCTACCCGTTCCCGTCGTGTTGCCGAGGTTGACGTCGACCAGGGCGGTGGCGTCGGCTGCGGGAACGGTGGTGTCGGTTCCGGTCACTGCGGTGTTGCCGAGGTTGACGTCGACCAGGGCGGTGGCGTCGGCTGCGGGAACGGTGGTGTCGGTTCCGGTCACTGCGGTGTTGCCGAGGTTGACGTCGACCAGGGCGGTGGCGTCGGCTGCGGGAACGGTGGTGTCGGTTCCGGTCACTGCGGTGTTGCCGAGGTTGACGTCGACCAGGGCGGTGGCGTCGGCTGCGGGAACGGTGGTGTCGGTTCCGGTCACTGCGGTGTTGCCGAGGTTAACGTCTGCGGCGGCTGCCACGTTGGCTACCGGAGCGGCCGGGGCGGTACCCGTCGTCGTGTTGCCGAGGTTTACGTCGACCACGGCGGTAGCGTCAGCAGCCGGGGCGGTACCCGTCGTGGTGTTGCCGAGGTTTACGTCGACCACGGCGGTAGCGTCAGCAGCCGGGGCGGTCCCCGTTCCGGCGCCACCGAGATTGACGTCGACCAGGGCGGTCGCGGCCGGTGCCACGGCGGCAGTGCCGTTCGAGGTACCGGTGTTGAGGTCGGCATTGACGCTGACCGTGGAAGAATTCGACGGCGCTGGGCCACCCAGCAGACCCAGCGACGTCGAAGCATTTAGGTCCGCCGAAGCGGTTTCAGACGCGATGTTGACCGCGGCCGTGGCAGTGGTATCCGCGCTCGCCGCGGTAGCGCCGAGGGCAAGTAGCCCGCCGGCAAAGAGGGTGCCTAATAGACCCCTGCGAACTGTCTGGTGCATTGTGATGTCTCCTGAAAAGTTGTTGTCAGGTGCTCAAGGCAGCCTGATTGGCCGTGTGTCTGCCGCAGGGAGGCAGAAGGGGCCCAACTAGTCAGGAGAGGAGCCGGGGTCGATGGCCACCGGCGAAGGAGCATGCTGAAGGGGGCCGCTGACAGGGACAAAGCCCATGAGCGGCAGGTATTCAAAGGGGCTGTTGAGCCAGGCGGCCGAAGCGGAAGGGCCGCCGGATGACGTGCCGCTTCCCGACCCTGACGCCGGAGCCGGAAGCAGCGCCTCCGGTGATGGCGTGCGGTCTTCACCGGATGGCGAGTCTCCGCCGGCAGGGACCTCCGGGGCGGACCCCGTGGGGTTGGCAACTTTCGTCGCAACAGGGTGGCTGAAATGAGCCGGTGATCCGACGGCCGGTTGAACAGGCAGCGCGGGCACCACCGAGGGCCCGGCGGCGATGCCAAGCGGGGCCTCTGGACTTGCGGGAATTTGCCTCGTTTGGGTGAGGTCAACTGCGGGGAGCCGTTCTGGAACCGCGACAAGGTCCGCCACGAATTCCGTGACGGGTGCAGTGACAGGTGCCGTCAGAGGGGGCGCCTGGGTTAGCACGTCAGTGACCGTCTCGGCGGGAAGCTCGACAGGGAGGGCATCAGTCACCGGGCTCACGGCGTCGGTTACTGGTTCCACGATCTCGGCTACTGGCTTAACGGCCTCGGCCACCGGCGTCACGACAGTTTCGGCCGTCTCCGTCAATGCCCCATCAGCAACGGAGGCTACGGGGCCGGTGACTCCAGCCAAGGTCTCATCCGGGAGCGCCTCGCCCAGAGGCAGTCCGCCGAGAGCGGCGTCAACGGGCTCCACAATGGACGCCACAACGGGCGCAACGACGACTACGGGTGCCGCCGGCGTGGAAGGAACGGGAGTAACAGGTGGAGGCGCAACAACTGGAGGCTGTTCGGCCGGCGCCGGCGCAACCGTAGCCGGCAATGATGCCGGATCGATGTCCGGAAGCGGCAGGGGAGCTACAGCCGGCGTGGGCTGAGCAGCGGCGGGGGCTTCATGTGCTTTCGCGGAGACCAGCTCCACAACGGTTCCCGCCACGCTGTCCGTACTGCCTTCAACGGACGAGACAGCCGAGGAAATGCTCCCGCTCAGCGAATCAGAGAGGTGCGAATTGTCGGCGTCGGCAGCCGGGGCGGATACCGCCAGCCAGGCCATAGCAGCGGCGCCAGCCAAAAGAACCGGGCGCAAGGGGCGCAGTGCAGACCACGACAAAGATGCAACGGTCACGCTCAACACACCCCCTCCCCGAATAAATCGACGATCGACTACAGCCTAAGCCTGGCCCAAAGTGAGAGTCCAGACCCGGGAGAGTATTTCTTTCGATTGGATGAAGGTGCGGAAGGGCTCCTCAGTGCGCGTCGTTCGGATACGCGACTCCGAGCTGGGCCCGCACGCCGTCGAACAGACGCATCGTGTTCAGGGAGTCCTCCAGGGGCATGACCGGGCTCTCGGTGAGGCCCTGCTGGACGCACCGCGTCACCTCGCGAAGCTCGTACGTGTAGCCCCGGCCCGTCACCTCGAAGTGTTCCGTCCGCGGTGTCTCCTGCCCGATCCCCACCACCAGTTTTTTGGGGTTATTGATTGAGCCGAGTGTCTGCAGGTATCCCAGGCTGCCTGCAACCGTTGCGGCGCGGGGGCCATGGGCGAGCAGGGACGAGGTGAGCTGTGCCTGGGCCCCGTGGTGGTAACCCAGCGTGAGCGCATTCTGGGCGTCCACGCCGTCGTCGTTCAGAGTGCCCATGGCACTCACCGTCTGCGGGAAACCCAGGGTGCCGAGGGCCCACAGCAGCGGGTAGACGGTGATGTCCAGAAGGGCGCCGCCGCCGTCCTGGACAGCCCAGAGCCGGGCGGTAGGAGAGTACGGTGCGGGGAAGCCGAGGTCCGCCGAGACCCACTGGACGGTTCCGAGTTCGCCGGAATGTGCGATCTCGAAGGCCCTCTGCATGCTGGGCAGGAAGCGGCTCCACACGGCCTCCATCAGGAACAGCTTCTTCTCGCGGGCCACGTCGATCAGCTCGGCCGCTTCGCGGGCGTTGATGGTGAAAGCCTTTTCGCAGAGCACGTGCTTGCCCGCCCGCAGCGCAGCCAGCACCACCTGGTGGTGCTGGGCGTGAGGCGTGGCCACGTAGACCACGTCCACCGAGTCGTCGGCGAGGAGCCGTTCGTAGCCGCGCTGTCCGCCGTCGTCCCCGTACCCCACGGCAAAGCCGAACTCGGCTGCAAAAGCGTCCGCCGTGTGCTGGGCCCGGGAGCTGACGGCGTACAGTTCCGCGTCCTCCAGAAGCGCCAGGTCCTGCGACACCAGGGAAGCGATCCTGCCGGTGGCAATGACACCCCAGCGCAGCCGGCGGCCTGTGGCTGCAAGGGGATCCGGGTTGGACTGGCTGAAGAGCCACGGCTTGGCGATCGGCGACGTCATGACGCCATCCTCTCACCCGGGTGAGGGAGCGTTGGGCCAAAACCAGCGAGAAGTGAGCAAGGATCGCGTCAAAACCTGCGAAAGGTGAGGGAGGGTTTTCGGGCCGCCCCCACCTTTCCGCCCCAGCTGCGACGCTCGCCACGACGCTGATTGGAGTGTCGGCGTCGGCCTAGACTGCCGCCGGCTCTGCAGCGCGGCCGCGGACAGGTTCCTCCGTCAGCCTGCCCTGCTGCAGCCGGAACCGGCGGTCAGTCTTGTTGGCGAGCGTGCGGTCGTGCGTGACCACGAGGATTGTGGTGTTGTGGTCGCGGCTGAGGGAGCTGAGCAGTTCGATGATGTGTTCGCCGGTCTGCTCATCGAGGTTGCCGGTGGGCTCGTCGGCGAGGATCAGCTTGGGTTCGTTGGCGAGGGCCCGGGCGATCGCCACGCGCTGCTGTTCGCCGCCGGAGAGCCGGTTGATGCGCCGGCCGTGCTTGTCCGGGTCGAGCTGCACCTGCTCCAGCAGGGCCCGGGCCCGCTCGGCCCGGGCGGACTTCCGCACCCCGGCGAACTCCATGGGCAGCATGACGTTGTCCAGCGCGGACAGGTTGGGCACCAGGTTGAACTGCTGGAACACGAAGCCGATGTCCCGGCGCCGGTATTCGGTCAGCTTGCCGTCCGGCATGCCCGCCAGGCTCACGCCGTTGACGACGACGTCTCCGCTGGTGGGCTTGTCCAAGGCGCCCAGGAGGGACAGGAGAGTGCTCTTGCCGCTGCCGCTCTTGCCCACGATGGACGCCAGCGTGCCCTGCTCCAGCTCGAAGCTGACGCCGTTGACCGGCTTGATGGTGCGGTCGCCGGACTTGAACGTGCGGACCAGATCCTTGACTTCAATCATGGCTATTCTCCTCGGAGGACTTCGATGGGGCGGATGCGGGCGGTGAGCAGGGCCGGAACCAATGCGCCGATGATGGCGACGCCGAACACTGCCGCGATGCCGGCGGCAAGGATGCCGGGGGAGACACTCGCGGTGACGGAGGTCAGCAGCTGGGAGGCGCCGCCGAACGGCCCGCCCTGGCCGCCGGGGAATCCGCCGGCCGCCCCGGCGAACC
>NZ_QLNP01000069.1 GCF_003261175.1 Arthrobacter globiformis | reverse complement strand
CCACTGCCACCGGACTGCAACGCGACTCCCCGACCGGCCGAATGTCCACCACTGCCACCGGACTGCAACGCGACTCCCCGACCGGCCGAATGTCCACCACTGCCACCGGACTGCAACGCGACTCCCCGACCGGCCGAATGTCCGCCAGCGGCACCGGGTTCAGTTGGTGCGCGTGACTTTCTGGGTTTGCCGGTCGTTGTTCTGATGCACATCTCTTCTACAGTGGTGAGCGATACGCCGTGGCTCGGCCACCTCGCCAGTGGCATTCCAGCGACTAGATACCTTGAGCCCACGAGGCGTGGTTGCCTTGGATACACGCAGGCTTGGGGAACAGCCATCTACGCCTAGGCGTGCGCCGCCGCCGGTGCCACGTTGCCCGGGACGGGTTCGTGCCGCAGGTAGCTGCGGCGGAACCGGCCCGTGCCGGCGGTCAGCGCCCGCAGCTGCACCGCATACCGGAGGAGTTCCCCGTCCGGGACCTCGGCGGTGACCTCCGTGGCGTCCCCGCCGGACGACGTCGTGCCCGTGAGCCGGCCACGGCGGGACGACAGGTCGCTCATGACGGCTCCCACGTACTCATCCGGGATGCTGATGGTGACGGCGGAAACGGGCTCCAGCAGCTGGATGCGGCCGGCGGCTGCGGCCTCGCGGAGGGCCAGCGCACCGGCGGACTGGAAGGCGGCGTCCGAGGAGTCGACGCTGTGGGCCTTGCCGCCCACGAGGGTCACCCGGATGTCCACCACCGGGAAGCCGGCCGAGACACCCTTCTGCATCTGCGACCGCACACCCTTCTCCACCGAGCCGATGAACTGGTTCGGCACCACCCCGCCCACGGTCTTGTCCACGAACTCGAAGCCAGCCCCGCGTTCGAGCGCCTCCACCTCAATGTCACAGATGGCGTACTGGCCGTGGCCGCCGGACTGCTTGACGTAGCGCCCGTGCCCAACAGCGGGCGCGGCGAAGGTCTCTCGCAGCGGTGTCACCACGGGCACGGTCTGCAGCTTCACGCCCTGGTCCCGCAGCCGGTCCAGGACCACCTCGCCGTGGGCCTCGCCCATGCACCACAGGATCAGCTGGTGGGTTTCCGAGTTGCGCTCCACCCGGAGCGTCGGGTCGCCGGCGGCCACCTTGCCCAGGCTCTTGGCGAGGGCGTCCTCGTCGCTGCGGGTGGCGGCCTCGACGGCGACCGGCATGAGCGGCTCCGGCATGTCCCAGGCGGTGATGAGCAGCGGAGCGTCCTTCGCGGACACAGTATCGCCGGTCTCGGCGCTGCCAAGTTTGGTGATGGCGCAGATGTCGCCCGCCACCGCGAACGGCACCGGCTTCAGGTTTGCCCCCATTGGGGAGTAGAGGTGGGTCAGGCGCTCGTCGCTGTCGTGGTCCTCGTGGCCCCGTTCGGCCAGGCCGCGGCCGCTGACGTGCACTGCCGAATCCTCGCGCAGCGTACCGGAAAAGACCCGCACCAGGCAGACCCGACCCAGGAACGGGTCCATGGTGGTGCGCACCACCTCACCGGCCAGCGGCCCGTCCGGGTCACAGGACAGCGGACCCGCCGGTTCCCCGGCGAGGTCCGTCACGTCCGGCACGGCACCCTCCAGCGGTGTCGGGAATGCCCGGGTCAGCATGTCCAGCAGCTCGGCGATCCCCACGCCTTTTTCGGCCGAGGTTGGAAGGACGGGAAAGAACGATCCGCGCGCCACAGCCGTTTCGAGGTCGCCCACCAGGACGTCGGCGTCGATATCCTTACCTCCGAGGTAGCGGTCCATGAGCGACTCGTCCTCGCTCTCGGAGATGATGCCCTCGATCAGCGTGCCGCGCGCCGATTCCACGGATGCGAGTTCATCCGCAGTGGCGTCCCGGACCGCGGGTGCCGGGGACTCGCCGTCGTACTCCGAAACCTGCCCGGACAGCAGCCCCAGCAGTCCCGTGGCGCCGCCGTCCCCGAGGACCGGCAGGTAGGCGGGCACCGCCGACTGGCCAAAGGCGCTCTGGCAGGCGGCCAGGGCCGCGTCGAAGTTCGCCCGCGGGTGGTCCAGCCGGCTGATCACCACCGCCCGGGGCGTGTCCAGCTGGGCGCACTCCGCCCACAGCGCGGTGGTGGCGGCGTCGATGCCGTCCACGGCCGACACCACGAACAGCGCCGCGTCCGCAGCGCGCAGTCCCGCCCGCAATTCGCCGGTGAAGTCCCCGTAGCCCGGTGTGTCCAGCAGGTTCACCTTGACGCCGTCGTAAATCAGGGGTGCCACAGAAAGCACCACGGAGCGCTGCTGGTGGATCTCGGACGGCTCCGCATCGCTGACTGTGTTGCCGTCAACGATGGAACCCATCCGCGGGATGGTCCCGGAGGCGGCGAGCAGGGCCTCGAGCAGCATGGTCTTGCCGGCTCCGGAGTGTCCCACCAGCGCGACATTGCGGATGCCCTCAGGCTTGTCCACCGGCGCTCCGGCCGACGCGTCCGCCCGCCGGAGATCGGAACTGCCGCGGCCCGGACCCTTGCCCCGGCCGTTTGTGCCCTTTACCGACATGACCATCTCCCGGCGTGCTAGTCGTGAGCCGCCAAGCGGCCTTGGTAAGACGATTCGACACCTAAAGCTGCTGATCAGCAAGGGGTCCCTGCCCCCCAAGGCCAGTCCGACGGCGCGGCGGCGCGGCTCTCCGGGGCCGGCACCGGGCGCTACGTAATAACCGTTGCGGCGTCCTGCCGGTAGGGGGACGATGGATACCGTGGCCGCACGGCCGGCCCATGCCATCCGACTAGTCGCCAGGGAGCGGTCGATGAGTGCGTGGAATGAAAATATCGGTGCAGGATCATCCGGCCTGACGGCGGTCACCGTGGTGGAAGGCTCCTCCTTCTGCATCTCCGCCGAGAGCGGGGACGTGTTTCCCGGCCAGCCGCAGGGCGCTTTCTACCAGGACACCCGGATTCTGTCCCGCTGGCAGCTGACGGTCGACGGCGTTCCGCTGGAACCGCTGTCCGGCCAGACCCGCGAACCCTACCGCGCGGTGTTCGTCGGCAGGCCCCGCGGGGCCAACGGGGCGGTGGAGAGCCCGCTGGTGGTGGAGCACAGCCGCCAGGTCGGGCCCGGTCTGCGTGACGACATCAAAATCCACAACTACTCGGAACAGCCGCTGGCCTGCCGCATCCAGATCAAAGTGGACGCGGACTTGAGCGACCTGTTCGACGTCAAAGGCGGAAAGGTGGTGCCTTCCGCCGAACACAGCCGGCAGGTCCGGGCCGACGCCCTGCAGATTGACGCAATGCGCAATGGCGTCCACCGCGGCGTGATCATCAGCGCCCACGGCGCCACGGTCACCGAGGATGCCCTGATGTTCGACGCCGAACTGGCCCCCCGCGGCGTGTGGACGGCCAGCGTGTTCACCACCCCGCTGGTTGACGGCGCCGGGCCGGAGCAGCCGTTCACGCATGAGTCGGCTCCGCACGTGGGCGCCCAGCGCTACGCCGCTTGGGAGGAACACGTTCCCCGGCTGACGGTGACGGACAAGAACGTGGAGAAGGTGCTGACCCGCAGCCAGGAGGACCTGGGCGCCCTCCGGATCTTCGATCCCGACCACCCGGAGCGGGCAGCCGTCGCCGCAGGGGCCCCGTGGTTCATGGCCCTGTTCGGCAGGGACTCCATCCTGTCCTCCTACATGGCGCTGCCGGTGGACCCGAAGCTGGCGGCCGGGACCCTGCAGACCCTCGCCTCCCTGCAGGGCCAGAAGGTTGATCCGGACACCGAGGAGGAACCAGGCAGGATCCTGCACGAGGTGCGGCTGGGGGTCACCGCCGGACTCGCGCTCGGCGGCAGCCAGGCGTACTACGGCACCGCGGACGCGACGCCTCTGTTCGTGACACTGCTGGCGGAGCTGGGGCGCTGGGGCCTGGCGGGCGACCTGCTGGACTCGCTCCTGCCCCATGCTGACCGGGCCCTGGAATGGGTGGAGCACTACGGGGACCGCGACGGCGACGGTTTCGTGGAGTACCAGCGCGCCAACGAGCACGGCCTGCTGAACCAGGGCTGGAAGGACTCCTGGGACGGGATCAACTTCGCCGACGGCACGTTGGCGGAGGCCCCCATCGCCCTGTGTGAAGTGCAGGGGTACGTCTACAGTGCCTACCTCGGACGCGCGCTGCTCGCGCAGCAGCTGGGCGACGAGGAGACCGCGGCCAAATGGAACCGCCGGGCTGCTGATATCAAGGCCGAGTTCAACGAGAAGTTCTGGCTCCCGGAGCGGGGATACTTTGCCGTGGCCCTGGACAAGGACAAGCGTCCGGTGGATGCCTGCACCTCCAACATGGGCCATTGCCTCTGGGTGGGGATCGTGGACGCGGACAAGGCACCCCTGGTGGCCAAGCGGCTGATGTCGCCGGAGATGTTCACGGGCTGGGGAATCCGGACGCTCGCCTCGGACATGGGTGCCTACAACCCTGTCAGCTACCACAACGGTTCGGTGTGGCCGCACGACACCGCGCTGGTGGCTGCCGGACTGATGCGGTACGGGTTCGTCGAGGAGGCCACGCAAATCGCCACGGGCCTGTTCGACGCGGCGGAACAGTTCGACGGGCGGCTGCCGGAACTCTTCTGCGGATTCTCCCGGGATGATTTCCCTGATCCTGTGCCGTTCCCCACGTCGTGTTCACCGCAGGCCTGGGCTTCGGCCGCGCCCGTGCACCTGATGCGGACCCTTCTGCGCTTTGATCCCCTGCTTCCGCGTGCGGAGGTCTGCCTGGCACCGGTGCTGCCGGCGGAGTTCGGCAGCTTCCGCGCGGACAACGTGCAAATGGACCATTCCCGGATCACTATTAGCGCCGCCGGCAGCGAGGGATCCATTGACGGCCTGCCGCAGGGCACGACAGTGCTGCACGCACCCCGGCCGCCGCTGGAGCGGCTGATGGCACCTTAAGGAACACACCGCACCGCAACTCCGGTGCGCCTACAACTGAATGGTCTCAGTAGTTAGACGGTCACAGTAGATCCGGACAAGGGAGCTGCGGATGCGTATCGGTTTGATTGCGGGGCCTTGGTATCCGATTCCCCCGGCTGGGTACGGAGGCATCGAACTGGTGGTCGACGCCCTGGCCAGGGGATTTTCCAGGGCGGGCCATGAGGTGCTGCTTGCCGCCACCGCGGACAGTACCTGCCCCGTGGATCGGCTCCCCGGGATGCGCTCCTCCGAACCCGACCTCGTTGGATTCACCTCCTCGGAACTCAGCCACGTCATCAACGCGTATGCCGGCATGGACGGCACCGTGGACCTGGTGCATGACCACACGCTCGCAGGTCCGCTCTACCGCGGACGTCCCGAGGGGCTGCCGGTGGTGACCACAATTCACAGCGAACTCACCCCGTCGTTCGCCGCTGTTTATGGCGCAGCAGCCCGGGACACGACCCTGATCGCCATCTCCAAGAGCCAGGTCAGCAGCGTGCTGGCAGACCGGGTCGCGGCCGTCATCCCCCACGGCATGGAGGTGGCCGCGGTTCCAGTGGGGCACGGGCAGGGCGGCTACGCGTGTTTCCTTGGCCGGATGTGCCCCGACAAAGGCGTCGTCGAAGCCATCCAGGTGGCCCAACTGGCCGGGGTTCCGCTCCGGATCGCCGCAAAGATGCGGGAACCTGCCGAAATGCAGTATTACCACGACGTGGTGGGGCCGCTGGAGGGCCCGGACGTGGAGTTCCTGGGCGAAGTGGGCGGCGCGGAGAAATACAAGCTGCTGGGCGAAGCGATCGCCCTGCTCAATCCCATCCAGTGGATGGAACCGTTCGGGCTGGTGATGATCGAGGCGATGGCCACCGGCACCCCGGTCGTGGCCACACCCCTGGGGTCGGCGCCCGAGATTGTTGACGACGGCCTCAGCGGCTACCTGGCCGAGGCGCCGGAGGACCTGGCCCGCCTCCTGGTGCGCGCTGCGGACCTGGACCGCAGGACGGTCCGGACCCAGGCCGAAGAGCGGTTCAGCACCGAGCGCATGGTCGACGCCCATCTGGCCCTCTACGCCCGGCTGACCGCTGTGACCTCGGCCCGGTAGTCGCTTCCGCTCGCCATGACCCTCGCCGGTCCTCACTTCCGGGGGTTGGTTCGTGCGGTCGCCGTCGCGGTCCAGGGGTCCTCGGGCCAGGGGTGCTTCGGATAGCGGCCCCGCATCTCGGCGCGGACCTGCGCGTAGGGCCCGGACCAGAAGGAGGCGAGGTCGTCCGTCACGGCCAGCGGCCGCCGGGCCGGCGACAGCAGATGGAACTGCACCGCCACCCGTCCGCCGGCGAGCCGCGGCGTCCGGTCCCAGCCGAAGCATTCCTGGAGTTTGACGGCGACTACCGGCCTGCCGCGGTCGTCCCCGGGCGCCGGATAGTCAATCCGGACGCGGGAGCCGCTAGGCACCTCCAGGGATTCCGGAGCGAGCTCGCCGAGGCGGGCGGCGTCGGGCCACGGCAGCAGCCGCCTCAGGGGATCCGTCAGGTCGATGCCGGAGGTAGCGGCGCCACCGGCCAGCGCCTCCAGCTCCGGACCGAGCCAGTCATCCAGCCGGGACAGCAAGGCCAGTTCGGACATGTCCGGCCAGGGATCACCCAGTTCCCGGTGCAGCAGGGCGAGACGGCGGCGCAGTCCGTCGGCCGCCGCCGACCATCCGATGGCTCCCAGCCCCTGTTCCTCCAGCGCCCGGGCGACGGCGGCGCGCGCCTCCCCGGCGGAAGCCCGCACGGGCGTGGAGGAGAGCGAGATGGCGCCCAGCCGCCGCTCCCGGCGGGCCGTCACCCGGCCCTGGCTGAACGTTGCCTCCACCGAGTCGAGCAGCAGGTGAGCCGCGGCGGCCTCGGCTGCGTCCGTCGTCAGCGGTGCGGCAGAGCGGATCACCGCGCCGGTCCCGGCTGCATCCCGCCCGTCCGTCCGCGCAACCTCGGCCACCGCCAGCCATTCGTGACCCGCAAGCGGGCTGCCGGCGGGAAGGCCGGCCCGGGTGCCGGAGGCCAGCAGGTAGCGCTCCGGCCCGTCCCCGGGGACCCGGCGGGCCACCCGGTCCGGGAACGCCAGGGCCACCACCAGTCCGATCTGTTCGGCGGTCCCCGCTGGCACGGCGAGCACTGGCAGGGCGAGCACCGGCACATCGACGGAGGGAAGCCCGACGACGGTCCCCGCCTGGCGTGCCAGGGTGTCCAGCCGCCGCGCCTCCTCGGCCCACCGCTTGGAGGCGGGGTCCTTGCCGGAGCGAAGCGCCGACACCAGCCGGGGCAGGTCCGCTCCGTTTGCGCGCTGGTCCCCTGCGACGGCGGCCACCACCTCCGCGGCAGTTCCGGAACCGGCACCCCCGGAACCGGCTCTGCCGGCGGAACCTCCTCCCAGTAGCGCCGACCCGACCAGGAGGGCGCGTCCCAGGCGCGGATCGGCCGGGATGCGCGCCAGGGCTTTGCCCAAATCCGTGGCGTGGCCGTCCTCCGCCACAGCGCCCAGCTCGCGCAGCACCTCGACGGCGTCGCCCATCGCTGCCTGCGGTGGGGTGTCAGGAAGGGCCAGCCCACGGCCGCCCGGTGCGCCCCAGCAAGCCAGGATCAGGGCGGCGCCCGTCAGGTCGGACACGGCGATCTCAGGCGTCTGGTGCGCAGGCGCAGCGCCGAGGGTCTTCTGGTCATAGCAGCGGACCACCTTCCCCGGCCCCTGCCGCGCTGCACGTCCGGCGCGCTGCTCCGCGGACGCCCGGGAGCAGGAGACTGTGACCAGGCCGGTCATGCCGCGGCCGGCGTCGCGGCGCGGTTCGCGCGACAGGCCGGCGTCGACCACCAGCCGGACGCCGGGCACCGTCAGCGACGACTCGGCAAGTCCCGTGGACACGATGATCCGGGCGGGATCCCCCGGCTGGCGCCCGGACACGGCACGGTCCTGGGCCGAGGGGCTGACCTGGCCGTGCAGTTCCAGAATTTCGACGCCGGGACCCACCCGGGTGCGGAGGCGTGCGGCCACATGGGACACCTCCCACGCGCCCGGCAGGAATACCAGGGCGTCGGTGCCGGCGTCCGAGGCAAGGGCTTCCGCGTGGGACGCAGCGGCGGTGTCCGCCACATGCTCGAGGAAGGCGCGCGTCACGCCGCGACTGTCCAGCCGCGCCACCGGGGCGGGCGCCCATGCCGTTTCCAGCGGGTGCAGCGCGGAGGGGCAGTCGACGACGGGAGCCAGCCCGCCGCCGTCGGCCTCCTCGATTTGCTCTCCGCCGGGATCCGCACCGAGCAGCGCCGCGAACCGCGGCGCATCCAGGGTGGCGGACATGGCAACAAGCATGAGGTCGCCGCGCAGCTGGCGCACCTCGGCGAGCAGGCCCAGCAGCAGATCGGTTTCCAGGCCGCGTTCGTGCACCTCATCGAGGATCACCGCAGCCGTGCCGTCGAGGCCCGGGTCAGCCAGCAGGCGGCGCAGCAGAATGCCGGGGGTCACGAACTCGATCAGGGTGCCGGGACCGGCCTGCCGTTCGCCTCGGACGGTGTACCCCACCCTGTCTCCCAGCTTCGTCCCGTCGAGTGAAGCGAGGCGCCGGGCCGCAGACCGGGCGGCGACCCGGCGCGGTTGTGTCACCACGATGCGCGGCTTCCCATCCTTGGCGGCGGCCTGTGCCAGGTTGGCGACCAGCGGAGGCACCAGTGTCGTTTTGCCGGTGCCGGGCGGGGCCTGGACCACCGCTGCTCCGCCGTCACCCTGCTTTTGGAGCACGCCGGCCAGCTCCGCCAGCGACTCCGCAAAGACAAGCCCGGAGCCTATGGCCTGCAGGCTGAACGGGGCGGAACGTGCCAGGGCGTCCTGTGGGGCATCTTGCGGGAGGGGTGCGGAAGTCACCCCTCCATTGTGCCGGTCGGTAGGGGCGGCACCAGGGACGCGTGCGCCGTCGTGCTCCGGCAGGCGACCACCAGCCCTCGGATCCTGCCCGCGCTGTTTGCGGCACGCGGCTTCCTAAGCAGCTATGTATGCTGCCCAGTCGGGCCACGGATCCACCGGCAGTGGTGAACCCGAGATGTCGAAATCGTCGGGGTCGACGAAATCATCCGGGTCGACGAATCCGTCGGAATCCTGCCAGTCCGGCAGTTCCCGTGAATCTTGGGCGGGTGGTGGTTCTGGCCAGGTGGGTGGTTCCCAGTCCTGGTACTCGGCCTGGTAGGACCGGCCCGTCGGCGAGATCCAGCCGGGCGGCGCGTCCCGGGTAGCGCCGACCGGTTGCCAGGCCGTGGCGTGTTTCAGCCGGTGGTGTTTCGGGCAGGGTTGGCCGAGGTTGGCGACGCCTGTGCCGCCGCCGTCAGCCCAGGCCAGGATGTGGTCGGCGTCGTTGTCCAGTGAGTGGTTGCTGCAGCTCGGGAACGTGCACTTGGCGTCGCGGAGCCGCAGCCATTGGCGCATCGGTTTCCTTAGGCGGTAGCTGGTGCGTCCGATCTCCAACGGCGCCCCGTCCCGCGGGTCGATAAGCACCCGGAGGAATGACGTCGCGCCGTCGTCAACCAGCCGGCGGGCCATGCTGGCGGGGATGGGACCGTGCCCGTCCAGCATGGCCGGCTCCTCGGACAGGCCGAGCAGCGAGAACACCGGAACCGTGACCAGCACCTGCGCCCGCGGGGCCGGCACCTCACCAGCCAGCGCATCACCTGCCCGCGTAGAGTCCGCGGGCAGGATATCCGCGGGCCGGCCTTCGGTCGCGCCTTCCACTCCCGGCACCGGACTGAGGAGCCACGTGGCGAAGGCGTCGACGCGGAGCTGCGTCAGGGTCCGGGTTTCGGTGGGGCCCTGCAGGGCGCGGGCGGCGACGGTGGTGCGGTTCCAGATCCCCGCCGCCTGGTCCGCCGGCAGATACGCCGAGAACCACGCCATGCCGTCCCGGTCCGGGGCATACTCCAGCCGCCGGTCCTTCACACTCTTCGCGTGGCGTTTTTCGATGCTGACCGGATGATGCCGTTCCCGCCAATACCGCGCCTTCGCCCGGAACCGGCCCGGTGTCAGCTCCCCTGCCGGGCAACCCCGCGCGTACCCCGGCACATTTGGGTCCAGGAAATGCGCCTCCAACGCCGCGGCCGCTTCAGGTGCCAGCCCGTCGGTTTCATCACACATAATGCGCACATGCTGCCACGACAGAGTCCCTGCCTGAAGGGCGCCCAGCACCAACGGCAGATCCCTGGTCAGCCTCGCCGATTCCTCCAGAAACCGTGCCGCCGACCCCTCACTCACAGTCAGCGCGCCAGCAACCTCCGCCGTCACGGACATCCGCCGTACGGTGCGGTCCTGCACGGACGCACCAGGCGGAGTCATGGCCTCCTCCGCCTCCGCGTAACCGGCGACCAGGTTCACCTTCACCGCCGCCAGCCGCGCCTCCATCCTGGCCACACCAGCCAGACCGTCCAGGCACGCATCCGCCAGATCCCCCAGCGGATCCACCACATCCGGCAGCAAATCCGCGCCGGCCCGGCCCGGATCAGCCACCCGGCGGAGCTCAGCAGCCAGCGCAAGAGCGGAGGCACCGATGGCCTCCAACGTCTCCGCAACTGCCGCGCTATCCATACCCACAGCATGACAGGGGGCTCCGACAATAAGGGGCTGGACAGAGCACCACAAGCGGGCCGAGTTGATAAAGCTATTAACCGGAACGGGAGCCGAACATCGGAAAAACTTCGGCCAGCTTGGAAGGCGCATAATGACAACATCCGCAGGCGAAGAATTCCGACGGTAACCAGGACGGGGAGGTCCGGATGCTGAGGCTTCCGCGCATCACAGTTGAGGTTCCCGTGCTCGCCGTCGGAGCCAAACCCGCGGACTACGAACAGCTCGCCGCCTACGCGGATGGGCTGCGCAGACCGCAGGGCTTGCACATGACCCTGCTCCACATCGGCATCCTGGAGGACTTCGCGGCCGACGTTGCCGACTGGACCAAGGGCGCCACGGATCCTGCCGCTGCCGCCGTCAAGACTGCGGACTGGCTGCGCGCCCTTCCCGTGCTGGAGGGCTTTTCCGGAACGGCCGAGCGACTGGTTCTGCTGGGCGGCGGCAGGGTGTCCGGTCTCGATGTGGACGTGCCCCAGGGCGTGCGGGACTTTCAGGTCTCCCTCGTCCAGGCCCTCCACGAGCTGCTGGATGACCTGCTGGTGGATAACCCCGATGACTTCATCCTCAGTTCCCGTGCCCTGGGCTACAGGTATCCGCGGTGGCGGCCCCACGTTGCCGTGGGCAAGCCGAAGCCACAGGAGCATTCCGGGCAGGGCAACCCAGAGAACGGCCGTTCACGGGAACGTAGAGGCTCCTGGGAAATCCGTCCGCTCACGGTGGAGTTCGGCCCGTCGCAGATCAGGAACGGGCAGTTGCTGCCGGGCCCTGGCGACAGCACTTCTTAACGCCTCGCCTGACGTAATGGCTCGCCGTAGGCGGGGGCTGGCTTACCCGAGAACGACGGCGGGTCTCATCTGGCTGGTTTGACCACCATGGCGGAGCCTCCCCCGCGCCTGGCCGGCTCGGCCGCGGCGACCATGCGTCCGCCGGACTTGAACTCGATGGCGGTGGCCGCGCCGATCTCCGCTGCCGAAGTGAACGCGTCACCGGACGGGGTGAACTCGTGGCCGAACGGCTTCAGCTGGCTTTCATACGCCTTGATGAACGCCGGCTCGGCCGTAACCTTGGCCGCGTTCCTTTGCGCCGCCCGCGGAGCCGCGATGGCAGCGGAGATGTTCATCCCCAGGTCCACCCTGTTCAGGATGGTCTGCAGGACGGTGGTGATGATCGTCGAGCCGCCGGGCGAGCCGAGGGCCAGGAAAGGGTCGCCGTCCTCGAGGATAATCGTCGGCGACATCGAGGACCGGGGCCGTTTGCCGGGCTCAATCCGGTTCGGGTCCTTCGGGTCGTACACCGTGGAGAAGTCGGTCAACTCGTTGTTCAGCAGGAACCCGCGGCCGGGCACCACGATGCCCGACCCGCCGGTCTGCTCGATGGTGAGGGTGTACTCGACGACGTTGCCCCACTTGTCCGCGACGGTCATGTTGGTGGTGGAGATGTTCTCGGTGTCCTTCTCGCTGGCGGGCGCCGCCGCGGCGGCCGGGCACGCGCCGTCGTAATTTGCCACGTCACCAGGGGCCACCGGCTTCACGGCCGCCTTCTTCGGATCAATCGCGCAGGAGCGTTCCTTGCCGAACAACGGGTCCGTCAGGCGACTGGTGGGAACATCGACGAACGCGGGGTCGCCCACGTACTTGCCGCGGTCAGCGAAGGCGAGCGCGCTGGCCTCGAGGTAGTGGTGCAGCGCATTGGGTTTGGACATTCCGGAAAGGTTGAACGGCTCAAGGATGTTCAGCGCCTCGCCCACGGTGGTACCGCCGCTGCTCGACGGGGCCATGCCGTAGACATCGAGGCCGCGGTATTCCACGTGGGTGGGCGACTGGTCCAGCGCGCGGTACTTGGCGAGGTCCGCCGTTGTCAGGTGGCCTACAGGAATAGGCAGCTTGGTGGTCTTGGTCTTGGGCGGAGCCTGGACGGTTGACGCTATCTCCTTTGCGAGCGCCCCGTGGTAGAAGCCGCGTGTTCCCTTGTCCGCGAGCAGCCGATAGGTTGCAGCAAGGTCCGGGTTCTTGAAAATACTGCCGACGGCGGGTGCGTCACCGCCGGGGAGGAAGAGCTTGCTGGTTGAGGTGAACGCCTTGAAGCGGGGCTTGTTGTCCAGGGTCTGCTGCCGGAAGGTACCGTCCACCACAAACCCGCGGTCCGCAACCTCGATGGCCGGCTCGAGGACGTCGTCGAGGTCCTTGGTACCCCACCGGTCCAGCGCGCGCTCCCACGTGGCCGGCGTGCCGGGAACACCCACCGACACGCCGCTGGTGACCAGCTCGGGGGTGAAGTTGTAAGGCTTGCCCGTCTTCGGGTCGATGAAGGCGTTATGCGGCATGGCCGCCGGTGCCGTCTCGCGGCCATCGATGGTACCCACACGCCCGGTGCGGGCGCTGTAGAAGAGGAAGTACCCGCCGCCGCCGACCCCGGCACTGTACGGCTCGGTTACGCCGAGGGTGGCCGCTGCCGCCACCGCGGCGTCCGCAGCGTTGCCTCCCCTGCGGAGGATGTCGATGGCCGCGGCGGAAGCCTCCGGGTCCACGGTGCTCACCGCGCCGCCGTATCCGGTGGCCGTCGCGGTCTTTTCGGTCACCCGCTCATCGGCAAAAGCGGGAGTGGTGACGGCGCCCGCCGTCACGCTCACCGCCAAGGCCGTGGTGACGGCAGCTACTCGGCTTTTTAGGTGTGGCATGGTCGCTCCCGGGTGTGAGTAAATGCGGGTTGACGGTACTGTCACGCTACTCCGCAGTGGAAAGACACTCAACGGCCCAAACATTCATCGGCCGTGTGCTTCATCTGCCGCGGCGCGCTGCCGCCGGCTGGCGTAGAGGAACGGCACGGCGAGCAGCTGGATGACGCCGCTGAGCGCCACCGATGCCGGGTAGCCGTAGACATCGGCGGTCCGGCCGAGCACCGGCTGCACCACCACGCCGCCGCTTGAACCCATAAGCGAGGCGAAGCTGAGTACCGTGGCCCGCTGCCTGGAGTCGATCATGTCGTTGAGGTAGGCCTGCCCCACCGGGGTCCCGACCTCCGCCACCAGCGCCCAGACGGCCAGTAGCACGAGGGCCACCCAGAATTCACGGGTGAAGCCGAGCGCCACCAGGATCAGCGCGCTCCCGGACCCGCTGAGGATCAGCACCGTAGTGCGTTTGCGGACCAGGCGCCGGAAGCGCGGCGCCAGCCAGCCGCCGAGGACCTCGGCCCCTGCCACGATGGCCGCGGCCAAACCTGCGATGGCGTACGCGCTGCGGTCGCCGAACAGCTCAAGCAGGTACGGCTGCAGGGCGTAGAAGACATAGATCCCGACGCCGGCCGTGAACGGCGCGGACAGCATCACGTAACGCACGGGCGGATTTTTCAGGCCGTTCTCGATGGACGCTGAAAGGACTGCGCGCGTCGCCTGAAGGGGACGCGCGGAGCGTTCGGGGGTGAAGCCGACGTCGTGCATGAGCCAGAGGGCCACCCCGAACATGGCCAACAGCACACCCACCCGCAGCAGGAACGGCACCCCGAGGTCGGTGGCCTGGGCAATGACGCCGCCTGCCACCGACCCGATGAGCATGGCGGTGCCGGACACCACCTGGCCGCGCCCGAATACCGTCTCCAGCGCACCGTCGTAGCCGGAGAAGTGCAGCGCGTCCACGAGCCACGCCTCCACGGCGCCGGAGAAGAAGGTGAAACCCAGACCAAGCAGCACGGACACCACTGCCCACCACCAGAACGGCGCGGAAAGTTGCCACAGCAGGTAGTAGAGGAGCGTCGAAACGGACAGGGTAGCGGTGCCGAGCAGGAAGGAAACGCGCCGCCCCCAGCCGTCGGCCACCACGCCGGTGGGCACCTCGAACAGCACCATCCCGGCGGTGAAGAAGGCGTTAGCGGCGAAGGCCTCAAGGTTGCTGAGACCCGCGTCGAGCAGAAACAGCGTGTTGATGCCCCAAATGAACGACGCCGCAAGGGTATTGCCGAGTGTCAGCGTCAGGTATATGCGCTGCACCTTGCGGGCCGCCGGGTTCATCGCCTCGCTGTCCGTCCCGGCGCGGAGTTGGGGCACGGAACCCATTCTCGTCGTCTTCGCCGGGGGCTGCCAGAGACCCTTTTATCGGGCGGCGTTCGGGCGTAGCGTCGTGCCCAGCGGAGTAGGAGGCGAAAGGCAGTGCGGCTCCGGTCCGCACAGCGCCGCCTCCCCCTGGGCCGTCGAAGGAGGCGGGAATGGCTGCTGGCTGGAACGCTGATACGGCTGCCGGACCAGTGGGGTCGGGCACGGTCACCCTGGTGGAGGGGTCGTCCTTCTGTATCTCCTCGGCGAACGGGGATATCCACCCGGAGCATCCGCATGGCGTCTTCCATGAGGACACCCGCATTCTCTCCCGCTGGAACCTGTCCGTGAACGGCCTGCCCCTGGAGGCGCTGACAGCGGAGACCAAGGAGCCTTACCGGGCGCTGTTTATTGGCCGCGTTCCCCGCTCTGACGGCTACGCGGACAGTCCTCTCATCGTGGAGCGCCTGCGGGAGGTCGGTGCCGGCATCCGCGAGGAGATCACCATTCGGAACTACTCCTCGAAGGAGACCGAGTGCATCGTTTCACTCAGCGTTGAATCGGATTTTGCCGATCTTTTTGAGGTGAAGGAGGCCCGTGTCCAGCGGCGCTGGGAAGAATCCCGGCAGCCTGACGGCGACGCACTGGTGATCAAGGCGGGCTGGCAGGACCTCGTTAAGAGCGTCGTCGTCAACGCACATGGCGCCGAGGTCACCGCCGATTCCCTGACCTTCCGGACGGTGGTCCCGCCGCGCGGTGCCTGGAGCTCTCGGGTGAGCGTCGCGCCTGCCGCCAACGGCGGCGGGGTCCCGCCGTCGTCGTTAATCCGTCCCGCGCCCGGTGACGTATCCCCGAGCGACCGCCGCCGGCAGGAATGGGTGGCCAAGATTCCCAAGCTGCACATGGGAAACCGTTCCATCGAGCGGACCCTGCGGCGAAGCTATGACGACCTGGGCGCGCTCCGCATCGAGGATCCCGCACATCCGGAGCGCATCGTGGTGGCCGCCGGTGCACCGTGGTTCATGACGCTGTTCGGCCGGGACTCGCTGTGGGCCTCGGAAATGGCGCTGCCGGTGGATCCGTCCCTGGCGCTGGGCACCCTGCAGACGCTGGCCGACCGGCAGGGCAAGGTGGTGGACGTCATGAGCGAGGAGGAGCCCGGGAAGATCCTGCATGAGGTCAGGCTCGGCATCTCAAGCGGGCTGGCGCTGGGCGGCAAATCCGCCTACTACGGCAGCGTCGATGCCACCCCGCAGTTCGTGATGGCGCTCGGTTCGGTGAGCCGCTGGGGCTTCGCCAAGGACACGATTGCAGCGCTGCTGCCCCATGCCGACCGCGCTCTGGACTGGGTACGGAATTACGGCGACAAGGACGGCGACGGGTTCGTCGAGTACGAGCGCCTCAACGACCAGGGCCTCATCAACCAGGGCTGGAAGGATTCGTGGGACGGCATCAACTTCGCGGACGGGACGCTGGCCGAGCCCCCCATCGCGCTCTGCGAAGTCCAGGCCCTGGTCTACAGCGCGCTTCTGTCCAGGGCATGGATGGCGTACGACGCCGGCGACGCGCCTTTGGCGGCGCGGCTCACCGAAGAGGCGGCGGAGCTGAAGAAGAAGTTCAACGAGCAGTTCTGGCTGCCGGACCGCGGCTATTACGCCGTCGCACTGGACCGCAACAAGCGGCCGGTGGACGCGTGCACTTCCAACATGGGGCAGTGCCTGTGGCACGGCATTGTGGATGAGGACAAGCTGCCGCTGGTAGCTGAGCGGCTGATGTCCCCCGAGATGTTCAGCGGCTGGGGCGTCCGGACCCTGGCCACCGACATGGGCGCCTACAACCCGGCCAGCTACCACAACGGCTCGGTCTGGCCCCACGACAATGCCATCATCGCAGCAGGCCTGTTGCGCTACGGCTTCGTGGAGGAAGCACAGCGGATCGCTTCGGCATTGCTGGAAGCCGCCGAGTACACCGACGGACGCCTACCGGAACTGTTCTGCGGCTTCAGCCGGGACCAGGTCACCGAACCTGTGCCGTATCCGACGGCGTGCTCCCCGCAGGCATGGGCGGCCACCACGCCGATCATGCTGGTGACCAGCCTGATGCGGTACGACGCGCATGTGTCCCGGGGCGGCATGTGGATAGACCCGGTGCTGCCCGAATCCTACGGCGACCTGCACATCACCAACGCTCCCATGGGCGGCGGCCGGATCACCATCGACATCACGGGTTCCGAGCCGTCCGTGCAGGGTCTGCCGGAAGGACTGATCTTCCACCGCGAACACCGGCCATGGCTGACGGAGCTGCTGGCGGAAGCCGGGCTTGGAAAGTAGGAGTCGGTCTGGGTAAGTAGGCTAGGCGCGGCGGTCCAGCGCCTGCAGCAGCCGGTGCACGGAGCCGCCCAGGTTCCACTCGGTGGCGAGCCGTTCGAGTTCTTCCCGCGCCTCATCCCGGACGGCATGCAGTTCCGCACCCGCCACCTCAAGGGAGGGCAGCTCCAGGTTGCGCACCACGTTGACGACGGCGGGGGCCACCTTGAGATAGTCCGCGGCGGCGGCGAGCTTGGACCGCACCGAGGCGGACACCCCGCCTCCGGGATCCGCCGCCGCGGCGAGCAGCCCGTCGAGCGTTCCATGTTCCAGGAGGAGCGCCGCGGCGATTTTCTCGCCGATGCCCGCCACGCCCGGCAGCCCGTCCGACGCATCGCCGCGGAGGGTGGCGTAGTCGGCGTACTGCTCGGGGAGCACGCGGTACTTCCCGACCACGACGGCGTCGGTCAGGACTTCGAGGTTTTTCATGCCCCGGGCGGTGTAGATCACGCGCACCTGCCGGGCATCGTCGACCAGCTGGAAGAGGTCCCGGTCCCCCGTCACCACGTCGACCGGAAGGCTGGCGTGGCTGGCGTAGGTGCCCACGACGTCGTCGGCCTCGTGCTCCGGAGCGCCCACGACGGCGATGCCGGCGAGGGCCAGCACATGGCGGATCAGCGGGATCTGCGCCTCAAGCGCGTCCGGCACCACCTCCACGTCCGGGGCAGCCTGCCTCACCTCGGCGACCCGGTGGGACTTGTAGGTCGGGATGAGGTCCACCCGCCACTGCGGGCGCCAGTCGTCATCCCAGCAGGCCACCAGATGTGTGGCGCCGTAGTCCGTGGTGAGCCGCGCAATCATGTCCAGCAGGCCGCGGACGGCGTTCACCGGCGTTCCGTCGGCCCGGCGGATGGTGTCGGGCAGGCCATAAAAGGCGCGGAAGTACAGGGAGGCGGTATCCAGCAGCATCAGGCGGTTGACCATGACTGATCCTGACATGGATTCACCGCCCGGTGCCTGTGACACGGGCCGGAAGTGGGAGGATGGGCGCATGGAACTGCACATCACCGGCGACCCAGACGCCGACAAACTGCTGAGCGATGACGCTTTCGCGCTGCTCACCGGCATGCTGCTGGACCAGCAGGTGACCATGGAGTCGGCGTTCGCCGGACCCGAAAAGATCCGCACGCGCATCGGGTCCATCAGTCCTGCCGTCATCGCGGAACATGACCCGGCAGGCTTCGTTGAGGTGTTCAAGGAGCGCCCGGCAGTCCACCGCTTCCCCGGATCCATGGCCGGCCGCGTCCAGGCGCTCGCCGAGGCCGTGCAGAGCGAGTGGAACGGCGACGCAACGGCCATCTGGACCCGGGACGAACCCGACGGCAAGGAAGTTCTGCGCAGGTTGAAGGCCCTGCCGGGATTCGGCGAGCAGAAGGCCAAGATCTTCCTGGCGCTGCTCGGCAAGCAGCGCGGACTCGAGGCGCCGGGCTGGCGCGAGGCCGCCGGCCACTATGGCGAGGAGGGTTCGTACCTCTCGGTCGCGGACATCGTGGACCCTGAGTCGCTGACGAAGGTGCGCGCCAGCAAGCAGGCAGCCAAGGCCGCTGCCAAGGCAACGAAGGCGCCAGCCGCCGAGTAGCCGTCAGGCCGAACCGGGGCAAGTACGACGGCGGCCGGTCGCCTTGGCGTTACAGGCTTAGTACTGGCCCTTGATCACGAAATAGGAGCCGCGGATCTCGCCGGCCAGCTTCGACTTTTGCCGCGCGAACTTGAAGTTTGAGGCTAGTTCCTCGGGAACTTCCATGCCTTGTGAGAGCTTGAAGCCCACTGCTCGCTTGGCTCCGTCCTCGATCCCGTACATCACGTTGATTGAGAGGCCGGATTCGTAGAACACATACGCCATCCGGAAACCGTCCACCTCGAAGGAGGTAACCTCGAGCGGACGGGACGAGATGACGATGTTGCGCTCTTCGGAGAGGATGCGGTTGATCCAATCGAGCGTTTCCGGCGCCTCACTGGCGGGGCTGACCGTGAAAGCGTGGTCGTACTTGTTCTTGTAATAGCGTGCCTCGTTGGCACGCAGGCCTGCCAGCCGCTCCGCCACTGGGGACGATTCCACGCCGACGGTGGATACGTTCTGGAAGTCTACGGTGTATGGCATGCGCCCTCCTGATCATGATTCATCGCACTCCCCACCCTAGTGTCCGGCGCTGCAGCCCGGCTTCTCGATTCCTGATCGATTAGTTTCAGTAGCGCTGGAGTCAGTAGCGCCAGCGGAGGGCAGCGACCACAGCCTCGCGGTCAAGCCTGGCAAACCGCTCTGCTTCGCCGCGCCGCACTGCAACATAGGCGTCCAGCAATTCATGGCCCAAAGCTGAGCGGAGAAAGCTGCTGCCCTCCAGATCGTCCAGGGCCATAAACATGTCGGCCGCAAACGGCCGGATATCCAATCGCTCCCTCTCCGCCTCGCTCAATGTCGCAGGATCGACGGTGACCTCCGCAGGCAGTTTCAGCTGATTCCTGTAGCCCTCCATCGCGGCGGCGAGAATGGCTGCTACGGCAAGGTACTGGTTGGCGGATCCGTCGCAGCATTTCACTTCGACGTTCGATTGCCCGTCCTCGTCGCCCCTCAGCCCCGGCACGAAGCGGACGGCAGCCTCGCGGTTGCCGGTGCCCCAGCAAATAAAACTGCCCGCCCATTGTTCTGGTTGTAGCCGGGCCAGGCTCAAGGCGCTTCCGCCCAGCAATGCCGAGCTTTCGGCCAGCCTGCCTAGCACGCCCGCGATCATGCTCTCGCCTTCCTTGCTCATCTGCGTGGCGGCTGCAGCGTCGTGGAAGACGTTGCCGTCCCCGTTTCTCGCGGAGAAATGGATGTGGCAGCCGTTGGTCGCAGTTTTGGAGTCCGCCATTGGCGAGTAGGAAACGCACAATCCATGCCGGTAGGAAACCCGGGCGACGATGAACCGGGCGAGAAGGTAATCATCCACGGCCTGGACCGGGCTTCTCGGGGCCAGGGCGATTTCCACCTGGCCCCGGCCATACTCGGGGTGGATCTGTTCCACCGGAACGCCGGCATCCAGCAGCGCTGCAAGCACGTCCAGATGCCACGCTTCCAGTTGCAGGAATGCGGCCGCACTGTAGCCGGGACCACCGTGCGCCAGGACAGGCGCATCCCGGGTACCGCTGAACACGGTGAACTCCAGCTCGAAGCCTACCGACACCTCCAGCCCGGCCGTTGACCAGTCGGCTGCCACTCGTTTGAGTGCCGTCCGCTGGCAGGTTGGAAACGGGACACCCTGCATGTCCACCAGGTCAGCCGGCGCCCAGGCGAGGCCGCTTGCCTTGTCGATGACCGCAACTGCCGAGCGGTCCGGTATTCCGCGCAGGTCACCGACTATGGGATCGATCCCGGACGACCGGGTGACGTGGTCGTCAGCGGCCAGCAGGACACCGACGCTGACTGAGACGCCGCAACCATGGTGGAAGGCGCCCTCGACCTGCGGTCCCGGCAAAACCTTCACCCGTGACACACCCGCGTTGTCCAGGTGGGAGATGACAAGAGCCCTGACTTGCTGGAGATCCAAGTCTGCCTTGGGATTTGAAGTCACGGCTTTCCTTCCGTCGTCCGGGCGACCGGCGCTGGACTGAGGCGCTCAGGTTCGCTTAGGCGCTCAGGTTATAGACACGCTCGGCGTTTTTCGAGGCCACCATCGTGGCAATTCTCTCGGCGTCCTTAGCTGTTGCCCAGCCCGAGGCAATCCATTCGTCCACGAGGGCCGCGAACTCCGTTCTCCAGCTGGCGGCGCTGACGGCGTAGTGCTCGGCAAGGCCATACGAGTCCGACGAGTACAGAACCTTGCTAAACGGTGCGATCTCCATCGCCTGGCGGATCGCCGTGCCGGCACTCGGGCCCAGGTAATGCGATACCAGGCCCGTGTCCAGGTAGACGTGCGGGAAGACCTGGGCCAGGATTCCCGCTTCCCTGATAAAGGGGTAGCAATGCAGCAGCATGAAATCGACGCCCAGTGTTCTGGTGGCGTGGAAGAACGGGGTGAGCCGGGATGGATCAGCCCGGAACAGCTCAATGTCGCCGTCGCCGTATCCCGTGTGGAGCTGCATGGGAAGGCCTGCATCGATCCCGGACCAGAGCCCGAACCTCAGCAAGACCGGGTCCGTCACTCGGAAGGTCCCGGTTCTCTCCGCTGTATGGAACCATTCGTCAGCGGCTTTGAGGACTTCACGTCCGGATGGCCGTTCGGCGGGAATGTCGAAGCCATGACGGTAGGCGATGATGGATTTCAGCCCCACCGCCTCGCGGCTTCTGGCGGTCAGCGTCGCCGGGAGTTTCGCAACGAAGCCGGCTGCCGTGGACTCCGCCGCAAGGTCCTCGGCGACCCTCTCGATGCGGACGATCTCGCGGCTACGGGCTTCAGCGCGCGCCGCCATGGCAGCGGGCCCCAGCAGGCGGGTATCCCGTATGCCCGTGTCGAGAAGATAGTCGGACGTGCCTGTGCTGCGAAGCAGCAGGCGGTTAGCTTCTGCGGCGCCAATGCTCCTGCGCCGCGCAAGGTATTCATCAAGTGGCGCAAGTGGCTCGAGTCCGAGGATTGGGGCACAGAAACGCCGTAAGGCCAGGCCGAAGGGCGAATCGAGGCCGTCCGTGCCTTCCGGTGCGGGCCAGTCGGATTCGGTGGCCAGGCTCCCAAACCCGTCATCGCTCAGTTCGGTCTCGACGACTCCATGGCAGTGGTGGTCGATCAGGGGCAGGTCAATCCTGCGGCCGTTCGCGTCAGTCATGGTCGCCCTCAACTGTTCTTGTTCGCCCCACCTTAGATTGAGTATGTATCCGATGTCACGGAGGGCGACGCGGTGCCCAGTCGATCAGCGCTGGCATGGCACCAAGCAGAGAAACACAGTGGGACCCGACTAATGTCCCGCTGACCTGCTTGTCGGGACCCCACAAAATCTTGCCCTCCGTGGGGAATTAGCGTCGGTTCGGAGGAATATCCGCAGCCATCACACGCAAAGGACCCATCAATGACGATTCAGGCAGACGCGAGCGAAGCCACAAGCCACGCGACCATCCCGGCCATTTTCCCCATCCTCGAAACCGCCAGGCAGCAGGTCCTCGAGGACGGCATCGGGCTCACCCAGGAGCAGCTTGAGGAAGTACTCCGCCTTCCGGACGAGGCCCTGCCCGCGGCACTCCAGCTGGCCCACGAGGTCAGGGTCAGGCATTGCGGCGAGGACGTCGAAGTGGAGGGCATCATCTCCATCAAGACCGGCGGCTGCCCCGAGGACTGCCACTTCTGCAGCCAGTCCGGCCTGTTCGACTCCCCCGTCCGCGGCGTGTGGCTCGACATTCCCGAACTCGTCAAAGCCGCCAAGGAAACCGCCGCCACCGGAGCCACAGAGTTCTGCATCGTCGCCGCCGTCCGCGGCCCCGACATCAAGCTGATGAACCAGATCAAGTTCGCGATCGACCGCATCAACGAAGCCGTGGACATCAACATCGCCTGCTCGCTCGGGATGCTCACCCAGCGCCAGGTAGACCAGCTCGCCGAATGGGGCGTGCACCGCTACAACCACAACCTGGAAACGGCGCGCAGCTACTTCCCCGAAGTGGTCACCACGCACAGCTACGAGGAACGCCTCGAAACCTGCAACATGGTCAAGGCAGCCGGCATGGAACTGTGCTGCGGCGCCCTGATCGGCATGGGCGAAACGCTTGAACAGCGCGCGGAACTTGCAGCCCAGCTCGCCGCCCTCGAACCCCACGAGGTGCCGCTGAACTTCCTCAACCCCCGCCCCGGAACCCCGCTCGAAAACCAGGGCATCATGGACGGCAAGGACGCCCTGCGCGCCATCGCCGCCTTCCGGCTCGCCATGCCCCGGACGGTGCTGCGCTATGCCGGCGGCCGCGAGCTCACCCTCGGCGACCTCGGTACACGGAACGGGCTGCTCGGCGGCATCAACGCCGTGATCGTCGGCAACTACCTCACCACGCTTGGCCGGCCAGCTACGGCCGACCTCAACCTGCTGGTCGAGCTGAACATGCCCATCAAGGAACTCCAGAAGACGCTATGACCGGGGTTTCGACGGGCTCAACCAGCGGGGTTCCGATCCCCAACCGCCCCCTAACCTCGCAGGCTAGGCCAGGGAACCCGGCGGTCGTGGCCCCAGGCTCAACCAGCGGGGCCGCCTATTGCGGCCACTGTGGTGAGCCGTACGACGGCGGCGACGGGCCGCCGTCGTCCGCCCACCGGGAGTGCGGCGCACGCCTTGCAATGGAACCGCCGCGTTACTGCGCCGCCTGCCGGCGCCGGATGAAGGTCCAGGTCACGCCGCTGGGCTGGTCAGCGGAATGTTCCCGCCACGGGGTGCTGGTCCCGTGACGCCGGATTCGGAGCAGACTGACCTCATCCAGCGGGACCGCGCACGGCTGTGGCACCCCTACGCGCCGGCATCCCCCGGCCTTCCGCTGTGGGAGGTTGAGGCGGCCGACGGCGTGCGGCTGCGGCTCCGCAGCGAAGACGGCACCCGCCACGAGGTGATCGACGCGATGTCCTCGTGGTGGTCCGTGATCCATGGCTACCGCAACCCGGTGCTCGATGCCGCCGCCAAAGAGCAGCTGGCGAAGTTCAGCCATGTCATGTTCGGCGGGCTGACCCATGCCCCGGCCGTGGAACTGGCCGAGCGCCTGGTGGCCATGGCCCCGGGCGCCCCCGGCCGGTCCGGGCTGGAGCGGGTGTTCCTCGCGGACTCGGGCTCGGTCGCCGTCGAGGTTGCGCTCAAGCTGGCGGTGCAGTTCCAGACCGCGGCCGGCCACCCGCGGCGGCAGCGGTTCCTCAGCCTCCGCGGCGGCTACCACGGCGACACGTTCGCGGCCATGGGGGTGTGCGATCCCGTGGACGGCATGCACTCGGCCTTCCCCGGGCTGCTCGCCGGCAACCTCTTTGCGCCCCGCCCTCCGGCGGCGGCTTCGGCAACCCCGGAGATTGTCCAGGCGTGGGCATCCGACGTGGCGGGCCTGGCGGCCACGCACGCCGCGGAACTGGCCGCGATCGTCGTCGAGCCCGTGCTGCAGGGCGCCGGCGGGATGCACGCGTACCCGGCCGAATGCCTGACAGCACTCCGGGAAGTCGCGGACCGGCACGGTCTGCTGCTCATCTTCGACGAGATCGCCACCGGCTTTGGCCGCACCGGCGAGCTGTTCGCGGCCGATCACGCCGGCGTGGTGCCCGACATCATGTGCGTGGGCAAGGCCCTGACCGGCGGGTACCTGACCCTCGCCGCCATGCTCTGCACCGCCGAGGTGGCTGCAGCAGTCTCCGGCGGCCAGGCCGGTGCCCTGCTCCACGGCCCTACCTTCATGGGCAACCCGCTGGCATGTGCCGTCGCCAACGCCAGCCTTGGCATTATCGGGACCGGCCGCTGGCGGGCCGACGTCGCCCGGATCGGCGCTGACCTCGCGTTGGGGCTGGCACCTTCCCGGGAACTGTCGGCCGTCCGGGAAGTGCGGACCATTGGCGCCGTCGGGGTCATCGAGCTGCACGACGCCGTCGACGTCACCGCCGTCACCGCGGCAGCCATCCGCCACGGCGTCTGGGTCCGCCCGTTCCGGAACCTTGTCTACACCATGCCGCCGTACATCAGCACCGCGGCGGACACCGCACAAATCACGGCTGGAATGACCGCAGCCGTCGCCGAAGTTCATGAAGCCGGTATCCATGGACGGGTTCCCGCCCACTCCGGGAGTGCCTCATGAGCGGCGCGATGACACAGTGGCTCGAGCGGCAGGCGGCAGTCAGGGAACGCCGGGGCCAGGTCCGCCGCCCGCTCCCCCGCGCCGCGCACGAACAGTTCATCGACCTGGCCAGCAACGACTACCTCGGCCTTTCAACGGACCCGCGGGTTGCCGGGGCAGCCGCGGAGGCCGCGTCGCGGTGGGGCGCGGGTGCCACGTCCTCGCGCCTGGTCGCCGGAACCACCCAGCTGCATCTGGAGCTTGAGCAGGAACTGGCCGCGCTGGCCGGGATGGAATCTGCGCTGGTCTTCTCCTCCGGCTATCTGGCCAACATCGGGGTGATCACAGCGCTGGGCGGCCCCGGGACCCTCATCGTCGCGGACGAACACTGCCATGCCTCCATGATCGACGGCTTCCGGCTCAGCCGCTCACGCACCGAATCATTTGCCCACAACAGCGTTGGCGAAGCCGGCCGCCTGCTCGCCGGCCGCAAAGAACCGCGGGCCATGATCGCCGTCGAATCCGTCTACAGCGTCCTCGGCGACGAGGCACCGCTCGCTGACCTCCTGGCGCTGGCCGAGCAGCACGACGCCGTGCTGCTCATCGACGAGGCCCACAGCCTCGGCGTCACCGGCGCCGGCAGCTTCCGGGGCCGCGGCTCGGTGGCCGGGACCGCCCTTGCCGGGCACGCAAACGTCATCGTGACGGCCACGCTGTCGAAAGCCCTGGGCAGCCAGGGCGGCGCCGTCCTGGGATCCGCGCTTCTGCGCGAACACCTCCTCAACCGGGCCCGCGGCTTCATCTTCGACACCGGACTGGCGCCGGCGTCCGCGGCAGCGGCCCTCGCCGCGGCGCGGATCATCAGGGACGAACCATGGCGGTCGGCGTCCGTCCACCGCAACGCGGCGGCGCTTGCGGCAGGGCTCGCCCCGGCCCTTGCCCGGTTCGGCACCGCCCCCGACCGGACGGCCGGGGCCGTCCAGTCCATCCCCATGCCGTCCGCGGAATCCGCGCTGGCCGCCGCGGAGTCCGCGCGCCGCGCCGGCGTCCGGGTCGGGTGCTTCCGCCCGCCGTCCGTTCCGGACGGGATCTCGCGGCTGCGGCTCACCTCCCGCGCCACACTCACGCCTGAAGACATCGAAGACAGCTGCGCAATGCTGCGCGGCATTTTGGAGGAACTTCCATGAGCCTGTCCCCCTTCATTCTGGTCACCGGAACGGACACTGGCGTCGGCAAAACCATGACGACGGCGGCCCTCGCCGCCGTCCTGCACGGAATGGGACGCAGCGTCGCGGTTTACAAGCCGTGCCAGTCAGGTGCCGCAGACGGCGATTCCGACGCGGCCGAAATTGTCCGGCTCGCCGGAGCCCTGACCGCCGAAGCCGGCGTCGTGCTGCAGCAGCCGTTGGCTCCGGTCGCTGCTGCTGCCATCGACGGGACTCCGCTGTCAGCGCTGGCTGCGCACGCAGGGCGGATCCGTGAACTCGCCGAGGCCCACGACCACGTCCTGGTAGAGGGCGCCGGGGGTCTGCTCGTGGAACTGGATTCCAACGGCGGCACCCTGGCTGACCTGGGCTCGCTGCTGGCAGCTGCATTCGTGCTCGTCGCCCGGCCCGGCCTCGGGACGCTGAACCACACGGTGCTGACCCTCGAGGCGCTGTCCAGGCGCGGGCTCGACGTCCTCGGCGTCGTGCTCGGCAGCTGGCCCGTCAGCCCCGACGCAGTGCACCACAGCAACCGGCAGGTGCTCGGGACACTGCGGGTCCCCCTCCTTGGGGCACTTCCCGAGCAGGCCTCGGAACTCTCCCCGGCCGATTTCCGCACCGGCGCGGCAGCATGGCTGAACGGGCTGCCCGCATGATGCCGGCGTCCAGCATGGCGCTGGCGCCGGCTCCTGCGGAAACTCCCGACGAAGCCAGGTGCCCGTACTTCGTGGTGCGGGACCCGGAATCGGTCCGGGATGTCCTGCACCGGCCCGCCGACTTCAGTCCCGCGAATGCCCTGGTGGCGGTGACCCCGCTGGAGGGTCCGGCCCTGCGCGCTCTGCAGCGGGTGGGCTTTGCGTTGCCTCCGGTCCTGGCCAGCAACGACACCGAGTCGCACGGCGGAATCCGCAAGGTGGTGGCTGGCTTTTTTACGCCGGTCACCGTCGCCGCCATGGAACCGCGCATCCGGGAACTGGCCCGGGAAGCGGCTGAGAACGCCGCGGACCAGCTCGCCCGCACCGGCCGCGCGGACCTCGTGGAAGTGGTGGCGGCGTTTCCCCCGGCGGTCGTGATGCTCGAACTCCTTGGGCTGCCCGTGCGGGATCTTGCGGACCTCAAGCGCTGGGGCCTGGACTCCATGGAACTGTTCTGGGGCTGGCCCGACGGGGACCGGCAGCTCGAGCTGGCCCGCAGCGCCGCCGAGTTCTACGTCTGGCTGCGCCGGCTCGTGGCCGAATCCGTGACAGCTCCCGGACGCAACCTGTTCAAGTCGCTGGCCGGGCATGGCCTCTCGGGGACGGAAATGTGCTCGCTCGGCTACTTCCTGCTGATCGCCGGGCAGGAAACTACCACGCAGCTGATCAGCACCACGCTGTTCCGGCTGCTGGAGGGTGCCGCGCCCGTGGACTGGAAGGAAGCGGCCTCGGAGGCCGGCGCCAAGTCCGCAGTACGGCATGTGCTCGCCACCGAGTCGTCCGTCCCCACCTGGCGCCGCGTGGCAGCCCACGACACGGACCTCGGCGGCGACCGGATCCAGGCCGGGACCGAGATCCTCCTTGAACTGTCCGGCAACCGGATCACAGGAGGCGGTACGCCTTCGGACCCGTCGCCGTATGCCGAGGCTGGGCGCGGGTCTTCAACCGGCCTCATCTTCGGTTCGGGGATCCACCGCTGCCTCGGGGCCAAGCTCGCCGAACTGGAAGCCAGCGTCATCGTCCAGGAAGCCGCGGCGGCGTTGCCGGGGATTCAGCTGCGGGACCACGAACCGGAATGGATCCGGCACCTCTCCTTCCAGGCACCCGGGACCGTCAGCGTGACAGACCCGACGGGCTTAACCGGCCTGCAAGCAAACACGGGCCCTGGATAGACGGCACTGGCAAGAAGGACACTGGGCTAGAAAGTCGGCACTGTAAACCCAAGGCCCAGCAGACCCCGGCCCGCCTGCTCGAGGATCGGATCCAGGCTCAGGGTCGGGTGGTTGAGGAGGACATTCACGTCGCGCTGGATCCGCTGCAGCGGATGCGAAAGCCGGTGGACGCTGCCTCCCGAGCCCGAGACGGTGAGCCGCACTGCTTCCGCCGCTGCCTCGCCGCTGAGGGCAAGGGAGAGTCGGTACTTGGCCCGCTCGACTTCAGCCAGACCTGACGGCTGGCGCTCAAGTGACGACGAAACGATGCTGAGAGCCTCCTGCCAGTGCAGTCGCGCCGTGGCCGCCAGTCCGTAGGCTTGCGAGAAGCGGGCCTGCGCCAGCGGTGAATCCGCCTGCCGGTTGTCAACGGTGTTCTTCACCTTGCGCACCAGCATCCTTTCCCGGAAGACCTCGACGGCGTACTCGGCGGCTCCCAGCGCGGCAGCGGGTGCCACCAGGTTCAGCAGCGTTGCCATGGGCGTGTGGATCATCGGATCCGGGTGGATTCGGCTGCCGGGATTGTCCGCTGCGCTCAGCAGCGCCCAGTCCATGGCCCGGTACTCCGGAACAAACACGTCCACCGCCCGGAGATCGTTGCTGCCGGTCCCCCGCAGTCCGGCCGTGTGCCACGCATCGAGCAGCTCCAGCTCGGCCACGGGGACCAGGCACTGCAGGCGGACGCCGTCGGACTGCACCGACAGCAGGGCCCAATCCGAATGCATGACCCCCGACGCGAAGCTCCAGTGGCCCGAAATCGAGAAGCCTCCCGGGACCTTCCTGGCCGAGCCTACGGGAGCACTCGTGGCCGCTGCCAGCGGAGCAGGCCCGGCCGCGAACACTTCGTCCTGGACCTGCCGGGGCCAGCGGGCCAGCATCCAGACGTGCTCGATCAGGTGTCCGGCGGTCCAGGCAGTTGACGCACAGCCCCGGGCAAGCCGCCGGATGACCTCAGCGTAGGTTTCCGCGCCCATGCCGTATCCGCCCACCTCCAGCGGAGCCAGGATCCGGAACACGCCTGCCTCCTTGAGGTCATTCATGGTGGCTTCCGGGAGGCGGCGCAGCCGCTCGGTTTCCTCCTCCCGGTCCCGCAGCCGGGGAACCAGCTCGTCCACGCGGCTGAGCATCTCGTCGTGGCTGGGGACGGTGCCACCCGGCACCGGCGGCACATGCCCGACGTCGGCCCTGGAAAGTTCCAGCGTATGTGCGGTGCGGTCCCGCTTCGCCGCCAGGTAGGCGTGGTTGGCCGGCGAGAGGTAGACACCCGTGGGAATCTGTTCGGCGACGTCGATGCCGAGGGCCGTCAGCTGGTCAGCCTTGTCCGGGTTGTTGCTCAGAAGGCGGATGCTCGCGGCGCCGAGGGCGCCAAGCATCTGTGCGGCCGCAGTGTAGTCGCGCTCGTCCTCGGCGTGGCCAAGGGCCAGGTTGGCGTCATAGGTATCAAGGCCGGTGTCCTGCAGGGCGTAGGCGTCGAGCTTGGAATAGAGGCCGATGCCGCGGCCCTCCTGGCGGAGGTAAAGCAGGAATCCGCCCGCTGCGGCGATCTCTTCGACAGCCTCGCGCAACTGCGGTCCGCAGTCACAGCGCTGGCTGCCGAACACGTCGCCGGTCATGCATTCACTGTGCAGCCGGACCAGCGGCACGTCACGGGCGAGGAGCGTCTGCTCCCACTGGCCCAAAGCGAGCAGCAGGTGCTCCTTGCCGTCCGCGAGGCCGCGAAACGTCAGCACCTCGGCCGTCGTGCTGAAACCGTCGGGAAAACGCAGCGGCACAGTCACCTGGCTGCGCACGGTAGCAATGGGCAGGGACGCGTCCAGCACAGCGGTTTCAACACAAGCGGTCATCAGGGGTCCTCGACATTCCGGGAGATTACTTGAAGCTTAAACCAAAGGTACTCCTCGTTGGTTCAAGCTTCAAGTAATATTTCCGCGAACGAATGGACCGGCTCACTTCTGCCCGCCGCCGGGCGGACCATCAATCACGGTGGGGACGTACTCGAGCAGCTGGAGCCGGCCGTCGAAGGTCCTGCTGTTCACCATCTCCAGCGAGACGTCCGGATACCCGTCATAGATCCGCTCCCGGCCGGTGCGACCCGTGATCACCGGGAAAACGACCAGCCTGAACCGGTCCACGAGGCCGGCAGTCAGCAGTGACCGGCAAAGGCTTAAGCTCCCGAGGGTACTTAGGGTGCTGGTTCCCGTCCGTTTCATTTCCCGCACGGCCTCGACGGCGTCGCGGGTCACCAGCTCCGAGTTGGGCCAGGTCAGGGGTGCCTGCAGGGTGGAGGAGAAGACCACCTTGGGAACTGCGTCAAGGCCGGTCAGGGCGGCTCCCTCATCCATGGAGAATCCGGAGCGGTCGGCCGATGCTTCCGCAGACATGCTGGACATCACCCGGTAAGTGTTCGCCCCCAGGAGGAAGGTGTAATTCTTCTTTCCCTCCTCCTCGAGCCACGCCAGATATTCCGGCCCCTCCAGACCCCACCAGCCCGGCCATCCCTCGGCAGAGGCATACCCGTCCAGGGAGATGATCAGGTCCACCATCAATTCCGCTGATGACGTTTCTGCACTTGGTTCGCCCATGGCCGCCTCCTCCGTCTGATCGACGTCAGGAGCCGCTGGGACGCCGCGCCGTCGATGCCCGTGCCGGCAATGCTAGCCACGGAGCGATCAGCCGTTCAAGGGCCCGACATCTGGTAACTGCCGCCGGAAGGTGCCAGTGTGAAGCAGTGAAGCGGAGTGCCCGGAATCAACCAGCCCGGCAAGCAAGCAAGCAAGCAAGCAAGCAACGGAGGATGTCATGAATCTCGACGATCTGGTCTTCCACCCCTGGACCGTCCAGGGGCCGCGCGAGGTGCCGACGCTGGTCGGCGGCTCCGGGAGCCACGTCGTCGACGTCGACGGGCGGCGCTACCTGGACTTCGGCTCACAGCTGGTGTTCACCAACCTCGGTCACCAGCATCCGCGCATCGTCGCCGCGATCAAGGAGCAAGCTGACCGCCTGTGCACCCTCGCACCCGGCCACGCCTCAGATGTGCGGGGCGAGGCGGCCCGGCTGATCATAGAAGTCGCGCCGGAGCACCTCGGGCACGTACTGTTCACCACGGGTGGCACCGAGGCCATCGAGCATGCGGTGCGGATGGCGCGCCTTTTCACGGGACGGCCCAAGGTGCTCGCCGCCTACCGCTCCTATCACGGCTCGACCACGACGTCGATCCATCTCACGGGCGACCCGCGCCGCTGGGCCTCGGACACGGGCGCGGCGGGTGCCGTCCACTTCTTCGGTCCTTTCCTGTACCGATCGGCCTTCGGATCAGGGACGCCGGAGGAAGAATCCGAGCGGGCGCTGGCCCATCTCGAGCAGGTGATCCTCCTGGAAGGCCCGTCGACGATCGCCGGCCTGGTCCTGGAATCAGTCGTCGGCAGTTCGGGTGTCATCGTGCCGCCACCCGGTTACCTCCGCGGCGTCCGCGAGCTATGCGACCGCCATGGCATCGTCTACATCGCCGACGAGGTGATGGTCGGTTTCTGCCGCACGGGCGCGTGGTTCGGTGTGGACCACGCTGGTGTGGCACCGGACCTGATGGCGTTCGCGAAGGGGGTTAACTCCGGGTACGTTCCGCTGGGCGGCGTGCTGGTCGGCGACAAGATTTACGAGGCGTTCACCAAACGCCCCTATCCGGCGGGCATGACCTACAGCGGCCACCCGCTTGCCTGCGCAGCAGCCGTCGGCGCCATCAATGCGATGCACGAGGAAGGGACCGCGGCTGCAGCTGCCCGCCTTGGCAAAGATGTCCTTGAGCCGGGACTCAGGGAGCTTGCCGGGAGGCACCCATCTGTGGGGGACGTGCGCGGCATTGGCGGCCTCTGGAGCCTGGAGCTGGTCCGCGACCGACAGACGAAACAGCCGCTCGTACCTGCAGGAGGCACCTCCGCCGAGATCGCGCCGATGTTCGCCGTCGCCAGGGCGTGCCTGGACCGGGGGCTTTTGCCGCTGGTCCAAGGCAACCGTGTCAATGTCGCCCCGCCCCTCAACGTGACCGACGCCGATGCGGCCGCGGGCGTGGCGATCCTGGACGAGGCATTGTCTGTGGCAGACGCGTACCTGAGCTAAGCCTGCACGCGGTATGTCACGTGCGTGACGAGGCTCGCTGCCCGCGACTTCACCTGCACGAGCTTCAGCGGCGGGACGCCCTCGAACAGTCGCGTGCCCGCGCCGAACGTGAGCGGGGCGATGTGCACGCGCAGTTCGTCGATCAGGCCAGCGGCGAGGAGCTGATTGATGGTGGTGGCCCCGCCCCCGATCGCCACATCGCCATCGCCGGCCGCCGCGCTCGCCCTGGACAACGCCGATTCGATGCCGTCGGTGACGAAGTGGAACGTCGTGCCGCCGTCCATCGGCTGGGGTTCGCGCGCGTGGTGCGTGAGCACGAAGACCGGGGCGTGGAAGGGCGGACTGTCGCCCCACCACCCATTCCACTGCCGGTCCCATTCACCACGCAGCGGGCCGAACATATTGCGGCCCATGATGAAGGCCTTGGCGGCAACGATCTGGTCGATCTCGGCCCGGTTCTCGTCGGGAGTTTCGAACATCCGGGCGTGCAGCCCATTGCCGAAGCCGTCGCCGCCGAACGGGCGCTGCTCCGTCTGGTTGAGCCCGGCCGAGTATCCGTCTGCCGTGACCGTGATGTCGCAGACCACCCGGCCCATGCCTTCAGTCATTGCTCTACCCTCCTCATGGCGACCGCCGTCGCCTCGCGGTGAGCTTGCTTGCAAGCATCAGCATAGACAGCCACGGCACAGCGTCCAACGGCCCCGCGCATGAGAAGACCCTCACAGGCTTCTCATGGCTGTCTCAGGTCCTGGCGTCACCATGGAAGGTATCGAAGGCGATGAAGTCATCTGGGCCTTCTTCCGGCCCGGGCATCGGAACAGTCGGGACAGAAAATGTTAAAAGCTCTTGAGAAAACCAGCCAACAGGCCGAACCGGTCGCATCGTCCTTCCTTTTCGATCAGGTTGCGGCGCTGCTCTGTTACGACCCCAGCGTGCGATCCGGCGAACAGGCCGCGTCGTGGGCCATGAGTGCCGCCGCCGGCCGGGTCTGGTCAATACTCGGGGACCGGAAGCTCTTCGACAGGACTGAAGCGGACAGGCTTCGTGCAGAACTAACATGGCTTGCCGAAGCCCTGGGGCCACTCAGCGATTCCGCACTTGTCCACGAACAGACCCCTTGGAACCTCCCGGACCGCGGCAAGGCACAGGGATCCGCCTTTGAAGCGGCTTACGACATGGCGCTCGCAGCCCTCGAATCCGACAGGTACTTCCGGCTGGTCGCAGACCTCCAGCAGTTCTGCTCCGATCCCCCGGTCAGGCAGACGCGGCGCTGGCACCTCTACATGGGATGACCCCATGCCCGGCAAAGCACCTGATCCCGCAGATAAGGACGTATGATTTTTTCCCGGCGGGTTTCTCCTTCCCGGAACGGCCCGGAGCAGGCCCGGCCCGAGGGAAGGAAACAGTGATGAGCAAATGACCGCCACGCATCCGCCGAGCAAAATGACGGGTCGCGGCGATGTCCTGCTCCGCATCGGCCGCTGGCTTGGTGACGAGTCGGGGGACCGCACCCGTCCGGTCATCCTGGCAGTTGTACTGGTTCTGGCGGCACTCGGCCTCATCGAGGTCGCATCGGCGTCGTCGGTGGAATCGGTGGCGGCCGGAAAGAACCCGTACGATCTTCCTCTTAAGCAGGCCATGTGGACGGCAGCCGGGATAGCCATCATGTTCGGTCTTGCCCGCCTCCGGACCCAGCACATCCGCTGGCTTGCCTGGCCGCTTCTGGGGGCCGCCGTCGTATCCCTCGGGCTGGTGTTCACACCCCTGGGCATGACGGTAAACGGCAACCGGAACTGGCTGGCCTTCGGCGGATTCACCGTCCAGCCCTCCGAGTTCGCCAAGCTCGCCCTCATTATTTGGGCGGCGGCCGTCCTGTCCCGCAAGCAGGCCCTCCTGCACGAGTGGAGGCACGCCGTCGTCCCGTTGCTGGTGCCGGCCGGCGTCAGCATTATCGGGTTTGTCGTTCTCGGCCATGACCTGGGCACGGCCATGATCATCATGATGATCCTCGCCGCCACGATGTTTTACGGCGGGGTACGGATGAAAGTCTTCGGTGTCGCCGGAATTCTGTGCGCGATGTTGGCCCTCGTGCTGGCTGCCACGAGCGGCAACCGCGTTGGCCGAATTTCCTCCTGGCTCGGTGCGGGTTCCGCGGACGATTCCCAGGGGGTCGGGTACCAAGCGCTGCACGGCCAGTACGCCCTGGCCTCGGGCGGCTGGTTCGGTGTGGGCCTGGGGCAGAGCCGGCAGAAATGGAACTGGATCCCCGAAGCCCACAACGACTTCATCTTCACCATCCTCGGCGAGGAACTCGGCCTGGCTGGAACGCTCCTGGTGCTCGTGCTGTTTACGGTCCTCGGCATCGCTGTGTTCAAGGTGATTGCCCGCACCCAGGACACGTTCGCCCGCATTGTCTCCTCCAGCGTCATTACCTGGATCATCGGCCAGGCCGTTGTGAACATCGCCATGGTCACCGGATTGCTCCCGGTCATCGGCGTGCCCTTGCCGTTCATCTCCTACGGCGGCTCAGCGATGGTTTCTTCCCTGGCCGGCATCGGCATGATCCTGGCAGTCACCCGCCCTCAGCCTGTTCAAGTCATTCGGCCGAAGAAGCCGACGCAAGCAGTACACCGGAGTAAAGTGCGGTCCTAATCCTGTGAGGATGCCGCGTTGGCCTTGGCCGCCGCGTCGGGGTTCGTGCTTTTGGCGTCCTCGGCAGGCATCGCGACAACGGCGGCAACGGTGAGTACTGCACAGACCAGTACAGCCAGGAATACGGCGCTCGACGCCGACACGATTGTCTGCGGATCGGTAACGCCGCCGGGGGCACTGGCGTAGATCGCGTTGGCCACTGCCCCGAAAACAGCGACGCCGATGGAACTGCCGATGGAACGCGCAAAAAGATTGGTGCCGGTGACTACACCGCGCTCGTTCCACTCGACGCTTGACTGGGCGGCAATGAGACTCGGGGTCGCTACCAGCCCCAGTCCAAGTCCGACGACGAAGCAACCTGCCGCTGCCACCAGAATGTTGGGTGCGGAGGCAGTCAGAGCCAGAACAGCTGTTCCGATGACCGTGACCGTGAC
Organism: Arthrobacter globiformis; assembly: GCF_003261175.1. Classification (GTDB taxonomy): domain Bacteria; phylum Actinomycetota; class Actinomycetes; order Actinomycetales; family Micrococcaceae; genus Arthrobacter; species Arthrobacter globiformis_A. The sequence goes on along the minus strand of NZ_QLNP01000069.1, from coordinate 21,988 downwards.
GCCGATCAGGGCGGTCCTCCGGAACCCGATCCGCAGATAGAACCGGCCCGCCTGGGACGCGCTAATCGGCCAGCCGATGGTCAATGCCGCCAAGGCGAGTCCCGCGAAAATCGGGGAGGTCGAGAGGGCTCCTTCGAGGAACGTGGGAACGTAGGAGGTGAGGCCAAGCATGACTGCACCGACACCGAACGAGATCATCGCCGTCGTCGCCAGCAGCCGCCGGGACACGACCCACGGAGGCAGGACCGGCTCCGCCGCCCTCCTCTCGACGAGGAGGAACGCGGCGAACAAGAGAGCTCCGACGGCGAAGACGGCGATGCTGATGGGAGAGTTCCAGGCCCACGCCTGACCGCCCTCGAGGGCACCAAGAATGAGCAGACTGAGCGAAATTGTCAGCAGCGCCGCCCCCAAGTAGTCCACCCGGTGCTTGGCACGCTCGACATTCTCGTGGAACGTTCGGACCAGCATCCACCCCGCCAGGAGGCAAAGGGGAATGTTCACCAGGAAGATCCCGCGCCAGATGCCGAGTGAGGCGAAGACACCCCCGAGTGTAGGGCCAACGACGGAGGACACCGCCCATACGCTGGCCAGGTAGCCCTGCACCTTTGCCCGCTCGGTCAGCGTGTAGATGTCGCCGGCGATGGTGATCGCCACCGGCTGGACTGCTCCAGCACCCAGGCCCTGCAGCACACGGAACGCGATGAGGGCCGGCATGCTCCAGGCCACGCCGCAGAGGATCGAACCGAGCAGGAAAAGTCCGATGCCGCTAAGGATGATCGGCTTGCGGCCGACGACGTCCGAGAGTTTTGCGTAGACCGGCACCGAGACTGCCTGCGCCAACAGATAGGCCGAAAAAAGCCACGGGAAGGATGTGAACCCGCCGACGTCAGCCACGATAGACGGCACCGCCGTTGCGACGATCGTCGAATCGATCGCCACCAGGCCCGTCGAGAGCATTAGGGCGATGAGGATCGGTCCCCGCCGGGAACGGAAGCCCACTCCCTCGGCAGTCGTCGTCGTCATTTAATCTCTTTCCCGTTGTCATCAAAGCGAGGTGCGCGCGCGGAGCCCCGTGACGGCCCAAGACGCATAACTGTGCCAGGCGCCGAATTAGTCCCGGTATGACCCTTTAGCAAAACTTGGCCAAAACCTGTTCAAATCTGGCCCGCTGCCTGACCGGTTCTTGAGCCCAGCCCGGCATTGTGGTTCATGGCAAGCCAATGCACGGGGCGAACGAAGGGCAGGGCCATGAACGCCAAGACAGTACTCACCAGTCATCACACTGACAGCCACTGGACGGCGGATGACGTCAGGGAAAGGCTTGGACGGGAAATGGAATCCGATCCGGCCCTGGCCGAATTCCTTGCCGCCGCCCCCAACATGGCACGCGCCCTCAAAGCCGTCCTGAACCTGGACCTTGGCGAACTGGCCGAGCGGCTGGTCCGGGCGGAGATCAGCGCCATCCTGCACTAGCGGTGCCCTGTTGCAGCGATGCTTGGCAGGGTATGTTGCACGAATGGACGATACATATCAGGTGATCGTGGTGGGCGGCGGGTTTGCCGGAATGGCAGCAGCTGAGCAGCTTGGGCGCAAGGGGATCCGGGTCCTCCTTGTTGACGCGAACAATTACCACCAGTTCCAGCCCCTCCTCTACCAGGTGGCTGCTTCGCAGATCGGCGTGTCCGCGGTGGCCCGGCCTCTGCGCTCCGTGTTCCGCAGCACCGAAAGTGTCCGGGTCCTCACAGCGGAGGTGACGGCGATTGATTCCGCCACCCGTACCGTCACCACTGTCGACGGATCCCGCTATCAGGCGAAGATCCTGGTAATTGCCGCAGGCGCAGTACCGAACTTCTTCGACACTCCCGGCGCCGAAGAACATGCCTATCCGCTGTACTCAGTGGCCGACGCCACGCGCCTGAGCACTGCACTCACTACAGCCCTGGACCAGGCGGACCGCGCGAACGCCGGCCGCGCAGAGGTGGTCGTGGTCGGCGGCGGCCCCACCGGTGTGGAGACTGCCGGTGCCCTCGCCGAGAACATCAAGTACCTCGTGCCCAAGTATTTTTCGCCCGGGCTGGCAGCCCGGTGCCGTATCCATCTTGTGGATATGTTGCCGAACGTGCTCATGCCCTTCTCTGCCAAGTCACAGGCGTACACGCGGGACAGGCTGATAAAACTTGGCGTTCAGCTGCACATGGGCCAAGGCGTTACCGAGGTCCGGGCGGACGGCGTGACGCTGGCGGACGGGACCATCATTCCCGCGCAGATCGTCGTGTGGGCCGGAGGGCTGAAAGCCGGAAAAATCATCGCCGAATCCGGCCTGCCGCAGGGGAAGGGCGGCCGCATCGACGTGCTGCCGGACCTGACCGTGCCCGGCACCGAAGGCGTCTACGTCCTGGGTGACTCCGCCAACATCACCGATGCCACCGGCGCCAAACTGCCCCAGCTCGGCTCTGTTGCTGAACAGTCCGGGAAATGGGCCGCCCGCAACATCCATGCTGACCTTACCGGCGGCACCCGGCAGCCTTTCGCCTATTGGGATAAGGGTTACATGGCCATGGTCGGCCGTGGTGCAGCAGTGGCCGAACTGGGCCGCAAACGCATCCAGCTCCAAGGACCACTGGCGTTTCTCTCCTGGCTCGGGGTGCACCTCGCCCTGCTCCCCGGCGCCCAGCAGAAGGTCCGCGCGCTCTCCTCCTGGCTTACGGGGTACATCGCTCACAGCCCGTCACACGTCGTCGTCGGAAGGCCCGACTAGAAGCCGGCGCGACTATCCCTGCCCGGCGCTCCCGAGCCGGTCTTAGAGGACCCCCGATGTGGATACGAGCTGCGCCCGGCCCTCTTCGAGCCGGTATGCGACGCCGATCACCGCGGTGGAGTAATTGTCCACGGCGTCATAAATCATCCGTGAACTGTCCAGCAGCCGGCGCACGGTCTGCTTCGCATGTTCGACCACCATCTCATTGACGTCCGTTTTGTCCACACGCAAGGAGCTCAACACCGACGGTGTAATCCTCTCAACCAGGTCGCGGATGTGGCCTGAGGGCAGCTCCCCAGTATCCACAGCCTCTTTGGCGGCCGTGACGGCGCCGCAGTTGTCGTGTCCCAGGACGACTATCAGCGGGACGTGGAGCACCGAGACGGCGTATTCGAGTGAGCCGAGAACGGCGTCGTCGATCACGTGGCCCGCTGTTCGGACCACAAAGACGTCGCCAAGTCCGACGTCGAAGATAATTTCCGCGGCCAGACGGGAGTCCGCGCAGCCAAAGATCACCGCGAACGGGCTTTGGGTGTGCACCAGCTCGCTGCGCCGTGAGGCGTTCTGGTTCGGGTGCATCGAATCTCCCGAGACGAAACGCTCATTACCTTCAAGGAGGCGCTGCCAGGCATCGTACGGGCTGACTCTTTTGCTCACCCTGCTTACTTTACGAGGCGTCCCCCGTCGGTCGGGAATGGCGGTCCCGCCCCGCCACAAACGAAAAGAGGCCGTGAGGCGCGTTTGTGGCGTCCCCCGCTCGACGCATCCCGGCCGGGTCGCGATAAAATGGCTTGATCATGATCGGTGCCAAGCTCCGTCTTCTGGCCTGGTTCGTCAGCCTAGCGACCCTCATCTCGGCCTGCTCGCCCGTCATCAGACCCGATGCGGCCGCCACCGATCGACCGACCCAGACCTCCTCCGCCCCGCCAGCCGCACGCGATAACATCCCTGCTCCGCACCGCACCCAGTCCCCCACCCCGACACCGGCTCCCACGCCGACCCCAATCCCCAAGGCGTTCGCCCTCAACCTCTATCAGGAGGGGGACTTTGTTCCGCAGTACACCTTTGAATGGTGTGTGGCGGCGAGCATCCAGATCATGCACAACCTCATCGAGGACAAGGCGGCCGGCACGTGGGCCGATCGCGTTCAGCAGGGCGAGCTGTGGGAGATGGCCCGCGCACGGTCGTCCAACTCGTTCAACGGTGCCAACCCTTTGGGTTGGGCGAAGGTGCTGAATGAGGCCGGGATGGGGCCGTACACCGTCGTCAGCATCGCCGACTACGAGGAAGCGCTGCAGACCGCGGCGCGTGCCATCGCCGACACGAGACGGCCGGTCGGGCTGGTCATGTGGCGCGGTCGTCACGTATGGGTGATGAGCGGCTTCAAGTCGCTCGGCGATCCCGACCGGTTCCCGGAGTTCTCGGTCACCGGGATTCGGGTCCAAGATCCGCTCTACCCCTACGGCGATGACAAGTGGGGACCGTCCCCCGCACCCAACGCCCTGCTCACGCCCCAGCAGTTGGCGACGCAGTTCGTCGTCCGCGAGCCGCGGCGCTGGAGCAGCAATCTGCCGACCGGCTACATGCTGGTGCTGCCGCGGGCCAAGGCCTGATCGGTCCGTCGCGCGCTTCCTGAGCGCGTCCTTAGAAGTGCAAGGCAGTTTCGTCCGGAGTCGCCAGCGTCAGCACGGCTTCCTCCACCGTTTCGTGGTCCTCCAGCTCGCGCTCGATTCTGCGCAAGGCAACGGCTACTTCGTGTTCCGGGTGGTCGCCCTGCAGGTCCACCGCCGCGACGAGGTACAGCTTGCGGGGGCCGACGAACTCCAGGTGGAGGTAGGTGAGCCGGGCAACGACCCGGTGTTCGAGCACCCGCCGCGCCATGGAACGTTCGATATCTGGGGTTACGCCCTGGCCCACCAGGAACCGCCGGTTGCGGTCGATCAGCACAACGGCAACAACCGCCAGCAGAACGCCGACAACTATCGAGCCCACAGCGTCCGGCAGAGGCGATCCGGTGACCTGGCGCAAGAACACCCCCGCAAACGCGACCACGAGGCCAACGAGCGCTGCAGCGTCCTCCGCAAACACCGCGCGCAGGGTGGGGTCGGAGCTAATCAGGACCTGCTTCAGGGTGCTCCGTTCCAGCTCATGGGCTGCCTTCCGGGTCTGCCGGAAAGCCTGGACAAACGAAACTCCTTCGAGGACAAAGGCCGCGGCCAGGACCACATACGCCACCAGAAAGTCGGACGCGGGCTCCGGTTCGATGATCTGCTGGATGCCGTGCATGATGGACACCACAGCCCCTGCGGTGAAGAGCCCGAAAGCGGCGAACATCGACCACACATAGGCTTCCCGGCCGTAGCCCATCGGATGGCTCTTGTCCCGCGGGCGTCGGGAGCGCCGTTCCGCCATGAAGAGGAACACCTGGTTGCCGGTGTCCGCCCAGGAGTGCGCGGCTTCTGCGGTCATGGAGGCAGATCCGGTGAGGACCGCTGCCACCGACTTGGCCGCAGCAACAAGGGCGTTCGCCGTAAAGGCGACGATAACAGTCAGCAGTGTGGAGCTCGGCTCTTCTCGCTTCTCGGATACCGCCATAGGGGTACCGTACCCAACGGGACGGAAATGATGCCTTGGCAGGAGTACGGGCCTGGAATAACAGGGGTGGCAGTTCGCGACGGGTCACTTTCAGCTGCTCATCTTCGCTCCCGGCAGGCATCCGAGGAGCTGTAGGGTGGGCAGATGCAGGCACGGGAGGAACGCCGTAGTACTGTCCTGTCCGCCGGAGCGGAGCTGGCCGTGTTCGAATACGGTCCGCCTCCAGCCAGCGGCGCGCCCACACTGCTCCTCGTGCACGGATACCCCGATGACCACCGGCTGTATCTTCCGGTGATTGCCGAGCTGGCCGTCACCCACCATGTGATCGCCTACGACACGCGCAACGCCGGGTTATCCTTCGTGAAGCAACCGCCTGGTGACTTCACTGTGGATACCCTAGTGGATGACCTGTTCGCTGTACTGGCGTTCACGGATGCTGTCAACGTCCACCTCGTGGGCCACGACTGGGGGTCGGTCCAGGGCTGGGCGGCGATCCAGGAACCGCGCGCATCAGGTCTCATTTCCCGGTTCACCAGCATCTCCGGGCCCGACCTTGGGCACTTCCTCCGCTGGATGCGTTCTCGTGCCCGCACCCTCAGGGGCTGGCCCCAGCTGGCAGCGCAGCTGATTCGTTCCAGCTACATTGCCGCGTTCCAGATCCCGGTGCTGCCGGAAGCTGCGTGGCGCCTGTTCCTTACTCGTCTCTACGAAAATGCGGCAGGACGCCGCGTCAACGATAACCCCCGCCGCGGGCTGGCCCTCTACCGCAGCAACCGCTTCCCTGCGGGCACGGTAACGGCCCCCACGCCGATCAGTGTGCCCGTGCGCGTCGTGGTCCCGCTCAAGGATCCTTTCCTGTCACCGCACCTGACATCCGGACTAAGACCCTGGGTGCCTGACCTCACCGTCATCCCTGTCGACGCCGGGCACTGGTGGCCAGCCACCCACCCGGCAGAACTCGCGGAGCTGCTACGAGATCCCTATGACTTTTAGTCCGCAGGCCGCCCCGGAACTGGGCACAACCTAAGTCAGCGCCGTTTTGGGGAAGGCGGTTCGCCTGGCGGCCTCTACCGCCCGCCGGGTGTCCTCCTCGACAAGATCGGCGTTGATGGCCGTCGCTGCCTTCACCCCTGCCGAGGCTGCCGTTATTACCTGCGCCGTCGGGTCGCAGATGTTGCCGGCGGCCCACACACCTTGCATGGCCGTCAGGCCCACGCCGTCTGTGTTCACGGGGCGGCCTTGCCCGGCCTCGCCTGTATGCTGCAGCCCGAGGGACTGCAGCAGTGACGATTCCGTCCTGGCCCTGGGGCTCACGACGAGATATTCACAAGCGACAACCTGACCCGTCGCCAGGCGCACTCCGGTGAGGACGTCTCCTGCCAGTTCCAGCGACGCAACGGGGCCTTGGACGACGTGGACACTCCTGGCCTCGAGCTGTTCACGTTCACCCGGATCCAGGTCCTCCAGAAGGTGCTGAAAGAAAATGATGTGCCCGCTCCACTGCCGGAAGAGCAAGGCCTCCTGTACCGCGGCGGGTTCTGTCGCGAGTATTCCTATGGCCCTGTGGCGAATCTCCCAGCCGTGGCAGTACGGGCAGTGCAGCACGTCCCGGCCCCATCGCTCCCTGAGGCCGCGCACCTCGGGCAGTTCATCCTCAAAGCCGGAAGCGATAAGCAGCCGCCGCGAATGCAGACTCTGCCGGTCCTGCAGCTCAATGGTGAAAACGCCCCCTTCTCCGCGAGCCGAGACGGCTCGTCCTTGCAGAATCTGGCCCCCGTGCGCCCGCACTTCCGCGCGGCCGGCAGCGAGAAGTTCCTCAGGCGGCAGACCCTCATGCGAGAGGAATCCGTGCAGACCAGCAGAACGGCCGTTCCTTGGTTGCCCGGCGTCGATGACCAGGACTGAACGCAGGGATCTGCAAAGAGTTACGGCTGCGCTGAGGCCCGCCGCTCCTCCTCCGACCACCACGACGTCATAGATCTTTGGCGATGTCATGCAATCCCCTAACAATTTCGCTACCCGCAGTGCCTGTGCCCGCCGAATGGGCCGCCCCCACGGGGACATCCCCCTCCTCGCCTCCAGCCCCAGTGGTGGACCAGCGGGTTGAAAAGCGCCTTGCAGGACTGAACGGAACGGAATCTGCATACCGCGCCAATGGGACAACATACTAAGCACACTTACTATCTCTGGCAAATGGCTGACGCCTGCCACGGTCGCGGCAATAGTTGAAGCGGGGCGTAGGTCCGCCCTGCCTGGCTCCCCTGCACGGTATACGCGCCGGCGAAAGCCTCGGAAGCGCCGCCCGGCCGCAGGGAAGATGTCTTCTACTTGGCCCGCTCTGCCCGCTGATGGCGGTACCAGGCGGTGATCCACAAGAGCTGGGCCGAAGCGTCCGGGAGGTACATTTTGCTGAGAGTTCCGTTTCCGACATAGACCAGGTCGGCCGCAGCAAGCGTTGCTGCCGTTCCCATGCCGAGCCTCCTGGCGTGGTGCGCCGCTTCAGGACTCCGGCCGGCCCGGAGCTGTGTCACGCCGTTGGTGAGAAGGAGCCCACCGACAGTCCGGACCAGCCACCTGTCCGTCTTCGCTCCAAAGACAGCCTCGAAGCTGGGCAGATGAACCAGCGGCCACAGGCCATTGGCCACAAGAAATGCTCCCTGCAGGCGAGCACGACGTGCGGGCAACGGTCGCCATTGCTGTCTCCGCGGTGAGTTTCATCGCGTCCCTGCCACTGCGGCCTTGGTTGGGATATGCTCCTGCCATGGCACGGCGCAGCTTTCTTCAATGGCCGGTCGTCCGGCAGCTGAGTACGGGCGATCTGCTGGGCCGCGGGCCGGCAGTAACCTCCCCGCAGACGAGGGCTATCACGCCGCGGACGGCAACCGCAGACCGAGTTGTGCAGAGTGTGTGCCCCTATTGTGCCGTGGGCTGTGGACAGCGGGTCTACGTCAAGGACGAGAAAGTCGTTCAGATCGAGGGTGATCCTGATTCGCCCATTTCCCGCGGCCGGCTGTGCCCCAAGGGCTCTGCCAGCGAGCAGTTGGTAAACTCTCCGGGCCGGCAGACCGGAGTGCTCTACCGTGCGCCCCGCTCCACTGAGTGGCAGCATCTGGATCTCGCAACAGCCATCGAGATGGTGGCGGATCGGTTCGTCGATACGCGCCGCAGGACGTGGCAGCAGGAAGACGAAAAAGGACGGTTGCTGCGCCGCACCATGGGCATAGCTTCGTTGGGCGGGGCCACCCTGGACAACGAAGAGAACTACCTGATCAAGAAACTCTTCACGGCTGCCGGGGCAGTGCAGATCGAGAATCAAGCGCGCATTTGACACTCCGCCACGGTTCCCAGTTTGGGAGCCTCGTTTGGACGCGGTGGTGCGACCCAATCACTGCAAGACATGGCCAACGCCGACTGCATCATCATTCAGGGTTCCAACATGGCCGAATGCCATCCTGTGGGATATCAGTGGGTCGCGGAGGCGAAGGCCCGCGGAGCGAAGGTCATCCACGTCGATCCCCGGTTCACGCGCACCTCCGCGGTCGCTGACAAGCACATTCCGATCCGGGCCGGCTCCGACGTTGTTCTTTTGGGCGCGCTGATTAACTACGTCATCACACACGACCTGTGGTTTAAGGAGTACGTGAGCGCCTACACCAACGCGGCCACGCTGGTCCACGCCGATTACCGCGACGCCGAAGACCTCGGCGGGCTGTTCTCCGGCTTCGATCCGGGGACCGGAGCGTACGACACGGCGTCATGGGCGTACGCGGAACAGGGCGGCGGCACCATCCAAGAGCCTGCGGGTGACTCGGAACACGGCGCCCATGCCTCGGCTCGTGCCGCTGGCCACCAGTTTGGCAGCGGGGGTCCGCCCCTGGAGCACGCCCAGGTGCAGCGTGACGATACCCTGCAGGACCCCCGGACCGTCTTCCAGATCCTGAAGCGTCATTACGCCCGCTACACTCCGGAGATGGTCCAGGACATGTGCGGCATTGGCGTCACGGACTTCGAGTATCTGGCCCGCGCCATTACGGAAAACTCGGGGCGCGAACGGACAACCTGCTTTGCCTACGCCGTCGGCTGGACCCAGCACTCGCTGGGAACGCAGTTCATCCGGTCCGCCGCCATCCTGCAACTTCTGCTCGGAAACGTAGGCCGCCCCGGCAGCGGAATCATGGCCCTGCGCGGCCATGCCAGCATCCAGGGCTCCACCGACATTCCGACCCTGTTCAACCTGCTGCCCGGGTACCTGCCAATGCCCAGTGCCGGCCGCCATGACACCCTCACCGAATATCTGGAATCCATCGCGTCCAAGAAGCAGAAGGGCTATTGGACGGATGCGGACTCCTACACCGTCAGCCTGCTGAAGGCCTGGTGGGGCGATGCCGCGAGGGCGGAGAACGACTGGGCCTACGACTACCTTCCGAGGCTGACCGGGGCGCACGGTACCTACGAGACGGTAATGGGCATGCTTGAGGACAAGGTGGAGGGCTACTTCCTGCTCGGGCAAAACCCTGCCGTGGGCTCGTCCAACGGCCGGATGCAACGCCTGGGCATGTCGCATCTGAAGTGGCTGGTGGTGCGTGACTTGAATCTCATCGAGTCGGCCACTTGGTGGAAGGACGGCCCGGAGATCGAATCCGGGGAACTGCGCACCGAGGACATCGAGACCGAAGTGTTCTTCCTACCTGCAGCTACCCACGTGGAGAAGGCCGGCTCGTTCACGCAGACCCAGCGGCTGCTGCAATGGCGGCACAAGGCGGTCGCCCCGCCCGGGGAGTGCCAAAGCGAGTTGGAGTTCTTCTTCAAGCTGGGCCAGCGGATCCGGGAGAAGCTGGCCGGTTCCGACGACGAACGCGACCGTCCGTTGCTCGACCTGACCTGGGACTACCCCACGGACGAACACGGCGATCCGGACGCCCAGGCGGTGCTTGCCGAGATCAACGGCCGTCACCTCAATGGCCCGGATGCGGGCAAACCCCTTTCTGCATATACAGAGCTCCGTGCCGACGGTTCCACGTCAGCGGGCTGCTGGATCTACACCGGGGTGTATGCCGGCGGCATCAACCACGCCGCCAACCGGAAGCCCGGCCAGGAGCAGGGACCCGCGGCTTCCGAATGGGGCTGGGCATGGCCGGCCAACCGCCGGATCCTCTACAACCGGGCGTCGGCTGACCCGGCCGGGAAACCGTGGAGCGAGCGGAAGAAATACATCTGGTGGGACCAGGAGCAGGGGCGGTGGGTCGGCGACGATGTTCCCGACTTCCCGGTTGACCGGGCACCAGGCAGCCAACCCGACCCCGATCTCGGTGGCGCTGCCGCCCTCGGCGGAGATGATCCCTTCATCATGCAGGCCGACGGCAAGGGCTGGTTGTTCGCGCCGAAAGGCCTCATGGACGGACCCCTTCCCACCCACTACGAGGCCCAGGAGTCGCCGGTGGCCAACGCGCTTTACCCGCAACAGCAGAGTCCCGCGCGGCTGGTGTTCCCCCGTGCGGATAATCTCAGCGCGCCAAGTGCCGGTACCAGTGGCGCAGACGTCTATCCGTATGTCTTCACCACATACCGGCTTACCGAGCACCATACGGCCGGCGGGATGAGCCGTTGGCTCCCGTACCTGTCGGAACTGCAACCGGAGATGTTCTGCGAGGTTTCGCCCGAACTGGCGGCTGAGCGCGGCCTTGAGCCCTACGGGTGGGCCACGATTATTTCGGCCCGCTCCGCCATCGAGGCGAAGGTGCTTGTCACCGAACGGATGACGCCCTTGGCCGTTGGCGGCCACACGGTGCATCAGATCGGACTGCCCTACCACTGGGGCGCCGGCAGTAACGCCGTCGTCAGCGGTGACGCGGCCAACGATCTGCTGGGCGTGACGCTGGATCCCAACGTCCAGATCCAGGAATCCAAGGTGGCCTCCTGCGACATCCGTCCGGGCCGCCGGCCCCGGGGGGAGGAACTGCTTGCCTTGGTTGCTGAATATCAGGCGCGGGCCGGAGTCACCCTTGAGACCGGTAATCGCGCCGTCACCGATCCCACGGCGGAAGGCATCGAACCCGGCCCAGGTGAGGACGGCCGAGCCGCTGGCGGGTCGCGATGATGAATATCTTCGTTGCCGGTCCCACCGGACCCCGCCATGGCCCGCCCGCGCCGCCGAGTCATTCTGCTACCGTTCCCCGTACCGACTCAGAGTTGGAGGACTAGATGGGCCAGCTGTCCGGACCGACCGACCCCACGGCCGATGCCCACTGGGAGCACAGCCATCCGCGCAAGGGGTTCTTCACTGATACCTCCATCTGCATCGGCTGCAAGGCCTGTGAAGTTGCCTGCAAGGAGTGGAACCACAATCCGCAAGACGGAAACCTGGAACTGCTCGGATCCTCCTACGACAACACCGGAGCGCTGGGCGCCAGCACCTGGCGGCATGTCGCCTTCATCGAACAGGGCCAGGAACGCATCACTGAGGCGCGGGAGTCCGGGCGCGCCCTCGTCAACCTTGGCATGCCGCGCATCGGTCCTCCCGCCGCGGCAGTGCGTACTGAACAGGACCTGGCGCAGGTGGATACGACACCCCCGGACACGGCCGACTTCCGTTGGCTGATGTCCTCCGATGTCTGCAAGCACTGCACGCACGCCGGGTGCCTGGATGTCTGCCCGACCGGGGCGCTCTTCCGCACGGAGTTCGGCACCGTCGTCGTACAGGACGACGTCTGCAACGGCTGCGGAACCTGCGTGGCCGGGTGTCCGTTCGGCGTGATTGAGCGCCGCAGCGACGGCACGGTCAAGGTCGCCGGCAAGAGGGACGGGCAGCACGCCGAACATCCCGCCGTCCCCAACGCCGGCGTCGCCCAGAAGTGCACGCTGTGCTACGACCGCTTGGTCGCCGACGAGACGCCGGCCTGCGCTAAGGCCTGCCCGACGACGTCCATCAAGTTCGGCAACCACGACGACATGGTGGAGACGGCCCGGGAACGGGTCGCCGGCCTGCATGCGCAGGGACTCACCGAAGCGAGGCTTTATGGTGCAAACGAGCTCGACGGCGTCGGCGGAACCGGAGCGGTCTTCCTCCTGCTCGATGAACCGGAGGTTTACGGACTCCCACCGGACCCGAGGGTGCCCACCGCTGATCTGCCGCAGATGTACCGGCGGGCCGGTATGGCCGTAGCGGGCATGGTCGCCGCAGCGGCAGTGGCGTTCCTGGGAGGGCGCAGGTGACCCACTCCGAGTTCGATAGCTTTCGGCCGCCCGAACCGACCCGCCGCCGTCGGCCTGGCGGCAAGCGCGGCACCGGCCGCCGTGACACCGGCGATGGCTCCCGGGAAATGCCCATGGTCCCGGAGCCGGAATTCACCTCGTACTACGGCCGTCCGGTGGTCAAGCCGGCGCCCTGGGGTGACGAGGTTGCCGCCTACCTGTTCCTTGGCGGCCTGGCAGCGGGCTCCGCACTGCTTGGCCTCGGCGGGCAGCTGACCCGACGGCCGACGCTGCGCCGGAATGCCCGGCTGAGTGCCCTGACAGCGGTGAGCCTCGGTGCTGTTGCGCTGGTGAAGGACCTCGGCAGGCCGGAACGCTTTCTGAATATGCTGCGGACAATCAAGGTGACCTCGCCGATGAGTGTGGGCTCGTGGATTCTGAGCGCGTTCAGCGTCGGCGCGGCCGTCCCGGCCGTAGCGGAAATCGACCGGATGAGCGGGGCGCGGTTGCCGCTGGGCCCGTTGCGGACGGTGTTGCAAACGGTCGAGGGGCCGGCCGGCTTTGGGGCCGCTTTTTTTGCCGGACCGCTGGCGGCGTACACGGCGGTCCTGCTCGGCGATACAGCCACACCGACGTGGAACGCCGGGCACGAGGAATTGCCCTTCGTCTTCGTTAGTTCGGCGGCCCTCGCCTCTGCCGGGCTCGCCATGATCACGACTCCGGTGCACGAGGCGGGTCCCGCCCGGAACCTTGCCGTGCTGGGCGTGGTAGGTGACGTGGCTGCAATGCGAGTCATGGAACACCGGATGGACCCGGTGGCAGCCGAGCCCCTGCACCAAGGCAAAGCAGGCGCCATGCTCAAGTGGAGCGAGCGGTTGGCCGCCGCGGGCGGGCTGGGGACACTGCTCGGCGGACGTAACCGGGCTGTGGCCGCAGCTTCGGGGTTGGCACTGCTGGCGGCCTCCGCCCTGACCCGGTTCGGAGTGTTCGAGGCGGGCCTTTCCTCAGCCAGGGATCCGCGCTACACCATCGAACCGCAGAAGAACCGGCTCGCCGCCCGCCGTGCGGCCGGTATCGCCGGCGATTCGATCACCACTGCAGGGTGACCGGCCGGCCCTGGTTCTGCGGGTTTAAGCGGGTTCAGCGGATCTCGATGCCCTGGCCCACGACCGTATGCCCGATCACGGGATGCCCGGGCAACTCGCCGACGACGAGCAGGCCACCCGAGGTCTGCGCATCGGCAAGAAGGAGCAGGTCGTCTTCGGTGACGCCGGGAGCGACCCTTAGCTGCGGTCGAACCCAATCAAGATTGCGACGGGTCCCACCGGAAACAAAGCCATCCCGCAGGGCCTGCCGAGCGCCGTCGACAAGTGGTACGGCCTTCCGATCGATTACTGCCCCCACTCCGGAGGCGCGGCACATCTTGTACAGGTGCCCAAGCAGGCCGAAGCCCGTCACGTCCGTGGCCGCACGCACGCCGGCCGCCACCGCATCCGCGGCCGCGTCGCGATTGAGGCACGTCATTGTCGCCACCGCTTCGGCGAACACTTCACCGGTCTGCTTGTGCCGGTTATTGAGCAGTCCCACGCCGATCGGCTTGGTCAGCGTGAGGGGCAGCCCTGGCACGGCGGCGTCGTTACGCAGCAAGCGGTCGGGGTGGGCGACGCCGGTTACGGCCATGCCGTATTTCGGCTCCGGATCGTCAATGGAGTGTCCGCCGATCATCGGGCACGCCGCCTCGGACGCGATGCTAAGACCGCCGCGGAGGACTTCAGTCATCAACTCCAGTGGCAGCACGCCGCGGGGCCAGCCGACGAGGTTGATCGCCATGATCGGGCGGCCGCCCATCGCGTAAATGTCCGAGAGCGCGTTGGCGGCCGCGATCCGACCCCAGTCGAAGGCGTCGTCGACGACGGGGGTGAAGAAGTCGGCGGTGGAGAGCACCGCCAGATCATCACGAACCAGGACGGCAGCCGCGTCGTCGCCGCTGTCGAGACCGACCAGCACGTCCGCGCCGGGTTGGCCGGTAAGGCCGCGAACCGCTTCTTCGAGTTCGCCGGGCGGAATTTTGCACGCGCACCCGCCACCGTGGGCATAGCCGGTGAGCCGGACAGCGCCCTGAAGCTGTGGATTAGACGTCTGGGTCTCGTTCACGTCCCTAGCGTACCCCCGTGGGCAATCTGCTAAATTGAACGCGGTGGCGTCCGGGTCCTGGTGGGCCCCCCGGTCTTCAAAACCGGTGAGGCCGAGTATCTCGGCCTGGCGGGTTCGATTCCCGTCCGCCTCCGCCAACCACCGACGGGCACGAGGCGGAACGAGGAGGAACTGTGGACCAGGTCGATCCCCGCCGCCTGATTCCGCGCACCGATGATCTGCTGGCCCTGCCGGCCGTCCGCAGAGCCGGGAAGCGCCTGAGTGGACGTGTCATCCGCGAACTCGTCCAGGAAGCCCAGGAGCAGGCTCGTCGCGGTGAGCTCGCTCCCGCCCAGGTGGAACCGGCCCTGCTGGCAGCAGTCGCTACGCGTACCGCGACAACCCTGCGCCCGGTGCTCAATGCAACTGGCGTCATAGTCCATACCAACCTTGGTCGCGCCCCGCTTTCCGCCGGTGCGGTTGAAGCACTTGTCGCAGCCAGCGGCTACGTGGACGTGGAACTCGATCTTGCAACCGGCAACCGCTCCCGCCGCGGTGCCGGTGCCCGAGCTGCATTGCTCGCCGCGTGTCCCGCTGCGGAGGACGCGCTGGTGGTCAACAATGGGGCAGCCGCGCTGGTGCTCGCCACCACAGCCCTCGCCGCCGGCCGGGAGGTCGTGGTGAGCCGCGGGGAACTGGTTGAGATCGGTGCCGGTTTCCGGTTGCCGGACCTCATCGAATCGACTGGCGCTGCCCTGCACGAGGTGGGCACGACCAACCGGACGCACCTGCGGGACTACGCCAACGCCCTCGGACCGTCCACCGGCTGCGTACTCAAGGTCCACCCGAGCAACTTCCGCGTGGACGGATTCACCTGCGCCGTTCCACTGGGCGAATTAAGCTCGCTGACCGCGGCACACGGGGTTGCACTCGTGGCCGACCTGGGCAGTGGACTGCTGGCACCCGATCCGCACCTGCCCGAAGAACCGGATGCTGCCACCGCGCTGGCGAGCGGGGCCGACGTCGTCATCGCCAGCGGTGACAAACTGCTGGGCGGCCCCCAGGCCGGTTTGCTGCTCGGTCGCGCGGATGTCATCACCCGGTTGGCGCGCCACCCGCTTGCCCGTGCCCTCCGTGCCGACAAACTTGCCCTCGCCGCGCTGGAGGCGACGCTCGCGGGCGGACCACCGCCGGTTGTCCAGGCGTTGCACGCGGACCTGGCACAGCTGCGGTATCGTACCGACCGGCTCGCCGAGGCCCTGCGGGTGCCGGTCGTGGCGCACGATGGCCGGGTCGGCGGCGGCGGAGCGCCCGGTGTTCCCCTGCCGGGATGGGCGCTCCGCCTCCCCGAAGAGCTCGCCGGCACCTTGCGTGCCGGCCACCCGGCCGTGCTCCCGCGCGTCCACGGCGGCTCCTGCCTGGTGGATCTGCGCTGCGTGCCCGAAGGGGACGATGACCGGATTCTCGACGCGGTACGCCGCGCCCTGGCAACCCTCGAGCCTGCGGATGCTGGCAGGGCGGGCTGAGCAGTGCATGTCGTTGCCACCGCCGGCCATGTCGATTGCGGTAAGAGCACGCTGGTGCGCGCGCTTACCGGCATGGAGCCGGACCGTTGGGAGGAAGAGCGGCGGCGCGGCCTGACCATCGACTTGGGTTATGCCTGGACCATCTTGCCATCCGGGCAGGATGTTGCCTTCGTGGACGTACCGGGCCACGAACGCTTCCTCGGCAACATGCTGGCCGGAATCGGGCCGGCGCCCGTCGTCTGCTTCGTCGTCGCCGCCGATGAGGGCTGGCAGGCGCAGTCAAGCGATCACCGGGACGCCATCGCTGCGCTGGGAATTGAGTACGGCGTCGTGGTCCTCAGCCGGGTGGACCTGGCGCCGGGGCGGGTTGGTGACGTGCTCGCCCGGACACGCAGAGAGCTGGCCGGAACAGGTCTGCGGAACGCGCCCGCAGTTGCTGTGTCTGCGACCGAGGGTACCGGTCTGGCCGAATTGCGTGCCACGCTCGACGGCGTGCTGGCCGGTGTGCCTTCCCCCACCATCTCAGGGCGGCTCCGATTGTGGGTGGACCGCTCGTTTACCATCACCGGTTCCGGAACGGTGGTGACCGGAACACTGGCAGCCGGAACGCTCGTTCAGGGTGACCGGCTGCAGCTGTTCGGCCACAATGGTTCGCGGCCAGTGGTGGTCCGTGGCCTTCAAAGCCGCGATACGTCATACTCCTCGCTGGGACCGGTCAACCGGGTGGCGCTGAACCTGCGTGACGTCTCCGCCGCCGACATCCGCCGCGGAGACGCTCTGCTTACCCCCGAGGCGTGGCCCATCACGGGTGTTGTGGGCATCCACCGCACTACCGGTGTGCCCTATACGGATGTGCCGGAGCAGCTCATGGTGCATGCCGGCACTGCGGCCGTGCCAGCCCGGTTGCGTCCCTTTGGTCCCGACCACGCCCGGCTGGTCCTCGGCAGGCGCCTGCCGCTCGTTCTCGGGGACCGTCTGATCCTGCGGGACCCCGGGAGCCGCTCGGTGCTGGGCGGCGCACAGATCCTCGATGCCGATCCCCCGGCCTTGCGGCGGCGCGGCGACGGTGTCCACTGGGCGGAGCGGCTCGCAGGTTTGGACGCCACCGGCGACGTGCTGGGTGAAGTGGCGGGCCGCGGGGCGGTCCAGGAACAACACCTGCGTCGGCTCGGGCTGCTGCCTGCGCACCACGCGGAGGCGCCGTCCGGTGTCTTTGTTTTCGGCGACTGGTGGGTGCATGCTCCCCTCTTCGAGGCATGGCAGCACCGGCTGCGCACGGCGCTCGAGGTGCTGCTTGAGCGCGATCCCTTGGCACCGGGACTTTCGCAGGGTGCGGCGCGGGATCTGCTCAAGCTGCCCGATGAGTGGCTTCTTACCCCCGTCGTGCGCGATGCAGGTCTGGAACAGGAAGGCGGCCACGTCCGGCTGCCCGGCAGCCATGCCAACCTTGGCGCCGCCGGGTCCGCTGTCGCCGAGTTGGAGCGCAGGTTTGCCGCAGACGCGTTCCATGCCCCGGAAGCCGATGAGTTGGGCACGCTGGGCTTGGGCGTGCGCGAGCTGGCTGCCGCCGAGCGCGCCGGGCGCTTGCTGCGGTTGCGCGACGGGGTGGTGCTACTGCCGACGGCGCCGGCCCTTGCCATGCGCGAGCTGGCCCGCTTGGAGCAGCCCTTCACCACGAGCCAGGCACGCCAGGTGCTCGGCACAACACGACGGGTCGCGGTTCCGCTGCTGGAATATCTCGACGCACGCGGCTGGACCCGGCGCCTGGATGCCGGTCACCGCACCGTGGTGCGTTGACCCCGGGGTTTGGAGGCTTTGATCCCGCCTTTGTTGTGCAAAGCTGGTTGCATGGATCTGGAAGTGTCGCCCGGGCTCACGATTCCGACGTCGGAACTCGGCTGGCGGTTCTCGCGTTCATCCGGGCCGGGCGGTCAACACGTCAACACCTCGGACAGCCGGGTCGAGCTGTTCTGGAACGTCAGCGACTCTGCGGCCCTCTCCGAGGGCCAACGGCTGATGCTGCTAACGCGTCTCGGCGGACGAATGACCGCCGGAGTGATCACCGTAACCGCCTCAGAGCGGCGCTCGCAGCTACGCAATCGTGAGATCGCCCTCGCCAAGCTCGCTGACCTCGTGGCAGAGGGTCTTGCTCCCGAAGCTGCCCGCCGCCGGCCAACGAAACCCACCCGCGGCTCCAACCGTCGGCGCCTCGCCGCAAAGGAACAACGGGCGGCCACGAAACGGCAACGACAACGACCATCTGCGGAATAGCAGCACCGTGCGGTCAGGGCGAGGCGTTCGAGCCCAGGGCGTGCGCCCAAAGCCGCTGCGAAAAGGTCCGGGGACACGAAAACGGATCGGCAAACGCCGGTCCTAGAGTCGGGTGTCGAACGAGCCACAGAAGACGTTCTCATTGAACGTTCCGTGGAACTCCGACTTGCCCTGGACCTTCTCGATGGTCGCCCGAATGGCCTCGGGTGTTCCGGCGTGGGCGTGGATGGCGGTTTTCACCATCGGCACGTCAATCAGGTGGTTGGGCTGGTTGAGTGAGACGAATACCGTGGGAACCTCGGTGACGTACCACGGGATCTCCGCAGCCATCGGTGAGGACCACTTGATCCGGATGGCGGCTTCCTGCGCAAAGCCCTTCACGTTCGCGAACACGAACGCAGCGTCATACTTCTCCGCGTAGTCTCCTGCGGCTTCCTCGGAGATCACCGACATGAAGTTCACTCCGGCCTCTCCCTCCGCTTCGCGCTGGGCTGCCGTCTTGAAAACGTGCACGTCGAAGCCGGCGTTCTCCAGCTCGGCCTTTACTGTGTCCAGGTAAGCCAGCGGATCGGTGCGGGTGAAGTCCGCGCCGCCGGAGATGCCGTACAGGCGAATGCGCTTGTGCGTCTGCGGGGTGATGGGCAGGTTGTTGGCGGTGTCCTTGACGAGCGTGACAGTCTTGTCTGCAATCTTGGCGGCGATGGCCCGGTGGGCCGGGCTGCCGATGACGCCGAGGGATTCCGTCGGGGGGACAAGCTTCGCAGCGGGTTTCCTGTGCAAGCCCAGTGCGGCCTTCAGGCCAAGGATGCGGCGCAGGGCATCCTGAAGGCGCTGCTCGGTGATGACGCCGGACTTGTAGCCGTCCAGCATGTACTGGAAGTCCTCTGCGGGGTTGCGGAAGAACAAGAACATGTCGCAGCCTGCGGCGATAGTGGCCGGCACGAGGTCCCTGCGCGGCATCGCCTGGGTCAGCCCGATCATCTGCGAAGCGTCTGTGAGGATGAGCCCGTTGAAGCCGAGCTCGCCGCGGAGCAGGTCCTGGAGCAGCTCCGGGGCAAGGGTCGCCGGCAGGATGTCCTTGTCCGCGAGCCCGGGGCGGAAGTGCCTGGAAAGTTCCGGGGCGCCGATGTGTCCGATCATGATGGACTGCACGCCGTGCCCGATCATTTCCCGGTATACATGGCCGTACGTCCTGTTCCACTCCTCGTAGCCAAGGGTGTTGTATGAGGTGACCACATGCTGGTCGCGTTCGTCCATGCCGTCGCCGGGAAAGTGCTTCATCGCGCAGACGGTGGGTGACTCGCTGATGCCGTCGAAGTACTCTTTGGCCCGCTCCACCACGATCTCCGGCGTGTTGCCGAAGGCCCTGGTGGATACAACCGTGTTCCGCCAGTTGTAGTGGATGTCCACGATCGGGGCGAAGGCCCAGTTGCAGCCGAGCGCCGCGGTTTCCACGCCGGCAACCTGCCCCATGAGCCGGGCAATTGACTTGTCAGCATGCGAACCGGCCTGCAGGTGTGTGGATACGAAAGTTCCGTCGTCGCAGCTGCCGAAACCGCCCATTTCGGGGTTGGAGGCCACCAGCAGCGGCACCTTGGTTTTCGACTGCGCGTAGCGGATGTGTTCCTGGACTGCGGCCGAGGGGCCGGGCCGGTAACGCACGCCACCCACCTTGTAGTTGTCCAGTAACTCGTCCAAATACTCCTGGGAGTAGTCGTTGTTGTGGTTGATGAACAGCTGCCCGATTTTCTCGTCGAGGCTCATCTCGGCGATCGTGGACTCCACCCAGGCCACTGCGTTGTCGTCGAGGTTGAACGGCGCCGCCTGAAGGTCGACGTCGAAAAGGCGTGGTTCGGTGCCTCGGGCACCGGCTGTAACAGCAGCAACCGCTTCATCGACAATCTGGCCGACGGGCGTGGCAATGTCCACCACTACCCCGGCCTCATCGGCCTGCAGTTCCTCGAGGGTTTCCAGCTGTGAATCCAGCAACGAAAGGGGCATGAAGTGCCCCGGCCGCGCAGCCATCCGGCTGGCGAGCAGTTCCCGGGTGCCGTGCAGGTGCACGAACACCACGGACGGGTCGCCGCTGCGGATGATGTCACGGTACGCGCGCTTGAGCGCGCTGCACGCAATCACCAGTCCGGCGTCCGACGCCGCGAACCGCCTGCCAATTTCAGCCAGCCACGGTGCCCGGTCGCCGTCGTTCAACGGAGTACCCGAGGCCATCTTGTCGATATTGGACTGCGGGTGCAGCGAATCACCGTCGACGAACTCGGCTCCGATGCGTCCCGCTATCGCCGCACCCACTGTGCTCTTCCCGCAGCTGGTCACGCCCATCACCACAATGTGGCGGCCGGCGGGAGCAGGGGGCTTCAAATCACCAGTCATGGACGGTTCCGTCGACGAGGCGGTTGTAGGGCAGGTAGGCCTGCTGATAGGGGTAGGCGGCTGCGGCTTCTTCGTTGAATTCGACGCCGATGCCCGGCTTGTCGCCCGGGTGCAGGTAGCCGTCGGTGAACGTCATGGACTGCTCGAACACCTCGTTCGTGGCGGCCGAGTGCTGCATGTATTCCTGGATGCCGTAGTTGTGGATCGCCAGGCCCACGTGCAGCTGCGCGGCGAACCCGACCGGGGAAATATCCGTGGGGCCGTGGAAGCCGGACTTGATCTGGTACTGCGCGGCGAAGTCCATGACCTTCTTCAAAGGGCTGATCCCGCCGAAGTGCGTGGAGGCTGCCCGGACGTAGTCGATCAGCTGTTCCTTGATGATGGTCTGGTAGTCGTACACGGTGTTGAAGATTTCACCGATGGCCAGCGGGGTGGTGGTGTGCTGGCGGACCAGGCGCAGCGCCTCCTGGTTCTCCGCCGGGGTGCAGTCCTCCAGCCAGAACAGGTCATACGGCTCCAGGGCCTTGCCCAGCTTCGCGGCCTGGATCGGCGTCATCCGGTGGTGCCCGTCATGCAGCAAAGGCAGTTCCGGTCCGAACTCGTTCCGGACCGCCTCGAACACCGACGGCAGGTGGCGCAGGTAGGCCCGGGTGTCCCAGTCCTCCTCCACCGGGAACGCACCGCGCCCGGCCGGTTCGTAGTCGTACCGCTCCCCCGACGCCTGGGCCTGCGCGGCCACCCCGTACACGGCCTTGATCCCGGGCACCGCGGTCTGGATCCGCACCGACTTGTACCCGAGCTCCAGGTGCTCCCGGACCGAGTCAAACAGCGAGGGGATGTCCGAACCGGACGCGTGCCCGTACGCCCGCAGCCCGTTCCGGGACGCCCCGCCGAGCAGCTGGTACACCGGCATGCCGGCCAGCTTGCCCTTGATGTCCCACAACGCCATGTCCACCGCGGCGATCGCGGCCATCGTCACCGGGCCCCGGCGCCAGTACGAGGACCGGTACAGGAACTGCCAGGTGTCCTCGATCCGGTGCGGGTCCTTCCCGATCAGCAGCTGCGCGACGTGCTCCTTCAAATAGGCAGCAACGGCAAGCTCACGCCCGTTCAGGGTGGCGTCACC
>NZ_QLNP01000068.1 GCF_003261175.1 Arthrobacter globiformis | reverse complement strand
GGCGCGGCTGAGGACCCGCCCGCAGAAAAGGTCCCCGCAGACGCCGTGCCGGCAGGTTCAATGCCCGCAGGTTCTGTCCCCGTAGGTGATGCGCCATCCGGTCTTGTGCCGGCCGGTGGGGTGCCGTCCCCACGGGCGCAGGTGCTGGTCACGGTTCCGGTGTTCTCGCTGCTCGGCCTGTCCGAGGAGCCGGCCATGCTGGACGGGTACGGTCCGATCCCGCCGTCGATGGCCCGCCGGCTGGTTGCCGACGGCGCAACGTCGTTCCTTAGGGTGCTCACCGACCCGCGCGATGGTGCACCGCTGGAAATTGGACGCACCAGCTACCGGTTAACGAAACCGGTGCGCCAATGGCTGCGGCTCCGGGACGCCAGCTGCACATTCCCGAGCTGTAACAACCACTCACTGGACAACGACGCCGACCACATCCTCGCCTGGGCCGACGGCGGCGGCACCGGCGTCGCGAATCTTGGCCAGCCCTGCCCCAAGCACCACCGACTCAAACACGCCACTGCGTGGAGACCGGACGGCGCGACCCGCGACGCCCCGCCCGGCTGGATCTCACCGTCCGGCCGGTCCTACCAGGCCGAGTACCAGGACTGGGAACCACCTACCTGGCCAGAACCACCACCCGGCCAAGACTTACGGGAACTGTCACCCAGACAGGACTGGTCCGAACCACACGGGCCGGACTGGCCGGAGCCGCCGGACGGGCTGGAGCAGCCGGACAGACCCGAAGACCTGGATCCTGCGCTGCCTTTGGATCCCTGGCCCTACTGGTCCTCACCCGCTGCCGCCTGCAGGGCCGTCCTCAACGGGCCCCTCCGTGATGAGCTGTGTCAGTACCCACGGTGCCCGTCGGTGATCAGGCGCGGGACCAACGGTATTCGTTCTCAGGCCGGCCCGGAGCGCCGTACCGTGCCGTACGGGAGACCGTTCCGGCGTCGGCAAGGTACTCAAGGTAGCGCCGCGCGGTGACCCTCGACATTCCCAAAGCGGTCATGACTTCGGTGGCCGAGACGGCCCCCGGCTGTTCCTTCATGAAGTCGCGGACGGCGTCGAGCGTTGAAGGGGCCAGGCCCTTCGGCAGCGGCAGCTCGGACGGCGCCCGCAGGCTAGCGAAGGCCTGGTCCACGTCGCTCTGCGATGCTGCTGCCTTGGCCGACCCCGCCGCTGGTCCTGCCAGCTGCTCACGGAACTGGCGGTAGCTCTCCAGCTTGTCCGCGAACGTCGCGTAGGTGAACGGCTTGATGAGGTACTGCACGACGCCGATGGATACGGCGCTGCGGACAATCGCCAGTTCCCGAACGGCTGTGATTGCGATGATGTCGGCGAAGTGCCCGGCGGAGCGCATCCGCCGGGCGATGTCGAGGCCATGCAGGTCCGGCAGGTTCATGTCCAGCAGAACCAGCTCCACCGGGCTGCCGGCGGCGGAGAACTCGGTGAGCATCCGGAGCGCCGACTGGCCGTCCGGGGCCGTTCCGGTCAGCGTGAAGCCATCCACCCTGCCCACGTAGGCGGCGTGTGCCGCAGCCGCCACGGGCTCGTCCTCGACGACGAGGACTCGGATGTCTGTCACGCGTGCTCCTCCGGGGGGCTTGATGCGGCCGTGCTGGCCGGGAATGTGCTGGACGGGAACTTGCTTGACGGCGGTGTGCTTGGGGGAAAGGTGTCTGGGAGCGACGTGTCTGGGAGCAATGTGCCCGAAGCGATCGTGGCCGGAAGCGCGATGTGGAAGCGCGCCCCGCCGGTGCTCGAGTTGCTGATGCTCATGGTACCGGCCAGGCGCTGGACGGCCTGTTTCACCAGTGCCAGGCCGAGGCCCCGACCGAAGGGCCCGGCCGCCTTGGTGCTGAAACCGTAGCGGAACACGTCGTCTACAGCTGTTGGGTCAATGCCTTTACCCGTATCCTGCACGGTGATGTCCAGGCTTCCGCCCGTCGTGTCCACCAGCAGCTCCACCTGCCGTGGTGAGGGGGCCTCGGCGGCGGCGTCGATGGCATTGTCCAGCAGATTGCCAAGGACCGTGACCAGGTCCTGTACGGCCAAGTCTCCGCTGAGGGCCGGCCCGGACGCCTCGACCACCAGCTCGACGCCGCGCTCGTGGGCCTCGGCCGCCTTGCCCATGACCAGTGCGCTCAGCACCGGCTCCTGGACTGAACCGACCACGTCGTCCGTCAGTTGCTGGCTCAGCTCCAGGTCCTTCGTGGCAAAGTCGAGGGCCTCATCAGTCCGGCCCAGCTCCAGCAGGGAGACCATGGTGTGAAGGCGGTTTGCGTGCTCGTGGGTCTGTGCACGGAGGGCATCGGAAAGTGTCCGCATGCTCTCAAGCTCGGTGCCCAGGGACTCGATCTCTGTGCGGTCGCGGATGGTGGCAACAGTGCCGAACAGCGGGCCCCGCTGCCGTCCCGCGGAGGATCCTGGCCCCACTGCCGGCCGCTGGTTGACCACCAGCACGCCGTCACGCGTGAGGTGGATTTCGTCATGGGCGGTGCGTCCCGACTTGAAGAGTTCCTTGAGACTGGGGGCCAGAGGCAGGTCGGCGAGCAACGGCGTGGCCGCGTGGTCGTCCTCCGCTTCCCGCGGCTCCAGCCCCAGCAGTTCGGCCGCCTGGTCGTTGTAGATGACCACCCTCCCGGCCGGGTCGATCAGAATGACGCCTTCCCTGACGGAGTGCAGCACTGATTCGTAGTAGGCGAAGAGCTGGGCCAGCTGTTCGGGACCCCACCCCCTGGTCACGCGCCGCAGGTAGCGGCCAAGAAACCACGACGCGAGCGATCCGCCCGCGAGCAGGAAGCCGGAGACGGCCAGCAGCGCCGGGAGCCTGCCGGAGACGGCCACGTCCACAGTATTGACGGTCACCCCGGCCGCCACGAGTGCGCGGACCGTGCCGCGGGCGTCCTTCGCCGGGGCGATCGTCCGCACCGACGGACCCAGCGTTCCGGCGGTGATCTCGGTGAAGACCCGTCCCCGCAGGGCCTCTTCGATCGAACCGATGTAGGGCCGGCCAAGCTCCTCGTCCAGCGGGTGCGTCCACCGCGTCCGGTCCGGCGCCATGATGGTGATGAAATCGGCTCCCGAATCGGCCATGACTTTCAGTGCGTAAGGCTGCAGCTGCGCCGAGGGGTTCCCGGAGCCGGCGGCCTGCAGAACCAGCGGGTTATCGGCGATGGACGTAGCGAGGGCGCCCATCCGGCGGCCGGCCTCCTCGTAGGCATGGTCCCGGGCGTCGACGAAAACGGCCGTGCCGACGATGGCCGTAAGGGCCAGCATGAACAGCAGGTTCGCAACGAACAGCCGCCTCGCGATGCTCCAGCGGTGGATCATCAACACCTCCCATGACCAATATGAACGCAACGGTGAGCCAAGTCACCCTGTGGCGAATGATGGAAATCACAAAGGACCGACGCGCGGAGCCCAGAGATTGTGCCGAAGCGTCTTCCAGATTATCCATAAGGAGAGACAAGATGGCTTCTCAACGAGGAGAGTCGGCAGCGCCGGCTAAAGCCGAGCGCAAGGGACTCGACAAGTCCCATTACCTGTACATCGCGGTTATCGCAGCCGTCATCCTCGGCGCTCTGGTGGGACTGCTGTTCCCCGAGGTCGGAAAATCACTCAAGCCCCTCGGTGACGGCTTCATCAAGCTGATCAAGATGATGATCGCCCCGGTCATTTTCTGCACCATCGTGCTGGGCATCGGCTCCATCGCCAAGGCGGCCACCGTCGGCAAGGTCGGCGGCCTGGCATTGGGCTACTTCGTTGTGATGTCCACTTTCGCGCTGGCGATCGGCCTCGTCGTCGGCAACATCATCCACCCGGGCGAAGGCCTGAAGCTCACGCCGTACGACCCTAACAAGAAGGCGGCCACGGACAGCACCGTCGACTTCCTGCTGGGCATCATCCCCGGCGACATTCCGGTGCTTCCCACCCTGCTCGCCGCCATCCTCGTCGGCTTCGCGCTGCAGAAGATGGGGCCGCAGGGAGCCCCGATCCTGAAGGCCATCGGCCACGGCCAGGCCCTGGTCTTCCGCATCCTGATCATGATCATGTGGCTTGCCCCGGTGGGTGCCTTCGGTGCCATCGCCGCCGTGGTCGGCGCTACCGGCTTCCAGGCCATCGTGAGCATGTTCACCCTGATGATCGCGTTCTACATCACCTGTGCGCTGTTCATCGTCGTCATCCTCGGCGGCCTGCTGCAGGTTGTCACCGGCGTGAACATCTTCAAGCTGATGAAGTACCTGGCCCGCGAATACCTGCTGATCTTCTCGACGTCGTCCTCCGAGGCCGCCCTGCCGCGCCTGATCGCCAAGATGGAGCACCTGGGCGTCTCCAAGCCGGTTGTCGGCGTAACGGTTCCCACCGGTTACTCCTTCAACCTTGACGGCACGGCCATCTACCTGACCATGGCGTCGCTCTTCGTGGCCAACGCGATGGGAACCCCGCTGGACCTCGGCGCGCAGATCTCCCTGCTGGTCTTCATGATCATCGCGTCCAAGGGCGCAGCCGGCGTCACCGGTGCTGGCCTGGCCACGCTCGCCGCCGGCCTGCAGGCCCACAAGCCCGAACTCCTGGGCGGCGTCGGCATGATCGTCGGCATCGACCGCTTCATGTCCGAGGCCCGTGCACTGACCAACTTCACCGGCAACGCCGTCGCCACCCTGCTGATCGGCACTTGGGTCAAGGAGGTCGACGGCGAACAGGTCAACCGGGTGCTGTCCGGCGAGGAACCGTTCGACGAACAGACCATGGTGGCGCACCACCACGGCGTGGTGGAAGCCCCCGCACCGGCCATGCCGGCCAAGGCTTAAGGCCAAACGCCAGTCCAGCCGTAATGAAACCGCCCGCACAGGCCCTGCCTGTGCGGGCGGTTTCTTGGCCGCCAAAAAGCCAACCTTCGACCTCAGGTACAAGGTAAAGGCTCAAACGCCATCAAAAGTCAAGGTCCACGGAATGCCGTGTCGGGCGCTGTAGCCTTGGGGTGGAAGAAGCAGGGGCGCTGGAAGACAGCGGCAGAAAAATCACCGTCATCGAAAGTGTGGATAGATACGTGAGCAGCGAACAGGGTTCAGCAACTCTGGAAGGCACGGAACTCGACCTGGAAGACGCCGTCATGGGTCCCACGGGCCGCCCCCACCGCGAATTTCCGGAGCCCGCGCCGCTGTCCTCCCATGGACCGGCCCGCGTCATAGCCATGGTTAACCAGAAGGGCGGGGTGGGCAAGACCACCTCCACCATCAACCTTGCCGCAGCGCTCGCCGAATATGGCCGCCGCGTGTTGCTGGTGGACTTCGACCCGCAGGGCGCGCTGTCCGCCGGGCTCGGCGTCAACCCTCATGAACTCGATCTGACGGTCTACAACGTCCTGATGGACCGCAAGATCGACATCCGCGAAGCCATCCACCAGACCGGCGTGGAGAACGTGGACCTGCTGCCGGCCAACATCGACCTCTCGGCGGCGGAAGTCCAGCTGGTCAACGAGGTGGCCCGCGAGCAGGTCCTGGACCGGGCGCTGAAGAAGGTCGAGGACGACTACGATGTCGTGCTCATTGACTGCCAGCCTTCCCTCGGACTGCTCACCGTCAACGCGCTGACCGCGGCCCACGGCGTGATCATTCCGCTGATCTGCGAGTTCTTTGCCCTGCGCGCGGTGGCACTGCTGGTCGAAACCATCGACAAGGTCCAGGACCGGCTCAACCCGCGGCTGCAGGTGGACGGCGTACTGGCCACGATGTACGACGCCCGCACGCTGCACAGCCGGGAAGTCATCAGCCGCCTGGTGGAGGCCTTCGGCGACAAGGTCTTCGAAACCGTCATCAAGCGTTCCATCAAGTTCGCCGACGCCACGGTGGCCGCCGAGCCCATCACGAGCTACGCCGGAAACCACGTGGGTGCCGACGCCTACCGCCGCCTCGCCAAGGAACTGATTTCGCGCGGCGGCGCGCCCTAGCCCGGATGACCGCAGAGCCGGCAACGCCCGCCGCCGAGGCCAGGCGGTCCGGCTTCGAGGTACGCCTGGCCAACTTCAGCGGCCCCTTCGACCTCCTGCTGGGACTGATCTCCAAACACCAGCTGGACATCACCGAGGTGGCACTTGCCACGGTCACCGACGAATTCATCCGGTACATCCGGAACCTCCAGGAGCTGGGGGAGGAGTGGGCCCTTGACGAGGCCAGTGAGTTCCTCGTCATCGCGGCCACGCTGCTGGACCTGAAGGCAGCGCGCCTGCTGCCCGCCGGTGAAGTGGAGGACGACGACGACATCGCCCTTCTCGAGGCACGTGACCTGCTCTTTGCCCGGCTGCTGCAGTACAAGGCCTTCAAGAAGGTTGCCGCGCTGATGGACGCCACCCTGGAACTGGAGTCCCGGCGCTATCCGCGTCAGGTGGCACTCGAGGAGAACTTCGCAGCGATGCTGCCGGAGCTCGTCTGGAAGCACAGCCCTGGACAGTTCGCGGCACTGGCCGAGGCAGCGCTCAAGCCAAAGGACCCCGCACCGACAGAGGTGGGCGTGGCCCACCTGCACGGCAGCACGGTCAGCGTCAAGGAACAGGCCGAACTCATCGGCCTGCGGCTGCAGGACGGCCGGCCCCTGACATTCCGTGCCCTGATAGCCGACGCAGAATCTACGCTGGTTGTGGTGGCGCGCTTCCTGGCTCTGCTGGAGCTGTTCAGGGACCAGGTGGTGGCCTTCGACCAGGTGGCGCCGCTGGGGGACCTGACTGTGCGGTGGACCGCGGATGGCACCGGATGGACGGGGGAGCACCTGAGCGAAGAATACGAGGAGCATCAATGACGGATCCAGTTTCGGGCCGGGAACGCGCCGCACTTGAGGCGGTGCTGATGGTGCTGGACGAGCCCACCTCTGCCACCGACCTGGCCGCCGGACTGAACCTGACGGTGGCAGCCGTCGAGGAACTGCTGCTGGATCTGCAGCGCGACTATGACGGCTATACTGTTAAAGCCCCGGATTTGGAAACTGGCAGTGATGGACCTAAGCATGACGTCGCTTCCAGCCCCCGGGGTTTTGAATTGCGGAATGTCGCCGGCGGCTGGCGCATCTACTCACGGGCTGAATTCGCCGACGTCGTCGGTGCTTTCGTCCTGGAGGGGCAGACAGCCAGGCTGACCCAGGCGGCGCTCGAGACACTTGCCGTCATCGCTTACCGCCAGCCGGTATCCAGGGCAAGGGTGTCTGCAATTCGGGGAGTCAACGTTGACTCTGTTGTGCGGACGCTGACCCAGCGCGGCTTGATCGAGGATAGCGGAACCGATCCGGAATCGGGCGCTGTCCTGTACCGCACGACGTCGTATTTCCTTGAACGCATGGGGATCGGCTCGGTGGCTGAGTTGCCTCAGCTTTCACCGCACCTTCCGGGGCTTGAAGGAATTGAAGAGTTCTACGACGCCGGAAGAATGTAGGCGGCACGCCTGCGAAGCAGTTTTTACCAGGGCAGATTTAATCTGCACGGCTGGCTAATGTTGTCTCTGGACAACCTTTGCCGGTCAAAATCACAGAGGACGGGTCATGACACAGGCGGGACGCCAGGGTTCACCACGTAACAGCTCCGGACGTAAAGGTCCGGATCGCAACGCTCCGCGCGGCGCGGCACAAGGCCGCGGCGCGGGCGCCGGGAAGCGCGACTTCCCCCAGGGCGGTGACCGCCCCTTCGGCGACCGCACCTACAAGGCCAAGCCCCGCGAGGAGCGCTTCGTCGACCCAGACGAGGCACCCGCTGGCCGGCGGCCCGCCGGTGACTGGAAAGGGGGCGCCAAGGCCCCCGCAGCCAGGACAGGTGCACCCAATACCGGCGCACGCAATGCCGCCGCCGCCCGGAAGCCCGGCGCGAACAGGGCCCCCGGCACCCCCGGCGCGCTGAAGCCCAAGTCGGGCGCCCCCAAGGCCGCGGGTTCGCGCGCCTTCGGCAGCGAACGCTTCGGCAAGAACCTGGGGCCGGTCCGCCGGCCCTCCCGCACCCGCGGTCCGCGCGCCGAGGTGCCGCAGTCCGAAGTCCACGACGCCGACGGCGTCCGCCTGCAGAAGGTCATGGCCTCCGCCGGCGTCGCCTCCCGCCGCGTCTGCGAAGAGATGATCGCCGAGGGCCGCGTTGAGGTCGACGGCAAGGTCGTCACCGAGCTCGGCGTACGCGTCGATCCCAAGACCGCCGTCATCCACGTGGACGGCCTGCGCATCCAGCTGGATGACACGCTGGTCTACATGGTGTTCAACAAGCCCAAGGGCGTGGTGTCCACCATGGAGGACCCCGAAGGCCGGCCGTGCATCAGCGACTACATCCGCAACAACCAGGGCGAACGGCTCTTCCACGTCGGGCGCCTCGACGTCGCCACCGAGGGCCTGCTGCTGCTGACCAACGACGGCGAGCTGGCCAACCGGCTGACCCACCCGTCCTACGAGGTCCCCAAGACCTACCTGGTCCAGGTCCGCGGGCCGTTCCCGCAGGGTATCGGCGCGCAGCTCAAGGACGGCATCGAACTTGAGGACGGTTTCGCCTCGGTCGACTCCTTCCGGCTGGTCGACTCGACCCCGGGCCATGTCCTGATCGAAGTGGTGCTGCACTCCGGCAAGAACCGCATTGTCCGGCGCCTGTTCGACGCCGTCGGGTTCCCGGTATTGCGCCTGGTGCGCGTCAAGGTCGGCCCCATCGGCCTCGGTGACCAGCGCCAGGGAAGCATCCGCAACCTCGGCAAGCAGGAAGTCGGCCACCTGCTGGCATCCGTGGGGCTGTAAGGGATGTCGGCTTTCCGTACGTACGGCCGCGGACACCTTAATGGCCCGGTCGTCGTTATCGGCACGGGCCTGCTCGGCACCAGCATCGGCCTTGGCCTGCGCGGCCGCGGCGTTGCCGTGTACCTGTCCGATCCGTCGCCGACCAACCAGGCAGTCGCCGTCGACATCGGCGCCGGCGTCCCGTTGGCGGGCATGGGTGACGAACGGCCTGAGCTCGTTGTGGTCGCGTCGCCGCCGGACGTGACCGCGGACGTTGTGGATCGCGCGCTGGCAGACTACCCGGACGCCACCGTCGTCGACATCGCAAGCGTCAAGGCTGCGATCCTGCATGACCTGCGGGGCCGCGGCGCGGACCTCAGCCGCTACGTGGGTACCCATCCCATGGCAGGCCGCGAGAAGTCCGGGCCCGTCGCCGCCCGGGGCGAGCTTTTCACCTCCATGCCGTGGGTCATGTGCCCTACCGAGGAATCCTCGGCCGGGGCGCTCCAGGCTGCGCGGGCGCTGGCCACCGACCTGGGCGGCCTCGTTTCGCAGTTCACGGCCGAGGAACATGACGGGGCCGTGGCCCTGGTCTCCCACCTGCCGCAGGTGATGTCCTCGCTGCTGGCGAGCCGGCTGCAGGACACTCCGATGCATGCCCTTTCCCTCGCCGGGAACGGGCTCCGCGATACCACCCGCATCGCGGCCAGCGACCCTACGCTGTGGGTCCAGATCCTGGGAGCGAATGCCCGAAAGGTGGTGGAG
Source organism: Arthrobacter globiformis (assembly GCF_003261175.1). Lineage (GTDB taxonomy): Bacteria > Actinomycetota > Actinomycetes > Actinomycetales > Micrococcaceae > Arthrobacter > Arthrobacter globiformis_A. The sequence continues at coordinate 72,737 of NZ_QLNP01000068.1, read as the reverse complement.
ATCCTTTACGGTGTGCGCGAAGACCTCAACCGGCTGATCGGGACACTGGAAGACCCCGCGGCTGCCGGGGCCCGTCTTGACCTGGCCCAGCTGATGAGCGAAGGCAATGCCGGGCAGGCCAGGATTCCGGGTAAACACGGCGGACCTCCGCAGGCCTATTCCTGGCTCACGGTGCTTGTCGATGACCGGCCCGGCCAGATCGCCAGGCTGCTGACCGAGATCGGTGAGATCGGCGTCAACCTCGAAGACCTCCGGCTGGACCACTCCTCCGGACAGAACGTGGGCATGGTGGAAATCTCGGTGCTGCCGAGCGCGCATGACCTACTTGTAGAAGCACTAAGCGACCGTGGATGGCGGGTACTTCAGTAATGACACAGGAACTGATCGACACTTTGCCTGCCCTCCGGCTGGGCCGGCCGCTGGTCGTGGCCATCGACGGGCCATCCGGTTCGGGCAAATCCAGCGTCAGCAAGGAAGTGGCACGCCGCCTGAGCCTCGCGTACCTGGACACCGGTGCGATGTACCGGGCCCTCACCTGGTACTGCCTTGACCGCGGAACGGACCTTGCCGACGCCACTGCCGTCGAACTGGCGGCCGAAGAACTGCCGCTGGACATCAGCACCAGCCCGCACAGCGAGTTTGTGCGGGTCGGCGGTGCCGACGTCACCGACGCCATCAGGGAACCGGGCATCTCCTCGGCCGTCAGCGCCGTCGCCACCACGCTCGGGGCCCGGACCGAACTCATCCGCCGCCAGCGCGCCCTGATCGAAAAGCACAACCGCCGCATGGTGGTGGAGGGCCGGGACATCACCACCGTCGTCGTGCCCGGTGCACAGGTGCGCATGCTCCTGACCGCCAGTGCGGAAGCCCGGCTCCGCCGCCGTGGTATCCAGCTCGGCGGAACCCAAAGCGCCGAGCAACTGGCCGCCCAGGTGACCCAGCGGGACGCGAAGGACTCCACCGTGGTGAACTTCACGCAGGCGGCGGACGGTGTGGTGACGCTGGATTCGTCCGACCTGGATTTCGAGGAAACCGTCGCCGCGGCCCTGCGCATCGTCACCAAGGTCATCAACCATGAGTGATTCGGCCACTGTTCCGGGTGCCTGGTCCATGGCGTGGAGCCGACCCGTTGGCCGGTTCCTGAACAACGCCGTCTACCGCACATCCGTCACCGGGCGCTCCAACGTTCCGGCCTCGGGGCCGGTGATCTTCGCAGGAAACCACATCAGCTTCCTCGACGGACCCGTCATGTTCGGTGCCTCGCCCCGGCCCATGCACATTCTCGTTAAAAAGGAGATGTTCAAGGGCTTCCTCGGCCGCGTGCTGAGGGCATCGGGCCAGCTTCCGGTTGACCGCGCGGGAGACCGCTCGGTCCTGCAGCTCAGCAAGGACATGCTCGACGCCGGGCGCTGCATCGGCATCCTGCCCGAGGGGACCCGGGGGAGCGGCACGGCAACCGGCATCAGCAACGGGGTGGCATGGCTCGCCCTGAATTCGGACGCAGTTGTGGTGCCGGTGGCCATCCTCGGCACGCGGCAGGGCGGCGAGCACCTGGACAGCATTCCGAAACCCGGCCGCAAGCTGCACGTCAGCTTCGGCCAGCCCCTCGCGCTCGGCCGGAAACCGGGTGAAACCGGGCGTGCTTCAATGGACAGGGCGGCTACGGAAATCCGGGACACTCTCGCCGCGCACGTCCGGAACACCGTCCGGCACAGCGGGATGTCCTTGCCCTCCGCGGATCATCCGCACCAACGTCCCACCGCAGTAGCCGGACCGCCGGCAGACCACCATTAAGGAAAGCGCAATGAGCGATACGACTCAAACTTCCGGCCACTCCGGCGCCGGCGAAGACGAATACACGCCCACCGGCACAGACCAGGTGGCTGAACATCTGGCGGCCATGGACGACGACGAGGCGGAGCTTCGCGCCGCTTCCCTCCGCGCCGGACTGGACGCCTACGAACTCGACGAAGAAGACGCCGCGCTCCTCAGCGGCCTGCACGACGAGGACGATCTCGAGGGCCCGCTCAAGCTGGACCCCGTGCTCGCCATCATCGGCCGCCCGAACGTTGGCAAGTCCACCCTCGTTAACCGCATCCTGGGCCGCCGCGAGGCGGTTGTGGAGGACACCCCCGGCGTGACGCGCGACCGCGTGATGTACTCCGCGAACTGGAACGGCCGGAACTTCACGCTGGTGGATACCGGCGGCTGGGAACACGATGCCCGCGGCATCCATGCCCGGGTGGCCGAGCAGGCCGAAATGGCAGTGGAGCTGGCTGACGCAGTGCTGTTCGTCGTCGACTCGGCAGTGGGCGCAACCGCCACGGACGAGGCCGTCGTGAAGATGCTCCGGCGGAGCAAGAAGCCTGTCATCCTCGTGGCCAACAAGGTGGACGACTTCGTGCAGGAAGCCGACTCCGCAGTCCTGTGGGGCCTGGGCTTCGGTGAGCCGTACCCCGTCTCCGCGCTGCACGGCCGCGGCGTCGCCGACCTGCTGGACCACGTCATGGACACCCTGCCGGAGTTCTCCACCGTTGAAGGCATCGAACGCTCCGGCGGTCCGCGCCGGATCGCCCTGATCGGACGCCCCAACGTCGGCAAGTCCTCCCTCCTGAACAAGCTTGCCGGCTCCGAGCGCGTGGTGGTGGACAACACTGCCGGCACCACCCGCGACCCGGTCGACGAATTCATCGAGCTCGGCGGCCAAACCTGGCGCTTCGTGGACACCGCCGGCATCCGCCGTCGCCAGCACATGGCGCAGGGCGCCGACTTCTACGCCTCGCTCCGGACCCAGAGTGCGCTGGAAAAGGCGGAGGTCGCCGTCGTTCTCCTGGCGGTTGACGAGGTGCTCAGCGAACAGGATGTCCGCATCCTGCAGCTGGCCATTGAGTCGGGGCGTGCCCTGGTGCTCGCTTTCAACAAGTGGGACCTTCTGGACGACGAACGGCGCCGGTACCTGGAACGCGAAATCGAGCAGGACCTGGCGCACGTGGAGTGGGCGCCGCGCGTCAACATCTCCGCCAAGACGGGCTGGCACAAGGACCGCCTGGTGCCGGCGCTGGAGCTGGCGCTGGAAAACTGGGACAGGCGCATTCCGACCGGACGGCTCAACGCCTTCTTGGGCGAACTGGTGGCGGCGCACCCGCACCCGGTCCGCGGCGGCAAGCAGCCCCGCATCCTGTTCGGCACGCAGGCCTCCAGCCGGCCGCCGAAGTTCGTCCTGTTCACTACGGGATTCCTGGACCCGGGCTACCGCCGGTTCATCACCCGCCGCCTGCGGGAAACCTTCGGCTTCGAGGGAACGCCCATCGAAGTCAGCATGCGGGTTCGTGAAAAGCGCGGCAAGAAGCGTTAATTACGCCACACCGGGCTGCGAATACCGGAAAGTGTCACTGGCACCCGCCGGAATCGTGTAAGCTCTTCTAGGTGGTTCGGCCGGACTGCTTAGGTGAAATTCTTCGGAAGATTCATCTGGCGGAGAACGGCGGAACTGACGGGCTGTAGCGCAGCTTGGTAGCGCACTTGACTGGGGGTCAAGGGGTCGCAGGTTCAAATCCTGTCAGCCCGACCGCATGAAAACCCCGCCAACCCAACAGGGTTGGCGGGGTTTTTTGTTGCCCGTTCGACGGCGGCACGTGTCTGAGCGGCAGGCGCTACCTGAGGCCGTGCTACTTGAGGAAACGGGACGTTCTGCGGTCGGCCAGGATCTTGCCGTTTGTCTGGCAGGTCGGGCAGTACTGCAGGGCAGTGTCAGCGAATGACACCTCCCGGACCGTGTCCCCGCATACCGGGCAGGGCTGGCCGGCGCGGCCATGCACATTCATGCCGCTCCGTTTCGCATCCTTGAGGTCCGCGGGCGCCTTTCCCTGGGCCTGGGTTACTGCGGCTCCCAGGACGGTGTGGATGGCGTCGAACAGGGTCCCGACCTTCGCCGGCTCCAAGGAATTGGCCATGGCGAACGGGGAAATCTTCGCTGCGTGCAGGATTTCGTCGCTGTACGCGTTTCCGATGCCGGCTATGACACTCTGGCTCCGCAGCACGCCCTTGATCTGGTGCGCGTGCCCGGCGAGGATCTCGGCGAACATCTCCCGGCTGAAGGCCGGGGCGAACGGATCGGGCCCGAGGTCCGCAATGCCGGGAACGTCGCCGGGCTTTGACACCACGTAGATTGCCAGGCCCTTCTTGGTGCCGGCCTCGGTCAGGTCGACGCCCACCTTCCCGCCGTCGCTGCCCGCAAGGTGCAGCCGGGCTGCGATGGGACCCTTGCCGGGCCGGAGCGGATCGGGCGAGGGATTTTCGGTGTAACGGACCCAGCCGGCCCTGGCGAGATGAAAGACGAGATACAGGCCGTCCGCGTCGATGCTGACGAATTTCCCGAACCGCTCCACTCCGGTGATAGCACGGCCTGCCAGCGCCGTGTAGGGCGGGTCGGCCGTCTTGAGGACCGCCACGGACAGAATCTGCATCTTCTCCAGCACCGCGCCGCGCAGCCGTGTGTCGAGGAACGTGCTCAGTGCGGCCACCTCGGGTAGTTCCGGCATGGCACCCACTTTGCCACACGGGATGCCGGATTGGGCGGTTCCCGCAGGCTTAATGGCCCGTCCGGCGGCCAGGGAGTTGTGCATATACTTTCAACCGGTGGCTGTTCCCTACGCCTCCGTTGACATTGGTGATTGACCCGATGAAAGGCCCCTGATGAGCAACATTCCCTCTGATCTGTCCTACACCGCCGAACACGAATGGGTGACCGCACCGAACGCCGATGGTGTTGTCCGCGTGGGGATCACCGACTTCGCACAGGACGCCCTCGGGGATGTCGTCTACGCCCAGATGCCCGAAGTGGGCACCACTGTTAAGGCAAACGACGTCGTCGGCGAGGTTGAGTCCACGAAGAGCGTCAGCGACATTTATGCGCCTGTCTCCGGCGAGATCGTGGCCCGTAACGAGGCACTCGACGGCGATTCCGCGCTCATTAACTCCGATCCGTACGGGGACGGCTGGCTCATTGAAGTCAAGCTGGCCGAACCTGATGCAGTGGATTCCCTGCTCAGTGCATCGGAGTACGAACAACAGGTAGGCTAAAGCTAACCGGTCCCGCTGCCCGGCCACCGGAGTCCAGCCATGGAGTCCTGCGGCCGGACGGCGGGCGGCATATCGGAGCTGCCAGGCAGTTCCGGACGGTACGCGTTGATTGCAGGGGGACATCTGCAACGAATGAGGAGGAATCCATGGTTGGCGGCGAACAGAACCACACCAGCGGCGATTACGGCACAGGTGCGGGCAGGGCCTCGGAAACCACCTCGATCAACCTCACTCCGGTTCATGACGAGCCGACGATCGTACCCAAGCTCTCCCCGGAGGAACGCTCTGCTGTCGAGGCACTGCCCTCCGGCTCGGCCCTGCTCGTGGCCCACAGCGGGCCGAACTCGGGTGCCCGTTTCCTTCTTGACTCCGATGTCACCACGGCCGGGCGGCACCCGGATGCTGACATTTTCCTCGACGACGTGACGGTCTCCCGCCGCCACGTCGAGTTCCGGCGCACACCGCGGAGCTTCGAGGTGGTGGACACCGGAAGCCTGAACGGCACCTATGTCAACCATGACCGCGTGGACAGCGTGGAACTGAGGTCAGGAAACGAAGTCCAGATTGGCAAGTTCCGCCTCACCTTCTACCTGAGCCCTGCCCGCGCAGCAGGACGCGTCTGATTCGGAGCGGCTGCCTGTGGCAATGGCACAACCGGAGCGCCGGGGACCACTGGTCCTGAACATCGGGGAAGTGCTCGCTCAGTTGAGCGACGACTTTCCGAGCATGACGGCGTCGAAAATCAGGTTCCTTGAGGAAAAAGGGCTCATCAACCCCCGGCGTACACCCGCGGGCTACCGGCAGTACTCGGACAGCGACGTCGAACGGCTGCGCTTCGTCCTGTCGCTTCAGCGCGACCAGTATCTGCCGCTCAAGGTCATTAAGGATTACCTCGACGCCATCGACCGGGGCGAGCGGCCCGAGAACCTCCCGCCCGGAGTCACGGTGTCCCCGCGGATCGTCTCTGACGAGCTCGCCGCGGAACTGCAGAACAAGGCGCGCAGGCTCAGCGAGGAGCAGCTGCGCGCGGAGTCGGGGGCCAGCGTGCCGCTTCTGCAGTCCCTCCTCAGCTTCGGACTCATCGGGCACACGGACGGCAAATTCGACGAGCACGCCCTCCAGGTGGCCCGTGCCTGCGTCCAGTTGGAGAGCCACGGCCTGGAGCCCCGGCACCTCCGCCCCTTCCAGGCTGCCGCGGAGCGCGAGTTCGGACTCGTGGAACGCGCTGTGGCCACCCTGACCTCACGCAGGGACGCCGCCTCACAGGCCCGCGCGGCGGAAGCCGCCAGGGAAATCAGCGACCTCTGCCTCACCCTGCACCGGGCCCTTGTCCAGGACCGTATCTCGCGGATGGAAATCTGATGATCGAAGTCGAGATTGTGGGCGTCCGCATCGAATTGCCCTCAAACCAGCCCCTGGTCCTGCTCCGCGAGATGCACGGGGAACGGCACGTTCCCATCTGGATCGGGACGCCCGAGGCAAGCGCCATCGCGCTGGCACAGCAGGGCGTGGTGCCGCCCCGGCCCATGACCCACGACCTGCTCGTGGACGTGGTGGAGACGCTTGGCCATTCCGTGGTCAGCGTGAACATCGTGGCCGTGGAGGACAACATCTTTTACGGCCAGCTGCAGTTCGACAACGGGGCCACTGTGAGCTCCAGGGCATCCGACGCCCTGGCCATCGCGCTGCGCGCCAAATGCCGGATCTGGTGCGCTGACTCCGTCATGGACGAGGCCGGCGTGCGCATCACCGAGCACGATGAGGGCGAGGACACGGAGCCCGGCCCTCCCACCGTGGAGGAAGAGCGCGAGCTGCGCAGGTTCCGGGAGTTCCTTGACGACGTCGAGCCCGAGGATTTCGACGGCTAAGGTCACGTTAAGGTTAAAGTTAAGGCTGAAACTTTCGACACGCCCGACCAATCATGCGAACGTCTTTGACCTTGGGCCATGGCAGGCCTAACGTCGAAGGTACCAAGTTCCCATTGCATACGACAGCGGCGCAAGTCACACTGGAAAGTGCTACTCCGGCCGAATTACAAGCGTGAATTTCATCCGGACTTCATGCGCGTAGCAGCTGTTGCGGCAACTTCCCCAGGGGAGCTCATGACAAGGAGGATCCACGTGAGTCCGAAAGGCGAAGCAGGCGAGCTGAAGCAACCCTCGACGGCCGGCGTTGCCGTGCCCGCAAGCGGTGCTCAGGGCCTTCTCTTCACTGAGGATCTCCCGGTTCTGGATGAGGACGCCGGCTACCGCGGCCCCACTGCCTGCAAGGCCGCCGGCATCACCTACCGGCAGCTCGACTACTGGGCCCGCACCGGCCTGGTGGAGCCTGCAGTCCGTGGCGCAGCCGGCTCCGGTTCCCAGCGGCTGTATGGGTTCCGCGACATCCTGGTCCTGAAAGTCGTCAAGCGGCTGCTGGACACCGGCGTATCGCTGCAGCAGATCCGCAGTGCCGTGGAGCACCTCCGTGAACGGGGTGTCGAGGACCTGGCCCAGATCACCCTCATGAGCGACGGCGCCAGCGTCTACGAATGCACCTCCGCGGACGAGGTTATCGATCTCGTGCAGGGCGGCCAGGGCGTGTTCGGCATCGCCGTGGGCCGCGTGTGGCGCGAAGTCGAGGGGAGCCTCGCCTCGCTGCCCAGCGAGCATGCCGGCGAACAGACGTTCCCGGACGACGAACTCAGCAAGCGCCGCGCGGCCCGCAAGATCGGCTAGCGGCGCCAGCCACGAGAATACGCAAAAGGCCGCCTCCCGTCGGGGAGGCGGCCTTCTGCATGCGGCAGGGCCCGGTAACCGGGGCCGCGCTTACCGGGCGCTGCGGCTGCGGCTGGTCTTGTTGCTGGCGAGGAGATTTCCCAGCAGCGTGTCGTAGAGGCCGGCCGCGGTCTTCGCGGAGTCCCCGGGCCAGTGGTGGACGGAGTGCGCCGCACCCTGGATCTGCTGCCAGTTGGCCTGTTCCGGGATGTGCGGAGCCAGCAGGAGGTCGCCGAACATGGCCTGCATTTCGGCAAGCCGGAACGCGTGCTCGGAGGATCCGGAGCGCACGCGGTTGGCCACGATGCCGGCGGGGGACAGGTTCGGCGCGAATTCCTGCCGGAAAAGCTGGATGGCCCGCATGGTGCGCTCAGTGCCGGCCACGGAGAAGAGCCCGGGCTCGGCCACCAGCGCCACCTTGTTGCTGGCCGACCAGGCCATGCGGGTCAGGCCGTTCAGGGACGGCGGGCAGTCCACCAGGACGAGTTCATAGGCATCCGCGCCGGACAGCACCGCGGACAGCCTGCGCAAATCGCGCTTGCCGAGGTCCGGCCGGTCGTAGATACCGGTGTACGCGGACCCGACGGCGACATCGAGCACCGCCGGACCGGAACCGTTGACGGCTGCCCGGCTGATCCAGCCGCTGGGCACGACGTTCTCGGCGATCTTGGCCTTGCGCGGATTCTTCAGCATCCTGCCGATGTCCAGCTTGTCGCTGGGCTGCACGCCGAGGGCTGTGCTGGCGTCGGCATGGGGATCGAGGTCCACTACGAGGGTTGGGATGCCTGCGGCCAGTGCCGCAGACGCCAGTCCGGTTGTAACGGATGTCTTGCCGACACCGCCCTTGAGGCTGCTGATGCTGACTACTTGCACTTGAGAGACCAATACCTAACGCCGGTTGCCGTGTTGGGGTACTTTCCGTTCCGGTGCTGCCGGAACCGGGGCAGGCTTCCGCCGCCCCATTCATCATATGTTGACCTCGGCCGGAATCCCTTCTTCTGCGGATCCGGGCATGCCTCCCCGGCCGGCCCGACGCCGTCGTCCTTGGGAATGGGCGACGAAGACCGAAACGGCGACGGTCCGGCAGCAGCAAAACAGCAGTAATTACGGGACGGCGGTGAATATGGTCCTGAGATGACGGATAATTCTGTGACGGTAGACACAATGATTTGTGTTTCGTCCGGCCCGTCTTACACACTGTGACCACTCACCGATACACCCGCAATGATGCAGGAGAAGTATGTTTTCCAAGATTCTGGTGGCCAACCGCGGAGAAATCGCAATCCGGGCTTTCCGCGCCGGCTACGAACTGGGCGCCAAGACAGTCGCCGTGTTCCCCAACGAGGACCGCAACTCGATCCACCGCCAGAAGGCCGATGAGGCGTATCTGATCGGCGAAGAGGGCCACCCAGTCCGCGCCTACCTGGACGTAGACGAAGTGGTGCGCGTGGCGAAGGAGTCCGGGGCGGACGCCATCTACCCCGGCTACGGCTTCCTCTCCGAGAACCCGGACCTGGCGCGTGCCGCAAAGGCCGCGGGCATCACCTTCGTGGGTCCGCCCGCGGAGGTCCTGGAACTCGCCGGCAACAAGGTGGCCGCACTGGAGGCCGCCCGCAAGGCAGGCGTCCCCGTGCTGAAGTCGAGCGCGCCGTCGAAGGACCTTGACGAACTGATCGCTGCTGCGGATGAGATCGGCTTCCCCATTTTCGCCAAGGCTGTGGCCGGCGGCGGCGGGCGCGGCATGCGCCGCGTCGACACCCGCGAAGCCCTGCCGGAGGCGCTGCAGTCCGCTATGCGCGAGGCCGACGCCGCCTTCGGTGACCCCACCATGTTCCTTGAGCAGGCGGTGCTGCGCCCGCGCCACATCGAGGTCCAGATCCTGGCTGACGCCGAGGGCAACGTCATGCACCTCTTCGAGCGTGACTGTTCCATCCAGCGCCGCCACCAGAAGGTTATCGAGATCGCCCCGGCCCCCAACCTGGACGAAGGCATCCGCCAGGCCCTGTACCGGGACGCGGTGAAGTTCGCCAAGGCCCTGAATTACGTCAACGCGGGAACGGTCGAGTTCCTGGTGGATACCGTGGGCGAACGCGCCGGCCAGCACGTCTTCATCGAAATGAACCCCCGCATCCAGGTGGAGCACACGGTTACGGAAGAGGTCACCGACGTCGACCTCGTCCAGTCGCAGATGCGCATTGCCGCGGGTGAGACCCTGGCTGACCTTGGGCTTTCCCAGGAGACCGTTCACCTCAAGGGTGCCGCGCTGCAGAGCCGCATCACCACCGAGGACCCGGCCAACGGCTTCCGGCCCGACGTCGGAAAGATCACGGGATACCGCTCCGCCGGCGGTGCCGGTGTAAGGCTCGACGGCGGCACCGTCTACTCGGGTGCCGAAATCAGCCCGCACTTCGACTCCATGCTGGTGAAGCTCACCTGCCGCGGCCGGGACTACCCCTCCGCCGTCGCCAGGGCGCGCCGGGCGCTGGCGGAGTTCCGCATCCGCGGTGTCTCCACGAACATCTCCTTCCTGCAGGCCGTCCTTGACGACGCCGACTTCATCGCCGGCAACGTGGCCACGTCCTTCATCGACGAACGCCCCGAACTGCTGAAGTCTCGCGTCTCCGCCGACCGCGGCACGAAGCTGCTGACCTGGCTGGCCGAGGTCACCGTGAACAAGCCGAACGGCGAACTTCCGGTCCGCACCGACCCCGCAGACAAGCTCCCGGCCGTCGCCGGCGCCGAGGCACGCCCCGGCTCCCGCCAGCGGCTGCTGGAACTCGGACCGGAGGGCTTCGCCAAGGCGCTGCGCGAGCAGAAAGCCGTCGCCGTCACCGACACCACCTTCCGCGACGCCCACCAGTCACTCCTGGCCACCCGCGTCCGCACCAGGGATCTGCTGGCCGCCGCGCCCGCGGTCTCCACCCTCCTGCCGGAACTGCTCTCGGTTGAGGCCTGGGGCGGTGCCACCTACGACGTCGCGCTGCGGTTCCTCGGCGAGGACCCCTGGGACCGGCTTGCCGCGCTGCGCAAGGCCCTGCCGAACGTCTGCCTGCAGATGCTGCTCCGCGGCCGGAACACCGTGGGCTATACCCCGTACCCCGAGGAAGTGACCGAGGCCTTCGTCAACGAGGCAGCGGCCACCGGCATCGACATCTTCCGCATCTTCGATGCACTGAACGACGTCAGCCAGATGGCGCCGGCCATCCGCGCAGTCCGGGCCACCGGCACCGCCGTCGCCGAGGTGGCACTTTGCTACACCGGCGACATGCTGGACCCGAGCGAGACGCTCTACACACTGGACTACTACCTTGGCCTGGCGGACAAGATTGTCGAAGCGGGCGCCCACATCCTCGCCATCAAGGACATGGCAGGCCTGCTGCGTCCGGCAGCCGCCGCGAAGCTCGTCTCGGCGCTGCGGGAACGCTTTGACCTTCCGGTCCACCTGCACACCCACGACACCGCAGGCGGCCAGCTCGCCACCCTGCTCTCGGCAGTCGATGCAGGCGTCGACGCCGTGGATGTCGCCTCGGCATCCCTCGCCGGCACCACCAGCCAGCCGTCGGCGTCGGCCCTGGTTGCGGCCCTGGCCCACACTGAACGCGACACCGGCCTCAGCCTGGCAGCGGTCAGCTCACTTGAGCCGTACTGGGAGGCCGTCCGCAGGGTCTACGCCCCGTTCGAATCGGGCCTGCCGGGTCCGACAGGCCGCGTGTACCAGCACGAAATCCCGGGCGGGCAGCTGTCAAACCTCCGCCAGCAGGCCATCGCGCTTGGCCTGGGCGAGCGCTTCGAGGCGATCGAGGACATGTACACCGCTGCCGACCGGATCCTGGGCCACCTGGTCAAGGTGACCCCGTCGTCGAAGGTGGTGGGCGACCTTGCCCTGCACCTCGTGGGCCTGAACGCAGACCCGGCCGACTTCAACGAGAACCCGCAGAACTACGACATCCCCGACTCCGTTATCGGATTCCTGTCCGGCGAGCTGGGCGATCCTCCGGGAGGCTGGCCGGAACCGTTCCGCACCAAGGCCCTCCAGGGCCGGAGCGTCAAGGTGCGCGACGCCGAGCTGAGCGCTGAGGACAGCGCAGCGCTCCGCGGCGACTCGAAGACCCGCCAGCAGACGCTGAACCGGCTGCTCTTCGCCGGTCCGACCAAGGACTACCTCAAGAGCCGGGAGACGTACGGCGACGTTTCGGTGCTGGACACCCGCGACTACCTGTACGGCCTGCAGCGCGGTGAAGAGCACGTGATCCAGCTCGAAAAGGGTGTGCGCCTCATCGCGTCCCTGGAAGCTGTGTCGGAGCCGGACGAGAAGGGCATGCGCACGGTCATGTGCACGCTCAACGGCCAGTCCCGCCCGGTCTCGGTGCGCGACAAGTCCGTGGTCAGCAACGTGAAGACGGCGGAGAAGGCTGACGCGTCCGTGCCGGGCCACGTCGCCGCTCCCTTCGCTGGCGCCGTGACGGTCACCGTCGAGGCGGGCGACACCGTCAAGGCCGGCGACACCATTGCCACCATCGAGGCGATGAAGATGGAGGCCTCCATCACGACGCCGGTGGGCGGCAAGGTGACGCGGCTGGCCATTTCCGCTGTGGAACAGGTTCAGGGCGGTGACCTGCTGATCGTTGTTGAATGAAACGGCGGTCGAAAAGACGGCTGCTGAGCACTTGACTGGCGGCTGGATCGCCGCTGAATAGCCTGCAGGGCGGCCGGCGGCCGCCCTGCAGGTAGGGTGGTAGACAGAAAATAAGGTTGTGGGGGACGGCGCCAAGCCGCCCCCACAGCCGTTTCCGAACCACACTGGCTGCCGTAACCCAACCGGCAGCCGGCACGAAACAGAGCGGAAGCCATGACGCAGACCAATACGCCCAAGCCCGGGCCGCGCCCCGACCGGAGGCCTTCAATCTCACAAGGCAGCGTCGCCGACGTTGCGGCGGAGCCCCTGACCGGTCCCGGCGGGGTGGTTCCGGCGGGCGCGGCGGACGTAGCGGTGACCAGTGTGGTGGCACCGGCCGGGGACATCAGTGTGGTGACCGTTTCCGACGCCCAGGACCGCACCTCTGCCGGATCGCTCCCGGCAGTCGGCGGCGTGGTGCAGCAGGGGACGGTTACGTCGGCCCTGCCCGTTGTGACCGCCGGCCCCGGTGGAGCCATCGCGGAGCACCAGGACCTAGCTGACACAGCGGCCGCCGTTGCACCGGTTCCCGCGCCAGTTGATGAAGGTGAAGAGGTGAAGGACCTCCCCGGGCGCCGTGAACGGCCCGAGGGACCGGAGCCCGCTGCTGCCCTGACCGCTGACCGTCTCCTGACCAGGGCCGCAGCCGCCCCGGTGTCGGGCTGGCGCCGCTGGCTGTACCAGGCAACCCTGGGCTACGTGAACCTCGGCGACTCCGACCAAGTCCGCATCCAGCGGGCCATGGAGCACCGCATCGCCATGCGGCTGGGGGAGCGGACCCGGTACGTGCCGGTGCTCTCGCGCAAGGGCGGAGTGGGCAAGACCACCGTCACAACCCTGCTCGGCATGGTGCTGGCTGAGCTGCGTGAGGACCGGGTCATCGCGATGGATGCGAATCCGGACCGGGGCACTCTGTCAGACCGGTCGCCGGGCAGGGCTGATTTCACGGCCCGCCAGCTGGTGAAGGACAGGTTCACGGTCGACTCGTTCGCGCAGCTGTCCAACTACACGGCACGGGACGGTTCGCGCCTCGATGTGCTTGCCTCGGACACCGACCCCATGGTGGCCCACGCCTTCGACGACGCCGACTACCGCGCCGTTACGGATATCCTGGGCCGGTATTACTCGATCGTGCTCACCGATTCAGGCACCGGCATGGTGCACTCCGTCATGAAGGGCACGCTGGAGAAGGCCGATGCCGTGGTGCTCGTTTCCGGCGGCAGCGTGGATGAGGCCCGGCTGGCGTCCGAAACGCTGTCCTGGCTTGAAGCCCACGGCCGCCAGGACCTCGTCGCCAAGGCAACGGTGGTCATCAACATGGCTGCCGGAAACCGCACGCTGGTCAACATCGACGAAATCGAGCAGCACTTCCTGTCCCGGGTGAAGAACGTGGTGCGGATTCCGCATGACAGGCACCTGGCGGAAGGTTCGCGGATCCGCCTGGGCCAGCTGAAGCCGGCAACCCGCGCCGCAGCCGTGGAGCTGGCCGCGCTGGTGGTGGACGAGCTGCAGCAGGACTAGGCGGATCAAGCCCTGGCTAGGCGCGGGTGGGCTTCGGCGACTTGTACATGTCGTCGATCACGCCCTCGAAGTCCTTCATGACCTGCGCGCGCTTGACCTTCATGGACGGGGTGAGGTGGCCGGAGGCTTCGGTGAAATCGCTCGGCACGATCCGGAATGACTTGATGGCCTCCGCCTGCGAAACCGACTGGTTGGCCTGGTTGATGAGCTCCTGCACGGCGGCCTTGACCTCGGCATGTCCGGCGGCGTCGCTCAGGTTCGTGTCCGCCGGCAGGCCGTGGCGCTGCAGCCAGCCCGGGAGTGCTTCCTCATCCAGCGTCACGAGGGCGCCGATGAACGGGCGGTTGTCACCCACAACGAGTACCTGTGACACCAGCGCATCAGCCCGGATCTGGTCCTCGAGCAGCGCGGGAACCACGTTCTTGCCGCCGGCAGTGACTATGATTTCCTTTTTGCGGCCGGTAATCAGCAGGTAGCCGTCGTCGTCGAGCTGGCCGATGTCACCGGTGCGGAACCAGCCATCAGCGAACGACTCCTCTGTGAGGTCGGACCGCTGGTAGTACCCCCGCATGACGCAGGAGCCCTTGACGAGGATCTCGCCGTCGTCGGCAATCCGAACGCTGTTGCCCGGAATCGGGGCACCGACCGTCCCGATCTTGATCCGCTCCGGCGTATTGACGCTGACGGGGGCCGTGGTTTCGGTGAGGCCGTAGCCCTCCAGGATCTGCAGGCCGATGCCCTGGAAGAAGTGGCCCAGCCGCTCGCCGAGCGGGCCGCCGCCGGACACGGCATGTGCCACCTCCCCGCCCATGGCGGCGCGGAGTTTGCCGTAGACGAGCTTGTCGAAGATCGCGTGCCTGATCTTCAGGCCCAGGCCGATACTTCCGGCCTGCCGTGCGCGGGAGTAGGCGATGGCTGTGTCGGCGGCCTTGTGGAAGATCGCGCCCTTGCCGCCGTCTTCGGCCTTGGTGAGGGCCGAGTTGTACACCTTTTCGAACACGCGCGGCACAGCAAGGATGAACGTCGGCTTGTAGCTCTGCAGGTCGGGCAGCAGGTGCTTGATGTCGGGGGTGTGCGCCACGGTAACGCCGGCGGCGACGGCCAGGACCGAGATGAAGCGTGCGAAGACATGTGCCAGCGGCAGGAACATGATGGTGCGCGACTGCTCATGGACTACGCCGCTCAGCGAGGTGGCGAGGGCGTTCTCTGACAGCTCCACAAAGTTTCCGTGGGTCAGTTCGCAGCCCTTGGGACGGCCGGTGGTGCCCGAGGTGTAGATGATGGTGGCGAGGTCGCTGAGCCCGGCGGAGCGCCGCCGGGCGTCGAGTTCGTCGTCGCTGACGGCAGCACCGGCCGCACGCACGGCGTCGAGGCCGTCCCCCTCCAGCTGCCACACATGGGTCAGTGCCGTGAGGCCTTCGGTGGCAGCGGCCTGCCGGATGATGTTCTCGTGGTGGTCCGATTCGCCGAATGCAGCGACGGCGCCGGAGTCACCCAGGTTCCAGGCGACCTGGGAGGGCGATGACGTTTCGTAGATGGGAACGGAAACGCCACCTGCGAACCAGATGGCGAAGTCGATGAGTGCCCACTCGTAACGGGTACGCGACATGATGCCCACGCGGTCGCCCGCACCGACACCATTGGCGATGAGCCCCTTGGCGAGAGCGGACACGTCGGCCACAAATTCCTTGGCCCGAATGTCCTGCCACTGGCCGGCAGGGTCGAGGCGCGAAAACAGGGCAGGGTTGGATGCCTTGGCTGCCTGGCGCAGAACAAGGTCCGTGATATTACTGTCCAGGGGGACGTTCGCCAAGGGCGGAACGCTGAATTCGCGCACGTTAGCTCCTTTGATATCCGTTGGCCGCAGCGGGTAGTCCTAACCTTAGTACGTCACCTGGCCGGGGCCGGCAGATCGTGGTTACCCGTCGGTAACTTTACGGCTAAAGGGTACGCGCCGCCAGTGGGCAGGACGTGCGGTTCGGGTGTCCCACCTGCGACGACGCTCTGGGGCGACACCTAGAATGGGGGACTATGCAGCCCTCCGCGCCCAACGAGCAGCCAGCCCCGCCCCTAGACTCCGTCCGGAGCAGCCAGCCCGGGGGATGGGCGTCCCGGCGCGCGGAGCCGCGGCACTCCGTGTCACGGCGACCGGCCCCGGGGTACGGGGGCCACCTGGCTGGCCGCCGCCTCTTCCGGCAGCAACTGCGGCTGGGGCGCCGGGGACTTGCCATCGGCATCGACATCGGCGGCACCAAGGTTGCCGCCGGCGTGGTGGACGCCGAGGGCCGCATCCTGCGCGAGGCGCGGCGGTCCACGCCGGGAAGCGACCCGCGTGCGGTGGAGCGCGTCATCGTGGAACTGGTTGAGGAATTGAGCGCCGGTACCCGGATACGGTCCGTGGGCATTGGTGCCGCCGGCTGGATGGATCTCGACGGCGGCACGGTGCTGTTCAGCCCGCATCTCGCCTGGCGGAACGAACCGCTGCGGGAGAACCTGCAGCACCTGCTGCGGCGCCCCGTGATGCTGGTTAACGACGCCGATGCTGCGGCCTGGGCCGAATGGCGCTTCGGTGCCGGGCAGGGGCAGGACCGGCTGGTCTGCATCACCCTTGGCACCGGCATCGGCGGAGCCATGGTGATGGACGGGCGCGTCGAGCGCGGCAGGTTTGGTGTGGCGGGGGAGTTCGGCCACCAGATCATCATGCCCGGCGGCCACCGGTGCGAGTGCGGCAACCGCGGCTGCTGGGAACAGTATGCCTCAGGCAACGCCCTCGGCCGGGAGGCCCGGGAACTGGCGATGGCGAATTCGCCGGTGGCGCAGGAGCTTCTCAAAGCGGTCGACGGAAGCGCCGGCCGCATCACGGGGGCCACGGTGACGGAACTGGCCATCGCCGGCGACGCCGCCTCCCGGGAGCTCCTTGAGGACGTCGGGAACTGGCTCGGTCTGGGGCTGGCGAACCTTGCCGCCGCCCTCGATCCGGGGAAGTTCGTGATTGGCGGCGGTCTGTGCGCGGCCGGCGAACTGCTGGTGGCTCCGGCGCGCAAGGCCTTCGCCCGCAACCTCACCGGCCGCGGTTTCCGTCCTGCCGCAGAAATAGACCTGGCCGCCCTTGGGCCAAATGCCGGCCTGATCGGGGCTGCCGACCTGTCCCGGGCCAGCAGCCGCACGCACCGCTGACGGAAGCGTCAGACCCGGGCGCCGTCGTCGTTCTCGTCCTTCTCCTGCGGCAGCTTCATGATCAGGTACACCACAGCCCCGATGAAGGCGGCCACCATGCCGAGGATTGCCAGCAGCGGCGCGGAGCGCCAGAACATCGACGACAGGACCAGGGCAACCGGAGCGCCGACGGCGCCCAGCCAGGCGAGCATCGTCAGCGGGTCCGTCGCCGAAAGCTTGGGCGGCTCCTCCGGCACGAACTCACCGTCGTCGTCCTCGACGCTGTAGTCGCGCGGGTCCCCGGCGCCGGGGGGAACGTCAGGCTGTCCAGACCGGTCGGCCTTCTCCTGGCCTGTTGCCTTCTCCTGGTCGGCGGCCTGCTGCCGCTCGGCGGCTGACAGTTCCCGGGGCGCCCGTGGCGCCAGGCCCAGCGGATCGAAGTCGGTGAAGCGTCTTGCCGCGCTTCCCGGACCGGAACCGGCGTCCGGCTCTTCTGCCCGTGCGGAGCCGGCGTCGTCGGCTCGGTTGTCGCTGGGAGCTGCGCTGTGCCGGGGACCGCCGTGATGGCGCGGGGACTTGGTGGGTCGGGGTTCCCCGTCGCCTGGGGCGACGTCCGCATCCGGAGCCGGGCTGTCGCCCTGGAGCCTGGCCACCAGGTCGAGCCAGACGGCGTCATCCTGGTTGGCACTCGGATCGGATGCATTCGAATCGGGCCTATTCATCGGTCGCGCCCTTCTGGCTGGCTGTCGCGGAGTCGGCGGATCCCCGGTGGCCGTCCGCCACCACGGACTGGATGAAGTCCACCGAGCCGCTGAAGATCTGGTCGGCATCGTGGTCCAGCGTGGCCACGTGGTAACTGTTGTGGAGGCGTGTGAGCTGCAGCGGGGCGTGGATGAGCCCGTGCCGCAGGGCCGTGATGCTGGTATCGGACACAACGTGGTCCACCGTGGAGCGGAACACGCAGACCGGCGCTGTGATGCGAGGCAGCAGCCGGACCGTGTCCTTGAACATCTTATTGAGTTCGTGGGCGGCTGCCACAGGGGTACGGGAATATGCGCCCTCGTCGACGCCCTGCTTCCGGATGTCGTTGGCTATTGCCGGCGTGCTCTTGAGGACCAGCTTGAGGATCCCGGCCAGCGGGGCCCGGCGGTCATCAATGACAAGGCCGGGGTTGACCACGATGGCTCCGGCGACGGGCCTGGTCGCGGCGATGCGCAGTGCCAGGGCGCCGCCCATGGACAGGCCCGCCGCGAAGACAAGGTCGCATTCGGACTCGAGTTCAAGGTAAGCGGCGTCCATCGCGTCGTGCCACTGCGGCCAGCGGTTGCGGGCCAGCTCCTGCCAGGTGGTGCCGTGGCCCGGCAGCAGCGGCATCCTGACGGCAAAGCCGGCATCGGCAAACGACTGGGCCCACGAACGCAGGCTGTGCGGGCTGCCGGTGAACCCGTGGGACAGGGCGATGCCGATGGACGGCCCCTCGCCGGAGAAGGCGCTGCTGAACGGGCTGTGATCGGGAACTGTGGTCATGACTTCTCCGACGGTATGTGGCTTCGGGAATGCAGCTGGAAAAACCGCGCCGAGGACTCGAAAATTTCCTGGGCGTCCGTGTCCAGCGTAGCCACGTGACCGCTGTTCCTGAGCAGCACCACGTCGAGGGCCGCCGAACCGAGGCGCCTCCGGATCAGGCTTAGCGAAGTCGGGGGTACCACTGCGTCATTGGCCGACTTGAAGACCAGCACCGGGGCAGTGATCCGCGGGAGGCCGCGGACGGCGGCAGCGAACAGCCTCTTCAGCTGGTGGACCGCCGCCAGCGGCGTGAGCGAGTAGTCGCCGTCGTCCGTGGGGGCCGCCGTCGGATTTTCCTCCGCCATGGGCACGGTGGTTCGCTGGATGTACTTCAGCAGGCCAATGATCCGGACGCGCCGGTCGTAAAAGGTCAGGCCCGGATTGACGACGGCGACGCCCGCCACGTTGTGGCGGGCTGCGGTGAGCAGGGCGATGGCGCCGCCCATGGAGAGGCCTGCCACGTAGCATTCATCGGTCCTGGCCGCCAGCTCCAGGTACGCCTGTTCGAAGGCGCCGTGCCACTCCCGCCATCCTGTCCTGGCCAGTTCCTGCCAGCTCGTGCCATGCCCGGGGAGCAGCGGAACGGTGACGGCGAAGCCGCGCCCCGCCAGGTATTCAGCCCACGGCAGGATGCTGAGGGGACTGCCGGTGAAGCCGTGCGAAATCGCGATTCCGATGCGCGCATTGGCTCCGTGTCCCGCGTAGCTGAAAGCGGCGGGCCTTGGGCGGTCGCTGCTTTCTGTCATGAATCCATCGTGTCACTGTTCCGGACAATTCTCACTAGAGTAGGGTTGCATTGCAGTGCCGCCGGGCCCTTGGAACGCCCGGGCGGTGGCCGTCCGGAGAGGTAAGACACGTGTTCTATTGGGTCATGAAGCGGATCTTCCTGGGGCCGGTGGTCCGCACTCTTTTCCGGCCATGGGTCAAAGGGCTGGACAACATTCCGTCCGAGGGGGCGGCCATTATCGCCTCCAACCACCTTTCATTTTCGGACTCTATCTTCATGCCGCTGATGGTGCCGCGGCCGGTCATTTTCCTGGCCAAATCCGAGTACTTCACGGGCAAGGGGCTCAAGGGCCGGTTGACCGCCATGTTCTTCCGGCTGACCAACCAGCTCCCCATGGACCGTTCCGGGGGCGCGGCCTCGTCGGCCTCGCTCGATGCGGGCATGGATGTACTAACCCACGGCGGACTGCTGGGCATCTACCCCGAGGGCACGCGCAGCCCCGACTCGCGGCTGTACCGCGGGAAGGTGGGGGTGGCCAGGCTGGCCCTCCAGGCCGGTGTCCCCGTCATCCCGGTGGCGATGATCGGAACGGACAAGGTCCAGCCCATCGGCAAGCGTCTGCCGAACATCCGGCGGATCGGCATGATCTTCGGCAAGCCCCTGGACTTCAGCAGGTACGAGGGCATGGCCGATGACCGGCTGATCCAGCGGTCCGTGACGGACGAGGTCATGTACGAGCTCATGCGGCTCTCCGGGCAGGAATACGTGGACGAGTACGCCTCGGTGGTCAAGCTCAGGCTGGCGGGGAAGGCCGGGCCGGAGGAGACGGATACGCCCCGGTCAGCCTGAGTGTCTGTGACGCAGGGGCCGGGCGCATGACAGTCCGGGTGTCCCGAGCCGGTCCGGCCAACTACTCTTAGTAGTGTGACTGAGCTATCTGCAAAACCTGCCTCTTCCCTGACCAGCACTTCACAGAGCGGTGCGGCCAACTATCCCGGACTCGACAACTGGCGGGACCTTCCCATCTCCCAGCAGCCGAGCTGGCAGGACTCCGAGGTCTTCAACGCCTCCGTCAAGGAGCTGTCGGCGCTCCCGCCGCTCGTTTTCGCTGGCGAGGTGGACATCCTCCGCGAGCGTCTCGCCGCGGCAGCCCAGGGCAAGGCCTTCCTGCTCCAGGGCGGTGACTGCGCCGAAACCTTTGAAGGTGCGACGGCGGACAAGATCAGCGCACGCGTGAAAACGATCCTACAGATGGCAGTGGTCCTGACCTACGGCGCGGCGATGCCCGTCATCAAGATGGGGCGCATGGCCGGCCAGTTCGCCAAGCCACGCTCCTCCAACGACGAGACACGTGACGGCGTGACGCTGCCGGCATACCGGGGCGACATCGTGAACGGCTACGAATTCACGCCCGAGTCGCGTGGCCACGACGCCAGCCGCATGCTCCGCGCCTACCACACCTCCGCTTCCACGCTGAACCTCATCCGGGCATTCACCCAGGGCGGATTCGCAGACCTCCGCCTGGTGCACACCTGGAACAAGGGCTTCACCGAGAACCCTGCCCACGCCCGCTACGAGTCCCTCGCGCGCGACATCGACCGCGCCATCAAATTCATGGCATCCTGCGGCGCCGACTTTGAAGCCCTGAAGCGGGTTGAGTTCTTTGCCAGCCACGAGGCCCTCCTGCTCGACTACGAGCGTGCTCTGACCCGCATCGACTCCCGCACCGGCCTGCCCTACGGCACCTCCGGCCACTTCCTGTGGATCGGCGAACGTACCCGCGAGCTGGACCATGCCCACGTGGACTACCTGTCCCGGGTCCGCAACCCGATCGGCGTCAAGCTGGGCCCGTCCACGTCCGGCGACGACGCCCTGCGCCTCATCGACAAGCTGGATCCCGAGCGCGAACCCGGCCGGCTCACATTCATCACCCGCATGGGTGCCGGCAACATCCGCGAGAAGCTCCCGTCCCTCGTGGAAAAGGTCACCGCCTCCGGCGCCAAGGTCCTGTGGGTCACGGACCCGATGCACGGCAACACCGTCACCTCACCCAACGGCTACAAGACCCGGAATTTCGACGACGTCATCGACG
Source organism: Arthrobacter globiformis (assembly GCF_003261175.1). Taxonomy (GTDB): domain Bacteria; phylum Actinomycetota; class Actinomycetes; order Actinomycetales; family Micrococcaceae; genus Arthrobacter; species Arthrobacter globiformis_A. The sequence goes on along the minus strand of NZ_QLNP01000068.1, from coordinate 51,162 downwards.
AGGTGCGCGGGTTCTTCGAGGTGCACCATGCCCTGGGGACGGTTCCGGGCGGCCTGCACGTCGAAATGACCGGGGATGACGTGGCCGAATGCCTCGGCGGCGCTGACCCCGTCGACCAGGAAGCGTTCCTCGACCGCTACGAGTCGGTCTGCGATCCCCGGCTGAACCACATGCAGTCGCTGGAGATGGCGTTCCTCGTGGCGGGCGCGCTCACCCGCCGCTAAGCCGCCCTGCATTAAGCTGCCCTGGGCAGATCCAGCAGCAGAACGAAAGACCGGCGCCGGGAGCACAGACCCCCGGGCGCCGGTCTTTTTGTTCGTCGTCCCTGTTACACCACGGTCAGGGTGATGACGGAGCCTTCGGGTACCTCAGTGTCCACGGGATCCTGGTCCCGCACCGTGCCGAAGAAACCACCCAGGATGTTGTTCACACGAACCTCGAAGCCGCGTTTCCTCAGTGCCTCAACTGCGTCTTCCACCTGCTTGCCGATGTAGCTGGGGACCTTCACGAGCTTGGGCCCTTCGGAAATCGTCAGGGTGACCGCTTGGCCCCTTGTCAGTGTCCCGGAAGCAGGTTCCTGGCTGACCACGGCCCCCCTCGGGATGTTCTTGTCGTGCACCGTCTTGTCCTCCACCACAGCTTTGAGGCCGGCAGCTTCAATCGAGCGGACGGCCTCATCCTGGTCCTGTCCGCGCACGTCCGGCACCGGAATGGGCTGCGGGCCCTTCGAAACTGTGAGGCTCACCGGCGTGCCGTGCCGCACCGGCGTTCCCGCAGCCGGGGCCTGGCCCAGGACCGTTCCTGCCGGGATCTCCTCGTCGAATTTCTCGGTGACTTTACCCAGCGCCATCTCGGCGCCGTTAAGCGCTTCCTTGGAGGCATCGAGCGTCTTGCCCGTCAGTTGCGGCAGGGGAAACAGCTGCGGACCCTTGGAGACGAACAGCGAGACCTGCTGGAATTTGCGGATTTCCGTTCCGGCGCCAGGTTCGGATCCCACCACGAGGCCGGCCTTGACGTCGTCATCGAATACGTCCTGGGTGCTGGACTGGAAGCCTGTGTCCCGGAGCAGTTGCTGGGCCTCCGCCACTGTCCTGTTCGCCACGGCCGGCACGGTTCCGGGGGAGCCCGGTCCCATGCCGAAGAACCATCCCGCGCCGGTGGCAAGGAGGGCGAGGAGCACTAGGACAACAATCCAAAGCGCGCCCCTGCGGCGGGAATTGCCCTCCCGGAGCGTCCGGACGGGAGTGGCCGCGGCGCGCGATCGTTCCTTTTGTTCGTGGCGGTCCAGTTTCCGCTGTTCCCGCTTGCTCAGGGGGAGCGGCGCCGCCTCCGCCTCGTCGTCGTCGAATTCGTAGGACGGGAGGACCGGGCTGGACTTTGGCGAGACGGGTCTTGGAGAGACAGGCGGTGGAGAGACAGGGGAGGAAAACACGGTGGTCGGGTTGCTGGTCCGTGAAATGACTTCGGTGGGGCGGCCCTGGGGGACGTCATCCCCGTGAATGGGTGCCAGCAGCTCCGTATGGTTTCCCTGGTCTGTTTGGTTTGCCTGGTTTCCCTGTGCCGGGCCGCCCGGCGCTCCCTGGCCGGGCGGGTTTCCCGGCATTCGGGACGGCATCCGGGCAGGTGCGGGCGGGGCGCCCGTGCCGCGCGGGCCGGCGTCGGTGACTGTGCCCGCCGCCGCGGCCGCCTGAATGGCTGCAGGCGGTTGGAGATCCAGTTCGGAGTCGGTGAGGTTGGTCCGGATGTGGCGGAGTTCCGCCAGCAGGGCGTTGCCGTCCACCGGCCGCTGCTCGGGGTCGCTGGCGGTGCACCACAGTACGAGTTCATCCACCTCTTCGGCGAGCCCGGGAACCAGGCCGGAGGGAGCGCCCACAGTGGAATTCACGTGCTGGTATGCCACCTGGATGGGGACGTCGCCCTCGAACGGCTGGCGTCCGGTGAGCATCTCAAACAGCATGATGCCCGTGGCGTAGATGTCGCTTCGCGCGTCGGCCGCTTTGCCAAGGACCAGTTCCGGCGAGAGGTAAGCGATGGTGCCAATCAGGGCGCCTGTGCTGGTTGTGGTTGTCACGGCGCGTGCGAGCCCGAAGTCGCCGATCTTGATCCGGCCGTCGTCGGCGATCAGGACGTTCTCCGGCTTGACGTCGCGGTGGATCATGCCTGCGGCATGGGCAGCCCCCAGGCCTTCCACCACCGGATCGATGAGTGCCAGGGCCAGCCGGGGGGACAGTGCGCCCTTGCTGTTGATCACGTCGCGGAGGGTGTGCCCCTTGATGTACTCCATCACGAGATAGGCGGTGTCTCCGTCGTGCCCCTGGTCGAGGACGCCCACCACGTGCGGGTGTGAGAGCTTTGCGGCCGCCCGTGCTTCGCGGGCCAGGCGGTCGAGGAAATTGCCGTCGTTGACGAGGTGGGGATGCAGGACTTTCAGGGCAACATCACGGTCCAGCCTCTGGTCCGTGGCCACATAGACGGTGGACATCCCGCCCCGCGCCAACCGGGACTTCACCTGGTAGCGGTTGTCCACCAGCGACCCAACGAAACTGCCTAGAGCGTTTTCCTGCACTCTTCGATACTAAGTGCTGCACGGAAACGGGTCCGAATCAACATGCGATCCGGACCCGTATCGTTATGCTCCCCGAGGCCGGCGTGGCCCGGCCCTGAGGCCATTCAGGGAATCAGCTGAAGGTCCTGCGGTGGGCCTTGATGGCCGCCACATAGTGCTTCGTGTCCGTGTACATTCCGTGCTTGTTGACCGAGTACTGGCCCTGGTAGTAGCCGGCGATGGCGTAATCCAGGCTCTTGCTGGTCCTGATCAGCTGGCGGATGATTGCAACTCCGGCCGTGGCGTTGTCGTACGGGTCAAGCAGGTTCAGCTTCCGGCCCACGAGGTCGGATGCCCATTCGCCGGAGGAGGGGATGACCTGCATGGTGCCGATGGCGTTGGCCGGTGACACTGCCCGCTGGTTGAACCCGGATTCCTGGTAGGCGAAGGCCTGCGCCAGTGCCGGATCCACGCCCATCCGCCGTGCCGTGTCGGCCACGATGGACTGCATCTGGGCCAGGGACGGAACCGGCGAGGCGTTGAGCAGGGCCTTGTTTTTATTGGCTGAGCTGACAACGGCTGCCGGGTAGGTGTAACCGAGGAAGGAACTGGGCACCAGCGGCGTGACGCTGGATGCTGGCTGGACGGAGCCGGTCTTTCCGGGAATGGCGAGCTTCTGGCCGGGGTAGATCACGCTGGTGACCTTCAGCCGGTTCGCGGACAGGATGGTCGCGAGCTTGACGCCGTGCCTGGATGCGATGCCGGACAGTGTGTCCCCGGACTTGATGACATACGAGGCTGAGGGGGCGGCAGCCGGTGCTGCCGCCTTGGCCGGGGCCGCCGCGACAGCGGTGCCGGCACCGAGCCGGATCTTCTGGCCGGGGTAGATGATCGATGACACCTTGAGTCCGTTCCAGCTGAGCACTTGGGAGAGCCTGACTCCGTGCCGCCCTGCGATGCCGCCCAGCGTGTCGCCGGACCTGACGGTGTACGTCCTGGCAGCGGTGCCGGCGGGCGCAGCAGCCCTAGCCGCCGGAGCGGCAGCAGCCTTCAGCTTGATCCGCTGCCCCGGGTAGATTACGGAGTTTGACTTCAGGTTGTTGAGCTTCAGCACGGCAGTGGTGCTCAGCCCGTACCTGCCGGCGATGCCGCTGACCGTGTCCCCGCGGACCACCGTATGGACCGTCGGCGTGACGCGGGTGGGCTGAAGGCCGGAAGGAAGCGCAGCCGGCACGGAGGCTGCCGGGATGATGCCCGCTTTGACTGCGGCCGCCTGGGCCTCGATGGCGGCGGCGAGTGTCGCGGGCACTGTCGTGGGCTGGACGTCGGCCGTTGCGGGCTGGGCGACCGCGAGGGAGGAAAGCATGACGGCAGGGAGCGTGGCCGTCGTGGCCGCGATCAGTGGCAGGCCCGGCCGGGGTGACTGCTTGGTGGAGCGGGTCGTCGTCATGGGAAAGATCCTCTTCTCAGCGGCGAATGCTGTCGGTCATGCCAGTTGCTCGTGATACTTATGTTACTGGTGTTAGTCGTGTTGCAAATGTTATCTATGTGAATCTCTCACGATTTTCCGGATAGCACAAGAAACAGATTTCAGCCGGAAAGTCCGCTCGGCTGGGAGTGTCGGGCGCGAAATTGGAGCGCGCGCACACGCGCGCCGTTTCGACTAGGCTTGCGGGCGCCCGCCATGGCAACCTTGACCCGTGAGTACTGTAGAAACCCTCGTAGGCGACTGGCTGCCCCTGCCCGATGTTGCCCAGTTGCTGGATGTGTCCATTACCAAAGTCCACGGACTCCTTGACGAGCGCGCGCTGGCAGCCCTGCGGATCGGGGAACGCCGGATTCGATCGGTGCCCGCGGCATTCCTTCAGGACGGTCACGTCGTGGACAGCCTCAAGGGCACCATCATTGTGCTGGCAGACGCCGGCTTCTCGGACGAAGAGCTTATCGGCTGGCTCTTTACCCCTGACGAGTCACTGCGCGGGCGGCCCATCGATGCCCTCCGCGAGGGTCGCAAGACAGAAATCCGCCGCCGGGCGCAGTCCCTGGCCTGGTAAGAGAAACCCAGCGTGGTAATCAACCCAGCCTGATAAACGGGCCGGGCCAGCCGATTAGGCGGCCCGGCTCACTGTCGCCTCAGCCAGCCGGCGCAGTGCGGTCTTGGGGAGGTCTTCCAGCGGCAGAAGCTCGAGGGCTGCGTAGGCCGCGGCGCCGAACTCCTCGATCAGCACCTCCGTGGCCTGCAGCGCTCCGCAGTCCGCAATGATCCGGCGGATCTCGGCCACGTCGTCCTCGCCCAACTCGGGGCTGCCGAGCTTCGAGTCGATGAACGCGGACTCCTCGGGGGTGGCCAAATCCAGGGCGAAGGCCACGAGCACCGTCCGCTTGCCCTCCCGGAGGTCGTCTCCCGCGGGCTTTCCCGTGGTCACCGGGTCCCCGAAGACGCCCAGGACGTCGTCGCGAAGCTGGAAGGCCTCGCCCAGGGGGAGCGCAAACGCGGAGTAGCCCCGGAGCAGTTCGTCAGAGGCCCCGCCGAGCGCCCCGCCCAGGGCAAGCGGATGTTCCGTTGAGTACTTGGCCGACTTGAAACGGATGATTGACTGGGCGCGGCTGACGGCCCCGGCGCGGTCCCGGACCGGCCCGGCCACCTCTTCGAGGATGTCCAGATACTGGCCGGCCATGACCTCCGAACGCATCAGGTTGAAGATCAGCCTTGCCCTGCTTCCTGAGGCCGCCGTTGCGCCGATGTCGGTGAAGGCTTCCTCGCTGAAGGACAAGCACAGGTCGCCGGCCAGGATGGCTGCGGCGTGGCCGAAGCGTTCGCTGTCGAGGGCCCAGCCCTGGGACTCATGGAGCTGGATGAACCGGCGGTGCACGCTGGGTCCGCCCCGGCGGGTGTCCGACCGGTCGATGATGTCGTCGTGGATCAGGGCGGCGGCCTGGAACAGCTCAAGGGCCGCGCCTGCCGTGATGATGTCCTCGGCGGAGGCGGGGCCACCCGCTCCACGCCATCCCCAGTAGCACATGAGGGCGCGCAGCCGCTTGCCGCCGGTGACCAGATTGGAGATGGATCCCATGATGGGATCGATGTCCGGCGAGATTGCCGTCATGATCGACTGCCGGGTGGTCAGGAACTCTGTCAGCTTTCCCGCCACGGCGGCCACGAAGTCCGCCTGCTCCACGCGAAGCTGCTCGGCCACCATCACTTGACGGACTCGGGAGTCACGTTGGCGCCGATGGTGAAGGTTGAAACGCCGCCCGTTGCGGGGACGGCGATATTCACGGTCTCGCTTCCCGCGCGGACGAAGTCCTTTGACGCCACACTTCCCACGGCGTTGCCGGGAACAGCCGTAAAGCCCTGCCCCTCCAGGGCTTTGGTGTAATAGGCGACGACGGCGGCCGGCTTGGCGGAGATGGAGCCAACCAGTGCGACAGTGGCCGGGGAGGTTGACTTATCGAAGCTGCTGGCCACCACCTTGGCCCCGGGCATCACGGGCACAAGCTTTGACGGGAAGCCGGCTACGAGCGCTCCCACGGTGGCCGACGTGCCGGGGGACGCAGACGGGCAGGCGGCTGCCGTCGGGGACGCCGTGGCGGCTGCTGTGTGCGTTGCCGCGGCAGCGGCGGAGGCCGATGCCGTCGCCGCCAGCGTTGCGGAACCGGGCGCCTGTGCCGTGCACGCTGACGCCGCCGCCACTACGGCCGCTCCAGCGGCGAGCAGCCCAAGGCGGGCAGGCATGAGCGTTCCAATGACCTTCACAGGTGCGGTCCTCCTGGGTGTTGATGCCGGATTCAGCCTCCAGTTTAGTCAGGTGCAGGGCATAGGATTGCAGATGTGGGGCCGGACGACGACAGAGAGCAGGCGGAAGCGCGGCTGCGGGAGCTTCGGCGGGCGAGCATCATGCACGTCGATATGGACGCTTTTTTTGTCTCAGTTGAACTGCGCACCCGACCTGATCTGCGTGGCCGGCCGGTGATAGTGGGTTTTCCGGCGGAGCGTTCCGTGGTGCTGTCCGCTTCGTACGAGGCGCGCAGATTCGGCGTGAAATCGGCGATGCCTATGGCCGTGGCCCACCGGCTGTGTCCGCAGGCCGTCATCATCGAGCCCAGGCACAAGCTGTACTACGAAGTCTCCGGCCAGCTGATGGGCATCTTCGAGTCCATCACCGAGCTCGTTGAGCCGCTCAGCGTGGACGAGGCGTTCCTTGACGTCGGAGGGGCCATCCGCAGGCTTGGTCCGCCGAGTGACATAGGGCAGCTGATCCGGAGAAGGGTTGCCAGCGAGCTGGGCATCACGGCGTCCGTGGGGATCGCCGCCAGCAAGTTTGTGGCGAAGATCGCTTCCACCCGGTCCAAGCCGGATGGGCTGCTGCTCATCCGTCCGGAGCAGACCGTCCCGTATCTTCACAGCCTTCCGGTCAACGCACTGTGGGGTGTTGGAGGCAAGACGGCGGAAGTGTTGGCCCGCATGGGAATCCGTACCGTGGCGGATGTCGCCGCGACGCCGGTCTCCTCGCTCAAGAAGGTGCTGGGCGCCACGGGCGAACACGTCCACCGGCTCTCCTGGGGTATCGACAGCCGGGCTGTTACCCCGGTGCGGGTGGAGAAGAGCATCGGAGCGGAGGAAACGTTCGCCTCGGACACGGCGGACGATGCCCTGCTGCACCGGGAGCTGCTGAGACTGTCCCACCGCACTGCAGAGCGGCTGCGCGCTTCCGGGCTGGTGGCCCGGACGGTGGCGCTCAAGCTGCGGTACGCCGATTTCTCGACGGTGACCCGAAGCCGCACGGTCCACACGCCGCTGGACAGCGCGCAGCTCATCTATGCCGTGGCCATCCAGCTGCTGGAGTCGCTGGGCAGCCGGCCCCTGTTGGTCCGGCTGGTGGGCGTCCGTGCGGAGCAGCTGGAAGCGGCCGCCCAGACCTCCCTACAGCTGAGCCTGGACCGGCGCGACGACAACTGGCGGGCGGCTGAACAAGCACTGGACAAGGTGGCAGAGAAGTTCGGCAGCAAGTCCGTGCTTCCGGCCCGGCTGCTTGAGTCGGGAAGCGGCAGCCCCTGACGTGATTCCGGCGACACCCCCGGGTGCGGAAACCGTGTTCATGGCCGTGGATCAGTGTCAGGTCAGGGCCCGGGCGGTTTTGCCGCCCATGAACAGCGTCTTTCAGAACAGCGCCCAACAAACTATCCTTATAGATACAAAGATTTCGAACGTCTGGACATGTGGGGATCACCTGACCCGCCGCGTCAGTATGCTTGAATTCCTGGATCTGCCAAGCTGGCAGGACCGGGAACCTGGATGGCATGCCGGTCGTTGACGAGGCAGGAACAACCGGTTCCGGCCTGTCTGGACGTTGGCCTACTTAAGGAGGTCGTGATGCCGCTCTCGGAGCACGAACAGAAGCTGCTCGAGCAACTCGAGAGGCAACTGCATGAGGACGATCCCAAGTTCGCCAATTCCATGGGCTCGGATCCCGGCCGCAGCTGGTCCACCCGGCACATCGTGATTGGCGTACTGGCCACGCTGGCCGGGGTGCTGCTCCTCCTGGTAGGGGTCTCCCTCCAGAACATATTTGTAGGGGTCCTCGGGTTCGTCGTCATGGGTGCCGGAGTTTACTTTGCCACGATGCGCAGCGTTGCGGCGGGCAAAGCGAATGCCGGCGGGCATGGCAGGAAGTCCAAGAGCAAGAGCTCCTTTATGAACAGCCTCGAGGAACGATGGGATGAAAGGCGCCGCGGAGAGTCCTGAGCCCGCGCTCCACTTCCCACCACCTCCACTTCGCACCACCCTCCACAGCGCACCACCGGACCCATCCCGGGTGGGCGTCAATAGTCCAGGAATGACCCGCTACGGCGGGTCATTTCGCTTTAACCCGGGGAACTGTGCCTGTTGACCCGCGGACCTGGTGCCCGAAGCCGATGTTCCCGGGCCAATGCCGCCCGGCCGACACCGCCGGAGCGGCCCAATTTCCCTCCACTTCCCACCCTCGGGCGAAATCCCCGCCATTCCGCGGAAACATGTTCGTTCCGGTAGCAGGGAATTGCCCGCGTCGCGTTGACTGTGGGGAGAAGTGGAGTAAAGTGGAGCGCGTAAGAGGGTAGTGGCAGCGCGGGGGTTGTTCGGCTTCTGACGGCAGACGGGCGGTGGGACGTGTTCCTTGGGACACACTCGCCGCGTCTTGACGAAAAGGGCAGGATCATTCTTCCCGCCAAGTTCCGTGAGGAGCTGGCCGGCGGACTTGTTCTCACGCGAGGCCAGGAGCGCTGCATCTACGTCTTCAGCGAGCAGGAATTCGCGAGGGTACACGAGCAGATCCGGGAGGCTCCGATCTCCAACAAGTCCGCTCGTGACTACATCCGGGTTTTTCTCTCTGGAGCCTCGGACGAGGTACCTGACAAGCAGGGGCGCGTGACCATACCTCCCGCGCTCCGGGAGTATGCAGGGCTCGGCAGGGAGTTGGCCGTTATTGGCGCCGGCACCCGCGCGGAGATCTGGGACGCCCAAGCCTGGAGTGAGTACCTGGCGGAGAAGGAAACCTCCTTCTCTGAAACTGACAATCCCATCGCCGGCATCCTTTAGGCCGGCCCGAACCCGTTTGCGTTTCTTGGACGAGATCTCCAGCCGCCCATCCCGGCCGACTACCTGGCTCACTTCCCCGGAGCCAGGCAGCCAACGGGATAGGCGCGGATGGGGATCTGGCCCAAGAAACCACCCCCAAGGAATCATTCCCGGCGCTCAAGGAAGGACGAAGGCATGACAGAACCCGACCAGCCGAAGCCCACGTCCGAACGCCATGTACCGGTCCTGAAGGACCGGTGCATCAATCTTTTGGCGCCCGGATTTGAGGCAGCACGCCTGCGCGGTGAGACGCCGGTAGCCATTGATGCCACGCTCGGCATGGGCGGGCACTCCGAAGCCATGCTCCAGCGCTTTCCTGACCTGCACCTGGTGGGCATCGACCGTGACGAAGAAGCCCTGGCGCTGGCGGGCGAGCGGCTCAAACCCTTCGCGGCCCGCACGGACCTGGTCCACGCTGTGTACGACGAAATCGCCGAGGTGCTGGATGACCTCGGCATTCCCGAGGTCCACGGTATCCTGATGGACCTCGGGGTCTCGTCCCTGCAGCTCGACGAGCGCGAACGCGGTTTCGCGTACTCCTTTGACGCGCCCTTGGACATGCGGATGGACACCAGTCGTGGCCAGACGGCGGCGGACGTCGTTAACAATTACAGCGAAGAGGAACTGGTCAGGATTATCCGAAAGTGGGGTGAGGAAAAGTTCGCGGGGCGCATCGCCAACAGGATCGTTGCCGCCCGGTCAGCGAAACCGTTCACCACCACGGGGGAGCTGGTCGAGCAGATCAGGGCGGTGGTTCCGGCTGCCGCAGCCAAGTCCGGCGGACATCCGGCCAAGCGCACCTTCCAGGCCCTGCGCATCGAGGTCAACGAGGAACTCGAAGTCCTCGAGCGTGCCGTTCCTGCGGCGGTGGATGCCATCGCGCTCGGCGGCCGGATCGTCGTGATGTCCTACCACTCCCTGGAAGACAAGATCGTCAAGGGCGTTTTCCAAACCCGCTCCAAATCATCAGCTCCGCTCGGCTTCCCGGTGGAGCTTGAAGAACACAAGGCCGAACTCAAAACCCTGACCAAGGGCACCGAGGTGCCCACCGCCGTCGAGATCGCAGAGAATTCGCGCGCAGCATCAGCCCGGCTGCGCGCAGTGGAACGCATCAGAGCCAGGAGAGCAATATGAGCACCGCAGCTGCCAGGAACCTCGCCCTTCCGTCCGGCCCCAGCGTCCATGACATAGAGGCCGGGCTTCCGGGGTCGGCCCGCAAGGCTCGCACCCCGCTGTCCCTGGTCCGCTCCGCACCGGCGAAGCGCCGCGCGCCCTTCGTTGTTCTCTGCTTCGGCATGCTGGCGGCTGCGCTGATAGCGGTGCTGGTGCTCAACATCACTGTTTCCACAGCGCAGTACCAGTTGGTCAAGCTCCGTGCCGAACAGACCAAGCTCACCAAAGAGAACCAGGACCTGACACAGCAGGTGCAAAACTTTGAGGCTCCCCAGAATCTGGCTGCCAAGGCCGCACAATTGGGGATGGTTGCTTCTACCGGCAAGGGACAAATTGATCTTTCCACGCTGACCGTGAGCGGGGATGCCAAGCCGGCGGTCAAGGGAGACACGGCAGGAGCGGTGATCGCCGCGCCTGCCGTCCCGGGACAGCTGAATGTGGTCCCGCCTGCCAGCTCAGGCGAGCCGCTGGAAAGCAGGGCCCCGGCTGCCGGTGAAACGGCAGCTGCCCAGCCGGAGGCCCCGGCTGCTGCGAAGCCGGCCGAGCCGGCGGCTGCGGCCAAGCCCGCGGCCCTTAACGGCGGCACCATTCCGGCGCCGGAGCAACGGACGCCGGGGCAGTAGGGCAGGAACAGGCGGCTGGTAGCCCGCATGGCAAGCAGTAGGGGATGAGCGTGGCGCAAGGCAAGAGCAAGGCAAGCAAGAAGAAGGTTGCTAACGCCACGAAGAGGCTCCGCCTCGGACTCAGCATCATGCTTGCGCTGCTGGTGGTTGTCGGGGGAAAGCTTTTCCTGGTGCAGGGACTGGACGTCGGCGGCATGGCTGAAGCTGCCCTGGACAACCGGCTGCGCCCCACCGTGCTGCCGGCCGAGCGCGGCAGCATCCTGGACGCCAGCGGAGCAGTGCTGGCGAACAGCGTGATCCGCTACAACATCACTGTTGACCAGTCTGTAAACACCAAGACTGAATCCTTCAAGCGCCTTGAAAAGGTAAACGGGAAGGACGAAATCGTCACCGTTTCCCGGGACCAGGGGATCGCCGAGCTTGCAGCCGTCCTTGGCATGGACGCCGAGGACGTGCGGAAATCAGTCACCGGAACCAGGACCTACTACATCGTGGCCAAGGACCTCCGGCCCGACGTCGAAAACCGGGTATCGGAACTGCAAATCCCGGGTATCTTCTCGGAGGGAACCAGCAAGCGTGTCTACCCGAACGGCTCGGTGGCCGGCGGCATTGTGGGCTTCCTTGAGAACGGAACCACCGGCCAGGCCGGCCTCGAGCAGACCCAGGACGAAATACTGCGCGGCACTGCGGGCAAGCGCGTGTTCGAAATCGGCGCCGACGGCCTCCGTATTCCCGTGGGCATCGACGAACTGACGCCCGCGCAGGACGGCAAGGACGTCAAACTCACGCTGAACTCCGACCTCCAGTATTTCGCCCAGCAGGCCATCCAGACCCAGGCGGACAAGCTCAGCGCCGAGTGGGGGGTCATCATCGTCTCGGATGTGAAGACCGGCAACATCATCGCCATGGCCGACACCAATACGCCCGATCCCAACGACCCCGGCAAGGTGGCCGCGAAGGACCGTGGCGTCCGCTCCGTTACCGCCGCTTACGAGCCCGGGTCTGTGGAAAAAATGATCACGGCCGCCGCCGTCATCGAAGAGGGCAAAGCCAAACCGCTGGACACGTTCGTTATCCCGCCGTCCCTGGTGGTGGACGGCCAGCAATTCGACGATTCCTTTTCCCACGGGACAGAGAAGCGGACCCTGGCGGGCATCCTGGGCTGGTCCATGAACACGGGCACTGTGATGGCAGGCCAGCGCCTCAGCAAAGACCAGCGGCACGACTGGCTGCAGAAGTTCGGAATCGGTGAGGCGCCGGAGATCGGCCTGCCGGCCGAGGCGAAGGGCATCCTGACCCCGGCCGACCAGTGGGACGGGCGCCAGCAGTACACGGTGCTGTTCGGACAGGGTGTCTCACAGTCGACACTCCAGACGGTCCGCGCCTACCAGTCGATCGCCAATGACGGTGTGATGCTGCAGCCGAGGCTCATCGACAGCTACATCAGCCCGGACGGAACCGAGGAAAAGGTGGCGGCCAAGCCGTCCCGCAGGGTGGTCTCGGAGCAAACGGCGCAGCAGGTGAGGGACATCCTCGAAAGTGCCGTCACCGAGGGCCAGATCAAGGAGGCCGCGATCGACGGCTACCGGGTCGGAGCCAAGACCGGTACCTCGCAATCGCCCTGCGACGACGGGACCGCCGGCTTCTGCGGGTACACCGCCTCGATGGTGGGGATGGCGCCGATGGACGATCCGCGGTTTATTGTGGAGGTGGTCCTGCAGCGTCCCAAGGGGTCCATTTACGGGATCACCAACGGGCCCGTGTTCCGTTCGGTCATGAGCCAGGCACTGCGGACGTACAACGTTCCGCCGTCCAAGGGCACGCCCGTCAGGCTGCCGCAGTTCGCTAAGTAACGCCCGCCAAGAAAGACCGCGGTACACCTGAACAAACAGTTCTGTCGTGTCCGCTGGTCCGCTAGCACCAACGGAGATCCAGTTGTCACAGCACCATGACCCCGGCACTGCCGACGCCCCGGAGGGGCAGGCATCAAAGAGCAGCTTCCGGCCCACTGCCGTCGCCGCCGTCGAACTGGGTGTCATCGGCCAGTCAGTGGGTGTTCCCGTGCCCCGGGCCTCCGAGTCCGTTCAGGTCACCGGCATCTCGCTCGACTCCCGCTCCGTGGAACGCGGAGACCTGTATGTTGCCCTGCCGGGGGCGGCACGGCACGGTGCCGACTTCGCCGCGACGGCGATCGGGTCGGGCGCGGCTGCGGTACTGACGGACGACGCCGGCGCGCGGCTTCTTGCCGTCGGCTCCGACCTCGCCGTGCCCGTGCTGGTGGTGGCGGAGCCCCGCAGCGTGGTGGGCCGCCTGTCCAGGCTGATCTACCGGAGCCAGGACGCCGATCTCCCGGGCCCCTCGATGTTCGGCGTGACGGGCACCAACGGAAAAACCACCACCACGTACTTCATCAACGCCCTGCTGCAGGCGATGGGCAAGAAGACCGGACTCATCGGCACCATTGAGATCCTGGCCGGCGGGGACCCGATTCCGAGCCTCCTGACCACCCCGGAATCCACCGATGTCCACGCCCTGCTTGCCCTCATGCGGGAACGCGGCCTTGACGCCGCCTCCATGGAGGTCTCCTCGCACGCTGTGTCCTTCCGCCGCGTGGACGGCGTGGTCTTCGACGTCGTCGGTTTCACCAACCTCACCCAGGACCACCTGGACCTGCACGGCACCATGGAGGAGTACTACCGGACCAAAGCGGAGCTGTTCACCGCCGAACGCGCCCGTGCCGCCGTCGTGACGGTCGACGACGAATGGGGACGGCGGCTTGCCGGCCAGACTGAGCTTCCGGTCACCACGCTCGCAACCCTCCAGCCCGGCAGCGGGGCGGCGGCCGGATCAGCAGCCGCTGACTGGACCGTCACCGCCCCCAAGCCCCGCGGCCTCGGTACGGAATTCACGCTTCGCGGCAACGGCACGGAACTCCGCGTACACACGGGCCTGCCCGGGGCGTTCAATGTCTCCAACGCGGCGCTGGCCCTGACCATGGTGCTCGCCGGCGGTGCAGACCCCGCCGAAGTACAGGCAGCACTCGATGCCAGGGATCCGTTCACCGTGGCAGTGCCCGGCCGCATGCAGCTGGTCGCCACCAGGCCGGCCGCCGTCGTCGACTTCGCGCACAACACTGATGCACTGGCACGCGCTCTGGAGGCCGCCCGGTCCCCGGAGCCCGCGTCCAAGGTGATCGTGGTTTTCGGCGCCACCGGCCAGCGTGACCAGGGCAAGCGCCCTGCCATGGGCGCGACAGCAGCCCGGCTCGCTGACGTCGTGATCGTCAGCGACGATGACCCCCATGATGAGGACGCCGCGGCCATCCGCTCCGAGGTGCTGGTGGGTGCGACGGACGCCAAGGAAGCCGAGCGGCTCGACTGCAAAATCATGGAAGTTTTCCCCCGCGATGCTGCCATCCGTGAGGCCGTCAACCTGGCCGCTCCGGAGGACACCATCCTGGTTGCGGGGCGCGGGCACGAAGTGTGGCAGGAGGTCAAGGGAGTGAACCTTGCCCTCGACGACAGGGTGGAACTACGGAACGCCTTGACGGCACGAGGATTCACCGTTCTCCAAGACGACGGGATAGAGTCCTAGACCGACATGATTGAACTTACTGCGGCGGAAATCGCCGAAATCACCAACGGCCGGCTGCTTGCCGACCCCGGCCTCACCCCCGCATCCGTGGTGACCGACTCGCGGGAGGCTGTCGCCGGCTCCCTCTATGTCGCCAAACCGGGCGAAAGCGCAGACGGACACAGCTTCGTGGGCGCGGCCTTTGACCGCGGCGCGGTTCTGGCACTCACCGAACGCGAAATCAAGGACGACGCCGGCCGGACCTATCCGTCCGTCGTCGTCGAGGATGCGGTGCTGGCCATGGGCGCCCTTGCGGCAGAGGCGGTCCGGCGGATCAGGCAGCACCGTGAGTCGGCGGGCCAGCAGCTGACCGTCATCGGCATCACCGGTTCGGCAGGCAAGACCACCACCAAGGACCTGCTCGCGGGTATCCTGTCGGCCGAGGCGCCTACCGTTGCACCCCAGGGTTCCTACAACGGCGAGGTCGGCGTGCCCCTTACCGTGTTCCAGGCGGGCTTTGACACCCGGTTCCTGGTCATCGAGATGGGGGCCACCGGCATCGGACACATCCGCTACCTGGCCGACATGGTCCGGCCGGAGATTGGCGTGGTGCTCGGCGTCGGAACAGCCCACGCCGGGGAGTTCGGCGGCGTGGAAAACATCGCGGCCGCCAAGGGCGAGCTCGCCGAGGCCGTACCCGCCGCAGGCACCGCTGTGCTGAATCTTGACGATCCCCGTGTTGCCGCCATGGCCACCCGGACCCGCGGCGCTGTTCTGGGCTTCTCTTCCCGGGATGCTGATCCGGACGCTCCTGCTGTCCGGGCCGCCAAACTGGACACCAACGCCTCGGGCAACCCGGAGTTCGACCTCGAAGTGCCGGGGGAGCCCACGGTCCGGGTCAGCAGCAAACTCATCGGCGAACACCACGTGGCGAACCTCCTTGCCGCCGCGGCCGCCGCGCATGCGGCCGGCGTACCGGCTGACAGGATCAGCGCATCGCTGAGCTCCCAGTCTGCGGCAAGCCGCTGGCGCATGGAGCGGACCGAACGGCCCGACGGCGTCACGGTGATCAACGACGCGTACAACGCCAACCCGGAATCCATGCGGGCGGCCCTGCGCACGCTGGCCGACCTTGGCCGCGGACGCCGCACCTGGGCCGTGCTCGGGGCCATGCTGGAACTGGGCGACGATTCCATCCGCGAGCACACCGCCGTCGGCACGCAGGTGGTGCGGCTGAACATCTCCCGCCTCCTGGTGGTGGGCCGGGAAGCGCGTTCGCTGTACGTTTCCGCCGTTCAGGAAGGGTCCTGGGGCGATGAATGCATCTTCGCCGAGACTGCTGATGAGGCCTACGAAGTGCTCCAGGAGCAGCTCGAACCCGGCGACCTGGTGCTCTTCAAGTCCTCGAACAGCGTGGGACTGCGCCATTTGGGCGATCGGATAGCATTACCCCCACGCGCCACCCCCACAAATGCCAATGAAGGGAGCGAGCTGCTGTGATTGCACTGCTGATCGGCGCTGGCCTGGCCCTGCTGCTGGCTCTGGTGGGTACGCCGCTGTTCATCCGCCTGCTGGTCCGTAAGAGCTATGGCCAGTTCATCCGCGACGACGGACCCACCTCCCACCACACTAAACGCGGCACGCCCACCATGGGCGGCACAGTGGTGGTGGGCGCAGTCCTGCTGAGCTACGGCCTGACGCACCTCATCATGTGGCTCATGAACCCCCGGTCGGCCGGGCCGTCGGCCTCGGCGCTGCTCCTGCTGTTCCTGATGGTGGGGATGGGCCTGGTGGGCTTCCTGGACGACTTCATCAAAATTTCACGGCAGCGCAGCCTCGGCCTGAACGCCAAGGCGAAGCTGATCCTCCAGGCAGCGGTGGGCATCATCTTCGCCGTCATGGCCCTGTACTTCCCGGATGCGGACGGCCTGACCCCGGCGTCCACCAAGATCTCGCTGGTCCGTGACATCCCGTGGCTGGACCTGGCGTTCGGCGGCACCGTGCTTGGTGCGATCCTCTTTGTGCTGTGGTCAAACCTGATCGTCACCGCCGCCACCAACGGCGTCAACCTCACCGACGGACTGGACGGACTGGCTGCGGGCGCCGCGGTGATGGTCTTCGGCGCCTACACGCTGATGGGCATCTGGCAGAGCAACCAGGCCTGCGGATCGCCGCGTCAGGCGGGTGGCGGCTGTTACTCCGTCCGGGATCCGCTGGACCTGGCGCTTCTTGCGGCCATCATGAGCGCCGCGCTGGTGGGCTTCCTGTGGTGGAATACCTCACCGGCCAAAATCTTCATGGGCGACACGGGCTCCCTCGCGATCGGCGGGGCCATCGCAGGGTTCGCCATCCTCTCCCGCACCGAACTGCTCCTCGCCTTCATCGGTGGCCTGTTCGTCCTCATCACGCTCTCCGTCATCATCCAGGTGGGCTACTTCAAGGTGACCAAGGGCAAGCGTTTCTTCAAGATGGCGCCGCTGCAGCACCACTTCGAACTCAAGGGCTGGGCGGAGGTCACCGTGGTTGTCCGGTTCTGGATTCTCGCCGGCCTGTTCGTCGCCGCGGGCCTTGGCATCTTCTACGCAGAATGGGTGGTCCTCCTGTGAACGGCTCCGATACCTCCGCTGAACTGTCCGGTCCGGCCCTAACGGGTCCGGCAAGGCTCAGCGGCCTGGTCAGCTGGGACTCCGACTGGGCCGGACTGCGCGTCGTGGTCACCGGGATCGGTGTCTCGGGCTTCGCGGCCGCGGACACGCTGATCGAACTCGGCGCCCGCGTGGTGGTAGTCGACGGCGCCACCACGGAAACTGCGCAGGCCAAGGCGGACACGCTGCGGATCGTGGGCGCGGCCGACGTCCTCCTGGGGGAGGAGGCTGTCCGCTCCCTGCCAAAGATCGATGGCCTGAAGCCGGACCTCGTGGTCACCTCGCCCGGCTGGCGTCCGGACCAGGCCCTGCTCGCGGCTGCCGCCCGTGCCCACATTCCGGTCTGGGGCGACGTCGAACTCGCCTGGCGCCTGCGCGTCCGCGAGGGCCGGAAGACCGCCGACTGGCTCACCATCACCGGCACGAACGGCAAGACGACGACGGTCGGCCTGACGGAATCCATGCTGCGGGCTGCGGGCCTGAAGGCGATCGCAGTGGGCAACGTCGGCACGCCCATCCTCGATGCCCTGCGTGACCCTGTGGAGTACGACGTCTTCGCGGTGGAGCTCTCCAGCTTCCAGTTGCACTGGTCCGATTCCGTCTCGGCGGTGGCCAGCGTGTGCCTCAACGTCGCTGAGGACCACGTGGACTGGCACGGCTCCTACGAGTCCTACCTCGCCGACAAGGCCAAGATCTACGAAAACACGCAGAAGGCCTGCATCTACAACGACGAGCAGATCGAAACCGAACGCATGGTGGAGGACGCTGACGTGGTGGAGGGCTGCCGCGCCGTCGCGTTCACCACCCTCACGCCGGCCATCAGCATGCTCGGCGTAGTGGAGGGCCTGCTCGTGGACCGGGCCTTCATCGCCGAGCGGAAGGACAGCGCCGTCGAACTGGCGTCCATGTCTGACCTCGGCCCGGTGGCCCCCCGCCACATGGTGGCCAACGCCCTGGCCGCCGCCGGCCTGGTACGTGCCTACGGCGTCAGCCCCGAGCACGTGCGCGAAGGACTGCAGGCCTACATCCCCGGAAACCACCGCATCCAGCCGGTCGCCAAGCAGCACGGCGTTCTCTGGATCAACGACTCCAAAGCCACCAACCCGCACGCCGCCGCCGCCTCCCTGGCCGCCTTCGACCCCGTGGTGTGGATTGCCGGCGGCCTGTCCAAGGGCGTCAGCTACGACGACCTGGTCCGCGACCATGCACGCCGCCTGAAGGCTGTGGTGCTCATTGGCAAGGACACGGCGTCACTGCAAGAGTCCCTGCAGCGACACGCACCGGATGTCCCCGTCATCCGGCAGGCGGCAGGCCACACTGAAATTGTGCAGTCTGCCGGAACCGGACATGACGCCGCACCGGATTCAGCCGAAACCGGGGAGGCAGTGATGGCACGGGCCGTCGCATCGGCGGCACAGCTCGCCGCCTCGGGTGACACTGTGCTGATGGCCCCGGCTGCTGCATCCATGGATCAGTTCTCTTCCTACGCTCACCGTGGCGACGCCTTCATTGCAGCGGTCCGCGAGCTCGTGGAAGGGGAGGCCCGGACCGGCAAGGAGTAATAATGGTCAGCACACCCGCACGTCCCGCGGCCGCCCGGCAGCGGGCGGGGGCGAAACCCGGACCGGGTGCTGCACCGAAGACTCCGGCATCCACGATTCCCACGAGCGGCCGGCTGCTCCGCTGGTACAGGCGCTTCTGGACCGCCCTCGAGGGAAACGGCAAGTCGCGCAACGGCTCCACCTACTACCTCATCCTTGGCACCACGCTGGCCCTGACCGCCATCGGCATCATGATGGTGCTCTCGGCGTCCAGTGTGGAGGCTATTGCCGCGGACAAGTCGCCCTACGGGGACGCGCTGAAGCAGAGCCTGTTCGCCGGTCTGGGCATCTTCACCATGTTCGTGCTGTCCCGGATCAATGTGGTGTGGCTGAAGCGCCTTGCCTGGCCGGCGGTCGGCGTTGCACTGGTGCTGCTGGCCCTCGTGCTGGTCATTGGCACCAGCGTCAACGGCAACAAGAACTGGATCGACGTCGGCGGGTTCTTCACCCTGCAGCCTTCCGAGGCCGCCAAGCTTGCCCTGGCCCTGTGGATGGCCACCGTGCTGGCCAAGAAGGCGTCTCTGCTGCACCAGTGGGGGCACGCCGTGGTCCCCGTGGTGCCCATAGCCGGCGGGATCATCGGACTCGTCCTGGTCGGAAACGACCTCGGCACCGGCATGATCATCATGCTCATCACGGCCGCCGCCCTGTTCTTCGCCGGGGTGCGCCTCTACCTGTTCGGGTTCGCGGCCCTGGGCCTGGGCGCGGTCATAGCGTTCATGGCCATGACCAGCTCCAACCGGGTCTGCCGCATCACGTCGTGGTGGACCGGCCAGAGCTGCGGCGACGGCATCGACGCCAACTACCAGTCCACCAACGGCCTCTACGGGCTGGCGTCGGGCGGCTGGTTCGGCGTCGGGCTCGGGCAGAGCAGGCAGAAATACAGCTGGATCCCCGAAGCCCACAACGACTTCATCTTCGCCATCATCGGTGAGGAATTCGGGCTGGTGGGGACCGTCGTCGTCCTGGTCCTGTTCGCCATTCTGGGCGCCTCCATCTACCGGGTGGTGGTGGCACAGGAGGACCTGTTCCACCGGGTCCTTGCCGGAACGATCATGGTGTGGCTGCTAGGCCAGGCGACGGTCAACATGGCCGTGGTCACCGGCCTGATGCCGGTGATCGGCGTCCCGTTGCCCTTCATCTCCTACGGCGGCTCGGCGCTGCTGATGTCGCTCTGCGCGATCGGCGTAGTGTTGTCACTGGCCCGGGAACAGATGGCGCCCAACATCCGGCCCCGTAAACTGCTCGGCCCGTGGCGGCTGCCCGGGCGCAAGAAATCCCGTACGAAAGCGTAACCAGCACCTGATGAAAACCGAGTCATTGTCCGTGGTCCTCGCCGGCGGCGGAACAGCAGGCCATATCAACCCGCTGCTGGCCATCGCCGCCGCCATCCGCGATGCCCGCCCCGACGCCCGGCTGCTCGCGGTGGGAACGGCCGCCGGCATGGAGACCAGGCTGGTCCCGGCCGCCGGGCTGGAACTGGCCGCCATCGACCGTGTCCCGTTCCCGCGGAAGCCCTCCGCGGACCTGCTCCGCCTTCCGGGACGCCTCGCCGGCGCCGTGCGGCAGGCCGGTCGGATCCTCGACGACGCCGCGGCGGACGTCCTCGTCGGCGTGGGCGGCTACGTCTGCACTCCGATGTACCTCGCTGCCTGGCGGCGGAAGATCCCCATCGTCATCCACGAAGCCAATACCCGGCCGGGCCTGGCCAACCGGGTCGGAGCGCGGCTGAGCCGGCACGTGGCCGTGGCCTTCGCCGGTACCCCGCTGCGCAACGCCCGCCACGTGGGCATGCCCATGCGCCGCGAAGTCTCGGCCATGGTCAGGGCAACGGCGCGGAGCGGCGCCCTGCACACCCTGGACCTGCAGCCCGGGAAGCCGGTGCTCATCGTGACGGGGGGTTCGTCCGGGGCGCAAAGTATCAACCGCACTGTGGCGGCCTCGCTCGACGCACTGTCCGAGGCCGGCGTCCAGACCGTCCACATCACCGGCCGCGGCAAGTCTGTGACGGACGCAGACGGCAACGCGCTGAGCGCGGACGGCTACCGCCAGCTTGAGTATGTCGACGGCATGGAAACCGTCTACGCCGCGGCGGACCTGCTGCTCGCGCGTTCCGGCGCCGCCACCGTAAGCGAGGTCGCCGCCGTCGGCGTTCCCGCGGTCTTCGTGCCGCTGCCGATCGGCAACGGTGAGCAGGCGCTGAACGCCCGCGGGCTGGTGGAAGCGGGCGGCGCCGTGCTGGTGGCGGACCGGGACTTCACCCCCGAATGGGTCCGCACCAGCCTCATCCCCCTGCTGACCGACCGTTCCCGCCTCGACGCGATGGCGGCGAACGCGGAGAACCTTGGCATCCGAAATGCCGATCAGCTCATGGCCGACCTCGTACTGGAAGCGGTATCCAAATGACTACCAACGCAGCACCCAGCCAGGAAGCACTGGGCCGCGTGCACTTCATCGGGATCGGGGGCGTGGGCATGTCCGCCGTCGCCAGGATCATGGTGGCGCGCGGGATTCCCGTCAGCGGAACGGACGCGAAGGACCTGCCCGTCATGAAGGAGCTCGCCGCGGCCGGCGCCCGGATCTGCGTGGGCTACGACGCCGGCAACCTCGGCGACGCCCAGACCGTCGTGGCAGGATCGGCGATCCGCGCCGACAACCCCGAACTCGAGGCCGCGCGGGCCGCCGGCCTGCCGGTGCTGCACCGCTCCGAAGCGCTGGCCGCCACGATGGGCAGTGACCTCGTGGTGACCGTGGCCGGAACCCACGGGAAGTCCACCACGACGTCCATGATCACCGTGCTGCTGCAGGGCGCAGGCCTGGACCCGTCGTTCGCGATCGGCGCCAATGTTCCGGCGCTCGGCGTCAACGCGGCGAACGGCAGCTCCCAGGTGTTCGTTGCCGAGGCGGATGAATCCGACGGTTCGTTCCTGAACTACCGCCCGCAGATCGCCGTCGTCACCAACGTGGAACCGGACCACCTCGACCACTACGGCACCGCCGAAGCCGTGTACGAATCCTTCGACCACTTCACGGCGCTGTTGCCGGCGGACGGCGTGCTGGTGGCCTGCGCGGACGACGCCGGTGCGCACGCCCTGGCGCTGCGCACCCGCGAGCGGGGCAATACCCGCGTTGTTCTCTACGGTACCTCTGACGCCGCCGACCTCCGGCTCGACGACGGCGGCCCGGGCAAGGTGGCCATTACGACGGCGGGCGGCCGGTTCCCGCTGGCACTGCAGGTCCCCGGACGGCACAACGCGCTGAACGCTGCCGCCGCCATGGCAGTAGCGCTCGAACTCGGCGTGGACGCGCAGGCTGCTGCTTCGGCCCTGGCCGGCTTCTCCGGCGCGTCGCGGCGGTTCGAATACAAGGGGGAGGGCCGGGGCGTGCGGGTCTACGACGACTACGCCCACCACCCCACGGAGGTGCGGGCAGCCCTGGCGGCGGCGAGGTCCGTGGCCGGCGACCACAAGGTCCACGTCCTCTTCCAGCCGCACCTGTTTTCCCGGACCCGGGAGTTTGCCGCAGACTTCGCCGACGCACTCAAGGCCGCGGACACTGCCCTGGTGCTCGACATCTACCCGGCCCGCGAGGATCCCATCCCCGGCGTCACCAGCGCGCTCATCACCGAGCATCTGGGCGCTGGCAGCGGCCTGGTCGGCGGCGATGAGGCCGTTGCCGCCCTGGCCGCCGCCGCGCAGCCGGGGGACATCATCCTCACCGCAGGTGCAGGGGACGTCACCGCCTACGGGCCGCTCATCGTGGAGTCCCTCGGTGGCTAGCACCCGGCGCCCCACTTACCGTCCGGCCAAGCCCGCCACCCGGGACACGGCTGGCCGGGACACGGCTGCTGGTACGGACAGCGGCACGCCGGCCGTGATTACCGCGAGCAAAGGCGTGCCTGAGGCCACGGCGCAGGAGAAGGGGCAGGCCGGCACGCCGAAGAGGAAGGCAGCACCGAAGGGCAACGCTGCGCCGAAGGGCAACACTGCACCGGCGGGCAACACTGCACAGACGGGCAGGGCACAGGACAAACCAGCCAAGGCCCCCTGGCCACGGTTCAAAAGCCCAGGACCTGCCAAGCCGGGTCCTGTCACTGCAGGACCGGATGCCTCTGCACCGGACGCCCCCGGGCAGGACAATGTGCTGGCCTTTCCCGAACCCCGGGGCCGGCGCATCAGGCGCAACATCCTGGTTGCCGTGTGTGTCACGGCTGCCCTCGTCGCGGGGCTCATCGTGGCTGCCGTCTATTCCCCGGTGCTGGCGGTCCAAAGCGTGAGCGTCACCGGTACGAAGCTCCTCAAACCTGCCCAGGTGCAGGCGGCCCTGAAGCCAATTCTGGGCAAGCCGCTGCCGCAGGTCAGCGATTCCGAGGTCACCGCTCTGCTGAAGCCGCTCGTCCAGATCAAGTCGGTCACTACCGATGCCCACCCGCCATCCGTCCTGGCGGTGCAAATTCAGGAACGCGTCCCCGTCGCCCTCGTGAAGCGCGGCAAGGACTACTTGCTCGTGGACGTCGACGGCGTGCGCCTCAGTACCACGGCAGATCCCGCCTCCGTGAAGCTGCCGGTGATTGACGGCGGCGCAGGCACCATCGGCAAGGACCTGTTCCAAGCCACGGCCGAGGTCCTCGGCGCGCTCCCGGCCAACGTGCTTGCCAAGCTCTCCAACGCCTCCGCCAAGTCCGTCGATGCAGTGGAACTGAAGCTGCTGGACGGCCAGAGCGTCATCTGGGGCAACGCGGGGGAGAAGGAACTCAAGGCCCGCGTGCTGGAGGCGCTGCTCAAGGTACCTGCAGATCCCGCCAACCCGGTCAGCACTTACGACGTGAGTGTGCCGCGGCATCCGGTGACGCGGTGATCTTGACGCGCGGCGCCCGTGTATTTCACGGGGATTAGGACGACACGCGGTGGCGGTTATTGAATGTAGCCAGCATAGGAAATAGCGTCACAGACGTGAGTTACTTGACATAACTATAACCTTCAACTGGAAGGTTAAGGTTCAGGGCTTCAAGCTCGACTCCATCAGTTTTCGCAATAGGACACTAACAAGGGACACGTAACGTGGCAGCTCCGCAGAATTACTTGGCCGTCATCAAGGTCGTCGGCATCGGCGGCGGTGGCGTGAACGCAGTCAACCGCATGATTGAGGTGGGTCTCCGCGGCGTCGAATTCATTGCAATCAACACCGACGCCCAGGCCCTCCTGATGAGCGATGCCGACGTCAAGCTCGACGTCGGACGGGAACTGACGCGCGGGCTGGGTGCCGGGGCCAATCCCGAGGTCGGCAAGCAGGCTGCCGAAGACCACGCTGACGAGATCGAGGAAGTCCTCCGCGGTGCCGACATGGTCTTCGTGACCGCCGGTGAAGGCGGCGGCACCGGAACCGGCGGCGCGCCTGTCGTTGCCCGCATTGCGCGCTCCCTTGGCGCCCTGACCATCGGTGTGGTCACCCGTCCGTTCACCTTCGAAGGCCGGCGCCGCGCAGGCTCCGCCGAGGCGGGCATCGACGCCCTGCGCGACGAGGTGGACACCCTGATCGTTATCCCCAACGACCGCCTGCTGTCCATCAGCGACCGCAACGTCTCCGTCCTGGACGCCTTCCGCTCCGCTGACCAGGTCCTGCTGTCCGGTGTGCAGGGCATCACGGACCTCATCACCACGCCCGGCCTGATCAACCTTGACTTCGCCGACGTGAAATCAGTCATGCAAGGCGCAGGATCCGCCCTGATGGGTATCGGCTCGGCGCGCGGCGAGGACCGCGCTGTCAAGGCAGCAGAGCTCGCCATCGCCTCCCCGCTGCTTGAAGCGTCCATCGACGGTGCCCACGGCGTCCTGCTGTCGATTCAGGGCGGCTCCGACCTCGGACTGTTCGAGATCAACGAGGCTGCACGCCTGGTGCAGGAAGTCGCCCACCCCGAGGCCAACATCATCTTCGGTGCGGTCATCGACGACGCCCTGGGCGATGAAGCCCGCGTCACCGTCATCGCGGCCGGCTTTGACGACGTCAAGGCCACCTCGCCGTCCATGGACCAGTCGCAGCCGCAGGCTGCACCGCAGCGGCCCGCCGTTCCGACGGCCGCCCCGCAGAGCCAGCCGTCCGCGGGCAGCCAGCAGGTCCACGTCCAGCCCGTGCACGCCGGTGTCGGCGCTGCAGGTCTCAGCAGCTGGGGGCAGCAGCGCCCCTCCGCTGTCCCTGCTGACTCGGGTTTCGACGTCGACCTTCCGTCGGTGGTTGAGCCTGACCTGACCGGCAGCCGGTCTGACGACCTGGATGTCCCCGATTTCCTGAAGTAGCAGGATGCCGGGCGGACATCCGCCCGGCGGCTGTCCCAGCTTCCTAACCCTGATTGCCGGAGTTTCGATTGTTTTTGTGGCGTGCTGAAGTGCAGCCTGGCGTGTCCGTGGCGTTCACCGACACGAACGCCGGCAACCTCGCCCTGCACGTGGGCGATGACGCGGCCGCGGTGCTCCGCCGCAGGGTTAGGCTGGAGGACGTTGCCGGTATCTCGCCGCGCAGGTTCCAGTACATGAACCAGGTCCACGGCAACGAGGTGTCCCTTGTTGTTGAACCTGGGACAGCCGGTGAACCCGACCTGCCGGCACCGACTGCGGACGCGCTGGTGTCCCTCGGTGGCCCGCTTGCGGTGATGGTGGCGGACTGCATTCCGCTGGTCTTGGTGGGTACCGGGTCTTCCGGGCCCGTACTGTCCGCCGTTCATGCCGGGCGCCCGGGCCTGTTCTCCGGAGTCATTCCGGCGGCGGTGGAGCAGATGCGCGCTTCCGGCGCCGCGGACATCCGGGCCTGGCTCGGCCCGTCCGTCTGCGGGAACTGCTATGAGGTGCCCGCTGAACTCCGCGACGAGGTTGCTGCCGTCCTGCCGGCCGCATGGTCAACCACGTCCTGGGGGACGCCGGCGCTCGGCCTTCCCGGCGCTGCCGCCAGCCAGCTCGACGCCCTCGGCGTTCCCATCGAGTACCGGGGGCCCTGCACTTTGGAAAACGAGTCCTTGTTTTCCTACCGCCGCGACTCCCGGTGCGGCAGATTCGCCGGACTGGTGTGGACCCATGACTGACAGCCCGGCGCCCGGGGATGCCCGGGCAGTGCAGCTGGCGGAGCGCCTTGGCGCTGTCCGGAAACGCATCAGCCGTGCCGCCGCGGCGGCAGAGCGCGGGAACAACCCGCCGAGCCTCATAGTGATCAGCAAGTTTCACCCGGCCGAGGACGTCCGCCGGCTGGCAGCGCTTGGCGTCCGGGACTTCGGCGAGAACCGGGACCAGGAGGCGTCGGCAAAAGCCGAGGAACTCGAAGCCCTGGACCTCACCTGGCACTTCGTGGGCCAGCTTCAGAGCAAGAAGTCCAAGACGGTGGTCCGCTACGCCTCTGCCGTGCACTCGGTAGACCGCTCCCAGCTCGTGACGGCCCTGGAGCGGGCCATGGCCGCCCAGCAGGAACTGACCGGACGTGACGACCTGGACTGTTTCATCCAGGTGAGCCTGGACGACGACGCCGGCGCGCACCGCGGTGGTGCCACCCCCGCCGAGGTGCCGCAGTTGGCTGAACAGCTCGAAGCCGCGGGCGGTCTTCGCCTTGCCGGTGTCATGGCGGTGGCGCCGCTCGGGGCCGATCCGGAGCGGGCCTTTGAAAAACTGCTGGGTATTTCAACCGGCCTGCAGCGCGATTTCCCCGGCGCCACGGGGATTTCCGCCGGCATGAGCCAGGACTTGGAAGCAGCCGTCCGATTCGGTGCGACACACCTCCGAATTGGCTCAGATATTCTCGGTTCGCGCCCGGCCGTGCGGTAGCGTCTGTCGTATTGGAAGTGAATGGCGGGGATTCCAATGCTGTCTTGACCTTTGGGCGGCCCGCTTCCGGACACGATTAGGAGTCGACCATGGCTGGCGCTATGCGCAAGACAATGATCTATCTTGGGCTCGCCGACGGCGATGAACACTACGAGTCTGAGCTTTCCACCCAGCAAAAGGACGAGGACAACTCAGTGGAGCATGACCGTGAAGAGCGCCGCGCGCCGGCGCCGCTCCGAGAGGTCACCCGTGAAGTGCCACCAGCTGCCGAAGAGGAATACCGCGCACCCGTGACACCCATTAAGCGAGCGGCATCGAGCCGCGAAGAGACCACCGGACTGCGGCAGATCACCACGATCCACCCGCGTTCCTACAATGACGCCAAGCTCATCGGCGAAAGCTTTCGTGACGGTATCCCCGTCATCATGAACGTGACGGACATGGGGGAGTCGGACGCGAAGCGGCTCGTCGACTTTTCCGCCGGCCTCGTCTTCGGTCTGCGCGGAAGCATCGAGCGCGTGACAAACAAGGTCTTCCTGCTGTCGCCGTCGTACGTAGAAGTCATCGGAGATGACAAGAAAGCCAGCGAGGCCACGGCCAGCTTCTTCAACCAAAGCTAAAAACGGCGCTCCGGATGCCAGGCAGGGACGCACCTGCCTGGCATCCGTGCTGAAATAGGGGAGCAGCATAATCTGGCAGGACTCCCCTGGCCGGATCCCAGGGCACCGCAGTGCCCGCGATGAACATGGAGACAATGGGTTAGCTCATGGGAATACTATTCGGGCTCGTCTATATCGTTCTGCTGTTCATTTTCGTCGCTCTGATTGTCCGCCTCGTCTTTGACTGGGTTCAGATGTTCGCGCGGGAATGGCGTCCGCGCGGGGTAGCATTGGTGGCGGCTCATGCGGTCTACTCGGTGACCGATCCGCCGCTGAAGGTTCTTCGGCGCCTTATCCCGCCGCTGCGGCTGGGCGGCGTCTCACTGGACCTCGGGTTTCTGGTGCTGTTCATCGGCCTGAGCATTGCCATGGCGATCACCAAGTCATTTGCATAACTTCATATCAGCTTGCCGCGCCGGGGCCGATCCGCATGGATGCTGATCCAGCGCAGAAAGCCTTTTCTTTGACGCCACGGTGTTGAATTAGAGGAACCAGACCATATTTAGGTACCGTAGTTTTGACGGCCGGAAGGCCTCCTGACGAACTAGACCAACGAGGTGACCAGATGGCTTTGACGCCAGAAGACGTTGTCAACAAGCGCTTTCAGCCGACCAAGTTCCGCGAAGGCTATGACCAGGACGAAGTTGACGACTTCCTGGACGAGATCGTCGTCGAACTGCGGCGCCTGAACCAGGAGAACGAAGAACTTCGTAAGAAGCTCGCCGAAGTCAGCTCCGGATCGCCGGCTGCCACCTCCGCCGTCCCCCCTGTTGTTGAGAAGGTCCCCGCGCCGTCCAAGTCCGAGAAGGACGAAGCCCGCGCGAAGGCCGAAGCTGAAGCCAAGGCCGCCGAAGCTGCCAAGAAGAAGGCAGGCGAGCAGGCAGCCCCCGTTGCAGCCCCGGCACCCGCCGTTACCAGCAGCAACGTCTCCGAGTCGGCTGCCGGCCTGCTGGCCATGGCGCAGCAGATGCACGACCGTCACGTCTCCGAGGGCCAGCAGCAGCGCGACAAGATCATCGCTGAAGCACAGATCGAAGCCAGCAGCCTGGTCAACGACGCGCAGGAGAAGTCCCGCAAGATCCTCGGCGCCCTCGAGCAGCAGCGTTCCGTTCTCGAGCGCAAGGTGGAGCAGCTCCGCGGCTTCGAACGCGACTACCGTTCACGCCTGAAGGCCTACATCGAGGGCCAGCTGCGCGACCTGGACGCCCGTGGTTCCGTTGCCGCCCCTGAGGTCGGCGAAAGCAGCAGCGCCGCCGTTTAGCACGTATTCTGAAGGCCGGTGGCTGAGGATTCCTCGGCCACCGGCTTTTGCCATTAACGACGGTTCCCGAATGAAAGCACCATGACTGACGACCTTGCCGCTGACGCAGCGCATCCAGCCTCATCATCACCGCGGCCCCGGCGCGGCGTCCTGCTGTCCCTGTTCGCCGGGCTGGCCGCGTTCGCCTACGTCTTCGACCAGCTCACCAAACTGTGGGTGACCAGCACCATGGTGGAGGGTGAACGGATTCCGGTGCTGCCCCCGCTGCTGCACTGGTACTACATCCGGAACTCCGGCGCGGCCTTCTCCATCGGCGAGAATGTGACCTGGGTGTTTACGATCATCATGGTGGTGGTTGCCGCGGCCATCCTGTTCCAGCTGCGCAAGCTCGGCTCCGCGTGGTGGGCGCTGGCGCTGGGGCTACTGTTCGGCGGCGCCCTGGGAAACCTGACGGACCGGTTGTTCCGGGATCCGTCCTTCGGAATGGGCCACGTGGTGGACTTCATCCAGCTGCCCAACTTTGCGATCTTCAATATCGCCGACGCGGCCGTGGTGTCATCTGTGGTCATCATCTGCCTGCTGACCCTGCGTGGTATCGCCCTTGACGGTTCGCACCACAGCGTCGAAAAGCGGGACGGGACCGGTAATGTCTGAGCGGGTGGTGGTCCCCGAGGAGCTGGACGGGGCCCGCGTGGACGCGGGCCTGGCCAAGCTGATGGGCATGTCCCGCTCGTCCGCCGCCACGCTGATAGCCGAAGGCAACGTGGTCAGCGGCGGCAAACCGGTGGGGAAGTCCGCCAAGCTCGCGTCCGGCGCCGTGTTGCACGTGACGGTCCCCGAACGCCGGGATCCCCTTGAAGTCGTGGAGGAAGTTGTGGAAGGCCTGAAGATCCTGCTGGATGACGACGACTTTGTGGTGGTCGACAAGCCGGTGGGGGTCGCGGCGCACCCGTCCCCGGGCTGGGTAGGACCCACGGTCGTCGGCGGACTGGCCGGGGCCGGCTACCGCATTTCCACGTCCGGCTCAGCCGAGCGTGCCGGCATCGTCCACCGCCTCGACGTCGGGACCTCGGGCGTCATGGTGGTGGCCAAGACAGAACCCGCCTATACCGCCCTCAAGCGGGCGTTCAAGGAACGCACCGTTGACAAGGTCTACCACGCGGTGGTCCAGGGGCTGCCGGATCCCCTGCAGGGCACTATCGACGCCCCGATCGGACGCCATCCCGGCCACGACTGGCGCTTCGCGGTCATTGAGGACGGCCGGCCATCGGTGACGCACTACGAGGTCCTTGAGGCGTTCGGCAAGGCCACCCTGGTGGAGGTCCACCTGGAAACCGGCAGGACCCACCAGATCAGGGTCCATTTCGCCGCGCTCCGCCATCCGTGTGCCGGAGACCTCACCTACGGGGCCGACCCGCGGCTCGCCGCTACCCTCGGGCTCACCCGGCAGTGGCTGCACGCCCGTGAACTGGGCTTTGACCACCCGCGCACCGGAGAACGCGTCACTGTGACCAGCGAGTACCCCGCGGACCTCGCCTACGCCCTGGAAGTCCTGGGCACCGGCAGGGCCTGAGCCTGCGGCACGCCGGCACTAATTGTCGGAGGGTCGGCACTAGAATGGTCCGGTGACTTCCAGCAATGACTCGTTCGTACATCTCCACACCCACACCGAGTACTCGATGCTGGACGGCGCCGCCAGGCTCGGTGAGCTGTTCGACGAAACTGAGCGGCTCGGCATGCCTGCGCTGGCGACTACCGACCACGGCTACCTCTTCGGCGCCTTCGACTTCTGGCGGAAGGCCACCGACAAGGGCGTCAAGCCCATCATCGGCGTCGAAGCCTATGTGACTCCCGGGACTGCGCGCGGCGACAAGAGTCGCGTCCGCTGGGGCGAGGAGAGCCAGCGCAAGGACGACGTCTCCGGTGGTGGCTCGTACACCCACATGACCCTGCTGAGCTACAACAACGTGGGCATGCGGAACCTGTTCCGTGCCTCCTCGATCGCCTCCCTTGATTCGGTGTTCGGCAAGTGGCCGCGGCTGGACCGCGAGCTGCTGAACACCTACTCAGAAGGGCTCATCGCCACCACGGGCTGCCCGTCCGGAGAGGTCCAGACCCGGCTGCGGCTCGGCCAGTACCGTGAGGCCCTGGAAGCCGCTGCGGAATTCCGTGACATCTTCGGCGCCGAGAACTACTTCTGCGAACTCATGGACCACGGGCTGGACATTGAACGCCGCGTCACCGGCGATCTCCTGCGGCTGGCCAAGGACCTGAACCTCCCCCTCGTTGCCACCAACGACCTGCACTACACGCATGAACACGACGCCAAGGCGCACGAGGCCCTGCTGGCCATCCAGTCGGGCTCGACGCTGCTCGAACCCACCTACGACAACGGCGGCTCCCGTTTCGCGTTCTCCGGAAGCGGCTACTACCTGAAGTCGCCGCAGGAAATGCGCGAGCTGTTCCGCGACCACCCCGAAGCCTGCGACAACACGCTGCTGATCGCCGAGCGGTGCGAGGTGTCCTTCAACACCGGCGCCAACTACATGCCCCGGTTTCCCTGCCCCGAGGGCGAGGACGAAACCTCCTGGCTGGTCAAGGAGGTCGACAAGGGACTCCATTACCGCTACCCCCAGGGCATTCCGGACAAGGTCCGCAAGCAGGCCGACTACGAGCTGGAAGTCATCACCTCGATGGGCTTCCCGGGCTACTTCCTCGTGGTGGCCGACTTCATCAACTGGGCCAAGAACAACGGCATCCGGGTAGGTCCCGGCCGTGGCTCGGGTGCAGGCTCCATGGTGGCCTACGCAATGCGCATCACCGACCTGGATCCGCTGCACCACGGCCTGATCTTCGAGCGCTTCCTCAACCCGGACCGCGTCTCCATGCCTGACTTCGACGTCGACTTCGATGACCGGCGCCGCTCCGAGGTCATCGACTACGTGACGCGCAAGTACGGCGACGAGCGCGTGGCCATGATCGTCACCTACGGCACCATCAAGACCAAGCAGGCGCTGAAGGACTCCTCCCGCGTGCTTGGCTACCCCTTCAGCATGGGCGAGACGCTGACCAAGGCACTGCCGCCTGCGGTTATGGCGAAGGATATTCCCCTTGCCGACATTCAGAACAAGGACGCCAAGCGCTACAGCGAGGCAGGGGATTTCCGGCAGCTGATCAGCACGGATCCGGAGGCCGCCAAGGTTTTCGAGACCGCGCTGGGCATCGAGGGCCTGAAACGCCAATGGGGTGTGCACGCGGCCGGCGTGATCATGTCCTCGGACCCCATCATCGACGTCATTCCGATCATGCGCCGTTTCCAGGACGGCCAGGTCATCACGCAGTTCGACTATCCGACCTCTGAAGGCCTCGGGCTGATCAAGATGGACTTCCTCGGGCTGCGGAACCTGACGATCATTTCGGACGCCCTGGAAAACATCAAGATGAACCGCGGCGTCGACCTGGACCTGGAAACCCTGGAGCTGGATGACGCGGCGTCCTATGAGCTGCTGGCCCGCGGTGACACTCTGGGCGTGTTCCAGCTCGACGGCGGCCCCATGCGGTCCCTGCTCAAACTCATGAAGCCTGACAACTTCGAAGACATCTCCGCCGTGCTGGCGCTGTACCGTCCGGGACCGATGGGCGCTAACGCGCACACCGACTATGCCCTGCGCAAGAACAAGATCCAGGACGTCATCCCGATCCACCCGGAGCTCGAGGAGCCGCTGAAGGAGATCCTGGGCGGAACGTTCGGCCTGATCGTCTACCAGGAACAGGTCATGGCCGTGGCGCAGAAGCTGGCCGGCTATTCCCTGGGCCAGGCAGACATTTTGCGCCGTGCCATGGGCAAGAAGAAGAAGTCCGAGCTGGACAAGCAGTTCGCCGGCTTCTCGCAGGGAATGCAGGACAACGGCTACTCCATGGAGGCCGTCAAGACTCTATGGGACATCCTGCTGCCCTTCTCCGACTACGCCTTCAACAAGGCGCACTCGGCGGCGTACGGCGTGATTTCCTATTGGACCGCCTACCTGAAGGCGCACTATGCGCCGGAGTACATGGCCGCCCTCCTGACCTCGGTCGGTGACGATAAGGACAAATCGGCAATTTACCTCAACGAATGCCGGCGCATGGGCATCACCGTGCTGCCGCCGGACGTTAACGAGTCGGCGCTGAATTTCACCCCGGTCGGCAACGACATCCGTTTCGGCATGGGCGCCATCCGCAACGTCGGCGTCAACGCAGTCGAGGCCATGGTGGCAGCCCGGGCGAGCGAGGGCGCGTACACCTCGTTCAAGGACTACCTCATGAAGGTGCCGGCCGTGGTGTGCAACAAGCGCACCATCGAATCCCTGATCAAGGCCGGAGCCTTCGACTCGCTGGGCCACCACCGCCGCGCCCTGGCCATGATCCACGAAGAAGCCATCGACTCCGTCATCACCCTCAAGCGCAACGAGGCGATCGGCCAGTTCGATCTCTTTGCCGGTTTCGATGAGGCCGAGTCCGAAGCGTCGCTCAGCATCGAGATCCCCGACCTGCCCGAATGGGAGAAGAAGGACAAGCTCGCGTTCGAGCGGGACATGCTGGGACTGTATGTTTCAGACCACCCGCTGCAGGGCCTGGAAGGGGTCCTGAGCCAGCACGCCGACCAGTCCATCACGTCGATCATCGCGGAAGACGGGCCGCACGACGGCGCCATCATTACCATCGCGGGCATGATCACCTCGTTGAGCCGCCGGATCGCGAAGGCCAGCGGCAACGCCTATGCCCGGGCGGAGATCGAGGACCTCGGCGGTTCCATGGAGGTCATGTTCTTCGGCCAGGTCTACGGGCCGATTGCCTCGGTTCTCGCTGAGGACCTGATCGTGGTGGTCAAGGGCCGACTGCAGCGGCGCGACGACGGTGCCGTGACCCTGAACTGCATGGAGCTCTCCGTCCCGGACCTCAGCCAGGGCACCAACGGGCCGCTGGTAATCACCATGCAGACGCACAAGGCCACCGAGGCCGTGGTCACGGAACTGGGGGACGTGCTGCGCAACCACCGGGGCAACTCCGAGGTCCGGGTGAACCTGCAGGGCGACAGCCGCATCGAGGTCATGGCGCTTCCCGTGCACCTGCGTGTGAATCCCAACCCGTCGCTGTTCGGGGACCTGAAGGTGCTGCTGGGACCGGCCTGCCTCGACGCCTAGATTTCGCGGGTTTTCAGATTTCGTAGTCCAGCGGTACCGGCTGCCCGTAAGTTCCGGAGTGGTACAGCAGCGGCGAGCCGTCCTCGCCAACCTGCCCTTCCACCACTTCGACCACCACGACGGCGTTGTTCTCAAACGACAGCCGCATCTGGATCTTGCCGATCAGCCAGCCGGCAACGTCCTTGAGCACCGGCACGTCGTGGGGTCCGTGGGCCCAATGATCGCCGGCGAAGCGTTCCTTGGTGCGCGCGAACCGGTCGGCCAGCTCCTGGTTCTCCAGCCCGAGCATGTGCACACCGATGTACGTAGTGTTGGCCACCGCCGGCCACGAGCTGGAACTGCGTGCCATGTTGAAGGTGAAGCGCGGCGGTTTGGCGGAAAGCGAGGCAACGGAGGTTGCAGTGAAGCCGTAGGGGACGCCCTCGTAGTTCACGGTGATGATGGCCACGCCCGCAGCATGCCGGCGGAACATCTCTTTGAACGTGCCCTCGAAGGCGACATCATCTGAGGTCAATGGAATCGATCTCCCTACTGCATCCGTGCTGGTTGAGTCTCTAGTACAAGACTATGGGCTTCCGGGCGGATGGGAGATTCCCTTGACGGGCAGACACATGGCGCGCAGTGCCGGCCAACATTTGCCAGATAACATTTGTTAACGTTTCTTCATGACCCAGCCTGCACCCGTCCCTCCGGTCCGCTCCTCCAACGAGGGCCACGGCGCCCGGCGGCAACCCGGCAGGGGTTACGCGTGGGCGGCCGGAATCCTCGGTGCCGGCATCCCCGCAGGGTTCCTCTGGTGGCTCCTGGCCCCGGGTGGGCAAAACCTCATCTCGGGGGACTCCGCGCTGTCGTCCGGAACCAACAGCCAGGGCTGGCTGCCCCGGGACCTGGTCCTGGCGGGACTGTTTGTGTTCGCGGGCTGCCTGGTGGCTGTGCTGTTGTCCGGCCGCCGCGACGGCGGGACTCGGGGGCTGCTGCTGCTGTCCGTTGCGGCAAGCGCAGCGGCAGCGGTCCTGGCCTGGCAGACCGGCGTGCTGGCCGGCCGCTGGCTGGGAGCTCCGCAGGACACGTCGGTGAACGCCAGTGCCGGCTTCTCGCTGCGGTCCCTGACTGTCCTAGTCCTCTGGCCCGCGGCGGTTGCCGCCGGCTTCTTCGTCCTGCACATCATCGGCCTCCTCCGCGCTTCCGTGGACCGGTACCCGAACGGCGACAGCGGCAACACCGCCGACGGCCGCACATGGCAGTAGAAGCGGCAGTGCATGTGGCAGTAACACTCGTCGGGGCGCGGGGCGGCGGCGCGTAAAATGAACGGGTGACCACTTCTCCGGACAGCTCCGCACGCCCGAATGCCCCCGTCGTCGATTTCCGCACCGTTGACCTGCGCGGCCGCAGCCTCAGCCTGGCCGAACTCCGCGAGGCGGTGCCGCGGGCGCGGCAGCAGACAGTCGCAGACGCCGAGCAGAAGGTCACCGACATCATCACGGCCGTCCGCCAGCGCGGCTTTGCCGCCCTTGCGGACTTCGCCCGGACGTTCGACGGCGTGGAGCAGACGCATCCGCGCGTACCGGCCGAGGCGCTGCAGTCAGCCCTGGACGGCCTGGACCCTGCCGTGCGTTCGGCGCTGGAGGAGTCCATCAGCCGTGCGCGCCGGTTTGCGGACGGCCAGCGCCCGGCCGACGTCGACATTTCCCTGGGTGACGGCGCAGTGGTGAGCCAGAAATGGGTGCCCGTGGCACGCGTGGGCCTCTACGTCCCCGGCGGCCTGGCGGTCTACCCGTCGTCGGTGATCATGAATGTGGTTCCGGCGCTGGCCGCCGGGGTGGAATCGATCGCACTCGCCTCACCGCCGCAGAAGGACTTTGGCGGCCTCCCGCACCCCACCATCCTGGCCGCTGCTGCACTGCTCGGGATTGACGAGGTCTATGCAATCGGCGGAGCCCAGGCGATCGCCGCCTTCGCCTACGGCGTGCCCGGCGAATCAGGGACTCCCGCACTCGAACCCGTCGATGTCGTCACCGGGCCGGGAAACATCTTCGTGGCCACGGCCAAGCGACTCGTCAAGGGCGTGGTGGGGATTGATTCCGAGGCGGGCACCACGGAAATTGCCATCCTCGCGGACTCCACCGCCCACCCGTCCTTCGTTGCCGCCGACCTGATCAGCCAGGCCGAGCACGATCCGAAGGCCGCCTCCGTCCTGATTACCGACTCCCTTGAGCTCGCCGCGGAAGTCCGTGAGGAGCTGGAACTGCAGGCTGCATCCACCAAGCACAGCCAGCGTGTCCGAGAGGCACTTTCCGGCCCGCAGTCCGGCGTCGTGCTTGTTGACGACCTCGACCAGGGGATCGCAGCGTGCGACGCCTACGCGGCCGAGCACCTGGAGATCATGACTGCCGACGCCCCCGCCGTGGCGGCGCGGATCCGGAACGCGGGCGCCATTTTCGTGGGCGACTACAGCCCCGTCAGCCTCGGCGACTACTGCGCCGGCTCCAATCATGTGCTACCCACGAGCGGTACTGCGGCCTTTTCGTCCGGGCTGAACGTGACCACGTTCCTGCGCGCCATTCAGGTGATCAACTACTCGGAGGCGGCGCTGGGGCAAGTCAGTGGTCACATTGTCAGCCTGTCCGGTGCAGAGGACCTCCCGGCGCATGGCGACGCGGTGACGGTCCGTTTCCAGGCGGGCAGCTGACCACTACATGTAGCGACCGCCCACTACATGTAGTAATTACAGGCTTGTTATTCGGCCATATGTGGCCCTAAACTGGTGCCGGAAGAAGCTTCGGTAACGGGCTTCCGGATAAGGGCTTCGGGATAAGGGCTTCCCGTGAGGGGAAGGAAGGGGAGGAAAACGTGTACTGTCCGTTTTGCCGCAACCCTGATTCACGCGTGGTGGACAGCCGGATGGCCGACGACGGTTCAGCCATCCGCCGCCGCCGGCAGTGCCCCGAGTGCGGGCGCCGCTTCACCACGGTGGAAACCACCAGCCTGTCCGTGATCAAACGCTCTGGCGTGGGCGAGCCCTTCAGCCGCAGCAAGGTCATCAACGGTGTCCGCAAGGCCTGCCAGGGCCGGCCCGTGAGCGAAGACGACCTCGCGATGCTGGCGCAGGAAGTCGAGGAGAACATCCGGGCCTCCGGCGCGGCGGAAATCGACGCCCACGAAGTTGGGCTGATCATCCTCGGGCCGCTGCAGAAGCTGGACAAGGTGGCCTACCTCCGTTTCGCCAGTGTTTATCAGGCTTTTGAATCACTTGAGGATTTCGAATCTGCCATTGCGCTGCTCCGGCACGAGTCCGACGTCGAGGCCAAAGCCACAACAAGCAAGGCCGAAGGCAAGGGCTCCGAAGGCAAGAGCCCCGAGGTTAGGAGCCCCGAGGCTAAAAACACCGAGGCTAAGAACACCGAGGCCAAGAACACCGCGAAGAGCACGCTCTAAAGTCTCCGGTGGCGGCAGCGGAGGGGAAGCCGCGGCTGCCACCGGCTCCAGTGCAAACATCAGCTTTACGTGAAACACCGAAGGCGGCAGACCCTGTGTCTGCCGCCTTCGGTGTTTCTGCGGGCACCGCTTACCGCTGCCCGTCCGGGTTTACTTCGCCAGCTCGTGCTTGACGGCGATCTCCAGGGCAGCGCCCACGATGCCGGCTTCGTTCTTCAGCTCAGCGGGAACGATCGGAGTGCGCAGCTTCATGCGCGGCAGGTACTCGTCTGCCCGCTTGGAGATGCCGCCGCCGACGATGAAGAGCTCGGGGGAGAAGAGGAACTCGACGTGGGAGAAGTAGCGCTGCAGCAGCACGCTGTACTCCTCCCAGCTGAGGCCGTCCCGTTCGCGGGCCACCGCAGAGGCCTTGCTTTCAGCGTCGAAGCCGTCGACCTCCAGGTGGCCCAGTTCGGCGTTGGGCACCAGGTGGCCGTTGAAGATGAACGCGGACCCGATGCCGGTGCCGAGGGTGATGACCAGGACGGTGCCGCCGATTCCGGCGCCCGCACCGTACCGGGCTTCGGCCAGGCCCGCTGCGTCGGCGTCGTTGATGACCTCCACGGGGCGGCCCAGGCGGGCCGTGAGCAGCGCATCAATGTCCGTGTTGAGCCAGCTCTTGTCCACGTTGGCCGCAGAGTGAACCACGCCGTGCTGGATGATGCCGGGGAAGGTCACGCCGATGGGGCTGTCGGCCTCGGGTGCGTCGGGGCGAGCCGAGAGTTCCTCGACAACCTTGGCCACCACCTCGACCACCGCTTCCGGCGTGGCCGGCTGCGGCGTCGCCAGGCGGAAGCGATCGCCGATCAGTTTGCCCTTCTTCAGGTCGACGATGCCGCCCTTGATTCCGGTTCCGCCGATGTCGATGCCGATCAGCGGGGCGTGCTTGCGGGTCTTTTCGTCCTTCTTGGCCAATGGGATTCCGTTCGTGGCAGGGTAGGGGCTTGGGCTGGGCAAGGGTGACTTGCCGGAATGACGCGGGCGGTTGCCTGGCGTCAGGGAAGGGTGAGGATCTCGGCACCGGACTCGGTGACGAGGAGTGTGTGTTCGAACTGCGCGGTCCGCTTGTGGTCCTTGGTGACCACGGTCCAGTCGTCGGCCCACATGTCCCACTCGATGGTGCCGAGGGTGAGCATGGGCTCGATGGTGAACACCATGCCGGGCTCGATCACGGTGTTGTAGGCCGGTGCGGCGTCGTAGTGCGGGATGATCAGCCCGGTGTGGAAGGCCTCGCCCACGCCGTGCCCGGTGAAATCCCGGACCACGCCGTAGCCGAAGCGCCTGGCGTAGGACTCGATGGCCCTGCCAATGACGTTGATCTCCCGTCCCGGGGCAACGGCCTTAATGGCGCGGTTGAGGGACTCCTTTGTGCGCTCGACCAGCAGCCGCGACTCCTCGTCCACCTCTCCCACGAGGAACGTGTGGTTGGTGTCGCCGTGGACCCCGCCGATGAAGGCGGTGATGTCGATGTTGATGATGTCGCCGTCCTGCAGCACCGTGCTGTCCGGGATGCCGTGGCAGATGACCTCATTCAGCGACGAGCACAGTGACTTGGGGAAACCGCGGTACCCCAGTGTGGACGGGTAGGCGTTGTGCTCCAGCAGGAACTCGTGGCCGATGCGGTCCAGCTCGTCGGTGGTGATGCCCGGCCGGATGTGCTTGCCCACCTCCACGATGGCCTGGGCGGCGATCCTGCTGGCCACCCGAATCTTCTCGATGGTTTCCGGTGACTTGACCTCTGACCCGGTGAATTTGGCCGGTCCTGGCTTGCCGACATACTCCGGCCGCGCGATCGACGCGGGAACGGCCCGCTGCGGGCTGATGGTTCCCGGGGTAAGCGTGCCGGTGGGTGCGGTCGAGGCTAAGGAAGGCATAGATTGATCATATAAGGCAGCACAGAACGCCATGTAAATTAACGCGGCCCGCAGCTGACGTTGCGGGTTACGTTACGTGGATCACGGCGGCAGTGTGCTGTTAACCCGGAAAGCGAGGAACACTGATGCCCGAGTACTGGTATAACGTCAAGACCCACACGGTGGAGGAAGACGCGATGTCGGACTGGACCCAGCTGATCGGTCCCTACAAGACCCGGGAAGAGGCGGAACACGCCCTCGAGAAGGTCAAGGCGCGCAATGAAACCTGGGAAAAGGGCGACGACGACTGATCTTGCCGGAGCCCAGGCCCCCTAGAACGAATGTTCCGGTCCGGGGAACTGTCCCGACCGGACATCCTCGCCATATGCCTTGGCCGCGTCGCTCAGCACGGTCCGGAGGTCCGCGTACTGCTTGACGAACTTGGCCATCCTGCCGCCGCGGAGCCCGGCCATGTCCTGCCAGACCAGAACCTGCCCCGTGGTGGCATTGCCAGCGCCGATGCCGATGGTGGGCACCGGAATGGCAGCGTCCACGGCCTTTGCCGTCTCCGCGGGAACCATTTCCATGAGCACGCTGAAAGCGCCGGCGTCGGTCAGCGCCGCAGCGTCCTCAACCAGCCGCGCGGCGTCATCGCCCCGGCCCTGCACGCGGTAGCCGCCCAGGGAGTGCTCGCTCTGGGGTGTGAAGCCAATGTGGGCCATGACCGGAATGCCTGCCTGGACCATGGCCTTGACGGTCTCGGCGTAGAACTTGCCGCCCTCGATCTTCACTGCGTGCGCCAGGCCCTCCTTAAGGAAGCGCACGCCGGTGGCCACTGCCTGCTGCGGCGAAACCTCGTAACTGCCGAAGGGAAGATCCGCCACCACCAGGGCGCGCTTGGCTGAGCGTGCGACCGCGCGGCACAGCGGCAGCAGCTCATCGACGGTGACGGGAAGGCTGGTTTCGTTGCCAAAGACATTGTTGGATGCCGAATCGCCCACCAGCAGGACCTCGATGCCGGCCTGGTCGAAAATTTCTGCCGTGTACTGGTCATACGCTGTGAGCATGGCGAAGTGTTCGCCGCTGGTCTTGGCCTGCTGCAGGTGGTGCGTGCGGATCCGGGAGAGCGGCTTCCGTCCGGATTCCGACGGCGGCGCTGCGGCTGCCGCGGGGCCGCTCCCGTAAGGAGCAGGTACTTCAGCGGACATGCTTGGATCGGGACTGCTGGTTGAGGCCATGGCTAGAGCGTAGTCCGGGACCCGCCGTGCTAGCCACCGGCCGGCAGCGGACGACTGGTGATTCGCGTCATAACGGGGTGCCAGTCCGGGGCTGCCCGGTCTCCGGTTGAGTGTTAACGCTGTGTTACGCGCTGCAGCCCCGCCAGCATCACGCCTAAATGCTTAGTAAAGTGATTCGTGAGCTGCCGCTGCTCCGTCGTGGACGGACCGGGGCATGAACGTAGACCGGAAAAGAGGCCTTCATGGACCGCCAGCAAGAGTTTGTCCTGCGCACGATCGAAGAGCGCGACGTACGCTTTGTGCGCCTGTGGTTCACCGACGTCGTGGGCTCGCTCAAGTCGGTGGCCCTGGCTCCTGCCGAGGTCGAAGGCGCCTTCGACGAGGGCCTGGGCTTTGACGGCTCGGCCATCGAGGGTCTCGCCCGCGTCTTTGAGTCGGACATGCTGGCCCAGCCGGACCCGTCCACCTTCCAGATCCTTCCGTGGCGCGGCGAGACCGAGCAGACGTCCCGCATGTTCTGCGACATCCTTACTCCCGACGGCGAGCCCTCGGCAGCGGATCCGCGCAACGTCCTCAAGCGCACCCTGGCCAAGGCAGCCGACATGGGGTTCACGTGCTACACGCACCCCGAGATCGAGTTCTACCTGCTCAAGTCGCAGGAACCCGGCCCCGACGGTTCGCCCATTCCGGTGGACGAGGGCGGCTACTTTGACCACGTCCCCGGTGGCGTGGCCCAGGACTTCCGCCGCACCGCAGTGACCATGCTGGAATCGGTGGGCATCTCCGTGGAGTTCAGCCACCACGAGGCCGGCCCGGGCCAGAACGAAATCGACCTGCGCTACGCGGACGCCCTGCAGACGGCGGACAACATCATGACCTTCCGGACCGTCATCAAGGAGGTGGCGCTGCAGCAGGGCACCTACGCCACCTTCATGCCCAAACCCTTCACGGCCCACCCGGGCTCCGGCATGCACACGCACTTCTCGCTCTTCGAAGGTGACACCAACGCCTTCTTCGAGGCAGGGGCGGAATTCCAGCTCTCCAAGACGGCGCGCCAGTTCATTGCCGGCATCCTCAAGCACGCCCCTGAATTCACCGCGGTCACCAACCAGTTCGTCAACTCCTACAAGCGCCTCTGGGGCGGGGGAGAGGCGCCCAGCTACCTGAGCTGGGGGCACAACAACCGCTCCGCCCTGGTCCGCGTCCCGCTGTACAAGCCGGGCAAGGGACAGTCAGCCCGGATCGAATACCGCGGCATCGACTCGGCCGCCAACCCCTACCTTGCTTACGCCGTGCTCCTGGGCGCCGGGCTGAAGGGCATCGAGGAGGGCTACGAACTGCCCGCAGCGGCGGAGGACGACATCTGGTCGCTGAGCTCCGCCGAGCGCCGGGCGATGGGCCACGATCCCCTTCCTGCCAGCCTGCATGACGCCATCCGTGCCATGGAGGACTCGGAACTGATGCCGCAGATCCTGGGCGAGCAGGTCTTCGAGCACTTCCTGCGCAACAAGCGGGCCGAGTGGCAGGACTACCGCCTGCAGGTGACCCCCTACGAGCTGCAGCGCAACCTCGCCATCCTTTAGGCGGCTGCGGTGAGCTTGGCCCGCCGGCTCATTACCGCCGGCTTCAGCGACCTCGAGAAGGGCGAACGATTCCTTGCCGCCCCCGAGCTGGAGGGAATTGACCAGGACATCCTGTTTGCGGGCCTGCAGCTGGCGGCGAACCCGGACGCCGCGCTGCAGTCCCTGGTCCGGCTGATCGAGAAGCACCCGGACCTGCGGAAGCTGGCAGCGGCGGACACCGAGGTGAGCGAACCGCTCTACCGGGTCCTGGGCGCCAGCGAGGCGCTCGGCGAATTTCTCATCCGGCACCCGGAGCACCTCGATGCGTTCAGCGTGACCGCAAGCCCGGAACCGCTCCAGGCCGATCCGGCGGAGCTGCGTGCCCAGCTGCTCAGGTCGGTGCGCGCCGACACCACCGCGGCCCGGCCTGTGGCGGGCATCTCGGGCCCCGAAGCCTACGAGGCACTCCGCACCGCCTACCGCAGGGGCGTGGTGGACCTCGCCGTCAAGGACCTCTGCGCCGCCGACCCGCTGGACTTCATGCCCGCCGTCGGCGCCGAACTGGCGGATCTTGCGGGAGCGGCCATCGAGGCCGCCCTTGCGGTCTCCCGCGCCGAAGCAGCGGGAAAGTTCGACGCCGGGGAGGTCGCCGACGTCGCACTGTCAGTAATCGGGATGGGCAAGTGCGGAGCCCGGGAACTGAACTACATCTCCGACGTCGATGTCATCTACGTGGTGGAGTCAGGCCAGCTGGACGACGCCCGGGCCAACACCATCGGCACGGCGCTGGCCTCCGGCATCTCGCGCGCCATTTCGTCACCGGCACGTGAGCCCGGGCTGTGGGAAGTTGACGCCAACCTCCGCCCGGAAGGAAAGTCCGGCCCGCTGGTCCGGACACTGGCGTCACACCAGAGCTACTACGCCCGTTGGGCGGAAAGCTGGGAGTTCCAGGCGCTCCTGAAGGCGCGCACCATCGCGGGCGACGCCGAACTGGGCGCCCGCTACGAGGAGGCCGTATCGCCGCTCGTGTGGACCTCGGCGAACCGCGACGGATTCGTCGAATCCGTGCAGGCCATGCGCCGCCGGGTGACCGAACACATCCCGCCAGCCGAGGAACAGCGGCAGATCAAGCTGGGCCGGGGCGGGTTGCGCGACGTCGAATTCACCGTCCAGCTCCTCCAGCTCGTCCACGGCAAGTCGGATGAGTCCCTCCGGCGCCGGGACACGACGTCGGCCATCGCCGCGCTGTCGACCGGGGGCTACATCGGCCGGGCCGACGCCGCCGCCTTCGACCACGCCTACCGGTATCTGCGCCTGCTCGAACACCGCATCCAGCTGTTCCAGCTGCGCCGCACGCACCTCATGCCGGTCAAGGAGGAGCCCCTGCGCACGCTGGCCAAGGCGGTGCTCGGGCCCTTCTCCACGGACCGGCCGCACCCCGACGCCCTGCTGGCCGCGTGGCAGCGGACAAAACGCTCGGTCCGGGAACTCCACGACCGCATCTTCTACCGTCCGCTCCTGAACACGGCCGCCAAGCTGAGCAGCGAGGATGCGCGCTTGACGCCGGAAGCGGCGCAGGGCCGGCTCGCCGCGCTCGGTTACCGGGACCCGCAGGGTGCACTCCGCCACATCGAGGCCCTGACGGCCGGGGTCAGCCGGCGCGCGGCCCTGCAGCGGCAGCTGCTGCCCATCCTCTTGGGCTGGCTGGCCGAAGGCGTGGACCCCGACGCCGGGCTGCTTGCCTTCCGCAGGATCAGCGAGTCGCTCGGCACCACGCACTGGTACCTCGGCATGCTCCGCGATTCGGCCGCGGCGGCCGAGCGGCTCTGCCACATGCTGTCCAACTCCCGTCTTATCGCTGACCTCCTGGAAGTATCGCCGGAATCGGTGTCCTGGCTGGGGACGGACAAGGAACTGGCGCCGCTCAGCTTCGAGGCGCAGTGGCAGGAGATCACCTCCAAGATGTCCCGGCACGCGGACCCGGAAAGCGCCATGCGCCTCATCCGGCTCATCCGCCGACGTGAAATCCTGCGGATCGCCATCGCGGACAGCGCCGGTCTGCTCGGCCAGGACCAGGTGGGGGAGGCGCTCGCAGAGACGGACCGGGCCGCCATCCTGGGTGCCCTGCGGGTGGCGGAAAACATTGTTTCCGCCACTGGTCCGCTCAAGACATCGGTGCTGGTGGTGGCCATGGGCCGGCAGGGCGGGCTGGAAATCGGCTACGGGTCCGACGCCGACGTCCTCTACGTCCATCGGGCGCTGCCCGGAGCCTCGGACGATGAAGCGCAGCAGCAGGCCGCGAAGATCGTGGGCCATGTTTCCAGCCTTCTGACGCAGCCGCTCAAACCGGCGATCATGGCCGAGCGGGTCCTCGCCGTCGACGCCGATCTTCGTCCTGAGGGCAAGAACGGGGCCATGGTGCGGTCCCTGGAGTCCTACGGCGAGTACTACCGCCGCTGGTCGCTCATCTGGGAGGCGCAGGCACTGCTCCGTGCCCGGCCGATAGCCGGAGACAACGGGCTCGCGGCGGACTTTGTGAAGCTGGTCGATCCCATCCGCTACCCGGCCGCCGTCTCCGACGCGGACGTCCGGGAGATCCGCCGCATCAAAGCGCGGGTGGA
Organism: Arthrobacter globiformis; assembly: GCF_003261175.1. Classification (GTDB taxonomy): domain Bacteria; phylum Actinomycetota; class Actinomycetes; order Actinomycetales; family Micrococcaceae; genus Arthrobacter; species Arthrobacter globiformis_A. Next base: position 6,733 of record NZ_QLNP01000068.1, on the reverse strand, counting down.
GTCCGAGCGGCTGCCCCGCGGCGCGGACCCTGCCAGGCACCTCAAGCTGGGACGCGGCGGCCTGAGCGACGTGGAATGGCTCGTGCAGCTGCTGCAGCTCCAGCACGCCGGAAGCCACCCCGAGCTGCGCACCACGTCCACCCTGAAGGCTCTGCAGGCGGCGGCCTCGCTGGGGCTGCTGGAAGAGGACGACGCCGGCCTGCTGGCCGACGCCTGGCAGCTCGCCAGCCGGATCCGTTCCGCGAACGTGATCTGGACGGGCCGCGCCTCCGACCTGCTGCCCTCCTCCCGGCGCGACCTGGAGGCCGTGGCCAGATGGTGCGGCTATGAGGAAGGGATGGCAACTGCGTTCGAGGAGGACTACCTGCGGGTGAGCAGGCGCGCCCGTGCGGTGTTTGAGAAAGTCTTCTACGGCCACTGAACCGGTGCTAGGTTTGGGCGCATGGCTACCCAAATCTTCATGAACTTGCCCGTCCGGGACCTCGACAGGTCCGTGCAGTTCTTCACTGCGCTGGGTTTCAAGTTCAACCAGGACTACACGGATGAGAACGCCACCTGCATGGTGATCAACGATGACGCCTTCGTCATGCTCCTGGTGGAGAAGTTCTTCAAGACGTTCACCGCCAAGGAGATCGTGGACGCGACCTCGGCCACCGAGGCCATCATGGCCTTCTCGGTGGACAGCCGCGAAGAGGTGGACCAGATGGTGGGCAAGGCCCTGGCCGCCGGCGGATCCGAATCGCAGCCGGTGCAGGATTACGGCTTCATGTACAGCCACAGCTTCCAGGATCCGGACGGGCACCTGTGGGAGGTCATGTGGATGGATCCGGCGGGTCCGCCCGCCGACGGGGCGGCACCTGCTTCCTGACGGATCATGAGGCCGGACGTATGGCTCATTCCGTTGCGGGACCTGGATGCCGATGCCCGGGCGATCCAACTGGGTGCGGTGGCGGAGCTGGAACTTGCCCCGGGCCAGCAGGAGTTTGTGGGCGACCCGCTGCGCATGATGCTGGCAGGGCTCGAGGACGGGTCCCGCAGGCCCTACGTCATCGAGGCGGGCGGCAGGGCTGCCGGGGTGCTGACGCTGCAGTCGGGCGCCGCCGGGCTGGCCGGCTGGCCCGACGACGACTCCGCCTGGCTGCTTCGCGGGTTCCTAATCGACAGGCGGCGGCAACGTCAGGGCCTGGGACAGGCGGCGGCCTCTGCGGCAGTGGCAGCCGCCGCCAAACTGACGGCCAGGCTGGGAGGCGGCCAAACCGGCGTCGTGCTTTCAGTCAACGAGCGCAACCCCGCCGGGCAGGGAGCGTACCTGAAGGCGGGGTTTGCGGACAAAGGAGTCTATCTGGGCGGCGAGGCCGGTCCGCAGCGGACCATGTATGCCGCCTTCTGAGCGCTAATCCCGCCGGGAGACACGGCCGGACCGTTGCGCCGGCACGGGTGCGTGCCTACGCTGTGTCTTGGCTGTGCACTTCAAACCTTGTTGGGGGGAAGGCTTGAAAGAGTCTTCGTCTCGGAGGCACTCGCCGGAACAGGCTGGCTCCCGGTCTCAGCACGTCGGGGGCCAGCTTCGGGCGCCCCCGCTGGGGCAGGATGCCGCGCGGCAGGACGCAGACCATGCCCGGGCGCGAGCGAAGGGCGGCCGCGCCAGGAGGTTCAGGCGGGCGGAGGTGTTGCTCATCGGGGCGGGGGTCGCCGCGACGCTCATCGCGGCCGCGTACCAGTACGCCGGGATCAGGAGCACTTTGGAAAGCAGCACGGCTTCCTCCCTCTATGCCCAGCAGCAGGAGATCGACAGGATCTTCGTGGACAATGTTGACCTGCAGCCGTATTTCTGGCGCCGCCAGGAACTGCCGGACGCCTCGGCGGTGGCGGATCCTGCGGCGAAGCGGGAGGCGCAGCAGCTGGCGGGCCGGGCCGAGGCGACGGCCCACCGCATTCTGGATCACTTCGCCCATCTGAAGTACCAGATGGGAACGCAGGCCTTCACCTCTGAACGCGCGGACTGGGAAGCCTACATCCGGCGGAGCTTCGCGGACTCCCTTATTCTGTGCCGCGCGCTGCGGGATGACCGGGAAGCCTTCGGCGGCACGGGTGCAGACTCGTTGTGGGGACGGTACGCGGAGGAACCCTGCCGGGGCACATGACCGCGGACGGGCACCTAACCGGAAACGGGCACTTACCCGTAGAACGGGCACTCACCCGTAGTACGGCCAAGGGCGGCCACCGGTCAGTAACCGGTGGCCGCCCTCGGCGGTGTCAGGAGTGTTTCCCTGAGGTCAGACTAGTCAGACTAGACGCCGTAGTAGAGCTCGAACTCGTAAGGGTTCGGGCGCAGGGACAGCGGGCGGATCTCGTTCTCGTACTTGTACTCGATCCAGGTGTCGATCAGGTCCTGGGTGAACACGCCGCCGGCCTGCAGGAACTCGTTGTCCTCGGCCAGGGCCTGCAGTGCTTCCTCGAGGGTGCCCGGAGCCTTGGGGATGTCCTTGGCTTCCTCGGCGGGGAGCTCGTAGAGGTCCTTGTCGATCGGAGCCGGGGGCTCGATGCGGTTGCGGATGCCGTCAATGCCGGCCATCAGCTGGGCCGCGAAGGCCAGGTACGGGTTGGACGAGGGGTCCGGAGCGCGGAACTCGATGCGCTTGGCCTTCGGGTTGGAGCCCGTGATCGGGATACGGATACCGGCGGAGCGGTTGCCCTGCGAGTAGACCATGTTGACCGGGGCTTCAAAGCCCTTGACCAGGCGGCGGTAGGAGTTGACCGTCGGGTTGGTGAACGCGAGGACGGCGTCGGCGTGCTTCAGCAGGCCGCCGATGTACCAGCGGGCGGTGTCGGACAGGCCGGCGTAGCCCTTCTCGTCGTAGAACAGCGGGTCGCCGTTGCTCCACAGGGACTGGTGGCAGTGCATGCCCGAGCCGTTGTCACCGAAGACCGGCTTCGGCATGAAGGTGACGGACTTGCCCCAGGCGTCGGCGGTGTTCTTGATGACGTACTTGAACTTCTGCAGGTCATCAGCCGCGTGGGTCAGCGTGGTGAACTTGTAGTTGATCTCGGCCTGGCCGGCGGAGCCAACTTCGTGGTGGCTGCGCTCGACCTCGAGGCCGGCCTCGTCCAGGGCAACACACATGGCGTCGCGCAGGTCGGCCTGCTTGTCGGTCGGGGAAACCGGGAAGTAACCGCCCTTGATGGGGGTCTTGTAGCCCAGGTTGCCGCCTTCTTCCTCGCGGCCGGTGTTCCAGTGGGCTTCTTCGGAGTCGATCTTGTAGAAGCTGCCCTCGGGGGAGGACTGGTACTGGACGTTGTCGAACACGAAGAACTCGGCTTCGGGAGCGAAGAACGCGGTGTCGGCGATGCCGGTGGAGGCGAGGTAGGCTTCAGCCTTCTCTGCCACACCGCGCGGGTCGCGGTGGTAGGGGTCGCCCGTGCGGGGGTTCACGATGGAGAAGTTCAGCGCGAGGGTCTTTTCCATGCGGAACGTGTCCAGGAACGCGGTGGTGACGTCCGGAATGAGCTGCATGTCAGACTCGGCGATGCCCTGGAAGCCGCGGATGGAAGAACCATCGAAGAGCTGGCCGTTGACGAAGAAGTCGGCGTCCACGCTCTTGGCGGGCACGTTGAAGTGCTGCTGAACGCCGGGGAGGTCGGTGAAGCGGATATCGATAAACCGAATGTCTTCATCTTTGATGAACTTGAGGACTTCGTCCGCAGTCTTGAACATCTATGCTCCTTACGCATATGTAATAACTGGCTAGAAAGCCAAGTGGTCCAGCGCAATCCAATGGGCGGAAACACAAAAGTGCCCCGCTCCAGGCTCGCTAGCAACTGTTACCACCCTAGGGATTCGGGATTTCCCGTCCGTGTCCGCTTTGTTTCCGGCAGGTTACAGAACCTACTGATATGTAAACGCTATACGGTGTCCACACTGTGGTCCACGCCTATCCAGAGTATGAACGACCGAGGGGCTCCCCGCGGCTCGGTAAACTTGGTAGGTGGTAGATCGCAAAGACATCGGTTCGTGGCTCAGCGGGCCGGACACTTCCGGCATTTCCAAGTACCCGGGGGAACGCCTGGGCTTCCCCGAGGCAGGCCCCGGATCCATGGCCCGCGCCGGCCGGCGGATCCTGGCGATCACCATTGACTGGACCATCGCGCTGCTGATCAGCAACGTGTTCCTTGCCGGTAATTCCATGGCCACGCTTGCCGTCTTTGCCGCCGAGCAGATCCTGCTGATCGGGACCCTGGGCTACAGCATCGGGCACCGGGCGATGGGCATCCACGTGGTGAAGCCGGACGGCTCAGCGGCCGGCCCGCTCGCTGCGCTGGTCCGCACCGTCCTGCTCTGCCTGGTGATCCCGGCGGTCATCTTCGATCCCGACCAGCGCGGGCTCCATGACAAGGCCATGAACACCGTCCTCGTCCGCAGGTAGCCGCGCAGGTAGCCGCCCGGTCGGAAGGTATCCCCGGCGGAGCGCCCACCGCTCGAACAGGACCGTGGCGAAGGGGAACACCGCCGAGAGGCCTGCCAACAGCGCCACCCTGAAGGGCCAGCGCTGCAGGCGCCACAGGACAAGGGCAGCCGCTCCGTAGCCGATGAACAGGGCTCCGTGCACCGGTCCTGCAATCTCTACGCCGAGTTCGGTGGTTCCGGCGATCCATTTGAAATACATGCCGGCGAGGAGCGCGGCCCAGCTGAAGGCTTCGGCGACCGCTAGCAGGCGGAAGGCGCGGACGACGGTGGACGCGGACGGGAATTTCACAGGAGGCTCCGGCTTCTGTAGGTGCTGGTGTCTGGCTGGTTTGAGGATGCGCTTTTACCGGGGTATGCCGATCAGACTAAAAAGCCCCGGGGCCGGCGCAGATGCGACGGCCCCGGGGCTTTTCAAGCGGATCAGCGTCCGCGCTGGGGGCGGGCCTTGTAGGGGTCCACGCCCTTGGGGATCGGCAGGCGGCCGCCCAGCGATGAGATGCGCTTGGACACGGCGCTGACCTCGGTCTTGGTGAGCTCGTTGTTGAGCTTGTTCATCTTCTTCGCCACCTGGCTGATGGGGACCTGGCCCTCGCCGCGCCCCGTCTCGATGACGTGGATGGTGACGTTGGGAAGGATGCGGGCCAGTTTCTTCCGCTCGCCTTCGATCAGCGGACGCACGCGGTGTGTGGGTCCTTCGGCGACGAGGACGACGCCGGGACGCCCGACGGCGCGGAACACGGCGTCCTGGGTCCGCGGGTTCACAGCCACGGGCTGCTCCTCTGTGATCCAGCCGCGCTTCAGCGTGCTGAGGGCAGCGCCGGATGCTCCGGGCTGGTTCTCGATCTGGGCGAAGGCAGCCCCTTCGGCGCGGCGGGAAAGAATGAACGTAGCCGCGAGGAAACCAAGCGGGATGCCGATGATCAGGCCGGTAATCCAGTTATTCAGCAACAGGCCAACAACGAGGCTGACGGCCACGACGCCCAGGAACGCCAGCAGCATGAGCCACGGAACCATGGGGTCGTGGCGGCGGGTCATGTTGAAGACCTCGCGGATTTGCTTGAGCCGGCTGGGCTTCTTTTCCTTCACGGCCTTGGGCTTGCGCCCGAAGAGTCCGCGCTTGGAGCCATCAGCGGCCGCAGGAGTGTTGTTGCTGGAGTCAGGGGATTTCGCCATAGTGCCTTAATTCTACGTGATCCACGACAAAGGGCCGGACGCCGAAAAGTCCTGGTGTCCGGCCCTTGGCCATGGAAAATACTTGGTGCTACCGGTGCGCCGCGAGCAGGGAGCTGGCTTCCTGGCGGGTGGATCCGGAGGATTCGATGTGGGCGAGTTCGGCGGGGATTTCCCAGCCCTTTTTGCGCATGGCGGTGGCCCAGAGCCGGCCGGCGCGGTAGGAGGAGCGGACCAGGGGCCCGGACATGACGCCGAGGAACCCGATCTCCTCGGCTTCGTGCTGGAGGTCCACGAATTCCTGGGGTTTGACCCAGCGGTCCACCGGGAGGTGGCGTTCGGAGGGGCGCAGGTACTGGGTGATGGTGATCAGGTCGCAGCCTGCCTGGTGCAGGTCGCGGAGGGCCTCGGAGATCTCTTCGCGGGTTTCGCCCATGCCCAGGATCAGGTTGGACTTGGTGACCATGCCCAGGTTCCGGCCCTGGGTGATGACGTCAAGGGAGCGTTCGTAGCGGAAGGCGGGCCGGATCCGCTTGAAGATCCGGGGCACGGTTTCGACGTTGTGCGCGAACACCTCGGGTTTGGAGTCGCAGATCGCGGCGATGTGTTCGGGTTTGCCGGAGAAGTCCGGGATGAGCAGTTCGACGCCGGTGCCGGGGTTCAGTTCGTGGATCTTGCGGACGGTTTCGGCGTAGAGCCAGACGCCTTCGTCCTCGACGTCGTCACGGGCAACGCCGGTGACGGTCGCGTAGCGCAGGGCCATGGCCTGGACGGAGCGGGCCACCTTGGTGGGTTCGAACCTGTCCACGGGGGAGGGTTTGCCGGTGTCGATCTGGCAGAAGTCGCAGCGGCGGGTGCATTCGGAGCCGCCGATCAGGAAGGTGGCTTCCTTGTCTTCCCAGCATTCGAAGATGTTGGGGCAGCCGGCCTCTTCGCAGACGGTGTGCAGGCCTTCCTTCTTGACCAGGTTTTTGAGCTGGACGAATTCCGGGCCCATCTGGACCTTGGCCTTGATCCAGTCCGGTTTGCGTTCCACCGGGGTGGCCGCATTGCGCTGCTCGATCCGCAGCATTTTCCGGCCTTCTGGTGCCAGTGTCA
>NZ_QLNP01000067.1 GCF_003261175.1 Arthrobacter globiformis | reverse complement strand
GCCGATTTCACCACCGGTGCCCGCCCGGTCAAAGCAGCCCGCGGCACCGAGCTCACCGCCAAGTCCTGGCAGACCGAGGCGCCGCTGCGCATGCTCATGAACAACCTCGATCCCGAGGTCGCCGAACGCCCGGATGACCTGGTGGTCTACGGCGGTACCGGCCGGGCGGTGCGCTCGTGGGCCGCGTTCGATGCCATCACCCACACCCTGGAAACCATGGAGAAGGACGAGACCCTGCTGGTCCAGTCCGGCAAGCCGGTGGGTGTTTTCCGCACCAACGAGTGGGCGCCGCGGGTGCTTTTGGCCAACTCCAACCTCGTGGGCGACTGGGCCACGTGGCCCGAGTTCCGCCGGCTCGAGGCCGAGGGCCTGATGATGTACGGGCAGATGACGGCCGGGTCCTGGATCTACATCGGCACGCAGGGCATCCTGCAGGGCACGTTCGAAACCTTCGCCGCGATCGCCCGGAAGCTCACCGGGGACAGCAACGGCACGCTCGCCGGCACCCTGACGCTGACCGGCGGCTGCGGCGGCATGGGCGGCGCCCAGCCCCTCGCCGTCACCCTGAACGAGGGCGCCTGCCTGATCATCGACGTCGACGAGACCCGCCTGCGCCGCCGGGCCGGCAAGCGCTACCTGGACGAGGTGGAGACCGACCTCGACGCCGCGATCGCCAAGGTCCTCAAGGCCAAGGAGGAGCGCCGCGGCTGGTCCGTGGGCTATGTGGGCAACGCCGCCGAGGTCTTCCCCGAACTCCTTCGCCGGCACAAGGCCGGTGAGCTGACCATCGACATCGTCACCGACCAGACCTCCGCCCACGACCCCCTGTCCTACCTGCCCGAAGGCATCTCCGTGGACGAATGGCACCGCGAAGCCGAGGCTGACCCGGAGGGCTTCACCAAAAAGGCCCAGGCATCGATGGCCCGCCACGTCCAGGCCATGGTCGAGTTCCAGGACGCCGGCGCCGAGGTGTTCGACTACGGAAACTCCATCCGCGACGAGGCCCGCAAGGGCGGGTACAGCCGGGCCTTCGAATTCCCCGGCTTCGTCCCGGCCTACATCCGCCCGCTGTTCTGCGAGGGCCTGGGCCCGTTCCGCTGGGTCGCCCTCTCCGGTGACCCCGAGGACATCGCCGTCACCGACAAAGCCATCAAGGAGCTCTTCCCGCAGAACCAGCACCTGCACCGCTGGATCGACGCCGCCGCCGAGCGCGTCGAATTCGAAGGCCTGCCGGCCCGCATTTGCTGGCTGGGCTACGGCGAACGCGCCAAGGCCGGGCTGCTCTTCAACCAACTGGTCAAGGAAGGCAAGGTCAAGGCCCCCATCGTGATCGGCCGCGACCACCTGGACTCCGGCTCCGTTGCCTCACCGTACCGGGAGACCGAAGCCATGGCCGACGGCTCGGACGCGATCGCCGACTGGCCCATGCTCAACGCCCTCCTCAACACCGCCTCCGGCGCCACCTGGGTCTCCCTCCACCACGGCGGCGGAGTAGGCATCGGCCGCTCCATCCACGCCGGCCAGGTCTCCGTTGCCGACGGCACCGATCTCGCCGCGCAGAAGCTCGAGCGGCTCCTCACCAACGACCCCGGCATGGGCGTGATCCGACATGTCGACGCCGGCTATGACCGCGCCCTCGACGTCGCCAAGGAACGCGGCGTCCGCATCCCCATGAACGAATCCCGCTGACGGCGGTCTCGCTTTCCACCAAGGACACCAGAAGGGATCATTCCGTGATCGAGATCGACGGACGCCAGCTTGACCTGCCCGCACTGGCAGCAGCAACCACCGCGGCAGCACAGGTGCGGCTGGCTCCGTCGGCCCTTGATCGAATGGCAGAATCACAGCGCTCCGCTCAGGCCACCGCAAAGACCCGGCCGGTCTATGGCCGCTCCACCGGCGTCGGCGCGAACCGCTCTGTGACCCTGAACCGGATGGGTGCGGGAGTCGACGTTCACGGGCTCAACCTGCTGCGAAGCCACGCGGTTGATGCCGGCAGAGCCCTGGATCGGGAAACCGTCCGGGCCATGCTGATCATCAGGCTCTCGCAGCTCGCCGCAGGTTCGTCAGGAATTAGCCCTGCAGTGGCCGAGGCTCTGGCGGGGTTGATAAACGCCGATGCCCTGCCCGAGGTGCGGGAGTTCGGGGGCATCGGAACTGCAGACCTTCCCGCACTGTCCGGGACGGCGCTCACAATGCTGGGCGAGCGGCCCACGATGGACGGAGAGAAGATCCCTGCTCCGCTGGCCAGCTGGGAAACGGAGGATGCCCTGCCGTTCATCAGCTCTAATGCGCTTACTATCGCGCAGGCTGTCGTAGCCCAGCAAAAGCTGGCGACACTGCTGGAGAACCTCACAGCCGTCAGCGCTCTGTCTTTCAATGCAATGGCCGGAAACCCGGAGGCGTTCGGCCCCGAGGTGGGCCGGGCCGCCGACACGCCTGCCGTGGCCGACATGGCCCGCGTGCTCCATGAACTCGTTGACGGTCACCACAGCCCGGCGCGAATCCAGGACCCCTACTGTTTGCGCACCCTCCCCCAGGTCCTTGGCTCCTTGCTGGAGGAAGTCAAGGCGCTTCAAGCCCTTCTTGAACGCCTCGTCGTCGCAGGCCATGAGAACCCGTTGGTGTTCGGCTCTGCCCGCGATGGCAGCAACGGCGTCGCCCACCATGGCCTTTTCCAGATGACCACCCTTGCCAGGCGGGTCGATGCGCTGCACCTCGCGCTCGGAGCGGCCTGCCCCACCATCCTTCGCAGGATTGATCTGCTTTGCGATCCGTCTCATACAGGCCTCAACCGGTTCCTCGCCGCCGACGACGCGGGCCAGTCCGGGGTCATGATGCTGGAGTATGTGGCAGCGGCGGCGGCGGGTCGGATTCGGGCTAACACCCAACCGGTAAGCCTGCAGACGGTGGTCCTGTCCCTGGGTGCCGAAGAGGATGCGAGCTTCGCAAGCGTCGGGACGTCCCAACTTTCATCCACAGTCGAGGCTTTTGCGACCATCATTGGCATCGAGTTCCTGTGCGCCACGCGCGCGCTCAGGCTGCAGGGCCGCACTGCCGCCTGGTTCCGCAGTGAGCGCCTCCGTGCAGCCTTCGACGCCGGACTGGAGTTGCCCTCCGATGTCCAGGACCGGGACCTCCGGGACGACGTAGACCGGGCAGTCCGGACGGTTCTCCGCCCGGGTTTCGGATGCTCGAGGTAGCCGGTTCCAAAATCACCGCGGCGCGCCCGGGGCAGACATCTCCATGAACACATCCACAGCCAACGAAACCGCTTACACCATCGGTCTGGATCTCCTCGGGGAGAGTACGGCGTCTGTATGTTCAATCCCGAATTCGGCCGGCGTGCACTCTAGGTCAAGGGCCATCCTGTCCGGACTCACAGGAGTCGTGGCCGGGATAACCTCAGCCGTTGCCGACGCTTTGCCAACCAAAATTTCAAATGCGTCCACGCTCGTCTGGATCGGGGCTTGGAAAATTAGAGGACATCGACACCCTCAGGGCTTTGGAGGTTGACACTCATCAGCCACCGGGCACGCGATGGCGCAAGCCCAACACAGAACGCCCAGCCAGTTATGGTTATGCCAGCGCACACCTTGAAGCTCCCTGAGAAGACGGGCCGGGAACTTACGCGACCGCCCAGCGTCGGCACCGGAGGATTGACTGCCTCCGCCAGTTTCACTGCACGCCGCTGGCAGCGGCCTTAGCCCTCGCACTCAATGCAGTATGAGTGGCCGTTGCTCTCGCGCACGAGTTGGGACCGGTGCCGGACCAGGAAGCAGGAATAGCAGGTGAATTCATCCGCGGCCTCTGGGATGACCTGGACGATGAGCTCCTCGGAGACGATCTCTCCACCGGGGGTCAGTCCTTCATCGAGTGCATCGGCTTCGTCCAGTTCCTTGACGACGCTGCGGGCGTCCGGAGCGTTCGCAGACTGCAATGCCTCCAGCGAACGGTCCTGGGATTCCTTGACGTCGGAACGGACTTCGTCGTAATCGGTTGCCACTTAGGTGATTCTCATTTCTGATGTTTTCGTTGATGTTCTTTTCTGACGACACTGCAACGCCTTCCAATGCGTCGTTGTTCCCATATCCAGGACCGTGAGGCAGTGCCGCCCCACACGGGAGTGCCGATGGAACCTCTGCCTCGTGTCGAAAGCAGGACACCGTGCCGGGCGCCCATAGGTCATGCGGTCAGGTTCAAGCTCCGCATCGGATCATGACTCGGCGAATAGTCTTGTATCGAATGATGCGCGTCAGCGGCCAGCATGGCGTCGAGCTGGGCCGTCTGGTGCGCCCGAAAGGCCTTATCAGCGTTGGCGTTCGTGCTGGCGAGGGGCGGTATGTCGAGGCCCGCATTGCATCCTCTGCAGCGAATCTCATCGGTGCCCACCCAGCTGTATGCCGGGTGCAGTTCTCGCACCTGTTGCATTGCTGCGGTGACAGCTTCGGTCTGGGCTGCAAAGTTCGCTTCGTCCTCATGACTGAGGATGAGCCCGATGTCGATGGTCATGGTGCCTCTTACTTCGTTCCCGATGGTCCATTGACAGTAATGGGTGCTGCGCCACCGAGGAACGCCCCGAGGGTCACGGTTGCCTAACCCTTTCTGGGCTCCTCGGGACGCGGCGTCCGCAGGAAGCTCGCTATGAAGCAAATGGTCAGCGGCGAGGATCCGCGGTCGGTCGCGGACGCGTCCTCCTGATCGGTGATGAATGACGCGTAGGTGTCCCCGTCGATGACGCGATGCAGGCTGATGGGACAGGGAGGGACGGGCTTCCTCCGAAGCACGCGCCGGGCAGACTTCCCGTGCCAACGGTCAGGACGACCAGCGGCTCACCGTGAAATTCGTCAGGGCCGAAGCCTGCTGCGTAGAGCCGCCGAATAAATGTCCAGCAAGTACATGAGGCCCCGGAACGTCCCGCGCTGTAGCAGTGTGTGGAGGTCGGTCGCGATCAGCGCGCCATCCTGCATGACGTTCGTTGTGTCGCGTCGGGGTGGTCTTCACCATGGGCCCAATTCCACGCGTTGCTGGTGACACGCTGGGACAACTGACCGTCCGCGAGTCACCTCGCAGTAACTCAACTCAACGGTACGCCTTCCTGGAAGTGGGAAGACGATTCAGTGTGCTTCTGTGGGCCGGGCCGGCAGGGCACGGGGTTCGCGCGGGCGCTTGGCCGCGCCGGTAAATGAAGTATTCGCCCACGACCCAGGCTAAGTACCCATGATGGCCCGATCAGCAGCTCCCTTGTCAGCACGTCAACCGGTCCCACGAGAAGAATCCAAGGGATGGTTACGACGACAATGGTTCCTTGGGCAATGCCGATGGCGTGCGCCCGGAACATCCATTCACTGTGACGAACGTAGTTCCGGCGCCGTACCGCGATGAATCCCAAGACAATGAAGGCAACCATGGCCGAGCCGAAGACCAGCCGAAGGACGAGCAGGAGCAACCCGTCCAGGGGCGGGAGGTCGTAGAAGACCGCCGTCCATAAACCGGAGAGAGCGGCGAGCAGTCCGGCGGGGACGATGATCCGTCCGGCGACTTTGTGCCAACTGAGCCTTCCGCATTTACCGCGGCGAAGCGAGGGCACGAACTGGAACGCCCCGAGCACCAGGTACACAGCCAAAAGCCGAGTTCGAAGTGACGCACGGCCCCAAGGGCCCGCAAGCCGAAAATATGCGCCCACTGTAAATTGGCCTGCCAGGGGCACTCGCTCCTTTGAGACTGCGGAGGTCAGTACCTGACTTCGATGTCGAAGTCAGGTCTGGGGCGGCCGGTCAATCTTGCTGCAGCACCCTTAACGGCATCAGGAATCTCGTCGACCCCTCGGGCCTGAACTACAAGCTCTGGCGCTTCGAGGACCCGCAGGTCTAACCTGCCATCGATGGCCTGAGCGGATGTTCAGTGAGCTTCAATGTTTCCCCTTCGGCTTCGACGGAGCTTACTTGCAGGAGGACTCGCGTGATTGTGTCAGCGTCCTTCAGGACCACTTAGGCGGCCCATCGGTCACTTGCTGAGACGCCTCGTAAGTCTAGCGTTTCGAGCCGCAAAGGTTTGTAAACACCAGAGGCGGGCTCTGCTTCCCCGGCAAAAAAGGAGCCTACGGTGCAGCGTCACCAGTGTGGGTCTTCTGATTTAGCCGGGATGTTTCCAAGAGTGTGTCCACGACAAACCAGTCGTGGGGCATGGCAAGCCCGCGGCAGGCCCAGACAGAACGGTCATTCTCGTGCTCGTGTATTATCCGGTTTGTGGACACCTCAGAGGGGACCGAACAGCCAATGCGACCTGCAACGGGCAGTCCCCCGGAGAAGATCCTTGCCGTCGCCTACGAACTGTTCGCCAGGCGGGGGATCCGCGATGTCGGAGTCGACGAACTGATACGTGCGTCAGGGGTGGCTAAGGCGACGTTCTACCGGCACTTTCACTCCAAGGACGACGTCGTCTTGGCCTTCCTCGAGCAGTGGTACCAGGAACGCACGGCAGCGATCGAGGACGCCATAGCCCGGAACGGGACCCGCGGCGAGGCGGCCATGCTGACCATCTTCGATGTCTTTGACGACTGGTTCCGCCAAGGCGCCGTCCAGGTCAGTTCCTTCCTGCACGTGATGATGGAAATGGGCCCGGACCACCCTCTCGGGAAGGCGAGCATCCAGTACTTGGAAAAGACGCGGGAGCAGATCGCCGATCTCGCAAGATCCGCCAGCCTCGATAACCCGTGCGATTTCTCCTGGTCCATCCACATCCTGATCAAGGGAGCAATCGTTGCCGCGGCGGAAGGCGACCCCCGCGCCGCTGCCCGCGCCAAGGACATGGCCACCCTGCTCATGGACAGCCACCGGCCCTGAACAACGCCGACATCCGCCGGCAAACCCTTCCTAAAGCCAAACGCCAAAGCGGCTCGAATTAAACCGCGGAGGGTTCTCCAACATTACTAATCTGGAGGAACTCTGGCCATGGGAGCCTGATGCCGCTGACCCGTTCCACCACTACCGAGGGCCAATCACACAGAAACCTCGGCCGGTTCGAATCCCAGGCGTCCGCATCGGGAATGATAGTGGATTGGTACGGTAGCCGCGGCTATCGCTGTAACGACATCGGCACCAACTCAAACTTCAATAAATTGGTCGTCCGAGTGGAAGTACGCTGAGCATCCACTAGAGGTTCCGTCTCCCCTGCGCCTGCGGCCAGGGCGCGGGGGCGCGGGGCCAGTAGGCGAGCCCTGCAGGGTTCGGAGATAATGGCGCTTTTCTTGATCCCCGTCCCGGTCAATTAACTTGACTTCATGGATGGTGATGAATCGTCGGTCGAACGCGCCCCCGGCAGCAGATATTCACGAGTTGATCAAGGTGGGCAGACTTCAACCGCGGCGAAACCTAGCGCGAAGTCTCTGCCACTGGCAGTGACCAGGCTCGGGAGGTCGCTCGCTCGCGGCCGAAACTGGCTGGTGGGCCAGCCTCTGCGACACCCCAATCCGATATGGACTCCCCAGGTTTACGGAAGGCAGGTTATCGGCTTAAGGCTGGACCAGAAAATGCAGGAGGCTGGCCTGTTCCGTGGCGTTCACCGAAGGTTCCGGTGGGACGACGTACAGGTCGTTCTGGGGTTCGCCTCGGCTCAGCGCTGGAGTGCGGAGGGCAGGGGCCCTGGAGTGGCGGACGCTTCCGACCCCACCCTCTCCGGGACAGGTGCGAGCGTCGGTCATAGACTTTGGAAAAACGCACGGTGCGCGCAAAGCGGTGCCCCGCCTCCGGTGGGAGCGGGCACCGCCATGCCTGAATTTTCGAGGCCGGGTTTTGTCGGCATTCACATCTGGTGTCACCAATGGTGGGCGACGTCGATCACGAGCTTGGATCCGTTGCCAGGGCCGGGAATGGTGTGGACGTTGAAGGGCAGCCGGGCGCGGACGCCGAGGCCTAGGGTAGTGTAACCCTCGTAGCTGCCGGCCCAGGCGACCTGCCGGAATGTCTGGTACTTCGAAACGTTGGTCACCTCGGAGCGGTTAGCCGGAGCGAAGGTGGCCCTGCCGGTAGCGTTGTCGTAGCTGGCTGAGTTGGCGGTGACCTGCAGGAAGGCGCCGCCCCTCAGTTTGATGGGCTGTCCGGATCCGTCCTGCACGACCTTGGAGACGTAGCGGACGTTGTAGCCGGCTGCCTTTCCCTTGATGTCGATGACCAACCGGTCAAAGCAGGTGTGTCGTCCTGAGCGTATGTTGGTTACTGATGCGCCGCTCATGGACTGGTTGGACTTGGACAGGGAGCTCCAGACCAGTCCGCAGTAGGAAGGGGTTGCGGAGGCGGGGCCGGGAGCCAGCAGGCCCAGCACGAGAGCCACAATGATGACCGTCAGCCAGGCGCTTAGTTTTTTCATATGGGGTACACCTTTCGGGTGTGTGTGATGGGATGACTCCAGAGTAGGAGCGCCACAAGCCCGAAACGAGGGGTGTTTCCGGTTCTTGGTGCAACCGTTAAGCGGCCAGGAATCCGGTCACGGGACCGTGATTCCGTTGTGCGTTTCGGGGCCGTCGAAAGACGTTCGTAGCCCTTTCTCCACACGGCCGTTACCGCCGGTAACGGCCGTTGCCGGTGGGCAAGGGTACGGCAAGTCCGGCTCCGTCATCGGCGAAGGTAGAACGAACAACGGTGGTCCTTGCCCTCCGATTCCCCGTCCCGGCAGCGCCGCCCGCCCCACGTGCTCCTGCGCCCGGGAGATGGCCGTCGGGAACGCAGAAGCGGCGATAAGGGTGCGGACAGGCGAGGCGAGAAGCGGGATCCCGAGGTCGCCGCGCTAAACCATCGGGTGAACGGCGCAGCTGAGAGGGGCTTCCTAGGCTTGTTGGTTCTACACGACGAAGTCGCCCGAGGCGACCCCGGTTTAGGCGTTCCCTCTAGCACATGGAGGAATACAAGCCCGGTAAGGTCGGGGCCGGATTAGGGGAGGTCGCCATCTACAGCAACGGGACTAAGATATCGGTCGTCTTTGCTCGAACGGAGCGGCAGCTGCGATGGTCTGGCTTCGCACCATGGATGGTCCGGGTCCGGGCGGGGGGTTAATGCAGACAATAACCGCAAATTATTGCGCCGCCCTAGTTGTCCTCCAGATGCTCACCGGCTCACAAGACTCCTCGTTGCTGTCAGATTGGGTTCGGCCAGGGCACCGGTAGCCGGGTCCACAACACGCCGTCACTCTCGCTCTGGTCAGTGACATAGACCCATCCGGCGTTACGGGATCTGGCCAGCGAGACCACATGCGCCGTGGCAGCGGCATCACAGCCGTAGACCAGGTGCCCGAACCGATGTGCCGGGTGCTTGGCGACCCAGGGCGGCTGCCTCCATGTTTCGTAGGTGGCGGCCGAGCCTTCGAAGATGACCAGCACATCGGCTACCGGAGCGTCGACCTGCCAGGCAGTAGCGGCGGCGTTTCCGGGATTGCCCGCCACAATTCCCCTCCTGTCATCATCAGTGTTTCTTACAGCAGCGTAGAGCTGCTTGTAGTAGGCCAACGCCGTCAAACCCCCGGCGGCAGCCATGGCTGGGTCATTCGGCATTTCGTCGAAGAAGATTCCATCCAGGGCGGGATACCAGCTGCGATAGGAGGCAACGTCCGTCTTGACGGCAGCCAAGGGACGTTCGCCGTAACGGGTCGAGACGTAGCCGATAACCTTGTGATGCCGGGCATGGCATTCAGAAATGGCCCTGGCATAGTCAGGATTTCCTGACGTTCCAGGTCCGCTGCCCGGGTTCATGATGGCTATTGACCCTTTTTTCATGGCGAGCACTTGGACCCAGTAATTCAGGGAACTGCTCCACGCGGGATAAAAGTAGCCGGGAACCAACTGCCGCTGGTTGACCGCGGCCGATTCCTCGGCTGAGGAGATGTTGCCGTTCTCAGCCAACGTGTCTAAGGGGTGTTCCACAATCTGCTCCCGGTTCCCTCCAACGCGTTTTTGATCATCATCCCTCAACAGATCGAGCATGTCATCGTAGGGCTGCTGCGCCGAAACCCAGACCGATCTCGCACACTGTCTCAGCGTTCATTTACGGGCTGCCCTTAGTCCAAACGATTCCCATCAGGGATTTCACGCTACGCACCTCCCTCCCCGGCAAACTCGGAAGGGACTGCTTCCAGTATGCGGCGCCCGACCTTGTCGAGGTCAGAGGCAGCAACCGACACGCCTTCTGACCCGCCCACGCGGACCCGTCGCCGCTGGGTGCCCAGGACAAGGAAAACGCGGGCCCAGCTTAAGCGATTGGCCGGGATCGGCCCGGTGCAGACCCGGCAGGTGGCGATAAGATCGGTCTTAGGCCGGGATGGAAACGCAATCGGTCCGGCCTCTGATCCTCACCCTGCCGCTGATGGCGATTATCGACCCATACGGTGGCAATCTGACAGCACCGCTGGCGTTTCTGTCTGGCCGCTCCCTGCAGTGGACTTTCCGTGCCCTTTGGTGTGCGTACAACTGCATGATTCCAAGTGATCCGTGCCGGCTGCGCCCTTCCGGAAGAGGGGCTCCGATCTCATCCATGCAGACGGCATATGCACCTATCGGGCTGCGTCCACTTAGAAGCCAGCACGCGGTGGAGCGGTTGTTCTCAGGGTGAGTGTCCGGTCCCGAGGACCGAAGTCAAAGTCGACGGTTCCGTAGCCCTGCGCTGCGGCCTGGCTTTGCCGCGCCCAAAAGCCAATGCCTGGCGGGCGGCAGCCACCACTGTGAGAAGAAAATCATGACCATAGCTAGACGGCGCACCAGCGCCACTCTGACCGCGGGAGCAATATCCGCAGCCATCCTTTCCACCCTGCTCAGCGGCCCAGCCGCGCAAACAGCCACCCCCTCGCAAATCCCGGCACCGGCACAAGTCCAGGCTCCGGTAAGGGTCCCGGCATCCGGCGTATACGTCATCAGAAGAGGTGACACCCTCAGCGGAATCGCCGCCCGCCACGGCGTCAGCCTGAGGACCATCCTGGCCCTCAACCGAATGCACATGCGCACCATCATCTATCCGGGCCAGAGGATCCGGATCGGCACCGGCACGCGTGTCGCAGTGCATGTTGTGAGGCGTGGGGATACCCTCAGCGGAATCGCGGCGCGGTATGGGATCAGCCTCAGGACGATTCTTGCCGTCAACCGGATGAACATTCGCACGATCATCTATCCGGGTCAGCGGATCATTATTAACCGGTCGGGCCAGGCATGGGCCCCGGCAACGAACCCGAGTGTTGCGCAGCTGAAGTCAATGGTTGCCAACACGGCCCGCCGGATGGGTGTCAGGCCGTCCCTGGTCCTGGCAATCGCCCTGCAGGAGTCCAGCTTCCGGCAAAACGTCACCTCCTGGGCAGGCGCGATCGGCACCATGCAGGTCATGCCAAGCTCGGGTGTCTGGGCGTCCCGGCTCGTCGGCCGGCCGCTGAACCTTCGCAACGCCCAGGACAACATCACCGCCGGGGTCGCCATCATCCGGGCATTGATTTGGACCAGCCCAAACCTGCGGATCGCGATCGCTTCCTATTACCAGGGACAGCGATCCGTCATGACCCGTGGCATGTACCGGGACACCCGCGCCTACGTCGCCTCCGTGCTAAACCACGAGAGGAGATTCCGCTAATCGGATAACCGAAGACCCGGACAGGGCCGCGATGACCCTTTGCTCACGAGACGAAACCTGCAGGACCTCATCCCCGCAACTGAGATTCCACGAGGAGAAAAGCCATAACTGATATTTGGCGGCTTTCATTTTCACCCATGGATTCCCCCAATGCAGCCGCTACGTCGAGGCTGAGAGTAGTTTCTAGAGACGAGGATCCGCAGATGGTCGCGTTGTGTCAATCATCGCCTTCACAATCGCGAAATCGAGGAAATGCTCCCACCCCCGCTAGGAACATCAGTTGGAAAGTCAATCCGTGCTGCGGACCATAGACCGGCTGGCACAGAACCTTGAGAAGTTCTGAGCCTTGGTGCAACGACTGGTCGGCGAAGGGGTGTCGCTGGAGGTTGCCAAGGAGGCCTTAATAACGGTGAACGTCTGAGGCTGTTAACGCCAACCGAAAATAGGGCCAGTTTTGCCAACTGAAAACAGGGCCACGGGTTGCTGTTCTATTGTGCCTTGAGCTGGGTTCTTGTCTTGTTCCGGAGCCGGTAGCTGCTGCCGGTGAGGTTCAGGACTTCTGCGTGGTGAACGATCCGGTCGATCATCGCCAAGGCCACTGTCGCGTCACTGAAGACCTCACCCCACCTACTGAAGGCGAGGTTGCTGGTAAGCACCAGGGATGCGTGTTCATAGCGGGATGAGACCAGCTGGAAGAACAGGTTGGCCGAGTCCTGGTCGAAAGGGATGTAACCGACTTCGTCAACGATGAGCAGCTTAAAACGGCGCAACTTGGCCAGTTCCTGGGGTATCCGTCCGCGGTCGTGGGCTTCGGCCAGTCTCGATACCCACCCGGTCGCTGTATCGAACAGGACGCGATGCCCGGCGCGTGCGGCCCGGATTCCGATCCCGACAGCCAGATGGGTTTTCCGGTGCAGGGCGGGCCGAGTAGGACTACGTTCTTTGCTTCTTCCAGAAAGACCCCAGTGCCCAGATGAGCGACGAGGTTCCGGTCAGCGGCAGGCGACCCTGTACGTCCTCTGGGGCCTGCCCAGAAGCCTGAAAGAGATCTCCGAGGCTCAGTTCGCCCGAGTTGCCGCTGTCCATGTCCTGCCTTCGTTTCGTTCATCTACACCGGGTGCCGGAACGCGGAGGACCTGGGCCACGGCCCGAGCATAGGGCTTCAGTGCCAGCCGCCGCTGGGGTTCCCTTTTCGGATTCAGGTCGGCGGAATGGCGTGGATGACATGGTCCCGCCCAGTGCCGTGCCCCCGGGACGCGTCGGTTAGTACTCCTCGCCGTATTCGTACTCCGGGAAGTCGAAGCAGGCACTGTAGCCCGCGACCCGCAGCTCTTCCGGGCCATCCCGAAAGGACACGAACAGGTGCGTGCCGTCGCTGTGCAGGAGGTCGATGCGCCGCGCCCCGTTCGGGGTCGTTCCGTCTTCCACCTTCCAGCCGTCCCTGGCCTCCATCAGCTCCACGACCTCATCGAGGATGGCATCGCGGTCCACGCCTGCCCCGACTTCGGCTACAGCGTTCCCGGTCCACTTGCGCCGGTCCCCGCCAGCGCAGGGCATCAGGCTGGAAGTATCGCGGGCGAACGTGGACAAGACCGCATTCTCAGGCAGCAGCCCCAGGATTTCCTGCTCCAAGGACATGACTTTGGACTTAGCTGATTCGAGGCTGACGTCCGTATTCTGTCCGGTTCCAGGCTGGCTGCAGGAAACCACCATCGCCAGAAGTGCTGCTGGTCCGGCCAGACGCCACGCCGGCGCGGGTCTGGACCTACTGTTCACGGACACTCGCTTCCCCAATTTTCAGCCCGGTGTTCCTTGACCGAATATACAAGACGGGGACGCAGAAAGTGGTGGGGAGAACTCCCACTTCACGGTTCCGGAGACGCCGGGCGCCTATCTCTGAGCGGATTCTAGCCCGTCCAGCCAGGATGAGATTGCCTCCATGGCCTTCTGGGGCTGGGGAGCAGCGGAGTACACGCGAACCTCAAGCTAGCGGCCGCTGGTGAACTCCAGCGGCGGCAGGTCATCTGCCCCGCAGCCGGACCACCGCCAGCAGGTGCATGCCCCCGTCAAACGGGGCACGCGTAGACTCACAGCAGGCGACTATTGGGGGAAACATGGACTCGTTGAAAGCACATGAGTGCGCGATGTGTGGGCGGCAGACGTCGGACCACGACAGAGACGTGCGCTTCCGACTGCCCGACCCGGTCCTGGTCAGCCCCGAACAGCACCGCGGCGAAGGTAGTTGGCAACCCTGGCCGACCTCAACCTTCGGGGCTGCCTTCTCGGCTTCGGGCTTCTTGCGGCCCTTGGCGGCACTGCGGCGGCGGCTGGCCTCCTCCCAGGCTTTCCAGTCCGCGGATGCCACGACGTTCTCGACGCGTTCGGTGAGGAACATGCGCATCTGCGGACCGTTCCGGTACATCGGGTTGCGAATCAGCTTGTCCGGCTCCCCGAGGAACTTCCTGATAGCCGCCGGTGTCCAGGCGGGGCTCCGATCTGCCAGTGTCCCGGGTCCGAGCAGCTCCCGCTTGCCTATCTGGGGCGTCCGGGCGCTTGGGCGGGTGTCAACGACAGGCGTCAGGGTCGCAGTCGGTTCAGAACGCGCACTGGCACTGAACTGACCGCCGACCCTAACCCCTTTGGGCTGGCGTAAAGCGTGTGTCTCCACACCTGCTTTGTGTGCGGCTGGTCAGCCGTCTTGGAGCTCGACCGGGGAACTTACCAGTCGAACTGCTTGGCGGTCGGCTCAGGCACGCCGCGCTCCTTGCGCAAGCGCCTCGCCTTGGCTGCTGTGCTGGCCATTCGTGCGCTGTAGGCCACGCCTCCGGCCGATGCTGCTGTCAGAAAAAGGGCGCCCCAAAGCGGGTCTTGGCCGCGGCCCGTCGGGGCAAACACCAGCAGGACCGAGCCCACCGCGAAGGCCACAAAGAAGACAGCCATCACGGTGAAGCCGACAGCCGAGCGCACTTGGGGCTGGGAGCTGGCGGTGACGATACCGATCTCGTCCTTGGCGTAGCTGTGAAGCCTGCCGTCCACGGCGCGGCTCAACACACGCTTCTCTCCCCGCGCCAGCGCCTCCTCGTGCGCGCCGCGGACCTGATCGTCAGTGCTTGGCATGTGTCCCCCCATGAAATCCAGTCAGCAGCCGTCCTCAGGCTGCCCGATCAAGTCTAATGTCGGCCATCCAGGCATTACCAGGCCGGCCTGGCCCTGATTGGGGTGCTCAGGCAGGGTCTCGATGGCGACGAAGTCCATGCCGGCGTTGGATGGCAGGTAGCGGCTGATGTCCATGAACAGTTCGTTGTGGCCGGACAGGATCGCGAGCACTATCGGGACGACGAGCAGCAGCCCGAGGGTCGTCATGATGGCGCCGGGGCTGTTGCGGAGCATGGCTCCGATGCCCAGGCCAAGGATGGCGATCATGGTCAGGAAGGCGCCGGTTCTGAGGATGCTTGGGATGACGCCGTCGGCCGTGATCGCGTAGTCGAGGTCCTTGGGCTCCAGCATCGGCTGGACGGCCACGTACAAGATGAGAGCCGCGACGACGCCGACAATGAAGGATGTCCCGGCGATGACGAGGGTCTTGGCCAGGATGGCGGTGATCCGGCGAGGCACGACAGTGAGGGTCGTGGAGATCATGCGGATGCCGTATTCGGACCCGATCTGCATGACGGCCAGGCAGGCGATCAGGAACTGGGCGATGGCGATGCCAGCCGCCCGCCCGGGCAATTTGCGGAAAACCCTGTGTCCCTGGGGCGGTCGCCGACTCTTCACCACTTGCAGGTCTCACTACAATCGGACCCATGATTACTTCAATCAGGGCCGCTTCATAGGCAAAGTGTTACAAAAGTGTTTATTCAGGGGATCGACTAATAC
The DNA here is from genome assembly GCF_003261175.1 of Arthrobacter globiformis. Classification (GTDB taxonomy): domain Bacteria; phylum Actinomycetota; class Actinomycetes; order Actinomycetales; family Micrococcaceae; genus Arthrobacter; species Arthrobacter globiformis_A. The sequence continues at coordinate 200,601 of NZ_QLNP01000067.1, read as the reverse complement.
AGAATGCCCTGCAATTTGTGGAGCTAAGGGGACTCGAACCAGCCGCTCCCCCTGAAAATCCGCCCCTCCCCCAAAAACATCCCCAATCCGGCCCAGTCCACACCCTCTTTTGTGAGCACTTTGCGCCCCAACCCATACAATCGTGACGATCCTTTTGCGGCACTGGGGATCCCTCTCCACCACCAGCAGCCGCGCAGGCCAGCTGCGACGAGAGGACGTTCCCGGGCTCAACCCAACTCACGAAATGCGCCGAGCAGTGATGTGCGGACCAAGCCGAGGACTCGGATTCATTGAACCTCATAGCGTTGCGGCCTCCCTTCGACCATCACATGGTGCAGACAGTGGAAGAGAGCATGACCAAGACTTCGCTCCACCGAGCACAGAACATCCAGCCAGTCCCGGACCAGCCACGACAATCCTCACAGGCGTTCAGAACGGGTCCGTGAGGAGGGGCAGGAGCTGCGGCGTCGGTCCCGTTTTTGTCTCCGCGGCCCCCCAACTGGCCCGCTGCACTCACCAGCGCCTTACCGGCACTCTGAAGGCGTCCCGCCAGGTTCGTGCCGACAAGCGGTGTCGCGCAAGGGAGATTCAATTACTTTGCTGCCACAGCCAGGAACCGGATGGGCAGCTCCAGCAGTTCGAGGGGACCGTGCGGCCCTTCCCCGTCCAGGAGCAGGGAGTCGCCGGGTTCCATCGAGTATTCGTACGCGCCGTGGCCGTAGGTCATTTTGCCGGCGAGCATGTAGATGAATTCCGTGCCGGGGTGCTGGAACAGCGGGAAGACGTCGGACGCGTCGGTCAGTGTCACCAGCGTCGGCTCCAAGGCGTCGGTCCGGCCCTTGAGCGTCCCGAGCACCCGGTATTCGTGCCCGTGCTGCGTTCCGCTGCGAACCGTCAGGCTGCCCTGGCCGTTCTTGGTGAAGGTGGCGTCCCGGTCTGTGTCCGCGCCGCGGAACAGCGCGGTGACCGGAATCTTGAGCCCGTCCGCCAGGCGCTGGAGCGTGGTGAGGGAACACGATGTGCTGGCGGTTTCAATCTTGGAGATCATCGCCTTGGACATGCCGGTCCGGGAGGCCAGCTCCGACGCGGAGAGCCCGTTCGCGGTCCGGTAGTGCCGGACCTGGCCGGCAATGATCCGCTCCAGCTTGCCGGCCACGCCGTCGTCGGTGTCCTCAGCGGCCATGTCCCTCACTTCACCAGCCTGATCCGTCATCAAGCCATCATAGGCGGAGCCTGCAGATCGGATCCGAGCACCCTGGCTGCTCTCAGCAGGCCCGCGAGGGTATCCGCCAGCGCCGCCGCGCCCGCCTCGGCATCAGTGTCCTCCACCAGTTCCTCGGGCGAATGCGAGATCCCGGTCGGGTTCCGGACGAACAGCATGGCCGTGGGAATGTGACTGGCGAGTACGCCCGCGTCGTGGCCCGCCCCGGTGTCCAGGACCGGCGCCTCCGGGAGCAGCATCTCGAGCTGGTCCCGTAGTCCGGCGTCGAAATGCACCGTGGGGCTGAGGGATTCGACGCCGAACGTCACCGTGCAGCTTTCCTCCGCCGCCATCACCTGGGCGTTGAGGTGGATGGATTCCACCAGGGCAGCGGTGACCTCATCACGCGGGTGCCGGACGTCGATCCACATATCAACCCGGGAGGCAATGACGTTGGTGCCGCCGGGGACTGGCCGGAGCCTGCCCACGGTGGCCCGTGCGTCCCGGTACTTCGCGGCGGTGTCCCGGATGCCCACCATGATCTTGGCGGCGGCAATCATGGGATCCCTGCGGTCCTTCATGAGCGTGGTTCCGGCGTGGTTACCCTGGCCGTGGACCGACAGTTTCCACCTGCCGTGGCCCAGGATCGAGGAGCCGATGGCCACCGGCTGGCCGAGATCGGCCAGCCCCCTCCCCTGCTCGACGTGCAGTTCGACGAACAGGCCCAGCTGGCTAAGCGCTTTGTGGTCGGCGCCGATGAACCGCGGGTCCTGGCCGTTGGCTGCAGCCACGTCGGCGTATGTGTTGCCGTCCACGTCCTTCAGGTTGCGGGCCTTGTTCGGGTCCAGCGCGCCGGTGAGCAGCCGCGACCCCAGACAGGCGACGCCGAAGCGGGAGCCTTCCTCCTCCGGGAAGACAGCAATGGCCAGGGGCCGCCGGGGACGGAACCCGCGGTTTTTCAGGAGGTCCACGGCGACAAGCGCTGAGGCCACCCCCAGCGGCCCGTCATACTCGCCGCCGCCGGGCACCGAGTCCAGGTGGCTGCCAGTGACGACGGCGTCCCGGCGGGTGCCGGTGGCCGTGTCCCACCAAGCCCAGATGATGCCGTTCTCATCGGTATTGACATCCAGCCCACGCCGTTCGGCCTGCTCCGTGAACCACGCCCGAAGCTCGGTTTCGGCTGTGGAGAAGACCGGCCTGGAGTAGCCGCCACGGTGGGCGTCGGTTCCGATGCCGGAGATGTCCCGCATGAGGCCGGTTACGGTGTCAGTTGCGGGTTTGGTCGCCCAGGAGGTCACTGGCTGGTCCGTTTCTCTTGGAGTGTTCGTGGATGTCAGGAATCAGCGGGTGCCTGCGCTGGCGCCGGCTTTGACGCCGCTCCCCGCCGGGCGGAACCGGCCGGGCAGGTCTGCCGCACGGGTGGCAAGATCCGCCGCCCACTGCCCGATCAGCGGCGCAAATTTGGCGCCGTGGCCTGAGCACGGCGAGACCACTGTGACGCCCCCCGCCCTGTCAATGATGAAATCCTCGTTGGGCGTGTTGGTGAAGAGGCACGTGGTTTCGGCGTAAGGCTCAGGGTCCAGTCCCGGGAGGTACTTCCGCACGTACTCCACCACCCGCCGGCGATTGGCCGGCTCCACGACGCCGGTCTGCCGGGCGGCGGAGGGAATGAGGCCGCCACCGTTGTACTCGGCCACTTTCTGGCCGGCGAAGCCCGCGTCCCGACCTCCGGGCAGTCCGTATGTCTGGATTTCCGGGCCCTTGTGTATGAACGTCGGCCAGGGACTGTCGTCGCGGTACCGGAAGTGGAAGGCCTGCTCCTGCCGGACGGTGATCTCCGGCATCCCCGCGAGGAACCCGGCCGGCAGCGAAAGGCGTCCCAGCAGATGCGGAAGCCAGCCGCCGGCGGTGACCACGACATTCCCGGCGAGTACCGACTCGCCGCCGTCGGACAGCACACGGTAGCCGGCGCCCTCCTCCTCCACGCCCGTGACGTTCCAGCCGGTCTTCAACACGGCCCCCTGCCCCACGGCTAGGTCGACCATGGCGCGAACCGAGGTCTCGGCGTCGATCACCCCGGCACCGGGGTGCCAGAGCACGGGGGTGTCGAAGGCGATGTGCGGCCACCGCGCCCGGGCCCCGGCCGCGGTAAGGAGTTCGTGTTCAACCCCGGCACCGGCGAGGACTCCGGCCAGCTGCTCCGGCTGCCGTCGGGACCCGTAGTCCACGGCGCCGAACGGCGTGATCAGGCTCAGGTCGCTGGCGCGGTCCAGCTCATCCCACAGCGTCTTGGACTCGAGGACTGCCCGCGTATAAAACGCATCGGGATAGGCGTAGCGGAAGATCCGCGCCGAGCCGTGGGAGCTGCCGTCGTGGCTGGCCGGAACGTTGCGCTCCACCAGGGTTACCTCGTGGCCGCGGGATGCGAGGTGCCAAGCGGTGGCGGCGCCGGCCAGGCCGGCGCCCACCACCACATACTCGGAGGATTCCGTCATTGCTTCGCTCCGGGGATCCAGCTGGTGCCGGCGAGCGGAACGCGGGCCATGGCCGACGCCTCGATGGTGAGGGCCACCAGGTCTTCCGGCTCGAGGTTGCGCAGGTGCGACTTTCCGCAGGCCCGGGCGATGGTCTGCGCTTCCATGGTCAGAACGCGCAGGTAGTTGGCCAGGCGTCGGCCGCCCGCGATGGGGTCAAGCCGCGAGGAGAGCTCAGGATCCTGGGTGGTGATGCCGGCGGGATCCCGGCCGTCCTGGAAGTCGTCGTAGAAGCCCGCGGCCGATCCCATTGCAGCGTATTCGGCGGCGTACCGGGGGTCGTTATCGCCCAGTGCGATCAGCGCTGCCGTGCCGATGGCTACAGCGTCGGCGCCGAGGGCCATGGCCTTGGCGACGTCGGCCCCGGTGCGGATGCCGCCGGAGACGATGAGCTGGACCTTGCGGTGCAGACCGAGTTCCTGCAGTGCCTGGACGGCCTGCGGGATGGCGGCTAGCGTGGGGATCCCGACGTTTTCGATGAAGACCTGCTGCGTGGCCGCGGTGCCGCCCTGCATGCCATCGACGACGACGACGTCGGCGCCGGCCTTCACGGCCAGGGCGGTGTCGTAGTAGGGCCGGGAGGCGCCGATCTTGACGTAAATGGGCGTTTTCCAGTCGGTGATTTCACGGAGTTCGCCGATTTTGATCTCCAGGTCGTCCGGCCCGGTCCAGTCGGGGTGCCGGCTGGCCGAACGCTGGTCGATTCCCACCGGCAGGGTGCGCATGCGGGCTACGCGCTCCGTGATCTTCTGGCCGAGGAGCATGCCGCCGCCTCCGGGCTTGGCGCCCTGGCCGAGGACCACTTCGATCGCGTCTGCCTTGCGGAGGTCGTCCGGGTTCATTCCGTAGCGCGACGGCAGGTACTGGTACACGAGGTGCTTGGACTGTCCCCGCTCCTCGGGGGTCATGCCGCCGTCACCAGTGGTGGTGGAGGTCCCCACCTCGCTGGCGCCGCGGCCCAGTGCCTCCTTGGCGTTGGCGGACAATGCACCGAAGCTCATGCCGGCGATGGTCACCGGAGTCTGCAGGTGCAGCGGCCGCGAGGCGTAGCGGTCACCGAGGACGACGTCGGTATCGCACTTTTCGCGGTAGCCCTCCAGCGGGTAGCGGGACATGGAGGCGCCGAGGAACAGCAGGTCATCGAAGTGCGGGACCTTGCGCTTCGCTCCCCAGCCGCGGATGTCGTAGACGCCGGTCGCGGCGGCCCGCTGGATGTCGGCGATGGTGGCGCGGTCGAACGTGGCCGATTCGCGCAGGCCCAGTTCTTCGACCTGCCGTGCGGGGAGGGTTGACGGGGCGCCCAGGGAGGTGATGGTCATGGCGTTGTCCTTCTAGTAAGACGTCGAGTTGTGGACGCTGAAGTGGTAGAGGTTCCGTGCCGAGCCGTAGCGCTTGAAGTCCGCAGGGTTGTCGGTGCGGCCGGCGGCGGCCAGCAGTTCGGCGAGTTCGTCCAGGTGCTCGATGCTCATTGGCTTCTCGATGCAGTCCGCGCCCAGGGAAGCAACGGTTCCCTTCACGTAGATGCGGGCTTCGTAGATGGAGTCTCCGAGCGCGTCCCCGGCGTCGCCGCAGACCACGAGCCGGCCGGCCTGGGCCATGAATGCGGACATGTGGCCGATGTTGCCGCCCACCACGATGTCCACGCCTTTCATAGAGATCCCGCAGCGGGCTCCGGCGTTCCCGTCGATCACCACGAGGCCGCCGTGGCCGGTGGCCGCGGCCGACTGGGAGGCATCCCCCTTCACATGGACCTTTCCGGACATGATGTTCTCGGCGAGTCCGACGCCGGCATTGCCGTAGATGGTCACCTCGCCTTTTTGGTGCATCCCGGCAGCGTAGTAGCCGGCATGGCCGTTGATGGTGACGGACACCTCGGCATCGATGCCGACCGCGAGGTTGTGCTTTCCGCCCGGGTTCTCGACGGTCCAGAACTGGCCGTGCGCTGCTCCGTGCAGAGCCTGGTTGAGGTTGCGGACCGGGCTGTCGGCAAGGTCCACGGTGGCCTCATCGGCGGCCGTGGGGTAGTCCTGCGTTTGGGATTGGATCAGAGTGACCATGTGTAGACCTTTCCGGGTTCCGGTTCAAAGATGCGGGCTGTTTCGATGCCGGGCAGGGATGCCAGGGCGCGGTATTCCGAGGCCATGGCCACGTAGTCGTCGGTTTCGGCGATGATGGCCGGCTTGCAGGCGATGGGATCGCGGACCACGGCCATGCTGTCGGCCGTGGTGACGACGAGCGTGTAGAAGCCGTCGAAGACCTTGCCCAGATTGGTCAGGGCTTCCTCCAGGGTGTCGCCCTGCTTCAGGCGGGAGGCGATGTAGCGGGCGCCTACCTCGGTGTCGTTGTCGGAGTCGAACACCACGCCTTCGCGCAGCAGGTCCCGCCGGATGGTGGCGTGGTTGGAGAACGAGCCGTTGTGGACCAGGCACAGGTCGTCGGCAACGGAGAACGGGTGGGATCCGCCGGCGGTGACGGCCGACTCGGTGGCCATCCTGGTGTGGGCCAGGCCCTGGCTGCCGGACATGGCCTCCAGCCCGTGCTCGGCGGCGATGTCCATCGGATGGCCCACGCTCTTCATCACGGCCACGTGTTCCCCGCGGCCGATGATGGTGGAGTCCGGGAGGGTCTCTCGGACCGCTTTGGCGAGCAGCCCGGTATCGACGGCGGAACTGACGAAGGTGGTATCGCCCACCACCTTCACTGCCGTCCCGGCGAAGGCCGGCAGCAGGCTTTCCAGCGCGGCGGCGATTCCCGCCGTCGGCAGGCCCTGATCTTTGCCGAGCAGGCTGAGCGTGGAGGTGTTGCCGGAAACGAGGCCCGGGGTGTCGTAGACGGCGAGGCCGGCCGAGTCCGGGCCGCGGTCCACGATCTGGCACATCATCGAGGACAGGAGGCTGCCCATTTGGGAATGCAGCAGGGGGTTGCGCAGCTGCAGCGCGGCGATTCCGCACATTTCAGGGTCCTTTGCTAGGTGGGCTGGTTGGTTGGGGCCGGTTCCTGATGGGAGCCGGTTCAGACCGAGGTCAGGTAGGTACGGATTTCCCAGTCACTCACCTGGTTGTGCCAGGTCAGGAACTCCTCTTCCTTGGCGTCGGCGTAGTAGTGGCCGATCGACTCGTCGCCGCTGAGGCTGGAGAGGATGACCGGGTCCCGGCGCAGGGCTTCGACGGCGTGAAGGAGCGTTGCCGGCAGCAGGTGGGCGTCGGGCCGCGCCTCGCCCGGCCCGGACGGGGCTCCCGGGTCTGTTCCCTTGCTGATGCCGTCCAGCCCGGCCTCGATGGCGGTGGCGATGGCGAGGTAGGGGTTGGCTGAGCCGTCCCCGGACCGCAGCTCGATCCGCTTTTCGTCCGGCACGCGGACCATGTGGGTGCGGTCATTTCCTCCGAAGGAGGCCTTCCGGGGTGACCACGTTGCCCCGGAGGAACTTGTGGTGGCACCGCTGCGCTTGTAGGAGTTAACCGTCGGCGCCAGGAAGGCCTGGAGCGCCGGGGCGTGTTGGAGGAGGCCGCCGATAAAGGAGTAGGCGAGCTCTGACAGCCCAAGGCCGCGGTCGCCGTCGTCCCCGGGGAAAAGGGCCTCCGAGCCTGACCACAGGGACAGGTGGAAGTGCAGGCCCGTGCCGGTGCGGTCGGTGAAGGGCTTGGGCATGAAGGTTGCCGTCATGCCGCGCTGCTCGGCGAGGATGTTCAGGATGTAGCGCAGGGAGACCACGCGATCGGCCGTGGTCAGCGCGTCGGCGTAGTTGAAGTTTTGCTCGAACTGGCCGGCGGCGTCCTCGTGGTCGCTGGCGTAGTTGCCCCAGCCCAGGCTGTTCATGGCCGTGGAGATCGCGGTGAGGTGCTCATACATGCGGGTGACGCCGCGCGCGTCATAGCAGGGACGGGTCGAGTCGTCGCGGGTGTCGGCGGTGCTGAGGGTGCCGTCGTCGTTCTTGTTGACGAGGAAGTATTCCACCTCGGCGCCGATCTTGGCCTGCATCCCCTGCTCAGCCAGGCGGGCGAGGGTGTTTTTGAGGATGACGCGCGGCGCGTAGGGCCAGGGCTTGCCGTCGACGTGGGGATCGCAGTGGATCAGCGCCAGGCCCTCTTTGATGAACGGCACGGGGGTGAAGGAGGCGAGGTCGGGAACGGCAATGAGGTCTGAATCCTGCGGCTTCTGGCCGATGAGGCCGGCCGCGTAGCCGGCAAATCCCATGGCCCCGGCCTCGAGTTCGTCGGCGGCTTCGACCGGCACCAGCTTGGCGCACGGCTTGCCGGTCATGTCCACGAAGGTGGCCAGCAGGAAACGGACATTGTGCGCCTTGGCGATGTCTGCAAGGGAAATACGATCGGCGCTCGCCGCCGCACGTGCATCTGTTGGTACTTCAGGTGTCGCGACACTTGTCATCGGAGCTGTCCTGTTCGCTTGCTGTTGCTTGTGGTGAAACTTTGTTGAACCACAGTAGTCAAAACTGTGTTTCGGATCTTCGCTTGGATTGTTAAATCTGGGTGACGGCAGTGCCGAAAGATGGCAACAGCAACTTAACGCGACGGTAACCCACCCTGGTTCACTCTCATGAATCATGGTTTCACGCCACTACCAACAGGAGGAACCGTGGAAGCACTGACAGGAACCGTAACCAAGGCTGGATCGATCCAGAAAGTGGAAGGCGGTTATACGGGCCTTCCCTCGATGAATGAGCCGGGCGTGGACGCCGCAATTGGTGATTCGTTCTCCAACCCCGGTGGCTCGGCGATCAGCGCTGGCTTCTTCGAACTCAGGGCCTCCGAGCCCCTGGTTTACGAGTACACCTACGACGAAATGAAGGTCGTAGTGCAGGGAGAGTTCATCCTGACTGACCAGGGAACCGGCGACGTTGTGCGGGCCAAGGAACGCGACGTGCTGTTCTTTCCTAAGGGCACCACAGTGAAGTTCGAGACGCCCGACTACGCCCTGGGGTTCTACACCGGTCACCGCTCCTTTGCACCGTAGGACCTTGATGAAACCCGCATCCGTAGATCCTTCAGCAGCGGCCGGCCGCGCCACGGGCTACCGGGGGGTTGTCTTGGTGTCCTTCGGACATGCAGAATCCCTTGCGGCTGAAAGCACGGACGGGCGACCGCGGCAAAACCTTCACTTCGAGTCAGCTGATCACGAAAGCCTCAGGCAGCTGAAGTCGGTGCTTGCATCAACGTTCGTGGGGGTTCGCCTCGTGCTCGCCGGGCCGCAATCCGACATTTGTGCAGCGGCCGCGGCCGCTGCACAATGCGGGCTTGTCCAGGAGGAGATCAGGCTGCTGAGCGAAGGAGCCGGAACATGGAGGGTGTTTTGCGGACATTGCCACGCAACGACTTCATCCGCTCGGGGGCCGGGATCGGAAGTTGATTGCCAGGGCTGCGCCACCACCCTGGCAATCACCGGCCACTTCTCCCGACGACAAGCCGCCTACCTTGGATTCGCAGCCCACGCCGAGGAGGCAGCATGACCACAACGGCACTCGAAGCGGGAGTCCACCCGGCAGTCCAGCAGGGCCTCCACCTCGAAGTCACCGATGTCTGCATTCAAACGGCGTCGGTCACCGGCATCACGTTCAGCGATCCGACCGGGGCCCCGCTGCCCCGTTACGTTCCTGGAAGCCACTTGGTGGTCCAGTACGGGGACGGTGCAAACGCGTACTCCCTGACCGGTTCAGGCAGCGTGCCCTCTGAATACACGATATCTGTACTCCGGGTTGAGGACGGTGCAGGCGGCTCTTTGGCGATGCACCGCCTCCGGATCGGTGACCGTGTCCGGACATCCCGGCCGCGCAGCGCCTTTTCGCCAGTAGCGACCGCCACCCATCATCTGCTCATTGCAGCAGGGATCGGCATCACACCCATGCTTTCGCATGCACGGGCGGCTGCCGAAAAAGGGGAAGCGGTGTCGCTGCTCTATGTCTACCGCCCAGGAGCGGGAGCACACGTTGGGGAGGCCCGCGAGCTGCTTGGACCTGCTCTGACGGAATGCACCGACCGCTATTCCTTCCATGAGGAATTACGGGAAAAGCTCAGCAGCCAGCAGATCGGTACACACCTTTACGTGTGCGGCCCGGCCGCCTTTATGGACACCGTCCTGGACGCGGCCGCGGAGCAAGGTTGGCCAAAGAGCCGCCTGCACTCGGAACCCTTCGGCGCCACCGAGCTGGACCCGGGCAAACCCTTCACGGCGCGCCTGGCGCGCAGCGGCACCACCGTGGACGTCCCGGAAGGAGTTTCGCTGCTGGAAGCCCTTGAAAAAACAGGAATAGGCATCCGCAACATGTGCCGCAAGGGCGTATGTGGCGAGTGCTCCCTTTCGGTTTTGAGGGGGGCACCAGAGCACCGGGATCTCTACCTGACCGACGCGGAGACAGCCGCAAACACCACCATCATGTGCTGCGTCTCGCGCAGCCTGGACCAGGAATTGGAGCTGGATCTTTGAGCACCGACATCATGCACGACCAACCCGGCTCCGCCGTCCTCCCCGCGCGAATCGCCCGGTTCCCTTTTCCTTTTCCCGCTGACAGCTACCGGTACAGCACCAATGTGGAGCCTGCCCCGAACCCTGTGCAGACAGAGGCCGGTACCTGGGGCACCTGCATCCTGGACATCGATGAACATTACCTGGAGGAATTGCAGGAGCGCGAAAAGGTACTGAACTTGGATCCATCCCGCGCGCAAGTGCTGCCCCATATGCGGTTCGCTGTCTGGGACGCCATTGCCACCCTGCTCCCCCTCTTGGCCGAGGAACATCCGGAAAGTTTCTCCTTCACAAGGAATGGAAACGCCTGCACCTGGCGGAACACTGTGCAGGACCTTGAACTGGAATTCACCTATGGAGATGACGCAACCCTGCCTGAAGGCCCCTTACGGTTCCTGGGCAGCCAAATACAGGACGACATCGCGCTCCTTGACCAGCGAGAGGACGCTCTCTGGCTTGACGCCGGCCTGGTCACATTCGCCGCAGACTGGTCCTTGGGGTTTGACGTGGGAATGAAATTCCTCGAAGTCCATGGCCCCGTCCCCCGCGTTCATGAAGAGCAGATCATGGCGCGTGCCCAGCAGTTCCTCATGCGCCTCCAGCCGGGGGAAAAGTACCGCAGAACCAACTGGACCATGACCGTAGACCGGCGCCTGGACACCTCCACCGAGACCTACGCTGAGTGGGCCAGCGACCGCAGCACCGTTTCAGCAGACCCCAGCCTGCCGGAGCGGCTGCACCTTCGTGTGGAAGTCCAGCACCTCATTCGCCTCCCCCACTCGGGCGCGGTTCTGTTCCTGGTCCGCACCCACCTCCTGCCCCTGTCGGACATTGCCCAGGTCCCGGCCTGGCGGGAACGCCTTGGCCGTGTCCTGGCAGAACTCCCCGAGGACATGGCCGACTACAAAGGCATCAACCGCTACCGCAGGGCCGCATCGGACTGGCTGCTCGCCGGATGACAACCGCCTTCCCATCAAGCCAACCCGGAACAGGAAGAGCCCAATGAAAACCATCATGAAGGTGGACATTCGGACCAGGATTGCCAGCGCCCCATCCCCGGCCCTCCGGCAAGCTGAAACAGCTGTGCAGAACCTGAACACCCGCACGGGCCGCCCGGACACAGCTGTCGACCGGAGCGGCAATTCATTTCTCATCGTTTCTTTTGGCTCCGGCGAGAATGCAGCCCTTGCCAGAGCGTGGATTGCCGAGGCTGCAGAACTAGGGCAGGTTCAATGGTTAACCTTCAGCGAAATCAACGCAGAAACCCGACGCCAGCTTCGCCAGGCCCTGGCTTCCAGCCTGAACGGCGTACGCATCATGATTGTGGGCCGGCAATTCGATGTGCTGCAAACCGTCGCCCTTGCCCGCGCCGCTGGAGCGCTGGAAAAGGAGGTCCTCAGTCTTGTCACCAACGCTGTCGACCTTCCCATCTACTGCGCACACTGCCGCGCGACGAGCAGTGTCGTCGGTGGCGTGGGTGATGTGGTGACCTGTCCGGCCTGCGACAGGACCGTCGAAATCCATGCCCACCTGTCCGGCGTGCGGGGAAGCTACCTCGCCTCAGATGCCCTGGCACGGGAACTGCCATGAGTACGGTGGTCGATACCTCAAGCCGGGCGTCGGGGCACCTGCACCACTCCTACCAAACGCACCCCCGGCAACTGGTCGTCCTGGCTGTTGAAACCCTTACCGCGGATATAACCCATTTCGTTTTTGGCGATCCCGCCGGGCGTGTTCTCACCAGTTATGAGCCGGGAAGCCACCTCATCATCCAAGCTGGCGGGAAGCGAAACGCGTACTCGCTCGTTGGAGACGGCGTCAATCCCCGCCATTATGGGATCTCGGTCCTCCGGCACGGCACAGGTGGAGGGTCGCAGTGGCTGCACGCCAACCTTGGCGTCGGCAGTACCGTCCTGGTTGAAGGGCCCCGGTCCCTGTTTTCACCGGATCCAGCAGCCAGGAAAGTGCTGCTCGTTGCTGCAGGCATCGGGGTCACGCCCGTGCTTTCCCACGCGCGCGCCGCCGCAAGGTGGGGGCGGGCCGCAGAGGCGATATACATTTATCGATCCGGGGCAGCGGCCCATTTGGACGATCTCAGGATTCTGGCTGCCGAAGGCCACTTGGACCTTCATGAAGCGGTGGGGAAACAGGCGGGCATAGAGCTGCTCCGCCAGCGACTGCACCTGCAACCCCTGGGGACCCACGCCTACGCCTGCGGTCCCGTGGACATGCTCGAGACCTATGGCGCGGAAGGCCTGCGTGCAGGATGGCCCTCAAACCGCCTGCACGTGGAGCGATTTGAGGCACCGAAACAGGACGCAGGCAGCGCGTTCCGGGTCAAAATCGCTTCCACCGGAGAATTCCTCTCGGTGGGGCCGGGGGTGAGCCTGCTGCAAAAGCTCCTTGACGCAGGGCACAACGTGGCCAACCTCTGCCGCCAAGGCGTGTGCGGCGAGTGCAGGATAGCCGTCCGATCCGGAACGATCGAACATCGTGACCTGGTCCTGAGCGAAGAAGAAAAGAGCACCAACACCACCATGCTCTGCTGCGTTTCGCGGGGCGAAGAAATTGAGGTCGACATATGAGCACCAACATTTCCGAAGGCACGAAATACACCACGACTTTGCCGTGGCCCTTCGCCGAAGACCAGCAGGACTTCCAGTACAGCGTCAACGTCGAGCCTGCGCGCATGCGCAAAAAGACCGCTGGAGGCGAATGGGGTGCCAACATCGTCGACCTTGGCGGAGATGACTACGCGCACATCATGAAGGAACGCCGCCGCATCCTTGCCGCCGACCCCGACAGGGTCCAAATCCTGCCCGGCATGATGCCGGCCTGCTGGGACCTGCTGATGTACTACCTCAGAGACCTGGCCATCACCCATCCGGAGCACATGCAACTGCACGAGGACGGCGACCTCGTCCGGTGGCAAAACCACCTCCTCGGCACGGACCAAACCTTCGTCGTAGGCGATGAATCGTCGCTGCAGCACGACCCGATGACCTTCCTGGGAAGGGAGATTCCGGACGATCTGCTCCTGGTCAAGGAGCGCGGCGGGCAAATGCACTTCGACGCAGGTCTTGTCACCTTTGCTGCCGCCTGGTCGGTCACCTTCGACGCCGGCATGAGTTTCACCGAAATCCACCAACCGGTGCCAAGACTCACCCGCGAGGGCATCACCTCGAGGGCGGAACAGTTCCTCATGCGGCTACCGGCAGACCAGGTGTTCCGCAGAGTCAACTGGACGCTCTCCGCCTCAGGCTCCCGCAAGCTGGACATCAGTCTCGAAGAGCTGCCGGAATGGGGCCAGGACATCCCGCGGCTCGTCGCGGAACGCAACTTCGGGAACTTGCAGCTCCGCATCGAATTGGAGCACTTCATTCGTCTTCCGATGTCAGGAGCGGTGACGTTCAGCATCCGCACCTACATGGCTTCACTTGAGGAGATCAAGGCCATTCCCGCATGGCGGGACCAGCTGGCCCAAATACTGATGTCCACTCCGGAAGACATTGCAGCCTACAAGGGAGTAAGCGACTACCGGGCCGCCGCTGCCGCCTGGTTGCTCAACTGACCAGGCCTCCGTGCCCGGGATTTGGACAACACCAAGGGCCCTGTCCCAACACTTCAACTTTCTGATCGGAGTACTCCATGCCACAGGCAGACCTCGCGTGGCTTCTGGCCGCCTTCGCCCTTGTAGCGCTCATGTTCCCCGGGCTTGCCTTCTATTACGGCGGGCTGCTCGGGAAAAACAACATTCTCAACATGTTCATGATGGTGCTGAGCACCCTCGCTGTCACTGCCATCCTCTACGTTCTGTACGGATACGGCATGGTTTCGGGAAACTCCGTTGCCGGCCTGGGCATTGTCGGCAACCCATTCGAATTTTTCGGGATGATCGGCTTTGAGAGTGACGACGGAAGCGGCGGTCCACAGTCGATATACTGGGCCGCCTTCTTCGTCCTGTTTGCCGCGATAACCGTAGCCATCGTTGCCAGCGGAGCCGCAGGGCGGATGAGATTCGGCGCGTGGATAATTTTCAGCGCCATTTGGCTGACGGTCGTCTACTTTCCCATCGCCCACTGGGTGTTCACCTACACGGACGAAGAGACCGGTTACGTCGGCGGGTGGCTGCGCAACGTCGTTCACCTCCACGACTTCGCTGGCGGCACTGCGGTGCACATGACGGCAGGTGTAGGCGCCCTCGCACTTGCCCTCGTCCTAGGAAAAAGCAAGGCCCCCCAAGCGAAGCCTCATAACCTTCCCTTCGCCATCCTGGGAGCAGGAATCCTGTGGTTTGGGTGGTTCGGATTCAATGGCGGGTCGGCTGCAGGAGCCAACTTCTTGTCCCAATACGTCGTGATGACCACACTCCTGGCAGGCTGCGCCGGCATAATCGGATACCTCGCAATCGAGCGGGTGCGGGATGGACGCCCGTCTGCTCTCGGACTCGCAACCGGCGCCATTGCCGGCTTGGTCGGCATCACTCCATCCGCCGATGCCGTAAATCCTCTCGGCGCACTCGCTGTTGGTGCCGCATCCGGGGCAGTTGTCTGCTGGGCCATTACATGGAAGCAGAAGTGGGGAGTCGATGACACCCTCGACGCCTTCGCAGTCCACGGCATCGGCGGCATCGTAGGGACACTGTGCGTAGTGCTGATTGGAGCAAAGTCAGCACCCGCAGGCGTGACAGGTCTCGTTTTCGGAGGGGACTGGAGCATTCTGTGGAGAGAACTGATCGCTATTGCAGCAACGTGTCTTTATGCGTTCATCGCCACGTACGCGATCGCCTGGACTTTAAACAAAGTTATGAACATCCGGGTCGATGAAGAAACCGAACACCGCGGCCTGGATCTGACACTACATGCTGAATCGGCTTACGCCGAGGTGGAATAGCCCCTGCAGTTCAAAACCCTGAGGATCATCCGAGGAGCACCATGAAGATCGTCACAGCAGTCATCCAGCCCTACAGGTTAGAGCAAGTCAAGAACGCTCTGGCCGACACCCTGCACACGGGCCTCACGGTCAGTGACGTAAAAGGCTACGGAGTGCAAAAGGGGCACACAGAAATGTACAGAGGCACGGAGTTTCAGGTGGACTTCCGCCCCAAGGTTCGTATCGACCTAATCGTCACGGACGAAGACGCAGAAGGAGTCATTCAAACCATTGTGATGGCAGCACGAACTGGAAGCCTTGGGGACGGGAAAATCTGGACACAGGACATCTCCAACGTCATTCGTGTCCGCACGGGAGAACGCGGTGTCGAGGCGATCTGACATCTCCGATCCGCACGGCAAAAGGATCCCTGCCTGGTGGAATTATCAACAGGCGGGGATCCTTTTGCTTGATATCTGATGATAGGGGATGCCGCCGAAGTCCAGGCCTTAGGTGCCCAGCAATTGATGCTGCTCACGCCACAGATCGGAGTCGGGCGCAGTTCGGGTTTTCGATCGCTTGGTGCATCGCTTTTAGACAAATCGCCAGCTTGGACAGAGGCGTCTGGTTACGATTCCGGCGGAAACGAGATCCTCATTTCCGCCGGTACCACCAGCCGAGAGAGGGAGTAAAAGTATCACACGGTCCAAAGACCGGGGTGTTAGTAATGACGGTGTTACTAATGACTCGGTTGGTTCAGCATGAAGGTTGTACCGACTCTCCGCAGCCTGGGGGGCGAAGGAATTAGCTCCTTACGGCTGTGTACGTAGTGTCAGATGGAAACGGCGGCGGGTTGTTCCTGGAAGGCCGGTACCACATGTTCGATGAAGAGCTCGAGTGAGCGCTTCTTTTCTTCGTGGGTGAGGCTGTTGTCAGACCAGACGCTGAATTCAGTGACGCCAAGTGCCTCGTAGCGACGGAGGCGTTCGATGACTTCGTCGGGCGTCCCGATCATGGCGGTCTTGTGGAGGGATTCGGGACTGAATTCCGGACGCTCGGCGAACTTTTCTTCGGGGCTGGGCTCGAGGAAGCCGTTGACGGGGGTGGTCTTGTTGCCGAACCAGGCGTCGAAGGTGCGGTAGAACTTGTTGATGCCTTCGGCGGGGCGGCGCCAGCCTTCGGGCTCGTCGGCGGAGTGGACGTGGGTGTGCCGGAGGACCATGAGGTCGGGGCGGGGGACGCCGGGGTTGTTCTCCACGGCGGTGTCGAACTTGCGTGCCAGGTCTTCGACTTCCTCGTCGCCCTTCATCAGGGGCGTGACCATGACGTTGCACCCGTTAGCGACGGCGAACTCGTGGGAGGAGATGTCGCGGGCTGCGATCCACATGGGCGGGGTCGGCTTTTGGACGGGCTTGGGGATGCTGGTGGAGGTGGGGAACTGCCAGACCTCGCCGTCGTGAGCGTAGTCGCCTTCCCAGAGGGCGCGGACTGCCGGGACGAGCTCGCGGAGGTGCTTGCCGCCGTCGACCGCTGACATGCCGCCCAGCATCCGGTCAAATTCGAACTGGTAGGCGCCGCGGGCCAGGCCCACTTCCATCCGGCCGTTGCTGATGACGTCCAGGAGCGCGCACTCGCCCGCTACCCGGAGCGGGTTCCAGAACGGCGCGATGATGGTCCCGGCGCCCAGACGGATTTTCGAGGTCCGCGCCGCCAGGTAGGCGAGCTGGGGCATGGGGCTCGGTGAGATGGTGTATTCCATGGAGTGGTGCTCGCCGATCCAGACGGTACTGAAGCCGCCGGCCTCCGCGATGAGGCTGAGTTCCGTCAGGTTCTCGAAGCATTCCTGGTAGGAGACGGAATCGTCCCATCGTTCCATGTGGACGAAGAGGGAAAAGCGCATTGTTACTCCTTCGTTCTGCGGCGATTTTCGCCTGCGCGTAAATTGGTGGCTGCAGCCTGCCTAGGTGGCAGCCGCGTTGCGTTCGGCGATGGTTTGGTTGCCGCGGGACCAGTGCTCGTGTTCGATTTCGCGGACGATGACGGTGGTGTTTTCAGGGACCGCCCCGACAGCTTTTTCTGCGGCCAGGTGCAGCTCGTTGATGAGCGAGCGGAGCTGCTCGGGGGTCCGGCCCCGGGCGATGGACACTTCGATGAGAGGCATTTCGGGTTCCTTTAGCTGCGCAGGACGAACGGGTCGGAGACGGGACCTTCGTCGGTGTTGATCCAGACGCTCTTGAGCCGGGTGTAGTCGTGCATGGACTCGAGTCCGTGCTCGATGCCAACACCGGAGTTCTTGAACCCCTGCCGCGGCGACATCGGGGACATGGCGCGGTAAGTGTTGACCCACACCGTGCCTGCTTCCAGCCGGCGGGCCATCCTGTGGGCCCGGGCCAGGTTCTGCGTCCATATGCCGGCAGCGAGCCCGTACTCGGTGTCGTTGGCGAGGCCGACAACCTCGTCCTCGGAGTCGAAGGGCATGATTGCGGCGACCGGTCCAAAAATCTCTTCCCGTACGACGCGCATGGAGTTGTCGACGTCGGTCAGGACGGTGGGTGCGAAGAAGTAACCCGGGAGTTCGATGTCTGGGCGCTTGCCTCCGGTCCGGACTGTCGCGCCCTCGCTGACGCCGATGTCCACGTAGGAGCTCACTTTGTCCAGCTGGGCGCCGAAGGCGAGGGGTCCGAGTTCGGTGGTGGCCAGCCGCGGGTCACCGATGATGATAGACGCCGCGCGTTCGGCGACGCGTTCGACGAGTTCGTCGTAGACGCTGCGGTGGGCGAAGACGCGGCTGCCGGCGATGCAGGTCTGGCCCGCTGCTGCGAAGATCCCGGCGATGACGCCCATCGCCGCGTTGGACACGTCGGCGTCCTCGAACACGATGTTGGGGCTCTTGCCGCCGAGCTCAAGGGTTGAACCGATAAAGCGCGACGCCGTTTCCGCGGCAATGCGGGCACCGGTCGCCGTAGATCCGGTGAAGGAGATCTTTGCCAGGTCGCGGTGGCTTACCAGCGCGGCGCCGGCTTCCTGCCCGAAGCCGGTGACGACGTTCACGACGCCGTCGGGGAACCCTGCTTGGGATGCCAGCTCGGCGACCCGCAGGATGGTCCGCGAGGTGTACTCGCTGGGCTTGATGACCACGGTGTTGCCGGCGGCCAGGGCCGGGGCCAGCTTGGACGTGGTCAGTGTCAGGGGCGAGTTCCAGGGGGTGATGGCCCCGACGACGCCGAGGGGTTCGCGCTGGGTGTAGTTCAGCATGGTGATCGAGTTGGTGGGGATCTGGCTGCCCTGGACCTTGTCCGCCAGCCCGGCGTAGTAGTAGAGGTACTCGGGCAGAGAGGCGAGCTGGCCGCGCATCTCGCGCAGCAGCTTGCCGTTGTCCAGGGTTTCCAGCTCCGCGAGCTCGTCTGCGTGCTCGCCGATCAGGTCGCCGAGGCGTCGGAGGAGGTGGCCTCGCTTGGTGGCCGTGAGGTCGCGCCACAGCGGGGATTCGAACGCTTCCTTGGCTGCTGCCACGGCGCGGCGGACGTCCTCTTCGGTTCCCCGTGCCGCTTCATACAGCAGCTCGAGCGTTGCCGGGTTGGTACTGGGGAAGTATTCCCCGCCGGCGGGAGCAGACCAGGTACCCCCGATGAAGTGGTCGAGTCGGAGCGTCATGCCCGTTCTCCTTCCGATTCTTGGATGAAGTCATTAATTGCCCCGGCCAAAACGTCAGCGTTCTGGACCGGCAGCATGTGCCGTGCGCCAGGAACCACGAGGCTCTTGGCACCCGGGATCGCTGCTGCCAGGCGCCGGGTCATCTCCGGCGTTGATCCGGGGTCCAGCTCACCGGTGACAGCGAGGGTGGGCACCTGGACGCTGCCAAGCTCCGGACCGATGACCGCGTCACCGACCGCGAACACGCGGTAGGCGTGCACAAAGGATTCGACGTCGTTCGCTTCCAGGGTGCGGCGCGTTGCTTCCACAACGCTTTCAGGCACGGACGTGCCGGTGTACCAGCGGTCGATGGAGGCTTCGACGGTGGCCGGGAAATCCGACTCTGCCGCCTCCAGCCTCTTGAGGACGGCCTTTGATTCGTCCTCGGTGCGCTGGCAGACGGAGTTCACGCAGGTCATAGTCGCGATCCGGTCGGGGTGGAACCTGGCGATGTACTGCGCGATCAGTGCTCCGAGCGAAAAGCCCACCAGGTGGCTTCGCTCCGGGAGGCGGCCCAGCACGTCTTCGGCAAGTTCGGCCAGGGTGGTTGGTTCCGCCAGGGCTGGCTGCCGTCCGTGGCCCGGCAGGTCGATGGCCACTGAGTCACGCTTGAGGGCATCCCTAACCGGGGCCCACATGCTGGCGTCAAGGCCGACGCCGTGCAGAAGGGCAATGGGCGTTTCAGACACTTGGGTCATTGCTCCGTGGACAGGGGCGCCAGGCGCTCCTGCGGCCGTCCCTGCGCGGACGCGGCCAGGGCGATGAGGATCTCGCCGGGGTGGGGTGCGTCGGCCACCCGGACCTCCACGCTTTGGTGGTGCGAGCGGATGGTTGCGTCGGTGATGTGCTTCATGGGGATGTCGAAGACCGTGCCGGCGGGTGCGCGCTTTTCGACGGCGGGCAGCAGCGTGGTGGCGGAAGCGGCCTTGCGGTAGTGGTCACCGAACTTCAGCGTGTGGATCAGCGCCGAGCCGTGCTCGATCTCGCCTTCGATGCCGACGATGGCGGCCTTGCCGTAAGCCTCTACGGGAGCGCCGAGCACCTCGATGACTTTGGGGGCGAGGAGCGCGCCGAGGTCCGAGGCGATGGCATCGATGCCTTCGGTCAGGTCCTCTACAAAGCCCTGGCCGGCCCACGGGTTTTCCACGACTGCAACGGCGATCGCGACCCGGGCTCCGGGGGTTACGGGGCGACCGCCCTCGGTCAGGATTTCTTCGGACAGGGTAACGATTTTGCGGATTTTCACGGCAGGATTCCCTCCAGGATTTCAGCGGTTACGGGTCGGTCGGTGGTTCGGTCACCGATGCGGGGATGCGGGCGCGAACCGGTTGAGGCGGCGGCGATGACAACTATCTCGTCGGGGTGGGGTGCATCGCTCAGGTTCAGCGTCAGGGTCTGGTAGTGGCTTCGTGTGGAGGCGGCTTCCTTGTGCCACATCGGCACGGCGATCGTGGTTCCGGGCTCTGCCCGTTCGTCCGAGAAGGAGAGGATTGATGTGCCTTCGAGGAACTCACGGACCAGGTTTCCGAAGTAGGGCGTGTGGATGAGCGCTGCGGCGTGTTCAACTTCGCCCTTCAGCCCGACAACGGCGGATTTGCCGAACGCCTCGATCTCGCCGGCGCCTCCGAGGGCTGCTGTGAGGCGGTCGGTGAGAACTTTGGCGAGAACGGGAGCTATGCGTTCGGTTTCGGGTGCCAGGTCAGTGGAGACAGCCGAGCCGCTCCATGGGTTGCGGATGACGGCGGCGGCGGCAGCCCTGGTCACGCTGGTGGCCAGGGCTCCCGACCCGTCACGGAGGATTTCCTCCGTCAGCACGGTGACCTTGCGGACCCCGACTTCCCGGGCGAGTTCTTCAATCGCCGACGCGAGGTTGGTTCCTTCGGCCACGGGGATGATTGTTGTCTCGGACACGGTTCAACCCTTCTTTGGGGAGCTAGTGGCAGTCATGGGGTTCCCTTCGGTGACTAAGCTTGTGTTTTTTCGCCGGCGGCGTTGCCGGTGTCTGCGCCCCGTGCCGCGGCCAAGCTGGAGGCGCTGACGTGGCCCCGCATGGCGAGCTCGGCGCCAACAGGGTCTTTTTCCATGAGGGCATCGACCACAGACTGGTGTTCGCGGATGGAAGCGCGCATCCGGGCCGGACGCTCAACGGTTTCGAGGACAATCCGGTGGTAGGCAAGCTGGTTCATGAGGCGCCCGTAGTGCTCGGCGAGCTTGGAGTTATCCGAACCCTTGACAATCGTCCAGTGGAACTCGTGGACGAGTTCGGCGTATGTCGCGGCGTCAGCACGTCGCTCAGCACGCTCTGATTCCTCGATGTTGCGCTTGAGGATGTCAAGCTCCGGCACCGTACCGCGCCGGGCGAGGAGGCTGGCGGCCAGACCTTCGAGGCTCTCCTTGAGCTGGAAGAGCTCAACGATCTCGCGCCGGGTCGGGATTCGGACGAAGGTCCCTACCTTGGGCCTGATCTCCACCAGGCCCTCGTTTTCCAGCTGCTTCAAGGCTTCACGCACCGGTGTCCGGCTCACCTCGAACTGGTCGGCAAGGAAGAGCTCCGGCAGAGGCGCTCCCGGAGGATACTCGCCGCTGAGGACCAGCTTCCGGAGCTTGTCCAAAATGCTGGCCTGGTTCGCGGACGCCGGAACGCCCTTTCGCAACTGAATGACTTCTTGCATGCATCAAACCTACGTTGCATACAACACGGCCGTCAAGAGACTGCTGTCTTTTAGGGGTCTAGTGGCGTTTTCGGGTGTAGCTATTGACGTAGATCACACCCGGCCTTACCGTTGTGGCATGCAAGAGACACTCAACGACGCCGTAACCGCCGCTTGGACCGCAGCTTGGGACGAGGGTGATGTCACCGCGTTCGACGCGATCGTGACCGCCGACTACCAGCGTGAGAGCACCGGCACGAAGAAGGTGTGCGGACTGAAGGAACTGCAGCAGGAAATCCTCGATGTCCGGGCCGCTTTTCCCGACCTGACCACCCGCATCGAGAAAGTCATCGCCAGCGGTGATGACATGGCCATCTTCTGGAAGTCGACTGGAACCTTCACCCACCCCCTTCGGGGTGTCCCGCCCACAGGCCGCGTCGTGGAAACCCGCGGCTCCAATGCGCTGACTCTCCGGGACGGGCGCATCGCCTACGAACAGGTGACCTGGGACGCCGTCGAACTTCTCGCCCACGTGGGCATCCCGTCCCTCGGCTCCGCCTTCGAGGATGAAACCCCGGATGTCATCGTTGACAACCTGTCCGGCAACCTTCCGCAGGACATCATGAAGGGATTCAACCGGCAGTTCATCACCGGCGTCACTGTCGTGACCACCGTTGACGAGGAGGGCACCCCCAAGGGTCTTGCCGCCAACTCCTACGCGTCCATTTCCCTGGACCCGCCGCTGGTTCTCGTCTGCGTCCAGAAGACGTCGTCGACGTACCCCGCGCTGTTCCAGTCCTCGCACTTTGGAATCAACATCCTCAGCAACAACCAGCTTGGGACGGTCAAGACCTTCGCTTCGAAGACCCAGGACAAGTTCGCCGATCTGGAATGGCATGCCGGCCCCAACGGCGTACCGCTCATCGACGGGTCTGCAGCATCGCTGGAGGCGGAAATAAAGGAGCGCTTCCAGGCCAAAACCCACACGATCTTCGTCGGCCGGGTCCGGCACGCCGAAGTCGCCGACGTGGACCCCATGATCTACAAGGCAGGCCTCTTCTTCGACGGTGCGCAGCTCGAGGAACTCTGACCCTCAGGTGCCATCATCGTCCTGACCCGGCCAGCAGCCGGCGGGCCAGACACCCGGGTCCCCCCCGCCCGGGAATCACCAACTTCAACCCCATGCAACCTTGCATCTGGAGTACGCCATGACCCACACACAAAATGCCGAGGACCTGATGGAAACGAAAAGCCCAGGCACGGACGAAAGCCCAACCATCCTTGCCTCCCCCAACGGCACCCGACCAATAACCGAAACATCCCTGGCCGAGGCGGACCGCCTTCGAAACAGGCCCGGGGCCGTCTTTTGGACGTCAGTCGGACTCATCGGCGCCTTCACGGCCTGGGCATCCCTCTCCTCCACAAGCCTCAATGGCGTGATGACCGCAGCCATGGACTGGGTAGCTCAGAGCGTCGGCTGGAGCTACCTGGTGGTTACCCTCGGCTGCATCGGACTGCTCATCTACGTCGCCGTCAGCCGGTTCGGACGCCTCCGCCTCGGCGCCCAGGACGCCAAGCCCGAGTTCAGCACCTGGGCATGGCTGGCAATGATCCTCTCAGCAGTCATGGGAATCGGACTCATCAGCTACGGCGTCGCCGAACCCATCTCCCACTTCGCTTCCCCGCCGCACGGCCTCGCCCAAGCCGGCACCATGGACGCCGCGATCCGCGCCATGCAGTTCTCCTACTTCGACTGGGGCCCGCACGCCTGGGCAGTCTTCGGGGTCTTCGGCCTCGCAATCGCTTACTCCACACACTGCCGCAACAACCCCGGCCTGGTGTCCCCCATGCTCCGCCCGATTTTCGGCAAGCTGGTCGATGGCTGGTTCGGCAAGATGATCGACGTCTTCGCCATCATCGCCACGCTGTTCGGAACCACCACGTCCCTGGGACTCGGCGCCTCGCAGATCGGCGAAGGAGTAAACCGTGTATTCGGCATTCCCTCCAGCCTGCTGGGACAGATCCTCATCATCGCCGTCATCACCGTGATCTTCACACTGTCAGCCCTGTCCGGCGTCAACCGCGGCGTCAAGTACCTCAGCCAGGGCACCATGGTTCTGTCCGTCGGGCTCGGACTCTATGTGCTATTCACCGGACCCACCAACTTCATCTCCAACCTCTTCTTCCGCTCCCTCGGCACATACCTCAGCGACTTCTTCGCCGTCAGCCTGCTCACCCCAGGCACACCCGAGGATGTCCAGTGGATGCAGTGGTGGACTTACTTCATGATGGCCTGGTGGCTGAGCTGGGGCGCCTTCGTCGGCGTATTCCTCGCCAAGATCTCCAAGGGACGAACCATCCGCGAATTCGTCGCAGGCGTCATGATCGTCCCCAGCGTCGTCTTCTTCGTCTGGTTCACCATCTTTGGCGGCACGGCCATCAAGTTCGACATGGAAAACGGCGGGAAGATCGGCGCCGCCGCCCTCGACGACGTCAACTCCGCCTTCTTCGCCACGCTCGCCGAACTTCCCCTGTCCGGCCTCACCTCCATCGTCGCCATCATCCTGGTAGTGATGTACTTCGTCTCCGGCGCGGACGCGAACACCTTCGTCCTGAGCATGATGTCCTCCCGCGGAACACTAAACCCCACCAAGCCTGTCCTGACTATCTGGGGGCTCTTGACCGGCCTGTGCGCCGTGGTGCTCCTCATCGTCGGCGGTCTGGGCGCCCTCCAGCAGGCCGCCATGCTCTCGGCCCTGCCGTTCACCGTGATCGTCGCCCTCCTAGGCGTGGGCCTGGTCAAGGAACTCAGGAACGACCCCCGGTTCGACCGGACTAAGTCCGTCACCCAAGGCGACCTCAACCGGATCCTCACACCCCAGCCATAACACCTCATTCCCCAGCGGGTGGTTGAGCCTCCGAAGTCATTCGGCAGGCTCAACCACCTGTTCACGACCATTCCCAATGGAGCACCATGTCTCTGACCCTTGCCCTTTCCCCTGCCATTACCCCCGAGCGTGAGTCATCCCTGCTGGCATCGGTGCCGACCGGCCTGCTCATCAACGGCCAGTGGCGGGATGCGTCCGACGGCGGCACGTTTGACGTGCACGATCCCGCCACCGGGGAGGTACTCGCCACCCTCGCCTCGGCCACCAGCGAGGACGCCGTCGCCGCGCTCGACGCGGCCGATGCGGTTCAGGCCTCCTGGGCCCGGACCGCACCCAGGGAACGCGCCGAGATTCTGCGCCGCGCCTTTGACCTGGTCACCGAACGCGCCGAGGACTTCGCGCTGCTGATGACCCTGGAGATGGGCAAGCCGCTCGCCGAGGCCCGCGGCGAAGTCACCTACGGGGCCGAATTCCTGCGCTGGTTCTCCGAAGAAACCGTCCGCGACTACGGCCGCTACCTCACCACCCCCGAGGGCAAGAACAAGATCCTCGTCCAGCACAAGCCCGTCGGCCCCTGCCTGCTCATCACCCCCTGGAACTTCCCGCTCGCCATGGCCACCCGCAAGGTCGCACCAGCTGTGGCGGCTGGCTGCACCATGGTCCTCAAACCCGCCAAACTCACCCCGCTCACCGCCCAGTACTTCGCGCAGACCATGCTCGACGCCGGCCTGCCCGCCGGCGTCCTGAACGTCGTCTCTTCCTCCAGCGCTTCGGGGATCTCCGGGCCGCTGCTGGCCGACCCGCGGCTCCGGAAAGTCTCGTTCACCGGCTCCACCCCCGTGGGCAAGCGCCTCATGGCCGACGCCGCCCAGAACGTCCTGCGCACCTCCATGGAACTCGGCGGCAACGCACCCTTCATCGTGTTCGAAGACGCCGACCTGGACAAGGCGGTCGAAGGGGCCATGGCCGCCAAGATGCGGAACATGGGCGAAGCCTGCACCGCCGCCAACCGCTTCCTCGTCCACGAAACCGTCGCCGCCGAGTTCACAGCCAAGTTCGCCGCCGCCATGGGCGCCCTGGCCACCGGCCGCGGAACCGAACCCGAAACCCAGGTCGGCCCCCTCATCGATGCCGGCGCCCGGGATGACGTGCACGCCCTGGTGAGTGCCGCCGTCGGCGCCGGAGCCACCGCCATCACCGGCGGCTCCCCCGTGGACGGACCTGGCTACTTCTACCAGCCCACCGTGCTGGGCGACGTCCCCAACGACGCCGAGATCCTCCGCCAGGAAATCTTCGGCCCCGTCGCCCCGGTCACCACGTTCAGCACCGAGGAAGACGCCATCCGGCAGGCCAACGCCACCGAATACGGCCTCGCCTCCTACCTCTACAGCCGCGACTTCAACCGCCTCCTGCGCGTGGCCGAACAAATCGAATTCGGCATGGTCGGCCTCAACGCCGGCATCATCTCCAACGCCGCAGCACCCTTCGGCGGCGTCAAACAATCCGGCCTCGGCCGCGAAGGCGGCACCGAAGGCATCGCCGAATACACCACCACCCAATACATCGGCATCAACGACCCCTACGCCAGTTAGCCGCACCGGTCGGAGCCGGTGCGTTGGGATGTACAAGGAGAGTTCCATGGCTAAAAATGCTTCCGATTGGAACACACTGGTCGGGCAAACTGTCGAGCTGCGGCAACAAGGACGCGTGGTTCGGCAGGGAAAGGTCGACATAGCCTCTGATGATTCGTCGATGATGTGACTTGAACCAGACGCTTCGCATGGCAGGCAGCTTTTCATGCATGCTGACGGCTACGTCATCACGATCCTGGGCCGCCATGACTAACGCGCCAAAGCTGCCCAAGTGGGCCCTGCAGCGGGTGTCCGCCTATCTGGATGACCAAAGCAGGGGCGGCGAGGGCAAGACCGACCCGCTGCATCTCGCTCAACGAACGGGAATGAGCAAGAGCCTAGCTCGCCTCTGCCTTCGCGAACTGCAGCAGCGCCCCTAGCGGTAACTTCTCCAGCTCAGACGCATGCTGTTGCGATGAAGACGACGACAGCCGGTGCCCCGGAACGCTAGGGGTACCGGCTGTTAAGTTGAAGCACACCCCAACCTGACGTCAGTTACATTGCCGAACGTCTGTGAGGATAGGCTCCGATTCGTCTTTTCTGACAGTGGGTCGGGCAAACTCTCAGACCAGAACCTGACACCACCGGCTCGGTCCCTGGCAGCAGGGGCAGCAGTGTGGCATCTGGTTCCTTTTTGCCTCTCCAGCGAATTGAGGTCAGCACACCCACCGACAGGGAATCTCTCGAACGACCATGCGAGCACAGAGACTGTGCACAAGCTGCTGATATTGGAACGCGATGCTTCTTCCGATGCCAGGGAGGTGGCGCCTTGTCTCGGGTCAGCGTCCTGCAATCCTCGGCACATGGAAGACCACGGTGCAGCCTGCCCGCATACACCTCGTGCCAAAATATCTACATGCCCGCGCGCCTCTTCGACCTCAGTTCCACCTGGCACCTCCCCATGCCGCCGGAGAAGGTGTGGGCCATCATTGCCGACATCAACATGAGCTGGCCCAGTTGGTGGCCACACTGCAGCTTCGCCGGGCCGCTGGTTCGCACTAAGCCCATGAGCAATTCCCAGGAAGACATCCTCAAGGCGACCACCGCCCACCTCAACTTCAAGGCATCGTTAGGTTACACGCTCACCATCAGCATTCACCCCACAGATGTCGTTGCGCCTCGGGAGATAGACTTCGACGCCGGCGGACATTTGAGTGGCACCGGGCGAGTAGTGCTCACCCCCGAAAAGCAAGGTGAAGCGACGCGTATGGACATCGAATGGCGCGTCCGCCCCACTCAACGCTGGATGAATCTCCTGACACCGATCGCCGCCCCTGCCTTCACGACCGCCCATGCGCTGATGATGCGTCAGGGAGAAAAGGGCTTGGTCAAGACGCTGGCAAAGCAGGCAACAGCGAACGCATAGTAGACCCGTCTACAATCGACTAGCCACGCGGATTCAACAGTCCTACCATGGAGGTGGTCAGCCGAGCTGGGGAGCTGAGGCCCCTCCTTCGAGCGCGGACTGTCAGGCACGGGAAAGGGGCACGATGAATCTTCATGAGTCGCCCGCCGCGAGCCTACGCCGTCAGGAAGATGCCCAGCCGCAGGACTGGGAAGCCACCTTCCGCAACATGGCTCTCTTCGATCTCGCCGCGGACATGGAACTCGGCTTCTTCCTCTCCTACTACCGCAATTTCGCCATCCCGACCATCGCGTCAACACTGCACAGCAACGCTGAGATCCAGCAGCGCCCCATGAAGCGCTCCTACGACACCGCCATCGTCATCTACGAGCTCATCGCCAGCGGACTGGACAGCGACCGCGGCCGCGACATGGTTGCCCTACTCAACAGGGTTCACCGCAATGTCCCAGGCAACAAAGACGATTTCCTCTACGTACTCCTCACGCTGCTCTTGGTTCCGATCCGCTGGACCCAGAAGCACTCCTGGCGCGAGCCCACAGCTGCGGAGCTCGCGGCCGCCGCACGCTTCTTCACCGAACTAGGCTCCCGGATGAACATCGACGGCATGCCTGCTACCTACGCTGAAGCCGAAGCCTTCTTTGACGCCTACGAGGCCGCGCATGTCGCGCCATCCCCCGAAGGCCAGCATCTCATGGACGCCACGGTCCAGGTCTTCCAAAGTCGGCTGCCCGCTCCGCTGCGCCCTTTGGCCAAACACATCATCAGCACAATGCTCGACGACGACCGCCTCACCGCGGCGCTCGGCCTCCCCAACTCGAGCCGGACTTCCCGAGCCGCCCTCAAAACTGGACTGATAATTCGCAACGCGATATGCCGTCGTCGGCCGCTAAAGGAGCAGCCCCATTTCACGCCCGGCAAAGCCGGTTCGTCCCTCTACCCGAACGGGTATTCTCTGGACCAAATCGGTCCCGTCAATGTTCCCCACTCCCCGGCGGCCCGAAGCAATGAACTATCGTGACGCCCGAAAGATAGCCCGGCGAGCGGAGCACGGCTTCGGTCTGCCCGACGACGCGACTCTTCTGTACATCCAAAACAAACTGGAAGTGCAACGCGGCCGGCCCATCATCGTTGACGAACTCCCTGGCATGTGCGGATCCGAATTGTGCGGCGTCTGGCTCATCTGTGCCGACCGCGACATAGTCCTGCATGCAACGGTGAAATCCAGCTGGCACCGGCAACAGATCATCCTGCACGAGTTCAGCCACATGATCCTTCAGCATGACCTCGCGGAACCGAGCGAAGACTTGGTCACCGCATTCCTTCCGGACCTCGGCGTCGAGGTCCTCCGGGCTCTCGGCCGCAGAAGCTACACAGACGACGCCGAATTCACAGCCGAGGCCCTCGCCGACCAACTTGCCATGCGGATCATCAACAGCGAGGTCTCCAGCCTGCCCGAGCCTCTGGCCTTTCGCCGGGTGTTTGGCTGATGGAAGCCGTGCCCGCAGCTGCGCTGTGGGTGCTTACTGTCCTTCGGCTGCCCATCGCCCAAGATCCTGACCGCGGCAGCGTATTTCGCGCGACTATCCTGGCCGCAATTGCCTGCACGCTGTATGTCCCCGCCGTCTACTACGGCATCGATTCGCTGCTCGGTGGCCAGAACCGCGTAGGGCTTGCCACTCTCCTGTCTCTACTTCTTGGGTTTTGGCAGTTCCGAACTGCCATCCTGCTGGCTGCGGTCGCGGATAAAGAAGTACGACGGCGGCAACTCACCTTGGGACGATGGGCTGTGGGGGCCACCTGTGCGGCAGTTACAGCAGGATTTCTCACCAGCCGCGTAGATGTCACCGATCCCAACCTGCCACTGACATACGGTGATCAGCCCGGGATGGCAGTCTTCCTCTGGACCGGCTCTTCCTTCATTATGTGGATCTGCGTCGACATAGCCCGGGTATGCAGGAGCAACGTTCCGCACATGCATACCCCGGCGTTTCGATCGGCGTTCACCCTCATCGCCGTCGGTTGTGTCTTGTTCGCTCTGGTCCTGCTCGACCGGCTGCTCTACGGGGCGGTCATCAAGGTTGAAGGCACTGCCAGCCCGACGGCTGCTGTCCTTACCAGCTTCTACTGGGCGGGTGAAACGTGCGCCGTTCTCCTCGTCAGTCTCGGGCTACTTCTCCCCCGGCTGGCAGGCCATTTCAAGCATGGCACCTTCGGGCTCCGCGCTAGGTTGTTGCTCTGGGAGACCACTCCGATATGGAACCGCATAGCCTTTGGCCAGTACGAGTTAGTCCTGCAGGACAGACGCGCCAGCCGACTGTCCTTCTTCTGCCGGCACGCCGAAAACCAGCTTCACCGGCGTCTCGTAGAAATACGTGACTGTGAAATGGCAAACCCCGAAACTTCGGGGCGCCTGGGCGCCCACGATCGGTCCGTCGTCGAACGCGCCGAACATGCGCTCGAAACGCGATCAGGCGCGCAGCTGACCCACTAATCCTCGCCAACGGAACTGCGGCCTTTAACGTCATGCCGCGGTGCCTGCACCTACACATGAATGAGCAAAAGCAACTTCGCTGTTTGTCATTCTGATCCCGATCATCGCTGGGCAGGTCCTTCGTACAACTGGGGGCAGCGTGCCGTTCACGAACCAAGAGTTCGTTCGATACTCCTCCGTCGCTTCGTCCGGAATCAAAAGCCCAGCAATGGCTCTCCTATCAGAATGACGCCGAAATCTGACGGGCGCATCCGCAGTGTCAGCGCTGGTCGAAAAGTGAGCCATTTCGTGGGTTGAAAAGTGAGCCACGTTGACGTTGGTTATTCTGCCGTATTTTCCGGTCTTGTCGAGGGCAGCGAGCCGACCTGGGTGTGTTTGAGCCGGTAGCTGGAGCCCTTGAGAGTGACGACTTCGGCGTGGTGGACGATGCGGTCGATCATCGCCGAGGCGACGACCTGGTCTCCGAACACATCGCCCCAGCGGGCGAACGGCAGGTTCGAGGTCAGGATCAGCGAGGCATGCTCGTAGCGTGAGGAGACGAGCTGGAAGAACAGGTTCGCGGCGTCCTGCTCGAACGGGATGTAGCCGACCTCATCGACGATGATCAGCCCGTAGCGGCGCAGCCGAACCAGGTCCTGCGGCAACCGCCCGCCCTGGTGCGCAGCCTGGAGGCGGGCGACCCAATCGATCGCGGTCGCGAACAGGACCCGGTGGCCCAGCTGGGTGGCCCGTAAGCCCAGTCCGGTTGCGAGGTGGGTTTTACCGGTTCCGGGCGGCCCGAGCAGTACGATGTTGGACGCTTCGGTGAGGAACGCGCCGGTGGCCAGATGCGCGATGGTGTCGCGCCTGAGCCCGGGCTGGTGGTCGAAACTGAACTCCTCCAGCGACTTGCGGGCAGGAAACCCGGCAGCCCGGGCCCGCATCTCAGCGCCGGAAGCTTCGCGGGCGGCCACTTCCCGGGACAGGACCGCAGCGAGGTATTCCTCATGGGTCCAGCCAGCCTCACGGGCCTGGTCCGCGAGCCTGGCCGCGGCTTTCCGGATCCGGGGTGCCTTCATCGCCCGGGAGTAGTACTCGATCTGGCCGGCGGTTTCCTTGGCCTCGGTCATCAGGCGACCTGCCCATCATCAAGCACGACACCGAAAGCCCGGTCGTAGTCCGCGAGGTCCCGCAACCCCGCCGTGTTCGCTACAGGTGCCGGGTTTTGGAAGGCTTTCCGCATCGTTCGGGCGGCCTCGACGTGGTCCGGGTCGGTAATCGTCAGACCGGCGCCCCAAGACCTCTTGTGATTTCCGACGCATCGGCCGTCCAGGCTGATCGTGACGGTTTCCAGGTCTGCGGTGACGTCAACGAACCGGCCGATCGCCTGCGGATACACGGAGTAGTCGTTGGATCCCATCCGCACGTAGTAGTCCCGCGGGAGCCGAACCCTGGCCGCGAACCCGGTCACGGGCGGAACCGGCGGCAACCCCAGCATCGCCGCCTTGTCCTGGCGGATCAGCTCCGAAGGCCTGGCCCCGGTCCGCCGGACCAGCCGCGCATTGGCCCGGGGCAGCCACTGACCGAGCTGGGCATTGAAATCCTCCGGAGAGGTGAAGGTCCTACCGGGCAGGAACGAGGTCTCCAGGAACTGGTTCGCCCGCTCCACCACGCCCTTGCTCTCCGGATCGTAGGGCTTGACCTGCACGATCCTCGTCGCGAGGACCCCGGCGAACGCCGCCACCCCGGCGGCATAACTGTTCCGCCGCCCGATGCCGGATTCGTTGTCCCAGATCAGCCGCCGCGGCACCGCACCCAGGGACCCGAGCAGCTCCCACATCCCGGCCAGCAGGTCCCCGGTCATCCGGGACGGGATCATCCTGGCCATGATGAACCTCGAATGTGAGGACACCATCACCAACACCGGCAAAACCCTCGGCTTCCCGCCACCGACCGGTATCCGCACCTCGGGAAACCACAGGTCACACTGCGCCTGATCCCCGGGTTCGTAACTGATCCGGTCCGCGGGATCGGCAGGGGCATACTCCGGCCGGATCCTGGCCACGTTCTCCCGGAACCAGGCCGGTGACCCGGACCAGCCCACACGCTCCGCCAGCACCGTCGCCGGCATCCGCGGGTTCTCCCTCAACAGCGCACGAATCGCAGGCTCGACGGCCTTGATCCCGGAGTCCTGCGGCGCACGCACATAGGTCGGCGGCCCCTCAGCACTGACCGCTTTCGCGACCGTGTTCCGGGAGATCCCCAGCCGCGCCGCTATCGACCTCATCGACTCACCCTCGGCAAGGTGCAACCGCCGAATAAGCGCCCAATCCTCCACTGTGATCACCCACCCAATCGTTTGGAACGGGTGGCTCAGTTTTCAACCGTCACAATGGCTCACTTTTCGACCGTCACCGACACCGCAGTCCGCCGGCCGATGAAGGAGAAGGATCATGGAAGAGCTCACCATCCGCACCCCAGCCGACGTTCTCAGTTTCGTTGGCCACACCTTGGGGTTTTGGCCTCGCGAAAGCCTGGTCTGTATCACTTTGTCGGACAAGCACGTTGGCGCGACCCTACGCGTTGATCTGCCGAAGCCAGGCACCGAAATCAGCTACGCGCAGACGGTCGCGGGTTACCTGGCCCATGACACCAATGCCGAAAGTGTGCTCTTTGCCGTGTATACCTCCCAAGACGAGCAGGCCGGGCCGGTCAAACCCCAGGCGACAACCATCGCCGCGTTGACTGGTGCTCTCGCCGAACGGGGCCTCTCCATCCGTGATGGGCTCCTGGTCGGGAACGAAAGGGTCTCCCAATACGATGGAAGCCCGGGGGAAGGTCGGTCAATCCCGTTGACTGCGACACAGTCCAGCCAAATCAACGCTGAATTCATCTACCGGGGCAGCACCATCGAACCGACAAACCGGATCACTCTGCCGGCTTCAACCAAGGAAACCGAAACCACGGATGCTGTCCGCGATCGTGTAAAGGCGCTCGGAGGCCTCAAGGTTGGGGAAGCACTCGAGCAGGCCAGGGCACGCTGGATGGACATGCTCGACGCCCACAGCTACCCGGATCGGGAAGAAATCGTGAACCTGATTGCGGATCTACAATTCCCCGTCATCCGGGACAGGCTGATGGCTGACATCCCAGGCATTGACGAACGTATGGACCGGATCCTCCTCGCCCAGACCCACGACAAACCGCAGTGGTCTCGAGTCGAATGGGCACAGCAGCTGCTCCTCCACGCCTACACGGACAGCAGCACCAAGCACTCGGCTCCTATCCTCACCGCAGTGGGCTTCATCAATTGGTGGGAAGGCAGGGGCAGCAAGGCGCACCAGTTCCTGCAGCTCGCCCTCGAGGCTGACCCCGCTTACCACTTGGCCAAGGTCAGCGACATCATGATCGGGTCCGGAGTGGTTGCCGGCTGGAACATGGACAAGGGCACGGCGTACCGGAATCCAGGCTTGAGTGCCTGACGTGGATTCTTCGGCTGCGTCCCAGCACAATGAACCGCAGTGTCGCCCGGACTGAGAGCAGGAACCCGAAACTCACACCCAGTTCGGGCCCGAGCAGCAGGGCGGTCAAGTTGAGACTGAGGAGGCTCAAGCCCCGCCGGGCAAAGGAGGCGACGGTCACCGCACTCATCAGCATCCAGGCCTTGTGCATGCTTGCGTCTGGTCCCACTAAGGGAACGAACAGGCCAAGGCCTGCAAGGGCGTAGCTGAGGCTGAGATCCTGCCCAGCACAAGTGAACGCGCCGCCATAAGCAGCTCGCCAAGGACCAGACTGCAGTTGGCCCCCGACAAATGTGCCGAAGGGGGTGGGTGGTGATCAGCTATTGACTAACAGGTCCTTCGGAGCGGCGTTGGTGACGGCTGCTCCGAGTCCGATAGGCATAATTGCGCCCATCGGACGCATAGGCTCTACGGCCCCAACCGAACTCCTCAAATTCTTGTTCAAGGGCGTCCGTGGTTTTGGGCGCAATGCTGTGGTGTCATGCTTTCATATGGCGGGCTAGGGTTACCGGAAGGCTCGGACTCGACTCTGACGATGTCGATGCGGGCTTGCCCCCGGTCGTCTGATGAAAGAAATAATCAGGACTCGTCTCATGCTGTTTTGGGCGTCCGAAAAATCCTCTCTTACAGCGGACGGTTGTGGTCAGAACGGTGATGGCTCCTGCCCATTTTGTCCCGCATTCAGGGCATTGCTCGCCGCGAGCGAAAGTCTGCTGACTCGTGTCGTTGAGGTGCGGCTCCGAGATCCATAAGTTTTGCGGAGAGGGACGTGTAGTGACCGTTAGTATTGCGACGAGCCCGGTCATCGGGGACCGTGCAGCAGCCCGCGCCCAGCAACAGGCGCGATAACCAAGAGTCGCGGCAAGTGACCCCGCAAGGCGGCTGGAGCTCTCCAGATGCGGATGCAGTCAGCACTGCTGCGCGCCTGGAATAATTTCCAAGATCGTGGTTCTGTGACAGACGCTCATGAATAGGCACTTTCCTCACCGGTTGCTTATGCGATACATCGTGGCGCTCCCCAGCGGCAGTTCGTACCGGTGTTTGAATATCAGCTGTACGTCGTTTAGTAGGGAGCGAAATTTTCGCTTCAAGGGGCTGAGGGGGGCAGACCGACTATGTATGTGTCTGGGACAGGCAAGTACAGTGACTTTGAAAACCGGTCTGATGCATGCGGGCGCAGGCTTCAAGCCGGGTTCTGTATTGTCATCAAATACGCGGTCCTGCTAATGCGGATTCACCACTACTGCCGATTGCACGGGCCCTGTCTTCGATTACCGCTTGGAGACCGTGCGTTCCAGCAACTGTTCAGAGATACATGGTCAAGGCGGTTGACACGATCGGTGGCAGGGGGCGGCGGGAATGTGGATTGATGTTCTCTTGAACGGGACGCGCACTCCCATAGATGAGGCAGTGTTCACTGCTCTTCTGGACAACTCAGTGGCCAGTACCTATAAGGCATACGACCACGCAATGGAATCCGGCTCCATCAGTTTCACCGACCTCGTTTTTCTCGCGAGAAAAGGAGAACTGCCGTACTCGCTCTTTTTCGCGCCGTTGCCTTATGTGGAGGCGCAGATCAAGGCCAAGACCGATAAACTTCTGAGCGGTCTAACAAAGGACACCTTTTCCCTGAATTCCCGGGACAAGGTGCACCTCCGGGATATCGAATTGATCGTGAAGGATCTTCTGCGGAAACAGGAGCTGCTCAAGAAAAACGACAGCACGTTAAAGAAGAACCCCATCGTTGGCCTGCTGGGAAAACCGGGCCATTCAACGGAAGACGACGCTGCCAAGTTGATGGATGCCCTCAAGCTCTCCCACAGTTCGATATCGTCTGTGCGCAGGAAAGAGGACGCGCTCGAACTGATGATCTCGCGACTTGAAGAGAATCAGGTCCTCGTCTCCCGCAGTGTAAACAACTTCATGCCCCAGCGACTCACGGGTGTGAAGTTCAGCGGCCTGGCGATTAAGGACACGAAGGTACCGTATATCTTCCTCGCGGGCGGGGACCACGGTGACTATCAGGAGCCCGTCGGGCGGATGGTGTTTACTCTCGCGCTGATGAGCGTCCTGGTCGCGCGGAAGATTTTCGCGCCAGTAACGTACGACGGGTCGAGCACGGGCTCGGACGTGAAGCGGGAGTACGACATTGTTGGCTCCATGTTGATGCCTAAGCGCGAGCTTGGCAGCCTGTCGCTCACGTCACTGGATGACCTGAAGTCTGCGGCCGATATGTTCAAGGTGACGCCCAGTGCCGTGGCTGTCCGGGCGATGAGGCTCGGCATGATCGGGCAGAACGCGGCCGTATCCCACCTGAGCCAGCTTAGGAGCGAGTATGCGCAGCGCGAGAAGAAGCCGATGCAACAGCCCAAAGCAGTAAACGCGGTGCGCAAGTACAACGGGCGGGAGTTTTCACGGCGCATGCTCGGCGTTCTCGACAACGGAGGCATATCTACGGGCGAATTCTGCCGCGTGGTATGTCTGCGCCACATCCGACCCCAGCAGCTCGTCGACTTCCGGGAGGCAGTGGGGTGAATGCATATGGGCGAATTTACGTCATTGACAATAATGCGCTGGTATTCATCAAACGGGAACACAGGGCCAGCAACTTCTTCAAGCAGTACTGCCGGATACCCAATGAAGTCCTCCATGAGGCTGATGGCTTCCCCGATATTGATGACTTGAGACAACTCGAATACCCCGTCACGGCAGGGGTGCTTGCGTGGCTCACGGCGGTCATGGATACGGTCCCCGTAAACGACACAGCTCTGGTGAATCTGTACCACAACCAAGGCAATGCCGACCCGCTGGTTGTTGCCACTGCCTTGGACGGTCATCACTGCAGCAATGACGGAGCCTTGTTCGGACCGACGTGGACCGTCGTTTCAGGCGACGAGGCCGTACAGAACAAGGCCCGGGAGTTTGGGCTGGACGCGATGACCAACCCCGAGTTCCTTTCCGTATTGGAAGGCGAAAGCCAGCAAAGGCCTTGCTGACGGGTTCTGTTTCACAGCAGGATACGGAACTGCTCGCAGTTCTTCGAAGTGCAGGACCCGGCCAGGTAGAATCTGGCTACAGTTGAGACGCGGCCTTCATGATCGCAGCGTCAGCATCGGCGGGAAGCCTTTTGCACAGGAAGGGCTCTGTGCCATCCACGAGCCGCTGTTCTTCACCGGGAAGACGTTTATAGATCCTGACCGCGTCATCACCGTGCGCCCTGAAACGCGAACGGTCCGAGTCAGTGTGCAGCAGATATGTGACCTGGCACCCGCAGGTTCGTAGGAACGCGTAGAACCGGCCTCTCATGGCCTCCATAAGCAAGGTTGCCGGGTAAGAAACGACATGCTTTCGGCACATCGCCGGCACCGCCACCTGGTCCCCCGCATGAACGCTTTCAGGCATGTGAGCCGCTTGCCGCCAGGGCTGTAGCGCCACTTGCCCGTCCACGCCCCTGAGCCTCTTTCCGTCTGCGAAGCCTAGAAAGGACTCACGTGTGCACGGTGTGCCGCCGGGCCATTGAAGCGTTCCTTGGCCTGGCCAAAGCTGCGGCATATCCATCGTCGATTTCACGTCTACCTCAGCGTCCGCCGAGGTGAACCGAATCCCCTGAACGACGACCCGCCCCAGCACGATCGTGAGCGCATATCCGCAGGGCACATCCGGTTCCGGGTTGCGGGGTGAATGCAGGACCAGGGGGGTCACGCGTACGGCTGAGAAGCCGTCGTCCTCCGCGTACTCGCCAATCCAAAACCGGCTGCAATCAAGCGGTTGCATTCGTTCCCGATGTAGGTAGAAAGCTTTGTACTCGGAGCGGGCCAGGCCGTATCCCCCCTCGCGCTGCTCGTCACTGGAGACGAGCATGGCCGTCAGGGCGGTCTTCTGCGCCCACATGGCAAGGATGCCCTGGTCCTCGAGGGCAATCTTTCCCGGGTTGCCAAGGATCAAAGGAGTAAGTACACGCTGGGCAGCTTTCTCCATCTTGCTCATCCACCCGTTATTGCAGGCGGCGCAGAAGTTCTTTACCTGCAGCCGGTAGGGTGGCTGCACCCCCAGGTCCCGCGGCAACCCATTCAAGGCACTCGAGTGATGGGACGCCGGGCTCAGGTCAAGACCGATCTTGCTGACCCACTTTCCGAAGAGGTGCTCACGGGTCAGTGGCTGCGTTGAGCCGCAGAAGGCACACGAATTAGGCATGAAACGATTATGTGGGTGACGGACAGGAAGAACAGCATCGCTGCATCCGTCGAGCGCCACATTCAGAGCGAAGCTCTCTCCGGCGTTCCTGACAGGGTTCACTGTGTGCCGTTGGAATGGCTATGGCCTGGACTGCCTGTGGCGCTGAAGCTGTTGCGGGTATTCCATGGCAATGACCAGGGTCAGCCATATCTGCCATAAGGGACCGGTACCCAAATCACGCCATGGGATCGTGCCCAGGCATAGACCTGTAACCAGCCCCAGTCCGAGCCAGAGAACGGATGGGACCGGCTGATCTGTTCCGTATTCGCTGCCCAGGCCGACAAGAGCAGAATGCCCTTTGTCAGACTTGAATTTGAAGATTCTGGCGCTCGTAGTGACGCGGCGGATCGCAGTTGAGCTGAAGGACCGCCAACAGATTGCAGAGGCGGGCGTGACCACCGGCCTTTCCCTTCCCCTGATCCAGAGCTGGACGCCCATCCGCGGCGAGGGGAAAGGCCGCCACTTCATGGCGGAAGTGCGCTGGAAGCAAAACAAACCCGAAGGTGAGCTGCGGTTTGGTGTGGACTTCTCTTCAAGAACCGACGGAGCTGGGGATGGAGACTTCCGCCGCGCGGCCGGAGAGAGGCAACTCGTCCGGGGGCGGCTCGTCGCACACCCAAGGCTCGAAGTCGTGTGCAACGGTATGTGCGACACCAAGTGCGACAGGAAAATCGCTGATATAGGAGCATTTTCAATCAAAGTGTCGCACAGTAGCACTGAAATCAGACTTACTTCTTGGGGAACCTTTATTCGTCACATCGCAGAAGAAAGAAAGTTCAAGAGGTGTGCGACAGTGCGACACGAAAGGATATTCATTGATTTACCAGTGCACACTGCGTCGCACACACCTTGGCTGAATTGTGCGACAGGGCCATGCCCCCACTCCCCTGACAGCGCTTGTGCGGGTCCCGGTGCCAACACTATTGGATGCAGCCCCTGAACCTTCCGAATTAGGGCCTTGTGGGCGCTGAACTTATCAACCATGATCGACAGCGTGATATGGTGCGGATATCTGGAATTCCCAGATGCGCAACTGAACATCAGGTCACGCTCGTCGGCAGGCGGCGTGGCTGAGAAAAAGTGCAGGCCCCTTGAGGGCTAGGCTAACCGCGCCGGCAGGCGCGTTGGCTGAAGATCATAGTGCAGATGGCCGTTTCATAGACGAGCATCACGTCACAATCGCTGGCAGGCATCGTGACGGGACGATCATCCAGGCCCTCGTGGCCACGTGCAGGCGCCGGCAGGTGCGTGCACTTTAACAACAGTGCAGACGTTCCCTTTCGAGTGGACGTCACGTTACGATCGCTGGCAGGTATCGTGACGGAAAGATCATGCAGGCCCCCGTGGCCCGGGCAGACGCCGGCAGGCGCGTGCACCGAGAATCCCGTGCAGATAGCTTCGCGTTGTGCTCCCTATCTTCATCCAGGAGCATCGATATGCCTGCCACTACCCGACTCGATCTGGACGC
Organism: Arthrobacter globiformis; assembly: GCF_003261175.1. Taxonomy (GTDB): domain Bacteria; phylum Actinomycetota; class Actinomycetes; order Actinomycetales; family Micrococcaceae; genus Arthrobacter; species Arthrobacter globiformis_A. The sequence continues at coordinate 161,593 of NZ_QLNP01000067.1, read as the reverse complement.
CGGCGCTGAATTCAGCGGCCGCAGCGTCATCACCCTCCGCCGTTACATTAGGACCGGTCGTCTCCCCGCCGTCAAAGATGGACGCAAGATCTATGTCACCCAGGCGGATCTTGAAGCCGCCGTCAGACCCGTTCCCGTCGTAGCATCCGACGGCGATCTGAAGAGCTGGGCGCGCCGTATGGCCGCCGCTGCCCCGCCGTTTAGGCCTGAGCAGCGGGACCTCATTGTCTCGACATTCACCTCAGCCCTCGGTCGTGCGTAGACATGACGGCAAAGGAAAACCGCCCCGTCAGTGACGAGGCGGCTCAAATAGCGTTTGGCGGCGCTGACCACCATATTAACAGCTTGCTACTCACATTTGACGAGATTTTCGTCGAAAGTGCCATTTCGACGTGCCAAAGTGTCGGCAAGATCGCGTTAGACAAACTGGGCTCACTATGCGTCCAGAAAACCGAGGAATTGCTGAATAGGCAAAATGCTGCCCGCAAGGTGGCCGGGATGAAAGCGCTGCGGTCCTTCCAGACTCTGCAGCCAGTACAGGCCGCTATCTTGCTCGAAGCCGCTTTCTCGATCCGCAATGTGGTTCCTGGCGGTACAGCATCGGATGATGGTCTGGGCCTGCTCTCGTTCTATCAGGACGAAGGTGATTACGCTGGCGCTTACCGACGCTCCGATTTAGGTCTCCTTGACCAGCTGGCGGGCAAACTGCGCCCGACCGGTGATCGTAATTGGCACAAGGAAGTCGAACTGGCATTGTGTCGCCGAGTGCCAAAGGAACCTGAACTGGTAGACCCGGATGAGCTGCCGATGAATGACTGCTCGTACAACTACCGCAGCGGCGTGCGGACCCCCTTCAGTCCTGAGCACGTGACGCTGTCGAAGTTTGCAACACGTCTGCCCCTTACAGCGCCGCCCGTCCCCCAGTTCGTGAACGAAGACGGCACCGTCTGGAACGCCTGGCACTGGTTTTGTGAGGTCATCCCGGATAAGGACACACGCATTTTGGTCATACAGGTCATCGGGATGTGCCTCCGCCCTGCAGTTGACTGGCGTGTGCTCGTTTACTTCATCGGAGAAGGCTTGAACGGAAAGGGCACGGTCATTGAGCTGATCCGGGCGATCGTCGGCGTGCACCTGGTGACCAGTATCCCGCCGAGTCGGTTCGCCGAACAGTTCGCCCTCAGTGCAGCGGTCAGCAAGCGGCTCAACTTGGTGGATGAAGATGACGTGGGCAAGTTCATCGAAAACGCTGCGGTACTCAAACAGGTGATCTCGAGAGACCCCATACTGCTCGATCGCAAACACAAGGATCCGATTTCTGTGCAATTGATCATGAGCACCCTGGTAAGTCTGAACGATTGGCCGAAGCACAAGGACAAGACGGAGGCCATGTACGACCGCCAGGTGTTTATTGAGTTCCCCGAGCGGTTCGCGGACGCGAAGAAAAACCCGGCCGTCAAAAACGACTACGTCAAGCGCGCCGAAGTGCGCGAGTGGTTCGCATACATGGCGCTCATGGAGCTGCCGGCATACAACAAGCTCAGCGAGCCCGAGAGTGTCGCGAAGGCAAAGGCAGAGTTTCGTGCTGACTCGGACAAATCTTTTGCATTCTGGGAAGAGCACGGCAGCAACTTCGAACGGGATTTTCTCCCCTTCGACATGCTCTACCAGCTCTGCAGTGCACACGAAGCGCGCGTGAACCCGAGAGGTTCGGTCGAAGCGATGAAGGTCTTCACCGGGCGCCTGAAGAAGCATGTGAATTCCGACGAGTGGATCGTACCCCTTGGCGGCAACGGCAAGGACAAGGAACTCAGCATTAACCAGTGGATCATTGGCCCCGAACCCGTGCTCGCCGAGTTCGACTACGTGCCCGGAGTGGCCAACTGGAACTGGGACGAGTACGCCTGCAACAGCGCCGGAGGCATCACTCGTTGGATGACAACGAAGCGTAAGGCCCGGGGCTTCGTCCGCCGCTCGGCGTGGGAGGCACATGAAAGCGTCGGAACTACCCCATATCTGGCACGCCACCCGTAGGCGGAGCACGTATTAACAGCAACTGATGGCCCGGTCGATTCCTTGCCTGGAAGCGGCCGGGCCATCTGCGCGTGGTGTGTTTCGTTATGCCTGTAGGGGCTGTCTGGCTGCGCCTTCGCAGGGTGCAACCGTCGCCGAACGGGAGCTCCGAACTGTGCAAACATTCCTAGTCAAAGTCTGCACACCGGGAGTCAGTGCTGCAGGGTGCAGCACAATATGAAATGCGTGCAAACGGCCACAGGCCCATGCGGTAGTAGCTCAGATGGGCAGAGCGGCGGATTCCAAACCCGCAGGCCGCCTGTTCGAATCCTGTCCACTGTGCAAGTCGTTAAACACAAATCGCCGCCTGCAGAGAAAGGCATCTGCGGCGGCGAGTCGGGATTGGCCTATGGCTTATTGCCTCGGGGTTCAAGGTTGCCGGCCTTCCACTCCGGACGGGTGAACGTATCGCCACAGGACAGGCAACGCCTGTCCCCCGAGTCCATGCTCAGATGGTATTCCTTGTCGACCTGGGGGTGCTCGCACCAAGGGCTGCCAGCGGCGATCCAGGCTTCTTCAATCTTATTTGCTGCTGCGAATTGAACCATTATCTTCTTTCTTTAAGGGGTTTTATTTCTACCCTCATATTATACCAGAAATTGCATCGCAAAACAAGCTCGGTGCGTTTATCGAACACTATTGGAGTTTGCTTTGTCATGCGCAAAACAGGGCATCGAGAAAGAATCAAACACTTTCATTAAAAGGGGACTCTTGACCACTGAATCTCGTACCATCGAGTTCCACCGCACGTTCGGCCACCGGTCTAGGTACTGCGCGTCGATTCCGTTAGCGCGTTCGGGATGCCCCGCTTCGACCAGATGGTCGCGGAGTACGGCCAGAAGGAGCGTCGGCGTCGTCAGGCGCTATCGACGACGAAGAACTTGTTGACGCCGACGGCGCCAAAATCAGGACTGCTCGCCAGAACGAGAGAGCCGATGTAGTGCGAGGCCTTCGGGTCCTCTCCCATAGAGCACTCCAGCTCGACCAGAACATGGTCTTTTGGATGACATCCCGACGTCGTTGTTCGCGGACCATTGCCGCCCCGTCGACCACCTGGATGAACCCGCCGCAGTCATCGCCGCATTCACGGACGCCGCTGGCGGCCAATAGTGATCACGACCGACTAGTCGTCCGCCGACCTACCTTTGCCTTCACCGCCGCCGACAACATAACTGTCATTATGTTGTTGAATTATTCGCTTGCTGAACCCGTCTCGGGCCAAGCAAGCTGGTAGATCCACGCGAGGGGCTCCCGTGGACCAGCCCGTGGGCTCGCGCCCACAGCCGTCCGGTCCGACTCTTGCTCCTTTGGTCTGCATAGGGCTCATTCAAGGCATCTCCAGAATCTTGAAGCGAGGCGGAGGCAGACTCCCCCGCGAACGCTCGGACGACAAGGAGGAACGGTCGATGGCCCGGTGGTTCTCAGCCCGCCGGCGCGAGGCAGCGCAAGGCACGCTTCACCCAGCCTACGGCGAGGTCCTGTCCCAAGTCCCCGGATGGGACTGGAACCCCAGAAAAGCGGCCGAGGAAGCCCAATGGCACCGACGGCTGGCCCAGCTCGTGGACTTCCGCGAACAAGGCAACGATTGGCCCCGACACAAGAAGTGCGATTCTGAGCGGGGGGGACACACCCTCGGCCTGTGGGCGCATGCCTCCGCGAAAGTCTACGAAGCGGCCATCAAGAAGGCCGGCGGAGAGCTCCCCGCATCGGTACGGAAGTTGGCCCGAAGGGACAATTGACGAGCGCTAGCCGCCGGGCCTGCACGCGGGACGGGCACCAATCCGGCAGAATGCAGGTATGCCCGAAAATCACTTCGACACCGACGCAGAGCCTCGGGTCACGACATCACGGCCGGCACCTGACATGGCGATCGCTAGCGAGGCCGGTGAGGTGATCGGGCACATGCTCGGCGACGGACGGTCTGTAATCGACCCGACGGCTACAATCTGGACGGCCGAGGCGGCCGAGGACCTGCGCTCGAGGATCGGGGACAACCCGATCCTCGGGGCCGATCAACGCCAGTGGGACAAGTTCGACCAGCAGCTTGAGGGCGCCTCCCAAGAGGTGGTGCTCCTCGCAGCCGAGCTCGTGTTCCTGCGCGAGCACCCGCTATCCTCGGCCCGGCCCCAGACCCGGCGCGCCCACGTCGAGGGAGTGCTCGCCCACCTCCGCTCCCCCGTGACGATCCCGGAGCCGATGTCGGCTTGGCTGGCCCGCCCCGCCGGGACTGCAGGGTTCGAAGGGGGTATGGGGTACAACGGGGCGCTGTGGCGGCACATCATCTGGGCCGCCACCTTCGTGCGCCACTGGAACGGGCTGGCGGAGACGGAGCGCGAGGCTGCACGCGCCGATCCGTGGGAGCTGCAGCGCGTCATGCTCGCTTCCGGCAGCGACCGGCCCGACATTCGCAACGCGCTGCAGTTTCTCGCCCGCCCGGACACATTCGAACCGATCTCATCGGCCCCGATGAAGTCGAGGATCCGCGATGGCCTGGCCGATCGGATTGGCGGGGCGACGGGGAACGACCCGGCCTCGATCGATCGCGACCTCCTCGCGATCCGCTCGTCCCTCACCGTCGAGGTTGAGGGGCCGTTCCACTTCTGGACGCCGGCGGTGGCGCAGCTCTGGGACCCATCCCGGGCTGAACCCACCTCGACAGATACCGGGACTGCTGACCTGGGCGATCCCCGTCCACGGCACTACTGGCTCTACTCCCCCGGCGCGCAGGCATCGGAATGGGAGAGGTTCTCATCCGAAGGCATCATGGCGATCGGCTGGGACGAGCTCGACGACCTCAACACCTACCCGAGCCGTGAAGCGATCCGCCAAGCGCTCGACCCCGAGGGGACCGGCGGGTCGCTGAGGAACGACGTCCTCGCGGTGTGGCAGTTCCAGCATGATATCGCCGAGGGCGACATCGTCTTCGCAAAGCGCGGACGAAAGGAGATCCTGGGGCGCGGCGAGGTCACCTCCGCCGCCCGATTCGAGCCCGACCGTGGCTCGTACATTCATGTCCGTTCTGTGGAGTGGACGCACACGGGGTCCTGGGAGCACCCCGGAAACGCCGCCCTCAAGACGCTCACCGACATCACTCCTTATCAGGACTATGTCGAGCAGCTCGAAGCGCTCGTCACCGGCGAGGACGAGCCCGCCCTGCCCGCCACGACGGTGCCGCTGCCACAATACGACCGGGCCGCATTCCTACGGGAGGTCTACCTGCCCGAGGAACGGTACGAGCGTCTCCGCTCCCTGCTGGCGCGCAAGAAGAACGTCATCCTCGCGGGCCCGCCGGGCGTCGGGAAGACCTTCGCCGCCAAGAGACTGGCGTATTCCATCATGGGCGAGAAGGACCCGAGCCGCGTCCAGATGGTCCAGTTCCACCAAAGCTACTCGTACGAGGACTTTATGATGGGGTACCGCCCCACGGAGACGGGCGGCTTCGTCCTCGCCGAAGGACCGTTCTACCGGTTCTGCGAAGAAGCCCGCGCCGACGACGCCGACCGGCCGTACTTCTTCATCGTCGACGAGATAAATCGCGGCAACATCTCCAAGATCTTCGGCGAGCTGCTTATGCTCATCGAAGCCGACAAGCGCGGGCACGACCTCCGCCTCCTGTACAAGAACGAAACATTCTCCGTGCCCTCCAACGTGCACATCATCGGCATGATGAACACCGCCGACCGCAGCCTCGCCGTACTTGACTACGCGCTGCGCCGTCGCTTCGGCTTTTTTGAGATGGGGCCGGGCTTCGACTCGGAGGGGTTCACCCGCTGGCAGCAGGACGCGGGCAGCCCTTCGCTCGACAGCGTCGTCGCGGCGGTCGTCGACCTCAACAAGGCGATCGCCGCCGACCCCGCACTCGGCCAGGGCTTCGCGATCGGGCACAGCTACCTCTCCAGACCCCCGGCCGGCGACAGCGAGGAGACCTGGCTCCACTCGGTCGTCGAGGACGAACTCATCCCCCTCCTCGACGAGTACTGGTTCGACGAACCGGCCACGGCCGAGGAATGGGCAGTCAGGCTCCGGGCCGCGCTCATATGACCGACCGCTCGATCGCCATCCGCAATGTGTACGTGATGATGGCTTACGCCTTCCGGACGATCCGAAGCGACGGCAGCGACCGGATCGCGGCCGAGACCTTCGACCACCTCCACGACTTACTCGCGGAGATTCTCGTGCACGGCGTCGGTGCACAGGTCAAACGCGGCCTCCACCGCGACTACCTGCGGCGCAGCGACGACTTAGCCACCGTGCGCGGCCGCATCGACGTTGCCCGGACCGTGGCCACCCGCTCCAAGGTCCGGGGCAGGCTGGTGTGCGAGTTCGACGAGTACGAACCCGACACGCCCTACAACCAGGCACTGAAGTCGGTCATGGTCCTCCTCATCCGCCACGGGGAAGTCTCCACGCAGCGCAGAGACGCGCTACGTCGGCTCCTGCCATACCTGGACGCGGTGACGCTGATCCCACCGACTTCGATCCGCTGGGACGGGCTCACCTACCACCGTGCGAACTCCGCGTACCGGCTGCTGCTCGGTGTCTGCGAACTGATCGTGCGCGGGCTCCTGCCCACCCAGGCCGCCGGTGCAGCAAAGCTCGCTTCATGGGTATCGGACGACGCGATGAGCAGTCTGTACGAGCGCTTCCTGCGCGGCTACTACGCCACCCACCACCCCGAGTTCTCCCCCGCCGCGTCCACCGTTTCCTGGGACTTCGATGAGACGAGGGCGCTCGGAGCCGAACAGCTCCCGGCAATGCGCACCGATGTCACGCTCCGGCGTGGGCGGCGGACGCTGATCATCGATGCAAAGTACTACAGCCGATCGATGCAGGTCGGCATGTGGGGGAAGGCGACCATACACTCTGCGAACCTCTACCAGGTGCTGACCTATGTGAAGAACGCCGACGTGGACCGCGACGGATCGGTCAGCGGCCTGCTGCTATACGCACGCACAGACGCTCCTTTACAGCCAGACCTGGATGTAACGATCCAGGGCAACCGGATCGGCGCTCGGACGCTCGACCTCGACCGGCCGTGGGCCGATCTCAGAGCCCAGCTCGAAGACACAGCCAGATGGCTTGAGGACTGACTTCGGCCACTCGCCAGAGTTTCTATTGGCCGGGATTCGCGAAGGTGTACGGCGGAGTTCCGATCGCATCCCGGTGCAGTCCTTCGCGGCACGCTAGTACTGGCTGCGTCGATTAGCACCTGCCTTCGACGCCTCAGTGGGAGCTGACTCTCTGACATGTCTGCGGCCCGTCGCCAGCACCCCCTATAACCCGCTGCTGCCCTTCCACTCCTCCGCCGTCACGCGTTTAATGCTGGATGACTGCGCCCATCCCAGGTGGTATGCACCGGAGACATCCAGCCACTCGATCAGGCCGTAGCGGCGTGACCAGGCGACGGCCTTGCCGTAGATGCTGCCGACCTGCACCAGGGGACGGCCGTACTTAGGGAAGTCCCGGATCGGCGAAGTGTCATCCATCGGACGGCTCTTGTCGGCGTCCAGGCGCGCCATCATCCGGTCCACGTCCTCTTGAGAGCCTGCCTTGATCACGCCCCAATTTTAGGACGAATTCTGGGGTTTATCGAACATACGTTCTCCACAGACCCCTCCACATTCGAACAAATTTTCGCTTTGCCCGCGGTGCCGCGATCTATCATGGCTCGTCGGGCACCGTAATACACCGCAGAGCTCAATGAGCGTCGCGGTCGGCCACCCTCTGGCGGACCAACTCGACTTGTTCCAGCGCCCTGGCAAGAGGAATCCGTTCCTGCTCGACGCGCCGGTGGCCGGTGTGCCGCGCATCAAGGAGACGCAGGTAGACCGCACGCTCTTCCGCGCGGAGCCTGTCCACCGGCCTCGGGACGCCGGGCAGGAGCACTCTGCCTGTCTGGTCCAGTTCGGTGCCGAAGGCCTCGTAGGTCTCGTAGTCCTCCGGGCCCATGAGAATCGAGTCGATGTCGCGGTCGAAGTCGGCCCGGTATCCGTCCAGGATCTCGTAGCCGTCGCGGTCCATGTCGCCCCAGTAGACCAACACCGGGGAATCCCTGATCCACGGGAATGATGCGGGCGTCTTTCCGCCCTTGCCAACCCCCTCGACAGAGATGCCGCCAGCCAGGGGCGGAAAGTGGATTGCGGTGTCCTTGTTCTCAGAGATGACGACGGTCTCCGGCACGTAGGCCGGTGTGAATCTGTCGCCGGCTGTCGCCGAGTCGTGGACGCGGCCGCCGGCGGCGAGGTGGCCGGGGTCGAGATACGTGAAGTGGATCCGGGGCGGGTGGCCTGGCAGCAGGCCGAGGTCGTCGAGCCCGGTGAGCGCCTGAACCCCGCGGCGGTGGGATTGCAGCCACTTCGCGTGCACCCCCGGGATCGGGACCTGGCGTGGAGTGACCCCAAGGTTGGCGCGGGCCGGGTCCTCCCGGTACCAGTCGGCGACGGAGAGGAGCAGCCCGAAGTCAACGTCCCGGTACGCGTCGAGGGTACGGAGAGTCTTCCCGACCTCGACCAGGTGCGGATGCCTATCGCGCAAGACGTCGAGCCGCTGGCGTGCCCGGGCAAGCCTGTCGGGCCAGACTCCGCCGGCGATAGATGCGGCATGGTCGATGGATGCCACCCGCGCGTGAGTAGGAACTGGCTGCGTGGTCCTGCCCTTTGCCGCGCGGTTCTCGTAGTCGAGGACTACCTCGTGCGCCCTCGCCCAGTCCTGCCACTGCACGGTCTGCGCGTGCACAGCGGAGTAGTCGGCCCGGAGCTCAGATGTTGCCGGGCGGCCCAGGGCGAAGGCGTGCGGAAACGCCCTCTCCTCCCCGGTCAGGTGGGCATGCCACCTGCCGCTCAGTCGACGGCGGATGTCTTCGGTGACGGCCGGCGGTGTTTTCATGCGCTGTCCCGGGTGTCCTGCTCGTCGGGGAGGTCGCTGACGTAGGAGTAGCCCCGCGCGTTTTTGGTGACGGTCAGGAGCAGGTCCATGTGCGGCTCAAGCGACGTCACCTTGTCCAGCGGGGCGCCGATAATGAGTTGGAACCCCAGGTTCTGCCAGGCCCGGACGGACCGGCCCGCGAACTCGCTGTCCGATAATACGAACCCCTCGTCGAGAAACACCGGTGCGAACGTGGGCCGGGAGCGGGTCTCGTCCCCCAGCTGATAGCGCAGTGCCGACCCGACGACGAAGGCCACCAGTTCCTGGGTTTCGCCGCCGGACTTATCACCCAGGTAGTCGTAGGTGGCGATCTCACGGCGGGTGTCCTTGTCGAGGCAGGCCGCGGTGATGACGACGTGCTGGCGCACATCGAGGTAGCGATCGCGCTGGGACGTCGAGGATTTGGTGTGGCCCTCCGGGATGCGGATGCGGGCCATGAACTCGCTCAATTTCTTGAACCTCGCCTCGATCTGGTCTTCGGTGAGCTCCAGCGCCAGTCCCGAGGACAGCTCACGCAGGCCGCGGCGGAACCTGCCCAGGTCTTCGCTCTGAAGTCGGCGGAGGGTGATCTGAAGGACACCGCCCTTGTCCCCGAACGGCAGCGTTTCGAGAATCCTGTTGATCGGCAGGAGACGGTCTTCGATGTCTGCCAGGGCGGTGTCGAAGGCGTCGTTGAGCCGCAGCAGGTCATCGCTGGACCACGCAGCCAGTTCGCGCCGCCACTTGTTGCGGCGTTCGTAGAGCCCCTCGGACTGGATCCGGTCGAGGATCTCGCGGTAGCCGTCCGCCGAGTCGGCGGTGGTGCCCAGATTGTTCTCGGTCCAGCTGCTCTGATACGCCTCGAACATGCTCACCATCGCGTTGGTGGCGCTCTTTGCGTTGCGCCGCGCGGCCTCGGATTCCTCCCTGAGCCGCTTGCGCAGCGCCGTGATGTTCGGCTCGAATGACTTCAGGCTCGTGGCCTCCCAGTTGCTGGTGAACAGCTCATCCAGGTACGCCTGCTGAGCCTCGGTAACCGTTGCCGTCTGCCGGTCGACAATGTCGTCAGTCGCAGCCTGCACGGTGTCCTGCTGCGTGACGAGGCCGCCCCACAGGGACTGCAGCTTCTCCATGTCGCGTTCTGCCAGGACCCGGGCCCGGTTCGCCTGCCCGTGAAGGGGCCTGATCTGCTCGTCCTCGGCCTCCAGCGCATCGAGGATCTCATTGGTGCTCCGCAGCCTGCTGATGGCGTCCTGCAGCTCCGTGATCTCCCGGTCGATCCCGAGGTGGTCGATGGCGGCCCAGTTGCTGTCCTGGACGAACAGGTGGGCGTCACGCTGCCGCCTGAGGTCAGCCCGGCGCTGCATTATGTCCCGGATGCGGTCGTTCGCCTTGGCGATCTCCGGCTCCAGCTCTGCCAGCAGCTCCGCGACGTCCTTGAGCCGGCGTTCATTGGAGAACCCGATGATGTTGCCCTCGCCTGATTCCCCGTGGGCGCCGCGGTCACCCGAGCGGGTCTGCCCGGACTTGGTCACCCGCGATCCGGAACCGGCAAGTCCGGCTGCGTCGGACACGCACAGGTGGTCGACACCGCTTCCCGCTACCCTGTCCTGGACCCAGCGCGAGAACGGGGAGTCCAGGAACGCGAGCTTGCCGGAGACCATTGCCGGGTCGCCCTGCCAGTCCTCGTGTTCGGCCAGGGTCACTGCCTGGTAGTTGATGCGCGGCCTGATCGTGACCCCGTCAATGGCCGCAGAGAGCCGGTCACGGGTGCTGCGGTCGACCAGCACGGTCCGTGCGAGGCCGCCGAGCGTCGTTTCAATGGCCTTACGCCAGGTCTCCTCGCCCGGCAGGAGGTCAATGAGCTCCGCGACGAACGGCAGATCACGCATAGGATCCAAGTCCGCGGCTTCTGCCATCCGCAGCCGGGCGTTGTGCAGCCCCCGCGGGACCATTCCGGCCCTGTCCTTGAGGGACGCGGCCTCCTCCGTGAGGTCCTTCCGCCGTGCTGTGAGCGGTGCCAGGTCCTCACGGGCGCGCCCTTCCTGCTCGTCCAATGCACTTTCGCGGGCACCGAAACCGGACAGGAAGTCGGCGGCGGCAGATTGCGCCTCGGCGAACTGCCCGGCCGTCTCGGGCACGACGAGGTTGATGGCCTCGGTCTTCATCTGGAACTTGAGATTCGCCTGGTAGACCGCGTCGCGGCTGCCCTCAAGGCTTGCGATCTTCTGACGGCGTTCCTCGATCGCGCTGCCGCCATTCGCGTCTTTGTCCCGGGCGATCTGGGCGAGGCGTGCGCCGTACTCGGCTTCGTCCGCCTTGACCTGGGCGAAGGTACGGCTGGCCGCGCCGTGGTCGCGGCGGTTCGCCAGCACCGCGTCGTCAAGAAGGCCACGTTCGGTGCGAAGCTTCCACAGGCGGAACGACGAGGGCCCATCGTCGTCGGCACCGAACTGGCGGATCAGCAACTCCTTCGCTTCGGCGTCCGCAAGCTCCGTCTGAAGTGCAGGAAGGCGCTGCAGGACCTTGACCTTGTTGGCTTCGTCGACCATCTTCGAGTACGACGCCTCCAGATTGGCGAAGTGCAGAATCGCCTGATCGGCGGCCTGGTACGTGACGGGTTCTTCCAGCACCATCGTCTTGTACAGCCCGTCCACGCGTTTGACCTCCATCCCGGCCTGGAGCCGAGCGAGAAGCCGCATGGCTTTGCGGCCCCCGTCGGCCCCGCCGATGCCGAGGCGGGTGTGGAGGGTCCCCTCGAACTCCCAGAAGGTGTTGAACGTGGTGAGTCCGGGCACGGCTGCCTTCAGTGTCCGCTTGTCGAAGCGGCTGGCGGCCAGCGGCGCGAGCCTGGACGTGTCGAAATAGCCCTCGTAGGCAGCGAACGTCGTCGTGACGTCGCCGTTGACGGAGCCGCCGGCCTTGACGAAATAGATTCGCATCGCCGTGTAGCGCCGGCCCTGATCGTTGACGAAGGTCGCGGCCAGAGCACCCCAGACCGGCGTCATGCCGGCACCGCGCAGCACCTGATCGCGCATCTCGTCCGAGCCGTCGACCCGGCTGGTGTCCATCTTGCCGCGGAGATAGGTCAGCAGGTTCCGCTGCTCCGCCGACCGGGCTCGACCACCGGCGTCGTTGGACGCACCGTTGAACGGCGTGTTGGAGGGCATCATCAGCGCGATGTAGGCATCCAGGACGGTCGACTTCCCGGTGCCGCTCGCCCCTGAGAGCAGGGTGGAGCCAGGCGAGAACGGCACCTCGGTGCGGCCGTGGAAGCCACCCCAGTTCACCAGCTGGAGCGCCTCAACCCGCCATTGGGCGTGCTCCGTCGCGACTACCTGCAGATCGGGTATTTCCAGTTCGAGGGTCATGCGTTGTCCTTCCCCAGCTCGGTCAACAGGTCTGGTTCATCGTCGTCTTCGTCGTCGGTATCGGCGCCGTCGCCGTCACCCTCCGGCGCGGTGCCGTTCTGCTCCATCAGCCACGTCCACAGGGTGCGCAGCTTCTCGACCGGCATGAGGATCTCAATGATGGGAGAGATCCGGAACCTGTCGGGATCGGCGGTTTTCAGGAGCAGGCCGGCCGTTGCCAGCCCGTCAATCGCCTTCAGCGCCCGTTTCTGGTCCATGGCGCGGTGGGTCGTATGCTCGGGGCGCTGGTCGGCCACTTCATCGAGGAGCGTCTGACGGTCCACAAAGACGACGTCTTCACCCTCCTGGCGCTGGGAGAAGAGCCTTTGCCGCAGGTAGACCATCATGATGGTCTCCTCTTTCGTGTGGGACACGTCCCGCAGCAGTGACGGCAGCGGATCTCCCGTCTCCGAAACCGCCTGCCGTTTGAACGCGATCTGGTGGTCCCGGTCGATGAAGAGCTCGAAGAACAGCTCGTTGAGCCGGCCACGGATAGTCTCGGCGTTGGCAAGGAGAACCTGCCAGTGGTCGGGGTGACGCTCCGCCGAGAGATACCGGTGCTTCAGGAGTGCATGGAGGCATCTGCGCTGGTCCGGGAACAGGGTCGAGGCATCGCTCTCGAACATGGACAGCGAGCTCTCCGCACCGTCCTCGTCCCCGGCCGGCGAGTCCTCCGACAGAAAGTCCAGGGGGTCCACGGAGTCTTCGTGGATCGCGGCGACGTCTGTCATTGGCGTGCTCCTTCTGTATCGGTGGCCTGCGCATCCCCTGCGGGCCGGATCGTGGCGGACGGCATCAGAAATGTGCGCGTACTCCCGTCGGGCCGCACCGCCGACACAGCCTCGCGCTGGTCGGGATCGGTATGGGCTCCGAGCCGGGTGAACAGGTGCAGGAGCCCGAGGATCTCGACGGGCCGGCGGAGGTCGCCTGGCAGCGAGTTGAACAGCGCCGCGGCGGACTCAAGATCCCCGTTGGCGGATTTCTCCTCGATCCGGCGGCGCAGCTGATCCAGCGACGGGCCGCCCTGCCTGCGGATGTCCTCCAGGGACAGCGCCGCCGGCGCCTCATCCGAGACGTCAGCGAGTGGTTCGGGCGCACGCTGGCTGTCCGGGTCGTAGGTCTTGAAGCGCAAGGCCGCGATGTCCAGGCCAGGCGGGATCAACTGGACAGCGACGTGGTCCCGGGCGCGTGCCGACTGCATCCAGGCCCGCATTTCCCGGTCGATGCCGCGCAGTACCGTGTCGAGCTCGCGGTTGCGGATGTGGTCGTAGTTCTCGATGTGTTCCCGGAGCGTGGCGGTGAGGCGCTGGCGCTGATCCAGGACGTCGGCGATGCCGCGGCGGATGATGTCCACCGCCGTGCGCATCTGGCGCTGTTCATCGGCAGGGAGTCGGCCGGCCCCGGGGTGGGCCAGGATGGCTTCCAGATCGGAGCGCAGTCTTGTCAGCCAGTCAGGTTTGCGCAGGAGCTCCAGGGCGCCGGCAAAGGCCCTGCCCTCCGCAGTGCCGGTCAGCAGGCTGGACGCCTGGGCAAGGTAGTCGTCGACCACTTCCCCGACGGGGCGCTCCTCCTCACGGAACCTCTTGGTGATTCCCCGGTGCATCTCCCGTACCGCCTCTTCAACCCGGCGGAAGTCGGACGGCAGGCCATCGAGCTCGCGGAGCACGTTGGAGAACTGCTCGGACAACTCCGCCTCCGAGGATTCCCGCAGCTCGCCGCCGGCGGCCAAGTGGTCGTACTCTTCCTGCAGGATCGCGATTTCTTCGGCGAGCCTGCGCTTACGCTCCTCGCGGTCCGGGTTGGCCGCCTGGGCGGCGTCCGAGATGACCCGCCGCATGGTTTCGATGCGCGACACGGAGACGTTGAGCTGGGAACGGCTTGCCCGGAGCACATAGTCCAGGGCCTGCCTCGCGTCGCCGGTGAGCTGGTAGGTTTCCTGCCCGCGCCCCGGGTCCCGGTACAGCCACCGCTCACGCACCCACTGCATGGCGAGAGCTTTGCCGCCTGTCGACGGCACTGTGTACCCACCGGCCCGGAGGTCGTCCAGAAGGGCTTCAACCCGGGTGTGCAACTGTTCGACCGGAACCGGCTGCGAATCGTCGGGGAAGACAGCCGACAGCAACGGCATGGCAATGACGGCGGATTTGCGGTCGAGGAGCTTCAGGGTGGGCGTATTGAGCGCAGCTTCAATGCGCGCGACACCGCCTTCGATGTCAGTTGCCATGCCGCACTCCTATCGTCGATGAAGCCTTGGGTCTGCTCCGCCGTCAGCCGGCTGCCGGAGGGCGGGCTGCTTCTATTTGCCTCAGTAGCCGGTCACGCTCCGTTGTCACCGCGCCCAGGGCACCTTCTGCCCGGTCTCCGCGTGACCGCTCTGCGGACAGTTCAGCGGCGTGGGCGGCCGCCGCTGAGGCGGCAGCTTGCTCGGCGTCGGTTCGGACCCGCTCCAGTTCAGCTTCGAGTTCCGCCACCCGGCCGTCTGAGGTTGTGAGGTCCGCTGTGAGGGACCTGTTGTCCTCCTCGACCACCCGGAGGCGGCCGGTCAGGGTCTCGCGCTCGGAAGCGAACAGGTCACGCGCGGCTGAGTACGCTTCCCGCCAGATGCCGCTAAAGCGGGCCGTAACGGACTCCGGCGCCTCGGGGATGTGCGCTTGGGCCGCCTCGCGTTCATTCCACGTCGTTGCAGCCTCGGTCGCGACCGCCATGGAGACCCCTGCCCGTGCGCGTACGGCACGGCTGGTGACGGGCAGGCCTTCGGCGGCCAGAGCCTCGGCGGCCACGGCTGCGCGGCGTTCAGGAGCGGAAGCAGATTCTGGGGTGCTCATACGTGATAGTAACGCTAGTAACGAGTAACGGCAAGATATGCTACTACCGATACTAAAACCCAGTCGGCTTCGCGCCGGCGGTCCACTTCGGATCCGGCCACCGCGAGCCGCTTCCAGTGAATGCGCGCGCGGACCTGGTCTGCGACAACGAATGTGCTGAGGGTTCATAGCATCAGCATGCCAAGCAGCACCGACAATGGCGGGCGGGCCCACCTGTCGCCGGGTCAATGGGCTGCGTGGCGGACCCCTTCCAGGGACATTGAATCGCGATTTTCGTACCTCTTGTATACGGGGGCGAAAACAGCCCTCTCCGGGTGCTCCCCCAGGACCTCCCGCTGACCGCTCAGAACCGCCCGATTGCTCTGGCCACTTGCGGCAACACCGGGCGCCAGGGCGCACGGACACCACCGGCCCCCAGCGCTGCGAGAGTCCGCAGGTCTGCCGGACCTCTTCCGTATCCCGCGTCAATCTACGCCAGCAACCGCGCGGCTCAATCTGCCGACGCCGATGAACCCTTCACCCGTGGTGCGGTTAGCAGGAATTCGCCGGCCACGCACAGCAATGCGGAGGTTTCAAGCGCGCCAGGTGCTTGCGCGCGGTGCACGGCGTCGTTCCGGGCGCTGTTCAGTTCCTTGAGTTTCTCGTAGGGCACGTCGAATTTGATGCCGGACACTTCGGCAATATTGATGGAAGCGCCCAGCGTCGGACGGCCCTCCAAGCGCTTACGCTGCTTGCCAGGAAGATCGCCAATCCTGCTTTTCAGGATCCCCGCGAGTGCGAGCTCAAGCGCCGCGGCGGCGTCGATGATTGCCCGCCGGAAGAAGCCGCGGGCGTAGGCGGCCCTGGCGTCACGGTAGAGGAGCAGACCCAGGGGCGGCTCAATGTCGTCCCGGACAGCAGCGAGGATCAACTGCCAGCCCGACGCGGTGACCGGCTCTACGGGAGGAGACGAGAGTCGAAAGCCCAGGACGTCCTCGTGCTTTGGGGCAATGAACGTCAGCCCGGCTCCAACCGTTTCCGCGGTGTAGACCCGATGATTCGGGTCGAGGTCCTGTCCCGTCTCAATCTCGGCCCAGGTGCGCACGCCGTCAAACCAGAATTGGATGTATTCTCCGAGCTGCTGGTCGGCACCCCACGAGCGAGTGGTATCCGGGGGAGCTTCCACGGCAGTGATGACGATTCGGCGTATGGCAGTCGCCGGCTGGAACTCCTTGGCAATCGTGGCTGCGTACTTTGTTGTCCATTCGACCAGCTTCCCGTCCACGGATTCCGGCAGGACAACGCCGTCGACAACCGGGGGTCCACCCACGGGACATGGTCCTCCGGCATCACGACGTCGAATCGGACCGGGCCCACGCCGGACGGATAGGTCCGGCCCAAGGCCTCGGCGCTGACCCAGATCGGAACGGGGAGTTCGTAGATCGCGGTCATGGTCTCGGCATCCGGCGGAGTCGCTTCCTCCGCAGTCAAATCGTTCACGACACCAAACTACTTGGTGCCCGAGGCGAGGCCTGTCTCTACGCCAGCGCCCTGGCGACGTCGTAGCCGGCGGACTTCTGGAGGTTGTTCCGGGCTCTGTCGTACCGCCTGGTTGTGCGCGGATCCGCGTGTCCCATGCTGTCCTGCAGGTCGTGTAACGCGGTCCCCGAGTCTAGGGCAATCGTGGCGAATGTGTGCCGCAGGCTGTGAGGGCTGATCTGTCCGTCGATGCCCACCCTACGCGCGAGGCGCTGAACCGGCCCACTCCAGTTCCTCGCTAAACCCTCCTGTGTCTCCGGCGGACCATGCCTAGAAGCAGGCCGCTGGCATCGAGGGAGAGCCACGAGAAAGCGGCGGCAAACCGCCTACCGAAGGTGGACATGGCCTGCGGCCGGTCTTGCGCTGCCGGCACCCGCACGGTCGCTGCCTTCCGTTCCTGGCCAATCTGCCGAAGCCATGCCTTCACAGCAGCGGTCCCCGAGACCCCACCCGACCCCGGTCTACTGGATTGCCCGACGGTCCGGCTCTGTTGCCAGCGAATCAACTGCCTCACACCTCTGGCATCCAAGGCGGTCGCCGTGAGATCGACTCACGGCAGGTCATGTCGCAAGGTGGGTCCCCGCTGATGAACCAACGTGGGCAAGAGAATTTGTGTCGAATGTCGGGAGGGCTTCGAACCGAGCCGCGCCTCCCAACGCTTCTGCTCGACTCGCTGCGCTAACAGACACCGCGATCGTCGACGTCGGCAGCGCCTCTCGGGGTCAACACCGATGCCCTCCGCGGCATCACGAGACGGCTCCGAACCCGCCACGCCCACGCGTCGTAACCGAGCAACAGGCGGACTGTCTCGCATCCAAGGCCCCAGCAGCAGAGGCGTGGATTCGCTCCACGCCCAACTCCGACTTCAAGCCGTAGACATCGATCGCCTCGAAGCCGAGGCCGCGGAACAACGGGCCACCGCCCAAAACCTTCGCCGAGAGCTTGACCGGCTCCTGGCTATTCAGAAAGCGGATGCCCACGACCTGGTCCATGTGGCCGGGAGGCTACTGGCAAGTAGTCGGGCGACCGACGTCGAACTGGACCCCAAATCCAAGGAGTTGTTCCGCCGCCGAGGATGGAATAACCCCGCCCGCCAAGGACAGCAGCCATGACCATGTCCATCGCCCGGCTTTCGGCTCAGTCCGGCCTGAAGTACCTGTTCAAGACCATCATGATGGATGACGCAAGGGTCGCTCCCACGGACGCCACGACCTACTACATGAAGTCGGGAACGCCACTCGGCCGCTGGATAGGCTCCGGCCTGCCAGGAATCACTCGTGAAGCTGGGGACATCGTCACGGACACGGACGCCAAGGCCGTCTTCGACCAGGCCGCCCACCCAGACAATGGCACTCCCCTCGGCCGACCCCATGGCCAGCCGACGCTCGTCCAAAAGAGCGGGGGAAGAACCGAAACGCGCCTCGCCGTCGTCGGATTCGACCTCACTTTTAGCGTGCCCAAATCCGTCTCGGTCCTCTGGGCCCTCAGCCCACGAAGCATCCAGGACCAGATCCTCCAGACCCACCACCAGGCCGTCAGCGCCACCCTGCAATGGCTCGAGGAGTCCGTCATCCACACGAGGGCTGGCCGCAACGGCGTCGCCCACATCGGCACCCGTGGGGCTATCGCCGCCGCCTTCGACCACTGGGAGTCACGTGCAGGCGATCCTCAGCTGCACACGCACATGGTCATCGCCAACCGGATCCAGCGCATCACCGACGGTGCCTGGGTGACACTGGATTCTCGGACGCTGTACAAGACGGCAGTCGCGGCCAGCGAGCGGTACAACGGCCTCCTCTTCGACGCCCTCAGCCGCAACCTCGGCACCGAGACGGACTTCCGCAAGCCGGCCGCGACCACACACAACCCCAGCCCGCAACTCGCCGGCGTCGACGATGCGCTGATTCGCGAGTTCTCCAACCGCTCCCGCCTTATCGATCTCGAAACCGACCGGCTCGTTGCCGAATGGACCGCCGGCCACGGCACTCCCCCATCCGCGACAACCATCATCAAGCTCCGGCAGCAGGCCACCCTTTCAACCCGAACAGCCAAATCGGAAACGGTCGCACCACTGCACGAACTCTCAGCGCAGTGGCAGAAGCGGGCAACCAACAAAGGCTTTAGCCCAAGTCATGTTCTCGCCGCAACGGTTCGGCGCAGCCAAAGAACCCCATTCCGCTCCCGTGACTTCGCTCCGTCCTGGAACGACGCCGTCGGGTCACTGGCACGGGAGCGTGTGGCCATGAAACGTGCCACCTGGAACCGGTGGAACCTCATCGCGGAAGCGGAACGTGTCTGCGCCGAAATTCGCTGCAAAACAGCGGAGGACCGTAACGCCATGATCGATGCCGTGGCCAGGGCCGCGGAAAACCAGTCCGTGGCGCTCAACGAGCGCCGTTACACCGTCCCGGTCGATGCGCATTCTGATCTTCATTTCGCAGGACATTCGGTCTTCGAGTTCCAGGGCTCCCGCCTGTTCACGGATGCAGGAACCCTTGCCGCCGAGGATGCCGTCATGGACGCAAGGAACGACGACGGCGGTCCGGTCGTGGGCGCAGAAGTCACCATGGAATCGCTCTCCCTTTACAAGCACCATGGCCGTCTGGAATTGCACTCTGATCAACGCGCGGCTGCAGCCACTGTCTTGCTCAGCGGCAACCAGCTCGATGCCATCGTAGGTCCCGCCGGTACTGGCAAGACCACCACACTCGGTGCGGTTAAGGCAGCTTGGGAAGCAGGATTCGGCACGGGTACCGTGGTTGGCCTGGCACCGGCAGCAGCAAGCGCCGAGGTTCTGGGGCGAGAGCTTGCAATGACCACTGAGAATGTCGCCAAATGGCTCTACGAGTCCGCTGGTCAGGGAGCCGGTAACCGGGCGGCCCAGCTCTTCGATGCGGAGCAGCGTCTTACTCTTCACCAGGGCGACAGGAACCCACACACCGTCCGGCTGGCACAGAAGGCCGCATGGCTCGCTGCCGAACAGGACAGGTGGCGTTTTCATCGGAACCAGCTGGTCGTCGTCGACGAGGCCTCGATGGTGTCCACTCTTCAGCTGGCCGCCTTGGTACAGCAGGCGCGAGACGCCGGGGCGAAGGTCCTGCTGGTGGGCGACCCGGGACAACTGGACGCCATTGATGCTGGCGGCATCCTTGGCTGGCTGGACCGTCAAGGCAAGACGTCCCGGCTGACAACTATTTGGCGGTTCGAGCAGGTCTGGGAGCAAGGCGCATCACTGAAGCTCCGGTCTGGTGATTTCTCTGCAGTTGCCGAGTACAACCGGCACGGACGCCTCCGACACGGTTCATACCTGGACATGGTCGATCAGGCCTATCTCAATTGGCAGGCGGACATTAAGGCCAGCAAGTCCTCCATTCTCATTGCAGCCGAGAATGACACCGTGAGCATGCTCAATCAGCGTGCCCAGGCCGACCGGGTTATCCAAGGTGACGTAGACGCCGAGCAAGCGGTACCGATCAGTGAGGGATCACGTGCAGGCCGCGGTGACGCCGTCATCGCCCGCCAGAATGACCGCACAATCATGGACAGCAATGGAGACTTCATCCGGAACGGAACCATGCTCGACGTCGTCCGTGCAGACCGGCGTAACGGTTCCCTCACCGCCGTGCGCCGGGATACCGGTGCAACCATTTCCTTGACCCGCGACTACGTAGCGAATTCAGTTGAGCTCGGATATGCGACAACTGCCCACCGTTCGCAGGGCCTGACGGTGGACACAGGACATACCGTCGTGACGCAGGGTCGTCTCACACGAGAGCTGCTGTATGTGAGCATGACCCGTGGACGCGTGGGAAACCATGCCTATGTCAGTGAGAGCGATCCGCTGGAGGACGAACCTCTGGATCCCGCCCTGCAAGCCACATGGCAGCAGATCCTAGGCGAAGTCCTTGCTGCCGAGGGCGCTGAACGGACGGCCCACGAAGTCCGCGACGCGGAGAGGACGAAAGCGGATAGCTTGCAGCGCCTCAGTGCTGAGTTCGATTATCTCGCGCAAATCGCCGCTGCCGAGGACCTGTCGGCATTCCTCGAGACGTACTCCGCCGGCTCAGTGGCTGAGCTGCAGCAGTCTCCAGCCTGGGGCGCGACTGTTGCGGCCTGGCGCCGCTCTGTTCAGGTCAGCCGTCCAAGCGCCCAGCGCGTGGTGAAGGCCACCCTGGGAACCAGCGAATCGGCCAAAGAGGTGGCAGCCGTGGTCCATTCCCGGCTCCGGCGCTTCCTCACTGAGATGCCCGCAGTTGCAGAGGATCCGCTAGCCCCAGTGCAGTCCCCACGCCCTGATCTGACAAACCTAATTAGCCAAGTTCAGGAACGGATGCGACACAGGATGGATCACATCATCAGAGGCGCCCTCACTCATGATGCGGTATGGAAACGGAACCTTGTGGACAGTTTGGACCCGGACACCCGGTCAGATCACGCACACGACGTCGTAGGCCGGGTCGCGATTTTCAGGGACAGATGGGGCATTGAAGATTCACCGCTTCCTTTGGGACCCGTTCCAGCAGCGTACGAGTGGGAGCAACGGGAGCAGCGCGCGGCCATTGACCAGCTCATCGGCCGGCTGGCTCTCCCGCTTACCGGACGGCCGCAGGGGCACGGCTGGGTTGGAGAACCGGTCACTCAAGCAGACAGCCTTATCAATGTCGGCTGGCAGCTCTAAACTGGCACGGGGGTAACCAGTGGAAGCTAACCCAGTCCTGAAGCCGAAGCTTGCGACGCCTGCGCTGATCCTCGTCAGCCTGGTGACGGTGATCTGTGCCGCCTCTCTTCTAGCATCTATTGCCGCGAGCTGGCCGTCTCAATGGCCATCAATGATGGCGGCTATTGCATTCCTTCTCGCTGCGCCCATCGTTGGTGCGATCTGGCTGGCCCGGGTACGTCGGCGGCGTAGTTGGACGGCGGCAGCAAGGGAGAGGTGGAAGTACTTCGATGAGGCGAAGCGCCTACACGGCACGACGGCGGAGGTCACCGTGCTGAGCGTCGATGCCCTTGAGCCCACAGGATCTTGGATCACCATCAAGTGGAACCGCTTTGACCACGTGCAGCCCGCTTGGCTTGAGTCCCTGCACGAACCAATCTGGCCCGGCTCCGTGCTACTTATTTCACCGGATCCTGCTCAAGTCATGCCGGGTTTGCCGTGGCCGGCAACATACTACCTGCCTGCTTCAGACTGCCTTGCCTGGGCGCCGGCGGCGGCCAACGCGTGAGCAAGCCAAGGAGTGCTGGAGGAGCGCTAGGACTGTGGCGACGAGCGTAAGTAGGCGATGAGTCGGCTGGCCCAGGTATGGCTCCCACTTTCCCACAAGAGGTTTGTTATTGAAGATGCAAACCAACAACGCCCACAACGACGCATTCCAACTGAACCAGACAGCGTTCGTGGCTGAGGAACGGCTGCAGCTGGGCGTGACCCGCCCGGCCGCCATCGTGAAAGTGACAGGACTATGACCCGGGCAGCAGCACGAAAGGCCGACGATGCACCGGCAGACACCGAGGCACCCACAGCTGCGGGCCCGGCACCGGCCGACGTCACGGTAAGAGTCGCGGCCCCGTACCAAGTCAGCCACGACGGCAAGGTCTACGGCAGCGGCGAAAGCGTCACTGTGCCGGCCGACGTCGCCGAACCCTGGCCGCCGGTCGGCTGGGTCAACACCGGCAACAAAGCCAAGTAATCCGCGAAGAATCCGGCCGCAGGGTGGTGGGGTAGGTCGCGTCGCTGGCCGAAAGCCGGCGACCGCCCCTCCACCGGGTTGCGGTGTTCTCTCCCGCAGAAAAAAGACCCACAACTCGGGCCCGCTGAACGGCTTTTATGTTGAGGATTCAACGACTTCCGGGTCTGTTGCTTACTATCGGGTGTCACTCATACAGCACTCGCACCCACTGGGGGAAATGAATTGAAGAAGATATGTGCCGTCTTGGCATTGGGCGCCTTGGCCCTCACAGGCTGCAGCGGCGGGGCGCCAGCCAGCGGCGCTCCGACTGAGACGGCAGTAGCAACGGCAACGCCGTCACCGACTCCAACCGTCATGACGAAAGCCGAAGCTGGGAAGTTTTACCTAGCCACGATCTGCCCAAGCAATATCCTCGCGGATAAGGCAAGCACGGTTGTACAAGCTGAACCGTTCAACCTCAAGGCAGCAAAGTCGGCGACGGCGGCACTGCGCGACGGGTACAGAAAGGCAATCGAAACCCTGTCGGACGAGAAGGTACTTTGGCCCGAAAACGTCAAGGCGGACGTTGCTGCCCTCGCCGAAAGCATGTACGGGGACCTGAGCGGCACAGAAGCCGCAGCAAACCAAGTCAACGACGAGGGGTTCTTGACGGCGTGGAACGACTGGGCCAGCGGGCCAGCCAAACCCACCGCCCAGAAGATCCGGCTTAAGCTCGGGCTTTCGTCCGACACGGACGCCAGCTGCAAGACCAAGTAGGCACCCGGTTGGGGCGCAACTCTGCCTGGAGTTGCGCCCCAACCATCGGCACGCTGGCGAGTCTAGGGGCGGTTGACCTTAGCGAGTGGATCGGCTGGAAGGATTATGACCCCACCCGGCGGCAGTTTCAGATCCGCCAAGATTTCGGCGCGTTTCGCGGCATCCGCTGTCGGCCACGCTTCCATTGCCGTCGCAAATTTGCCTACGCGGGCCCGGAGTTCACCGTGGGCCTCAATTCGATCCGACTGAATTGGGCTATCCAGTGCATACCGCGCTTTGTTGTGAATGTAGTGGGGCCACGCGGAAATCACGGCGAACAGATCTGGGTTGCGCGTTTCAAACTTCCAAACAGTTACGGTGGCCGCCATACGGCGCCGAACGGCCTCAACGGCCTCGCGGCCCTCCCATAGGGCATCGAGCATGTCGCCCGTGGCGACAATGAGGTCGGCAACCAAGCTGTTTTCTCTTATGCGGGCCGCCTCAGCTTTCTGCTGTTCGGCCTGCTCAGCGGCCAGTCGCCCTTGCAGTTCGCCCTGTTGTCGGGCTAGCCGTTCTTGATAGTCATTGCTCAGCCGGACAACCACCAGCGCCACGACGCCGCCAATGATCGCGGCGAAAAACGTGCCGAACACCCCAACGACAGCACCGCCCAGGGAACCAAGGGCGCCGCTCCACAATTGCAACCAGTCTTTTTGATCGATACCCCAGAACATGAATCGCAGTCTAGCTGCGGTGTCCGGCCTGCCCGTTCACCTCCACTTACCATTTGAGCTATGACCGACTTGACTGCCATCCTGCCCACCCTCCTTGCAAGCGCGTTCGGCGGCGGACTCGTGGCTGGGGCGTTCAGCATCTATAACAGAGTGGCAACAAAAAAAGGAGCACGAAAAGTGGCTCCGCGACCAAAAAATAGAGGCGTATAGCGCGTTCCTCAACTCGTCCCACTCTCTTATGTTTGCGGCGACCGCATACCGTGCCCAACAAACTACAGAGGAAGATCTGAAGGAGAAGTTTGCTGCAGCCCAGCTGGGAGCCCTTGAGCTAATGGCACCTACTTCCGTCAGGGAGGCTGCCGTAGATATGGAAAACTTCACGGACAAGATTTTTCATGACGTACTTTTTGGACCGGGTATGCAAGACGGGTATAACTTTCGGGGCGCCCTACGGGACTACCACCGGCTGAAAGGCGAGTACGTGAAGGCCGTCAAGCGCGATCTCAACATTCCGTTTGACCAGTACGCCGTCGGCGGGAGCCAGCTGACCCAAAAAGCGGAAAGCACAGGACCCGTCTGAGACCCTGGTCGTCCTTGTCGCATCTCACAGCGCTTTGCGGCGCCCCCGCGGCTGTCAGCATTCGGCGACATAGGTTTTCGCGTAAGCGGCCCGAGTCTGGATAATTGGCATCCGAGCGGCTACTTGCTCGATTCGCCTACCGGCGAATTATTGATATCTAGGGGGGCCAAATTCCAGCAGAAGAATTCACCGGACAGTCATCCACACTACCCGCCGAAGCAAAGAGCGGTGTATGGGGAAGCGTGGCTGGTGTAGTTGTTTGCGGCGTCATCATCAACTGGTTGTCGGGCATCTGGGCGCCCGCAGCGCCAGTCGTCATTCTCTTAGCGCTCGCCAGCCTGCCACTTTTCGCCATGAGTGAGGGCAGTCGACTGGAACACTCCCCGGGTTTGGCGTGGATCGCTAGCGTCAAACGCGATGGCCTCCTTGAACTTTGCCTTGCAGCCTTGGTTCTGGGTTTTGTGATCGCAAGCATCTCAATCATTCCGGTCTGGCCAACAGTGCACCTAGAGGCCCCTTCCCCTGCGGAACCGTTTGGATTCGGCGGCGACCTGACGACGACAAATTATGAAGTCGGCGCGGTAACTGCAATCGTACTTATGGTTACGGTGGCGGCGTATAGGGCCCGCAGCCCTCTTCGACAGACCGCTTTCCTCGTTTGCGCTCTCTATGGTGTAGCCGTCTCCTACACTTATTTCCGGCCCAAGGAGAACTCCTTCCTTCCCACTTTTGGTGGCGGCCTCCTCATTGCGGCAACTTTGACCGTGATCCTGACTGCTATGCCGAGAATGTACGCCGTCGTCAAGTCCTTTTGGGGGTTTGGGGAGAAAATGCCGTCGCCTGCATCCGATGAATCCGCACACGAAGGTACGGTCCCGCCCTCCCGGGAAACTGAAAGCTAGTTGGCAGGACTAGAAAGAGTAATTCGTCGCATTTGTCACCATCATCGCGTTTTCCTTCTTACCGGCAGACTCCATCAGCTCGCGCTTGGCAGGGTCCCGAACGTCTTGGGCCCATGCTAGAACGGAGAGCACGGCCTCTCGCAGAAATTCGGCTAGGTGCTCCCAACACTCGCGTGCAAACTTCAAGAGTAGGCGCTGTAGGTATTGGGGGCCGGCGGCGATCTCGGGATGCTTGTCCGCTCCGTTACGGCATCAGAGCGATGGAAGTCGCCGGAGGTGCTTTCCCCGGCCCCCACTGCGCCGCTCGTGTCCTCTTCCAGTTCGGGCCACTGGTGTCCTCGGTACTCCGTCCGTACAGGCGGGGGCGCCAGGTCAGGCGGCATCGAACAGCAACTTTCGGCTGTGCCCGCCCCGCCCCGCCCATAAGCATGCCGAGCGCACCTGCCGGAGGGTCGGTGTCGCGCGGCGCCCGGACGTAGGCAGTCTCCCGAGTCCGAAGCCCCCTCTTCTGCCTACGGGATCAGTTCGCATCCGAATCATCTGCTGTTCCAGGGCAGGTTGAACAGGTGCCGCTTAAACGAGGAATCGGAAGGCAGCCAAGCTTGCCTTCCGATTCCTCGTATTATCAGGCCACGAGCGCCACTGCGCGACTCACCGGCGGTGGCTAGAAGCTGATCTGATTCCCGGCCGCTTGGCTTTTACGAGGCAGAAACACCGGAGGCTTCAACGAGACGTTGTACGCCGGCGCCACAGATTCGACAGCTGCCGCCTCGACACCGGTTTGAACCTCGGGAGAGGCCACCACGCCCGCCGCATGCGACGAACGCTGGTATGCCGCCGTGCCGAACCGCAGATCCGGTCCGATGGTGTCGGCAACAATGCGACGGGCTTCGCGGCGTTCGCCATCCTTCTCGTACGAACGGAACTCCAGCTCACCCGCCACGGTGACCGGGTCCCCCTTCTTCAGCGAAGTCGCGGCGTTCTCTGCGAGCGCCCGGAACGCGGATACGTTGTGAAAGACGGGTTCGCCGTCCTGCCACGTGCCGTCCGCCCCCTGGATTCGCTGATTGACAGCGACCCTTAGCTTGGCGTGGGCCACCCCGCTTTCACCAACGGTGAGCTCGGGGTCGGCAACTAGGTTGCCCGCGATGTTGATCGGGATCTTGGTGCCCATTTACTTCTCCTTTCAGGAACCAGCGGGACTCTCCCGCCGGACAGATAAACGCAGTCGACGTCAGGGTCCAGCCATCACCGGCCCATCGGTCGACGCCGGCCGGCCCATCCCGACGTAAGTCGCCGTCGGGTCCAGCCGAGGATCCGCCTCGACGGTCGTGATCTTTCCGCCGAATCCCGGCGGAAGCGTGATTTCGAGAATTCCCTTGCTGGCAGCAGTAACGCGGCCCAATACCGACTTCGCGATGTCCGCACGGGACCCAGGAAGCTTGGTGCCCGACTCTTGGGACATCGCATCCTTCTCCGCACCGAGGACGGCATCAGCCCAGCCGGCCAGGTAAGTTGCGGATTGTGGTCCCCGATCAATGCCATGAGCTCGAAGCACCGTGTACGCCACAGATTCGGCCTCAACCTCAGCCAATCCACGGTGGTCTGCACTGCTCCCGTAGAGGCGTCCCAGCCTGTCATCGGGTCCATGGAGCAGGACGTGCCCGAGCTCGTGGGCAAGGACCGCTGTCCGCTCTTCAAGGCCGAGCCAGGCGCCAACCTGTACCCGATGTTCAGCGAAATCCGTGAAGCCACTGGTCAGCCCATACTGGGCATCCGTGACGTCAACGTTGAATCCGTGACTCCTCGCTACGCCTTCAAGAGAACGCCATAGTTCAGCGGAATCGACCACTGAGCCGCCACCCCGCGGTACGAGCAGCGGAGTACCCTGCGTCTGCGAGACATCGAAGACTGCCTGGCCACGCCATCCCGTGATTACGGTCTTTTTTCCATCGTCGACGGCGCCGTGTGGCAACTGACCGCCCACAGGCACGCGCTGCCGGCTACCGTCGGGAAGCGCCACCTGTTGGACTCGCGCCGTGCGCGGAGCGATCACCCAGAGTGCATGTTCACCTTTTGTCACCGTACGGCCGTGGCGGGCCCACTCCTTATACCCAGCGACAAGGGTGGGTTCCTCGGTGCCGCGTTGGGCCATCTGCATCACGAGCAATGCGACGTTGCCGCCAGAGTATCGCCACAAGGTTGACGAGGCGTCCAGCAGTACCTGCCAGTGCGACGGCGACTCCACAGCCTTCTCCAGGATCTTATGGAGGCCCTCGGTCAAAGTAGCGATGCGCTCTTCCGGCGTCATGCGCGTACCGCCCATATTCGTGCCAGCCGGGACATCGGCCGTAACCGCGCTCCATGCGTCTTCAGGTTTAGGGGCCACGACAGCCGCCTTCCTTGCTCCTCGGGAATCTGGCGGAACCTCTTTGCGGATACCAATTCATGTCCTCGGCTGCGCCAGCAGCATGACTTCAGAACTCGTCGACGAGCTGGTGGGCGGCCGCCTGCCACTCGATAAACTCCGGCGTGTCCGTCGGGAGGATTCTCGGCGTCGGGTCCTTATGAGCCTGCAGCCCGACACAACCGGCAGTCCTGGTATGAGTTCGCAGACGTTCGACGGCGTGGGGCAGCCTTTCGTGAAAGGCGAGGGGTCCGAAACCAGAATCGTCGCTGGCGTACGAGGCCAGTTCCGCGCGTTGCAGGGCATAGAGCTCAGCGACGATCTCAGAGTGGCGCCACCAGCAATCCGGGACTACCGACGTTGTCAGCTGATAGGTGGCCACCAGCCAGCGGACCCATGCTGCCAGAGCAGTCCACACGCTTCGGGCTTGCTCGCCGGTCAATTCACGCCAGCGATATGTCACACCGGCGGTCCGGCCAGGTGGACGCAACGCAGAGCGAAATAGCTCCGCGGTCAGCTCGTCGTCTTCCCCTCCAGCTGAGGGGATCTCAAAGCGTTCGACGTCGTCACTACTGATCATCGTTCACCTCACCCGCCGCTTGCTGTCTCAAGATATGACCGTCTGCCAGGGCCTGTTCGACCTCCCGTTTGGAGCGGCCAAGCTCGGCGGCGTCTTTGCGCTTGTGCCATTCCCGCAGATCCAAGAGGATCGGGCGGCTTCGTCGCCCGAGCATGAGGGCGGTGCCGGCCGGCAGACGACGAATCTCATGGAGCGGCAGGACCGGGCTTTCTCGGATTTGTTCTCCGTCCTGACGGCCCTGCGCAGACCAGGACCGGGTGTTGAGAACGATGCTCCGCTCCCCCAGCAGTCCAGCGAGGGACCGCAGATCACGTTCGTCGGAGCCCCCTCCGAAAATCACCTTGATGATGGCGGAATCCCAGATGGTGGCCGCCTCATCGACGGACCAGCCGGTCCGTGCCTGGGAAAGGGACTGCAGGACAACAAGAGTGGAGATCCCGATGCCACCGCCATCAGAAAGTACGATGGGCAGCCCCGGCCACGGAGCCAGGTTGGCAATCTCGTCAAGGATGAGGGACAGCGGTGGGTCGAGCCTGCCTCCCGGCGCCACAAAGGCCATCTCCCGGGCAGCGTTGTCGATGTCATCGATCAAGGCTGAAAGATATGGCCCCGCCGCTGCGGCTCCCGCCCGGGTGCCGATCAGATAGAGGGTGCCGCGGTCCCGAATGAACTCCTTGGGCTCGAATTCCTCAGACTCGTCCTGGGGATCCAGGGCGGCAAGCACTTTGGGCGACGACAGGGGCGCAACCGCCGCCGAGACACCAATCCACGAGTTCGAGGTATTTCTCGGGTCGTCCTCGAGGATGCCCATAAGATCGGCCTGCCAACCCAGCGCTGCTTCCTTGCGACTGAGGATTTCGAGTGCTTCCCGTGCCAGCACCGGGCTGGACGACCAGCGCCGAAATGCCCGGACTCCTTCCCCGGACAAAGCGGCGGCGTGGAGAAGGCACTGCAGGATGATCAGCGAGCGCTTCTGCCACGCGGCATTCTCGCCTTTCATCTCGGTGTCCGCGGTGATGACGAGGGCGCGGCGGGTGGCGATGTCGGGGTTTTCGCATCCGCGGACAGGTGACCAGCGGAGGGTTGACGGCAACCCGGACATACCCTGCGGGTCGAACACAGTAACTGGCCGGCCACCGGTAGAGCGGGCTCTCATGGTGACGGCCAGGTTGTCCGCGCGTGTGGAGGTCGTCACCACAGCGCCGGGCGCATCGAGGATCGCGTTAATAATCACGTAAAGACCCTTGCCTGAGCGGGGAGCTCCCTGGATGACCATCGACTCCTCGGTGGAGACATGGATCGTAACGCCGCGAGAGCGACCCAGCGTCCAGGCCACGTCCTGAATCCGTGGTTTGGCCAGTCCTGGCCTTGTGACCCTTCCCCGTCGTCGAACAGCCCTGCTTCCGAAGTCCTGTTGAATTTCCGCGCGTCGGGCGATTCCTTCCCGGTTCAGGATGTCCAGACGTAGCCATGCGCCTGATTGCTTCCACCTTCGCCATAGCACCACGGATCCAACGGCGAGCGCGGCCAAGGTGAGCAGCACCGGTGCAACGATGCACCAGATGGCGCCCGTCCCGACGTCGCACTGCTTCGCCTCTCGGATGATCCAATCCATTCGGCCGGCAAAGAGCCCGACGACGGCGGCAGGGTTGAACGGCGACGGCCTACTACCGCCGCAGCGCCAAGTTATCGCCAGGTTTGCAGCACCCTGGACCAGGAAGCAGAGACAGATGTAGCCGGCCGCAGCAACAAGTCCGGCGGTGAGCAGTGGGTTTTCGGTACCGCGATGGGAACTCATGGGATGGACTCAGAGCATCCGGGCGTCGGTGCCGAATACTTTCAACTCATCGGTCGTGACCCGGTTAGCCACAATGAAGGACCTGTTTCCGACTTTCCAGAGTCCAACGCCCTTGGGAAGGTTCTCCACGTGCTCGCATTCGGCCTCCGATAACCCAAGTGCCTCCTTGGTCAGGCGCATGGCATCATGCTTTTGCCGGTAGATGATCCTGGTATCTGCTTCAGTGAGCAGGCCGAGGGCCTTCTGTCGGTGGCCGCTCGTGCTGTCGCCGATTTCATTGAGGTCAGCCACTTTGTGCATGATGAGCAGATTCGCAATGCCATACGTGCGCGCGAGGCGCCACTGTTCGCTCATCTTGGCGAGCATGTAGGGGTCGGCCAGCATGCGCCAGCCTTCGTCGTACACCACCAGGCGTTTGCCGCCGTCGGGATTGGTGACGGCTGCTTCAAGCCAGGTTGCACCGCACGCAGCGGCGAGCGCCAGCGCCTGCTCTGAGGCGCCGATAAGCGCTGACGTGTCCATGACCATCATGGGCGCGTCGGCGTCGAAGGCAACGGTGGAGGGAGCGTCAAACATTCCCTCCAAGTCGCCGGAGACGGTCCGCCGGAGAGAGTGTGCAACCGCCAGTCCGCCATCCTTGCCAACCAGCCCGACTGTTTCCTTGGACGGATTCAGGAGATGGTCCAGCACCATGGGCAACGTCGGGTTCGAGTTCTCGGCAACGGTCTCTGTCAGCGCCATGTCCAAGGCCGTGTGCTCCACGGGCCGTAACGGCATGCCCTGCCGCATCAGAGAGACCAGCGCCACCAGCAGGTAGCGACGGCGCTGGCGGACCACCGCCTGCCACTGGGCCTCACTAAGGGCACTTGAGCGCGGACCGGCATCGAGCGGGTTGACGCGGGCTGGCCGGCCTGGGCCTACGGAAATGACCTTGCCGCCGACCGCGTTGGCGACTGCAACCCATTCACCCTTGGGATCGGAAGCGACGGCGGCCTTCCGCCCAAGGGTTATGGACCTGGCCACCAAGGATTTTCCGCACATGGACTTCCCGGTCCCAACCGTGCCGATCACAACGATAGAGGGCCCACTGATGACGCCCTTGTCGTAGAGAATCCATGGGTCGTAGGAAAACGCCCCCGAGCCGAAAACGTCTGTACCGATGTACGTTCCCTCGTGCCCGAGTCCAGATTCGGTGATAAAGGGGTAGGCCGCTGCGAAAGTCATTGTGGATGCCCGGTGTGGTGCGGGGCGGAGGCGGTGTGGACCGCGGAGGGACTTCGGTTCTCGGCTCCCCCAGTCGCCACCGCGCTCCGTTCTGTCCAGCCGGGCGCCAAGCTTCTGGCTGAGATTCTGAATCAGGGACCCTGAGACCTGACTTGCGTTGGCCTCCTTTAGCCGCGGTCCCTTCTGCCGCTTCGCGCCCGATGGCATGTACTGAACAGCCTGCGTTGCGCGCTTCATCGTAGACCTCGCCCGAACGGGAGCGCCCCGGCCACGAACGCTGCCCACTGCTGGCCAGCCAGCAGCCGCAGTTCAACGAAGGCTCCCGCGGCGGCCGACTCCAGTTCTTGCCTGTACCGCGCGAGATCTTCGATCGTCGGTCCGGTGATCGTCACGTACGCGGCTGGCCGCACATCCCCGTGGCCCGCGACGATCTCTTCTTCGCGCTGTGCGACTTCTTCCTCCTCTGCCTTCTGCTCGCGGGTAAGGGGCCTGTCGAAGCGCGTGTTGATCCGTCTCCGGGTCTCATGGGCTTCCTGGGCAGAACGAATATCGCGGAGCGCTTCGGTTGTCGGCACAGTCCGGATTACTTCGGTCACCGTATGGCGGAATTCACCGACATAAATAAGCGGGTGGAGAAAGCCGGGGAAGACCTTCTGCCGCGGCCATTCGGCTATCCAGAACGTCTGGTGAAAGCCGGTGTCCGTCCGCACATACGTCCAGTGCTCCTCCACCGCCATGGGCGCGGCGAGGGCGGTGGAGGACGCGGGCTCCGACTCGTTCGGACACTCCAGTTCCGTTAGAGCGCCGGCTTGTTGCCTGTCCGTGGTTGCCGCGGATGCTGGATCAAAGGCAGCACGAACGATGTTGAGCAGGCCTGCCTCCGGCAGCCACTCTTCGACGCTGACGCTGTGTGTTCCGAGTGCTGTGGTCATAGCCTCGACCTCCAGCCGCAGTACCCGTTCGACGCCGCGGACTCCCCCGCCTGCCTCCCGTATCCGACGTCGGGCCTTGGCAGTGTCCACAACAATCGTTAGCAACAGCTCATGACTCATGGCGGAACCAGCCGCAGCGATCAAATCCTCGTAAGAGCGCTCGCCCCAGCTTCGTTCGTCGGAGTCACCGGATTGCCGACGGACTGTGCCTTCGTAGAAGTCACGAAGGGCCGTGGACGGATACGGGACCGTGTAGTCCTGAACGGCGATCCTGGCTACGCAGCCCCGCTGGGCCAGTCCTGCCTGCACCCTGGACCATGCCTGCACGGCCCAGGCTTTGTCGTCGCCGTCCATGAGTGCGAATGACTTGGTGCTGCAGCGCAGCACGGCTATTGCCTCCTTGCCGCGGCAGTCCACTATGAACGACTCCCCGCGGGAAGCGCTGCGCAGCTCCAGGTTCCCCAACCCGCCCGGAAGTGCCAGGCGTCCGGCAAGGACAGGACGCTCCGGCCGCACAAGATAGCGGGTCTGTTTTGCGGCCAACCTGTAGAAGAACAGGACGGCATGGCTGATCCACACTGGGTAGGGAATCCTCGAGTACTGCAGCAATCCGAGCAGTATCAGAACCATCCACAGCGGCCCGGAGGTAAAGAGGCCAATAGGTCCGCGCACTGCCGAAGCCACACTGCCCACGAGAACACCGGCCGCGAGCAGGAGCAATTGGTACCAGTTCAGGCCCATGAACAGGCCTCGGCGCTCGTACCGGGGGAACTTGACGGGTTCAAGAGTTCGAGAGTTTTCAGACATGGGTATCACTGTCAATGGGAGGCTTGGCCGTGGTTTGGGGGCGGATTGGGGAAGGCGGCGCAGCCGCCTCTGGCGAGGCAGCGGCGGCGACAGGGGCCTTCGAAGCCGGGGACTGCGGAGATTCCCTTATGGCACCAGCCGGCGTTCCATTGCCTGACGGTTCCGGGCTCCAGCCCGGCTCACTAACCCCGGTTCGCGCTCGCGGAAACGATGCACGGTGAGGCGACGTATCGCCGTCGAGCATCAGAGCCGAGGTGTTCCCGCCGGAAGTGCGGGAAGGCGAAGCGCCCATCAGCTGTCCCGGCAGCGGCACTCTTGGCGGCAGCGCCCGGGTGGGAAACTGCGGCCGGCTCGACTGAACCGGCCGGGTTATGGCCGAGTGGCTGGCCAACGCAGCCAGCGTGAAGCGACCGCCTGTTTGGCGGCTGATCTGCCGGGCAGCAAAACCGGAGCTTCG
The DNA here is from genome assembly GCF_003261175.1 of Arthrobacter globiformis. GTDB lineage: Bacteria > Actinomycetota > Actinomycetes > Actinomycetales > Micrococcaceae > Arthrobacter > Arthrobacter globiformis_A. Next base: position 128,021 of record NZ_QLNP01000067.1, on the reverse strand, counting down.
GGAAAGGACGTGGCCGCCACCGGCAGTTTGCGCAGCAGCTGCCAACTCGCCACCAGCGAAACACACGAGGCGCAGAGCCATTAGCGGTGCGCCGCAGGCCAGGGCCATGCCAACAACGCCGGCGGCAAGTCCGGCGAAAGACTTTGATTCGGCAAAAAGCTTGATGGCCACAGCTAGCACCGTCGCGGCGAGCGGCTTGGCAATGAGCAACGCCACCACAATCTCGCCCCACCGCCTGGCCCACGATTGCGTCTTCTCCCAGGGCATCAGCATGAGAGCCACGGGTGCGACGGCGGCGAGCAAGATGAGGGCGAAAGACCGAAAGATCATCGAACACATCAGGATGAAGGCCAGAATCCAGACAACGACAACGGCCATCGCCGTCACGACCACGGCACCCCCTGCGCCCCCACTTGTCCCCGGGGCCAACGAGACAACGTTCCACTCCCGGCCCGAGTCCGCCGGAGCTTTCTCGAAGCCGAAGAGCCGCATGAACAGGACATAGGGGTCCGTCACCAGGGAGTCCAAGAGGGCCGTGGCAGCAGAATCCCCGACTTTGGTGAGTTCCCGGACCAGGTAAACAGCGCCGGCCACCATGGGAACCGCGGCGGCACCGCCAACCAGGGCCCGGATCAGACGGCGGGGTTGCTGGCTGATGAGGCCGGACAGCAGCTGGAGGATCATGGCAATGACGAGCGGGGTCATCATGACGACCACCCACCAGTTCGTCAGGCCTTTGACGGAGTCCCACTGGGAATCGTCGATGTCGGAGGCGCCAAATGCGCCTGTGATGAAAGACCAGATCCAAGAAGCGACGTTCTCGAGAATGTCCGCAAAGAACGCCGTGATGGAACTCTGGACACCGTCGTTCGCCTGCGAGACGAGACCGCAGCCGGGCGGCCACCAACCGTTCAGATCGCACTCAACCGGCATGACCGAGTGGGCCTAGAATCCGAGCGGGAACGCCGTCTGGGACCAGAGAATGTAGCCGTTGATACCTCCCAGAATGGCGGCCACAGGTCCGGTCCAGAGCAAGATCATGCCGCCGCCGGAAGCCAATCGGGAGGACTGGCTCAGCTTGCCAGCCAGGAGCATTGCGGCTCCGATGATGGCCACGATCGCGATGACGACGAAGGCTCCAACCAGGATGCCACCGCCGATCTGTTTGAGTGACTCAAGGAAGGGAAAATCCGCGTTTGGGGTGATGCCAGGATCCACCGCTGCGAGAAACATTGCACGCTCCGTCTGTCGACTTCCATGGGAATGAGCAGATTGGCTCACGACTTCATGGAGAAGTTGGGACGAGGCAGCATGACCAATCTGATGCCTACCGAGAAATTGAGCCTGCGGAGGTGCCGACAGCGACGGCGGAGAAGTTGTGGTCGAGGACCAACTGGAGCCGTCGCGGCTCCTGAAGTTGCCGAATACCGCAGTCGCGGCCCTGACCCTGTCTTGGCCGCACCCAGCCTAGGCACACACCTGCCCCGAACTGAACCGAGCGACCACTGATCATCGTTTGGAACCCGCCCATCAAGATTCGGGCACGGTGGATATGGATCGAGTCACCAAGTACGGCTGTGACGGGCTCATAGCGCGCGTGTGGCAGCTTGAGGGCTTCAGACAGGCGGATAGTCGTCTCATAAACTACAGACTCAATGACGGCCGACTCACAGCCTTCACGAGAAAGTTGGCCGACATATAGAGACTGGCCGACGAAGAGACCTTCAATGCTACGAACCAGAAGAGTTTCAGCGTCATCGACATAATCTGCACTTAGTTCAGTGCGCTCTAGGACGTTTATATCTTGTAGTGAATCTATTCGTAGGGTTGTACTATATACCACTATTTAAGCACTCGGTGCATTCAATTAAAAGGCCAAGACATTCGCGTGATAATCTTCGGACGTGGACCCGAATGGCTTTTTTGATCTCTTTGACCAAGTTACAGCAGACGCACAAGCCTGGTTCGTGCCATCAATCGCAGGACTTTTTGCACTTGTAGGTGCCTTCATCGCATTCCTTAGCACGAAAGCAAGCGACGGGCGGAAGCAGCGGGCTGATGATAGGCGGCAGTGGGACAAGGAGATTCGGGAAAGTTACAGTAAGACTCTCGAAGCCTCTCAACTTTTCAGCAGCGTCAAGCTGACAAAGGTCTCAGACAGAGAGGGCATGCGAAAGCTTGCCGACCAGATGATCGAGTCGCTTACCGACATGCGCCGCAGCAACGCGATTATCGCTCCAATCACAACGGAGGGGCATCGACAGGCCCTAGACGATCTACTCAGCAAGTGCTGGGCCGTGTTTGGTAAGGTGCGTGACTACGAGGGCTTCGGTGATGCCAAAGCCGTTCGAGACGCTCAGGCCAAGCTCTTTTCCGCGACACGCAAAGCTCTACGGCTCCCTGCAGAGCGGCGGAAGCGGCGCTGGTATCTTCTCTGGTTGCGATAAGCGCGTCGGCTTGATTCGAAAGACACACAATGGATGGCTTCCTGAACTTCATGACCGGTGCCGAAGCTCCTTGGTGGTCTGCACTACTCGGCATCATCGCTGGTGGCTTGCTCACCTACTTCACGACACGGCGAACGATGAAAGCTCAGGCTGCTATCGACCGTACGAAGGCCCAAGATGAACGCGAGCACAAGGACGAAGAACAGTGGCGGCTGACCGCGACATCGCACGTTGCAGATCTTATTGCGGCAAACTTTCGCTACCTCGAATACGTGACGGTCACTAGGCGAGAGATAAACAGTAAGTACCCAAGAGATCAAAGGACCCTGGGGAACCGCGACTACACAAAGGACCTAGCCGACGCCTTGAGCGCCAAGGGCCTTTCGCACACGTCGGAGATGCAGCGGATCTATTCGATGATTGTGATCAGCACGGGCGGCGCTGTGGCTCAAGCTGCTCGAAACCTGATCCTGCGGGACCATGACCACGTGCCAGAACTCACGGACGAGGAGTACACCCGCACGAGGGAGGAAGCTTCAGTTGCATCTTCCATCCTTATGCTGGTCGCACAGCAGCGTCTTTCAAAGAAGCAAGAGGGAGACGACCCGCAAGTGGCGCACTTGATAAGGACTGCCAAGAGTGTCGATCTCAGTCAGGTGGATAAGCATGGCTACCTCAAGGATCATTCAGCCAACACTTAGTACCAATCGAAAAGAGAGGCCTCATTGCCTCTCTTTTCGATTGGTTTACTGATGACTATTTATCAGCAGCTTTTTTCGCAGCCTCTGCCATAGCTTTCGCCTCAGCGGAGGCTTTGGTCTTAGCCCCATTTTCCGCAAGCGCCTTAGCTTCGGCAGCCTTCTGATCCGCGAGCTTCTTCTCATCACCAGCCTTCTGTGCGGCGGCTTTGGCCTTGGCCTGTACTTCAGCTTCAGCCTGTTCCTTGGCAGCTACCTGCCAAGCCTTGTCAGCTGAGCTCTTTTTAAAGCACCTAGTTCGACTCGCTCCTGCAGTCGATTCTCATCAGCGTCTACCGTTGACGTGGCGGCATGCGATTCACCTTCGGCGTTGTTCAGTTTGGACCAGCCGCTCAGTTGCAAGCACGGTTCCATGCTTACTGCAGTAAGATTGGTTCGAACATATATTCTAAGATTGATCGCATGATTAAGGGTGGAGCTCCGGAGGACATCGAGCGCATGATAGCTCGCATGGCCGCCGACGAACGCCGTCCGTTTGATGATCCCGCTGCGATCCGAGAGTTCCCGAAGTATGGCCGGCCCTTGGTGAAGGTGGCAGGTATCTATGGCAAGGCGGTCGGCTGGACCAGCATGTACGGCCTCATCGAATGGCTGGATTCTTCAGGCAAGTACCACCTCGGTTGGGCGCACTCTTCAAGCATCAAGAGGGTGAGCCCGGACGAATGGAAGGGTGCGAGCGGGCTTTGAGCACCTACTCTTAGTTTCATCAATCAATAGCAGAACAAGGGGCAGCATGACGCTCAAGTCAGACATCGAGGGCGACATCGTAAAGACTGTCAACACCAGTCTCACGACGACGGAACGGAATGACGGAACGATTGAGTCCGTTCCTGATTCGGACAAGATGGGATACTCAGAAGGTCTCTACCTACCCTCGACGTACCTTTACGCTGACATGCGCGACTCGTCAGGGCTCGTAGGCATCGCACCACCGGACACTGTGGCGAGGGTCATGAAGGCGTATCTGTCGGTGAGCACACGCATCATACGGTCGAATAATGGGCATATCCGTAGTTTCGACGGTGACAGAGTCATGGGTATCTATGCGGGACCTAACCGCTTCACACGCGCCGTGAAGTCTGCCATGCAGATCAAGTGGGCAATGGCCGAGCTCGTGCAGCCCGCGATCGACAAGCAATTCAAGTCGATCCGCGAAAACGTCTGGGAGCTGAAGCACGGCTGTGGAGTGGCCAGTGGTAAGTCTCTCCTAGTCCGCGCTGGCTTCCGGGGCAACGACGACATGATCTCAATTGGGACGGCACCTAACCTTGCTGCCAAGCTCAGCGATCTGCGCGAACACCCCTACAACACCATCATTGGCGGCGGCACCTACAAGCAGTTGACCAGGGATGCCATTGTCCACAAAGAGAAGAACATGTGGACTGGGCCGTACGACTTCAAGATGGGCGGCAAGAACTACACCTATTACAAGACCAATTACCGTTGGCTCCTCTGATGAGGTGGGACAAGAAACCCGAGCCGCCCGCAGATACTTCAGCCAAAGACGCCCTGGATACAGCGTGGAGAATCCATGGAGCGCTTGTTGACTGGACCGGCAAAGTAGATGCTAAGGCTTCCTTCGCCTTTGCTCTTGAGTCCGCCGGCCTCGGAGTAATTGTCACTCTTTCAGGGAAGGACCGGCTGTTCGGAGCGTTAGAGGGGCCATGGCAGAACATCTCCTACATAGTTGCAGCAGTGGCCTTAGTACTTGGTGCTGGGTGCGCCATGTGGGTGGTAATTCCTCGTCTACGAGCTACAAAGGTGGGGAAAGAATGGCAGGATAACTTCATCTACTTTGGGCACTTGAAGTACTGGAAGCCGGAGAACCTGCCAGCCAAAATCAAGTCAACGGAGCTCCTCCCAGTTATTACCAATCAAATGGTACGGATGAGCAAGATCGCCTGGATGAAGCATGTCCTAGTCGTGATCTCTTTGACTCTTGCCTCCGCTGCGGGCATAAGCCTGTTCATATGTACCGCACTAGTACGAATGGGTTGGACGCCGTAATAGCCCTCTAGAGTCCCTCGATGGCTTTCTCAGCCAGTGATATGACAGCTCCAACTGCTCCCTCGGCCGTACCGAGGACAGCTAGTTCAACGACCTTGTTCAGGAGTGACTTGAGCCTGCCCGGTTGAGGAGCTGCGGCTGTCGTTTCCTCTTCCAACTCTGTAATGACCTGTTTGGCCTCAGCCTGGCGTTCCTCAGGTATGCCGAGAATAGGGAGAGTCTGACTAAAGGCAGAGGTTGCCATCCTGGCGTCGTTTATCTGGGTGGTCGTGAGAGTGATTGATTGTTGCGCGCCAGGACTGTTGTTAGCGAGGTTCACAGGCCCGTCGTTGTTGAAGTGGTAGTTGTACGTCACTGATGCCCTCTCGCTCGCTACGACTGCCGCTGGCTTATCCTCGTGCTCAATTCTCTGTATGCCGTACGGCGAAATCTGAGGCCGAACGATGGGACCACCCATAGCCGCCTTGCCTTGGATGAGCTGCTGGTCCCTAAGGTGGCGGGTCGCCTGCACGATCTCGCCCTCGGTAAACTCAGAGCCATAAAACGCTCCGTACGTACTGGTGGAGAATCGGCTTATGTTCGGTGAGTTCGATCCCTGGAGATACTCGTCATAGAGCCACTGAAGCACTGAGCTCCTGGCTGCTTGAGCACGCTTACGGGGATCGGATCGATAATGTTCGAACTCTTCCGCCACATCCAGACCAACACGTGTAATGGTCACGTCCGTAACGGGGCCGGAGGCCTTTTCGTAGAAGATCCACTTTCTATCCAGCAGCGCTTCCAGATCGTTGTCCAAGAAGCGGTCGCCGTCATCTGTAGCCCTCATTGCTTCTGCGCGTAGCCACAGAACATCCGCCGAGTTGTGCCTGTTCTCGCTCGCATGACGCCGGATCTCAAGCAAGAGATGGAGACGACGAACAGTGAGCGGAGAGTTTAGCTCGTCTTCAAAATCACCCATTTGACGATGCTAACAGCGCCCTTTCAACCGTTACCCTCATGACATGGAAGAACCCGAAGCAAAGCTCAAGCCGTCACAATGGCGAGTAATGGCACGATGGAAAGTTCTGGAAGGACGTCGCGTCTAGGACTGTGGCCGGCGCTCTCGTTGTCTTCCTGGGTTACCTTGGCGGCCTTGGCTGGAGGCCATGTCGCACAGCCAACCATCTACCTGCCGCTTCTAGTTGGCATCCTTGGGTTCGTCCAGTACCTACGAGGCAAGATCGGCTCAGATAGCCCGCAGGCCGTCATACGGCAGCGTAACGGTTTCGGATACGTAGTCGGCAGTCCTCCCGAGGTCAAAGCTCACAGGGAGACAGCCTCATTAACGAGCAACTAGACATCTGTGAATCCCTAGATGAGTTCTTGTAAACCGCGCTCGTCAGGAGCGGTAGTCGCCAGCCGCTAGCATGAACCATGGGGATTTTTGAATGGTGGATTGCGCTCCAAGACGGCAGCAAAGCCGATTGGCTTGCAGGCACAGCTACTGCACTCGCGTTTCTTTTCGCCGTCGTTCAACTGGCCATCGAGCTCCGTCGCCGGAAGCTGGCCGAGATTCAAGAACAGGCGATCCAAGTCAGCGGCTGGTTTGATGCTTACCATCACCACTTCGTCGTGCGTAACTCTTCCAACGCCTTGATCTACGACGTGTTCATCTATCTTGTTGATGACGACTTCAAAGAGCACTACCGGAGATCCCCCAACGACTTCTCACTGAAGATGCGCCTGGTAGCTCCAGGGACGCAAGTCACGGTTCCTTGCAACGTCGATTACACGAAGCTGACCAAGGTGCCTCTGGTTGATCTCATATTCCGTGATTCGGCTGGCCGTGTCTGGATGAGAGACAGGTATGGAAACCTAGTGCCGCAGTCAAAGGCCCTAGAAGAACTCCGTCCTGAAACGAAGGACATCGACTACTACGAGCCTGCACCACAGATTTTCTAGCTTATGGTCATTACATGGCTGGGGAAATAACTCAAGAAGCAATCGCACTCGCACTAGGTTCAGCCGGCCTCGCCGCGACCGGAGCAGTGGCCGCACAGATTGTGGCTGCCATTTTCACCTCGAAGCGCGAGGCAAAGAAGGCCATTGCTGACGAAGAGCGGTGGCGCCTTGAGAACGAGGCAAAGCGCCGCGACCGCAACCTGGACCACAAGACGGATCTCTTTGTTCGCTTCCTAGCGATAGCCGAGAGCCTCTACCAAGACATGGCTTGGGAAGGCAACTCCATCACCGACGAGGAGTTCCACGCTTACCAGCCACGCCTCCAAGAACTGCGGGAAAAGGTCGAAGAGATCGGTCTGATCGCTCCCGAGGTCTTACGCCACGCACAAGTCACTCTCAGGACGATCGGCAAGATGCTTGAAGTCAAGACGCCGTTCCTGAGTTTCGGCCAAGCGAGGGCTTCCAAGGACTCAGTCCGGGAGAAGGAGGAGTGGGTCCGTAGATGGATCGCTATGACCAGGGACGCTATGACCTTCTACATCAACCACGAGCCCGTGGTATTCCCTGTAGATGAGTTCACGGTTTTTGAAGGGGAGCTCTATCCGCAGGCGCGCCCGTAACGGACGACCACGACTTATCCACACCTGCCTAAAAATACCCTCGACTATTTTTAGCAATTCTTTATAGTCATTGGCAGTACATATAAGTGAATCGTTCAGATATCTGCCGAACAAAAATATACTTTGAGAAGACCAGTGCTGAATGGCTTCAACCTCGCAAACTGTGTACGTAAATCCCCGCGATCTAGTGGCGTTCCTACGTATGTCGAATACAAAACTATTCTCTCGGCAGCCGCTACCCCCGTAAGCAAGAAATAGGGGGACTTACGCGATCGGCTAGCCGTTGCGATAACTTGCGCCGCACGTCTATTCGCCTCTAATCCTGTTCACTCTAAGGAAAACTACTACGAACACGACAGTCGATATAAAAAGCACGGAAACCGCAACCTCAGCACAGGGCGGTAGCCGTGACGTTGGAGCTGCAATCAGTAGGGTGTAAACGACGAAAACGGCAATGATTCCAAGAGCCATAAAGGAGGCTATCGCACGAATAGCCAGCTATTTCGATAGGCAATATTCTTGGGGGGTGCTTTCGTGATTGACAAGTCGTCTAGGAACAGATCACCCGGGTAAGACGGTGACGCCCAGGCTGCTGACAGTAACTGCGCTTCCACTAGCTGCGGTAGGTCGGAAGCATAGTCACGTCAGTAGATCGAAGTATGCCGTATCGGTGTTCCAGGAAACTGGATGGAGCAGAGTTCCCACCGCGGGATTCAGGGCGCTGTACATCTTGCCGTCGCCAGCGTAAATCCCTACGTGTCCCCAATTGTTCGGCCCTTGGGCGTTCTGTACAACCAGGTCCCCCGGCTGTGGCCTCCGGGTGCGTACACCCACCCTCCATTGTTCAACACGTGGCAGGTTAATTCCTGCCTGCCTATAGATCCACTGGACGTATCCGGAACAATCCCACGCCTTAAACGCGGTCCCGCCCCAGACGTAATTGCCGCCGAGACCTTCCCTGGTGAACCGCAGGATGTCTTTTCTGACCTGGCTGAGATTCAGATCGGGAAATGTCGACGACGAGGCGAGCGCCGACCCTACACAACCACTTGCAACCACACTGCTGGCGAGCGCATCGACTATTGCGGCGGCTTCCGGCTCCCACCGGGCGTACAGTTCAGGGAAGGCTGAGACTTGGACGGCCTGCGCAGCCTGGCCCTTACTCATGAACTGCCATCCATGGATATCGAGTAACCCGGGAGGGCTGCCATGGTTGGGTCCGCTCGGACCGCCATAGAAAGCCCGAACGTTGTATTCAGGGTCCATCAGCTGCTCGATTGTCCCCCAGCCGAATGCAGGACGCTGTTGGGCGGAACCGAGTGAATCATGGTCACTGCCTACGCCGTCATGAGGAAAGCGCAGCGACGCCGGTACGTTGGAGTTGGCCAGCACCCTCAAGCTGGATTCCTGCAGTGCCATCATGATCGCAATGATCTGGCCATCGCGAGGCACGCCCAACTGCTTTCCGACCGTGACGTACTTCCCCGCTACGGCAGCTTGCCGAGGAGACAGTCCGGCCGGAGCCTGGCCGTCAGAGCGAATGTTCACGGGTCGGCGTCGTCGCTGGTGGTCAGGCCGTCACTAAGGCCTCCTGGCGGGCATACAGACGCGGCACTCACACTGCCCACACCAAGCACCGCCACGCAGGCGGAAAACGCAAGCGCACCCACCATAACAAGGGCTGTAGCTGCGGCCACCGACGCCTGCAGAATCACGCGGCGCTTGGCCAAGGCCGCGAGAATGGCCGGCGACGGCATCAGTAGACGATCCTGCTCGCAGCAACGTAGAAGCCCACCACAACGCAGTGATCTACGGGAGCTGTGTCAGCCGGCGGACAATTCATCATGACGCTGACTGGCGCCGTGTACACGTTGAGGGAAGAGCTCGTTTGGTCCAGAACACGTAGGGAAACAGTGCACACATGCAGTCCAGCCCACGGCGCCGGCCGTTCCCGTACTTTGGCCAGCTCGACGTCGCAGCGAAGAGACTGCATCACCGCACTCCGGCGCGCCTGCTGCCCAGCCAAAGAGGCATAGCTTCCAGCATTTATCCCAGTCGCTTCGAACTCCTGCACAAATACCGCAAGTGGGTTGGATCCGTCCGGCAGGACGTTCCACCAGTTGCGAAGCCTGGAGTAGACCTCTGAGTACGACGCCGTTCGCGTATCCCATGTATAGACCGCCTTCGCGGCCGCGGAAGCGAGCTTGCGATAGTCGACAGTCCTGGGCGTTTGCGGCATTTCGCTGTTCCTGGAAGGAGGATTAGTCGCCGGAGCCTCTGCCTGCAAGGGTTTCGTCGGTGCTGGGGATGCCGCCACCGTCGGCGAGGACGAGGCGGGCTGGGTTGCAGGCGCCTCCGTAGGACGCGAAAGAACGAATACGACCGCCGCTAGTGTCATGAGGGCGATGACAACGAACCACCATCGACGCCTACCGGGTCCGGGGAGCGAGCTTATCCGCGATAACCACATTCCTGCCTCCTCACCTACTCATGGCAAGACGACTTCCCACGGACATGATCAGCCAACTCCCTGCATCCCAGCCCGGATGATCCTCCAGGAGGCCTGATACAGCCGACGTGCGAAACCGATCTGTACCGCCACATAGCGCTGAGTTACGCCTAGCTCCGCGGCCACCGCTTCCAAAGCCCTGGCTCGCTCTGGCCCACACACTCCCGGGCGAACAATCACGGTGGCAGTTCGGCGGAGCACCACTGTGGGCAGGCACGCTGCTGCCTGCTCGCACAGTTCGCTGACGTTGCAGACCGCCTCCGGCTCAACCTCCAGTGCCCTTTCGACGGTCCTGGCAGTCTCGCGCACCACCGTGGCTGCATGCCACCGTCGGCGATCTTGCGGCGACGGCGGACCGTATCGGCGTCGTCCACCAAGGCTACCGAGGGCGAGTTCCCAATCCCTCGCTGACACGCTAGCCCGGGTCAGTTCAATAACCGTTCGCGCCCACTCCTGGTCGACGATCTTTTCACAACTACGCCCTCCGGCCCGGTCCATGCCAAGGAGCACCGCGGCGTCCAGAGACGCCGTCCCGTCGCAGTCGGCAGGTTCCCCGAGTAGAGGGTAGGTCTTATGGCTCATCTCCCAGCGGATGTGAGCGGCGCACACGTTCGTGCAGATTCCCTGGACCCATGCGCCGAAGGGAACGCCGGGGAGTTGGCGATAGCGGCCCCGCGCTACTCCGTCCCACACGGCGACTCTAATGTCTTGCAGTACGTCATCCGCGTCGGAGGCTCGGCCTATGCGACCTAGGTGCGAAACGACATACCCACGCACGCTTTCGACGGCGACCATTATCTGATCCACCGGGATTGAAGCTGCAGTGGCTTCTGGGGCGCTGCGCAGGGAAACATCGACGTCAATCTTGATTTCGTGATCTTGCCGGGCTTGATCTGCCCTGGTTTCGACTCGCATGGTCTTCACCGCTTTGCGTAGACGATCCAATAAGTTCCGGCGCCCAGCGAGTCCGGCGCCTCTGGTGTGGTGGCAAATGATCAGGGCCAACCACGACTACAAAGAGACTACGGAAACTATTGTCAAAGACAACTAAAGTATCGTCAAGACTGCGCGACTTACTTTTCCAGCGGCCTTCGATAAGAATGGTCCTATGCCTAGGATTACGCAGCCTCACGACGATGCCTGGTCCGCCGACGTCGAGGCTGCCGTGGCCACTTTCGGCAACAGAGCACGGAATGAGATCCTGCGCTATCTTTCAGCGCATGGCCCGGCAACCAGAGGGGATATCGTGGCGGCGGTCAGCGCCGGCGAGCCAAGCGTCGCGAAGCACTTGCTTGCGCTTGAGGACGCTGGCGCCGTTGTAGTCGACGTAGAACCCGGAAGACGGCACGGCAGGTCACCCCGATATTCGGCAAACCCAGCACGGATCAGGGAACTTCTGGCTGCCCACCTTGAGTATCTTCTGGAGGACTAGCGGCAGCTTGCTCGACCTCGGGATGCCGCCCAATGTCCATGTTCAGATATTCAGAGATAGCCCTCAAGGTCTCAGGCGACACGTCCCCAAGGGTCCGGGCGGCGAAGGACTTCACTCGGGCCGCCCTCAGGGACTTAACGAATTCAAGCTGCGAATCAATGCGCTCGGGCAGCTCGGTGTCGTTCCCGAGCAGATACGAGGGATCGACCTTGAAGATGCTGCACAACCCCGCGAGCAAAGCCGGGTCCCTGACCAGGCGGCCCGTTCCCTCTTTCATATAAAACCAGCGTGCACGGGACAACTTGATGCCCTTATCCGCGAGCTCGGCCTGAACTTCCCTGAACGTCAAGGGCTTGCCCCGTTCGGCAACCGCAGCATCGAGCAGCAGATTCAGTCGACGTGCCAGCTGGGCCTGTGGGGACGGTGCATCACCACGCCCAGACTCGGCACCCCACATTGGCCCTCCTCGATCAGCATCCGGAGCCGGCGGTCCCTGTCAGTACCCGCGGCTCCCCTCCGCCCCAGTATTCCCTGAGTCGTTCGAGTCGGCAATCAAATGCTCGATCCGGGCATCCAGGTAAGACATCAGCATGAAGCCGGCCGACGGCGCGGCTGGTACGTCGCGGATTCCCGGACCAGCCAGATCCTGGCAAATCTGTAGAACAGCCTGCGGCGGCACGCGGTGAACATCCAGCTGGAAGCAAACTTCCGTAAGGACGTCCCTCAGTGCCCGCAGCAGCTCCACCTGCTCTCCAAATGAACCGCACTGCCAGTAGCGATCGGCATGGAGGATTCTGGCCGCCTCCAGGAAGGCTGTGATTTGCGGATGGTCGTGCATGTCGTACCCCCCACCCGTCAGGAGGCATGCCGCCACCTGACTATCCGATTCTGTTGAGGATCATTTCCCCGGCGCGCCTCTTCCAACATGAGCGCGTCGAGAGTAACCTGCTGCTGTAGACCCGTCTACAGCAGCAGTTCCCACATAGTCTTGGGTTGTGGTCTCTCCATGTCGAACATCCTGATGAACCGAACGCGAAGCCAAATTATCCGATTCCTACTACGGAACGGCCCCTCAACCTGCGGTCAGATCGGCACTGGGCTTCGCGCCTCACCATCCACAATTCGCCGACAGCTGGTGCTCCTGCGGCAAGCCGGCTTGGTGCAACACTCGTCCAGCCAGTTCGATGCCTCCGCCGAGCAAGTCCAGCGGCAGGTTGAAGCCCTTGCGGAAAGCTTGGCCGGCACCGTCATGCCGCCCGCTGGCTCTTCCCCCATGAACTTGGAACCGAGCTGGCCATCGTGCTGGCAAGCACGACGGAGACCTTTATGAACTCACTTCCAGAACGCCGTCACAACGCCGAAGCCGCGGATGAAACATGGCTGACTCCCAAGGAAATCTGCGCGCAGCTACAGATCCCTGAGCAGACTTTCTACCAGTGGCGTGCCAAGCATGTAGGGCCACGGGCATACAGAATTGGCCGACATCTCCGAATCAACCGCAGCGACTTTGTCGCCTGGCTCGCCCTGCACGCCGAGGAATAGAGCTCGAACCCTGGACGATGAACAGCAGTCCGATGCCCCGAGGAGCATGGGTCGTACTTCATGGTGCCGCCCAAGAGACCGTAACCAACCCTCACCTCGACAAGTCGGTCATGCAGCCGGCGGGAACTGATTCCATGAGCTAGTACTGGACCATACACGGGGAACGTCGCCATCGACGAAGGGACCGAAGCAGAATGAAACTCGAATTCTTTGAACCGGCCGAGGCTGCTTCAGTTCTCAAGTGTTCTGAGGCATGGCTCCGCGACGGGGCCACAAAGGGCGAGTTCCCCCATTCAGTCTGGGGCAAGGGAAAGATCGTGTTTACGTCGGTCCACCTGAAAGAGATTGCCCAGTTGCGCGAAGTCCGACGCACTGCGCAGTCACCAACATCAGTCCGAGTAATTGGGAGCCGAGCGCAGGCTCGCCAGAAATCCTCGTAGCTGCCGAACGTGCCGGACTAATTGCGCCAGATCACGGCGGATCTCTCTACAGCATCCGCAGCATCCTGGAGGGCTTGCGGCATCAAGTGGCCGTAGACCTGCTCCGTGGTACGGGTGGACGCGTGCCCCAGCCGTCTGGAAACGGTGAACAGGGAAACGCCGTCCTGAATCAGCCAGGACGCATGGGTATGGCGCAGATCGTGAATGCGCGGAGACTTGGTCAGTCCGCGGGCCTGCGCAGCCTCCACTGCAGGGATCCAATAGTGATGCCAGTAGAGCTTGTGAATGATCCGCTCGCCCTTGGGCGTCGTGAACAGCAGGTCCGTCCCGGGGCGGCTGGCAACCAGTGGGACGAGGATGTCCACCAGCTGAGGATTGAGCGATACCGTCCGCTTCCCTGCACCCGTCTTGGTCGCGCCGATGTAGTATTCCGAATTCGCGCCGCGTTTCCATGCTTTATTGATCCGGATCGTCGCAGGCTTGGACATGAGATCGACGTCCGCCACAGTTACGGCAGTTGCCTCTCCAAAGCGGAGTCCCGTCATCACCAGGAACTCTGTAAATGCCTTGTACCGTTCACCCATGCACTCAAGGATGAGCCCGAATTCAGCATGCGTCAGGAAGCGGGCCTCGTCCTCCGCCTTCTCGCTAGACGGAAGCTGAACACGCTGGCACGGATTGTCCTTCCGGTAGCGCAGCATCACAGCCGTCTCCATGGCCCCATAGATCAGGGCATGGTTGTTCTTGATCGTCTTGGGCGACCTGCCCTTAGCCTGCATCGACTTGATCCAGTGAGTCACGTGCCGATAGTCAAGCTTGTCGACCGGGATGTGCCCTATGACGTCGGCGATATGCAGCTTCAGCATCGTTTGATACGTGTGGACCGTCCCTACAGACGGTCGCACCAGCAAATCGATGTGTTCTTGAATGACGGCCGCGACAGTTGGGGCTTTGGTGTGGTTCTTGACCATCGCGTGCTGCGCGATTTCGAAGGATTGCTCGTTCGCGTCCAGGAGCCGTTTCAGGGTTTGGGCTTCAGCGGCGGTCGAGAAGGTGATTCCTTCTTGCTTCTTCGTTTTCGGGTTGCGCCAACGGACTGTGAACGAGGTCGATCCGTCTGCTTTTTTGCGCTCCCAAATGCTGGCCATGGGCAAAATTTTAGGCCTGCTGTGCACAGAAAACGAGCTTTTGTGCACACCCTCAGCCGGAACCATGCCCTGACCTGCGCAAATACTGTGCCCGAGGTGGGACTCGAACCCACACACCTTTCGATACCGCATTTTGAGTGCGGCGCGTCTGCCAATTCCGCCACTCGGGCGCGGAGTACACGGAGTAACAATCGTAGGCTCACAGCGAAGTGTGATCAACGCAGCCACTACCAGTGCGCGGAATTACTCTACATGCAGATAGGCTAAAAGCCAGAATCGCGCCACCGCCGCCGCAACAAGCCATGCCGATCCAAGTACTAGCGCGGGGCACAACTAAGATAGTCATAGTCCCGCCGTACCTTTTCAAGGAGATCCCGTGTCAGAACCGACGGAGTCAAACAAAACGTCCCAGCCGGCGCGCCGCGTAATTGTGGCCGAAGACGAAACCCTCATCCGCCTGGACATCATCGAAATCTTGCGGGGCGAAGGCTACGACGTCATCGGCGAAGCCGACAACGGCGAAAAGGCCGTGCAGCTGGCCGAGGAGCTCAAGCCGGACCTCGTCCTCATGGACGTGAAGATGCCCGTCATGGACGGCATCTCCGCCGCCGAGAAGATCGTCAAGGCACGCATCGCCCCCGTGGTCCTCCTGACGGCGTTCAGCCAGAAGGAACTCGTGGAGCGCGCCCGCGACGCCGGCGCCATGGCCTACGTGGTGAAGCCGTTCACCCCGGCCGACCTGATTCCCGCCCTGGAGATCGCGCTGTCCCGCCACGAGGAGATCAAAGCCCTCGAATCCGAGGTCACCGACCTGCAGGAGCAGTTCGCCACCCGCAAGCTCGTGGAACGCGCCAAGAGCCTGCTGACCACCAAGATGGGCCTGACGGAGCCGGAAGCCTTCCGCTGGATCCAGAAGACCTCGATGGACCGCCGCCTCAGCATGCGCGAAGTGGCCGAGACCATCATCAACCAGGTCAACTAACGCCCCAAGGGAAAACGAACAAGAAGGACCCCGGCAACGCGCCGGGGTCCTTCTACTTTCCCCAAACCCACGGGCCCAGCCCGGGAAACCAAAAAAGGAGGACCCCCGCCACCGACCGGTCACGGTCCAGGCGGGGATCCTCCCTCTCAGAATCTGGCTACTCAGTCGGAGCTGCTGAAGCCTTGTTCTTCTTCTTCTTTTCCGGCCACGGGCCGAGCTTCTCCCGCTTGCCGGCGGCTTCGCCGAGGCGCGTGGTGTCGGCGAGGTCGCCCACCTTGTGGACCTTCAGCGAGTTGGTCGAACCCGCCTTTCCGGGAGGGGAACCGGCAGCGATGACCACGAGGTCGCCGTCTTCCACCAGTCCCATGTCCAGCAGGCTGCGGTCCACCTGTGCGGTCATCTCATCCGTGTGGCCTACCGTGGCAACAAGCTGCGGCTGGATGCCCCAGGTCAGCGCCAGCTGGTTCCACACGTGCTCCACCGGAGTGAACGCGAAGACCGGCTTGATCGGGCGGAGGCGGGACAGGCGGCGTGCCGAATCACCGGACTGCGTGAATGTACAGATGTACTTGGCGTCCAGCTGGTCCGCGATCTCGACGGCTGCACGGGTGATGGCGCCACCACGGGTCTTGGGCTTGGTACCCAGCGGGGGGACGCGCTCCAGGCCATGCTCCTCAGTGGACTCGATGATCCGGGCCATGGTCTTGACCGTCTCGATCGGGAACTTGCCCACGCTGGTCTCGCCGGACAGCATGACCGCGTCGGCGCCGTCGAGCACGGCGTTGGCGCAGTCGGAAGCCTCTGCACGGGTCGGGCGCGGGTTGTCGATCATCGACTCAAGCACCTGGGTGGCCACGATGACCGGCTTGGCCCAGCGGCGTGCCAGTTCAATGGCGCGCTTCTGCACGATCGGCACTTCCTCCAGCGGAAGCTCCACGCCGAGGTCGCCACGGGCCACCATGATCGCGTCGAACGCGTCGATGATTTCGTGGAGCTGCTCCACGGCCTGGGGCTTCTCGATCTTGGCGATCACCGGAACTCGGCGGCCTTCTTCGTCCATGATCTCGTGCACGCGGGTAATGTCCGAGGCGTCACGCACGAAGGACAGGGCAACGAGGTCCACGCCGCGGCGCATGGCCCAGCGCAGGTCGTCCTCGTCCTTTTCGCTCAGAGCTGGGACGTTGACGGCGACGCCGGGAAGGTTGATGCCCTTGTTGTTGGACACGAACCCGCCGACGGTGACCTTGGCGACGACCTTGACGTCGTCTACCTCGATGGCCCGCAGCGCAACCTTGCCATCGTCGATCAACAGGGCATCGCCCGGGTTGACGTCCTCGGTGAGGCTCTTGAGCGTGGTGGAGCAGATCTCCTTGGTGCCGGGAACGTCCTCAGTGGTGATCGTGAAGATGTCCCCCACGGCCAGCTCGTGGGGACCGTCGACGAAGCGGCCCAGGCGGATCTTCGGGCCCTGCAGGTCGGCCATGATGGCCACGGCCTTGCCCAGATCGGACGCAGCCTTACGGACGTTTTCATAGGTGTTGTCATGCACGGAGTAGTCGCCATGGCTCATGTTCATGCGGGCTACGTCAACGCCGGCTTCCAGCACCGCAAGGGTGTTTTCATAGCTGGCAATGGCCGGTCCAAAGGTGGCCACAATTTTTGCGCGTCTCATATACCTACCCTATTTGTCACTTGCATTGGTTAAGTTGTCGCGGAGATGAATTCCCCGGATCGGCGCTAAAGGACAGCTATGGCGCGGTCCGTCGGAGCCACAGGCGCAGGAAGGATGGTGCTTCCCATCAGGTACTTGTCCACGGCGGCAGCGGCCGCACGGCCTTCGGCGATGGCCCACACGATCAGGGACTGTCCGCGGCCGGCGTCACCGGCCACGAAGACGCCCTCAGTGTTGGTCATGTAGTAGCCGTCGCGGGCCACGTTGCCGCGGCCGTCGAACTCAGCGCTGACCTGCTCGGTGATGCCGGCCGGTTCGGGCCCGGTGAAGCCCAGGGACAGGAACACCAGGTCGGCGGGGATGATCCGCTCGGTACCGGCCTTGGGCAGGCGCTTGCCGTCCACGAACTCGGTCTCTGCAACCTTGACGCCGGTCAGCTTACCGTCCTCGCCCACGAATTCAACGGTGGAGGCGAGGTACGTGCGCTCACCGCCTTCCTCGTGGGCACTGGCCACCTCGAAGAGGGTGGGGAACGTCGGCCACGGCTGGTGGCTGGCGCGCTCAACCGGGGGCTGCTTGCCGATAGCCAGGGTGGTCACCGAGGCGGCCTGGTGGCGGTGGGCCGTGCCGATGCAGTCCGCGCCGGTGTCACCGCCGCCGAGGATGACCACGTGCTTGCCGCGGGCGTCGATGTGGTTTTCCGGGGACTCCCCTGCCACCACACGGTTGGAGGGAACCAGGTAATCCATGGCGAAGTGCACGCCATCCAGGTCGCGGCCCGGGATGGGCAGGTCACGCGGCACGGTGGCGCCGGTGGCGATGACCACGGCGTCGTAGCGGCGGCGCAGCTGCTCCCAGGTGACATCCGTACCGACGGCGACGCCGGTGCGGAAGCGGGTGCCTTCAGCCTTCATCTGCTCCAGCCGGCGGTCCACCTGCTCTTTTTCCATCTTGAAGTCGGGGATGCCATAACGCAGCAGGCCGCCGATCTTGTCATCCCGTTCGTAGACGGCCACGGTGTGGCCCACGCGGGTAAGCTGCTGTGCGGCCGCCAGGCCGGCAGGGCCGGAACCGACGACGGCGACCGTCTTGCCGGTGAGGCGGTGCGGCGGCAGCGGGTTGACCCAGCCGTTGTCGAAGGCCTCATCGATGATGGACACCTCGACCTGCTTGATGGTCACGGCGGGCTGGTTGATGCCCAGCACACAGGACGCCTCGCACGGGGCGGGGCAGAGCCGGCCGGTCCATTCGGGGAAGTTGTTGGTGGCGTGCAGCCGCTCAATCGCTTCCTCGCCCTTGTCCCGCCACATGAGGTCGTTCCACTCGGGAATCAGGTTCCCCAGGGGGCAGCCCTGGTGGCAGAAGGGCACGCCACAGTCCATGCACCGGCCGGCCTGGCTCTTCAGGACACCCTTTTCCTGGGCCTCGTAAACTTCCTTCCAGTCCATGATGCGGACGGGAACGGGACGGCGCGGCTGGGTTTCACGCTGACGTACTTTCAGAAATCCGCGTGGATCAGCCACCGGTCACCTCCAGGATTCGAGACCAAACTTCTTCGCCGTCGGGGTCAAGGCCCTCTTCGATGGCGTCAAGACGGGTTTGCAGCACTGCGGCGTAGTCACGCGGCAGCACCTTGGTTATGCGGGCAGCGGTGTCGTCGAAGTTTTCGAGCAGACGCGCGGCCAGCTGGGATTCGGTTTCCTCCACGTGCTTGACCAGCAGGCCGTGGACGATGTCGCGGTCCTCGGCATCCAGTTCCAGGAGTTGGAGTTCGCCGGACTCGAGGGCCTGCTTGTTGACGCGTTCAGTCCGCAGGTCCAGCACGTAGGCCGTACCGCCGGACATGCCGGCGCCGAAGTTCCGGCCGGTGCGGCCGATGATCAGCGTCTGGCCGCCGGTCATGTACTCGCAGCCGTGGTCGCCGATGCCTTCAACAACCGCAGTAGCGCCCGAGTTGCGGACCAGGAAGCGTTCGCCCACCTGGCCGCGCAGGAACAGCTCACCGCTGGTTGCGCCGTAGCCGATCACGTTGCCGGCAACGACGTTTCGTTCGGCCTGGAACACGTTGGTGCGGTCCGGGCGGACGATGATCCGGCCGCCGGAGAGCCCCTTGCCGACGTAGTCGTTGGAGTCGCCGTACAGGCGCAGCGTGATGCCGGCAGGCAGGAAGGCGCCCAGCGACTGCCCGGCGGTGCCGTTCAGCGTGATGTCGATCGTGTCCGTGGCCAGCACGTCCGTGCCGAACGTCTTGGTCACGACGTGGCCCAGCATGGTGCCCACCGAGCGGTCGGTGTTGATGACGTCCACCGTGATCTTCACCGGTGCACGGTCGGTCAGAGCCTCGGCGGCCATGGTGATGAGCCGCTGGTCGAAGTGCTTGTCCAGCTCGTGGTTCTGGCCGGTCAGGTTCCGCAGCGGGGCGTCATCGTCGAACTCGAGGCCGTGCAGGATCGGATCCAGGTCCAGCCCTTCGGCCTTCCAGTGGCTGATGGCGTCCTGGGTGTCCAGCATTTCGGCGTGGCCGATCGCTTCCTCAATGCTCCGGAAACCGAGTTCCGCGAGGATCTCACGGACTTCCTCGGCGAGGAACTCGAAGAAGTTGACCACGAACTCCGGCTTGCCGCTGAAGCGGGCGCGCAGTTCGGGGTTCTGGGTGGCAACGCCCACCGGGCAGGTGTCAAGGTGGCAGACACGCATCATGATGCAGCCCTCAACCACCAGCGGTGCGGTGGCGAAGCCGAATTCCTCGCCGCCGAGCAGCGCGGCGATGACGACGTCGCGGCCGGTCTTGAGCTGGCCGTCCACCTGAACCACCACGCGGTCACGCAGGCCGTTAAGCATGAGGGTCTGCTGGGTCTCTGCGAGACCCAGTTCCCACGGAACACCAGCGTGCTTGAGCGAGTTCAGCGGCGAGGCGCCGGTTCCGCCGTCGTGCCCGGAAACAAGCACGACGTCGGCCTTCGCCTTGGTGACGCCGGCGGCAACTGTGCCGATTCCCACTTCGGAGACGAGCTTGACATGCACCCGGGCCGAGGGGTTGGCGCGCTTCGCATCGTAGATGAGCTGCGCGAGGTCCTCGATCGAGTAGATGTCGTGGTGCGGGGGCGGGGAGATGAGTCCGACGCCGGGCGTCGAGTGGCGCGTCCGGGCAACCCAGGGGTAGACCTTCTGGGCCATCAGCTGGCCGCCTTCGCCGGGCTTGGCGCCCTGGGCCATCTTGATCTGGATGTCGTCCGCGTTGCTCAGGTAGAGGCTCGTGACGCCGAAGCGGCCCGAGGCAATCTGCTTGACGGCGGAACGGCGCTCGGGATCGAGCAGGCGGTCCACATCCTCGCCGCCTTCACCGGTGTTGGACTTGCCGCCCAGCCGGTTCATGGCGATCGCGAGGGTCTCGTGAGCTTCCTTGGAGATGGAGCCATAGCTCATGGCACCCGTGGAGAAGCGCTTGACGATGCTGGAGACCGGCTCGACTTCCTCGAGCGGCACGGCCGGGCGCACGCCGTCCTTGAACTTGAGCAAACCGCGCAGGGTCATCAGGTTCTCGGACTGGTCGTCCACGCCCTTGGTGTAGGCCTTAAAGATGTCGTAGCGGCGCTCACGCGTCGCATGCTGCAACCGGAAGACGGTCTCCGGGTTGAAGAGGTGCGGCTCACCGTCGCGGCGCCACTGGTACTCGCCGCCGCCCAACAGGGGACGGTGCGGCTGCTCAATGCCGCCCTCGGGGTAAGCCATCTGGTGCCGCGCGGAAACCTCTGCCGCGATGACGTCCAGCCCCACGCCGCCCAGCTGGGAGTGCGTGCCGGCGAAGAATTCGTCCACCAGTTCCTGGCCCAGGCCAAGCGCCTCGAAGGTCTGGGCGCCGGTGTAGGACGCGACAGTGGAGATGCCCATCTTGGACATGATCTTCAGGACGCCCTTGCCGAGGCCCTTGATCAGGTTGTGGACGCCGTCCTGCGGGGTTACTCCCACAACGTCGCCGGCAGCGATGAGCTGTTCAACGGATTCCATGGCCAGGTACGGGTTTACGGCCGAAGCGCCGTAGCCCACGAGGACTGCCACATGGTGCGTCTCGCGGACGTCACCGGCCTCGACCACCAAGGCGGTCTTGGTGCGGTTGGCGCTGCGGAGCAGGTGGTGGTGCACGGCGCTGACCAGAAGCAGCGACGGGATCGGGGCCCACTGCGCGTTGGAGTCGCGGTCGGAGAGGACCACGTACTGCACGCCGCGGTTAATGGCCCCGGACACCTGCTCACAGATCTCGGTGAGCCGGGCACGCAGCGCATTCTCGCCGCCCTCGGGGCGGTAGAGGCCGCGGACCTTCATCGCGACGCGGTTGCCCTCCGCGTCCTCGATGTTGGCGATCTTCGCGAGTTGGTCGTTGTTGATCACCGGGAACGGCAGGGAGACCTGCGGCTGGCGCACCTGCTTGGTGTCCAGGAGGTTGCCGTTGGGTCCGATGGCGCAGGTCAGGGAGGTAACCAGCTCTTCACGGATGGCGTCCAGCGGCGGGTTGGTCACCTGAGCGAACGACTGCACGAAGTAGTCGAAGAGCAGGCGGGGGCGCTTGGACAGCACAGCCACCGGGGTGTCGGAGCCCATGGCGCCCAGCGGCTCGGCGCCGGTGCGGGCCATCGGGCCCAGCAGGATCTTGAGCTCTTCGGTGGTGTACCCGAAGGTGCGCTGGCGGATGTTCACGGACGCGGCGGTGTGCACCACGTGCTCGCGTTCCGGCAGCTCGTTGAGGTCGATCAGGTTGTCCTTGACCCACTCGGCCCAGGGGTTCGCAGCGGCGACCTCGGCCTTGACCTCGTCGTCGCCGATAATCCGGCCGGCCTCGGTGTCCACCAGGAACATCTTGCCGGGCGAGACACGGCCCTTCTTGACCACCTTGGAGGGTTCGACGTCGATCACGCCCACCTCGGAGGCGAAAACGACCAGGCCGTCCTCGGTGATCCAGTACCGGCCGGGGCGAAGGCCGTTGCGGTCCAGGGTGGCGCCCACGACGGCGCCGTCGGTGAACGACACGGCGGCGGGGCCGTCCCACGGCTCCATCAGGAGCGAGTGGTACTCGTAGAACGCCTTGCGCGCCGGATCCATCGTGGCGTGGTTTTCCCAGGCCTCGGGGATCATCATCATGATCGAATGCGTGATGGGGCGGCCGGACAGCCACAGCAGTTCAGCCACTTCATCGAAGGACGCGGAGTCGGATGCGCCCGGGGTGCAGATCGGGAACAGCTCTTCCGGCGAGTCGCCCAGCAGCGGGTTGGCAAGCTGGGACTGGCGGGCGCGCATCCAGTTCCGGTTGCCCTTGACGGTGTTGATTTCCCCGTTGTGCGCGATGGTGCGGAACGGCTGGGCCAGCGGCCAGGACGGGAACGTGTTGGTGGAGAACCGCGAGTGGACGATCGCCAGCTTGGTCTTGAAGCGCTTGTCCGAAAGGTCCGGGTAGAACGGCTCCAGCTGGGCAGTGGTCAGCATGCCCTTGTAGACGATGGTCCGCGAGGACAGCGACGGGAAGTAGACGCCGAACTTGTTCTGCGCGCGCTTGCGGATGCGCCAGGCGCGGCCGTCCAGGTCGTTGCGCTCCAGCTGCTCGCCGGTTGCCGAGGCGAAGAACGGCTGGGAGAAGTACGGCATGCAGGCGCGCGCCATGGCACCGACAAGATCGGCGACGACGGGAACCTCGCGCCAGCCAAGGACCGTCAGTCCCTCGTCGGCGGCCAGGCCCTCGATGCCGGCCTTGGCGGCGCTGGCCTCGCGCTGCTCAGCAGGCAGGAAGGCGGTACCCACCACATACTGGCCGGGGGCCGGAAGTTCGAATTCAGTGACGGCACGGAAGAACTCGTCCGGCACCTGCATCAGGAGGCCTGCGCCGTCACCGGTGCCCTCGTCTGCGCCGACGGCACCGCGGTGCTCGAGGTTGCGCAGGGCGGTAAGGGCGGCGTCGACGATGTCGTAGCCGGGCTCGCCGCGCAGGGTGGCGATAATCGCAAGACCGCAGGCGTCCTTCTCCTGCTCAGGGTTGTAGAGCCCGGCTGCCTCGGGGAGCGCTGCGAACCGCTTGAACGGCGACATGGCAGCGTCCGGCTGGTTCGGTTCGGACCAGCTGGGGCTTGAAAGAGTTTGGGTCATGGGAGACGTCCTTCCTCCTGATCGTGCGTATGGAAGGGACAACGTTGGCCCCACTCAGAGCGCCACTGTGATGGGCACAACAAAGTGTTACTGCTTACTGGAAATTGTAGGGCAGGCATACGTGCTGAACTAACAGTTACGCAGGCTTCCGCCCCGGGCTTGACCGGTCAACAGCTCTATGCTGACCGGAGTTGGCCTCTGCCACGACGCTGTGGGTGTCGGGCGCTCCGAGCGGTAACTCTCTGCTGCCCTGGTACCGGTGCCTTCTAGCGTGAGCTGTCGGCCTCCGGCACGGTCCCGGTGTCTGTGCCGCCGGACTTTCCGGCGTTCCGCGACTCCGCGGCGGTTGGGGTTCCGCCGGTGGATGCCGGGACTGCTTCCGTTTGGGCAGAAGTTAGCCCGGAACCGTTTTGGTTATCAGGGAGATTACCACGCGATTCACTATCTGAGACAACAGGGTCCGTATCACGGACTGGATGGCCGGTCACATTCGGCGTGGAACCGGGGTCCTTTGCCCCTTCCCCGGCCGTCTTTGAAACTACCGACGCCGAACCTTGCGTTCCGGCACCGGCCGGCGTCCCGCCGTCGGCCTTTGCGGCCTCAGCCGGGGCGGGCTCCCGGCCCGGCAGGTAGACACTGTCCGCGTTGCCGTCCTTGCGCCGGCCCTGCCAGATGAACACGGCCAGCGCGGCGAGGAACACGAAGATGCTGGTCCAGACGTTCAGCCGGGTGGTGACGCCGAACAGGCTGATCTGCTCGGCGTCGTCGATCCTCATGGCCTCGATCCAGACCCGGCCCAGCGTGTAGTACATGGCATACAGCCAGAAGAGCCGGCCGCGGCGGAAGTGGAACCGGCGGTCCAGGGCCAGCAGGATCAGCACGCCCGCGATGTTCCAGAGCGATTCGTAAAGGAACGTGGGGTGGAACAGGGTGTCCGCCGGGTAACCGACCGGGAAGTTGGCGTTGTCCGCGTCCACCTGGAGTCCCCACGGCAGCGTGGTGGGGCCGCCGAACAGTTCCTGGTTGAAGTAGTTTCCCCACCGGCCGAGGGCCTGCGCCAGCAGAAGCCCCGGAGCCGCGGCATCAAGGAAGGCCGTGAGCTTGACCCCTGCACGGCGGCAGCCGATCCAGGCGCCGAAGGCGCCCAGCACCACGGCGCCCCAGATTCCAAGGCCGCCGCGCTGGATCTGCGGGATCAGGGACAGGTCCCCGGTGCCGTCGAAGCCCGGACCGAAGTACGCGTCCGGGGACGAGAACACGTGGTAGAGCCGGCCGCCGATGATGCCGAAGGGGATGGCCCAGATGGCGATGTCCCAGACACTGCCTTCAGGCGCTCCGCGCCTGGCCCAGCGGACCGACGTCAGCCAGAGGCCGACGACGATGCCCGCCAGGATGCACAGGGCGTAGGCATGGATGCGGAGCGATCCCCACGGCAGCGGAATATCGAACCCGGACCAGTCCGGACTCGGGATGCTTGCGGGCACCATACCGGCTGGAAGCAGGCCAGCGGGTACCAGCGCGGCTGCGGCGAGGAGCGTCTGCATGGTTGCGTTACTTCCTGGTCAGTCCGGTACTGAGGTCTTTGGTCAGCTGCGCGACGGCGTCCACGCCGCCGTCGCGCACGGCCGCAACGAGCGCCGAACCGACGATCACGCCGTCCGCGTAGGCCGCGATTTCCGCGACCTGCTCAGCGGTGGAAACGCCGAGACCGACGCACACGCGTTCTGCGCCGGCAGCCTTGGCGGCGGCCACAACGTCCTCGGCCGCCGAGCTCACCGAGGAGCGGGCGCCGGTGACGCCCATGATGGAGACGGCGTAGACGAAGCCGCGGCTCGCGTCCACGGTCCGCCGCATGCGCTCGGGGGTGGAGGAGGGCGCCACCAGGAAGACACGGTCCAGGCCGTACTTCTCCGACGCGTCCATCCACTCGGCTGCCTCGTCCGGGATCAGGTCCGGGGTGATGAGCCCCGCTCCCCCGGCCTCGGCCAGGCGGCGCGAGAACTCATCCACGCCCATCCGGACCACGGGGTTCCAGTACGTCATGACCAGGACCGCGGCGTCCGTCTGGCTGGTGATGCCGGCGATAACGTCAAAGACCTGGCGGACGGAGAACCCCTTCGCAAGGGCCTCGGTGGTGGCCGCCTGGATGACCGGCCCGTCCATGACCGGGTCCGAGTAGGGGATGCCGATCTCGATCAGGTCGGCGCCGTTGCGCGCCAGGGCGATGCCGGCGGCAATGGTCTCCTCGACGCTGGGGTACCCGGCGGGCAGGTAGCCGATCAGGGCTGCACGGCCTTCCGCGCGAGCCTTGTCGATGGCGATGGCCGACTTGCTGGTGGCCGACTTGCCGGTGTCTGAATTGCTGTTGTCCTGGGCCGTGGTCACAGCTGCTCCCCTTCCTTGCCGATGGCTGCTTCGGCCGAGTCCTTGTCCAGGAGGTCGAACCACTCCGCGGCGGTGGCCACGTCCTTGTCTCCCCTGCCGGACAGGTTCACCACCACGATTTTGTCGGACGCGCCGGCGGCGCCGGCCTCCGCTGCCAGCCGCTGGCCCACTTTGATGGCGCCGGCGAGGGCGTGGGAGGACTCAATCGCGGGAATGATGCCCTCCGTGCGGCACAGGAGCTTGAAGGCTTCCATGGCTTCGCTGTCCGTGATCGGTTCGTAGCTGACGCGTCCGATGTCGGCGAGGTAGGAGTGCTCCGGTCCGACACCGGGGTAGTCCAGTCCGGCGGAAATGGAGTGCGACTCGATGGTCTGGCCGTCGTCGTCCTGCATCAGGTAGGACCGGGCGCCGTGCAGCACGCCGGGCCGGCCCAGCGTGATGGTGGCCGCGTGCCGGCCGGTCTCGACGCCGTCGCCGCCGGCCTCGAAGCCGTAGATCTTCACGGGGGGGTCATCGAGGAAGCCGTGGAAGATGCCGATCGCGTTGGACCCGCCGCCAATGCAGGCGCAGACGGCGTCCGGCAGCCGGCCGGCCTGCTCCAGGATCTGGGCGCGGGCCTCTTCGCCGATGACTTCGTGGAAGTACCGGACCAGGGCCGGGAACGGGTGGGCACCCGCTGCCGTGCCGAGCAGGTAGTGGGTGTCGCCGACGTTGGCTACCCAGTCCCGGAGGGCTTCGTTGATGGCGTCCTTGAGGGTCTGTGAACCGTTGGTAACGGGGATGACCGTGGCGCCCAGGAGCTCCATCCGGGCCACGTTCAGCGCCTGGCGGCGGCAGTCTTCGGCGCCCATGTAAACGACGCATTCCAGGCCCAGCAGGGCGGCAGCAGTGGCGCTGGCCACGCCGTGCTGGCCGGCACCGGTTTCGGCGATGACGCGGGTCTTGCCCATCCGCTTGGCAAGGAGCGCCTGGCCCAGCACGTTGTTGATCTTGTGCGAGCCGGTGTGGTTCAGGTCCTCGCGCTTGAGGAAGATCCGGACGCCGCCGGCGTGCTCGGCAAAACGCTTGGCTTCGGTCAGCAGTGAGGGCCGGCCGGAGTAGTTCTTGTTCAGGTCCGCGATCTGGGCGATGAACTCGGGATCGGCCTTGGCCTTCTCGAACGTGTCCTCGAGCTCGTCCAGGGCGGCGATCAGTGACTCAGGCATCCAGCGGCCGCCGTAGGCGCCGAAGTAGGGTCCCGGGGCGTGGCGCAGCGAGGTGCCTCCCTGCAGGAATGCATCCACCGTGCCCTCGTCAGAGCCGGCTGTTGGCGCGTCGGCCATCAGTCTCACCATCCTGTTCACTTTTTCTTGTTGATGTCAGGCGCCATCTGCCCGCGTATCGTGCGGACGGATGGCGCCACGGTTGGGTGGTAGCTCAGGCCCGGGCGGCGATGGCCGCGGCCCCGGCCGCCGTGAACTCCGCGATGCGTTCACGCGGGGTAGCGTCGCTGACGAGCGCCTCCCCCACGAGGATGGCGTTGGCCCCGTGCGCCGCGTAGTGCGCGACGTCGTCGGCGTTCCGAACGCCCGACTCCGCCACCACCACGGCGCCGGCCGGGATGCTGCCGGCGAGTGAGGCGAAAAGGGAGCGGTCGACGTCGAGCGTCTTGAGGTTGCGCACGTTGACGCCGATGATCCGGGCGTCGGCGGCCACGGCGCGCTCGACTTCCTCCGGCGTGTGCGTTTCCACCAGCACGTTCATGCCTAGCTCACGGCTCAGGACGCTGAATTCACGCAATTGCTGGTCGGACAGGGCTGCCACGATCAGGAGGATGAGGTCGGCGCCGTGGGCGCGGGCTTCCCAGATCTGGTACTCGTCCAAGGTGAAGTCCTTGCGCAGCAGCGGGACGTCCACCCGGGCGCGCACAGCATCCAGGTCAGCCAGCGAACCGTTGAAACGGCGCTGCTCGGTGAGCACGCTGATCACCGCGGCTCCGCCGTCGGCGTACTGCACGGCCAGCGACGCAGGGTCCGCGATGCTGGCGAGGTCGCCCTTGGACGGGCTGCGGCGCTTGATCTCGGCGATGACCTTGAGCTCGCCGCGGTCCGCGGACGTGCCGCCGAGGGCAGCCCAGGCGTCCCGGGCAGGAGCCGCCACCAGGGCGCGGTCCTTCAGCTCCGCGAGGGACACGAGGCGCTTCCGGTCCTCCATGTCCTCCCTGACACCGGCATTGATGTCGTCGAGAACCGTCACGTTTAGTGGCTGTTCTTGATCTTGCTGCCGCCCACGCCGTAGCCGGCCTTGCGCATGATGTAGCCGGCCAGCAGGCCCAGGAACATGACGGCGATGCCTGCCCAGAAGATCGGGCTGTTGGCGATGACGAACGCGATGGAGGCGATGAGGGCGCCGATGAGCATGACGATCACGCAGGTCCAGGCGGCCGGGCTGTTGCCGTGGCCCAGGTCGATGCTGTGGTCGATGCCGTGGTGCTCCTTGGGGGCAGCGGGCTTGGTACCGGAAACAGTGGCTTTGCTCATGTGAATCTCCTCAGGATCAATACTGCTTACATTCTGCCATTTTTTGCCGCGGCCTTCGGCATCGCGGCCGGGGCGCGTGGCTGCGTGACCCGCCGGCTC
Organism: Arthrobacter globiformis; assembly: GCF_003261175.1. Lineage (GTDB taxonomy): Bacteria > Actinomycetota > Actinomycetes > Actinomycetales > Micrococcaceae > Arthrobacter > Arthrobacter globiformis_A. Next base: position 99,388 of record NZ_QLNP01000067.1, on the reverse strand, counting down.
AGGTGGGGTCGTCGCCCCGGGAGAGCCTGTCCCAGCTGTCGATCTCGTCCACCGGGCCGCTCTGGCCGGCTGCGGGACCCGCGGCGGCGGCGTCGTACTTGGTGCGGGACTTCCAGTACCGCCCGGCCGGGACCACCAGCAGGCCGCCGGCGGCGAGCAGGGAACCTGCGACGACGGCCAGCAACGGGAAGGAACTGACGCTCACGTCCGCGCTGCCACCCGAAACACCGGTGGCCGCGGCGATGGATCCCTGGGCCGCGGCCAGCGGATCTGCGAGGACAGTGGCGGCTGCGGCAATGATGCCTACCGCCGCCAGCACGATGATGGCCGCGGTGACCCAGCGTGCGATCTTCCCGGCGATGGAGGCTGCGAGCCCGCCCGCCAGTGCGACGAGTGCCAGGGCCGTGACCGTGGTGGCGGCTTTGCTGCCCTGGACCTGGAGACCGCCTTCGCTTCCGGCGGCCTGGCCCAGCTGCTGGGGGTCGAGATGGACCGTCAGCCAGGTCTGCGTGGTGGTACCGAAGACCGCCAGCGCCAGGGCCGCGATCAGCAGCACCACCGTGGACTTGCGTGCCCAGCCCGGCACCGCGCCGCGCGTCTTCGCTGGGGTGGCGGGTCCCGCGGGTACCGCCATCAGGAGTTTGCCTCGGTTACGGAATCGGGGGCACTGACGGAGTCCGAAGTGATGTTGTGCAGCGAGCCGGCCGTGTGCACAGCCCGCAGCGGGGCCGCCGCCTTGTTGACGGTTTCCTGCGCCTCGGCCGGGTTGCTGGAATCCGCCACGATGCCGCCGCCGGCCTGGACGTAGGCGCGTCCCTCACGCAGCAGCGCCGAGCGGATGGCGATGGCCATGTCCATGTCGCCGGCGAAGTCCAGATAACCCACAACTCCCCCGTAGATGCCGCGCCGGTGGGGCTCGAGTTCATCCAGGAGGCGCAGGGCGCGGGGCTTCGGGGCGCCTGAGAGCGTTCCGGCCGGGAAGGTGGCCTTCAGGACGTCGTAGGCCTTGGCCGTGGGAGCCAGTCGTCCGACGACCGTGGAGACCAGGTGCATGATGTGGCTGAAACGCTCCACCTCCATGAACTGGGTGACGTCCACGGATCCCGCCACGCAGACCTTCGACAAGTCGTTCCGGGACAGGTCCACCAGCATGAGGTGCTCCGCCCGTTCCTTCTGGTCCGCGAGGAGCTCCTCGGCCATGGCCTTGTCCGCGTCCACGGTCTTGCCGCGCGGCCGGGACCCGGCAATCGGGTGGGTGATGACGTCCTCGCCGGTGACGGTCACGAGAGCCTCCGGCGACGAGCCGACGATCGAGTACTGGCGTCCGGCGGCGTCCTCGAGGCTGAAGATGTACATGTACGGGCTCGGGTTGGTGTTGCGCAGCACCCGGTAGACGTCCAAGGGCGACGCCCCGCACTCCATCTCGAAGCGTCGGGAGATGACCACCTGGAAGACTTCGCCGTCCACGATCGCCTCCTTGCCGCGGTCGAGGGCGGCGAGGTAGTCGGGCTCGTGCCAGCGCTCCTGGACGCTCGCGGCGAAATCGAGGGCCGCCGGCTCCAGCACGGACACCGGCTGGAGCACCGGGGTGCTGATGCGGGCCAGCAGTTCCTTTACCCGGGCGACGGCGTCATGCCAGGCCTCGTCCACGCGCTCGGAGCTGTTGTCGAAGTTGATGGCGTTGGCGATCAGCAGCACAGTGCCGTCCATGTTGTCGTGGACGGCCATGTCCGTGACGAGGTTCAGAGCCAGCTCCGGAAGCTGCAGGTCATCCTCGGGCGGGCTGGTCAGCTTTTCCCAGTGGCGGACCGTCTCCCAGCCCAGGAAGCCCACCAGCCCGGAGGTGAACGGCGGAAGCCCGTCGAACCGGTCGGTGCGCAGCGCCTCGATGGTGTCGCGGATGGCATCAACAGGGTTTCCGTCCACGGGCACCCCGGCCGGCGGCTCGCCCAGCCAGTGCGCCTGCCCGTCCTTGGTGGTCAGCGTGGCCCGGGACCTGGAACCAATGAAGGAATAGCGGGACCAGGCGCCGCCGACGGCCGCCGACTCCATCAGGAACGTGCCCGGCTGGCCCTGCGCCAGCTTCCGGTACAGCCCGATCGGCGTTTCGGCATCCGCCAGCACCTTCAGCCGGACAGGGATGACGCGGCTGTGGGCGGCGAGTTCCCGGAATTCTTCGAGGCCAGGGCTGATGATTCCGAGGTCCTGCATCGCTATTGGTTCTCCGTCTGTTCTTGGTGGTGCCCCTTGGGTGAAGGGCCGTTGGGTGGAGGTGCCTGCTGGGAAGAAGAGGCCTGTTGGGTGGAAGCGGCAGCTAGCTGGCCGGGCCCGACACAACGTCGAAGGCCCGGCCGTCGAAGCAGGTCCGTGTACCGGTGTGGCATGCTGCGCCCACCTGGTCCACGCGCACGAGGAGGGCATCGCCGTCGCAGTCCAGGGCCACCGACTTGACCCACTGCACGTGGCCGGACGTGTCACCCTTGCGCCAATACTCCTGCCGGGAACGCGAGTAGAACGTGACGCGGCCGGTGGTCATGGTCCGGTTCAGGGCTTCGTCGTCCATCCAGCCCAGCATGAGGACCTCGTTGGTGTCGAACTGCTGCACGATGGCAGCCACAAGTCCGGCACCGTCGCGCTTGAGCGCCGAGGCAATCCCGGCCGGAAGGGGGCTTCCGGGCACGAGGCTTTCGCCGGCGTCGGACAGAGGGGCACCGGCCGTGGAGGCGGGAGCGGGGCTGGGGGCGGGCTGCTCAGACATCACGTCAAGTCTAGTGCCCCCACCGGGACGCTGGCACGGGGGCCGTCTGTCACCCGGCAGCCGCTGCGAACAAGGGCACAAATTCACCTGGATCAACAGACTGCGCAACTCTCCCGGGGACGTGCTAGTTTTCCAAGTGATGCATTTCGTCGATCCGTCCCGAGAAGTTCTGGCCGAGACCCTGCTTGCGGCCGGTCCTGACTCCCCCACGCTCTGCAAGGGCTGGCAAACCAGGGACCTCGCAGCCCACCTGTACCTGCGGGAGCGGAAAGCTGCCGTCGGGCTGGGCCTGATCATCAAGAGCCTGTCCAAGGCCTCGGATAAGGCAACCGCCCGCCTGGCCGGAAAGCTCCGGACCGCCGACGAGTATGCCAAGCTCGTGAACTCCTTCCGCGCGGGACCGCCCGCGCTCTCGCCCATGAAGATCAAGGCGCTGGATGAGAGCTCCAACCTCATCGAATACTTCGTCCACACGGAGGACATCCGGCGCGCCGTCGACCGCTGGGCCCCCCGTGCCCTCGACGCGGAATACTCGGATGCCCTGTGGGATGAGCTCGTCAAGCGGGCAGCCATCCTCTACCGCGGCGTGGACCTCGGCATCGTCCTGGTCAGCCCCTCGGGCCCCAGGCACGTCGCCAAGCGCGCACCTGTGTCCGTGGCCATCGTGGGGGAACCCGGTGAGCTGCTGATGCACGCCCACGGCCGGACGCGCCATGCGCTGGTCACCTTCGAAGGCCAGCCGGACGCCGTCGCTCTCCTCCAGTCAGCCGAAGTAGGACTGTAACAAGAGCAACGCGGGGTCACTTAACGCCCAAAAACGTCGTGTTAATGGGCGTTAAGTGACCCCGCGTTGCTTGTTCTCAGCCGTGGGTGACGGTCAGCGGACCTCGAAGCCCGCGTCGCGGATTGCGGCCTTGACCTGGGACATCATGTCGTCCGGTCCCCAGTGGAAGATCGAAGCGGCCAGCACGGCGTCCGCGCCGGCCTGGACTGCGGGCGGGAAGTGCGCGGGTTCCCCGGCGCCTCCGGAGGCGATGATCGGAACCTTGACTGCGGACCGGACCAGCCGGATGAGCTCGAGGTCGAAGCCGTCCTTGGTGCCGTCGGCGTCGATCGAGTTCAGCAGGATCTCGCCAACCCCGCGGTCCGCCGCTTCCTTGGCCCACGCAATGGCATCAATTCCGGTGCCCTGCCGGCCACCGTGGGTGGTCACTTCAAAGCCCGACGGCGTGGGCTGGGATCCGGGGCGGACGCGCCGGGCGTCCACGGACAGCACCAGCACCTGGGAACCAAAGTGCCGGGTGATTTCGTCGATGACGTCGGGGCGGGCCACGGCGGCGGTGTTGATCGACGCCTTGTCGGCGCCGAAGCGCAGCAGCTTGTCCACCTCGGCCACGCCGCGGACGCCGCCGCCGACGGTGAGCGGGATGAATACTTCCTCGGCTGTGCGGCGGACGACGTCGAACGTGGTCTCCCGGTTGCCGGAGGACGCGGTCACGTCCAGGAAGGTGAGTTCGTCGGCGCCGGCATTGTCGTAACGGTGCGCCAGTTCCACTGGGTCCCCAGCGTCGCGAAGGCCTTCGAAGTTGATGCCCTTGACCACTCGGCCGGCATCAACGTCCAGGCAGGGGATAACGCGGACGGCTACAGCCATGACTTCTCCTGTTGTACTGCTGGGGTGTGCTGTCTGAGGGAAACCGGGTCAGATCCGGCAGGCGTGGATGCTGCTGACCAGGATGGCGCGGGCGCCGAGGTCGTACAGCTCGTCCATGATCCGGTTGGTTTCCTTCTTGGGCACCATGGAGCGGACGGCAACCCACTCGGAATCGCGCAGCGGCGAGACGGTGGGTGATTCCAGTCCGGGCGTGAGGCCGGCGGCCTGCTCCACGAGCTCCTTGCGGATGTCGTAGTCCATGAGCACGTACTGCCGCGCGACCAGCACACCCTGCAGGCGGCGGATCAGGACCTCGATCTCCTTGGCCGTGCCGTTGGCGGCCCCGCCGTCGCCAGTGCGGCGGATGAGGACGGCCTCGGACTTCAGGATCGGATCCCCGAAAATCTCCATGCCGGCGGCCTTGAGGGTGTTGCCTGTTTCCACGACGTCGGCGATGGCATCCGCGACGCCGAGGCGCACTGACGATTCCACGGCGCCGTCCAGCCGGACCACCTTCGCCTTGATGCCGCGCTCAGCCAGGTAATCGCGCAGGAGACCGTCGTAGCTGGTGGCAAGGCGTTTGCCTTCGAGTTCATCTACCGTGCGGAAGTCGCCGATCGGCCCGGCGAAGCGGAACGTTGAGGCGGCGAAGCCGAGCGGAAGCAGTTCCTCAGCCTCCACCTGCGCGTCCAGCAGGAGGTCGCGTCCGGTGATCCCGACGTCGAGCGTTCCCTGCCCGACGTAAACGGCGATGTCCCGGGGGCGGAGGAAGAAGAACTCGATGTCGTTGTCGGGGTCCACCATGACCAGCTCGCGGGAATCGCGGCGCTGGCGGTAGCCCGCCTCGGACAGCATCGCGGAGGCGGCTTCGGACAGGGATCCCTTGTTGGGTACGGCTACACGCAGCATTAGGAGGTCTTTCTGGTTTGGAAGTTTGTGTCAGGCAAGCGGGGCCACGCAGAGGCGGCTAGAGATGCTTGTAGACGTCTTCCAGGCTGAGTCCCTTGGCGAGCATCAGGACCTGCAGGTGGTACAGGAGCTGCGAGATCTCTTCGGCGGCGGCTTCGTCCGATTCGTACTCGGCTGCCATCCAGACTTCGGCCGCTTCTTCCACGACTTTCTTGCCGATGCCGTGGATTCCCGACTCCAGTTCAGCGACGGTGCGGGAGCCCTCGGGGCGGGTCGCTGCCTTCTCGCTCAGTTCTGCGAACAGCGTCTCGAAATTCTTCACGCCCTCCAGCCTACTTGCTTGGGGCGGGGGCCCGCCTGTCGGGCAGTTCCATGACGGCGGGGATGTGAGCGATTGCACACGCTGTATGCTCCCGCCCGCATCCCCGCACCTGCCCGGGAACTGGGGAAATACGTTCTAGTAGTTCTTGAGCAACAGTGCCGTGGACAGTGCGGCCGTGACGGCCTCATGCCCCTTGTCCTCGGAGGATCCAGGCAGTCCTGCCCGGTCCAGCCCCTGCTCTTCGGTGTCGCAGGTGAGCACCCCGAACCCCACCGGCACGCCGGTGTTGACGCTCACGTCGGTGAGTCCCGACGTCGCGGCCTGGCAGACGTAGTCAAAGTGCGGCGTACCGCCGCGGATGACGACGCCGAGGGCCACGACGGCGTCAAAGTGCGGTGCCAGCCGCGCGGCAGCGACCGGAAGCTCAAAGCTGCCCGGTACGCGCAGCACCGTCGGCTCGTTGATGCCGGCGTCCTTGGCAGCCCGCAGGGCGCCGTCCAGGAGGCCGTCCATGATCTGCGTGTGCCAGCTTGCCGCCACGATTGCCAGCTTCAACTGCGAGGTTTCAGCGGGGTCGAGGGTGGTCAGGTCAATCTGGGGTGCGCCGTGTCCGCTCATAAAGTCTTCGTAATCCGTTCAGTCTTGTTCGAGGTCGAAAGTGTCAGTGCCGGTGCGGGGCAGGCCCGCGGTCTGGGTGTCGAGGGTCAGCAGGTGGTCCATGCGGTCCTTCTTGGTCTGCAGGTACCGGAGGTTCTGTTCGCGGGACGGCACCTCGGTGGGCACCATCTCGACGACCTTGACGCCGGCCGTGGCCAGCCGGTTCTGCTTGTCCGGGTTGTTGCTCAGCAGCCGGATCTCGTGCAGGCCCATCTCGGCCAGGATCTGCGCCGCAGCCTTGTAGCAGCGGGCATCCACGGGCAGTCCCAGCTGTTCGTTGGCCTCGACGGTGTCGAACCCGGCCTCCTGAAGGGCGTAGGCCTTGATCTTGTTGGCCAGCCCGATGCCGCGGCCTTCCTGGCCGCGCAGGTACAGCAGCGTACCGCCGTTCTCGGCGATCAGCTCCAGGGCGTAGGCAAGCTGCTCGCCGCAGTCGCAGCGGTAGGAGCCAAAAACATCGCCCGTGAGGCATTCCGAATGCAGGCGCACGAGGGGCGCCTTCCCGTCTTTGGGCGGATTAGGGGAACTGACCGCGAGGTGTTCGGCGCCGGTCACCAGATCGGTCCAGGCCTGCGATATGAAACTGCCGAACGCCGTGGGCAGCTGCACCACGGGTCCTTTGCTCACCGGATGCGGCGACCGGCCGTTGCTGCTCGGTTCCGTTGCTTGCGATGCCGTCATCGTGTTTCCCCTTCTCCGGCCGGACTGACTTCCAAACTGCTCTCCTGTGAAGATACACGGTGGTCAGCTCCCAGATAGGCAACCAGGTCCTCAATCGAGATCAAGGGGCAGCCATGCTCGGCAGCGAAAACCCGGAGGCCGTCCAGCCGCATCATCTCACCGTCGTCGTACACCACTTCCGCGATCACGCCCACCGGCTCCAGGCCGGCAAGCCGGCAGAGGTCGACGGCCGCTTCGGTGTGGCCGGGGCGTTCACGCACTCCCCCATTAACGGCCCGCAGCGGAAAAATATGCCCGGGACGGGTGAGCGTGTCCGGGCCGCTCTGCGGATCGGCGATGACGCGGGCGGTAAGGGCCCGGTCGGTGGCCGAGATGCCGGTGCTGACGCCGGTGGCGGCGTCACAGGAGACGGTGTAGGCGGTGCCCTTCGCGTCCTGGTTGACCTCCACCATGGGCGGCAGTTCCAGCGCGTCGGCGCGTGCACCGTCCAGCGGCACGCAGATGACGCCGGAGCTGTACCGGATGGTCCAGCCCATGAGCGCCGGCGTGGCGTGCTGGGCCGCGAAGATGATGTCGCCTTCGTTTTCGCGGTCCTCGTTGTCCACCACCAGGACCGGGCGGCCGGCCGCCATGGCGCGGACGGCGTCCTCAATGGGATCGAGCCTCAGGGAAACCGAGGTGAGTGCGTCGGAAACCGCCGCGTCGAGCTTTGCCGTGCCGTTCACCGCTGAACCCCCGAATCTTCCGTGCCGAACTCCGTGCCTTGCCCGAATTCCGAACCTGCAGTGCGGAACGCAAGCAGCCGCTCGGTGTATTTGGCCAGCACATCCACCTCAAGGTTCACCTTGCTGCCGGCAGGCTTGGCTCCAAGGCCGGTGTCGGCCAGGGTGGTGGGGATGAGCCCAACCTCGAACCACGGCGCCGTCTCCGCTGCCGGGCTGACGTCGGTGACGGTGAGGGAGACGCCGTCGATGGCGATGGACCCCTTTTCCGCAATGTAGCGGGCAAGTCGCCGGGGCACCCCGAACCGGAGCCGTTCCCAGTTGCCCTGCGGCTCACGTTCGAGCAGTTCGCCGACGCCGTCCACATGGCCCTGGACCACGTGGCCGTCGAGGCGCCCGCCGGCGGGGACGCAGCGTTCCAGGTTGACGGGGTCGCCCGCCGCGAGCTCGCCGATGGTGCTGCGGATGAGGGTCTCGCCCATGACGTCGACGCTGAAGTCCTGGCCGTCGATGGCCGTGGCCGTGAGGCAGACGCCGTTGACGGCGATGGAGCCGCCCAGCGGCAGGCCGTCAGCGGTTCCGGGGGCGTGCAGGCGCAGCGTTGCGCTCGAGTCCCCGTTCCGGTCCACGGACAGGACCTTTCCCTGTTCGGCGATAATTCCGGTGAACATCAGTAGCCTCCCATGGCTGTGCCCGCTGCTGTGCGGGCAGGTAGTGAATCGGTTGACGTTGATTGTGTTGATGCTGATTGTCTCGATGTTGGCTGTGCCGTTGCGCGCGGGTCCTGGGGTACGGCGGCTGCCTCCGGGAGCAGGTGCAGGCGAAGGTCCCTGCCGAGGAACTGGACCGCGCCGCCGGACGCGGCATCCCACTCCCAGCGCTGCGCCTCCGCCAGCGTTCCGATGCCGAGGCCGTTGAGCGCCGGCGTTCCGGAGCCCAGCAGCGTGGGAGCCAGGTAGACGATGAGTTCATCCACGAGTCCTTCGCCCAGGAAGGCGCTGAGGATCTTCGATCCGCCCTCCACCATGACGTGCCGGGTGCCGGCGGTGAACAGCATGGCCAGCGCCTCGTGGGGATCCCGTGTGGGCAGGTGCAGCACCTTGCCGTCATCGCCGCGCACGGCGGCGTCTTCAGGCACGTCGCGAAGTCCCATGACGGCGCGCAGCGGCTGCTTTCCGGTGGCGTCGCCGTTGGCGTCGCGGGCTGTGAGGCGGGGGTTGTCCACCAGCACGGTCTGCGTTCCAACCAGGATGGCGTCGATGCGGCTCCGGATGCCGTGGTTGTCCGCCAGCGACTCCGGGCTGGAAATCCACTGGCTGGTGCCGTCCTCGGCCGCGATGCGGCTGTCCATGGTCTGGGCGATGTGCAGGGTGACGAACGGGCGCTTGGCGTCGACGGCTTGGAACCAGCGCCGGTTCAGCTCCAGCGCACGCTCGGCGGCCAGTCCGCTGCGCACGCTGACTCCCGCTGCCCGCAACGTGGCGGCCCCGCCGGCGGCGGGGTCATGGGGGTCGTCGACGGCGTACACGACGTTCGCTATCCCGGCGTCAATGATGGCCTGGGCACACGGCCCCGTGCGCCCCACGTGGTTGCACGGCTCCAGGGTGACCACCATGGTGGACCCGTGAAGGTCGACGCCGGCGCTGACAGCCACCGCTATCGCGTCGGCTTCGGCGTGCGCGGTGCCAGCACCGCGGTGGTAGCCGGTGGCCAACTGGCTTCCGTCAGGTCCGACGACGACGGCGCCCACCAGCGGATTGGCACCCCGGGGGCCCTGTAGGGCGGCTTCCAACGCCGTGTCCATGGCGGCTGTTTCAGCGGCGGTGAAGGCCGATACCGGCTGGTGGTTCGTTTGGAGGCCGGTCATTTGGACACCGCCGGATCCGGGAAGGCGGTCTCGACCTTGACGGTGGAGGGGCGCGCCTGGGCCTGGGCCTTGGAGGCCCGCCACCAGACGATGAAGCCGGCCAGGGTGAAGAAGCCGTAGAAAAGGTACATGAAGGCGCTGGCGAAGTATCCGGCGCTGAAGAGCAGCGGAACGCCCACCACGTCAACGGCAACCCAGATCAGCCAGAACTCGGTCCAGCCGCGGGCCATGCCGTACGTGGCAAGGAGCGAGCCCATAAACGTCCAGGCGTCGGCCCACACGGGCGGGTAGGAGCCCAGGGAGTCGAAGAGCGGGGTGAGGGCAGCGGTGCCGGCCGCCAGCGCGAGTACAAGCGCCACCCGGGTCCTGGCACTGGCCCACGTCGGTGCGATCGCCGTCGAGGAGCCTGACGCCCTGCGGCTCTGCTGCCAGCGCTGCCAGCCATAGACGGCCACGATGATGAACATGACCTGCCGCCCGGCCTGGCCCCAAAGGGTGGCCGGCGTGGCGGAGCCGAAGACATTGCCCAGGAAGACCGTCAGCAGAAGAAGGTTGCCGGCGATGCCCACCGGCCAGGCCCAGACCTTGCGCCGCATGCCGCCGAGGGCACTGGCCAGGCCGAAGATGTTTCCCAGCACTTCGCGGAGAATGAGCACTGATCCGCCAACGGGTATCTGTGCCTCGAAGAGCCAACGCAGGATGTCCATGCGTGCGTGTCGTTCCTTCCCTCAAGAGCCGAGACTGCTCCGGGGGTATACGACAGCGAAACGCAGCGGCGTCCTGGAACGCCACAAGTACAGCTGTACGTGCTTCTCTCATCCAGACTTTAACTGTCGGTACCGGAATTTCACCAGTTCAACCGTCCGCCGGGCTTCCGTGAAGGAACACCGGCTCGCGGGTCGCGGACTATCACCGCCGGTTCGGACTTACACCGACCCCGGAGCACGTATTGTGTGTTGCTATTCTGACACAACTCGGCGGGTGCCCAGGCTATTCCCGCTACAAACCGTCATGCGGCCGTCATGGAGGCCTGCGGGGCCTCCCATGACTGGCTTTTCACTGGGCTGGGTCCTCGGGAACGGAACGCTAAAGGCTGCCGGCCTTGCGCAAGCGGTCGATGGCGCCGGACGGGTCCGCGGCACCGTACACTGCGGAGCCGGCGACGAAGACGTTGGCCCCGGCTTCCGCTGCACGGACGATGGTTTCCTCGGTGATGCCGCCATCAACCTGGATGGCAACGTTCACGCCGGATCCCTCGATCGCGGCGCGCGCACGGCGGATCTTGGGCAGCGTGAGGTCAAGGAACGCCTGGCCGCCAAAGCCAGGCTCCACTGTCATGATCAGCAGCATGTCCAGCTCCGAAAGCATGTCCAGGTAGGGCTCCAGCGCGGTGGCCGGCCGCAGCGCCATTCCGGCCTTCGAGCCCCGGGCCCGCAACTCCCTGGCCAGTTTCACCGGCGCGATTGATGCCTCTGCGTGGAACGTCACGGAAGCAAGGCCGGCGTCCGCGTAAGCGGGCGCCCAGCGGTCGGCGTCGGAAATCATGAGGTGGGCGTCCAGCGGAACCGGGCTGACGGCCTGGATCCGCTGGACCACGGGAAGTCCCAGGGTGAGGTTGGGGACAAAGTGGTTGTCCATCACATCCACATGCACGGAATCAGCGTTGCTGATTTTCTGCAGCTCGGCTTCGAGGTTCACGAAGTCGGCGGAGAGGATGCTCGGGTTGATGCAGCACTGCGTCATGCGGGGTCCTTTCGCGGGACGGAAGTCCGGGGTGTGGAAACGGTCATCGGGAACTCGGCGCTTACAGGGAAGCCAGCCATTGCGGAGAACTCAGCGCTTCGGCGGAACTCAGCGCTTGCGGCGGATGAGGGCGAGGAACATCGCATCCGTGCTGTGGACGTGCGGCCACAGTTGGGCGGTCTTCTCATGCCCCGCCCCGAGGCCGCCGCCCAGGCTGACGGCGTCCAGCACGCTGCCGGCATCCAGAAGTTCCAGGTCATCGCGTTTGCGCAGGGCGTCGCTGACCACAGCGGTGGTTTCCGCCGGGTGCGGCGAGCAGGTCACGTAGGCCACCACGCCGCCGGGCCGCACAGCCGCCAGGGCTGAGTTCAGCAGCTCGCGCTGCAGCGGTCCCAGATCGGCAAGGTCCTTCGGCGTGCGGCGCCAGCGGGATTCGGGCCGGCGGCGCAGGGCTCCAAGCCCGCTGCAGGGAACGTCCACGAGCACACGGTCAAAGGCGGCCGGCTGCTCGGTACCAACCTCCCGGCCGTCGCCGGTCCTGACGGTCCAGACCTCAGACGGAACCGCCGACAGCGCCTGGCTGACCAGTTTGGCCCGGTGCGGGGCGGGCTCGTTGGCCAGCAGCGTGGCTCCGCGTTGGTTCGCCAGCGCGCCAAGCAGGGCTGCCTTGCCGCCAGGCCCGGCGCAAAGATCGAGCCACACTTCCCCGGCGCTTTCTGTGGCGTGGCCGCCAGCTCCTGACTCAAGGCTGGCCGCTGCCAACGCCCGGGCCACCAGCTGGGAGCCGACGTCCTGAACGCGGGTGGTGCCGGACCGGACGGACTCCAGCCGGCCGAGGTCACCGCCGCTGGAAAGGGCGGATCCCTCCACCAGTTCGCCGGGGACGGCTCCGTTCTCCAGGGCCTCGTCCAGGCTTCCCAGCCCGGGAAGCGCCACCAGATTGACCACGGGGGCCGCGTTGTCGGCTTCCAGGAGGTCATTGATCTCGCCAACCGGACGGCCGTGGGCCACCAGCGACTGCCGCAGTGCGCGGACAATCCACTCGGGATGGGCGTACCGGACGGAGGCAACCTTGGTCTCGTCCTGCTCGCCCGCAACCAGTTCCTCCAGCCACTCGTCCAGGCTGCGTGCCGCTACCTTCCGGAGGACGGCGTTAATCAGGGCGGATGGCCCGGCGCCGATGACTGCCCGGGCCAGGCCGACGGTCTGGTCCAGGGCCGCGTGGGCGGGTACGCGCATTGCCACCAGCTGGTGGACCCCGATGCGCAAGGCATCCAGGACAGCCGGATCCAGCTTGTCCAGGGCCCTGTCCACGCAGCGGGCGAGGATGGCGTCGTACGTGCCCTGGTTGCGCAGCGCGCCGTAGCTCAGTTCCGTGGCGAATCCGGCGTCGCGCCGGTCGAGGCCGTGCTGACGGATGCGTGCGGGCAGCACGAGGTTGGCATAGGCGTCCTCGGCCGCAACCGCACGCAGCACTTCAAAGGCCACCAGCCTGGCGGGGTCCGCCCTGCGGGTGCGCTGCGACGGGGCGTTCTCGGTGAAGCTGCGCTGCGGGCCGCGGTTCCGCTCCCTGCCCTGCGCATTGCGCCGGCTGGCTCCTCCGCCGCCCCGGCGCTGGTCAGAACTTCTGCCGGAGTCACTCATTGGAATACCACACTTTCGAGGGAGGCCTGGCCGCGTGCCCAGTCGGCTGCAGCCATCATTTTCTTGCCGGCAGGCTGCACCTTGGTGAGTTCGACGGCGTGCGAACCCGTGCCCACCAACACGCTCTTGCCGGCCAAAACCAGTTGTCCCGGCGGAACATCTGTAACGTCGGGACGGAGCCGCACCGGCTCAAGCTTCAGCCGCTGGCCATCAAGGGTGGTCCAGGCTCCCGGTTCGGGCGTCACACCGCGCGCCCGGCGCCCCACGGACAGGGCCGGCTCCGACCATTCGATGCGGCCGTCGTCGAGAGCAAGCTTGGGCGCGAGCGTCACTTCGCCCTGCTGGGGACGGGGAGAGGCCGCGCCGGACCCGACGGCGGACAGCGTCTGGGCGAGCAGGACGGCGCCACTGTGGGACAGCCGTTCAAGCAACGCCCCGGAAGTGTCCTCCGGGCCGACCGCTTCGGTCAGCGTGCCGATGACAGGGCCCGTGTCGAGCCCCTCCTCGAGCTGGAAAGTCACGGCACCGGTGATGTCATCACCCGCCATGACGGCCCGCTGCACGGGAGCCGCGCCGCGCCAGGCCGGCAGCAGTGAGAAGTGCAGGTTGATCCAGCCGTGCTGCGGAATGTCCAGGGCGGCCCGGGGCACAAGGCCGCCGTAGGCCACGATTGCCGCTACGTCGGGACGGGCTTCAGCGATCCGTTCGGTGACGGCTGCGTCCACCCTGGACGCGTGGATGACGTCGATGCCGAGCTCGGCCGCCCGGGCAGCAACGGGCGACGGCGTGAGCACACGCTTGCGTCCCACCGGCGCGTCCGGCCGGGTCAGCACCGCGACGATTTCGAAGCCGGCGGCCACCAGCGCATCCAGCGAGGGGACAGCTACGGACGGTGTTCCGGCAAAGAGGACCTTCATCCGGCAGCGCCGAAGCTGCCGGTTCCGGACGCTGCCGCCCCGAAGCTGCCGCCGCCGAAACTGGAGCGGACGGTCTTGGCGCGCTTGGCGGTGGTCTTTTCGGTGATGGAGTCGTAGTTGGCGTTGCGGATGGAGCGCAGGGCGGCCTTGCGGTCCTCGCCTTCGAGCCGGTCAGTGAAGAGGATGCCGTCCAGGTGGTCGGTTTCGTGCTGGAAGCAGCGGGCAAGCATTCCCTCCGCCTCCACCGAGACGGGGTTGCCGTTGATGTCGACGCCGGTCACGCGGGTGCTGCGGTAGCGGCGGACCGGGAAGCCCAGGCCGGGGATGGAGAGGCACCCCTCCACCTCGTCCGCCTGGAAATCTTCGCTGTTGTCCAGCACCGGGTTGACGACATGGCCTTCAACGCCGCCGATCCGGTAGGTGAAGACCCGGAGGCTGACCCCGATCTGGGGCGCGGCAAGGCCTGCGCCCTCCACATCCTCCATCGTTTCGGTCATGTCGGCAACGAGCCTGGCCAGCTCCGGCCCGAAATCCGTGACAGGGTCGGCAACCGTGCGAAGCACGGGATCGCCGATGATACGGATATTCAGAATTGCCATGTGCAGTCATGTCCTCACGGTGAACGGGTAAACGGATCCAGTCCAGTTTAGTGGCTGTCAGGAAAACACCGGCGGTGCCAGCGGCAGCAGCGCGGGTCCGGCGCTGACGGTGTCGGCGGACATTTCCCACACCCGCCGCAGGGCACAGAACTTCCACCAGTGGTGCTTCAGGACTTCGGGATTGGCGCGGACGGGCCGGACCTCGGTCTCACCAATGGCGACGGCGAGCAGGACCGGGGTATCGCCGTGCTGCCACGGTTCCCACTCCCCCGCCACGGGATCCACCAGGCTTTCCTCCGCCTTCATGCCGGCAACAAGCTGCATGACCACCTTGTCGTCCAAGGGCTTGACCTGCCCGTCACGCGTTGTGCCCTTGGTCTTGTAGTCGATGAGGCAGGTGCGTCCGTTGATCCTGGCGACGAGGTCCAGCGTTCCCGCATATCCCACCGTCTTGTTCCACACGGTGATCTCCGGGGCGATCGGCTCCACCCGGAACAACTCCCACCACTCATCGAAGCGGGCGGCAAAGGCTTCCTCGCCGTTGGAGGCCAGCGCGTCACGGGCTTCCTTCATCTGGTGCGGCCGGCCGAGGGCGCGCAGCGCCACCTGCTCGCAGTAGTTGTGCACCCGGTCCCCGCGCTGCGCGGCCTCATCCCGGTAGGTTTCGGCCGCCTTGGCTGCACGGTTCACCGCCTGCCGCACCCTTGCGGGGCTCCCCAGGATCTCCGGCAGCGAGGGATCCTTGGCCAGGCTGCTGGCACCCATGTAGCCGAACCAGCCGTCCAGTCCGTGGGGCTGCTGCCCGATAACGGTGGTTATGGAGGGAACCGTGAACTGCTCCGTGGTGGAGCGGGCGTACATGCGGCCATATTCCGTGGCGTGGGCGAGGAGTGGAGCGGTCATGGTGAGACTCTTTCACGGGGGTCAGACAGTAATGCGAATACCGAAAACTTCGGTGCGGAAACAGGGCGGAAACAGAAAAGCCCGCTCCTCCCAGTTCTATCTCCTGGGCTGAACGGACTCTCCATCGGTGGGCGATACTGGGTTCGAACCAGTGACCTCTTCGGTGTGAACGAAGCGCGCTACCACTGCGCCAATCGCCCCGATGCATTTGAATGCTAGCGGACGATCACGGGTTAACGGAAATCGGCGTGCTGACCCACGGAAAGAGTCAGTGGAGCAAGGTGTCCAAGGAGCGCCCGGGGCCTGAACACGTAACGGGGACAGCCAGCTCAGGCCCCGGAAACTACACCCCTGTAATTCAAGAATTCCCCTAAAATTCAAGGAAGTACGGCTTCTCCGGCCACCCCGCCAGTCCCCGATTTGGAGTTTCCCGGAACCTCCTATAGAGTTCTTACTCGTTGGAACGCGACGAACTGCCAAATACGGCAAGGAATCACGGCTCCGAAATGCGGACGTAGCTCAGCTGGTAGAGCACCACCTTGCCAAGGTGGATGTCGCGAGTTCGAATCTCGTCGTCCGCTCGCAGGACACTGTCATGGCACTGGTTCCCCGGAATCGGCCTACACGGTGGGTTGGCCGAGAGGCGAGGCAGCGGCCTGCAAAGCCGTATACACGGGTTCGAATCCCGTACCCACCTCGGTGAGAACCATGGTTTCCGGTATACCGGATGCAATGGGCGATTGGCGCAGCGGTAGCGCGCTTCCCTGACACGGAAGAGGTCACTGGTTCGATCCCAGTATCGCCCACCAGAGCAAGGAAACTTGCTTGTAGTTGAACGCTCGGCCATTCGGCCGGACTTCATAATTGCGGACGTAGCTCAGCTGGTAGAGCACCACCTTGCCAAGGTGGATGTCGCGAGTTCGAATCTCGTCGTCCGCTCTGATCCTTAGGATCCGAACCCAGGAATACTGCCGGTGTCACCGGCTCCGGGCGATTGGCGCAGCGGTAGCGCGCTTCCCTGACACGGAAGAGGTCACTGGTTCGATCCCAGTATCGCCCACCAAACAGAGCAGCTCTCCGGAGCTGCTTTTTTGTTGCCCTGATACTGTTTGACAAATTTTGTCAAGAACTCCTTGGCAGGCACGGCCTTCGACGCTAGGATCGAATGCGGAGGAGCGAACTGGCTCCGCGATTGAAGGGAGGTGCTCGTGGGTTTACTTGACGATCTAAAGGGCAAAGCTCAGGGTCTGATCCGCGGCAACGAGCAGTCCATTAAGGACGGCATCACCAAAGCGGGTGATTTTGTCGACTCCAAGACGGGCGGCAAATACACCAGCCAGGTAGATAAGGTCCAGACTGGCGCTTCCACTCTCGTTGATAAAGCCAATGAGAGGCCTACCCAGGGACCGGCGGACAACGTGCCGCCGGCTGAGAAGGCTCCGTAGCCAGGACTAACCGGGCTTCGCCCCTAAACGTCAAAAAGGTGCCGGTCCCGCCGAGAGGCGGTGCCGGCACCTTTCGCGTTCCCGAAAGAGACTTGCCCGTTCTACAAAGCCGCGCCTACGAGGGCTCGTGGTTCTGGCCCTCCCGGGCCAGCGCTGTGAGCCGCGAGACCGCCCGGAAGTACTTCTTCATATAGCCGCCGTTCATCATTTCCTCGGTGAACAGCTTGTCGAACGGCACGCCGCTGGCCAGGATCGGAACGTCCTTGTCGTAAAGGCGGTCAGCCAGCACCACAAACCTCAGCGCCACTGCCTGTTCGGTGATGGTTTCCACGTCCCGCCAGACGACACCGTCCACACCGTCAAGCAGCTTGCGGTAGCGGCTCGGGTGGACACCCGCGAGGTGTGAGATGAGGGTGCCGAAGTCATCCTCGGCGACGGTCTTGCCGTCGAACTCCGCCTTCATGTGGGCGTGAAGTTCGCTGTTTCGCAGCGGTGCCGGCGCGGCCGGCAGTCCGCGGTGGCGGAAGTCCTCGCCGTCGACCCTGATGACGTCGAACTGGTCCGCCAGGACCTGGATCTCACGCTGGAAATCCACGGCGGCAAAGCGGCCGTCGCCCAGCGAACCGGGCAGCGTGTTGGAGGTGGCTGCGAGCTTCACGCCCGCGTCGGCCAGTTCCCGCATGAGGCGGGACATCAGAACAGTGTCGCCGGGATCGTCCAGTTCGAACTCGTCAATGCACACAAGCTTGTAGGAGCTCAGCGCGTCGACGGTCTTCCGGAAGGACAGGGCACCCACCAGGTTGGTGTATTCCACGAAGGTGCCGAAGGCCTTGGGCCCGGGGGCAGCGTGCCAGAGTGATGCCAGCAGGTGGGTCTTCCCGACGCCGAATCCGCCGTCGAGGTAAATGCCGGCGCGGGTGGTGGCGTCCTTCTTGCCAAAGAGCTTCTTGAACAATCCCCCGCCGTCTCCCGCGCCAATTCCGCCGGCAAATGCCTGCAGCGCGTTCACTGCTGCCGCCTGGCTCGGCTGCTTCGGATCGGGCCGGTAACTTGCAAAGGACACCTGCCCGAACCTGGGCGATGGGTAGAAACCTTTGAGGAGCTCATCCACCGACACCGCCGGCGTCCGGGTGGCGAGCTTTTCGATCTGTACCAAGGTGGTCCATTCTGCTGGTGATTTGTCCCCAGCAAGAATACCGGCATTGGCCGTCCGCCCCGCGGGCAACGCCTTGCTACCGTCGATGCCGTGAGCAAGCACACACATTTCGTCCTGTTAACACACAGGAGCATTCATGCCGGCCCGTGGCTAGTGTTGGAGCAGTGACCCGCCGTCCCCCGGCGGTCTGACCTGACCGTTTCAGTGAAAGGCCATACGCATGTCCTACCCCGTTGAACAGAACGAGAAGTTCGCCGCCTACGCACACCCGGAGCGGCTTGTTTCCACCGAGTGGCTGGCTGCGGCCATCGACGCCGGCGCCCTTAACGACGGCAAGCTCGTCGTGGTGGAGTCCGATGAAGACGTCCTGCTCTACGAAACCGGCCACATTCCCGGCGCGGTCAAGATCGACTGGCACACCGACTTGAACGACGAAGTGACCCGTGACTACGTGGAAGGCAAGGCGTTTGCTGCCCTCGCCGCCGCGAAGGGCATCTCCCGCGACGCCACCGTTGTCATCTACGGCGACAAGTCCAACTGGTGGGCCGCCTACGCCCTCTGGGTCTTCAGCCTGTTCGGCCACGAGGACGTCCGGCTGCTCGACGGCGGCCGCGACAAGTGGATCGCCGAAGGCCGTGCGCTGACCACCGACATTCCCTCGCCGGCCGTGGCGGACTACCCCGTGGTGGAGCGCAACGACGCCCCCATCCGCGCCTTCATGGAAGACGTCCTGGCCCACCTGGGCAAGCCGCTGATCGACGTACGCTCCCCCGAGGAATACACGGGCCAGCGCACCCACATGCCCGCCTACCCCGAGGAAGGCGCGCTGCGCGGCGGCCACATTCCCACCGCGGCCTCGATTCCGTGGGCACGGGCAGCAGCAGAGGACGGCACCTACCGCAGCCGCGTCGAGCTTGAGGCGCTGTACCTTGGCGAAGCGGGACTCACCGAGGGCGACGACGTCGTGGCCTACTGCCGCATCGGGGAACGCTCCAGCCACACCTGGTTTGCGCTGAAGTTCCTCCTCGGCTTCGAAACCGTCCGCAACTACGACGGCTCCTGGACGGAATGGGGCAACGCCGTACGCGTCCCGATTGCCAAGGGCGCAGAACGCGGTTCAGTGCCGGCAGTTGCCGCGAGGTAAATCGTCCGTAAAAAAGCGGCGGACGGGGACAACCTGCGTAAGCTGGGAGTGATGAGTACTCAAGCACTTCCCACCGCACTGGCGGAGATTGTCGACGACTTCCAGGCACTGAGCGAGCCCGAGCGGCTGCAGCTCCTGCTGGAGTTTTCCCGCGGCCTGCCGGAGCTTCCGGAGCGCCTGAACGACCACCCCGAGCTCCTGGAGCAGGTGGTGGAATGCCAGTCACCGCTTTTCCTCACCATTGAGACGGAAAAGAACGACGGCGGGTCCCCCGCCTTCCGGTTGTTCTTCAAGGCGCCGCCGGAGGCCCCCACCACCCGTGGTTTCGCCGGTGTGCTCCATGAAGGACTCGACGGCCTGACCGCCGAGGAGATCCTGGCTGTTCCGGACGATATGCCGGAACTGCTCGGCCTGACCCGCGCCATCACGCCGCTGCGCATGCGCGGCATGACCGCGATGCTCGGTCGCATCAAGCGCAAGGTGGCCGCCGCAGCCCGGCTCTACGCCTAGGAGTTTGACCCCGGATGGCGCGCAAGAACACATCGCAGGGAACGCCTGCCACAGCCGTACTGGCTGCGGCAGGCGTTTCCTTTAGCCTGCACCCGTACAGCCACGACCCGGCCGCGGCCAGTTACGGCCTGGAGGCAGCCGAGGTCCTGGGGATGGATCCGGCAAGGGTCTTTAAGACGCTCATGGTGGAGGTGGACGGCAAACTGGCGGTCGGCGTCGTGCCTGTCAGCGGAAGCCTGGACCTCAAAGCGATAGCTGCGGCGCTGGGCAGCAAGAAGGCCGCCATGGCGGACCCTGCCGCGGCCGAAAGGCGCAGCGGCTACGTCCTCGGCGGAATTTCTCCCCTCGGACAGCGGCAGCCCTCCCCCACGGTCATCGACGAAACCGCCCTCACCTTGGACACGATCCTGGTGTCCGGCGGCCGGCGCGGCCTGGACATCGAACTGGATCCCCGCGAGCTTGTGCGCCTGACCAACGCCGTCACCGCCGCGATCGGAACAGGCTCTCCGGCAAGCTAAACCGGGTCAGGCTGAACCGGTTCCGGCTGGCCGGGATTGCGGCGCGGCGCTAGCTGCTGCTGCAGCCATGCCCGGACCAGCGCTTCCCAGCGGACCGGATCGGCGTTCCACTCCTTGGCATGGCGCGCCCCCTCGAACGGCTCGAACGTGACCATTTCCGGGTTCTTTTCGGCCAGCAGGGCAGAAGGCTGGTAGGGAACGTATTCGTCGTCCACGCTGTGGATGATGAGCGTCGGTGTCCGGAGTTCAACGGCCCGCGAAACCCAGTCCATTGATTTCAGGTCCACGGGCGCAGCAAGCCCGGTGAGCCTGCGGCCAACCTTGTGCCCCATCATCAGCTGGCCGTACCGGCCAACGGCCGACGGGATCCGGTTCAGCTCCGCGTGGTGGGCCAGCACGTTGACCCAGTCGATGACCGGCGCGTCCAAAACCATGGCCCGGATGACATGCCGGTGCTCGGAGAGGTCCGCCGTCTGCAGGCAGATGGCCCCTCCCATGGACCAGCCGAAAAGCACGACGTCCCTGGCGCCGCGGGCGAGGGCAAAGGCGATGGCGGCGTCGATGTCCTGCCACTCCGTGGAACCCAGTCCGTACCTGCCGTCGAATGCTGCCGGCGCCAATCCGTCGTTCCGGTAGGAAACCAGGAGATTGGGCAGTCCAAGTTCGTGGGCCACCCGCGCTCCACGGAGGCACTCCTGCCGGGTTGCCCCGCGCCCATGGACCATGATGGCCCACGTTTCGGCGCCGGCGTCACCGGGGATCAGCCAGCCGGGGGCAGTTCCGCCCTCAACCTCAATGTCGACGTCTTCGGACGCCAGGCCGACGTTGGAGGGATGCTGGTACGTGGCACCTCCCCACCAGGCGCGCCCCGCAGTTTCCAGGTTGCCGCTATAAACCGCCTCCACCTCGCGCAGCACGGTGCGCTCGGCCGGGGAATAGGACAGGATCCTGCCGATGCGGGCATGCCCGGCACCGGCGTCGAAGAAGAGGCTGTACGTTCCGTCGTGTGTTGTCTCCGGCGTGGCCGCGAGGATGACCTGCAGGTCCCTGCCCTCCCGGACGACCGCCAGGACTTCCTGGTCCGCCGCCCGCACGCGGGTGGGGGTCAGGACGCGGCGGGCGAAGTAGAGCGCCAGGGCGGACGATCCGGCACCGAGCAGGGCAGCGACGGTGCCGCCGGCAATGACTCCCCCGAGGGTCCACTTCGCCCTCACGGTCATCGCGTGGCCCTGGGTAGTAGCTAGGATAGTCAAAGCAGCCTGCGCGGAATCCATGCATCCCATCTTGACCGATCCGGTCCCGTCAGGCATATTCGCGGCCAAATGGATGCTGACAAATGGATGCGGGCCAAATACATGCAGGCGCTGGCGGGCGGGACTAGGCTGATGCCATGAGCGATCCAATCGTCATTCTGACTGAAGAGCCGCTGGGTGCGGACGACCGCGTGAACATCGAACGCCTGGTGGACGGAGGTGACGCGCCCCTGGTTGTGCTGGTGCCGGCCAATACCGAAAGGCATCTCCTGGTGGACTTTCTCGAGAACCTTTCGATGCTGGACATTGCGAAGGCTTTCCGCGAGCTGACTGCCCATGCCCCGGACCCCACGGAGGAACGGGCAGCGGCAGACGCCACGCTGGCCACTTCGGTCAGCGCCCTGGAAGGCATCGGCGGCGGCGTTGCAGGCGAGGTGGTGGACGGCGGCGCCGTCAACGGCCTCGTGGCCAAGGTCAAGGAGCTTGGCGCCGCCCAGGCCGTGGTCATCACCAGGCCGCATGCCGTCTCGGACACCTTCCATACCGACTGGGCCAACCGGGCGCAGGACAAGCTGGGCCTCCCGGTGCTGCATCTATATGCGGGCTCGGGATTTATCGGGGACTCCTGAGCGTTGGTCCCGTTATGAGCACTCCTGAGAAATCCGACCTCACCAACACCGCCGCTACTCCTGCTGCCGGCCGGTCTGACGACGACTGGCGCCGCGAACTGACGCCGGAGGAATACCACGTGCTGCGCCAGGCCGGCACGGAACGCCCTTACACCGGCGAATACTGGGACACCCACACGGCCGGCGCCTACAACTGCCGCGCGTGCGGGACCGAGCTCTTCACCAGCAAGGAGAAGTTCGATTCGCACTGTGGTTGGCCGTCCTTCTGGGCGCCCCTGGCCGAAGAGCGGGTGCGGTACATCCACGACCGGACCCTGGGCATGGAACGCATCGAGGTTCGGTGCGCCAACTGCGACTCGCACCTCGGGCACGTCTTCGAGGGCGAGGGCTACGGCACCCCAACGGACCAGCGTTACTGCATCAACTCCATCTCGCTGAAGCTGGTTCCGGCCGCCGACGACACCCAGGCCTGAGGCTGCCGGGCGCTGCGCCTAGCGGTTGTTCGGACGGACCTGAGCCCTAGAGTTTCTTATGCTTACGCCTTTCAACGATTAGGAACCCTGTCCGCTTGCTACGCTCGCCGTAGAAGCTCAGATACCCCGAAAAGCGAGGCCAGCGATGACCGTAACCGTACACACAGCACCAGCCCCAATCTCCGGGGAACACCCGGAATGGCAGCGCCTCAAGGCCGCGGCCATTGCCCTGCGGGAACTGCAGATGCAGGACGGCTCCATCCCTGACCAGGCCAGCCAAGCTGCAGCGCACGCCAACGTCGACGCCCTTGTCGGCGCCATCGAGGCGCTGGCACCGGCGTTCCCCCACGACGCCCTCTACCTGGACTTGCTGTGTCGCGACTTTGGCCGCTGGGCCGAGGAAGGGTTCGGCGTTCCGGATTTCCTGGACTCCCTGCTCGCGTTCCAGCCGCAGGCGGACCGCGAGAACGGTCTGCAGCACCTGGTGGTCTTCCCCATGTACACGCAGAACGGGAGCAGCAGCCGGCTCGTGGAGGCCGTCCTCATCGACGTCGTGTGGCCCGACTTCATTGCAGGGCTGGAACAGGGCGACTACTCGAACCGCCTGTTCGTGCCCATCCGGTTTATTGACTTCACGCCCGGGTACGACACCAACTCCGCCGTCCTGTTCCCCGAAACGGTGGGGGTTCGCGCGACGCCCCGGTTCACCTGGGGTGCCATTTTCGCGGACCGGGAAGCGGCACGCTTCCGCCGCGTCCTCCGGGCCGCGGCCGACATCACTTCGCTGGAGCTGCCGGCGGGAGCCGCGGAACTCCTCGAGGACCAGGAACTCACCGAAAAGACCTTCGTCATGTGGGACCTGATCCATGACCGCACGCACATGCGCGGGGACCTGCCGTTCGATCCCTTCATGATCAAACAGCGGATGCCGTTCTTCCTGTACTCCCTCGAGGAGCTGCGCTGCGACCTGACCGCCTTCCGGGAATCCGTGAAGATCGAAAAGGACGAAGCAGCGGACCCGGAAGCACGCCGGCATGCCAAACTCGTGCAGTACGCCGTCATTTTCGACCGCATCTTCCGGTTCGCCATCACCGGGAGCCGGGTGCGCAACTATGACGGGCTCGGCGGCCAGCTGCTCTTCGCGTGGCTGCACCAGCACCGCGTCCTCCACTGGACGGATAGCCGGTTGACCATCGACTGGGAGCACGTTGCCGGCGTCGTTGTGGAGCTGGGTGCCCGGATCGAGGAGCTTTACTGGCGCTCCATCGACCGGCCCAAGACCGCCCACTGGCTGGCGGCCTATGAGCTGGTCTCGGGCACCGTCACGCCGAACCCGGCATCAGTGTGGGCAAAGGGACCAGGCGCCCTTCCCCTCGACGGACCGCCGCGGGGCCTAACCGACCAGGTCCTGGACGACGAGTTTCCGCTGTCCATGTTCTATGAGGCCCTGGAGAAGAAGATGCGCCCCGTCATCGAATCGACCGCAGGAATCACCGGTTCCTCGGACCGTGCGCAGACGCCGCACCCTGCTCAGCAGGCGACCGGCCCGGCCGCGACAGCAGCATGAGCGGGGTCAGCATGACAGACAGCAGGCCCCTGCGCGTGCTGGTCACAGGCGGCAGCGGAGCTTCGGGGATCGCGGCCGCCCGTGCGCTGCTGCAGGCCGGGTTCGCCGTCTTCACGGTGGGATCGGACAAGGCGCGCATCGAGGAGGCCGGAGAAGCCGCCGGGGGCGCCACGCCGTTAGTGTATGACCTTGCCGACCTCGCCGCCGTGCGCGAACTGCAGCAGGAGCTCGCGCGCATCACCGGAAAGATCGACGGCGTCATCCACCTGGTGGGCGGATGGCGCGGCGCGCAGGGCATCACCAGCCAGACCGATGAGGACTGGGATTTCCTGGAACGCAGCGCCGTCACGACGCTCCGGAACGTCACCCGGGTCTTCTACGACGACCTCGCCGCCTCGCCCTGCGGGCGTTTTGCCATGGTGTCCTCGACGGCGGTGGGCAGTCCCGCCGCCGGCGTGGCCAGCTACGTGGCGGCCAAGGCCGCCGCGGAAGCGTGGACCATGGCAGTGGCCGAGGGCTTCCGCCAGGACAGCCAAGGCCAGGACGCCCAGGGGCACGAAGACCCGGCCCGCGGCACCCAGCACAGTGCCGCCGTCGTTTTCGTGGTGAAGGGCCTGGTGGACGCCGGCATGCGCAGCAGCCAGCCCGAACGGAAGTTCCCCGGCTACACGGACGTCGAGCAGCTGGCGGCGGCCGCCGTCGGACTCTTTAACCAGCCGGCCGCGGAACTGAACGGGCAGCGGCTGCTGCTGGCCCCGGTGCCCGCGGGCGCTGCGAGTACCCCTAGCGCCGCAACTACACAGAGCGCCCCAACTACCTAGACTGAAAGCGTGACCAAAGAGATGACAACAACTGTTGAAACTGCCGGCAGCGGCACCATGTCCAGGCTGCACGACCCGTCGGTGCGCGGCTTTGCCTCGGACAACTACTCAGGGGTGCACCCGGAGGTGCTGGCCGCGCTGGCCGCAGCCAACGAAGGGCACCAGGTCTCCTACGGCGAAGACGCCTACACGGCCCGCCTGCAGGAGCTGATGGAGGAGCACTTCGGGCCAGGTATCGAATGCTTCCCGGTCTTCAACGGCACGGGCGCCAACGTGCTGTCTCTGCAATCCCTCCTTCCGCGCTGGGGTGCGGTGGTCTGCGCGTCCACGGCACACATCAACATGGATGAGAACGGCGCCCCGGAGCGTGTGGGCGGCATGAAGCTGCTTCAGGTGCACACCCCGGACGGCAAGCTGACGCCTGAGCTGATCGACCGCGAAGCGTGGGGCTGGGGCGACGAGCACCGCGCCCAGCCGCTGGCCGTCTCCATCACCCAGACCACTGAACTGGGCACCTGCTACACGGTGGATGAAGTCCGGGCAATCGCGGAGCACGTCCACGCCAAAGGCATGAAGCTGCACATGGACGGGGCGCGGCTGGCCAACGCGGCCGCGCACCTGGGCGTTCCGCTGCGGGCTTTCACGCGCGACGCCGGTGTGGACATCCTGTCGTTCGGCGGAACCAAGAACGGGCTGCTGTTCGGCGAGGTGGTGGTGGCGCTGAATCCCGATGCCGCCCAGGGGCTGCTCTTCCTGCGGAAGATGAACATGCAGCTGGCCTCCAAGATGCGGTTCATGTCCGCGCAGTTCATCGCCCTGCTCGAAGGTGACCTGTGGCTCCGTTCGGCCGGCCACGCGAACGCCATGGCGGCGAGGCTGCGCGCCGCGGTGGATGACATTGACGGCGTGGAGCCCACGCAGAAAACGGAGTCCAACGGCGTCTTTGCGGTATTGCCCGCAGGCGTGGCGGACAGGCTCCGGGAGTCCTTCCGCTTCTACGACTGGAATGAAGCCACGCGGGAAGTGCGCTGGATGTGTTCCTTCGACACCAGCGAGGAGGACGTCGACGCCTTCGTAGCGGCCATAAAGACCGAACTCGCCCGGCACAGGTCCTCCCAGGCGGCAGCGCAGTAACATGCGCAGGATTGGGTGAGCAGGCGGCGAGCCTGCCGGAGTTGGCGGTTTCCATTGCGTAGCCTGCGATTGTGAACGCACTTGCCCAGGTTCCCGCGAATTTTCTGTATGCGCTGGGAACGCTCCGCAAAGCACGCTGCCGCAGCGAACTGCGCCTCGACGAGATCCCGGCGCCCGCCCGGCTGGCGCCATTCGCCGTGGCCCTCGGCGCCGAGGTCATCGTTCCCAGCGGCGGCAGGGCTGGCGGCGACATGGCTGGCGGCGAGCGCGACCGTTCACCGGTCCACGGGCCGGCGGCCATGGCGCTGGCCCGGTCAGCCGCCGCCGGAGCCTCCGCCGCCGATGACGCGGACGACGACGGCGACGAGCTCGCCACCGGGCGCTTCATCCTGCTGCACGACCCCGACGGCTCCGCGGTGTGGGATGGCGAATTCCGGATCGTCACCTACATTCGGGCCCAGCTCGACGCCGAGATGGGCAACGATGAAATGCTGGGCTCGGTCGCGTGGACGTGGCTCGTGGAAGCCCTCGAAACCCACCACGCCCCCTACCGCGCGGCCGGCGGCACCGCCACGCGCGTGCTGTCCGAAAGCTTCGGAACGCTGGCGGACCGGCCCGCCTCGATCGACATTGAACTGCGCGCCTCATGGACTCCCGCCGGCGCCGACGTCCAGGCGCACCTCGAGGCGTGGTCGGACATGGTGTGCACCTTCGCCGGCCTCCCGCCACTGCCCGAGGGCGTCTCCGCGCTCCCGCGCAGGCGCCGCAACTAGACTCTCCCCCGACCAACCCGCCCCTGCCCCACCCAGGACGCCTCCAGCAAAAAATGCTGCCCAAAGCGCAGAAGGTGCCTTCATGACAGCCAACTTCCTCATCGGTCTCCGGGAGAGCCTCGAGGCGACGCTCATCGTCGTCCTGCTGATGGCGTACCTCACCAAGAGTGGCCGGCGAGCGCTGCTCCCCCGGCTGTGGGCGGGCGTGGGAACGGCTGTCGCCGTGTCGGTCGGTTTCGGCGCCCTGCTGACCTTCGGTCCGCGCCGCCTGACCTTCGAAGCCCAGGAAGCGATCGGCGGCGGCCTGTCCATTGTCGCCGTCGGACTGGTCACCTGGATGGTCTTCTGGATGGCGCCCACCGCCCGCACGCTCGGCAGCGAACTGCGCTCCCGCGTCGACGGAGTGGCCGACGGCGCAGGCTGGGGTCTTGTGCTTGTGGCGGCTTTGGCGGTCGGCCGGGAAGGCCTGGAGACGGCGTTGTTCCTGTGGGCTGCGGCCCAGGCCGGCGGGGAATCCGGAACCCCTCTGTTCGGCGCCCTCCTGGGACTCGCCGTCGCTGCCGGGCTCGGTCACTTCCTGCACCGCGGCGTCCTGAAGGTCAACCTGTCCCGCTTCTTCACCTGGACCGGCGTCGCCCTGGTGGTCATCGCCGGCGGCGTCCTCGCCTAGGGCGTCCACGACCTGCAGGAGGCCGGCATCCTGCCGGGGCTGCACAGCCTCGCCTTCGACGTCTCAGCCGCCATCCCGCCGTCGTCCTGGTACGGCACCCTGCTGAAGGGGACCCTGAACTTCTCCCCTGCCACCACCTGGCTGGAAGCAGCCGCCTGGGTCCTGTACGCCATCCCTGTCATGTTCTTCTATCTCATCGCCAGCTTCCGCCCGGCGCTGCGGCGGGCGGAAGCGGCGCCCGCCGCAACGGCCGCCATCACTTCATAACAGACAGCCTCCTGACCAGTGGCGCCCGCCCCAAACCAAAAGCTGCACCCGAACACCCCGCTGCCCCCAACACCCGCTGCATCCCCAGCACATCCGCTGCATCCCCAACCCCCAAGGAATTCAGATGCCCGGCTTCTCTTCGCCCAAAACCCGCCGGACTGCCGGTGCCCGCCTCGCCGTCGTGGCAGCCACAGCAGTCCTCCCGCTGGCCCTCGCATCCTGCACCGACAACGCGAGCGCCAACGCATCCGGCACCACCGACGGGCCGATCCAGGTGACCAGTACCGATGCCGAGTGCAAGGTCTCCGCCGCGGAAGCACCGACCGGACCAAGGGAGAAGGCGCGCCCCTGTCGGGCGCCAAGGAGTTCACGGCCCCCGATTTCGCCATCAGGGGCAACGACGGCGAACCGCTCATTGGCATGGAGTCCCACGTCCGGCTGGCCCACGCGGACCAGAACGATGGGGTGCGGATGCTCCGCCGCGGGTACAACTACACGGACGGCTCGGAGGGACTGGGCCACCTCGACGCCGGGCTGTTCTTCATCGCCTTCGTCAGGGACCCGCGGACGCACTACGTGCCCATGCAGATGACCATGGCCAAGGAGGACGTCCTGGCCCTGGAATACCTCAAGCACACGAGTTCCGGTCTCTTCGCCGTGCCGCCGGGGGTCAAGCAGGGTGGCTTCCTCGGGGAAGGCCTCTTTACCTGAGTCGGCCTTACCCAGGTCCTGTTCCCGGGGCTCGGCGGCAGGTGAGCCGTGGCAATAACACCGCGCCGCCGTCGTTTCCGACGGCGGCGCGGGCCGCCGGAACGTCCCTTGGGCCTGCTGCCGGTAAACTAAGGACATCATGACCGCTCAAAATTCGGATAACACCACAGCCGGCGCTCCGGCTGCTGACACCACACCCCACATAACGGTGGAAGGCTTCGATAGCCTGGTCCCCGTTGTCATCGATCTCGATTCTCCCCGCGACGGCGTCCCTCTGGTCATCGAAACCCAGGCGGGACTGGAACGCTGCGCCGCCGCGATCGCAGCGGGCACTGGCCCAGCCGGCGTCGATGCAGAACGCGCCTCGGGCTTCCGCTACGGGCAGCGGGCGTTCCTCGTCCAGATCCGCCGGGAGGGTTCCGGAACATGGCTGATCGACCCCGAGCCGTTCGGGGACCTGCGCATCATCAACGATGCCCTGCGGGGCGTCGAATGGATCCTGCACGCCGCAAGCCAGGACCTGCCTTGCCTGTCGGAGCTGGGCATGTGGCCGGACAAGCTTTTCGACACTGAACTTGCAGCACGCCTGGCCGGCCTTCCCCGCGTCGGCCTCGCTGCCGTGATCGAGCAGCTGCTCGGTTTCGGACTCGCCAAGGAACACTCGGCGGCCGACTGGTCCACCCGGCCCCTGCCGGAACCCTGGCTCCGGTACGCCGCGCTCGACGTCGAAGTCCTGACGGAACTGCGCGAGGAACTCATCGAACTGCTCGAAGCGGACGGAAAACTCGAGTACGCCGAGCAGGAGTTCGCCGCGATCCTGTCCGCCGGGCTCGCAGCACCCAGGGTTGACCCCTGGCGCAAGACGTCCGGACTCCACCAGATCAGGGACCGCCGCCAGCTGGCCGCGGTGCGGGAGCTGTGGCTGGAACGCGATGCCCTGGCCCAAAAGCGCGATGTTGCCCCGGGACGCCTCATCCCCGACTCTGCCCTCGTGGCCGCAGCCAAGGCGATGCCGACGACGGTGCCGCAACTGCTCAGCACCAAGGGATTCCACGGCAGGGCCGCCCAGCGGGAAGCCCCCCGCTGGCTGCGGTGCATCGCTGCGGCCCGGGCGCTCGAAGACCTTCCCCCGCTCCATCTGCCCACCAACGCCCCGCCGCCGCCGCGGGTCTGGGCCGACCGCGATCTTCCCGCGGCCGAGAGGCTGCAGACCGCCAGGCCGTTGCTGCAGGAGAAGGCGGACGAACTCAAGCTCCCGCTCGAAAACCTGCTGACCCCGGACTACCTACGCCGCGTCGCATGGCGGCCGCCGGAGGACATCACCGAGGCCGCCATCGCCGAGGAACTGCGCGGGCTGGGTGCCCGGCAGTGGCAGGTGGGGCTGGTGGCGCCGCTGATCACCGCGGCGTTCCTCAACCCGCAGCCGCTTCCGCCGAAAGAGGCCAGGGAGCCAAAGGAAGCGTCCGCGTAGGAAGCTGCCTGAGCAGTCCGGTAGCGGGGCGGGACAACGATGGCGCGGCGTACGACGGCGGTGCTGCCCGCGGTTTGGGCTTTTCGCTCACCTGACTCCCCAACTGGGTGGCGGCTCAGCGCCTTTTGAGCGTTGGGAACGCCCTGCGCTGCTACCGGGTTTTTGTTCTCGAGCGGTTAAAAAATACTTTTCGATCCCGTCCGTCTGCGGGGTCCGATCCACCCTTAATTGTCACTGCCCCCTGTCATGCTGTGGGTATGGATAACGCAGTAGTTGCGGAGACGTTGGAGGCCATTGGTGCCTCCGCTCTTTCGCTGGCTGCTGAGCTCCGCCGGGCGGCTGATCCGGGCCCGGCCGGCGCGGACGTGCTGCCTTATAACTTGGAATCGCTGCAGGATGAGGCCGATCCGCTGGGGGAACAGGCGGATGCGTGCCTGGACGGTCTGGCTGCGGTGGCCGGGATGGAGGCGCGGCTGGCGGCCGTGAAGGTGAACCTGGCCGCCGGCTACGCCGCGGCGGAGGAGGCTTTGGCGCCACCTGGCGCATCCGTGCACGACCGCACCGTACGGCGGATGTCCGTGACGGCGGAGGTGGCGGGTGCGCTGACCGTGAGTGAGGGGTCGGCGGAGCGGTTACTGGTCGAATCCGCCAAACTGACCAGGGATCTGCCGTTGGCGTTCAGCGAGCTGGGGTCAGGAAAACTGTCCTGGCAGCACGCGCGCATCATGTGCGACGAAACCGACGGGCTGGATCCGGAAGCGGCCGCGGCGTTTGAGGCGCACTTCCTGGACCCTGACGCGCCCGGGTACGCGCGGGGTTGCCCGGCAGGGGAACTGACGCCGGCGAGGTTCCGGGCGAAGGCCCGGTATTGGCGGGAACGGCACCACCCGGTCAGCATCGAAAAACGCCATTGCAAGAGCGTGAAGGACAGGCGGCTGGAGTATGCCCCGGACCGGGACGGCATGGCCTGGTTCTCGGCGTACCTGCCCGCGGACCAGGCCGCCGGCATCTGGAACCGCACCACCGCCGCCGCCCGCGCCATGCAGGGCCCCACCGAAACCCGGACCCTGACCCAGCTCCGCGTCGACGCCTTCGCCACGTGGCTGCTCACAGGAGGCCACTTGGTTGACGGCGCGGTTGACGGCCCGACCGCAGAGCCGGTCCCCGTAGACTCCGTGCTGGCAGGTTCCGACCCCGCGGGCGCAGGCCCGGCAGGTACAACGCCCGCGGATTCCGTCCCCATAGGTGATGCGCCGTCCGGTGGCGTGCCGTCCCCGGCGGCCCAGGTGCTGGTCACCGTTCCGGTGTTCTCGCTGCTCGGCCTGTCCGATGAGCCGGCCACACTCGACGGGTTTGGGCCGATCCCGCCGTCGATGGCCCGCAGGCTCGTCGCCGGCGGCGCAACATC
Source organism: Arthrobacter globiformis (assembly GCF_003261175.1). Taxonomy (GTDB): domain Bacteria; phylum Actinomycetota; class Actinomycetes; order Actinomycetales; family Micrococcaceae; genus Arthrobacter; species Arthrobacter globiformis_A. The sequence goes on along the minus strand of NZ_QLNP01000067.1, from coordinate 68,062 downwards.
ATTCCTCCGCGTGCTTGTTGATCCGCGGGACGGAGCACCGCTGGAGATCGGACGCACCAGCTACCGGCTAACCAAGCCGATGCGCCAATGGCTGCGGCTCCGCGACGCCAAATGCACCTTCCCGAACTGCAACAACCACTCCCTCGACAACGACGCCGACCACATCCTCGCCTGGGCCGACGGCGGCGGCACAGGCGTCGCCAACCTCGGCCAACCCTGCCCCAAACACCACCGGCTGAAACACGCCACGGCCTGGCAACCGGTCGGCGCTACCCGGGACGCCCCGCCGGGCTGGATTTCGCCCAAGGGACGGTCCTACCCCGCCGAGTACCAGGATTGGGAACCAACCACCTGGCCAGAACCGGCACCCACCGAAGACTGGCCCGTGCCACCGGGCCCGGACTGGCCCGATGTGTCGGAACTTCCCGACGACCGCGACGGGGTCGATGGCCCGCTGGCTTTCGACGGCCCTGAACCACCACTGCCACTGGATCCGTGGCCCTACTGGTCATCATCCACAGCAGCCTAAGAAGCCACCCGCCTCAACAGTCTTGCCGCGATCATGCATGCTGGGCGCAGCCCCCGAGCGAACCTCGGCGCCAGTTGCACCCAATGTTACTCGCTAGTAACATTGGGATTACTGATGCCCGGTACCGGCTGTCCGGTCCAGGCATGCCCGTCTCAGCGAGGAGCCATTGAATGAGCGCCGCAGATTTCCGCAAGCTTGCCGATCTCTTTCCGGATGAGGCGATCACTCATTCCTCGGTGAAGGACATCGAACTCCCCGCAACAGAAGGCCACCCCAGCCCGGGCGTCTTGGCCCTTATCACCCTGGACAACGGGCTCGGCCCTTCCAAGCCCACGACGCTTGGCCCCAATACCCTCGTTGAACTCGGCACCGTCCTCGAAGGGCTGCGCGAGCGGGCGGCCGCGGGCGAGATTGCGGCGGTCGCCGTGACGGGCAAGCCGAACTTCTTCGTTGCCGGGGCAGATCTGTCAGCGGTCACGAAGCTGCAGGAGCGCGAGCACGGTCTGTGGATGGCGCAACTGGGCCATGAGGTCTACTCCACACTGGCCAACCTCGGCGTTCCCAGCTTCGCGTTCATTAACGGCGTGGCTCTTGGCGGCGGACTTGAGATCGCGCTGCAGTCCACCTACCGCACGGTGTCCACAGGCGCCGGGGCGCTGGCACTTCCGGAGGCTTTCCTGGGGCTGGTGCCCGGGTGGGGCGGCGTGTACCTTCTGCCGCGGCTGATTGGGCCGGAGAACGCGGTGAAGGTGATGATCGAGAACGCGCTCAACAACAACCGCACCCTGTCCGGCCCGGAGGCCTTCAAACTCGGCATCGCAGATGCGCTGTTCGAGTCGGAAAATTTCCTTGAGCAGTCGGTCGCGTGGGCTGCGCGCGTTGTCGCCGACGCCGCGGGTTCGGGCAACAGAGGTTCCGGCACAGTACCGGAACGGCCCGCCGCCGTCGATCCCGCCGACCCTGCTGTTGCCGCCCGCTGGGCGGACGCGGTAGCCGCCGGCCGCGCCTACGTCGAAACCAAAACATCCAACGCCTCCCCCGCACCGGCTGAGGTGCTGAATATTATGGCGGCAAACCGCACCATGACTCAGGCGGAGTCCGCCGCGCTCGAATGCGAAACGCTGGCCGGCCTCATGCAGACCGACGAGTTCCGTGCCACCGTCTACGCTTTCCTGGACCTCGTGCAGAAACGGGCTAAGCGGCCCGCAGGCGCTCCCAGCCGCGAGCTCGCCCGGCCCGTAACGAAGATCGGCGTGGTGGGTGCCGGCCTCATGGCCAGCCAGCTTGCCCTGCTCTTCGCGCGCCAACTCGGCGTGCCCGTGGTCCTGACCGATATCGACCAGGAGCGGGTGGACAAGGGCGTTGGCTACGTCCACAACGAAGTGGACAAACTGGTGGCGAAGGGCCGGCTGAGCGCCGACGCAGCCACCCACGCCAAGTCGCTGGTAACGGGGTCCGTTTCCAAGGAACCGTTCGCCGACGCCGACTTCGTCATTGAGGCGGTGTTCGAGGAACTGAACGTCAAGAAGCAGGTGTTTGCCGAACTCGAGGCCATCGTCTCACCGGAGTGCGTCCTGGCCACGAACACGTCATCACTGTCCGTGACCGCCATGTCCGCAGACCTGCGGTATCCCGAGCGGCTCGTGGGCTTCCACTTCTTCAATCCCGTGGCCGTCATGCCCCTGCTCGAAATTGTCCGGGCGCCGAAGACCGACGACGCCGTGCTCGCCACCGCGTTCGAACTCGCCAGGGGCCTGAAAAAGACCGCCGTCCTGGTCAAGGACGCCCCCGCATTCGTGGTCAACCGCATCCTGCTGCGGCTCATGGGCGAAGTCACAGCCGCCTTCGACGAGGGTACGCCAGCCGACATCGCCGATGCCGCGCTGCGCCCCATGGGCCTCCCCATGACGCCGTTCACCCTCCTCGCCATGGTGGGACTGCCGGTTGCCCAGCACGTACAGGAATCCCTGCACGCGGCCTTCGGCGACCGCTTCCCGGTCTCGCAGAACCTGCAGAAACTGGTCGACAACAAGGTCAGCTCCCTGTGGTCCACGGCACCGGACGGCGAGCAGGAGATTCCGCCCGCCACCTCTGCCCTGATGTCCTTCGGCAGCACTCCGTCATCCGCAGAGGAAGTGCTGCGCCGGACCCAGGACGCGCTGGCCGAGGAGATCGGGCTGATGCTCGAAGAGGGCGTGGTGGCGGGGCCCGAGGACATCGACCTGTGCATGGTCCTGGGCGCCGGCTGGCCGATGTTCCTGGGCGGAATCACCCCCTACCTCGACAGGGTGGGAGCCTCGGAGCGCGTCAACGGCCGGCGCTTCCTGCCGCCGGGAGTGGCATCCCGTTCCTGACTGGCATCGGCAGCTGGAGGCGCGGTCAGAACTGCCGGAGCCGGCCGCCCTCCAGCCTGAGCAGCCGGTGGGCATGCGCCGCGGCGAACCTGAGGTCGTGCGTGACCATCACGACGGCGGCGCCGCGGCCCGCTGCCGCAGACACGGCGGCCGTGAGCCGCTCCAGGCCATGAGCGTCCAGGGCCACCGTGGGTTCATCCAGCGCGAGCACCGACGGTTCGCGGGCCAGGACTGTGGCCAGGGCCAGCAGCCGCTGGCCTGACGCCGGCAGCTCATGCGGGTGCGCGTGTCCGCTGTCCCCGAGGCCGACGGCGGCCAAGGCTGCTTTGGCACGTTCCGCCGCCGCCGTGCCGAAAATGGGGTGCAGCCCGAACAGCACCTCGCGCAGCACCGAGCGCTCGAACAGCTGGTCATGCGGGCGCTGGAAGAGGAGCCCCAGGCGGCGGGCCACCAGCCCTGTGGGAACACCGGCAATGGATTCGTCCGCAACGCGGACATCACCGCGAAACGGCCGGTGAAGGCCGTTGAGGAGCCGGAGCAAGGTGGACTTGCCGGCACCGTTGGGCCCGGTAATGGCCACGATTTCCCCGGGCACCACCTGCAGGTCCACGTCCTCCAAAAGCAGGCTGTCCTCGGTAGGCGAACTGCGGGACCGTCCCCCGAACCCAAAGGCCACACCCGCTAACTCCAAAGCCGGTTTAGTTCCAATGGCAGTGGCTCCGGCAGCAGCCTCCACCACCGGAAGCGTCAGCACCGGAGGCGGGGCCGGCATCGGATCCACCTCGGGCTTCCGGTTAGCGGACGGGATGATGACTTCAGGGGAAGCAACCACAACGCCGGATTCAGCCAGCACACCTCCCTGCAGGATCCGGGCGGGAGGTCCCGCTGCCGTCTCCTGCCCGTCCTTCAGTACCAGCCAGCGCTCCGCCGCGCGGGTCAGCGCGTCGGCGTGCTGGCTCAGCACCACAATGGCTGTTCCCCGGGCCAGCTCGGAACGGACCAGCTCGACAATGGTACGGATACCGGCCTGGTCAAGGGACTCCAGCGGCTCGTCGAGGATCAGGACGCCCGGACCGTCCACCACGGCGCAGCCCACGGCCAAGCGGCGGAGCTCGCCGCCGGACAGCGTCGCCGGATCCCGGTGCAGGAACCCGTCGAGACCGGTGCGGCGGGCAATATCGGCGACGGTCTGCACCATCTCCCCGCGGGGAACTCCGCGGTTTTCCAGGCTGAAGGCAAGCTCCTCCTCCACGGTTCCGCGGACCGCGGACAGCATGGAGGCCGCGTCCTGCGGGACGTAGCCGACGTGCCGTGCCCACGCCCCTGGATCGATCCGGGGATCATCCTGCGCTCCGGCAAAGCGCAGCGGACCGCTGCCTGCCGGATGCCCGGCCACCTCCAGTTGCAGGCTTCCCACCAGCGTTCCGTCCCGGCCGCCGAGCAGCCAGGCACCAAGGATGCGTCCCAGCGTGGATTTGCCGCTGCCGGATCCGCCCAGCACCGCCGTCAGCGTGCCGGGCGAGGCAACTACCTCCACCCCGCGAAGCGCGGGGCCCGGATCGCCGTGGTAGGAAAATGAGGCGACCGAGGCCAGCAGCGTGGTTGCGGCAGTCCTGTCAGCGATCATCCGGGGCCCCCGACGAACTGAGAGAAGGCGGACAGTGACCCCGCCGGTAGCGATTCAACGATGCGCCAGCCCACCGCCGTTAGGGCGAGCAGGATCGCGAAAACGCGGAAGGTCGCCTGCGCGGCTGAATCGTGGACCTCGGTGTAGCTGGTCCGGGGGCCCGTACTCCTGAACCCTCTCGCGTCGAGGGACTGGGCCCGGATGCCGGCGTCGTGGACCAGGCCCAGCACCAGCGGAACCATCTGCAGCCGGATGGCCGCAACCCGGCTGCCTATCCCCCGTCCCACCACGAGTCCGCGCGACTCCTGCGCCTGGCGGACCGTGCCCAGCCGCGCCGCGACCAGCGGGGCAAGAAGCAGCGTGGAGGCCAGCACATACCCGACCTGCGGCGGAACACGGCGGGCAACCAAGGCGGCAACGAGCTCCGGGATCCTGACGCTGAAGGAAAAGACCATCAGCACCAGGACGAAGGCTGCTGTGCGGAGCCCCATTTCCAGTGCAAAGGTCAGCCCCTCGGCCGTGACCCGGGCAGGGCCCCAGCTGGCCAGCACGGTGCGCCCCTCCGGGAAGAAGAGGCCGTGGATCACCAGCAGCGAAAGCCAGAAGGGCACCACGATGGTGGCCGCCGCCAGCAGAACCCGCCGCACGATGCCCGCGGCAGCGGAAAGCAGCACTGCGCCGACTGCCACGGTGAGGGATACCGCCCAACTGGAGGCCGCCGTCGTAATAGCAAGGACGGCGGCGGCGGCCGTCATCGCGGTCAGCGGGTTGAGGCGTGCGGCCACCTGGGCGGCGGTCCGGACGTCAGGAATTCCGCGCGGCCGGCTCCTTGCCGGCCAGGACGCGGAAGCGGCGGACAAACGGGAACTGGAACGTGGTGCGCCGCGGCAGGGCGTACACCAGCATGGCGGCAATGGCGAAGACGATGGCCTTGTCCATGGGATCCGAGATCAGCGCCTGCTTGGTGATGGCTGCCAGCAGCGTGTCGCCCATGGCACGGAAGGCACTGACGATCGCACCGGTGCCCGCACCGGAGGTGCCGCCGAAGACGAACGCGGCGATCGGCGCGGACACCACGCCGGCGATGATGCCGGTGGCGAAGCCGGCAACCGGGGCCAGGTAGAACCGGCGGAACAGCCCGTACCGGGCGGCGACACCTGCCAGGAAGCCGATCAGCGCGGCGCCGGCCGCGAAGGGCAGGACCGTGGGGTTGAAGAACGACCACACGATGCTGCTCAGGGCACCGGTGGCGGCGCCGGCCGCAGGTCCGGCTAGGACGGCGATCAGCACGGTGCCGATAGAGTCGAGGTAGAACGGCAGGCCGCTGGTACCCATGAGCTGTCCCAGCACGATGTTCAGGACAAGGGCCACCGGAATGAGCACCACGGTGGACGTGGGCAGGGTGGGAAGCACGCCCACGATCAGCAGCAGGGCGCCAAGAAGGAAGCCGCCCAGCGCGACGAGCGACGAAACGCTGCCGAGACCGCCCGCGATGTCGGCAGGCTGCGTGAGGACCAGAAAGATGAAGGTGGCGGCGATGGCAACGGCGCCGAGCAGTTCGAGGAGCCTCCGGCGGCGGACGGCCTTCCGGTCCGTGGGAGGAAGCGTAAGCGACTGCTGTGACATGGTGGATCCTCAGGCTGAAAACGGCGGGTTCCCCACCCGCGGTGTGATCTTCCGCGTGCGCGGAAGCAGGCGCCTATGTCACCTTGGCGCGGCTACCATCCTACCGACCCGCAGGCACGGCTAGCTACGGTCCGGCGAGAGGGGCTGCTGCCCCACTACCGCGGCCAGCCCGCCCACCGAGGAGATCAGTTCGTCGAAGCACTGCTCGGGATCGTTTGACGTGACGATCCTGGCATTGAACGGCTCCTTCCAGATGCCCCGAAAGTCGGCAACGGTGGTCCCCGCCAGGCGCGGCGATTCCGTTTCGACGTGCACGGTGGCCGGCCGTGTGCCGAACGGCGTGCGCCCGATGGCCGCAGCTGCTGCAAACGCGTCATGCATGTGCGCGATGTAGCCCTGGTCGTAGAGCCGGTGGAACTCCATGTAGAAGCGGATGGCATCCGAGAGGCACGCGACGAGCGGGTTGCCCGAGCCGCTGCGCTGGCCCTCCGGCTGTTCGGGCAGCACGAGTTCCGGTTCGGCTCCCGCGGCCTCGGCGAGCCGCTGCAGGTGCTCGGGCCGCAGCTCGATGCGTTCCGTAGTCTCGAGGGCGCACACCACCGGAAGGCTGTCCTCCGGTAGGCCGCTGTAGGCGGCGAAGACTTCCGCGGCCGCGTGCGGGTCCACGGAAACGTTCCACTCCGCCGTCGGCGTGGTGTTGCCCTGGTAGTTGAAGCAGCCGCCCATGATGACCAGCCCCTTGAGCAGCTTGGGAAGGTCCGGTTCCGCCCGCAGCGCCAGCGCGAAGTTGGTCAGCGGCCCGGTGATGAGCCCGGTGATCTCACCCGGATGTGCCCGGACGGTTTCCACCCACACCTCGACAGCATGCCGAGGTGAAATCTCCTGCTTCGGCGGCGGGAGCTCGGCATAGCCGATCCCCTGCGGGCCGTGGGTTTCCTCGGTGGTGACCAGCGGAATCTCCAGCGGCACCTCCGCGCCCAGGGCGACTTCAATGCCCGTCTGGCCGCAGAGTTCCAGCAGGGCGAGGTTGTTCAGTGCCACCTGGCGGGCGCCCACATTGCCCGCCGTGCAGGTGATGGCCTCGATCCGGACCTCCGGCCGGGACAGCAGATAGACCAGGGCGAGGGCGTCATCGATCCCGGTGTCAACATCCATGAGGATGGACGGCATCAGAACAGGGCCACCTTGGGGGTCTGGGGGAAGATGGCATCGAGTTCGTCGAGTTCGGCCCGGTCCGGCACCCAGGCCACCGCCCCGGCATTCTGCCGGACCTGCTCCGGACGCGTGGCGCCCGCAATCACGCTGCTGACCGACGGCTGCGCCGCAAGCCAGGAGAACGCCACCTGCACTTCTGTCAGGTCACGGGCGGCGGCGAAGGCGCTGAATGCCTTCAGCTGCTGCCAGTCGGCGTCGTGCACCAGGTTGGTCCGGGTGTGGCTGAGGCGTGAGCCTTCCGGCGCCTGGTCCTGAGCGTACTTGCCGGTCAGGAGGCCGTTGGCCAGCGGGAAATACGGCAGCACGCCCAGCCCGTACGCCTCTGCCGCCGGAGTGACTTCCTGCTCGGCGCGGCGGTCCAGGAGGTTGTAATGGTTCTGCGCGGAGACGAACCGGGCCCCACCGCGGGCGCGGGCCACGAATTCAGCCTCGGCGATCTGCCAGCCGGCGCGGTTCGAGTGGCCGATGTAGCGCACCTTACCGCTGGTGACGAGGTCGTTGAGCGCGTCGAGGGTCTCCTCGATCGGCGTCATGGGGTCGGGCGTATGGAATTGGTACAGGTCGATGTAGTCGGTTCCGAGCCGGCGCAGGGAGGCCTCCGCGGCGCGGATGACATAGCGGCGCGAACCCCGGGCGCCGAAGTCCTCGCCGTTGGCCCCGCGCATGTCCATGCCGAACTTGGTGGCCACCACGACGTGGTCGCGCCTGGCCCCCAAGGCCTTGCCGAGCATCGTTTCGCTGAGGCCCGGTTCACGCCCGTAGGTGTCGGCGACGTCGAAGAGCGTCACCCCCGCGTCGAGGGCGGCACGTACGACGGCGTCCGTACCCTCCTGCGATTCGGTCACCGTGTTTGGGCGTCCGAGGTTGTTGCAGCCGAGGCCCACGACGGAGACGGTCAGTCCTGATTTTCCAAGACGGCGGTATTCAGTCATGGAATCACCCTATAACGGCACCGGCGGCTGACGGCCCCAGCGGCAGCTCCCGCGGCCGGCCCTTCCGGCCGTCACCTCTGGGAAACCCCTTAGGCGGAGGCGAACTCGAGTCCGTGCTCCTCCAGCGCATCCTGGAGCTGGGCCAGGGTCCGCGGGCAGATCCCCGGCAGCGCCGCCAGCTGGCGCCGCCCGAACTGCGCCAGCTGCTCAAGGGACTCCACGCCGGAGTGGGCGAGGATTCTGCGGTCGGGCGAGGCGAGGCCCCGCGGAAGCGGCGTGCGTCCCGGCTGGGCTGACTTCTTTGTCATGACGTTCTGCCTTCCTGGTGCTGACTGCGTTAGGTTCTTGAAGTGCTTAGAGGGTGAAGCTTGCCACCTGCTTGGGTGAATGCTTGAGCTTGAGGGCCGAGGGGTCGCCGAACGGGGCGGCTCCAATGCTCAGCTTGGTGAAGTCCAGATCCTCGCCACGGATGCAGACCTTGATTGCGTTTACGGCCTTGTTCACATCCGGGCAAAGGCAGAAGATGTTGAGCTTGCCGTCGCTGAATTCCGAGCGGTCCACAATGCCCAGGCCGCGCCAGGCCAGATGGCCGGAAAGGGCGTCCTTCGCCTTTTCCTCCAGGTAGCGGTCGCGGCTGGTGCCCTCCCGGGTCTTGAGCGCGTACTGTGCCACTACCCAGTACTGCTCCTCGTCCGGAATCTCGGCGTAGCCATCCTCGGTGCAGGCCGCCCCGAAGGCGTCCATCAGGCGCTCAGCTGCCTCGGCGTCCGGCACGTCGGTTTCCTGGGTCTTGCTCTGGTGCCCCACGGCGCCATGGTTCATGACGAACTGGCTGTAGTCCTCGTCGTACCAGGCTTCCCGGAAGAGCAGCGCTCCTTCGTCGTCGCGCTTGTAGACCCGGATAATTCCGCTCATGCCCGTCCTTTCATAAACCAGCTGGTGTCGGTGCCGTCAAACGGAGCATCCTGGCCCTTGACGGCAAGGAACAGGGCGTCGCACTCGGCCTGCATGGCGTGCACCAGCGTCTCAGGGTACTCCATGCGGAGCCGGTGTTCGGCGAACTCGTCCTCGTCGTCGACGAACACGCCGCGCTGCACCGAACGGATCACGTCGAGGTCCATGTCGATGACGTGGAATTCAGTGACGCCCTGCTGGATCCTGCGCCACTCGTGGCCGGTGGCCAGGTCGACGTAGACGCGGAAGTCGCCCGAGTACGTGTCGTCGTAGAACGTGACCACGAACTCGCCGGTCCGCGGAACCAGCAGCACGGCATCGGACGCGGTGTAGAAGGCGGCGCCAGGCCGGGAACAGAACTCGTTGGCCGGCTGGAAGATCCACCAGCCGTGCTGGTCCGCGCCGAGGTACCTGCCGGGCACCACCCAGTGTGCCGAGCCGTCCCATTTGCGGTTGCGGGACACCACCAGTTCCCCTGGCTGCAGGGAATCGGGCTCCCTCACAGTTTGGGCAGGCTTCCGGTGGTGGGGTGTTCCTGGCCGGGCAGCGGACGGGCGAACGGGACCTTGGTCCCGAGGACCTGGGCAACGACGTCGTGGGTGATCTGCTGGGCGGTGAGGCCCACGCGCTCCAGCACCTGGCTCCGGGTGCCGTGGTCCAGGAATTCAACCGGCAGGCCAACCTCGTTCAGGGCCGTGTCCACCCCGGCGGCGCGCATCTCCTGGCGGATCCTTGACCCGACTCCCCCGGCGCGGACGCCGTCCTCGATGCAGATGACCAGCCGGTGCCTGGCGGCCAGGGCGATGATCGACTTCCGCACCGGGAGGACCCAGCGCGGATCCACGACGGTGGAGCTGATGCCCTGGGCGCCCAGCCGGTTGGCGACGTTCAGGGCCAGCTCCGACATAGCGCCCACGCTGACGATCAGGACATCGTTCTCCGTGGAGCCGTCCGGGCGGCGGGACAGCACGTCCACGCCGTCGGCCAGCCGTTCAATGGCCTCGACCTCGGCGCCGACAGTCCCCTTGGAATAGCGGATGACAGAGGGGGCGTCCTCGATGGCGACGGCTTCGCGGAGCTCTTCGCGCAGCCGCGAGGCGTCGCGCGGCGCAGCCAGGTGGAGCCCTGGAACGATCTGGACCATGGCCATGTCCCACATTCCGTGGTGGCTTGCGCCGTCGGGACCGGTGACGCCGGCGCGGTCCAGGACAACTGTCACGCCGGCCTTGTGCAGGGCGACGTCCATCAGCAGCTGGTCGAAGGCGCGGTTGAGGAAGGTGGCGTAGACGGCCACCACCGGGTGCAGCCCGCCGAAAGCCATGCCCGCTGCGGAGGTGAGCGCGTGCTGCTCGGCGATGCCGACGTCGAACACGCGTTCCGGATGCCGTGCCGCGAATTTGTGCAGCCCCACCGGGATGAGCATTGCGCCGGTGATGCCGACAATGTCCTTGCGTTCGTCGGCGATGTCCGCAATTTCGTCGGCGAACACCGACGTCCAGGACTTGGCGCCCCCGGCCTCGGCGGGCTCGCCCGTCTCGGGATCGATGATCCCGACGGCGTGGAACTGGTCCGCTTCGTGCGCGCGGGCCGGCGCGTACCCGTGGCCCTTTTCGGTCATGGCGTGCACGATGACCGGGCCGGCATAGTTCTTGGCGGTGGACAGGGCGTGTTCCATGGCCTGCAGGTTATGGCCGTCCACCGGGCCGATGTACTTCATGCCGAGGTCCTCGAACATGCCCTGCGGCGCCCACCAGTCCTTGATGCCCTTTTTCATGGCATGCAGGCTCTTGTAGGTGAACTGGCCGACGGGGCCGCCGTTCTGGAGCTTTTTCTTCCACCAGTCCAGGGCAACCTCGTAGGCGGGGGCGGCGCGAAGGGAGTCAATGGTAGGACGCAGGGACGCCAGGTAGTCGGCAAAGCCGCCGACGGTGGGGGCGTAGGAGCGGCCGTTGTCGTTCACGACAATCACGACGCGGCGCTTCTTGTCCGCCGCGATGTTGTTGATGGCTTCCCAGGCCATGCCGCCGGTGAGCGCGCCGTCTCCGACGATGGCGACGACGTACCGGTCGCCGTCACCGGTCAGCTGGCGGGCGCGGGAAATGCCGTCGGCCCAGGACAGCGAGGATGAGGCGTGGGAGCTTTCGACGATGTCGTGCTCCGACTCGCCGCGATCCGGGTAGCCTGACATGCCGCCTTGCTGGCGGAGGGTGCTGAAGTCGTGCCGTCCGGTGAGGAGCTTATGCACGTATGACTGGTGGCCGGTGTCGAAGACGATGCTGTCGCGGGGCGAATCGAAGATCCGGTGCACCGCCATGGTCAGTTCGACGACGCCGAGGTTGGGACCCAGGTGCCCTCCCGTCTGGGAGACGTTGCCGATCAGGAATTCCCTGACCTCTGCGGCGAGCTGGTCCAGCTGCGCCGCGGACAACTTGCTCAGGTCCTGCGGATTCCGGATGGTCTCCAAGATTCCCAACGGCCCCTCCTTCGGCTGGTAGACATGCCCATTAACTCTAACGCCTCCGGGCAAACAGCAAGGCAGAAGCCCCGGCCGGTCAGCTGACCGGCCGGGGCCTCTTCGCACTGCTTACCGGGGCTGGCCCGGCTAAATCCCGCTAGTTAGCGGAGATCTGCCGAAGCACGTACTGCAGGATGCCGCCGTTGCGGTAGTAGTCCGCTTCGCCCGGGGTGTCGATGCGGAGCACTGCGTCGAAGGACTTGGCGGAGCCGTCCTCAGCGGTGGCGGTGACCTTGAGGGTCTTGGGCGTGGTGCCTTCGTTCAGGGCGGTGACGCCCTCCACAGCGAAGGTTTCCGTGCCCGTCAGGCCCAGCGTGGCAGCGGACTCGCCGGCCGGGAACTGCAGCGGCAGGACGCCCATGCCGATGAGGTTGGAGCGGTGGATGCGCTCGTAGCTCTCGGCGACGACGGCCTTGACGCCCAGCAGCGCCGTGCCCTTGGCTGCCCAGTCGCGGGACGAACCGGAGCCGTACTCCTTGCCGGCCAGGACCACCAGCGGGGTGCCGGCTGCCTGGTAGTTCTGTGCGGCGTCGTAGACGTAGGCCTGCGGGCCGTCAGCCTGGGTGAAGTCGCGGGTGAAGCCGCCCTCCACGCCGTCCAGGAGCTGGTTCTTGATGCGGATGTTCGCGAACGTGCCGCGGATCATGACCTCGTGGTTGCCACGGCGCGAGCCGTAGGAGTTGAAGTCCTTGCGCTCCACACCGTTGGCCAGCAGGTACTGGCCGGCAGGGGTGTCGGACTTGAACGAACCGGCCGGGGAGATGTGGTCCGTGGTGACGGAGTCGCCGAGCTTGAGCAGCACGCGGGCACCGGTGATGTCCTGGACGGGCTCCGGCTGGGCCTTCATGCCCTCGAAGTACGGGGGCTTCCGGACGTACGTGGACTTCTGATCCCACGCGAAGGTGTCGCCGGCCGGGGTGTCGAGCGCCTTCCAGCGGTCGTCGCCCTCGAAGACGCCCTCGTAACCCTTGGCGAACATCTCCTTGTCGATGGAGGAGTGGATGACTTCCTGGACCTCGACCGGGTTGGGCCAGATGTCCTTGAGGAAGACGTCGTTGCCTGCTTCGTCCTTGCCCAGGGCGTCGGCCTCGAAGTCGAAGTCCATGGAACCGGCCAGGGCGTAGGCGATGACCAGCGGCGGGGAGGCCAGGTAGTTCATCTTGACGTCCGGGTTGATGCGGCCTTCGAAGTTTCGGTTGCCCGAGAGAACAGCGCTGACGGCGAGGTCGTTGGCCTGGATGGCCTCGGAAATCTCGGCTTCCAGCGGGCCGGAGTTACCGATGCAGGTGGCGCAGCCGTAGCCCACGATGTAGAAGCCCAGCTTCTCCAGGTACGGGGTGAGGCCCGACTTCTCGTAGTAGTCCGTGACCACCTTGGAGCCGGGGGCGACCGAGGTCTTGACCCACGGCTTGGCGGTGAGGCCCTTGTTCACGGCGTTGCGTGCCAGCACGGCGGCGGCAAGCATAACCGAGGGGTTGGACGTGTTGGTGCACGAGGTGATCGACGCGATGGTCACCGCTCCGTGGTCCAGGTCGAACTCGCGGCCGTCTTCCATCTTCACGGCGACGGGGCTGGACAGGCGGCCCTCGGCACCGTGCGCGGCGGAGTACTTCGGCGGAACGCGGTCGGTGTCGGTCACGTGCGTGCCGCCGGTGGTGAACGAGGGCGGGTCGGAAGCGGGGAAGCTTTCTTCCAGCGACTCGTCCAGCGTGCCGGCGTCGGCGTCGTGCGTGACGTAGTTCTTGAGGTCGTGGCGGAATTCGTCCTTGGCCTCGGTCAGCTCGATGCGGTCCTGCGGACGCTTCGGGCCGGCGATCGACGGAACCACTGTGGAGAGGTCCAGCTCGAGGTACTCGGAGAAGCGCAGCTCGCGGGAAGGATCGTGCCAGAGGCCCTGCTCCTTGGCGTAGGCCTCCACCAGTGCAACGTTCTCGTCGGGCCGGCCGGTGAGGCGCAGGTAGTCGAGGGTGACGTCGTCGATCGGGAACATGGCAGCCGTGGAGCCGAACTCCGGGCTCATGTTGCCGATGGTGGCGCGGTTTGCCAGCGGCACCGCGGCAACGCCTTCGCCGTAGAATTCGACGAACTTGCCAACAACACCGTGCTTGCGCAGCATCTCGGTGATGGTGAGCACCACGTCGGTGGCGGTGGCGCCGGCAGGGATGCTGCCGCTGAGCTTGAAGCCGACGACGCGCGGGATCAGCATGGAGACCGGCTGGCCCAGCATGGCAGCCTCGGCTTCGATGCCGCCGACGCCCCAGCCCAGCACACCCAGGCCGTTGACCATGGTGGTGTGCGAGTCGGTGCCGACGCAGGTGTCGGGGTAGGCGCGCAGAACTGTGCCTGTCTCGGTGTCCACCGAGCGGGTCATGATGGTGCGGGCCAGGTATTCGATGTTGACCTGGTGCACGATGCCGGTTCCCGGCGGGACAACCTTGAAGTCGTCGAACGCGGTCTGGCCCCAGCGCAGGAACTGGTAGCGCTCACCATTGCGCTGGTATTCGATCTCCATGTTGCGCTCCAGTGCGCCGGAGTTACCGAAGACATCGATCTGGACGGAGTGGTCGATGACCATCTCGGCCGGAGCAAGCGGGTTCACCCTCTTTGGATCGCCGCCAAGCTCCTTCACTGCCTCGCGCATGGTGGCAAGATCCACCACGCAGGGAACACCAGTGAAGTCCTGCATGATCACGCGGGCAGGCGTGAACTGGATTTCGGTGTCGGGCTGGGCATTAGGATCCCATCCTGCCAGGGCGCGGACGTGATCGGCGGTGATGTTCGCGCCGTCCTCGGTCCTCAACAGGTTTTCAAGCAATACCTTGAGGCTGAACGGAAGGTTTTCTGCACCTTCAACGGAGTTCAACCGGAAAATTTCGTATTCGGTTCCGGCTACATTAAGTTTGCCTTTTGAACCGAAGCTGTCCACAGTGCTCATCGCAGGACTCCTCTCGCAACAGTTTCATCTTTGTCGCGCGGTAGACCGCTTGCTAGTTAGGTCATCCTAACTAGTACAAGGTCATACACAAGAGCATGGGGTCAGCCGAGAATACGGCGCGCGACGTGGGACTACTAGGCCCATCCTAGCCACATCAGCTGCGGGGAGTCAGCAGTGCGACCGTCTCCAGGTGGTGCGTGTGCGGGTACAGGTCGAACGCCCTCAGCCCGGCCAGCTGCCAGCCACCCTCCTGGAAGTAACCAATGTCTCGTGCGAACGACGACGGGTCGCAGGACACATAGGCAATGGCGCGGGGGCTTGAGGCAATCAGCTGGCTGACCACGGCCTTGCCCGCACCGGCGCGGGGCGGGTCGAGAATGAGGGCGTCGAACTGGCGGGGGCGCTGGCGGAGCACCCGTTCCACCTTGCCCTGCACGATCTCCACCTGCGGTGCACCATGCAGGTTTTTCCGGGCGTCCCGGCTGGTGCCCGGGGCACCCTCCACCGACAGGACGGATCCGGTCTCCCCCACCGCGTCGGCGAGCGGCGCCGTGAACAATCCCGCTCCGGCGTAGAGGTCCGCCACCGCGGCGCCTGGTTCCAGGAACCCGCCCTCGTGCAGGAATCCGGTGACGGCACCGACCAGGGTGTCCGGTGCGTCGCGGTGGATCTGCCAGAAGCCCGCACCCGTGACCCGGTAGTCGTGGCCGGCCGCAGATTCCTGCACCCAGGTTCGCCCGCGGAGCTGCAGGGTCTCGTTTTTGAGTGGATCATAGCTGGCGACGGACACGTCCGCCGGGAGCTGGGCCAGGATGGAGTTCAGCCGTTTGGCGCGGGTCCCGGGGGCGGGGGCGAGCAGCACAAGCGGCCGCGAGCCGTTGGCAGGGGCGGCCACCTCCACCCGCTCGATGCCCTGAAGGTCCACATCCCACAGGCGCAGGGCGTTGATGCCGTCCACGGCCAGCGGCATTGCCTGTACGGGAATCACCTGGTCCGAGCGGTGGGCGTGCATGCCGAGCCGGCCGCTCTGGGTGACGCCGAAGCTGGCGCGCGTGCGCCACGCAAGCCCGGCCCCGCCGTCGTCCGTTTTTGATGCTTGTCCGACCGCTTCCACGTCCGGGGAGAGTTCGACGCCGGCCAGCCGGCTCAGCTGCTCGGCCAACACCTCTGATTTGAGGCTCCGCTGGCGCTGCAGCGACATGTGGCCGAGTTCGGCGCCGCCGACGGGCGGGCGCCCGTGCGCCCAGGAGCTTGCGGAATCGGCCGTCCGCCAGAAGTGCGGCACCCGGTCCGGCGAGGCATCGAGGACTTCGACAACGTCCGCGCGCCAGAACTTCGCCTTTTCTTCGGCGTCGGTGAGCCGGACCCGCACCCGCTCCCCCGGGATGCCGTGGCGGACGAAGACGACGCGGCCCTCATGGCGGGCAACGCAGTGTCCGCCGTGGGCGACGGGGCCGACGTCGACCACCAATTCGAGTCCGGTGGAAGTGGTCTGGGTGTCCGGGCTCATTGAATGTCCTGCAGTCTCTTGGCTTCTTCGGATGATTTGAGCTGCCAGGGAACGCTGGCAACCATGACGCCCGGCTCAAAGTGGAGCCGGGTCTTGATGCGGAGGGCTGTCTGGTTGTGCACCAGCTGCTCCCACCATTTGCCCACCACGTACTCGGGGATGTAGACCACGATCAGGTCCCGCGGCGAATCCCGGCGCATGTTCTTGATGTAGTCCATGATCGGCGTGACCGTCTCGCGGTAGGGGCTGGCGAGGATGGTCAGCGGAACAGGGATCTCCAGTTTCTCCCAGTCGGCGAGGGTGTGCGCCGTTTCCTCGGCGTTGATGTCCACCGTGATGGCGTCCAGGCGCGACGGCCGGGAGGCCCGGGCATAGGCAAGGGCGCGGAGCACGGGCTTACGGACGTGGGACACCAGCAGCACCGCGTGCACGCGGGTGGGCAGTGCCCGCGGCGACGAATCCTCGTCGACCGCCAGCTCCTTGGCCACGTTGTCGTAGTGCGCGTGGATGCTCCACATGATGAGGAACAGTACGAACATGGCGAGCAGGGCAATCCAGGCACCCTGTTCGAACTTGGTGATCAGCACAATCACCAGCACCAGCGCTGTCATGCCGAAGCCGATCATGTTGATGGTTCGCGACTTGATCATCCTGCGCCGGACGGCCTTGTCCTTGGCCAGCTTGAGCTCACGGCCCCAGTGCCGGACCATGCCCAGCTGGCTTGCCGTAAACGAGATGAAAACGCCGACGATGTACAGCTGGATGAGTTTGGTGACGTCCGCGTTGAAGGAGAGGATCAGGACCAGGGCGCCGGCCGCCAGGGCAAGCACGCCGTTGCTGAAGGCGAGCCTGTCGCCGCGGGTGCGCAGCTGCCGTGGCAGGTATCCGTCCTGGGCGAGGATGGAGCCCAGCACCGGGAAGCCGTTGAAGGCCGTGTTGGAGGCAAAGACGAGGATGACGCCCGTGGCCGCGACCACGATGTAGAACGGGATGGAGCCGGCACCGAAGATGGTTTGCGCGATCTGGCTGATGGCCGGGTTCTGGATGTAGCCCTCGGGCAACGGCTGCCCGTTGAGCAGGAATTCGGTGGCCGGGTCCAGCACGATGTGCACTTTGGTGGCGTTGGCCAGGTAGATGATGCCTGCCAGCATGGCCGAGGCGATGATCCCGAGCAGCAGCAGCGTGGTGGCCGCGTTCTTGCTCTTGGGCTTTTGGAAGTTCGGCACGCCGTTGCTGATGGCTTCCACACCTGTCAGGGCGGCGGCACCGGACGAGAATGCCCGCAGCAGCAGGAATGCGCCCGCGAGTCCGACGAGGCCCTCGTCGAAACCGGCGGCGGGCACGATCTCGAAGGCAGCCGACGGCGCCCGGCCCAGCTGGCCGGTCACGGCCTGGAAGATGCCGACGGCGGTCATGCCCAGGATGGATGCCATGAAGATGTACGTCGGCACCGCGAAGACGCTGCCGGCTTCCTTGATGCCGCGCAGGTTGACCAGCGCCAGGATCACCACGCCGATGGTGGCGATAATTGCCTGCTGGCCATGGAGTGACGGGATGGCGGTGGTGAGGTAGGCGGCCGCGGATGACATGGACACGGCAACGGTGAGCACGTAGTCCACGAGCAGCGCCGACGCCACGGTCAGTCCGGCGTACTTGCCCAGGTTCTCGTTGGCGATCTCGTAGTCGCCTCCGCCTGAGGGGTAGGCGTGGACGTTCTGGCGGTAGGACGCCACAACGGTCAGCAGGACCACCATGACAGCGAGGCCCACGAGCGGGGAGAATGCCACGGCGCTGACGCCGGCCAAGGCCAGGGTGAGGAGAATCTCATCGGGGGCGTAGGCGACGGAGGACAGTGCATCCGAGGCGAAGATGGGCAGCGCGATCCTCTTGGGCAGGAGCGTGTGGGCCATCCTGTCGTTCCTGAAGGGCCTCCCCACCAGCACCCGCTTCGCGGCATTCAGAATTGTCAGCACCACACAAAGTTAGTCTGATTCGCACGCGATGTCATGGCAGGTTTCCGGCGGTAGAGTCTTACGGAGCAGTCGGCGAGAGTTGAGGAGAGAACGCGTGGCGCACTTCGTGATCATGGGTTGTGGACGCGTCGGGGCCACGTTGGCGCACACGCTCGAGGATGCCGGCCATTCGGTGGCCATCATCGACCAGGACGATCGCGCGTTCCGCCGCCTCCGCTCGGGCTTCACCGGCCGGAAGGTCACCGGCGTCGGCTTTGACCGCGACACCCTGAAGCAGGCCGGCGTTGCGGACGCCTATGCCTTTGCGGCGGTCTCCAGCGGCGACAACTCCAATATCCTGGCCACCAGGGTGGCGCGCGAGACCTTCCACGTGCCGCACGTCGTGGCCCGCATCTACGATCCCGGCCGCGCCGAGATTTACCAGCGGCTGGGCATCCCCACGGTGGCCGCGGTGCGCTGGAGCGCCGACCAGGTCCTGCGACGCATCCTTCCCGAACAGCACCTCGCCGGGGACTTCCGCGACCCCTCCGGCCGCCTCGTGCTGGCCGAACTGGACCTCCACCCGGAATGGGTGGGCCATCCGGTTTCCTCCATCGAAAAGGTGGCCGACGTCCGGGTCGCCTACCTGACCAGGTTCGGCGAGGGGATGCTGCCCGCCGCGGGCACTTCCTACCAGGACGGCGACAGCGTGCACGCCATGCTGCGGGCGGACCGCACGTCCGAAGTCGCCCACATCCTCGCCAAAGCCCCTGCCAAGGAGTCCTAAGTGAAAGTCGTCATCGTCGGGGCCGGAAGCGTCGGCTCCTCGATTGCCCGTGAGCTACTGGCCCACAAACACGAAATCCTGCTGATCGACCTGAAGCCCGAAGTGATCGGGCGCAGTGGCCTGCGCGGCGCGCACTGGCTGGTGGGCGACGCCTGTGAGCTCAGCACCCTGCAGGACGCCAAGCTCGAGGACGCGGACGTGGTGGTTTCCGCCACCGGCGATGACAAGGTGAACCTCGTCGTCTCGCTGCTGGCCAAGACCGAGTTCGGCATCGGACGAACCGTGGGACGCGTGAACAACCCGAAGAACGACTGGATGTTCAATGACTCCTGGGGCGTGGACGTTGCCGTGAACACGCCGCAGCTCATGACGGCCCTGGTCGAGGAAGCTGTCGAGATCGGCGACCTGGTCCGGCTGCTGACCCTGCAGACAGGTGTGTCGTCCATCGTCGAGTTTACGGTGCCGCACGACTCCCACGCCATCGGGCTGACGGTGGGCGACATCGACTGGCCCGAGGACTCAACGCTGGTGGCTATCCTGCGGGACCAGGCACCGATCACGCCCAGCCGGGACGATGTCATTGACGGCGGCGACGAGCTGTTTTTCGTCACCACCATCGCGGCCGAAAACCAGTTGCGCGAGCTCCTCTCACCCGGCTCCGGCGAAGGGAACGCGCCCGGTGAGGGGAACGGTTCAGGCGAGGGGCAGGACGGCGCAGCCGCAGCAGCCGCCCCGGCAACCGCAGATCAGCTGGGCCGGCCAGATCAGCTGGATGACGACGGCTTCGACGGCTGACCGTCAGGCGTTGCCGCGGGCCGGGTGATGAGCCAGGCAAGCCACACACCGAGGATGTACAGCGGCGCTCCCATGATGAGCCTGGTGGTGGCCAATGCCGCCAGCCCGTCCGGACCCATCAGGTACAGGGGAACCTGCACCACCAGGCGAAGCAGCAGCACGCCCACGATGATCCAGGTGCCCAGCCGGTAGGCGCGGACCCGGGCCGGTTCCTTGCGCCAGTCCAGGCCTTCGTTCCGGATGAACCCGAACAGCAGGCCCGCGATCGGCCAGCGGACGGCGATGGAGATAACCATCGCCACGATGTAGGCCGCGTTGGTCAGGAATCCGGGAAGATAAAAGTTTTCGGCCTTGCCGGTGGTGTTGGCGAACCACGCGGAGATCCCCACGCCGACGACGCCGGCCAGTGCCTGGGTCAGCGGACGGCGCTGCACGAGCCGGACCACCGTAAAGACGGCGGCGGTGCCCAACGCAGCAATGAGCGACGGCGTCAGGGCGCTGCTGGCGGTGAAGGCGACCAGGAAGACCAGGCCGGGAAGGATGCTCTCGGCGATTCCCTGGTACCCGCCGGCGCTCTTGAGCACGTCGATGCGGCCGTCGTGGGTGCGGTGCAGCCCTGCCTTGGACGCGTAGTCCTCGGCCAGCCCTGCAAAACCCGGGTTCTCCGGCGCGGGCTTGGGCTCTTCGCGGCCCGGCCCCGAATCGGGGCTCTCAGGCAAAGTCATTGGTTCTCCTGGCGGGACAGTATCTCGTAGCGGGGGTTGAACATGGTGGGCATGCCTTCTTTGACCGTCAGCATGCCTTCGAGTTTGAGTTCCGTCCCCGCGTCAATCCCTGGAATGCGGCGGCGGCCCAGCCAGATGACCCGCAGCCGCCCGCGCCGTTCCGCGACCGGCGTGTCGTGGTCCGAGACGATGGCCATGAAGGCTGCCACCTGCGACGGGGGCGCGTAGGTTACCGACTCGATAAATCCACGGCAGAGGACGCGCCCGCGCTCCGGCAGCCCGCGGATGGGTACCGCCTGGTCCTGCGGGCCGCCTGCATCAACCAATCTGGGTGATCTCCGGACCGCGCTCGGGCTGCTCGAAGTCCGGCTCTGCAGGGGGCACGGGTCCGGCGGCGTCCTTCGGCAGGCGCAGCTGCAAGAGTTCGCGGGGCGGCATGGGGTTCTCGCCCCTGATGACGACGATTTTCCGGAACAGGTCCTCGAGGCCGGCGGCTGCTTCGCGGTCCAGCGCGGCCTCGCCGCCGAAAACGCCGCGAAGGAACCAGCGGGGGCCGTCGACGCCGATGAAGCGGGCGGCGCGGTAACCCTGGCTGCCGTCCGGGGCGCCCGCCGGCAGCTTGGCCACGAGTTCGACGCCGTATTCGCCCGGGATCTCCTCAACCTGGCCGCCCTGGCCACCGACAGACTGCCCGAGCTGCTCCCGGATCTCGTCCCAGAGCCCTTCTGACCGGGGCGCGGCGAATGCCTGCAGCTGCAGGCTCGACCCCTCAAGGTCCATGGTCACGGCAACGACGCGCTGGGTTGCTTCCTCAACTTCGAGCCGGAGCTGGAGTCCGTCGCGCGGAGCAATGAGCAGGGCGCCGAGATCCACATAGCCGTCGCGGCTGCTGACCTCGGAGACGTCGAAGGGACCGTTGGCCCTGCGGTCGTCCACGACATTCCCGGCCGGATCCGGGGTGACGTCGTCCTGGACGTCCTCCGGTTCTGCCGATTCCTGCTTCTTGGCTTTCTTGCCCCGCCCAAAAACCATGCGTTGTCTCCTTAGTCGTGATCGTGTCGCGCTCCCCGAATCGCGGGTGTGCAGCTAAGCCGGTGTTGTGCCGCTACGCGCCCGGAACGGCAAACCCGCCCGTGGAGCCGAACCCGCCGGCACCGCGGACAGAGTCGTTCAGCTCCCCCACGGCGACGAACTGCGCGTGCTCCACGCGCTGGATCACCATCTGTGCAATTCTATCGCCGCGCCGCAGTTCTATGGCCTGGTCGCGGTCGGTGTTGAGCAGCGTCACCGCGATCTCCCCGCGGTACCCGGCGTCGACAGTCCCCGGCGCATTAACGACGGTAAGGCCGTGCTTCGTGGCGAGACCCGAACGGGGGTGGATGAGGGCTACAAAGCCATCCGGCAGTGCGATGGATACACCGGTGGGGACGAGGCGCCGCTCGCCCGGTTCGAGCACCACGTCCTCGCGGGCCCGCAGATCCGCCCCGGCGTCACCGGGGTGGGCGTACGACGGCGCTTCCAGGCCGTCGTCGAGCATTTTCAGCTGCACCTGCACCGTGGGCGCTCCGAACTCCGCCCTGGGCTGCGCAGCTGCGGCCGCGGGGGCCTGCTGCGCTGGAGCCTGCTGAACCGGAGCCTGCTGCACCGGGGCCTGCTCTGCGAGGGATGTCATGGCAGTTGATTCGTCAGTCACAGTCCCACACTCTATCGCCCGCGCTCTGACTCCTCCTACTGCAGAAGGCCAGCACCACTGGCCACTAAGCTTGGGGGCATGCCCGAATCAAGCGCCGCCGTCCCTTCCCGCAACCCGTCTTCACCGGACGAAACCGTGCTTTTCTCCGAGAAGCTGTGGCCCGGCGTCTGGATTTGGATTGTCGCCCTGGGCATCGCATCGGCCGGCATCCTGGTTTTCGCCCCCATCAGCATGGTGGCCGGTTACACGGCGGCTGGTGTTCTGTTCGCCATCGAAGCTGTACTGCTGGTCCTGTCCACGCCGTCGGTGTCTGTCACCACCCGCACCGTTCAGGTGGGCCGGGCCACCATCGAACGCAGCCTGATCGGCGGGGCTGCGGCGCACCGCGGCAAAGAGGCGACGGCGGAGCGCGGCACGCGCCTGAACGGCCTCGCCTACATGTGCATCCGGGGCTGGATCGACCCGGTGGTCAGGATCGAGATCACCGACCCGTCGGACCCCACGCCGTACTGGCTGACGTCGACCCGCCGCCCGGAGGAACTCGCGGCCGCCATCAACGGGAAGTAGGGAGGCGCCTAGGCCCTCACTGGCCACAGCACTCACAATCGCGCCTAGCCCTCACAATCGCGCCTAGCCTTAACAGGCGCGCCTAGCCTTCACAATCACGGCAGTACAGCAGACCGTTCTTTTCGCGGCCGATCTGGGAGCGGTGCCTGACCAGGAAGCACGAGGCACACGTGAATTCGTCGGCCTGGGCTGGCATTACGCGGACCGTCAGCTCCTCGCCGGACAGGTCGGCTCCGGGAAGCTCGAAGCCTTCGGCGAGGTCGGACTCGTCCTCCTCCACCACCGCCGTCGGTTTCTCCACACGGCGGGTCTTCAGCTCCTCAATCGAGTCCTCACTGAGGTCCTCTTCGGACTTCCGCGGCGCATCATAATCAGCGGTCACGCGCACATTGTCCTCTCTGCCGCGCGGAAAAGCGATACCCGGAACCAACGCCTCCCACGGCTTGAGATAACCGCCCAAAACTCGCGGAATTTCGCGGCGCGCCCTCTGCCCTAACGGGAAAAGACAGTGCGGGGTGGCAGAGTTTCGATTGATAGTAATGCCAGGGTGGAGGATTGTATGCAGGATCTACGGCTTGTAGGCGTCCACGACGACGGGGAGCATCTCCTGTTAAGCGGCACCGGCGGCGCAATGTTCCGGCTGCCCATCAACGAGGCACTCAGACTGGCCGCCAGCCGGCCCGCTGCGCGCTCATCCGCCGTGGCCCCCGTGGCCATGTCCCCCCGCGACATCCAGGCGAAAATCCGCAGCGGTTCCACCGCTGCCGAGGTTGCAGCCGCCTGCGGCATGCCGCAGGAAAAGGTCGAGCGGTACGAAGGGCCGGTCCTGGCCGAACGCGCGTACATTGCCCAGCAGGCCCAGAAGGTGGAGGTTGCCTCCCCCGCCCCGGGGCACGACGTTTACCGTTCGGCTTTCGGCGACAACCCCGCCACCCTCAGCGACATGGTGGCCCACCGGCTCACCGCCCACGGCATCCAGTCCTCCACTATGGAGTGGGATTCATGGCGCCGGCCGGACGGCACCTGGACCGTGGTGGCCAAGTTTGAAGCTGCCCCCGGCGGCCACGCGAGCATCGGCGAAGAACCCCCCGCCATGTGGACGTTCAACCCCACCCGCAAATCCCTGCAGAACGCGAACCGCTGGGCCCAGCAGCTCAGTGAACTGGAGCCCCTGGACGGGCCCGTGCCGGCCCGCCGGCTGTCCGCGGTGTCCGACAGGCCCTTCGACTTCGAGACCGACGCGGAGGCCGCGGCCCGCACAGGCGTCGGGGCCGGCACCGGCACCGAACAGCAGAAGGACCCGGACGGCCTGCTGGACATGCTGCGTTCGCGGCGCGGCCAGCGGCTTGGGGTGGATGAGGACAGCGACGACGCCCTGGCGCTGCTGCTGGCAAACGGTGTCCCGGCCGCCCACCCGCGGGCCGAGGAACCCGCAGGCACAGGGGACGAATCGCCGGCCGACGGTTCCTGGCAGTCGGATGGTTCGGTGGATCCCGATAGTTCCGTGCAGCCGGATGGTGCGGAACAGGATCCGGAGTGGGAACCGGAGGAGAACGACGACGACAGCGCCGCCGAGGCTCCGGCGGCCGAATTCACACTGGCGCGACGCCGTGACGGCCGGCCCTCGATGATCTCCCGCCTCAACCTGGTTCCGCGGCATGAGGAAACCGAGGACGAGTCGCTGAAGCTTCACGACGGCGTCAGCACCCACACCCGCGAAATCACCATCGTCCCGGGTCACCCGGCAGCCGAAAAGGACAGTCCGGCCAATCCCGAGGAGCCCAGCGCACCGGCGGCGCAAGCCACCCGCCCGGTGGCCGGCCGTCCGGCGCCTGCCAACCCGGGGCTGGACGAGCTCCTGGGCCGCGGCAATGCCCGGCGCCGCATGGAGGGAAGCCGGATGGATGGGGCACGGCCGCAGCCTGGCCAGGGGGCGTCGCGCGCCGATCAGGAACGGGACGAACCGGAACGCCAGCCGTCCCGGCCGAAGCGCTCCAGTGTTCCCAGCTGGGACGAAATCGTCTTCGGCACCCGCGGCGACTAGCCAGTAGCGACTAGCTACCGGCACCGTGCCACAGGCAGGCGTCCACCTCGAACGGGAGCAGCTGGTCCTGCTGGGCAATGATGCTGGCGCCATGAGCGGTGACGCGTCGCATGAAGTGCCTCCGGCAGAGCGTTTCGTAGCCCACCACCGGCGCACGGCCTGCATCACTGCCGGGATCGCCGGCCGCAGGATCAACGGCCATGTCGACGTCACCGACCACCACCTGGGCACCTTCGGTGACCATCACGCCGTCGACCGTCCTGGCGTTATGGGTGGCACGCCGGCCGCACCAGCACAACGCCTCAACCTGGAGGACCTGCACCCGGTCCGCGAGTTCAATCAGGCGCTGCGAACCAGGGAAGAGGCGGGTCCGGAAGTCCGCGGTGATGCCGAAGGCAAAGACGTCCACCTCGATCTCGTCCACCACGCGTGCCAGCTGCTCCACCTGGGCAGCTGAATAGAACTGTGCCTCGTCGCAAATGAGGTAGTCCACGCGGATCCCCTGGGTGCGTCGGAGCACCACTTCGTCCCAGAAGTCCGTGGAATCGACGACTTCCACGGCCTCGGCCTGCAGCCCCAGGCGGCTGGAGATTTTGGAGTCGCCGGCGCGGTCGTTGCGGCTGAACCGCACCCCGCCCCGTCCGCGGGCCCGGTGGTTGTAGTCCATCTGCAGCGCAAGGGTGGACTTGCCGGAGTCCATGGTTCCGGAGAAGAAGACGAGCTCAGCCACGGGATCCCCGGCGAGTGCCTGCCTTGCCGGACGCTGTCCTGGCTGGGGCTGCCTTGCCGGAAGCCTGGAAACTGAGCAGCGGGACTTCGCGTTCGGCCTTCGTCAGGGACCCATGCTGGCCCACTACTTCCATGGCCGTCGCACGCACCCGGCGCGTGTCGTAGAACGCCAGCGCGTCCCGGGCTGCCACCATCACATCGCCCAGCCGTCCCGTGACCTCTGGC
The DNA here is from genome assembly GCF_003261175.1 of Arthrobacter globiformis. Taxonomy (GTDB): domain Bacteria; phylum Actinomycetota; class Actinomycetes; order Actinomycetales; family Micrococcaceae; genus Arthrobacter; species Arthrobacter globiformis_A. Next base: position 42,348 of record NZ_QLNP01000067.1, on the reverse strand, counting down.
CGGACCGTTCCGAAGAGTCCTGCATTCACGGCTTCCTCCCTGGTGAAGGCCCAGATCCTGTCACCGAAGCGGGCACGCCAGGCCGCCAGGAGACGATCCCGTGCCGCATCGCCGGCGTCCTCCTCCAGGTACAGGTGCACCATGCGCGGTTCCCCGGCGGTGTGCCGGACGCCATCCACGAGGGCGGGATCGGCGGCGTAGTCGAGGCGCTGTGACTCCGGCACGTCCAGCATGCCGTGGTCTGCCGTGACCAACACTGTGGTTCCGACCGGGAGGGTCGCATCCAGCCGCTTGACGGTGGCATCCAGTTCCTCGAGCTGGTGCTCCCACTGCGGCGACTGCGCGCCGTACCGGTGGCCGGCCTTGTCCAGATCGTTCACGTAGAAGTACATGAGGGCGGAGTCCCCGTCGGCCATTGCCTCGGCTGCCGCCGCGGTGCGGGCGTGGGAGGTGGTGCCGGAGGCGAAGGTGCCGCCGCGCAGCGCAGCCTGGGTCATGGGCGAGCCGCCGAACTGCGGCAGGCTGACGGTGGTGACGGCAACATGTTCGGAGGCGCGTTCGAAGACGGTGGGGAACGGCTGCCACTGCTGCGGGTCCACGGCGGCATCCCAGTTGCCCAGCATGTTAACCACCTTGTCCTGGTCCGGATCCAGGACGTCATAGCCCACCAGTCCGTGCTGGCCGGGGGCGAGTCCCGTGCCCAGACTGGCGAGGGAGGCTGCGGTGGTGGAAGGGAAGGCGGCATCCAGCCAGACGGGCACGGCACCCTGGCCCTGCTGCAGGACGCCCCGGAGGAAGGGCGTATGCGCGGTCTTCTGCTTGAGCAGGCTGCGTCCCAGCCCGTCAGCCAGGACCACGCATACGCGCTTGGCCTGCGGGAGGCCCAGCGCGTTCTCGAAGCCCGGCACCCCGAGGCTGGCCGCCGCACTGCCCAGCACCTCGGCCACGGAACGGCGGCCATAGGCCGGGGCGGGCGGCAAGCCGCTTACCGCAGGCCTGGATTCCGTGGTTTGCGTCGCAGAGTCTGAGGAATGGTTGCCCTGTTCCCGCATCTCAGCGCTTGTGCCCGCGGCTGAGCCGGTTGGCAAAAACGCCCATGCGGGGACGCGGGTGGGTGGCGGACGGCGCATGCCGCACCGGGGTGGGAGACCCGGTGTTAACCGCGCGAAGGGCACGGGCAAAAAGTTTGGCATCCTGGACCGCCTGCAGGCCGTCCGCCTCGGCGCTGATGCGCAGGACAATGTCCTCCTGGGCAATGGTGCCGCTGTAGCCGTGGTCGGCCTCGCACTGCGGGTCGCCGCAGCTCGCCGGTCCCACGTCCAGGCGCTGGCCGCCGGACCAGGCGATGGACAGGGTGACCTCGCGTACGGGGTCCGAAGGCTTGTAGTTCTGCGGCTGGGCGTACATGTAGCTCAGGACCACCGAACGGATCTGCGCCACCGGGACGGACTCCGTGGAAATCTGTGCCACGATCTGCTCGCCCGCCTCGTCGAGCTGCTGGTCGTCCACGTGCGTGATCACCAGCATGTCCTCGGTCAGGACCAGGACGGTGATGTGCCGGCGGACCTCGGCGCGGTCAAAATGCGTCTCGAGGTGGACCAGGTGTGCAAGACAGTCCCGGCCGTCCAGGGCGTCATCCACCACGTCGGCTACCAGCAGCGGGTAAAAGCCGGCCTGCTGCAGGGCGCCGTCGAGGCTCTGGCCCTGCACGCTGTGGTTGTGTGAGCTGTGGTGGAAAGCCTGCGGGCTGTGGTCGGGCGCTTGAGGCTTCGAGGTGGGAGGCTGGGAGCTCATTTCCCCATTTTCACAGATCGGTGTGGCACATGCTAACCAGGAAGCTAGCTGCGCATTGCCCGCCGCGCGCTGTCGGTGCGCTGCGCGGCGTTGCCGATCCGCACGTCTGCGGCGAGGATGAACGCCCCCTGCGGCGTGGACAGGACCGGGTTGAACTCGACGAGGGCTATCTCCGGGTGCGCGTCCTTGAGCCGTGCCAACCTGGCCGTCACATCCTCCAGGGCTGAAACATCCACGGCGGGCAGGCCCTGGTACCCGAACAGTTTCCGGGACGCGCGCGGGCTGCGGACCAGGTCACGCAGGTCCCCGGCAGAGAGCGGCGGGGCCCGGTGCGCCCAGTCGTCCAGCAGGTTCACGGCATCCCCGGCCAGCCCGAAGGACACCACAGGCCCCAACAGCGGATCCTCAATGGCGCGCAGGGTGCAGGCCTGGCCCACAGGAACCATGGTCTGCACCTCCAGCGACGCCGAACCGTAGGGCTCCAGCGCCCGGCGCATCTGGAGGATGTTCAGCCGGAGGGAGTCCGCATCCTGGATATCCAGCCGCACCCCGCCCAGGTCCAGCCGGTGGCGCAGCGTCGGATCGGTGGTCTTCAGCGCCACCGGCCAGCCCAGCCTGCCGGCCGCCTCCACGGCTTCATCGTCCGTTTCGAAGCCTTCCGACGGCACGACCCTGATCCCGTAATGCGCCAGCAGGCGGGCCGCGTCGTCCGGACCGAGTTTCTTGAGTTGCTCGCCGCGGACATCGGCCAGCAGGTTTTCGAGGTCGGCGTGTGCGGCGTCAGGATCGCACCCGTCAGGATCCACAAAGAGGCCCTGGTCCCGTTCCGCCCATTCGGCGTACCGCACCACGGCGGACAGGGCGGCCACCGCCGCCCCCGGATTCGAGTAGCACGGCACCGGTGGCGTGCCGGAGCCATCCCCCACCATGCCTTCCACGTACACCGACGGATCGAGGATGCCGGTGAACGCCGCCACCACCGGCTTTCCGGCCTCGGCGGAGGATTCGGCGAGCGCCCCGGCAATCTTCTCCACGGTCAGGCCGCGGGCCGGAAGGAAGGCAACCACGGCGGCGTGGACCGCCTCCTTGGCCAGGACTTCCCGGAGCCGGTCCCGCAGGGCGGGCAGGGCACGGGACATGCCGGCGTCGAGGTCCAGCTCCGTCACGAGCTCCTCGACGCCCAGGCCGTGGGACTCGGCGCTGTCCGCCACTACTTTCCCCAGCGCCCCGGAGTTGCTGAAAACGGCGACGCCGGCTCCCTTGGGGAGCGGCTGGGCGGACACAATCTGCGCCACGTCCATGAGCTGTTCGATGGTCTCCACCCGGATCACGCCGGACTGGCGCATCATCGAGTCCAGCGCATCGGCCGGTGCCTGGGTGGTGCGCACGGCATGGCCGGGCGGCAGCTGCAGTCCCATGGAGGTGGACTTGGCCACGATCACGGGCTTGGTCCGCGCGAGCCGCCGGGCGATGCGGGAGAACTTGCGCGGGTTGCCGATCGATTCCAGGTACAGGCCCACGGCGGTGGTGTCGGCGTCGTCCTCCCAGAACTGCATCATGTCGTTGCCGGACACATCGGCCCGGTTTCCGGCCGACAGGAAGGTGGAGATGCCGGCGCGGCGCCGGCTGGACGCCGCGTACAGCGCCACCCCGATCGCCGCGGACTGGCTGAACAGCCCCAGGCCGCCGACATGGGCCAGGCTGGGCGCCATGGAGGCGTTCAGCGACACCGCGGGGTTGGTGTTCACGATGCCGAGCGAGGCCGGTCCGATGACCCGCATCCCGTTGGCCCGCGCCTGCCGGACCAGCTCACGCTGCCGGGCAAGGCCCCGCTCCCCGTCCTCGGTGAAACCCGCGGAGGCCACCAGGACCCCCTTCACGCCGGCGGCCGCGCACTCATCCACCACCTTGGGGACTTCCTCGTAGGGCACCGCGACGATCGCCAGCTGCACCGGACCGGGCACCTCGGAAAGCTTGCCGAAGGACAGCATGCCGGCAAGCTCAAAGGCTTCGGGGTTGATGGCGTAGACGGGGCCGGTAAAGCCGCCTTCGATGATGTGTTCCAGGAGCTGGTATCCCACGGTCCCCCACCGGCGGCTGGCACCAATTACTGCCACCGACGGCGGCGCCAGCAGGTCCTGGACACTCCTCGCCTCTGCACGGTGTTCCCGCGCTTCCATCACGGCTCGTGATTTGTCCGTGGGGTCGATGTTGAACTCCAGGCTCACCACGCCGTCGTCGAAATGGCGTTTGACGTCGTACCCGGCGTCGGAGAAGACCATGAGCATCTTGCGGTTCTCGGGGAGGACCTCGGCGCTGAATCGGCGGATCCCGTTTTCGCGGGCCGCCGCCGCTAGGTGCTCCAGCAGGATCGAGCCGATGCCGCGGCCCTGGTGCGCGTCGGCGATGTTGAAGGCCACCTCGGCCTCCGCGGGGTCGTCCAGGCGGTCGTAACGGCCGATGCCGATGATGTCCCCGCCGATGGTGATCACGAAGGCCACCCGGTCCCGGTAATCCACCTCGGTGAAACGCTTGAGCTCGCGGCTGGAGAGCCGCTCCTTGAACGCGAAGAAACGCATGTAGATGGAGTTCTGCGACTGCCGCGTGTGGAAGGTCTGCACGGCGTCCGCGTCGGTGGGATGGATGGGGCGCAAATGCGCTGTGCCGCCGTCCCTCAGAACGACATCGGCCTCCCAATATTCCGGATATTCGCCGTCCCCGGGCTGATCCACCATAGGCTTAGCCTAGCTAAACCTCCCGAAGTGCACCCCAAAAAGGATCCACCAGCCCCATGGCACGCCGCCAAACACGCACCCCCGCAGGGGAATCAGTCCAGGACTACACCGAAAACATCGTTGATATCGACGTGACTTCCGAGATGGAAGGCTCCTTCCTGGAGTACGCGTACTCGGTCATCTACTCCCGGGCCCTGCCCGACGCCCGGGACGGCCTGAAGCCCGTCCAGCGCCGCATCCTCTACATGATGAGCGACATGGGCCTCCGTCCGGACCGGGGCCATGTCAAGAGCGCCCGCGTGGTGGGCGAGGTCATGGGCAAGCTCCACCCGCACGGCGACACCGCCATCTATGACGCCATGGTCCGCATGGCCCAGGACTTCTCGCTCCGGCTCCCCTTGATCGACGGCCATGGTAACTTCGGCTCGCTCGACGACGGCCCCGCGGCGCCGCGGTACACCGAGGCCCGCCTGGCGGCGGCAGCGCTCACCATGACGGACCACCTCGACGAGGACGTGGTGGACTTCGTCCCCAACTACGACAACCAGCTCACCCAGCCGGAGGTCCTGCCCGCCGCGTTCCCCAACCTGCTGGTGAACGGCACCACCGGCATCGCGGTGGGCATGGCCACGAACATGGCACCGCACAACCTCGTGGAAGTCATCGGCGCCGCCCGGCACCTCATCGCCAACCCGGAAGCCACGCTGGAAGACATCATGCGCTTCGTCCCGGGCCCCGACCTGCCCACCGGCGGCCGCATCGTGGGCCTGGACGGAATCCGGGACGCCTACGCCACGGGCCGCGGCTCCTTCAAGACCCGCGCCAAGGTGGAGGTGGAGCAGCTCTCGGCCCGCCGGACCGGCCTTGTGGTCACCGAACTGCCGTACATGGTGGGCCCGGAAAAGGTGATCGAGAAGGTCAAGGATGCGGTCAACAGCAAGAAGCTGGCGGGCATCAGCGACGTCGTGGACCTGACCGACCGCAAGCACGGCCTGCGGCTGGTCATCGAGCTGAAGAACGGTTTCAACCCCAACGCCGTGCTCCAGCAGCTCTACCGCTACTCGCCGATGGAGGATTCCTTCGGGATCAACAACGTCACCCTGGTGGACGGGCAGCCGCAGACGCTGGGACTGCTCCAGCTGCTCACCGTCTACGTGGACCACCGCATCTCGGTGGTGCGCCGCCGCACGGTGTTCCGGCTCGGCAAGAAGAAGGACCGCCTCCACCTGGTGGAGGGCCTCCTCATCGCCATCGTGGACATCGACGAGGTCATACAGATCATCCGGTCCTCGGACGAGGCCTCCGCGGCGCGCGAACGGCTGATGTCCATCTACGACCTCTCTGAAATCCAGGCGAACTACATCCTCGAGCTCCGCCTCCGCCAGCTGACCAAGTACAGCCGGATCGAGCTTGAAAAGGAACAGGACCAGCTTCGCAGGGAGATCGCCGAGCTGGAGGCCATCCTCGAATCCGATCAGCTGCTGCGGGAACTGGTGTCCGGCGAACTCGCGGAGATCGCGGAGAAGTACGGCACCCCGCGAAGGACGGTGCTCCTCGAATCCGAGGCCGTGTCCCCGACTGTGGCCAGCGCCGCCGCCGTGGAAGGAAAGGCAGGGGCCAAGGGCAAGCCCGCCCCCCTGGCCCTCGAGATCGCGGACGACCCGTGCTGGGCGATCCTCACGGCCTCCGGGCAGATTGCCCGGACCGCCAACCAGGACAGCCTGGCCGAGACCGGACCGCGTTCCAAGCATGATGTGTTCCGCTCGGTGGTCAAGACATCCGCCCGGGGCGAGATCGCCGCCATCACGTCCCAGGGGCGCATGCTGCGGATCCAGGTGATGGACATGCCTGTTCTGCCGCCGGTCTCCGGCCTGCCGAACCTCGCCGGCGGTGTTCCGGCCAAGGACTTCATTACCCTGCTGAAGGGTGAGACCCTCGTGGCGTTCGCCCCGCTTGATGTTGTGCTGGCGATCGGCACGGCGCAGGGCGTCGTGAAGCGGGTGCAGCCGGATTACCCCCTGAACCGCGAGGACTGGGAAGTGATCACGCTGAAGGACAAGGACACCGTGGTGGGTGTGGCGCCGGCAGCGTCGGACGACGACGACCTTGTGTTCCTGACGCGGCAGGCACAGCTGCTGCGGTTCAGCGCCGCCGTCGTCCGCCCGCAGGGCAGGACGGCCGGGGGCATGGCGGGCATCAAGCTCGCCGCAGGCGACCAGGTGGTGTTCTTCGGTGCGGTCGCGCCCGGCGACGAGGCCGCCGTCGTCGTCACCATTTCCGGCACGGAAGGAGCCCTGCCGGGCACCGCCCCCGGGGCTGCCAAGGTGACGGCCTTTGACGAATACCCGGCCAAGGGCCGCGCCACTGCCGGGGTCCGGGCGCACCGGTTCCTGAAGGGTGAGGACACGCTGCTGCTGGCCTGGGCCGGCCACGGTCCGGCGAAGGCGTCGTCGTCGGCAGGGGTGGCCCGCTCGCTGCCCCAGGAGCACGGCCGGCGCGACGGTTCGGGCATCCCGCTCTCGCAGGCGGTGGACGTGATCGGCCCGAGCATGGCCTGGCCGGAATCCGCCTAGACTACTGCCATGCCTATCGTCCCGGATGAAAAGGACTGGACCTGGGTCCTGTCCCGCCCCTGCAGCCAGTGCGGATTCGACGCGTCCACGGTCACGCCGTCGACAGTTCCCGGCAGCGTCGAAAACATGCTGCCGCGGTGGCGCGCCGTGCTTCGGCGGCCGGACGCCAGCGAGCGCCCGGACAGCAGCACATGGTCCGCGCTGGAGTACGCCTGCCACGTCAGGGATGTGTTCAGCCTCTTCGACCGCCGCCTCAACCTGATGCTCACCGAGGACAACGCCCAGTTTGAGAACTGGGACCAAGACCAGACGGCGGTGGAGGGCGACTACGCGAATGCAGACCCGGCCGTGGTCAGCGCCGAGCTCACCACGGAGGGCCAGCAGGCGGCGGCGTCCTTCGCCAGGGTGCAGGAGTCGCAGTGGGGCCGGACAGGGCTGCGCAGCAACGGCTCGGAGTTCACCGTCCTGACGCTCGCGCAGTATTTCCTGCACGACGTCGTCCATCACCTTGCGGACGTGGACGGCTGACCCAGGTCCGTACGGCTTAAAGGACCTTGTCCCACGCGAGGCTCGTATTGACCGGGACGTAGCCCATCTTGCGGTAGAGCGCCATGGCCCCGGTGGGGTTCTCGGAATCCACGTCCAGCGACGCCTTGTCCAAACCTGCGGCGGCAAAGCGCCGCATGGCGTCGGCCAGAAGCGCCTGGGCGATCCCGCGCCCGCGGAACTCCCGGCGGACACCGAGCAGGTCTGTATAGCCCTCGCTGAACCCGCGCGCCACCGTGTTGTCCGGGTCGTAGCTGGCCAGCTGGTAGCCGGCGATCTCACCCGTGCGGCTCTCCAGCACAACGGCGCTGAGGTCGGGCCGGGCCAGGGGGTCGTTGACCACGAAGCCCCATGACTCCTCGTCCCGTGGTTCGCTGCCCCAGTGGTCGGCAAAGACCTGGTTGTGCGCCAAACGCAGGGCTTCGCTCAGCCCGGGTTCCATGGGCACCAGTTCCAGGCCGTGGTCCAGGGGAACCTCGGGCAGCGGAGCCGACAGCAGGCGGTGCATTTCGTTGTAGTAGCGGACCACCTCATACCCGGACTCCGCCAGGAGGACGCACTGGTGCTGCTGCTTCTGCTCGGTGAAAAGCCGCAGCCGTGGCACCGGCCCGGCACTGTCTGGAAGCGCGCCGTCCGGCCCTGCGGTGCCCTGGACCGCATTGTCTGGCCCTGCACTGTCCTGGCCCGCACCGGCATCTTCCGCGAACCGCTGCCTGGTCCGCGCTTCCAGCCAGGACAGCAGGGCTGAGCCCACCCCGCGGCGCTGCCACTGCGGGTCCACGGCACAGAATCCGTGCGCCTTGGCCCCTTCCTTGTTCTTGGTGACGCGGGCGTAGGCCCGGGGGACGCCGTCGGAGTCCAGGCCCAGTACCGTGTTCGGCCCCACCGGGTTGTTCTTGGACTCCATGATCTGCTCCAGGTCCGCCCGCCTTTCAAACCACACCGGCTCCTCGACAGCCGCGGTCCGGGCGATCAGCGCAGCCCACGCGTCCAAATCCGCGGGGCCGGCGCTGCGCCATTGCAGTGCCGGAAAGTCGACGGCGGGCAGCTCGGGTGAGCCGTCCGCGGTCAGGCCAGAGGCGTCCGTGTGCGTCATGGGAACAGGCTAGCCGCCGGAAAGAGGCCGCGCCATCACTGCCGACGCTGGCCTGTACTCCTGACGCACCGGCGTGGGAAGCCTTAGGCTGGTGCCATCATCAGGCTTGGACAATTACCCCCGGCGTTCCCTGAAAGGCACAGCATGCTTCTACTCTTCGGGTTCAAGACAGTCCAGAAGCTGCTCCCCGGCCGGACGGCATCCTGCCGGTACTGCGGCATGTTCGCCCACCATCACCTGGAGGAGCGCGCCACCAAGTTCACGCTGTTCTTCATCCCGGTTTTCACGACCTCACGCTCCTACCGGATCACCTGCTCGAACTGCGGAGCCACGTCGGTGGTCAAAGGCCGCGAGAAGCAGGCACTGGTGGGATAGGGAGGAATCCGGAATGGCACTGACAACCGTGGCGGCCGGCGTGCATCGCATCTCGGAAGCATTCGTCAACTTTTACGTCGTTGAGGGCGAGGACGGTCTCACAGTGGTGGACTCGGGTCTGCCTGCCATGTGGGACACGCTTCGGAGCTCGGTCCAGGCAACGGGGCATGGCCTTGGCGATATCAGGGCGCTGGTGCTGACCCACGCCCATTTCGACCACCTTGGACTGGCCAGCCGACTCAATGCCGAGTGTCAGGTTCCGGTGTGGGTGCACACCGGGGACTCATATATCGCCCGCCATCCCTACCGATACAGGCACGAGAAATCGCGTTTTATCTTTTCCCTCACGCACCCTGCGGGCCTGCCGGTACTTTTCAGCATGGTCAAGGCAGGCGCTTTGCGTGTGCACGGTGTCAGCAACCTGACACCCATGCCCGTCACCGGCGCCCTTCCCGTTCCGGGTGCCCCTGAAGTGGTGTTCTCCCCCGGCCACACCAGCGGGCACTGCGGCCTGTTTCTGCGGGACCGCAACCTTCTCTTCAGCGGTGACGCCCTGGTAACCCTCGATCCCTACACAGGCCGGAAAGGTCCGCGCATCGTGGCAGGAGCTGCCACCGCCAACAGCGCCCAGAACCTGGAAACCCTCAGCCAGCTCGCCCAGACGGGGGCATCCCTTGTGCTGCCGGGACACGGCGAACCCTGGGCCGGGGGAATCGAAGAAGCCGTTGCAATCGCAAGGTCAAACGGACCGGCCTGACGCCATCGCGGCGGAGGCAGCCAGCCGGTGTTCAGGGCGAAGGTCCAAAAGTGCATCGTCGGGGCTGATGTCAGCCGGGTTGTGGGTCACCAGCACCACGGTGCGCGACGCAAGTCCCGCACGCAGGTCCGCAATGAGCGCCCGGCCGGACTCGGCGTCGAGGTGTGCCGTTGGCTCGTCCAGGAGAATCACGTCGGCGTTTGTCATGAGCGTGCGCGCGACCGCCAGCCGCTGCCGTTCGCCGCCGCTGAGGAATGCTCCGCCCGGGCCGATGCGGGTATCCAGTCCGTCTTCCAGCCGGGCCAGCAGTGGCGCAAGTCCAACCGCCGCGAGCGCTTCGCGCATCGCCTGTTCCGTCTCCGCCACAGACCCCTCGCCGGGCACCTGCCGCGGGCTGCCGAGCAGCAGGTTCCCGCGCACCGTGGAGTCGAAGAGGTGCGCCTCCTGGGGGCACCACGCCGCGGTACCCGTCACCGCGATGCGGCCGGCCAGGGCAGGGAGGAAGCCCAGCATCACCGCGAGCAGCGTGGACTTGCCGGCGCCGGACGGGCCGGTCACCGCCAGCCAGCGGCCGGGCTCAGCCACGGCCGACAGGCCACTGAAGACAGTCCGGCCCCCCGGCCACGCCGCCGACAACCCATCCAGTTCAACGCCCGGCTGCCCGGATTCCCGCGAGCCGGGCCGGGAGGGCCGCCCGGTGTTGTTGCCAGCGCCGGGGTCTCCCGGCTGCAGCACGCCCGACTCTCCGATGCGGCGCAGGACCGCACGCAAAGCCGGAAACTGCCGTACCGCCGTCGTCATGGCCCCAAAGGGTTCGGCGAGCGCCAACTGCAGAAGGACGACGACGCCAACAGTGGTCGCCGGAAGGGAACCGGCCAGCACCTGGGGAGCCGCCAGCACGGCGCTGTAGAGGGCGGCTGCGCCGCACGCCCCCACGGTCAGTGCCTGGCCGAGCCCTTCAGCCCAAGCCGAACGCCGGGCTGCGCCGGTGGCGTCCCGGTCCAGCGCACGGATGCCGTCCAGAACCGGGCGCTTTGCGCCGTTCGCGTGCAGTTCCGCCCTGGCATCGAGTGCCGCGGCCACCCGCCGCAGGACCCCGGAGCGCAACCGCTGTTCGGCCTGCGCCGACATCCGGTCGGCGAGCAGTGCCGCGGCCGGGGCGGCCACCAGGCTTACCATGGCAGCGGCGAGCGACGCCGGGAGCGCCGCGGGAAGCAGCCAGCCCGCCGTACCGGCAGCAGCCGCGGCCACCGCCACTGCGGTAACCGGCGGCAGCACCACCCGCGGGAGCAGGTCCCGGACGGTGTCGACGTCCTCGATAACGGCGCCCAGCACGTTGCCGCCCTGCAGTAACCGGCGCAAGGACAGTGCCCGCTGGCTGAGGGATGCCCAGAGCCCCCCGCGAAGTTTCGTCAGTGACGCAAACACGGCTTCGTGCAGGAGGAGCCGCTCGCAGTAGCGCAGAACGGCGCGGCCGATGCCGAAGAACCGGACACCCACGATGGCGGTCAGGAGGTACATGATGGGCGGCTGCTCGCTGGCGCGCAGGATGAGCCAGCCGGACAGTCCGGACAGCGCGACGGCGAAAAGGGCGGCCAGGGCGCCGACGGACCCGGAGGCAGCGAACCGTCCGCGGACGGGCGCGAGCAGCCGGGCAATCATGCCGGCAACATGGCCGGAGCCGGGTTGCGCCTCGGCCGCCGGGACGCCGGGCGTCGTAAGTCCCGCCTCCACTGAGAAGGCATCCCCGCCGTCGGCTGCCGCGCCGGGAACAGCGGCGCTGGGACCTGCCACGCCGGCGCTGGCCAGGATTTCAACGGCGGGCGCAGCAGGTGCCGGCGCTCCACGGCCGGACAGCGGCACGATGTGGTCTGCGAGTTCCCTCGTCTGGCGGTCGTGGGCCACCAGGATGACGGTGGCCCGGCCGCGCAGCGAACGGATTGCGTTGTGGACACGGTTGGCTGAATCCCGGTCGAGGTGGGCCGTGGGCTCATCCAGAAGCAATACCGTGGCTCCCGCCTCGATGCGGGCCAGGCCACGGGCGAGGGCCACGCGTCGCAGCTCGCCCGGGCTCAGTTCGGCTGGATGCTTGTCCGCCAGGTGGTCCGCACCGACGGCCGCCAGGCAGCGGAGCACTCCCCTGGCCTGTGCTTCGTCGGCGGCGGCTGCATCGGTTACTGGCGTGCCGGCGGCCAGAGTTCCCGCCGTCAGGTACAGCAGGACTTCACCACCCACGGTGTTCGCCACCATCACCGGATGCTGCGGCACCCAGGCCACGTCGCCGGCAGTGAATCCTGAAATCGTCCCTGACACCGCTGTGCCGCCGCCGCTTCCAACCGTTCCCGCGAGAACGCCCAGCACCGTGCTCTTCCCCGCCCCGCTGGGGCCGTCCAGCGCGGTGACCAGTCCGGCCGGCGCCATAAAGCTGAGGGGGCCGACGGCGGGACCCTGCCTTCCCGGATAGCTGACCGTGAGGTCCCGGACTGTCAGGCTGCCCGGGCCCGCCACATCTGCGGCCTCTACGCCGCCCGGTTCTGCCGGGACCCCACCAGGCACGAGCCGCCGGGGCTCCGGGGCTTCCAGCACCGCCGTAGTTTCGGCAAGGGCGGCCCGGCCGTCGTCGCTCGCGTGGTGCGCGGTCCCCAGTTCCCGGAGCGGGAGGTAGCAGTCGGGGGCGAGGATGAGCGCAAGCAGCCCGGCCTCCAGCGCCATGTCGCCGTGGACGAGCCGGACGCCGATGAACACCGCCACCACGGCGACGGAGATGGTGGCGATCAGTTCCAGGGCGAGCGCGGAGAGGAACGCCGTCCGCAGGGTCCCCATAGTCCGCGACCGGTAATCCTCCGAGATGTCCTCCAGGGAGCGGCGCTGGGCGGCGGCGCGGCCCAGTCCCACCAGCACCGGCAGGCCCTTGGCGAGTTCGAGCATGTGCCCGGAGAGCCGGGAGAGGGCGGCCTGCGCATCCCGCACCTTGTCCTCCGTGTAGCGGCCGATCAGCACCATGAACACGGGGACCAGGGGCACCGTCAGCACGATCACCACCGCGCTGACCCAGTCGGCGAAAAGGATGCGGGCGCCGAGCAGCAGCGGTATGGCCGCACAGTTCACCAGCGCGGGGAGGTACTGCGTGTAATAGCTGTCCAGCGCATCCAGGCCTCGCGTCGCGAGTACCGCCAGGCCGCCGTCGGCAGGGCCTGCGGACCGGACGCCGTTGCGCAGTGCCGTCTCCAGGAGTTCCGCGCGCAACTCCTCCTTGACGCCCAGGGCGGCGCGCCTTGCGGCGACGCCCTGCGCCCAGACCGTCACGGACCGCAGCACCACGCCGGCCGCGCCCCAGCCCAGCTGGTCAGCCCACGCGGTGTCCTGCGTCATGAGGCCGGCCAGCACGGAGGCGACTGCCTGCCCCATGAGCACCAGGGACAGGGCCTTCAGGGCAGCCAGCAGGCCCAGTCCGTAGAGGGCGCGGCGGGTGGAGGGGCCGGACGGGAACTGGGGTTTCAAGGCGGTCAGTCTTTCCTGATGAGTGCTTTGGCGGCGACAGCGGGCAGGAAGCTGTGCGCCTCCGGAATGTGGGCGGCGCTGACGCGGCGGCGGAACACCCAGTAGGTCCACGCCTGGTAGGCGATCACCAGCGGCAACCCGACGCAGGCCACGATGCTCATCAGACCGAGGGTGTAGTCCGAGGACGAGGCGTTGGCGATGGTGAGGTTGAATGCGGGGTCGATGGTGGACGGGAGGACCACCGGAAACACAGCCCCGAAGATGGAGGCTGAGCCGCTCAGCAGGAACACGCCAATTGCGAGGAAGGCGCGGCCTTCGTTTCCCTTCCGGGCCTGGGCCCAGGCCACAGCCGCGGCAACCACGGCCACCGCCAGCACAACCAGCGTCCACGCTTCACCGCTGAGGACCTGAACGCCGATGGCCCAGCCCGCCATCGGGAGGAGCAGGACGGGAAGCAGCCGCACAAACCACTGCCGCGCGCGGTGCCGCACGTCGCCGTCGGTCTTCAGTGCCAGGAACGCCAGGGCGTGCAGCAGGGCAAAGCCAACCACGGCCAGACCCCCCAGCACCGCGTACCAGCTGAACCATGCGAACGGCCCGCCGTCGCGGTCGCCGTTGGCGTCCAGCGGCAGCCCGGTGGTGGTCAGACCCAGCGCGGCACCCACGCCGAAGGCGGCCAGGAAGGACCCGACGGCGATCGCCCAGTCCCAGGTGTTCCGCCAGCGGTCGGTGTCCACCTTGCCGCGGTACTCGAACGCCACCGCCCGGAAGATCAGGGCGACGAGGACCAGCAGCAGCGGCAGGTACAGGGCGGAGAACAGGGAGGCGTACCAGAACGGGAAGGCCGCGAAAGTGGCGCCGCCGGCGGTCAGGAGCCAGACTTCGTTTCCGTCCCAGACCGGCCCGATCGTGTTGAGGAGCACGCGGCGTTCGGTGTTGTTTCGCGCAAAGATCTTCATCAGCATCCCAACCCCAAGGTCGAATCCCTCCAGGAAGAGGTAGCCGGTCCACAGGACGGCGATGGCAATGAACCAGATGGTCGGCAGCAGTTCCATGCTTTGTATCCTCGGGTTTTAGTAGGCGACGGTCTTAGTAGGCGAAAGCCAGGACGTCGTCGGAGGTTCCCGGCTTGTCCGGTCCGCCGTCGCGGGGCGTGGCGTCCTCGTTCTCGTCCACCGGCGCGTGGACCAGTTCGGGCATTGCCGAGGCCACGCCGCCCCGGACGTACTTCACGAGGAGCTTCACCTCCACCACGAGGAGCACCGCGTAGATGAGGGTGAGGACAATGAGGGACGTCAGGATTTCGCCGGCGGAAACCCCTGGCGACACAGCCGCGGCGGTGAACATGAACACCTGGTCAATGCCGTTGAGGTCGGGGTTGGGGGCCACCACGAAGGGCTGGCGGCCCATTTCCGTGAAGATCCAGCCCGCGGCGTTGGCACCGAAGGGAGCCAGGATGCCGAACACGGCCAGCCGCATCAGCCAGCGCGACTCGGGAACGGTCCCCTTGCGGGTCAGCCAGAGCGCCACCAGGGCGGCGAGGGCAGCCAGGCCGCCGAACCCGATCATGGCCCGGAAGCCCCAGTAGGTGACCTCCATGACCGGCACGTACTCGATCTCCTGGCCGGCGCGGTCGCCGTAGATGGGGTTGTCAGGGAGGTGCGTGCCGTAGTCCGCCTTGTACTGGTCGAGCAGGCTGTTGACGCCCTTGACCTCCGTGGTGAAGTCGCCCTTGGCGAGGTAGGAGAGGATGCCCGGGACCTCGATCAGGGCCACGATGTCGTCACAGTTGCGGGAGCCCAGATTGCCAACGCTCAGGACGGAGAATCCCGTACCGTCGTGGCACGCGGCCTCGGCGGCGGCCATTTTCATGGGCTGCTGCTCGAACATCAGCTTGCCCTGCAGGTCGCCGGTGAGGGCGGTTCCGGCAAAGGAGATCATGGCGACGACGGCGCCGATCCGCAGCGACTTGATCCACACCGTGTAGTCGGTGCGGTCGCGGCCCGGGATCGCGGCCTCCCCGGCAATGACCTTGCCGTCGGCCCCCACGGTGTCGATGCCGTCGCGGCGCCGGCGCCAAAGGTGGTACCAGGCGATGCCCAGCAGGAATCCGCCGGCCACGGCAAGGGCGCCGAAGAGCGTGTGCGGCACGGCCACCAGGGCGGTGTTGTTGGTGAAGACGGCCCAGGCGTCCGTCATGACCGGGCGGCCGTCAATCATCGTGACGCCGACGGGGTGCTGCATCCAGCTGTTGGCCACGATGATGAAGTACGCGGAGAAAAACGAGCCCACCACGGCGATCCAGAGGCACGCGAGGTGGACGCCCGGCTTGAGCTGCTTCCAGCCGAAGATCCACAGGCCCAAAAAGGTCGACTCGACGAAGAAGGCGAGGAGCGCCTCAAGGGCCAGCGGGGCGCCAAAGACGTCGCCCACGAACCGGCTGTACTCGCTCCAGGCCATGCCGAACTGGAACTCCTGGACGATGCCCGTGGCCACGCCCATGATGAAATTGATGAGGAAGAGCTTCCCCCAGAACTTGGTCATGCGCAGATAGGCCGGATTCCCGGTGCGGTGCCAGATTGTCTGCATCACTGCGACCACCAGGCCCAGGCCGATTGTCAGCGGCACCATCATGAAGTGGTAGACGGTGGTGATCCCGAATTGCCAGCGTGCGATTTCCAAGGCGTCCAAGGCGGTCCCTACTTACGGTTGGGTCTAGCTCTCCAGCGTTGATTTCTACGCAGTGTAGAACTCCATCTTCTACAGAGTGTAGAACACGAGGCGAACACTGTAAACACGGTTGCATGCACATCCGGGGAACGCAATCACCCTCAACGCGCCGAACGTTCTACCTCATGTAGAAACAAACGGCCAAACGCGATAGATTTGAAGTTGCAGTATTGGAATCACGGCACGGGCCGGGCTACCGGCCCTTGGCAGTGCGTTGTCAAAAGGATGTACAGATGGCAAGTCTTGGGGAACTCGAACGCGCAGTCATGGACCTGCTCTGGGCGGGCCACGAAGCAGCCACGGCCAACACGCTGCGGGACCTGCTTGCGCGGAGCACGGCAGCGCAGGGCGGAGCAGCAGGGCACGAGGGCAAGGACCTGGCGGTAACCACCGTATTGACGGTCCTCTCGCGTCTCGAAAAGAAGGGCCTCGTGGAACGCGAACGCGGCACCCGGCCGCACCGCTACCAGGCTGTGTCCAGCCGCGAAGACCACACCGCCGAACTCATGCACGAAGTGCTGGGATCCGCCCCGGACCGCGAGGCCGTGCTGGCCCGGTTCATCGGATCGGTGACGGAAAGTGAAGCCGAGACGCTGCGCAAACTGCTTGGCCACAGCTAGCACCTGATGTTCTGGACCTCATATTTCCTGGCGGTCCTGGCGATAGTACTGGCATGGCCGGTACCTATCCTTCTTTCGCGCGCCCGCTGGCCGGCGCGCGACCCTTTTACGGCCATGGTGCTGTGGCAGGCCATCGGCCTCGCGGGCGGGCTGTCGATGATCGGCGCCATGCTGGTGTACGGCCTCGAACCCGTCGGCGACAACCTCCTTGCCGGCCTGTGCGCGCTGGCAGGCATGGTGCTGTTTGCGGCGCCCACCACCGCGCTGGGATTCTGGCATCTCTTCGCGCTTTCCGCGGCCGCGCTGCTGACGGCGCACCTCGTCTTCACGCTGCTTCTGACCTATTACAAGATTGAGCGCCAGCGCAGGCGCCACCGCGAGTTGCTGGCCCTCCTGGCATCGCCGTCGGACGACGGGCCCGGCACGGTGGTCATCAACCACGATTCCCCGGTGGCCTACTGCCTGCCGGGCGGAGCGCGTTCGGTCACGGTGCTCTCCGACGGGCTCATGGCGGCCCTTGAACCGGCGGAGCTGCGTGCCGTCCTGATCCACGAAAACGCGCACCTGACCCAGCGCCACCACCTGCTGCTGTGGGCGTTCGCCGCCTGGCGCCAGGCACTGCCGTGGCTGCCCACCACACGCCTTGCCCAGGAAGCCGTGAACTCCCTGATCGAAATGCTGGCGGACGACGTTGCCCTCAAGACGGAGAGCAAGGCGACCCTGATCAAAGCCATAGCCATCGTCGCCAGCGGTTCTGCAGCACCCCAGGGGGCCGCCGTCGTCGAAGCAGCCGGGCTCGCAGGGGCAAGCCTGCAACTCCCGGACGGTGCCGGCGGCGCCGGCCCGGCAAGTACGACGGCGACACGCGTCAGCCGCCTTCTCTCACCCCGGCCGCCGCTCGCCGGAGGCCTCCGCGCAGCCGTCCTTGCCGTGTGCGCGCTGCTGCTGGCGATGCCCACGGCCCTGCTGATCGTACCCGGCCTGCTGGGCTGAGCCGCCCTGCCTGCTGGTTGGGCGGGCTCCGGCCGGCGGTGGACGCCGGTCTCAGGCGTCGATGCGTTCCCGGTCCAGGCTGGAGGCGCCGGCGATGATGAAGTCCTTGCGCGGCGCAACGTCCGATCCCATCAGGAGGTCGAAGGTGGCTTCTGCCTGCTGGGCGTTCTCGATGTTCACCTTGCGAAGCATGCGGTGCCGGGGGTCCATGGTGGTCTCCGCCAACTGTTCGGCGTCCATCTCGCCAAGGCCCTTGTAGCGCTGGATCGGTTCCTTGTACTTCCTGCCCTCGGCGGCGAGCTTCGCCAGCAGGGTGTGCAGTTCCGCCTCGGAATAGGTGTAGACCATGTCGTTGGCCTTTTGGCCGGCATTGATGACTTCCACCCGGTGCAGCGGCGGGACGGCCGCGAAGACCCGGCCCTCCTCCACCATGGGCCGCATGTAGCGGAAGAACAGGGTGAGCAGCAGCGTGCGGATGTGCGCGCCGTCGACGTCGGCGTCGGTCATCAGGATGACCTTGCCGTAGCGCGCCGCCTCGATCGCGAAGCTGCGTCCGGAGCCGGCCCCGACCACCTGGATGAGGGCCGCGCACTCTGCGTTGGAGAGCATGTCGCCCACGGAGGCCTTCTGTACATTAAGGATCTTGCCGCGGATCGGCAGCAGTGCCTGGAAGTCGGAGGAGCGCGCCAGTTTCGCCGTGCCGAGGGCCGAGTCGCCCTCCACGATGAACAGTTCCGAGCGGGCGACGTCGTCCGTGCGGCAGTCGGCGAGCTTGGTGGGCATTGACGACGTCTCGAGCGCGGTCTTCCGGCGCTGCGTCTCTTTGTGGACACGGGCGGAGATGCGCGACTTCATCTCGCTGACGATCTTCTCCAGCAGCAGCGCGGACTGGGCCTTGTCGTTGCGGTTGGAGGAGTTGAGCTTGGCCGCGATCTCCTTCTCCACCACCCGGGCCACGATGGCCTTGACCGCAGAGGTGCCGAGGATTTCCTTCGTCTGGCCCTCGAACTGCGGCTCGGCGAGGCGCACGGTCAGGACGGCGGTGAGCCCGGCGAAGATGTCGTCCTTCTCGATCTTGTCGTTGCCCGCCTTCAGCTTCCGTGCGTTGGCTTCCACGGTCTTCCGGAAGGTCTTCACGAGGGCCTGCTCGAAGCCGGCCTGGTGGGTGCCGCCCTTCGGGGTGGAGATGATGTTCACGAAGCTGCGGACAGTGGTGTCGTAGCCGATCCCCCAGCGCAGCGCGACGTCCACTTCGCAGTCGCGTTCCACTTCCGCGATCTTGCTGTGGCCCTTCTCATCCAGCACAGGGACGGTTTCCTTGAACTTGCCGGCGCCGTGCAGGCGCCAGACGTCCGTTACCCCCGAGTCTGCGGCGAGGAATTCCACGAACTCGGAGATCCCGCCGTCGTGGTGGAACACTTCCTCGTGTGCTCCCAGTTCACCGGGCGTGCCGGGGAGCTTGCGCTCATCCCGGACGGTGATCTTCAGGCCGGGTACCAGGAAGGAGGTCTGCCGGGCCCGGGCGGTGAGTTCCTCGTAGGAGAACCGGGCGTCCGCGGTGAAGATCTGGGTGTCCGCCCAGTAGCGGATACGCGTTCCGGTGACGCCTCGCTTCGCCTTGCCGACGACGTCGAGGACAGAGTCTTCGACGAACGGAGCGAAGGTGGCGGTCGGGTTGGGCCGGCCGTTGTCGTTGAAGCGGCCGGGTTCCCCGCGACGGAACGACATCCTGTACGTCTTGCCGCCGCGGTCCACCTCGGCGTCGAGGCGTGCGGAGAGCGCGTTGACGACGGAGGCACCCACGCCGTGCAGGCCACCGGAGGCGGTGTAGGAGCCGCCGCCGAACTTGCCGCCCGCGTGCAGCTTGGTGAAGACCACCTCGACACCGGTGAGGCCGGTCTTTGGTTCGACGTCAACGGGAATGCCGCGTCCGTCGTCGTGGATCTCCACAGAGTTGTCCGCGTGCAGGATGATCCTGATGTCGTGGCCGAAGCCGGCCAGCGCCTCGTCGACGGAGTTATCGATGATTTCCCAGAGGCAGTGCATGAGGCCGCGGGAGTCCGTGGATCCGATGTACATGCCGGGGCGTTTGCGCACGGCCTCCAGCCCCTCCAACACCGAAAGGTGGCGGGCGGTGTAATCAGAACTCGGTGCCACAGGTAGTGAACTCCTTTGAGGAACAGGCCGGATCGGCGTTAAAAAGCTCCCTCTAGCCTAGTCCCGCTGCCGCCAAACGCCTGACTGCCACTCCCGACACGGGCCTCCGCTCCGGTTGTTCGTTACGCAGACGTGATACGCGGACAGCGAAAGTGACCCATCCTTGCCATGGTTTGTCAGCGAATGCTGGTTATATAGATGTACAGATCTACTAAGGAGGCCGACATGACAACAGCAGTTGCCGACCGCACGCTAACCGCAGCTGACCGGTGTGACCGTTGCGGAGCGCAGGCATACGTCCGGGTTGTACTCGAGTCCTCCGGAGGTGAGCTGCTCTTCTGCGCCCACCATTCACGCGCCGTCGAAGCGACCCTTAGGCCGCTCAGCTCCGACTGGCACGATGAGACGGACCGGCTGCACGAAAAGGCACCGGTTCCGGTCGACTAGACAACAAAGCTCAAGCCAGGGCCCCCGCGCGGGGGTCCTGGCTTTTTCTTTGTCGCCTTTTTCTTTGTCCCCGGTACGGTTGCCGCGCTTAAATGCCATACCCCCTCCTCAGGCTGTATTTATGGATGGAATTGGGGAATCGGAAAAGGCTCTGGCGGCCCACCCGGGCGCCGGCACCCTGCTGGTTGCCGCGTTCCCCGCCGCCGCGATTCCCGACGCCGATCCGTACTACGGGTTGCCGTATGACGATGACCTCGACGGCGCGTTTCCGGCATCCTTTGCGGGGGACCCGTTTCCGGAGGTTCTCTTTGCCGACCGTCCTTTTGACGGGGACCACTTTGACGACGGCGTACCATCGAGCGCTGCTGCAACCTCGGGCTGGTTTCTCCCGGCAGTTGACCTCACCTCCGACAGTGCCGGGCTGATCAACCAGGTCCGAGCGTACGAGAACGTCAAGTGCTGGGCCGCCGGGCAACAGGCGCGGCTTTCCGTCACTTTCGAGGCCCGGCTCCGCCAGGAATCCGCCGACAGTGGGCCCCTCGCGGCGGAGGACCTGGGAACGGACCGCGGCAAGGACCAGGGCCTGGGTGCGGCTGAGCAGATCGCGCTGGCCCGGGGCGAGTCCCCGCACCGCGGCGGCCGCCTGCTGGGCATGTCTAAAGCTCTGGTCGCCGAAATGCCGCACACCCTGGGCGCGCTGGACACCGGGCAGCTGAACGAAGAGCGCGTCATGCACGTGGTGAAAGAGACCGCCTGTTTGAGTGTGGAGGACCGGACCGCCGTTGATGAGGAACTCGCCGCCGACACCGGTACCTTCACCGGCGCTGGAACCCGCGCCGTTATCGCCGCGGTCCGGTCGGCCGCGATCCGGCGGGACCCCCGTTCCGTCGCCCAGCGCGCCAGCCACGCCGCCTCGGAACGCAAGGTAAGCCTGCGCCCGGCCCCGGAATGCATGACCTACCTGACCGTGCTGCTGCCCGTCCACGAGGGCGTCGCGGTCCTCGCGGCACTGACCCGGCAAGCCAACTCCCTCCGAGCCGGCGGGGATCCGCGCTCCCGAGACCAGGCCATGGCCGACACCCTGGTCGAATGGACCACCGGCACCCCCGGCGGCATCACCGGCATCGAGCTCAACCTCGTCATGACAGACCGCACGCTATTGCAGGGCGACAGCGAACCCGCCCGGATTCCTGGTTACGGCATCATCCCCGCCGACTGGGCGCGGAACCTCCTCACGCAAGGGCAAGGAGAGCCGGATCGCCTCCAGCAAACCATGGGCGGTTCGGCAGAGATCGACTCAGCCGCTGTGAAGGAACTCAAGACCTGGGTCCGGCGGCTCTACACCGCCCCAGGAACCGGCGACCTGGTGGCCATGGACTCGCGCAGGCGTCTCTTCCCGGCACCGCTGCGCCGCTTCATCCAAATCCGCGACGACACCTGCCGCACACCCTACTGCGACGCCCCCATCCGCCACCACGACCACATCATCCCCTGGCACGACGGCGGCCCCACCTCGATAAGTAACGGCGCGGGACTGTGCGAGGCGTGCAACCACACCAAAGAACTCACCGGCTGGAAAGCAAAACCCAAACCCGGACCCCGGCACACCATCGAACTCACCACGCCCACCGGCCACACCTACCGCTCCACCGCGCCTCCACTGCCAGGGAGCGGACTATCGGGACCCGGCTGGGGCGGCATCAGTCTCTCTGATGGCTAAACCTTGCACATGGTCTCCGCGTAGCCGAGGGTCGCGGGCCAACGCCCACCCGCGCCGGGGCTTGTGCACCCGAAACCCGACCGCCTGCGTACGCCCATATTCATCGCGTCCGGTCTCGCGTGCCAACAATGGGATACCCGGGTACGACAAAGGCCAGGCCTGCCGCCGATTTCCGGCGGAAGGCCTGGCCTTTGTTCGTGTGACTAGCCCAGCGATTCCTAGTCCAGGTAGTCCCGCAGGACCTGCGACCGGGACGGGTGGCGGAGCTTGGACATGGTCTTGGATTCGATCTGACGGATACGCTCACGGGTAACGCCGTAGACCTTGCCGATTTCGTCTAAAGTCTTCGGCTGGCCATCCGTGAGGCCGAACCGCATGGCAACAACACCGGCTTCGCGCTCGGACAGGGTGTCCAGCACGGAGTGCAGCTGTTCCTGCAGCAAGGTGAAGCTCACAGCGTCGGCCGGTACCACGGCTTCGGAGTCCTCGATCAGGTCGCCGAACTCGGAGTCGCCGTCCTCGCCAAGCGGGGTGTGCAGCGAAATAGGCTCGCGGCCGTACTTCTGGACCTCGACGACCTTCTCGGGGGTCATGTCGAGCTCGAGCGCCAATTCTTCGGGCGTGGGTTCGCGGCCCAGGTCCTGCAGCATCTGGCGCTGGACACGGGCCAGCTTGTTGATGACTTCCACCATGTGCACCGGGATACGGATGGTGCGGGCCTGGTCCGCCATGGCGCGGGTGATGGCCTGGCGGATCCACCACGTGGCGTAGGTGGAGAACTTGAAGCCCTTGGTGTAATCGAACTTCTCGACGGCACGGATAAGGCCGAGGTTGCCTTCCTGGATCAGGTCCAGGAACAGCATGCCGCGCCCGGTGTAGCGCTTGGCCAGTGACACCACGAGGCGGAGGTTGGCCTCGAGCAGGTGGTTCTTGGCGCGCTTGCCGTCATGGATGATGAACTCAAGCTCGCGCTTGTATTTCGGGTCCATGGAGCCGTCGTCGGCGGCGATCTTCTCTTCGGCGAACAGGCCTGCCTCAATGCGGAGCGCGAGGTCAACTTCCTGTTCGGCGTTAAGGAGGGCTACCTTGCCGATCTGCTTCAGGTAGTCCTTGACGGGGTCGGCGGTGGCGCCTGCCGACATGACCTGCTGGACAGGTGCATCGTCGTCATCGGCGTCAGAGTAAACGAATCCCGAACCGGTAGGCGCTGCGGCTTCCTTGCCGGCTTCGTCGGGTTCATCGACTAGATCAGCGGTGTCGGGCTGCGCGTCGTCGAGGTCCTCCTCGACTTCCGCGTCGTCATCGGTTGAGCGGCTTCCGGCAGCTTCGGCGGCAGCCTTGGCTCCGGGCTTGGGTCCGCGCTTCTTGGGCTCGGGCTTCCCAGCGGCACGGGGGGCGGCACGCTTGGCGCTGGATGCCGCCGGCTTCTCCTCGGCAGTTTCAACGGCCAGGGCGGCGGGTTCCTTCTTCGCGGAAGACGGGGTCACAGAAAACCTTTCTAGCGGCGGTCTGTGGAGTCACCTTCGGGCAACACCACTATGACCCTGTCAAGTCCGTGATTCACATCAGATGCATCCGACCGACAGGGCCACTAAGTAGAACTGCCGGGGCGGCCGCAATGTTCCCGAATGGGAGCCACTGCAAGCATTGATTCACGGACCCAACCGGGTCTCGGCCTCCATTGTCTCACGATTTTCCGCGCCAGGGGCCGATCGGGCCGTAATGGACCCCGCCGGCAGGGCGTGTCGGCTTCGACCGGCCCCTTGCTCTAGTCACCTTGCTCTAGTCACCTTGCTCTACGCAGCGTCCGATCCGAATTTCTGCCATGCGGCTTCACGGCGCCCCGCCCAGCCGCAGATCGTTCCACGCCGGACCACCTCGGACAACAGCTCGGCCAACCGGTATCCCGGGCTGGCTTCCAGAGCCCGGGTCAATGATGCGTGCGCGAAGGAACCCTTCCCGCGGCACCATTCGATCCAGCCGGCGGCCGTTAGTGCCGCCGCCTTTGCCTCACCCCCGCCGCACGAGAGCTCCACCATCAGGCCCTCCAGGCGATTCAGCGTGTCCCAGTCCGGCACGGGTGGACTCAGGCCCAACAGGACTTCGCCATAGCCGGGCAGGGCATCCGGGCCGCAGCTGGAGGCCGCCGGCTGGTTGGGGTTGCTTGGTGCCTGCCCTTGTTCGGGGCAGCTCGCAGTCGCTTGCGGTTCCGGCAGCGGCGGGCAGGACACAGGCAATCCCTCCCCCGCGGAGAAAATCCCAAAGGCCTCCGCACCTGCGGCCGCTGCGGGGCGCCCCGCGGCAGCCATGACCAGGACGGCGTCGCGCCAGGCCGGAACACGGAGGGACGCGCGCAGGAAGCCTGCGAGTTCCGGTTCAAGCCCGCCGTCTGGAACGCCTGGGAGTGAACGGGCGGCAAGCAGCGCCGATCCCCCGGGGACGCCTCCCCCCGGGACGGCTTCAGGCGAAAGGGCTTCCAGCGCAGCTGCCCAGGCATCGAGGACCGCGTCGAACTGGGCCCGTTGGTTCCCCTTCCCGGCCAGAGCCAGAGTCCACTCGCTTTCAGTTGCCATGACAACGGCGTCGTCCGCTGCCGGAATGTCCGTTGCGCCGGGCGAAGGAGTACCGGGAGGGGCGCCGACGCTGCTGCCCAGATACACCATTTCGGCATTGAGCCTGCTGTCCCGGATCTCGGCGATAGGCCGGCCTGGCGGTGGGCAGCAGCTGCTGTCAGTGCAGTAGATGTTGCGCCAGTACTCGTTGCCGACGCGCCAGGCATCCCGCACCGGCATGCCGGCCAGGCCGAGCGCGCATTCCAGATCGGCCAGTAAGGGCCGGAAGGACAACGCCGCCGCACCTTCCCTGCCGTCGTCGAAAAAGCCGTCGTCGCCAAAGCTGTCGCCAAAACCGCCGTCGCCAAGACCGTCGTCAAAGAAGACCAGCAGCGTGCCGTCGGCTTCCTTGTCCGCCAGAAGGTACTCCGCCACAGTCCTGGCGAATCCCTCCCGGCCGCGGCGTCCACAGTCCTCCGGGAGGTCGACCCGAAGCGTCGCTACGAGGCGCTTGCCCTGCATGGTCATGGCCACGAGGCTCTGCGACGGCCAGTAGCCAAGGCTGTGCGGGATGTAGCCAAGAATGTCTTCGGGTCCGCTGATAATGAGGTGCTCGGGTGCTGTCATGGAAACAGCTTCCGACGGCGGTCACGGCCGGTGCGACAGGAAGATTCCGTATGTGGACAACGGAGACAGCAGGAACAAAACCTAATCGCGGAAAGGAGTCCTGCGGCGGGCAATCCGCGCTCTGCGCTGCTGGGCCATTGCCTGCAACAGCGGAGGCACCACCACGCCCTGGGCCGCCATTTGCCTGCGGACCTTGCGCCGGACCACCAGCATGGCGACGGAGCCAACGCCGAGGATCAGGAAGTGAACGCAGAGCGCGATGCGGAACGGCTCCAGTCCGTAGAGCTCCCCGCGGGAAAAGCCCGTCGAGTTGAGGATGTCCAGGACGGCGCCGATCAGGTAGATGGCCATCAGCGCCGCGAAGAAGCCGCCGACGTTGACGATGCCCGTGGCGGTCCCGATCCGGTGGGCCGGGTTAAACGTGCGGGCGAAGTCGAAGCCGATCATGGAACCCGGGCCGCCGATGGCCAGCACCACGATGAGGACCGCCAGCAGCCAAAGCGGTGAGCGGCCGGGATACAGCAGCACGGCTGCCCAGGCTGCCGCGGTGGCAGCAACGAGGAGGAGGACCATCGTGGAGCGCCGGAGGGGGTGCCGCGCAACGAAGCGTCCGATCAGCGGCCCGGCGCCGATGGCGCCTGCCACGTAGAGGGACATGAGCGAGGCGACGGTGCCGGCGTCGAGCCCCTGCGCCGAAATCAGGAACGGGTAACCCCAGGTCATCGCGAATACGGTGCCGCTGAACTGGATGGTGAAGTGGCTCCACATTCCCAGCCGCGTTCCCGGCTGCTTCCACGCGCGCGACAGGGAAACGCCCGTGGCGCGCAGCCCCTTGGCAGCGTCCTGCTTGGGCGTGCCGGGCGGCACGTCCTGCAGCATCAGGACCACCAGCACGACGGCGACACCGGAGAATCCGGCCAGTGCAAGGAACGCCGGGGTCCAGCCCGCGGTGTGCAGGACGAAGGCGAACGGCACCACGCTCAGCAGCTGGCCGAGCTGGCCGGACATGCCGGTCAGCTGGGTCAGCAGCGGAACCCGGGCGGGCGCGAACCACAGCGGAATCAGCCGGATGACGGAGATGAAGGTCATGGCGTCGCCGGCACCCACGAGCACGCGGCCCAGCACACCTGCCGGGACGCTGTCCGCAAACGCCAGCTGCAGCTGTCCCAGGCCCATCAGCAGGGCGCCCCCGGCGATCATGGCGCGGGAGCCTAACCTGTCCACCAGCACGCCCACCGGGATCTGTAAGCCGGCGTACACCAGCAGCTGCAGCACCGTGAAAAAGGAGATGGCCGAGGCGCTGGCGTGGAACCTCTCGGTGGCCTCCAGCCCGACCACACCGAACGACGTACGCTGCGTTACAGCCACGAGGTACGAGAAGATGCCGATGGACCAGATGAGCCAGGCGCGGGGTGCAGTCACCCTTTTATTATCCTCAGCGCGAACAAAAATACTATTTAATGCACCCGGTTTTGGTCCTGCAGTGACGAGTCTTATGCCTACCCGTGACGGGGCTTACGTCCCGGGATTCTCCCGGGCGAGGTAGGCCTCCACGGCCGCGCCCAAGGCATCGCCGTCGGGCAGTTCATCGTTCTCGTTCGCGAGCAGGGACCGGCGCACCGTGCCCTCGGCCTTTTCGTCGTAGCGGGCCTCGAGCCGGGCCACCACCTGCTGGACTTCCTCCGAGGCCTCGATCTGCTCGGCAATCTGCCGGCCCACTTCACGGCCGGACTCGCGCAGCCTGTCCGTCGGCAGCATCAGCGAGGTGGCGGCCCCCAGGTATTCCAGCCCGGCCACAGCAGCGGTGGGGTACTCCGCCTCGGCCAGGTAGTGCGGCACGTGGATGACGTACCCCGCAACATTGCGGCCGGCGTCGGCCAGGCGGAGTTCCAGGACATGCCCGACGGCGGCCGGCACTTCAACGGTCGGCTTCCAGGAGGAGATGCCTTCAATGAGTTCGGGCCGGTTGCCGTGCACTGTCACCCCCACCGGACGGGTGTGGGGCACGGGCATGGGAATCGAGTGGATCCAGGTCACCAGGTTGACGTCCAGTGCCTCGACGATCTGCACCACGGCGCGGGCAAAGCGTTCCCACTGCAGATCCGGCTCGAAACCGGCGAGGAACAGGAAGGGCTTGCCCAGCCCGTCAACCAGCCTGTACAGGGCCAGGGTGGGCGGCTGGTAGTCCTGCAGATGGTCCTCGACAAAGCTCACATGCGGGCGCCGGGACCGGTAATCCATCAGCTGGTCCGCGTCGAACACGGCCACACGTTCGGAGTCGAGCGTGTCCAGCAATTCGTCCGTGATCTGCCGGACCACGTGGCCGGCATCGGCGAAACCGGTGAAGCCCATCACCAGGTTCAGCCCGCGGAGCTCAGGGTTATGGAACAGCCCAATGTTCTTGGCATAGAGCGCGTCGGGGTCCAGCAGCGAGCCGGAAATCCTTTCAAACACGGTGAGTTCCTTTCGTGGTCAGGGAGTTAATCTGCATAACGCCCGGCAGAGCGGCGTCATTCCTCGGCGCGCTGTGGCGCGGCTCTCAACCGGCCCGGCTCCCGGCGCTTCCCCGCAGTTGCGGCACGAGAGACTACGATCGGAATTGGCTCCTTTTGCCTGCGCTCCCTGCCCGAACAATCACAGAGAATTGAGGACCGATCCTCGTGGTCAAGAATACTGAAGTCAACCTTAGTGCCATTGCAAGGGACGTGAAGAAGGCGGCAAGCGACGCAGTGGTCATCGGCGTCGGACAGGGCACGCACGGTCCGTTCCTGCTGGAGAACCCGTTGACTGCGAAGTCCGTCGAGGCATTGGCCGACTCCCTGAAGGTCCTCGGCATCACCGGCGCTCCGGACCAGGCGGTCCGCCTTCCCGGCCTTCCGGAAACGGGCTCCGGAATCCTTGTCCTGGCAGGCGTCGGCAAGGTCGACGCCGGAGGAAAGGTTTCAGGCGAGGCGCTGCGCCGCGCCGCCGGCTCCGCAGTCCGTCAGCTTGCCGGCCTGTCCTCGGTCACGCTGGCCTTCCCGACGGCGAATATCGCCGATGTTGCCGCCATCGCCGAGGGTGCCGCGCTGGGCGCGTACTCCTTCACCGAGTTCCGTTCGTCCAAGGACGGCCTCAAGGACCCCGTGGCCAACGTCGCCATCTTCACTGAACTGGCCGGCGACAAGGACCTGAACGCCGCACTTGACCGTGCCCGCCTGCTGGGCAAGGCCGTCAACGCCACGCGCTCGCTCGTGAACCAGCCGCCGAGCCACCTTTACCCCGAGTCGTTCGCCGACGCCGCCAAGGAACTGTCCAAGGGACTGCCCGTCAAGGTCACGGTCTGGGACGAAAAGCGCCTGGAGAAGGAGGGCTTCGGCGGCATCATGGGCGTCGGCAAAGGCTCCGCCCGGCAGCCCCGGCTCGTCAAGGTGGAGTACTCCCCCGCCAAGGCCACCCGGAAAATCGCACTGGTCGGCAAGGGGATCACCTTCGACACCGGCGGCATTTCCATCAAGCCGGCCCTCGGCATGGGTGACATGAAGAGCGACATGGCGGGAGCCGCCGTCGTGCTTAACACGGTGCTGGCCATCGCGGGCCTGGGGCTGCCCGTCAAGGCAACCGCATGGCTGTGCATTGCCGAGAACATGCCCTCCGGCGCCGCCTCCCGTCCCGCCGACGTGCTGACCATGTTCGGTGGCAAGACGGTGGAAGTGCTGAACACCGACGCCGAAGGCCGGCTGGTGATGGCCGACGGCATCGTCGCGGCAAGCCAGGAATACCCGGACGCCATCATCGACGTTGCCACCCTCACCGGCGCCCAACTGATCGCGCTCGGGAACCGCACCGCCGGCATCATGGGCGCGGACAGCGTGACCGGCCCGCTAAAGGCCGCCGCGGACAGGGCCGGCGAGCTCGTGTGGCCGATGCCCCTGCCGGACGAGCTGCGGCCGAGCCTCGACTCCCAGGTGGCGGACATCGCCAACATCGGTGAGCGCCACGGCGGCATGATGACAGCGGCCGTGTTCCTGCGCGAGTTCGTCGGCAAGGACAAGGGCGGCCAGACCATCCCGTGGGCGCACATCGACATCGCCGGACCGTCGTTCAACAACGGGGCGCCCTACGGTTACACGCCGAAGCAGGGCACCGGCTGCACCGTGCGCACCCTGGTGGCCTATGTCGAGGATCTCCTGGCCTAGGTCTATTACCCACACAGGCCGGTGTGCCGCGGCTGTGTGGCAGCGCGATCCGCTCGCCACACAGCCGCGTGACACTCGACACAAGCGCTCCACAAAAGCACCGGCAAGGTGGAGCATGGATAAGTGGTTCGCTAAGGTGAACCACGGTAGTCACAAATGAAAGGGAAATGGCCTGCTGGCATAATCACGGCAGAGCAATTTCCAAGACCAGATGATGCGTACTCTCGTGTCATCGTTCACGCGAGGGAGCGTCTAAGTGGCCGATCAGGCAACTGCGCAAGAATTCGACATCCTGGTACTCGGTGGTGGCAGCGGCGGGTACGCCACGGCTCTCCGGGCCGTTCAGCTTGGCTTCACCGTTGGCCTCGTGGAGAAGGGCAAGCTCGGCGGTACCTGCCTCCACAACGGCTGCATCCCCACCAAGGCGCTGCTGCACTCGGCCGAACTGGCAGACCACGCCCGCGACTCCGCCAAGTACGGTGTGAACGTCACCCTGGACAGCATCGACATCACTGCTGTCAACGCCTACAAAGACGGCATCATCGCCGGCAAGTACAAGGGCCTGCAGGGCCTGATCAAGTCCAAGGGCATCACCGTCATCGAGGGTGAAGGCAAGCTGCAGGGCACCGACACCGTCGTCGTGAACGGCACGGCCTACAAGGGCAAGAACATCGTTCTCGCCACGGGATCCTACTCCCGCTCCCTGCCGGGCCTGGAAATCGGCGGCAAGGTCATCACCTCCGACGAAGCCCTCACCATGGACTACATCCCCAAGAGCGCAATCATCCTGGGCGGCGGCGTGATCGGCGTCGAGTTCGCCTCGGTATGGAAGTCCTTCGGCGTTGACGTAACGATCGTTGAAGGCCTGCCCTCCCTCGTCCCGAATGAGGACGCCACCATTGTCAAGAACTTTGAGCGTGCCTTCAAGAAGCGCGGCATCAAGTTCTCCACCGGCGTCTTCTTCCAGGGCGTCGAACAGAACAACGACGGCGTCAAGGTCACCCTTGTGGACGGCAAGACCTTCGAAGCCGACCTCCTGCTCGTGGCCGTGGGCCGCGGACCTGTCACGGCCAACCTCGGCTACGAAGAGGCCGGCCTGAACATCGACCGCGGCTTCGTCATCACCAACGAGCGCCTGCACACCGGCGTCGGCAACATTTACGCCGTCGGTGACATTGTCCCCGGCGTCCAGCTCGCGCACCGCGGCTACCAGCAGGGCATCTTCGTCGCCGAAGAGATCGCCGGCCTCAAGCCCGTCATCGTCGAGGACGTCAACATCCCCAAGGTCACCTACTCCGAGCCGGAAATTGCGACGGTCGGCTACACCGAGAAGGCCGCCAAGGCCAAGTTCGGCGACGACCAGGTGGAAACCCAGGAGTACAACCTGGCCGGAAACGGCAAGAGCTCCATCCTGGGCACCAGCGGCATCGTCAAGCTGGTCCGCCAGAAGGACGGCCCCGTCGTCGGCGTCCACATGATCGGTGCCCGCATGGGCGAGCAGATCGGCGAAGCCCAGCTGATCGTGAACTGGGAAGCCTACCCCGAGGACGTGGCCCAGCTGGTCCACGCCCACCCGACCCAGAACGAAGCCCTGGGCGAGGCGCACCTGGCGCTGGCCGGCAAGCCCCTCCACGGCTAATTCGTTCCGCAAGACACTAAGGGCCTGGTGCACCGGCTCGAACAGCAGGGTGCACCGGGCCCGAACAATGCAGCAATTCATCCGCACTTTAGATCAATAAAGGAGAACGGGGACGACATGTCTGAATCCGTTAACTTGCCCGCCCTCGGTGAGAGCGTCACCGAAGGAACTGTCACCCGCTGGCTCAAGCAGGTAGGTGACCGGGTAGAGGTGGACGAACCGCTGCTCGAGGTTTCCACCGACAAAGTAGACACTGAAATCCCCTCTCCGATCGCCGGCGTCATCGAGGAAATCCTCGTCGCCGAAGATGAGACCGCTGAAGTTGGCGCCCCGCTGGTGCGCATCGGTGACGGCTCGGGCGGCGGAGCTGCCGAAGAGGCACCCGCAGCAGCACCCGCCGAAGAGGCGCCTGCAGCAGCACCGGCCGAAGAGGCACCCGCAGCAGCACCCGCCCAGGAAGCACCTGCCGCGGAAGCAGCCCCCGCCTCCTCCGGCGAAGGCCACGAGGTCACCCTGCCGGCACTTGGCGAGAGCGTCACCGAAGGCACCGTCACCCGCTGGCTCAAGGCCATAGGCGACACCGTTGAAGTTGATGAGCCGCTGCTCGAGGTCTCCACCGACAAGGTAGACACCGAGATCCCGTCCCCCGTGGCCGGCACGCTGCAGGAAATCCGCGTCAACGAGGACGAGACCGCCGAGGTTGGCTCCGTCCTCGCCGTCATCGGTTCGGGAGCCGCTGCTCCTGCTGCGGCTCCCGAGAAGCCCGCCGAGGCCCCCGCCGCCCCCGCAGCGGAACAGCCCGCCCCGGCAGCCGAGAAGCCCGCCGAAGCGCCTGCTCCGCAGGCAGCACCCGCGCCTGCTCCCGAGCCAGCACCGGCACCGCAGGCTGCACCGGCTCCGCAGGAAGCAGCCGCACCGCAGGCCGCCCCGGCCGCGGGCGGAGAGTCCGGCTACGTCACTCCCCTGGTCCGCAAGCTCGCCAACCAGCACGGCGTGGACATCGCCTCCGTCTCCGGCACGGGCGTCGGCGGCCGCATCCGCAAGCAGGACGTCCTGGCCGCTGCCGAATCCAAGGCCGCTCCGGCAGCCGCAGCGCAGGCAGCCCCTGCAGCTTCCGCCGCTCCGTCGGCCGCAGCGTCCTCGCTGCGCGGCACTGTGAAGAAGGCGCCGAGGATCCGCCAGGTCATCGCCCGCCGCATGCGTGAGTCACTGGATGTTTCCACCCAGCTGACCCAGGTGCACGAAGTGGACATGACCAAGGTGGCCAAGCTGCGCCTGAAGGCCAAGAACTCGTTCCAGGCCCAGAACGGCGTCAAGCTCACCTTCCTGCCCTTCATCGCCAAGGCCGTGGCCGAAGCCCTCAAGCAGCACGCTACGCTCAACGCTGCGTACGACGAGGACAAGCAGGAAATCACGTACCACAACGCCGAGCACCTGGCGATCGCCGTCGACACGGACAAGGGCCTGCTGGTTCCGGTCATCTCCGACGCCGGAAGCCTGAACCTCGCCGGCCTGGCCGCCAAGATCGCCGACGTCGCGGACCGCACCCGCAACGGCAAGATCGGCCCGGACGAACTGTCCGGCGGTACGTTCAGCATCACCAACATCGGTTCCGTGGGTGCGCTGTTCGACACCCCGATCATCAACCAGCCGCAGGTCGGCATCCTGGGCACCGGTGCGATCGTCAAGCGCCCCGTGGTGGTCCAGGACGAGAACGGTGACGACTCGATCGCCATCCGCTCCATGATGTACCTGTCCCTCACCTACGACCACCGCCTGGTGGACGGTGCGGACGCCGGTCGCTTCCTGCAGACGCTGAAGGCCCGCCTCGAAGAAGGCGCGTTCGAAGCGGACCTGGGACTCTAGGCTCCAGCCTTTCGACGGCGGCGGCCGTCCGGCTCCTGGTGGGAAACCACCGGAGTGCCGGGCGGCCGCCGCCGCTTTTCTATGCGGCTGTGTCTTACTACGGCGTGTAGAAGGATCTGGCTAGACTGGTGCCATGAACATCGTCTATAACGTCATGGTCTTCCTGCACATCGTCGGCGCCGCCATGATCGTCGGCATCTGGATCGGCAACATGAAGAAGCCGACCGTCCATCCCCGGCAGTTCGACGGCGCTGCACTCCAGCTCCTCACCGGCATCGTGATGATGGGCCTGATCCCCGCGCTCGACATGGACGCCAACTATGCCAAGCTGGGCATTAAGTTCGGCGTTGCCCTGGTCGTCGGCGTGCTGGCCTTCATCGGCCGCCGCAAGTACAAGAAGGGTGAGCCGATCTCCACCGGCCTGGCCCACAGCGTGGGCGGGCTGGCACTGCTGAACGTCGCTATCGCGACACTCTGGCGGTAACCGCCCCCTGCCATGCCAACGACGACGGCGACGCCCCTCCCGCGGGGGCGTCGCCGTCGTCGTTTTGGCGCTTCCGGTCATAATCCTCTGACAGCGGACAACCCGTGCACCGGGGGCACCTAATCCATAGGATTAGTAGCGGCGGGGCTCTGGCAGGCGCCGGACCCCCGGATCGAATCAACGTTGAGGAGTGACATGGCTACAACACGCAACGCGCACACTGTATGGACCGGCAGCCTGACGGAGGGTTCAGGCAACACTACGCTGGACAGCTCGGGCCTCGGCACGTTCGACGTCACCTGGAAGGCCCGCACCGAAGCGGCAGGCGGCAAGACCAGCCCCGAAGAACTCATCGCCGCGGCGCACTCCGCATGCTTCTCCATGGCGTTCAGCCACGAGCTGAGCCAGGCCGGCTTCACCCCGGACGAAGTCAACACCAAGGCAGAAGTTGGCTTCCAGCCCGGTACCGGCATCACCGGCAGCCACCTGACCCTGAACGCCCGCATCCCGGGCATCTCCGAGGAGGACTTCCAGCGCATCGCTGAATCCGCCAAGAAGGGCTGCCCCGTATCGCAGGCCCTGACCGGCATCGAGATCACCCTGGACGCCACGCTGGCCTCCTGATCTTAAAGTCCTGGTCATTTAGGATCAGAAAGGGCCCTGTTCCCCTGGTAAATCCAGTCGGGAACAGGGCCCTTGTTGTTTGTTCGGCTATGCCTGGCTGTGCCGGCGGGCCGGCAGCGGCTCCGGGCGCAGCCGGCGGTAGCCCTCGCGGGCCGGCGGCCGGTCCGTGGGAAGCTCCTGCACCATCTCCTTCAGCGCCGTGATGCCGGACTCCAGCTGCGGGTCCCGGCGGGCAGCATACGCGTGCGGGGGGAAGGTCACCTCGATGTCCGGAGCCACGCCGTGGTTTTCGACGCTCCAGCCCACGCCGCCGCTGAACCACGTAGCGTAGCGGGGCTGGGTCACCCCGGTCCCGTCGGCCAGCGTGAAACGGTTGTCGATGCCGACCACGCCGCCCCAGGTGCGGGTGCCGATAACCGGGCCGATGCCACGCAGCTTCGAGACCTGCGTGATGATGTCGCCGTCGGAGCCGGCAAATTCGTCGGCCAGGATGATGACCGGACCGCGCGGCGCGTGGTGCGGATAGGTGCGGGGCTTTTCGCCGCGGGGCATGCTCCACCCCGTCACCTTCCGCCCGATCAGTTCTGCCACCAGCTGCGAGGTGTGCCCGCCACGGTTGCGGCGCACATCCACGATCAGGCCGTCAAGCGCCGTCTCGGTGTCCAGGTCGCGGTGAAGCTGCGCCCAGCCGTTGGCCAGCATGTCCGGGATATGCAGGTAGCCGAACTTGCCGTCCGACGCTTCGCGTACTGTGCGGCGGTTGGCATTTACCCAGTCCTGGTACCGCAGGCGTTCCTCATCCTTGATGGGAACGATCGCTATCCGGCGCTGGGCTCCGGCTGCCGGGCCGTGGCCGGCGCCGTTGCGGATGGTCAGTTCCACCGCACGTCCCGCCGCGCCCACGAGCTGCATGGCCGGGGTCAGCGACTCCGTCAGGCGCACACC
Organism: Arthrobacter globiformis; assembly: GCF_003261175.1. Classification (GTDB taxonomy): domain Bacteria; phylum Actinomycetota; class Actinomycetes; order Actinomycetales; family Micrococcaceae; genus Arthrobacter; species Arthrobacter globiformis_A. Next base: position 7,389 of record NZ_QLNP01000067.1, on the reverse strand, counting down.
GTCGATTGCCAGCAGGACGTCCCCGGCCTTCGCGTCGGCGCCCGGCCGGGTCAGCGGCGAGGTGGCCAGCGGGTCCGACGATTCGCCGGCCAGGATGCGCTCGATTTCCCAGCCCTCGCCGTTGAACGCGAGGTCGGCACCCAGCCGGCCCTGGCCGTTGCTGCCGTTTTCGGTAGCTGCCGCCGGGCGCACGTAGGCGTGGGACGTGCCGAGCTCGCCGTGCAGCTCCCACAGCAGGTCCACCAGGTCGTCATGCGATCCGAGCCGCTCCACCAGCGGACGGTAGCGGGCGTGGATGGAGTCCCAGTCCTGGCCGGCCATGTCCTCGGTCCAGAAGAAGTCACGCTGCAGCCGCCATGCCTCGTCGAACGCCTGGCCCCACACGCTCAGCGGCTCCATCAGAACGCGGATGCGCGTGAGGTCCACCTTGATCAGCTGGCCGGAGTCCTCGTCAGCCTTGGCGTCGGACGGCACCACCCGGACCTGCTTGTCGTGGACCAGGACCACCTTCTTGCGGTCGCCGGACAGGCGGTAGCTGTCCAAGGAGTCCACGAGGGTGGTGCTCTTGCGCTTGGCCAGGTCAAAGCGGACCAGGCTCGGGGCGGCGTGCTTATCCTCCAGGCTCGCCCTGCCCTCCCCGGTGACGCCGGCGAGGGCACTGTCGAGCCACAGCAGCGCCCCGTCGGCGGCGGTCAGCGCGGTGTAGTTGCCCTGCGGAACCGGGACGCTGATGACCCGGTGGGCGAGGCCTTCGGGGTCCACCTTCACGGCGGTCGGCGCCGTCGTGCCTTCGGCCGTCGCGTCAGCCTGGGCTGTTCCGCCCTGCCCGTCGATGCCGTCCGCCAGGGCGACGCTGGGGCCGAACGGCGAAGCGGTGTCCGCCGCGAGTGCCACGAGGTAGGGCTTGATGGGGCTGGGGAAGGAAAGGTCAAAGGAGTGGCCGTCGTAGACGGGATCGAAGCTGCGGTTCGAGAGGAAGGCCAGGAACTTGCCGTCCGGGGAGAACGACGGCGATTCGTCCCGGAACCGGCCGTCCGTCACCTCCACAATGGCAGCCTCTCCGGCCTTTGCCTCCGGGGCGTTGGCGCGGACCAGGCGCAGGCGGCTGCGTGACCCAAAGGACGTCACTGGTTCAGACCAGGCCAGCCAGGCGGAGTCCGGCGACCAGGCCAAGTCCTCAATGCTGCCCTCGCCAATGCTGGTTACCGCCGTCAGCGCCCCGTCCTGGGTGCCAGCAATGTACAGGTCGCCGAAAGCGGTTCCAATCGCAATCCAGCGGCCGTCGGGGCTGGCTTCGATGGCGCTGGCGCGTGAAGGCCTGGGGAACCGGACCGTGAGCGGGCCCGATTCGGCCGCAGCGGTGCCGGTTGCCTGGCCGGCCGTTGTTTCGGCCGCGGTCCCGGTCGCTGCCTCCGCCGGAGCGAGGTCGGCAGCAGCGTCGTCGGCCACTGGGTGAGTGGCGCGTGGCCCCGCGACGCCCGCGGCGGAAACAGGGCTGGGCAGGGGAACTGCCGGCGCCACAGCGTCGGGCTGATCCCCGGCGGGTGTGCTGTCCGGGGCAGCGCCGGTCTTGGCCGCCGCTGCGGCCTTTGCGGCAGCATGGCCTGCGGCATCGTGCGCCGGGACTTGCGGGGCGATTTCCCTGATGAACAGGGCCTCGTCGCCGTCGTGGTCAGCCACGTATGCGATGCGGCCGTCCGGAAGCGGACGGGGCAGGCGGGCGCGCACGCCGGCCGTCGCCTCGACCACGCGGGACGGCCCGTCGTTGTGCCGGAGCCAGTGGATTGTTCCGTGGGCCTCCACAGCACTGGCTTCCCCCGCGGTGTCCGGCCGGACGTCGCCGAGGTGCTTGGAGACCTTGAGGAGCGAGGGACGGCGGCCCTGGGACGCCGATCCAAGCGTGATCTCAAGCCGGACGGCCTCGGACCCCAAGTCATGCAGGAGCCAGAGCTCACCGGCCGATTCGAAGATGACGCGCTTTCCGTCCGTGGAAGCGTGGCGGACGTAGAAGTCCTCGTGGTCGGTGTGGCGCCGCAGGTCCCCGCCGCCGGGCAGGACCGAGTACAGGTTGCCGTAGCCTTCGTGGTCTGAGAGGAAGGCAATGCGCCCGTCTACCCACATGGGGTCGGCCAGGTTGCCGTCCAGCTCCGGCAGGAGCCGCTCAAACTCGCCGTTTCCGTCGCCGTCGATCCAGAGCTTGCCGGCAGTGCCGCCACGGTAGCGCTTCCACCAGGCCGGTTCGCGGGACAGCACGCTGCCCACCACCACAGGCTTTTCGTCTCCGAGTTCCGGGCCGAACGCCACGGACTCGACCGGTCCCAGCGGGAGCTCCTCAGCCCAGCCGCCGTCCGTGGACAGCCGGTAAGCGTGCGTGTGGCGGCTCTCGGCCTGCCGGAACGCACTGGTGACCACGATGTCCCCCGCGGGGGTAAAACCTTTAACCCGGGTGGTGCTGTGCCCGAAGAAAGTCAGCTGGCGGTACCCGCCGCCGTCAACGTCGGCGATGACCACCTCGGGGGCCGTCCCCTGCACGACCGTCCAGACCAGCTTCGTTCCGTCAGGCGTAAAGCGCGGATTGCGGGCCGGCAGCTGGAGCGAGGAAACACGCCAGGCGCGGCCGCCGCTGAGGGGGGCAATCCAGACGTCGTCCTCGGCCACAAACGTGACCAGATCGCCGTGAACATGAGGGAACCGGAGGTAACTCGAAGAGGTCATCGTTCGATCATAGTCAACGTGACATGAGCCGCCGGGGAGGTGCCCTGCCGTGCCGGGCATGGTGAGATGGATCATGCGCATCGTCATGGCCGGCGCCTCCGGGCTCATCGGAACCGCACTCTCCTCCCGCCTCACCTCCGACGGGCACGACGTCGTCCGGCTAGTGAGGCGGCCGCCGTCGTCCCCGTCGGAAATCCGCTGGGATCCCGCGACCGCAACTCTGGACCCGGCCTCCCTCGAGGGAGCCGACGCCGTCATCAATCTTTCCGGCGCAAACATCGGCGCCAGGCCATGGACACCGCACAGGATTGACGAGCTGTTCCGGTCGCGCCTCGATCCCACGCGGACGCTTACCTCGGCCATGCGCCGCCTCAGCTCGCCGCCCCCGACGTTCATCAGCCAGTCCGGGGCCGGCTACTACGGCGACGCCGGGCACTCCACCCTGACGGAGAATTCCCCCGCCGGGCAAGGCATCATGGCGCGCATCTGCGTCGAGTGGGAAGCCGCAGCCCACGAGGCCCCGTCCGGAGTCCGGGTTGTGACCCCGCGGACCGCAGTGGTGCTGAGCCGGTCGGGCGGTGCCATGGGACGCCTGTTGCCCCTGCTGCGGGCAGGCATTGGCGGTCCTCTGGGGAACGGCCGGCAGTACTGGCCATGGATCACCCTCCCCGACCTCACCTCAGCGTTCGGGTTCCTCCTTACGTCCGGGAATTCCGGTCCCGTGAATGTTGCGGCACCGGAAGCCGCCGACGTGAACAACCTCGTGGCCGGGCTCGCAAAGGCGCTTCACCGGCCTGCGCTGCTGCGCGCGCCGGCACCGGCGCTGCGCCTCGTCATGGGGAAGCTGGCCGACGAACTCCTGCTCGCCAGCCAGCGGATCGAACCGACCCTGCTCCGGGACAGCGGGTTCACGTGGGACCACCCGTCGGTGGCGCTGGCCGCCGGGTGGGTGGTCGGCGAAAAGTAGCTGTCCGGTTCAGTTGGCGATAAATCGGTTGGTGATTCAGTCCGCCGGCAGGATGTCGGCGATGCGCCAGCGACCCTCCACCGGGACAAGGACCAGCCGCAGCCCCACATCCCGCTGCCGCGCTCCGGTCGCCACGACGGTGCCTCCGGCCGACCGCTCCTCGTAGGCCGAGGTGGACGACGTCACCGCCACCACTGCCCGCGCAGGCGTGCTTTCGGGCAGGCAGCGCGCCCCGGACAGGCTCGTGGTGAACCCAGCCAGCACAGTCCCGGTTTCCTCCAGGGAAGCGCGGATCCGTCTGTCTGCGGCCTGGGCCGGGGTGTTCGGGGCGTTCACGTCGTCGAGCAGGTGCAGCCTGCCCTCCCGCAGAGCCAGCGAACGCAGCTGTGCCAGTCCGAGGACCGCTTCCGCCGGATCCTTCGCCGCGAGCCGCCGCCGGACATCATCCGGCAGGCCGACACCTGGCGGGGATCCGGGGCTGGACGCCGGGAGGCCCACTTCCTGCACAGCTGGGGCCCACTCCTGCGCCGCACCTGGCAGTCCCAGAAGGCCAGCACCGGCAAGCACTGCCGCAGTGAGCACACCGCCCGCCACTGCCAGGCGGCGGCTGCTTTGCGTCCCTGTCCCGTGCCTGGCCGACGAGCGCCGGACAGCGGCATGCCGAACCCCGGCATGGCCGGCAGCGTTACTGACTCCGGCTTGCCTGACAGCCGCGTGCCGGAGCGAGAGGGCATGGCCCGTTCCCGCCGGCCCTCCGCGCGGTGACAGCCGGCCCAGGGACCTGCCCCATCCCGTGGTCTTCAGCCGCCGGCGCCAGGCGAGCAGGCGCTTCCTCAGCCGTCCGCCGGATGGCGGGACCGGCCTGCGTGTCAGCAACTCGGGCAGGACGGTGTCATGCACCGAACGGGACAGGTCCACAGGTGTGGCGGCCGCGCTGCGGTACACAGCCGTGGCAAGCTCGGCGGCCGCCGGACGTTGCCGGCGGTCGTCGCTGAGCCCCGCCTCCAGGGCTGCCGCCAGCTCCGCCGGCACGTCCGGAACAAGCAGGGCGAGGGGTGGCCTGACCGCGGATGGCGGAGGGGGCTGCCCGGTCAGGCAGTACCAGCCCAGGGCAGCGGCCGCATAGACGTCACGCTCCGGCTGCAGTCCTGCCCGGACCGCGTCCACCGGAGCCGGATCAGTGAAGCCGTCGGTGTGCAGATCCGGAACACCGGAAGCGTCCCCCACTATCCGCGCCACGCCGAGGTCTGCCAACAGGGGCTTTCCATGGGCGGTGAAGAGTACATTGCCGGGTGCGACGTCGGAGTGCGTGAAGCCCTTGCCGTGCAGATAGCCCAATGCCTGTGCGATCGGCGTCAGGACCGTGACCGTCTCGCCAACACTCAGAGTGCCCCTCGCCGTTACCAGCTGCTGGAGCGAGCCGCCGGCGGCGTAGTCCATCAGCAGGCCGAAGCTGCCCTCTCCAGGTCCATCCGACCGGCCGGGTTCATCAGTCCTGACCACGCCATAGGCCTTGACCAGGTGTTCGTGGTCAAGCATGGACATGACCAGGAGTTCCCGGCGGACATCCTCCTCCCGCGTCACAGCAGGCCGTGGGTCAGCAGCGCCGGGTTCAACAATGGCTGCTGCAGCAGCGCTGGTTCGAACACTGCCCGGCGGCCGGCCGAAGCACTTCAGCGCAAGCTTCACGCCGGTGGTGTCCTGCGAAACCAGCCACACTTCGGCACTGCCGCCACGGCCAAGCCGACGGCAGACGGAGTAGCCCTGGACGGCAGGTGCCGCTCCCCCGGGACCGTACATGTGCGCGTCCTGGTTTTCCAGGCTGTGATTGTCCAGGCTGTGGCTCTCCAGGCTGTGGCTTTCCAAGCTGTGCTGGTCCATGGCTTAAGGAATACCGGAAACCGGCAGTCCCCGCAGAAGTTATCCACAGGCAGGCGCGGGTACTTCACCGTCCGCAGGAGGAGTAGCTCGGAATGTGACCGGGGAGGCATGAGAGCTTGGGCACACTGACGGGCAGGACACCGCCTGAGGTCTAAGCTGGAACGCATGACTCTTGAGTTCACAACGCTCGGTCTTGCCCCGGATTTCGTCGATTACAGCCACGCCTGGGACCTCCAGCGCGAAATCCATGAAAATGTCCTGGCCGGCAAGGCCCCCAGCACGGTACTCCTCCTGGAACACGCCGCCGTCTACACGGCTGGAAAGCTGACCGAGGACCACGAACGGCCCTTCGACGGCACCCCCGTCGTTCCGGTGGACCGCGGCGGCAAGCTCACCTGGCACGGACCGGGCCAGCTCATCGGATACCCGATCATCAAGCTGAAGAACAAGGCCGGCATCCGCGACTACGTGGAGCGTCTGGAGGCCGTGATCATCGCCGTGCTCGCGGACTATGGCATCCCGGCCGTCCGGATCAAGGGGCGTGCGGGTGTCTGGATCGAGGAGGATGCCAAGGGTCCTGCCCGCAAGATCGCCGCCATCGGCATCCGGGTCAGCCAGGGCGTGACCATGCACGGCTTCGCCATCAACTGCAACAACGACCTCGCTCCCTACGGCCAGATCATCGCCTGCGGAATCACCGATGCCGGCGTGACCACCATCGCTCAGGAAACCGGCCGCGACATATCTCCCGCCGATCTCGTTTCGCGGATCACCGAGGAACTGCGCAACAATGAAGACGCCCTAGTTGCAACCCCCGAAGGAGCACTCCTGTGACACTGGCACCAGAAGGCCGGAAAATGCTGCGGATCGAGCAGCGCAATGCGGCCACCCCGGTGGAACGCAAACCGGACTGGATCAAGGCCAAGGTCCAGATGGGCCCGGAATTCGTCCAGCTCAAAAACCTGGTCAAGAAGGAAGGCCTGCACACCGTCTGCGAAGAGGCCGGCTGCCCCAACATCTTCGAATGCTGGGAAGACAAGGAAGCCACCTTCCTGATCGGCGGCTCCGAATGCACCCGCCGCTGCGACTTCTGCCAGATCGACACCGGCAAACCCTCCCCCGTGGACAGGTTCGAACCCACCAAGGTGGCCCGCTCCGTCCAGGCCATGGCCCTGCGCTACGCGACCGTCACCGGCGTTGCCCGTGACGACGTCGAGGACGAAGGCGTCTGGCTCTACGCCGAAACCGTCCGCAAGATCCACGAACTGAACCCCGGCACCGGCGTCGAACTGCTCATCCCGGACTTCTCCGGCAAACCCGAACACATCGCCGCGATCTGCGACTCCAAACCCGAGGTGTTCGCGCACAACGTCGAAACCGTGCCCCGGATCTTCAAGCGGATCCGGCCCGCCTTCCGCTACGAACGCTCCCTTGACGTCATCACCCAGGGCCGGAACCTGGGCATGGTCACCAAGTCCAACCTGATCCTGGGCATGGGCGAAACCCGCGAAGAGATCTCCGAGGCCCTCCGCGACCTGCACCAGGCAGGCTGCGACCTGATCACCATCACCCAGTACCTGCGCCCCTCCGAACGCCACCTCCCGGTGGACCGCTGGGTCAAACCCCAGGAATTCGTGGACCTCCAGCACGAAGCCGAGGAGATCGGGTTCCTCGGCGTCATGTCCGGGCCCCTGGTCCGCTCCTCCTACCGCGCCGGCCGGCTCTGGGCCACCGCCATGCGCAAAAAGGGCTGGGAAATCCCCGCCGAACTCGCCCACATCGAATCCTCCGGATCCACCCGCCAGGAAGCCAGCTCCCTGCTCGCG
>NZ_QLNP01000066.1 GCF_003261175.1 Arthrobacter globiformis | reverse complement strand
CCGCGGCAGATCCAGATGATCGCCATCGGCGGCGCGATCGGCACCGGCCTGTTCCTCGGCGCCGGCGGCCGGCTCAACGCTGCCGGGCCGTCCCTGGTCATCGCCTACGCCGTCTGCGGCTTCTTCGCCTTCCTGATCCTGCGCGCCCTCGGCGAACTCGTGCTGCACCGGCCCTCGTCCGGCTCTTTCGTCTCCTACGCCCGCGAATTCTTCGGCGAGAAAGCAGCCTTCGTCTCGGGCTGGTTCTACTGGATCAACTGGGCCACCACCACCATCGTGGACATCACCGCCGCCGCCCTCTACATGAACTTCTTCGGCAACTACATCCCCTGGATGGCCGACGTCCCCCAATGGGTCTGGGCACTGACCGCCCTCGTCGTCGTCCTCTGCCTGAACCTCGTTTCCGTCAAGGTCTTCGGCGAAATGGAATTCTGGTTCGCCATCATCAAGGTCGCCGCCCTCGTGGCCTTCCTCCTCATCGGCACCTACTTCGTCATCTTCGGCACCCCCGTCCCCGGCCAGGAAACCGGCTTCAACCTCATCACCGACAACGGCGGCATCTTCCCCAACGGCCTGCTGCCCATGATCATCCTCATGCAGGGCGTCCTGTTCGCCTACGCCTCCATCGAACTCGTCGGCACCGCCGCCGGCGAAACCGAAAACCCCGAAAAGATCATGCCCAAGGCCATCAACTCCGTGGTCTTCCGCATCGCCGTGTTCTACGTCGGCTCCGTCATCCTGCTCGCCCTGCTCCTGCCCTTCACCGCCTACCAAAAAGGCGTCAGCCCCTTCGTGACGTTCTTCGGCTCGATCGGCATCCAGGGCGTGGACGTCATCATGAACCTCGTGGTCCTCACCGCAGCCCTGTCCTCCCTCAACGCCGGCCTCTACTCCACCGGCCGGATCCTGCGCTCCATGTCCGTGGCCGGCTCCGCCCCCAAGTTCGCCCAGCGCATGAACAAAGCCGGCGTCCCCTACGGCGGCATCGCCATCATCGCCGGCGTCTCCCTGCTCGGCGTCCCGCTGAACTACCTCGTCCCCTCGCAGGCCTTCGAGATCGTCCTGAACATCGCCTCCGTAGGCATCATCGTCACCTGGGCCACCATCGTCCTGTGCCAGATCCAGCTCAAACGCTGGGCAGACAAGGGCTGGCTCAAACGCCCCTCGTTCCGGATGTTCGGCGCCCCCTACACCGGCTACCTCTCCCTGCTGTTCCTCGCCGGCGTACTGATCATGGTCTTCATCGACTCACCCCTAACGCTCCTGGTCACCCTCATCGCCATCGCACTCATGATCGCCGGCTGGTACGCCTGCCGCAAACGCATCCACGAAATCGCCGAAGCCCGCGAAGGCTTCACCGGCATGTCCCCCGTCGTCCCCAACCCGATGCCCCTCAGATAGACATCCCTCCTCACCAACACCCGCCCACCAATAACCAAAGAAAGCTCATGACAACAGAGTCTCAGTCCCCCTTGACCGCAACCGATGTCCCTTCCGATCTTGGGCAGTTCGACGACCATAAGCTACAGCAGACTGGCCGCGAGAGCAGCACCGCGCCATCCCCCGCGGCCCTGAAGTCCGCCGGGCACGTGATTGTTGAGTCGCTCGCAGCCCATGGCGTGAAACGCACCTACGTGGTTCCCGGCGAAAGTTTCCTTGACGTATTGGACGGCCTGCACAGCTCGGAGATCGAAACCGTCGTGTGCCGGCACGAGGGCGGGGCAGCGTACATGGCCGAGGCCGACGGAAAAATGAACCAGGTGCCTGGTGTGGCGATGGTTACGCGGGGACCCGGCGCAGCCAACGCGCACGTGGGACTGCATACTGCGTGGCAGGACTCGACGCCGATGCTCCTGTTCGTGGGCCTGATTCCGTTCGCGCACCGGGACCGCGAGGCGTTCCAGGAGTTCGACATCAAAGCCTGGTTCGATACCGGCGCCAAGCGCGTCATGGTCCTTGACCACCCGGAGCGGGCATCCGAGATTGTGGCCGAGGCGATGTTCGCCGCGATGAGTGGCCGCCCGGGGCCCGTGGTGGTGGGCCTGCCGGAGGACATCATCAGGCAGTTGGTCGACCCGGCGCTGCACCCGGCGATCCCGGTGGCGGCCGGCGGCATGAGCAGCAGCGACGCCGCGGCCCTGAAGGCCGCGCTGGCCTCGTCCAACAAACCGCTTTTCGTAACGGGCGGCAACGACTGGACCCAGGCGGCAGCTGACCAACTGACAGCGTGGCTGGAGCGACACCAGATTCCAGCAGCAGCAGAATGGCGCACCCAGGGAACCGTTTCCTTTGACTCTCCGTCCTACGTGGGCCCCATCGGGTACGGTCGCCCGCGCCCCACCTTCGACCTGCTCGAGGAGACTGACCTTCTGGTGTTTGTGGGTACTGTCCCTGGAGACGTGATTACAGACGGATTCGTCTGCCGGCAGGACTGGAGCAAGACGAACTTTCTGGTCACCATCGACCCCTCGCTGCGGGGCCGATCGGGTCCTGTCTCGCGGCAGATCCTGGCGAAACCGGAGGCCTTTGTCCGTGATCTGGCCGGCATCGACCTGGAAGTCAAGGAGCAGTGGAAGGCGTGGACAGGGCGGATGAGGGCCGAACAGGAGTCATTTGCCGCGCTCCCCGCTTCCGCTCCCGCTGCCGGACCGGCAAGGATGGACACCTTGATGGCGAACCTGGTCCCCAGATTGCCAGAGGACGCGCTGGTGACGTTCGGGGCGGGCGAGCACACTAACTGGGCCCACCGGTACTTCCCCACCCGCCGCTACGCTTCTATGGTCAGCGCCAGGAACGGCTCCATGGGTTACTCCATCCCCTCGGCCGTCGCGGCGTCGCTGGCGGAACCACGCCGGCGAGTGGTCACCATCGCCGGTGACGGGGAGTTCCTCATGAACGGCCAGGAACTGGCCACCGCCGCCCAGTACGGTGCCACGCCGCTGGTTATTGTCATGGACAACCAGGAGTACGGCACCATCCGCACCCACCAGGAGCGGCACTATCCCGAACGCGTGTCCGGCACCCAGCTGAAGAATCCGGACTTCGGCATGATGGCCACGGCCTTTGGCGGTTTCGGCATTACTGTTACCGAGGACAAGGATGTTCCAGCCGCCTTGGACGCGGCCCTGGCAGCCATCGATGATGCGCGCGTCTTCGCCCTCATCCACCTGGTGGTGGAACAGGGCGTCAAGGCTTACCGCTCCCCCGCCTGACAGAAAAGGACGACGGCGGGACCTCCCGCCGTCGTCCCCGGAGACCTTTTTGATCCGGTGCCAGGGGTAAACGCGCCGCAGTCGACGGTCACCTGTGCACCCCCGGATTCGCCTACCATCGACTATGAGCATCTCCGACTCCCTCCTGCAGTTCGCCCTCGTGGCCGCCCTACTCACGGTGATCCCGGGAATGGACACAGTGCTCGTGCTGCGTACCGCGATCAGCGGCGGCCGCGGGTCTGCCTTCGCCACCGCGGCGGGCATCTGCACAGGTACCGTCCTCTGGGGTGTGGCCGCCGCCGTCGGTGCATCGGCCTTGCTGGCCGCCTCGGAAACAGCCTTTACCGTCCTAAAGGTTGCGGGCGCCTGCTACATGGCGTGGCTGGCTGCGAGCATGATTATCCGAAGCTTCCGCCCGGGGACGACGGCGGAGGCCGGGCCCGCGGGCCCGGCCAGCTCCCGCGCTGCATGGCTGTCGGGCACCACCACCAGCCTGCTGAATCCCAAGGTCGGGGTTTTCTACATGGCCATGATCCCGCAGTTCCTTCCGCCGGAGGCGCCGCCGCTGCTGATGGGCGTGCTGTTGCCGCTGGTGCACAATGTCGAGGGCATGGCGTGGTTTGCGGTCATCATTTTGGCAACCCACCATGCGCGCCGCTGGCTCCAGTCGCCTGCCGTGGCCACAACCACGGACCGGATCGCCGGCGTCGTCCTCCTGGGTTTTGCGGCAAAGATCGCCACCAGCAAAGCCTGACGCCCTATCCGGCGGGCGCCCCGCCGTCGAACGCGTGGCTCACCAGTCCCACCGTGTTCCCCTCACTGTCCCTGATGAAAGCCATCCATTCGTCCGCACCCGCAGGGCCGAGACGTGCATCATCGTGATGGAAGATCACGTGTGGGGTGCCAACCACCTCCACTCCCCCGGCCTCGAGCTCGGCCACGCGCAGCCTCACGTCCGGGACGCCAAGGTAAATCACTGCCGAAGGCGCTCCCCGTTCCAGCAGCAGCCGGACGCCGTCGAGATCGAAGAACAGCAGTCCCGGCGGGTCGAAGACAGCTGCCGGCGCGGTGCCCAGCAGCCTCGAGTAGAACTCCGCCGCCCGGTCAAGATCCTCGGCGTGCTGCGCGATCTGGATGAGCTTCACTGGGCCTCCTTCAGGGAGTGCATGCTTCCTGCCTCACATCGTCACGGGATATTCCGGCGGGGGCAAGACCTGCCAAAAACGGATAGGCTCGGAAGCATGCCTTCCACAACAGACCGTCCCGGAACGCGGGCGGTTCCGGCCCTGACGGCCGCCGCAGCTGCGGCAGATTTCATCCTCATCCTGACGTTCGCTGCCATCGGCCGCGACGCACATGCACGGGGTGAAACAGTCATTGGAGTCCTCTCCACCGCCTGGCCGTTCCTGGCCGGCGCAGCCGTGACCTGGCTGCTGCTGAGGCTCTGGCGGCGGCCGCTCGCGCTGTGGCCGGCCGGGGTGGCTGTGTGGCTGGGCACCGTTGCCATCGGAATGGCTCTACGCGCGCTCACGGGACAGACGGTGGTGCTCCCATTTGTGATCGTCGCGCTGCTGAGCCTGGCGGTGTTCCTCCTCGGCTACCGCCTCATCGTCGCCACAGTTCTCCGCCTGCGCGCACGCCGCCGCGCCTGACTCCTGCGGGCGGCGCCGCCACGGGAGCAACCGACCGGCGCCGCCCATGTACTGGACCGCCCATGTAATAGGCTGGCAGCACAGCTCAACAGATCCGGAAGGGTTCACAGTGATCACCGCATTCGTCCTGATCAAGACAGACGCCTCGCGTATCCCCGAAACGGCCGAGGAGATATCCTCCATTGACGGCATCAGCGAGGTCTACTCCGTGACCGGGGAATGGGATCTGATCGCCGTCGCGCGCGTGTCCCAGCACGAAGATCTGGCGGACGTCATCGCCGACAAGCTGTCCAAGGTGCCCGCGGTCGTGCACACCACCACCCATATCGCCTTCCGGGCCTACTCACAGCACGACCTCGATGCCGCCTTCGCGCTGGGGTTCGAGGAATAGCGGCTCGCTGCAACAACAGCAAAGGGCCAGGCACCTGCAGGTGCCTGGCCCTTTGCTGTTGGTGCGTTGGAACTGTTCGGAGCCCTAGGCCCGCGAGAGGCTGACCCACTTCTCGAGCACCGCAGCGGCTGCGCCGGAGCCGATGGATTCCGCGGCGCGGTCGAGGGCAAGCTTCATGCGGTCAGTGAGCGGACCGTCGGCCTGAAGATCGTACGCCACCAGGCCCGCCGCCGCGTTCAACAGGACCGCGTCCCGAACCGGCCCGGTTTCCCCGGCCAGGACATTGCGGACGACGGCGGCATTCGCGTGCGCGTCACCGCCGCGCAGCTGATCGACAGTCGCCTGACGGATCCCCAGGTCCCCGGGCGAGAAAGTCTGCTCTGTCACTTCCCCGCCGCGGATCTCCCACACGGTGGACGGCCCGGTGGTGGTCAGTTCGTCCAGGCCGTCGCTGCCACGGAACACCAGGCCCCGGCTGCCGCGCCGCGCCAGGACGCCGGCCACGAGCGGCGCCATGCGGGCGTTCGCCACGCCCACTGCGGACGCCTGCACCCGCGCGGGGTTGGTGAGGGGGCCCAGGAAGTTGAAGGCTGTGGGGATCGCAAGTTCGCGCCTGGGCACCGCGGTGTGGCGGAAGGACGGGTGGAAGACCTGGGCGAAGCAGAAGGTGATGCCCGCTTCCTCTGCGTTCCGGGCAACGTCGGCTATGGGCAGGTCGAGCCGCACCCCCAGCGCTTCCAGGACGTCCGCTGATCCCGACGACGACGACGCCGCGCGGTTGCCGTGCTTAACCACCTTTGCGCCCGCTCCGGCGCAGACCAGGGCGGCCATGGTGGAGATGTTGACAGTGTTGAGTTGGTCACCACCGGTGCCCACGATGTCCAGCTTTTCGCCGCTGATGGAGATCGGATTAGCGTGGGACACCATGGCGTCAACGAGGCCGGCAATCTCCTCCACCGTCTCCCCCTTCGCGCGCAGCGCCACCAGGAAACCGGCAATCTGGACGGGTGTGGCGGCCCCCGACATGATGGTGTCCATGGCCCATGCCGTACTGTCCGCGCTCAGGTGTTCGCCGTTCAACAGTGCCGAGATGAGGCGCGGCCAGGTGTTGCCTGCCGCCGGTGCCGATACCTGTGAAGTCACCTCCTGATGCTATCGAGGTGCCAGTCGCAAAGACCAATATGAACGGGTCCGGGAACTTTTCCGCGCGATTTCGCGTCTTTGTAGAAAAAGTCTCCGCAAAAGGCGGTTTGCGTTGGGCAAGCCGGAGTTTTACAGACATAATGTCTATGTGACATCTGCGACCCATGCCCCCAGTACCCCTGCGCACCCCACGCTGAACCGCCCGAATATGGTCTCCGTCGGGACCGTTGTCTGGCTCTCCAGTGAGTTGATGTTCTTCGCCGGTCTCTTCGCCATGTACTTCACACTCCGGTCCACCTCCGGCCAGATGTGGGCGGAAGAGACGGCTAAGCTCAACTTCCCCTTTGCGCTTGTTAACACCATCGTCCTCGTGGCAAGTTCCTTCACTTGCCAGATGGGCGTATTCGCCGCCGAAAGGCTCCAGCCGCGACGCAGCGGCGGGCCGCTCCAGTTCACCCGCTGGGGCATGAACGAATGGTTCACCCTGACCTTCCTCATGGGCGCCTTCTTCGTTGCCGGCCAGACCACGGAATACGCCATGCTGGTCTCGGAGCACGTGTCGCTGTCCTCCAACGCTTACGGATCCGCCTTCTACATGACCACCGGCTTCCACGGCCTGCACGTCATCGGCGGTCTGGTCGCCTTCCTGCTCATCATGGGCCGCTCCTTCGCCGCGAAGAAGTTCGGTCACTTCGAGGCGACCTCGGCGATTGTCACCTCCTACTACTGGCACTTCGTGGACGTCGTGTGGATTGGCCTCTTCCTGGTCATCTACGTCCTCCAGTAGCCCAGACTTTTCTCCCTCTTTCCCAAGAGAACGAATTCTAAGAAGCGGCTCACGGAGCCGACGCACGATCGAATAAAGGAACCACCACGTGAAGGCACTCTCGCAGAAGCGACGTCACCCACTGGCAGCAATAGCCCTGCTGTTGATGGGCCTCCTCCTCACTGGTGGGCTGTACGCCGTTGCCACCACCGTCAACGAGGCCAAAGCCAGCACTGCAGAGTTCACCGCCACCGATACACAGGAAGGCGAGAAGCTCTTCGAAGCGAACTGCGCCACCTGCCACGGCATGGGTGCCAGCGGAACGCAGGACGGTCCCTCACTGGTTGGCGTCGGCGCCGCCGCTGTTGACTTCCAGGTCGGCACCGGCCGCATGCCCATGCAGATGAACGGCCCCCAGGCCTACAAGAAGCCTGCCCAGTTCAACGACACCCAGACCCACCAGCTGGCCGCGTACGTCGCGTCGCTGGGACCGGGCCCGGCCATCCCGGCCGAGGAACTGCTGGATGAGAAGGGCAACGCCGCCGAAGGTGGCGAGCTGTTCCGCGTGAACTGCGCCATGTGCCACAACGCTGCAGCCGCTGGCGGTGCACTCACCCGCGGTAAGTTCGCGCCGGCCCTGGCCGACGTCTCGGGCAAGCACATCTATGAAGCCATGGTGACCGGACCGCAGAACATGCCGGTGTTCAACGACTCGAACATCTCCCCCGAAGGCAAGCGCGACATCATCACCTTCCTGAAGCAGATTGAAGCCAACGGCTCCCCGGGCGGCGCAGACCTGGGCGCACTTGGTCCTGTTTCTGAGGGCCTGTTCGTGTGGATCGCTGGCCTGGGCGTCATCATCGCCTTCACCATCTGGCTGACGTCCCGCACGTCCTAGCCAAAGCAGGCACAACAAGAACGTCCTGCTGATTGCACAGCAGGTTTGGAACTGAACATAACTCGGCAAAGGCCGAGACGAGAGAAGGATGAGGCGAATCATGGGCAACCATAGTGACGGCAGTCCGAACCACTCGGGCACCGTAGCTACGGCTGGTCAGCATGAGGTGGAGAAATTCCAGGATCCTGGACTTCCCCCGCACCGCTTGCGCCTGGCTGACACGGACCCGAAGGCCGCCAAGCGGGCAGAACGGCAGGTTGCTGCACTGTTCGCAACCTCAGTTGTTGGCACCGTGATCTTCCTGGTGGCGTACTTCGCCATCGACCTGGGAGACGACTCAAGCATTGCCACCATCCGGCTGCAGAATGCGCTGCTCGGCATTGGCACGGCGTTCGCCATGCTCGGCATCGGCACCGGTATCGTGCACTGGGCCAAGGCCCTGATGCCGGACCACGAAGTCTCCGAGGAACGCCACGCGATCCGTACCGAGGACGACCGCCAGGCTGCCGTCCGCATCGTTGACGACATCGTGGAGGAAACGGGCATCAAGCGCCGTCCCCTCATCCGGAACACCCTGCTGGGCGCCGTGGCACTCGCACCCCTGCCGGCCCTCGCCGTCTTCGGCGACCTGGGACCGCGCCCGGACGACAAGCTGGCGCACACCATGTGGGCCCCGACTGACGGCAAGCTCAAGCGCCTCACCCGCGACCCTGATGGAACCCCCATCAAGGCCTCGGACGTCACCATCGGTTCCGCCTTCCACGTGATCCCGGAAGGCCTCAACGAACTGCACGAAGGCAAGCTCAACGAGAAGGCCAAGGCCGTCGTTCTGCTGATGCGTCTGGACCCGGCTTCGCTTAACCCGTCCGCGGGACGCGAAACCTGGGGCTACAACGGCATCGTTGCCTACTCCAAGATCTGCACCCACGTTGGTTGCCCTGTTGCCCTTTACGAGCAGCAGACGCACCACCTGCTGTGCCCGTGCCACCAGTCAACCTTCGACCTGACCCAGGAATGCAAGGTTATCTTCGGCCCGGCCAGCCGCCCGCTCCCCCAGCTGCCCATCGCAGTTGACGATGAGGGCTACCTGGTCGCTACCAGCGACTTCAAAGAACCTGTAGGACCAAGTTACTGGGAGCGTGATGAGCATGAGCGCAGCATCAACAGCTGAAGCCCCCGCCTACGTAGCCAATACCAAAGTCGGACGCTTTACTGACTTCGTCGACGAGCGTGTCGGCGGATCCGGAATCCTCCGCGAATTCGGCCGCAAGGTATTCCCGGACCACTGGTCCTTCATGTTTGGCGAGGTGGCGCTGTATTCCTTCGTCATCCTGCTCATGTCGGGAACGTTCCTGACGTTCTTCTTCGATCCGTCCATGGCTGAGACGCACTACGCCGGCTCCTACACGCCGCTGAAGAACGTCGAAATGTCTGTCGCCTACAGCTCCTCGCTGGACATCTCCTTTGACGTCCGCGGTGGCCTGTTCATGCGCCAGGTCCACCACTGGGCAGCGCTGCTGTTCGTGGCCTCCGTGGCCGTGCACATGCTGCGCGTGTTCTTCACCGGCGCGTTCCGCAAGCCCCGTGAAATGAACTGGGTGGTGGGCGGTGTCCTGCTGATCCTGGCCATGGCTGCCGGCTTTACCGGTTACTCCCTCCCCGATGACCTGCTGTCCGGCAACGGCCTGCGCATCATCGACGGCGTCATCAAGTCGATCCCCGTGATCGGCACCTACATCTCCTTCTTCCTGTTCGGTGGAGAGTTCCCCGGCACGGTCATCATCAGCCGCCTCTACACGCTGCACATCCTGCTCGTGCCGGCACTGATCCTGCTGATGATCGTCGTTCACCTGTTCATGGTGGTTGTCCACAAGCACACGCAGTACCCCGGCCCGGGCCGCAACGACCGCAACGTCGTTGGCTACCCGCTGGGCCCGGTCTACGCTGCGAAGGCCGGTGGCTTCTTCTTCATCGTGTTCGGTGTCATCGCGCTGATGGCCGGGTTCTTCACCATCAACCCGATCTGGAACTACGGCCCGTACGACCCCTCCCCCGTGTCCGCAGGCACCCAGCCTGACTGGTACATCGGTTGGGTTGACGGCGCTCTGCGCCTGATGCCGGGTGTGATCAGCGGCTTCCACTTCGAATACATCATCTTCGGCCACGTCCTGACGCTGAACGTCCTGCTCCCGGCACTCGTTCCGGCTGGCCTGGTGTTCACCGTGCTGTTCACCTACCCGTGGATCGAGCGCTGGATCACTAAGGACAACCGTGAGCACCACGTCCTGGACCGCCCGCGCAACGCTCCCACGCGTACCGCGATCGGCATGGCCGGCTTCACGTTCTACTGCGTCATGTGGGCCGCGGCCAGCTCCGACCTCATTGCAACGCACTTCCACGTGGCGCTGAACGACGTTACGTACTGGCTGCGTGCACTGTTCTTCATCGGGCCGGTCATCGCATTCGTCGTCACCAAGCGTGTAGCCCTGGCCCTGCAGCGGAAGGACCGCGAAATCGCCCTCCACGGCCGCGAGACCGGACGTATCGTCCGCCTCCCGCACGGTGAGTTCATCGAGGTGCACGCTCCGCTCGACGAGTACAAGCGCTACAAGCTTGTCGGCTTCGAGTCGCTTGCACCGCTTCCGGCCCAGCCGAACGAGCACGGTGTGGTGACCCGCAAGGAAAACCGCCGCGCCAAGCTGTCCCGCTGGTTCTTCGAGGACAGGGTTGCCCCGGCAACCCCCGCGGAGCTGGAAGCAGGCCACGGCCACCACGAAGCCGTTGAAGCCGGCGAGGGACAGAAGACCCTCAGCCACTAAGAGCCAGGCCACTGAAAGCCAGGCCATTAGGCAGCAGCGCTTCACCAAGCAGTAAACAGAAAGGGCCCGGTCCATCAGGACCGGGCCCTTTCTGTTTGCACATTCTGACTGCCAAACGGGCTGCGTGTGTCGAACCCAGGCAACCTGCCGGGCTACTGCTGCCTGTAACCCGACGCGTAGTTCCGGGTGGGCCGTACGCCGGGCCGCTGCAGCGGCACCCAAAGCTTGTACCGGTCGGCGCGGTAGTAGGACACCGAGTAGTCCACCATGGACCTGGCGACGAAGGCATGCCGCTGGATTTTCAGCAGCGGCGCGCCGATCTCAACGTTGAGCAGCCGAGCGGTGGAGGGCGACGCGGCCGTGGCCTCGATCATGTCCTCGCCCCATTCCATGACCAGGCCGAACTGTTCGCTGAGGACGTTGTACAGCGATGTCGGCGGCTCGCCGTCCAGAAGCCCCGGAACCCGGTGGGCCGGGATGAAGTTCTCATCCACGCTCATTGGCTCGTTATCGGCCAGCAGGAGACGGCGGAAGCGCACCAGGGGTGTTCCCTCCTCCAGCTGGAGTTCGCGGGCCAGGAAGGCGCTGGCGGCGATCTGCTCAAAGCTCAGCACCTTGGCGGCCGGCACCATGCCGCGGCGCTGCATCTCCTCGCTGTAGGAGGTCAGCTTGACCTGGAGGTCCAGCTTCGGCTTCCGCACGAAGGTGCCCAGGCCGACCACCCGCTCGATGACCTCCTCCCCCACCAGGGCATCGATGGCCTGGCGGACGGTCATCCTGGCCAGGCTGAAACGTTCGGCCAGGTCACGCTCGGAGGGCAGCGCCGAGCCCGGCGGGCAGGACGTCGCGATGTAGGTCCTGAGGATCTCACGGAGCTGGACGTAAATCGGCGTCCCGCTGGTCCTGTTAATTTCGCCGGCGATGCCGGCCACGTTAGCCGCCACGTCGGACGCTCCTGTATTGCATACTCACAGTTCAAGGGTAAGCCAACCCGGCCACAGGTCTAGACCAGGGCCGCCCCGGCCTTTTGCCGGCGCAGGGGCCGATATTCTTAGAGGCGAACTAATACGAAAGACGACGGCGGCTTCCCCCGAATGTGCCATCCCGTCCAAGACGAAGGAGTCCAGTTGCCCGTTCGTAAGGCAATAGTTTCTGCGGCCATCGGCCTGCACGCCAGGCCGGCAGCGGTATTCGTCCGCGCGGTCACGGAGACAGGTTTACCGGTGACCATCCGCAAGGACGGCATTGACGCCGTCGACGCCCGTTCCCTGCTCGAGGTCATGACTGCAGACTTCAACTATGGCTGCGAAGTCGAACTTGCAGTCAAGGAATCAGCCCTGCCGGCGGGCAAGAGCCTGGGTGAAGCAGAGGCGGCGCTGTCCGGTCTGGTCGAGCTGCTGTCGTCACAGAGGGCCAGCTGAAGCCTACTTAGAGACAAGAAGAACGACGGCGGGCCCCACCGAAAAGGTGGGGCCCGCCGTCGTTCTTGGTACTGAAACGCTTAGTGTGCGTGGTCTCCGCGGCTGTACTCGTAGACCCAGCCCACGAGTGCTATCAGCGCCATACCACCGGCGATGAAGACGATCCAGAAGCCTATGGCCAGACCGAGGAATCCTGCTGCGCAGGACAGGCCCAGGACCAGCGGCCACCAGCTCCAGGGGCTGAAGTGCCCCTGCTCGCCGGCACCCTCGTGGATTTCCGCGTCGGCACGGTCCTCGGGCCGCATGCCCACCCGTTTGCCGGTGAAGCCCAGGTAGGCACCGATCATGCCCGCCAGGCCGCCCACCAGGAGGATGCCCAGGATGCCGACCCACTCAGACCAGTTGGTGAGGAAGCCGTAGATGATGGAAATCGGAACGAAGAAGAAAACTCCTGCTCCAAAAATCCATGACTCGATTCTCATTGCGCGGTGTCCTTCTGATCGGCGTTACCGAGCACGCTTGCTGCAGGTGCCGGCGACTCAATGGTGTGTGACTGGGAGAGCTCAGGGTGGTGCAGGTCCAGCGCCGGACGCTCCGAGCGGATGCGGGGCAGGGACGTGAAGTTGTGCCGCGGCGGCGGGCAGGACGTGGCCCACTCCAGCGAGGCACCGAAGCCCCAGGGGTCGTCAACCTGAACCTTCTCGGCGCTGCGTGCGGTGATGTACACGTTCCAGAAGAACGGGATCAGGGACGCGCCCAGGACGAACGAGGCAATGGTGGAGAACTGGTTCATCCAGGTGAAGTTGTCCTCCACCAGGTAGTCGGCGTAGCGGCGGGGCATGCCCTCGACGCCGAGCCAGTGCTGGATGAGGAAGGTGCCGTGGAAGCCCAGGAACAGGAGCCAGAAATGGATCTTGCCGAGGCGTTCGTTGAGCATCTTGCCCGTCCACTTCGGCCACCAGAAGTAGAAGCCGGCGAACATCGCGAACACCACGGTGCCGAAGACCACGTAGTGGAAGTGCGCCACCACGAAGTAGGAGTCGGAGACGTGGAAGTCCAGCGGCGGGGAGGCCAGGATGATGCCCGTCAGGCCACCGAAGAGGAACGTGATGAGGAAGCCGATGCTCCACAGCATGGGGGTCTCAAAGGTGATGGAACCGCGCCACATGGTGCCGATCCAGTTGAAGAACTTCACGCCGGTGGGGACTGCGATGAGCATGGTCATGAAGGAGAAGAACGGCAGGAGCACGGAGCCGGTGACGTACATGTGGTGCGCCCAGACGGTCACGGACAGGGCCGCGATCGCGATGGTCGCGTAGACCAGGCCCTTGTAGCCGAAGATCGGCTTGCGGCTGAAGACCGGGAAGATCTCGGACACGATGCCGAAGAACGGCAGGGCGATGATGTACACCTCGGGGTGGCCGAAGAACCAGAACAGGTGCTGCCAGAGGACGGCGCCGCCGTTCTCCGGGTCGAAGATGTGGGCGCCGAAGCGGCGGTCCGCGCCGAGGGCGAAGAGTGCTGCGGCCAGCGGCGGGAACGCCATCAGGACCAGGATGGCCGTCACGAGGGTGTTCCAGGTGAAGATCGGCATCCGCCACATGGTCATGCCGGGGGCGCGCATGCAGATGATGGTGGTGATGAAGTTGACCGCGCCCAGGATGGTGCCGAAACCGGACAGTGCCAGGCCGAAGACCCAGAGGTCACCGCCAACGCCGGGGCTGAAGGTGGTGTTGGAGAGCGGTGCATAGGCGAACCAGCCGAAGGATGCAGCACCCTGCGGGGTGATGAAACCGGAAACGGCAATGGTGGAGCCGAACAGGAAGAACCAGAAGGCCAGCGCGTTCAGTCGCGGGAACGCGACGTCCGGTGCACCGATCTGCAGGGGCATGATCACGTTCGCGAAGCCGGCAAAGAGCGGGGTGGCGAACATGAGCAGCATGACCGTGCCGTGCATGGTGAACAGCTGGTTGTACTGTTCCTTGGTCTGCAGGATCTGCATGCCGGGTTCGAAGAGTTCGGCACGGATGAGCAGGGCCATCACGCCGCCGAAGCAGAAGAACACGAAGGACGCGATCAGGTACATGTACCCGATGGTCTTGTGGTCCGTGGAGGTGATCCAGTTGACGACGATGCGCCCCTTGGATTTGGGAACTACGGGAGCCTCAAGGATCCCGGGGGTCTGGGTGTAAGTAGCCACTTCGCTTCCCTTACTTCGTAACGTTCAGGTTCGGGTTGCGGTCATACTCTTGGCCGAGCAGGCCCGTGTTGCCGTCCTGGCGCAGCTGGTTCATGTGAGCCTGGAATTCGGACTCGGAAACAACCTTGACGCGGAACAGCATTTCGGAGTGGTACTCACCGCAGAGCTCGGCGCACTTGCCGTCGTAGGTGCCCTCTTTGGTGGGGGTGAACCGGATGTAGTTGGTCTTACCCGGGATCATGTCCCTCTTCTGCAGGAACGCAGGAACCCAGAAGGAGTGGATCACGTCGCGCGAGTTCAGTTCCAGGTCAACGGACTTGTTGACGGGCAGGTACAGCGTCGGGAGCTTCTCCTTGTCGATCGCTTCACCCGTCAGGTGCGCCTGGACGCCGGCCTCGTGGAGGTCCTCGGTGACGACGTCGCCCTTTTTGTAGTTGAAGTCCCAAGCCCACTGCTTGCCGCGGACGTCCACTACGACGTCGGCGGGCTGCGAGCGGTCATCGATCGCCTGCTGGTCACGGTCGGTGAAGTAGAAGAACACCAGGACCATGAAGAGCGGGATCGTCAGGTAGAAGACCTCAAGGGGCAGGTTGAAGCTGGTCTGCCGCGGGAAACCCACGGTGCCCTTGCGGCGGCGGTAGGCCACGAGGCACCAGACGATCAGACCCCACGTGATGATGCCCACCACGAGGGCGGCAATCCATGAGTTGACCCAGAGGTCCATGATGCGGTCAGTGTGATTGGTGGTGCCACGCTCGGTGGGCAGCCACCCCTTCTCTACCTCTGGCGAACATCCAGTCAAAACCAACGCGCCGGCAGTTGCCAAGCCAGTGATCGTAGTGATCGTTTTGCGTCGGCTGCCGGTTCGGTTCTGCGAACTCACAGACGGCCCTTCCTACTTGTTGCTGTTGCCAGGGCGGCGAAAAGCTTCCCGGGCACACTAAAAGTTTTACTACTCGGTGTAGAGCTTACCGCTCCCCGCGGGTTTTCGCCCACATGTCCCCACCGTGTGGCGGCGCCGGTTTTCACCGGCGCCGCCAAGAGGTTCAGGAAGGGCCACTGACCCTTTAGTGGAACGAATCACCGCAGGCGCATGAGCCGCCCGCATTCGGGTTGTCGATGGTGAAGCCCTGCTTGGAGATGGTGTCTTCAAAGTCGATGCTGGCACCGCTGAGGTACGGGACGCTCATCTTGTCGACGACGACCTCGACACCGTCGTAGTCGCGTACCGCGTCGCCTTCAAGGAGGCGCTCGTCAAAGTACAGCTGGTAAATGAGGCCGGAGCAGCCACCCGGCTGCACGGCTACGCGGAGGCGAAGATCGGTGCGGCCTTCCTGCTCCAGGAGGCTGCGGACCTTGCCTGCTGCAACGTCCGTCAGCTGAACCTCGTGGCTCGCCAGTTCGTCACTGGCAGTGCCGGTGGGTTCGGTGCTGTTTTCATTGGTCGTAGTGCTCATTGGCCTACCTTACTAACGACGGTTGTGGCTGCCCCGCTTGCACGGTGCCTGCCCCTACGGAAACAGTACGGGCTATAGCTACATGCTACGTCGATCCGGCGCGGAGCTCTAACTTCAGGCGTAACCCTCACAGGCGCTGCATTGTTCCCTGCCAGCCGCTTACTGGAGGCCTTCCGCGTTCAGCCGTGCCAGCAGCAGGGCCTCGGCGACCACCGCGTTGCGGAAGTCCCCCAGGTGCAGCGACTCGTTGGCTGAGTGGGCACGCGAATCAGGGTCCTCCACGCCCGTCACCAGAATCTGGACCTCGGGGTACAGCTCGGTCAGGTCACTGATGAACGGGATGGAGCCGCCGATGCCCATTTCCACCGCCGGAACGCCCCAGGCTTCGCCGAGCGCCCACATAGCGAGGCCGGCAGCTGAGGAACCTGTGTCCGTCTGGAAGGCGTTGCCGCTCTCCCCCGGCGTGAAGATCACCCTGGCGCCGAACGGTGCGTGCGATTCAACGTGCCGCCGCACGGCTTCCATGGCTTCCGCCGGGTCCTGGCCGGGGGCCAGCCGCAGGCTGAACTTGGCCCGGGCACGCGGCAGCAGGGTGTTGGAGGCAACGTTGACGGCCGGCGCGTCGAAGCCGATGATCGACAGGGCCGGCTTGGTCCACAGCCGTGACGCGATGGTTCCCGTGCCGGCCAGCCGGACGTCTTCGAGCACTGAAGCGTCCGCCCGGTACTCCTCTTCGGTCAGGTCCACGCCCGTTTCATCCCGGCTCACCAGGCCCTCAATGGCCACGCTGCCCTGGTCATCGTGCAGCGTCGCGATGAGCCGCGAGAGCAGCGTAGGGGCATCCAGCACGGCACCGCCGAACATTCCCGAATGCACGGCATGGTCAAGGACCTGCACCTCGATGGTTCCGTCGACCAGCCCGCGCAGGCTCGTGGTGAGCGCCGGCATGCCCACCTTCCAGTTACTGGAGTCGGCCACCACAATGACATCAGCGCGGAGCATCTCGCGGTGGGCTTCCAGGAACGTCCTGAAGGTCGGCGAACCTGCCTCTTCCTCCCCTTCGAAAAACAATGTCACACCAAGCCCGAATTCATCGCCGAGCACCTTGGTGACGGCGCCGTAGGCGGCGACGTGGGCCATGATCCCGGCCTTGTCGTCGGCCGCGCCGCGCCCGTAGAGGCGCCCGTTGCGTTCGACGGCGGCAAACGGCTCGGACTCCCACAGTGCCGGATCACCCGGCGGCTGCACGTCGTGGTGGGCGTAGAGAAGAATGGTCGGCTTGCCGGGCGCGGCCTCACGGCGTGCCACCACGGCCGGCCCGCCGGGGGTGCCGTCTTCCTTGTCGCACCGCAGGATCCGGACATCCCCGATGCCCGCCGCGCGCACCAGGCTGGCGACGGCCTCGGCACTGGCGTCCAGAGGTGCGGGGTCAAAGCTGGGCCAGGCAATGCCGGGTATGGCCACCAGGTCCTTCAGCTGTGCAACTGTAGCGTCGAAGTCCGCCCCAACGGCGGCCCGCAGGGCATCGGTGTCGATGCCGGCCACCGTCCCTCCAAAATGCTGGGCGCCATGCTGTCGCGGGGTCGCCGCGGAGAATGTAGTCATGGCCAAACACTACCTGTGTCACACGCCACAACATACATCGCCGCCGGCGGGCGCCAGACTCCACGCCATGGCGTTCCGCGGGCAACCGGGCATGACCGGGGGCACAGCCCGCCAAGGTATTCTGTTGTGGTGTTCGGACGTAAAAAGGAAGCGCCAGCGGCGCAGGATGTAGTTGACCAGCAGGCTGCCGAGGCAGCCGCGATTGCGGGCAAAGGTGCGCCCACGCCCAAGCGCAAAGCACAGGAAGCGGCCCGCAAGCGCCCCCTCGTGCCGGAGGACCGGAAGGCCTCCAAGGAAGCGGAGCGTGCCGCTGCCCAAGAGCAGCGCCTGAAGATGCGCCAGGCAATGGACACCGGCGACGAAAGGTTCCTGCCCATCCGCGACAAGGGCCCGCAGAAGCGGTTCGCCCGGGATTACGTGGACGCGCGCTTCAATCTCGGCGAGTACCTGATGTTTGGCGCCCTGGTGTTCGTGGTGGTTTCCCTCGTCGTTCCGTCCAACAGCGACATGATGATTTACGTGCTGGGGGGCTTCTGGGTGATGTTCCTGGCTGTATTCGTGGACGCCTTCATCCTGTCCCGCAAACTCCGCAAGCGCCTCGCCGAAAAGTTCGGCGAAGTTGAGCGCGGCACCGTCTGGTATGGCACCATGCGTTCGCTGCAGTTCCGGAAGCTTCGCCTGCCCAAGCCCTTGGTCCGCCGCGGGCAGTACCCGTCCTGATTCCTCGCTTTCCTCCAGCGGCACAGGCCGCCAGAGGGCGGTCCCGGACCTAAAACACAACAGCCCGGCGGTGATACCGCCGGGCTGTTGTGTTTAACGTGCGAACTAGCGGTTCCTGGCCAGTTCCTTATTGATCCGGGCTGCCCAGAACGGCCCCGCATAGAGGAAGGCGGTGTAGCCCTGGACCAGGGTGGCGCCGGCGTCCAAACGGTCCTGGACGTCCGTGGCGGTCTCCACGCCGCCCACGGAAATCAGTGTCAGCCGGTCTTGGGTGACCGACTTCAGACGCCGCAGTACTTCCAGCGAACGGCTTTTCAGTGGAGCCCCCGACAGGCCGCCGGCACCGCAGGCCTCCACCTTGTCCGCTGCAGAATCGAGCCCATCGCGGCCAATGGTGGTGTTGGTGGCAATGATGCCGTCCAGGCCCAGGTCCATCGCCAGGCGGGCGACGTCGTCGATGTCCTCATCGGTGAGGTCAGGGGCGATCTTGACCAGCAGCGGGACATGCCGGCCTGCGGACTTGTCCGCAGCCTCCCCCACTGCCTTCAGCAGCGGACGGAGCGTCTCCACATTTTGCAGGAGCCGGAGCCCCGGCGTGTTCGGCGAGCTGACGTTCACCACGAGATAGTCCGCCGCCGGGGCGAGGCCGCGGGCGCTGATGAGGTAGTCCTCCACGGCGTCCTCCAGCTCCACCACCTTGGTCTTGCCGATGTTGACGCCGATCACGGGCCGCACCTTGGCATGGCGCCGCTGCAGCGCAGCACGGGCGGACTTCAGCCGCGGAGCCACGGCTGAGGCGCCGTCGTTGTTGAATCCCATCCGGTTGATGACGGCCCTGTCCTCGATCAGCCGGAACAGCCGGGGCTTTTCGTTGCCGGGCTGGGCCTGGCCGGTGATGGTTCCCACCTCAACGTGGCCGAATCCGAGCTCCATCAGGGCCTCGATCCCGTGGCCCTCCTTGTCAAATCCGGCGGCAAGACCGAACGGGGATGGGAAGGTCAGTCCGAGCGCATTCGTCTGCAAGGACGCCGGCGGAGCCGTGAACCTTTCCAGCAGCCGTCCTGCTCCCACCGAATGGACCAGCCGGATTCCCTTGAAACCGATCTTATGGGCGCGTTCGGCGTCCATCCATGAAAAGGCCAGCCTGAAAAAAGTGGGGTATACGCGCATGCCTCTAGTTTTCCGTCTTGGCCCGTGCAGACCAAATTCCAGAGTGCAGACCAAATTCCCAGTGTGCAGACCAAAGCGGGCTGACACAACGGCACCCGGGGCGGTATCGCAGAGCCTAGGCTGGTGCCATGGAGTGGCAGAGCGACATCCTGGGACCGGGCTTCGAGTCCTGCGCCTTCGAAGCCGCGGGCCCGGACGGCGTCCGCCGCCGGGCCACGCTGGTCCGCTTCACTCGACCGGCCGGTCCGGACACTCCGGATCTCCGTTCTGCCGGGCCCCGCCGGGCAGTGCTCTTCCTGCACGGCTGGAGCGACTACTTCTTCAATATTGAGCTTGCGCGGTTCTGGGACGCGCAGGGCTTCGAATTCTTTGCGCTGGACATGCACAACCACGGCCGCAGCCTTCAGCCGGGCACCCACGGCGGCTACGTCGCAGATCTGGAAAACTACGACGCCGAGATCGGCACCGCGGCCGGCATGGTCGCCGAGTCCGGCGGTGCAGGACCCGTGCAGCTCGCGCTCATGGGGCATTCCACGGGCGGCCTCGTGGCGGCCCTGTGGGCCAGCCGCAACCCCGGCGCCGTTTCCCAACTCGTCCTGAACAGTCCCTGGCTCGAAATGCACGGCAGCGCCCTGGTTCGGCGGGCGGCCTGGACCATGGTGGAGCCGATCGCCCGCCTGCGGCCGGAGGCGGTGCTCAGGCTGCCGGAGCGCGGCTTCTACTGGCGGAGCATCAGCAGTTCCGCCGAAGGCGAGTGGACCCTGGACGCTGCCTACCGGCCGCCGCTGGCCTTTCCGGTGCGTGCGGCCTGGCTCAGTGCCATCCTGGCCGGGCAGGCCAAGGTGGCACGCGGCCTGGGCATCGGGGTTCCCGTTCTGGTCCTGCTCTCGGCGGCAAGCGAGAACGGCATGGTGTGGAACGAGGCAATGCGCCGCACGGACGCGGTACTGGACGTCAACACAATTGCCGCCCGTGCCATGTCGCTGGGCAGGAGCGTCACCGTGGAGCGCATCGACGGCGCCCTCCACGACGTGTTCCTGTCCCGCGCCGACGTGCGGTCCGACGCCTACCGGCGCCTGGCCCAATGGATCAGGGGTTACGCCGCCTGATTCGGGTGCAGGGTGTCCGGTACCGTGACCCCAGCGCCGCGGAATCTAGAGGGCCCGGGCGGCGTCCACTGCGCCGCCGTACCGGCGGTCCCGCTGGGCATAGATCTCCACTGCGTCCCAGAGGGTCCGGCGGTCGACGTCGGGCCACAGGGTGTCGAGGAAGACGAACTCCGCGTACGCCGACTGCCACAGCATGAAGTTGGACAGCCGCTGTTCACCGGAACTGCGGAGGAATAGGTCGACGTCGGGAAGGTCCGGCTCGTCAAGGTACTTTTGGATCGTCTTCTCGGTGATGGCCCCGGGCTTGAGCCTGCCGTCGGCCACGTCGCGGGCAATGGCGGACACCGCGTCCGCGATTTCGGCCCGGCCGCCGTAGTTCACGCACATGGTCAGCGTGCAGGTGCTGTTTCCGGCGGTGTACGCCTCTGCCTCCTCCAGTTCGCGGATCACCGAACCCCAGAGGCGGGGACGCCGGCCGGACCAGCGGATCCGCACGCCCCAGTCGTCCAGTTGGTTGCGCTGCCGGCGCAGCACCTCCTTGTTGAATCCCATCAGGAAGCGGACTTCCTCGGGAGACCGCCGCCAGTTCTCGGTGGAGAAGGCGTACACGCTGACGTATTCGATGCCGAGTTCAATGGCACCTGCCACGACGTCCAGCAGTGCGGGCTCCCCCGCCTTGTGGCCCTCGATGCGCGGCAGTCCGCGCTGGTTGGCCCACCTGCCGTTGCCGTCCATCACGATGGCCACGTGCCGGGGCACGAACTCGGCCGGAATCGACGGCGGAACCGCCCCCGAGGAGTGCGGGTACGGGGCCACCACCGGAGCGGTGCGGCGCCGGGCAGGACTGGTCTTCTTTCCCAAGGACACTGTTAGGTACGCTCCACATGTTTGAGGGATTTCAGGACACGCTCGAGGTGCCACTGCAAATAGCTTGCCACCAGGCCCGCGGATTCCCGGCGGTGGACCGGAAGTGAAGCGTCCGCCGTCGGCCAGTTCCCGGTGAGCAGCGCACCCAGCAGGGACACCGTTTCCGGTGCCGGCGCCGGTGACCCAGGCGGGCGGCAGTCGCCGCAGACCATGCCGCCCAGCGGAGCGGAGAACGCGGTGTGCGGTCCGGGCGCGCCGCAGCGCGCGCAGTCCGTGAAGCTGGGCGCCCAGCCTCCGGTTGACAGGGCCCGCAGCAGGTAGGAATCCAGGATCAGCTCAGGCGCGTGGTCCCCGCGGCTCAGCGAGGCCAGGGCACCGACCAGCAGGTTGTACTGGGCCGTCCCGGCTTCACCGTCGACGTCGGTCAGCTTTTCTGCGGTTTCGGTCATGGCCGCGGCCACCGTATAACGGCCGTAGTCGGCAGCGATGTTGCCCCCGTACGCCCCTTTCGCGACGGCCTGCGTCACGATGTCGAGGCTCTTGCCGGACACGAGCTGCAGGTCTGCCACCATGAAGGGCTCCAGGCGGGCGCCGAAGCGGCTGGTGGTCCGCCGGATCCCCCTGGCCACCGCCCTGACCTGGCCGTGGTGCTTGGTCAGCAGGGTGATGATGCGGTCCGCCTCGCCCAGTTTGTGGGTGCGCAACACCACGGCGTCGTCGCGGTAGCTGCGCGCTGCAAATGATTGGACCACGCTTAATCTTCCCATTGACTCCATGAAAACAGTTGAGCCGCCGAAAACAGCTGCGCCGCCGGTGTGGACCGGCGGCGCAGCTGTCAGGAAGCTTAGGCCTGGGCGTCCCGAATGGCCCGGTTCACCGCAGAGATAACTGCCTTGAGGGCGGATGTGCTGGTGTTGGCATCGATGCCGACGCCCCACAGGACGCGCTCTCCCACGGCGCATTCGACGTAGGCCGCGGCGAGGGCGCTGCCGCCTTCAGACAGGGCGTGCTCGCTGTAGTCCAGCACCCGCACGTCCACGCCGTCCTGGCCGAGGATGTCCAGCAGTGCGGCGATGGGGCCGTTGCCGGTTCCTGTGCGGTTGACGTGGGTGCCGTCCACACCCAGCGAGGCGTGCAGGGTCATGGAGCCGTCCTCATCGGTTTCAGTTTTCACCGAGCCGAGGGAGTACCGGCCCCACTGGCTTTCCGCCTTGGCCGAGGGCAGGTACTCGTCCTGGAACAGCTGCCACAGCTGGGCACCGCTGACCTCGCCGCCCACGGTGTCCGTGCGCTTCTGGATGACGCCGGAGAATTCGATCTGCGCCCGCCGCGGCAGGTCCAGGCTGTGCTCGCTCTTCAGCAGGTAGGCCACGCCGCCCTTGCCGGACTGGGAGTTGACGCGGATCACGGCCTCGTAGCTGCGGCCGAGGTCCTTCGGGTCCACCGGCAGGTAGGGCACCTGCCAGGTGACGTCGCTGACGTCCTTGCCTGCGGCTGCCGCATCCTTCTCCAGGGCTTCGAGGCCCTTCTTGATGGCGTCCTGGTGGGATCCGGAGAACGCGGTGAAGACGAGGTCGCCGCCGTAGGGTGCACGCTCCGCCACGGGCAGCTGGTTGCAGTATTCCACGGTGCGCCGGACGTCGTCGATGTCGGAAAAGTCGATCATCGGGTCAACGCCCTGGACGAACATGTTCAGGCCGAGGGTCACCAGGTCCACGTTGCCGGTCCGCTCGCCGTTGCCAAACAGGCAGCCCTCGATGCGGTCGGCGCCGGCCTGGTAGCCCAGCTCGGCGGCGGCCACACCGGTGCCGCGGTCGTTGTGCGGGTGCAGGGAGAGAATGATGCCCTCGCGCGGGTGCAGGTTGCGGCTCATCCACTCGATGGAGTCCGCGTAGACGTTCGGAGTGGCCATCTCCACCGTGGCGGGCAGGTTGATGATCACCTGTCGGTCGGCGGAGGCCTCAAAGACGTCGGCGACGGCGTTGCAGACGCGGACCGCGTACTCCAGCTCGGTGCCCGTAAAGGACTCCGGTGAGTACTCGTAGGTGATGTGGGTGTCGCCCAGCGTTTCTTCGTACTTCTTGCAGAGGCGTGCGCCCTGCAGGGCGATGTCCAGGATGCCGTCCTCGTCCTGGTTGAACACCACGCGGCGCTGCAGGACGGACGTGGAGTTGTACAGGTGCACGATGGCCTGCTTGGCGCCCACCAGCGACTCGTAGGTCCGCTCGATGAGGTGTTCGCGGGCCTGGGTCAGCACCTGGATGGTGACGTCATCCGGGATGTGGTTGCCCTCGATCAGCTGGCGGACGAAGTCGAAGTCGGTCTGGGACGCGGAGGGGAAGCCGACCTCGATCTCCTTGTAGCCCATCCGGACCAGCAGGTCGAACATCTTCATTTTGCGGGCCGGGCTCATGGGATCGATGAGTGCCTGGTTACCGTCCCGCAGATCAACTGCGCACCAGCGCGGGGCCGTGGTGATGATCTTGTCCGGCCAGGTCCGGTCCGGCAGATCGACCTTGATCTGGTCCTGGAAGGGGATGTAGCGGTGGACCGGCATTCCCGAGGGCTTCTGTGCGTTTCGCATTAATCTGGCCTTTTCTGTGGTTCCTGAGTGAAAGGGTGGCCGGGCAACACAGACTCCGCGACGAGGGTGGGCCTTGCGCTAGATCGCGTCTGAGGCCTCGCCGCGGCAGCTAAGAAGAAGGAGTTCTGCACGCACCATTTCACAGTAACACGGGTGCGTAAGATGAAGGAGCAACACCTCAGCAACGTCCACAATGCAGACGCTGCACCGGTGAAAGTGCCGGCCGCAGCCCGTCATCGAAGGAGCTCCTGTGCCAATTTCGGGGATCGCCCTGTCAAACATCGACCGCAGCGTGAGGCCACAGGACGACCTCTACCAGCATGTGAACGGCGCCTGGCTGAAGGACACCACCATCCCTGACGACCGTGCGCTGGAAGGCACATTCACAGCCCTGCGCGACGGCTCCGAACTGGCTGTCCGGGAAATCATCGAGGAAGCCGCGGCCAAGGGGGCCGAGGCCAGCGGGATCGAGCGGAAAATCGGCGACCTCTACAGCAGCTTCATGGATGAGGCAGCCGTCGAGGCCAAGGGCATGGACCCCATCCGCGGACGCCTGGCCGAGGTCTTCGCCACCGCCAGCATTGACGAACTGCTGGCGCTGGCCGGCCGGCTCTTCCGTGCCGATGTGTCCGGACTCTTCTACATCTACCCGGCACCCGACGCCGGCAACCCCGACCGCGTTCTGCTGTACACGGGGCAGGGCGGCCTCGGGCTGCCCGACGAGTCCTATTACCGCGAGGAGAAATTCGCCCCCGTGATGCAGTCCTACCGGGAGTACGTGGGCACCATGTTCGGCCTGGCCGGCGTGGCCGATCCCGAAGGTGCCGCGGCACGGGTGGTGGCCCTGGAGACCGCCCTCGCCTCGCACCACTGGGACAACGTCACGCTCCGTGACCCGCAGAAGACCTACAACCTGAAATCGGCGGACGAGGCGCGCAAGCTGTTCCCCCTGCTGGACACGTGGTTTGAGGCCGCGGACATCGCCCCGGAGAAGCGGCAGGAGATCGTCGTCAGCACCCCTGACTTCTTTGCCGGCGCCGCCGCGCTGCTGGCCTCGGAGTCACTGCCGGTGTGGCAGGAATGGCTTGCCCTGCGCGTCATCAACTCGGCGGCCCCCTACCTGTCGTCCGCCTTCGTGGACACAAACTTCGCCTTCTACGGCACCACCATCAGCGGCACCCCCCGAAACAAGGACCGCTGGAAACGGGGCGTCGCCGTCGTCGAGGCGGCGCTGGGCGAGGCCGTTGGCCAGATCTATGTGGCCCGGCACTTCCCGGAGGGCCACAAGGCCCGCATGCAGACCCTCGTGGCGAACCTGATCGAGGCCTACCGGCAGAGCATCAGCGGGCTGGAATGGATGGGCGAGGACACCAAGGCCGAGGCGCTCCGGAAACTGGGGGCGTTCCGCGCGAAGATCGGGTTCCCCGACGAATGGATCGACTATTCGGCAGTGGTGGTGGACCCCGCCGACCTGCTGGGGAACGTCGAACGGGCCCACAACGCCGACGTCGACCGGCACCTTGACGAGGTGGGCAAGCCGGTGGACCTCAACAAGTGGCTCATGACGCCGCAGACCGTCAATGCCTACTACCACCCCATGCTGAATGAGGTCGTCTTCCCGGCCGCCATCCTCCAGCCGCCGTTCTTCACCGCCGACGCCGACGACGCGGTGAACTATGGCGGCATCGGGGCCGTGATCGGGCACGAGATCGGCCACGGCTTCGACGACCAGGGCTCGCAGTTCGACGGCAAGGGCGAGCTGCGCAACTGGTGGACCGAGGACGACCGCAAGGCCTTCGAAGCCCTGACCGGCCGCCTCGTGGACCAGTTCGATGCGCTATCCCCGTACGCCGCACCCGGACACAACGTCAACGGCAAGCTCACATTGGGCGAAAACATCGGCGACCTGGGCGGGCTAACCATTGCGCACAAGGCCTACCGCCTCAGCCTTGACGGCCAGGAACCAGAGGTGCTCGACGGGCTGACGGGTGAACAGCGCTTCTTCGCTTCCTGGGCGGCCGGCTGGCGCCAGGTGATCCGCACGGAAGAGGCCGTCCGGCGGCTGGCCACTGACCCGCACTCCCCCAACGAGTTCCGCACCAATGCCATTGCCAAGAACCTGGACTCCTTCCACGCCGCGTTCGGCGTCACGGAGGAGGACGGGATGTGGATGCCCCCGGCGGAGCGCGTCAGCATCTGGTGAGTGCAGAAATGCCGGGCCGCCCCCGTTCGGGGCGGCCCGGCTTTTTCTTTACGACAAAACCGCAGGCAGCTACGGCGTTCAGCTACCCCGCGCGGTCAGCTAGCGCGCGGTCAGCTAGCGCACGATCAGCTCGGGGTTTGCCTGCTGGCAGACGGTGTCGCTGGCTGTCTGGTTGACGATGTCCTTGGGAACGGTGGTCTTGCCGAACTTCGTTCCGGACGGGAAGTCGGAACCGAGGTACAGCTGCACGCCCGCGACGCCGGACGAGGGCGCCACCTGGGCGGCCGGAATACCGAACAGGGCCGCCACGTCGGCGGCGACGTCCGCGAACTCAGGTCCGTAGTACACCATTGTCTTTGCCGTCGTGTCGGCCTCCAGCTGCCCTACCTGGGTGAAGCCGCCGGCCACCACGACGTCAACGATTTCCTGGGTCCGGGTGGGCGAACCGGTTCCGTTTGCCACGGTGATGGGCTGCAGCGTCTTGTCATACGGCGCCGCCGCTGTAGGCTTGGGCGCGGCCGACGGCGTGGAGCTCGCCGAAGGCTTGGGCGTGGCCGACGGCGACGGGGTTTCCTTCCCGTCCGGGTCGGTCAGGTCGACGTCCTTCCTCAGAGCGGCGAACAGCTGCGAGGCGGCCGGCTGCGCCGCTTCGAGCCGGTTGGGATCGCTGGCCGCAGGGACGGTCGGTGTCGCCACAAAGGCAACCTTGCCGACGTCGATCGTCTTCAGCCGGTTGCCGATGGTGACCATCGCCGGTACCGAGGCGAGGCCGTCGTCGACGGTGAGGTTCTTGGTGATGACGTCGGCGATGTTCAGGAGCTTCGCCGGGTTGGAGAGGGTGCCGTCATCCTTGATCTTGCGGGTCAGGGAGGACAGGAAGCCCTGCTGGGCTCTGATGCGGCCGAGGTCGCCGCCGTCGGCGAACGCATGGCGGGTGCGGAGGAAGGCGAGGGCCTGTTCGCCCTGCACCTGGGAGGTGCCCTTGGGCAGCTTCAGCCGGGAGTCGGGGTCGTAGACGGCGTCGCTGATGCACACCTCGACGCCGCCCACGGCATTCGACAGTTCTTTGACGGCGTTGAAGTCAGCCATCATGAAGTGGTCAATCTCCATGCCCGTCAGCTTGTTGACCGTGTCCACGGCGCAGCCGATGCCGGCCTCTTTCATGGCTTCGTTGATCATGATGCCGCTGCGGGCCGGGTACTGCTTGCCGGTCTTCTGGTCCGTGCACTTGGGGATGTCCACCAGCAGGTCGCGCGGGAAGCTGATCACGTTGACCCGCTTGTTGTCCTCCGAGATGTCCATGAGCATCATGACGTCGGAATTGCCGTAGCCGGTGGAATCCTCGGTACTGCCGTAATTCGAGTTCTTGCCGTCGCGGGTGTCGGACCCCAGGATCAGGATCTGCAGCCTGCCGGTGGCATCGTCCGTGGCGTCGGTCCGGCTACTTCCGGCGCCGAGCGCGGCGGTGGAGATGTTGGACTGCAGCCTGAAGTACCAGTAGCCGGCAAAGGCGAGGCCGCCAGCCAGGACCACGGCGACCACGGCGGTGGTCACCTTGAGCCACGTGGGCATGTGGCGGACGTTCAGGTGCCGGGCAGCGCCCAGCCGGGCGTCCTCGGCATGCCGGGCAGCTGGCTCGGACCGGGCGGGTGTGCCCGGTCCTTGGGCGCGGTTGTCGCGGCGTCGCACCACAGGGTGTACCTTCCTCGAAAAAATGGGATCCGGCCTATTTTAGTAGCCGTTTCTGGGAAAACGCCGGACATCCGGCGTTCGCGGCCCGGCGCGCAGGCGTTAACGTTGGCGCGCCGGCGTCGGCGGGTCAGAACCCGAGCTTCACCAGCTGCTTGGGGTCGCGCTGCCAGTCCTTGGCCACCTTGACATGGAGGTCGAGGTAGATGCGGGTGCCCAGGAGCGCCTCGATGCCCTTCCGTGCGTTGGTGCCGACCTCCCGCAGACGGCTTCCGCCCTTGCCGATAATGATGGCCTTCTGGGATGGGCGCTCCACGTAGAGGTTGACCCGGACGTCGAGGAGCGGGTTGTCCTCGGTCCGGCCCTCGCGGGGAACGATCTCCTCCACCACCACGGCCAGTGAGTGCGGCAGCTCGTCGCGCACGCCCTCCAGCGCAGCCTCGCGGATAAGTTCGGCCACCATGACGGCCTCCGGCTCATCGGTCAGCTCGCCGTCCGGATAGAGCGGCGGCGACGGCGGCATGTGGCTGATCAGGACGTCCGCCACCGTGCCCACCTGGAACCCGTCGGCGGCCGAGACCGGAACGATGTCCTTCCAGCCTTCCTCGCCCAGCACTTCCCTGCCGAGCTCGGCGACGGCCAGCAGCTGCTCCGTCAGGGCCTGCCGGTCCACCAGGTCAGCCTTGGTGACGAGGGCAATCACCGGCTTGCGCCCCACGGCGGCGAGCTGCGCGGCGATGAACTTGTCACCGGGGCCGATCTTCTCGTTCGCCGGGATGCAGAACCCGATCGCGTCCACCTCTGAGAGCGTGTCGGCAACGAGGTCGTTAAGACGCTTGCCCAGCAGGGTGCGGGGCCGGTGCAGGCCGGGGGTGTCCACGAGGATCAGCTGAGCGTTCTCGCGGTGGACGATTCCGCGGATGGTGTGCCGCGTAGTCTGCGGCTTGGCGGACGTGATGGCCACCTTTTTGCCCACCAGCGCGTTGGTGAGGGTGGACTTGCCGGCGTTGGGCCGGCCCACCAGCACCGAGAATCCGGCATGGTACCCGCCGAACGGTTCGCCGGCGTCGGCCTTATTCTGCTTGCTCACGTGGAACTCCCTGTTGCATTGATTCGGCCTCGTCGAGAAGTTCTTCAAGGTCAGTATTGTTTGGAACGGGCCCTTTCGGCGCGGCGCCCGCAATGATGTGGCTGACGCGGTTCCGGCGGCCCTCAAGCCGCTCGGCACGCAGCGAGACGCCGTCGATGTCCACGGCACTGCCCACGATCGGGACCCGGCCGAGGGCCTTGGCCAGCAGGCCGCCCACGGTGTCCACCTCGTCGTCGTCCAGTTCGATGCCGAACAGCTCACCGAGGTCGTCGATGCCCATCCGGGCGCTCACCCGGTACGTGCCGTCGCCGAGATCGACGACGGCGGCGCTCTCCGAATCGTATTCATCCACGATTTCGCCGACGAGCTCTTCGATGAGGTCCTCCAGCGTCACCAGCCCGGCCGTCCCGCCGTACTCGTCGATGACGATGGCCACGTGCGTGGATTCTTTCTGGAGTTCCCGGAGGAGATCGCTCACCGGCTTGGAATCCGGCACGTAGCGGACCTCGCGGGCCAGCACGTCCACCACGGGCGGTTCGGCCTCCGGATCCATGCCGTGGATGGCGGCGGCCACGTCCTTGAGGTAGATGATGCCCAGGATCTGGTCTGTGTTTTCGCCGATGACGGGAATCCTGGAATACCCCGACCGCAGGAACAATGCCATCGCGCTGTGCAGGCTTGAACCGGCGTCGATGGTCAGGATGTCAGTCCGCGGCACCATGACGGCGCGGACCAGGGTGTCGCCGAACTCGAAGACGGACTGGATAAGTTCTGCCTCGTTGTCCTCGATCATGTCCGACTCGGTGGCGCGGTCAACCAGTTCGCGGAACTCCTCCTCGCTGAAGTAGGAGTCGTCACCGTTGGGCGAACCCGGGGCCACGGCACTGCCCAGCCGGACAAGCCAGGCGGGGATCGGGCCGAGTATCCAGGCCAGGAACCGGACCAGCGACGCCGAATACTGCGCCACGGCGGCCGGATGGGAGCGGCCCAGCTGGCGCGGCGAGACGCCCACCAGCACAAAGCCGAGGACCGCCATGATGCCTGTCGCGGCCAGGCCGGCCAGCCAGACGTTGTCCAGCAGGCTGTAGAGGAGTACAGCCACGGCAACCGCCGAGGCCGTCTCGAACCAGATCCGCCAGAAACGCAGGGCACGCATGTGCGTCATCGGCTGATCCAGGATCCTCCGCAACGCCCGCCCGCGGCTCCCCTGCACGGCCTGCTCGGCGTCGTGGCGCGGAAGAAAGCTGAACGCCGCCTCGGCAGCAGTCAGCAGCGCTGCTGCACCGAGAAACGCCAGCGCCATGCAGACAAGGAGCAGGGAGGTCACTGGGTGGTCTCGGCCGGTGCTTCTTTGCCGGTGAATGCCGTCAGCAGTTCGCGCTGCAGGCCGAACATTTCTGCCTTCTCCTCCGGTTCGGCATGGTCATAGCCGAGCAGGTGGAGGATTCCGTGCGTGGCCAGCAGCAGCATCTCGTCCTGCGTGGAGTGCCCGGCGTTGCGCGCTTGGATTTCGGCCACCTGGGGACAAATTGCGATGTCACCAAGCATCCCCTGCGGGGTGGGCTTGTCCGGGGTTCCCGGGGTCAGCTCATCCATGGGGACCGAGAGCACGTCGGTGGCTCCCGGCTCATCCATGAGCTCGATGTGCAGCTTCTCCATGGCCGGCTCGTCCACCAGCAGGATGGACAGTTCCGCCTGCGGATGGATGTACAGCTGCTCGAAGATGAAGCGCGCCAATGCCACCAGCCGGGGCTCGTCCACCTGGATGCCGGATTCGTTGTTAACTTCGATGCTCATGCGTGCTCTCCCGTCGTTCCCGGGGAACGGAATGCTTGACCCGGTTGCGTTGTGCTTCATCCCAGATGCCGTAGGCGTTGACGATGTCCCCCACCAGGCGGTGGCGGACGACGTCGGCGGCGTCCAGTACGGAGAAGCTGACGTCGTCGATTCCGCTGAGGATCTCCTCGACGATGCGCAGGCCGGAGCGGGTTCCGAACGGAAGGTCCACCTGCGTGACGTCGCCGGTGACCACCATCTTGGAGCCGAAGCCGAGGCGGGTCAGGAACATCTTCATCTGTTCCGGCGTGGTGTTCTGTGCCTCGTCAAGGATGATGAAGGCATCGTTTAGCGTCCGGCCCCTCATATAGGCCAGCGGAGCGACTTCGATGGTTCCGGCCGCCATGAGCCGGGGAATGGACTCGGGGTCCATCATGTCGTGCAGCGCGTCATAGAGCGGCCGCAGGTACGGGTCGATCTTGTCGCTGAGCGTGCCGGGGAGGAACCCCAGCCGTTCGCCCGCCTCGACGGCGGGACGGGTGAGGATGATCCGGCTGACTTCCTTCTGCTGCAGGGCCTGCACCGCCTTGGCCACCGCCAGGTAGGTCTTGCCGGTGCCGGCGGGACCGATCCCGAAGATCACCGTGTTCGCGTCGATAGCGTCCACATAGTTCTTCTGGTTCAGTGTCTTGGGCCGGATGGTCTTGCCGCGGCTGGACAGGATGTCATGGGTCAGCACCTCGACCGGATTCTGCAGGGACTGGCTGCGGAGCAGCGCGACCAGTTGCTGGAGGACGGCCGGGGTGATCACCGTGCCGCGGGCCACGAGCCCACGGACTTCGTGGAGCAGGCGCATGATCCGCGGCACATCGGCCGCGGGTCCGTTGATGGAGAGTTCGTTGCCGCGGACGTGGAAACTGACGGCCGGGAACTGGTCCTCGATGAAGCGGAGGGCCTCGTCGTGGCTGCCCAGCGACTGAACCATCTGATCAGAGTTATCGAAGATGACCACCTCCGTCCGGACACCGGGGAGAGTATGGGGGAATTCGCCCGTTGTGCGGTCCCCCGTATTGAGGCGGCGCTTTCCGTTTGCTGATTCAGTCATGGTGACGGCCTGGGGCCTTAAGTTCCCTCCGGTTCGGAAAAATAACTCATTTGTGTCTCTACATCTTACGCCAGCGCACGCCTTGGCCTGCCGTCCGGGAAGGTCACGGCCGACCGCCATTTTGTAACGCGTTCCCGCAATTAGATATCAACTTTGTATCGGCCTCATATCGTTCCCGTTGCAGTTCGGCCGCCTGCCCCGAAAGGCACGGCGTGCCCCAAAGTCTCGTGTAATGCTGGAAAAGGAGCCCGCCGGCAACGGTCCGGCGTGCCCGCAAGCACTGCTCATTCGAAGGGATCGCCAGCATCAGTCAGCCAGGAACTCCGGGCCGGAAAGTACCGCGGATTCGCTCCGTGCTGCTGTCCGGGCTACTTCCGGCTGCCCTGCTGCTGTCCGGATGCATTGCCGATCCCGACCCCGCCGTGACGTCCGCCAACTCTCCGACCTCCTCTTCCCGCCGGGCCGCCGGCACCGACGGCGTTCCCACCACCAGCGCGCCGCTGGAAACAACGCAGTCCTCGAACAAGGCGCCCGTTTACTGGATCGGGCGAAGCAACAGCAACGTCTTCTTGTACCGCGAGTTCCGCGACGTTCCTGACGATGAGAACCCGATCACGCGCGCCCTGCGGGCCATGATGTCGGAGACGCCGCTGGATCCGGACTTCTTCACGCCGT
Source organism: Arthrobacter globiformis (assembly GCF_003261175.1). Classification (GTDB taxonomy): domain Bacteria; phylum Actinomycetota; class Actinomycetes; order Actinomycetales; family Micrococcaceae; genus Arthrobacter; species Arthrobacter globiformis_A. The sequence continues at coordinate 15,729 of NZ_QLNP01000066.1, read as the reverse complement.
GGCAGAACCCCAAGAACCTGGCGACATCAATCTCGGGCACCAATGTCATTACCGTGGACGTTTCCGCGGATGCCTTCAACAGCAACCTCGACGCCGACATGGCCCAGCGGGCCATCCAGCAACTGGTGTACACCGCAACGGCCGCAGGGGCCAGCTCAGGCCTGATCGACTCCGGCCAGCAGATCGAGGTGGTGATCCTGGTGGACGGGCACACCGATTACCTGGCGTTCAAGCACGTGAAGCTCGGTGCGCCCACGTCCCGCAGCGCCGGAATGGTGGCACCGGTGTGGATCATCGATCCGCAACAGGGCACCGAAGTCGGTGACGGACGGGTCAAGATCGCCGGACGAAGCACCGTTCCCAACGGCAAACTCCACTGGCGCATCCTCAAGGTCCAGGACAACGGCGACAAGGAAAGCTACCTGACCGGGGAAGTCGTTGCCGCAGCTGATCCCGCCGCGTCCGGGGTCTTCGGCATCACCGTCAACCTTGCGCCCGGCAACTATGAGGTGCGCGTCTCCCAGATCGGCCCGGGCAAGCCCGAGGACGAACTCAACGTGGACTCACGCGGTTTCACGGTCCGCTAACGTTACCAACGGCCCAGGACGTCGCTGGCCACCACGACGCCGGCCGGTCCCGCCGTCGATGACCGCAGGACGTGCGGTCCCAGCAGCGCCGTGACCGCCCCGGCGCTGCACAGCCTGGTGACCTCACGGGGGCTAATGCCCCCTTCGGGACCAACGATGAGGAGCACCTCGCCGGGGTCCGACGCCTCCCGGCGCTCCTCCGACCACTTGCCAAGGACCCGCCGCAGCGGCGTCACCGCGTCTTCGTGCAGAATCACGGCAAGGCCGGCTTCCGCCACTTCCCTGGCCAGCGCCTGGGTGTCGACGGCGGGCCTCACCTCGGGGATCCAGGCGCGGCGCGCCTGCTTGGCAGCGGCCGTGACGGCGGACTGCCATTTGCCGTGCGCCTTGGCTGCCCGGTCACCCTTCCAGCGGACGATGGAGCGTTCCGACTGCCACGGAATTACCGCGTCGATGCCCAGCTCAGTGGCTGTTTCGATCGCCAACTCGTCCCGGTCACCCTTGGCGAGGGCCTGCACCAGAACGAGGCGGATGTCCGGCCGCGGTTCCGCACTGACGGAAGTGCATTCCACCGTCAGCTCGGCGGGGGCAGCTTCCGTCACCGTTCCGGTGATGCGTTTGCCGGCGCCGTCGGCTATGTCAACCAGCTCCCCCACTGCCAGGCGCTTCACCGTGACCGCGTGCCGCGCCTCGGCACCGTCCAGGACGAACAGCGAACCGGGAACAGTGCCGTCCAGCGCGCCGGCCGGGGCAAAGAATACGGGGTTGCTCACCGCTACAGGTTACCGAGGCGGTCCCGCAGCTTGGCGAAGACGCCGCCGCCGGCTGCGAGCTTTCCCTCGGAGAACTGCTCTCCGCGGAGCTTGGCCAGCTGCCGGAGCAGGTCCTCCTGGGCGGGGTCAAGCTTGGACGGTGTCTCCACCTGCAGGTGAACCTTGAGGTCGCCGCGGCCGTAGCCGCGCAGGTGGGTGACGCCGAGGCCGCGGAGGGTGATGATCTCGCCGGACTGCGTGCCCGCCTTGACGTCGATCTCCTGCTTGCCGTCGAAGGTTTCCAGGCTCACTTCCGTGCCGAGGGCAGCGGCGGTCATGGGAATGTTCAGGGTCGCGTGGAGATCGTCGCCCTCGCGGACATATGTGGGGTCGTTGTTGACGCGGATTTCCACATAGAGGTCGCCGGACGGTCCGCCCGCGGGCCCGGCCTCGCCCTGTCCGGAGAGCTGGATCCGCGTGCCGGTGGCCACACCGGCCGGGACCTTGATGGTCAGGGAGCGGCGGCTGCGGATGCGGCCCTGGCCGCTGCACTCGTTGCAGGGGTCCTTGATGACGGTGCCGAAACCCTCGCACGAGCCGCAGGGGGCGGCGGTCATGACCTGGCCGAGGATGGAACGGACCGCCCGCTGCACCTGGCCACTGCCGCCGCAGATGTCACAGCGTTCGGGGTGGCTGCCCTCGCGGCAGCAGGACCCTTCGCAGGTGGGGCAGGTGACGGCCGTGTCCACTTCCAGCTTCTTGTTGACACCGAACACGGCATCGCGCAGGTCGATCCGCACGCTGATGAGCGCGTCCTGGCCGCGGCGGACGCGGGACGCGGGCCCGGAGGTGCCGCCGGCGCCGAAGAAGGTGTCGAAGATGTCCTGGAACGCGAAGCCCTGGCCGGCATAACCGCCGCCGCCAAAGCCGTTGTCCGTGCCGTTCTCGTTGCCGGTGGTGTCGTAGACCCTGCGCTTCTGCGGATCGGACAGCACCTCATAGGCGTGGGTGACGGCCTTGAACCGTTCGGCGGCGTCTTCCCCGGGGTTGACGTCCGGGTGAAGCGAGCGGGCCAGCTTGCGGTAGGCCTTTTTAATCTCCTCGCCGGTGGCTTCCGCGGAGACTCCAAGAACGTCGTAGTGGCTGCTCAAAGTTCGTATCTCTTCCTGGTTGTACTGTCTGTGGTCAAAGGATGTCCGGGGCGTGCGGTCACGGGCCCAGAATCCTCGAAAGATAGCGGGCCACCGCGCGCACGGCGGCCATGGTGGTGGGATAGTCCATCCGGGTAGGGCCCAGGATGCCCACCTTGGCGCTGGCGTCGGGGCCGTAGCCCGTGGCCACGACCGACGCCTCGGCCAGCCCGTCGTAGGGGTTTTCCCGGCCGATGCTGACGGCCACGCCGCGCGGGTCCTGCGCCATGTCGCTCAGGAGCCGCAGCATCACCACCTGCTCCTCAAGGGCCTCAAGGACAGGTCCGATGCTCAGCGGGAAGTCCACGTTGGACCGCGCCAGGTTGGCCGTTCCGGCCAGGACCATGCGGTCTTCCCGGCTGTTGTGGGCGAGGCCCTCCAGTCCCTTGCCCAGGGCCGTGGCTACGGGGCGCTCGGCGGGCGTGCAGCCGGCCACGACGGCGGCCAGGTGCTGGGGAAGGATGGCCACCGGCGTTCCGGCCACACCGGTCAGGAACCGGGTGCGCAGGGCGGCCAGCGTCTCGTCTGACAGGTCCTGTCCGGCGTCGACGACGCGCTGGTCCACTTTGCCGGAGTCGGCGATCAGCACGATCAGCACCTTCCGCGGCGCCAGCAGCACGAATTCAATGTGCCGGACCACGGCCCGGCTCAGGTGCGGGTACTGCACGACGGCGACCTGGTTGGTCAGCTGGGACAGGAGCCGCGCCGTCCGGTCCAGGACGTCGTCGAGGTCCTCGGACCCCTCGAGCAGGGTCTGGATGGCGCGCTTCTCCGCCGGCGAGAGCGGCTTGACCGCCGAGATCTGGTCGACGAACAGGCGGTAACCCTTGTCCGTGGGAATCCTCCCTGCACTGGTGTGCGGGGCCGTGATGAGGCCCTCGTCCTCCAGAGCCGCCATGTCGTTGCGGATGGTGGCGCTGGAAACGCCCAGATGGTGCCGTTCCACCAGGGCCTTGGAGCCGACAGGCTCGCGGGAATGGACATAGTCCTCCACGATGGCGCGCAGCACCTCAAGCTTCCGTGGTTCGCTCACAGTCCACCTCCTTTTGGCCGTAACCGCGCCGGGCGTTTTTCCCGCCCGTCAACGCTGTCGTTAGCACTCGACATGCCTAAGTGCTAACAAGTCTAATATGAGTCGCCCCGTTGTTAGCATTGGTACCGCTCCGGGCGAAATTCCGGGCGCCTGTCCCCCGGCGGCATGCCCGCGGCCGGAGCGGCTCCTTCCTAGTGCAGAGCGGTGAACGAAATGCAGTACCAGACCTGGGGCCCGCAGGACATGACAACGCCCGCCAAAAAGAGCCTGCCCGAGGTCCCCGTGGAGCGCGGCATGGTGCTCGAGGACGTCCAGTCGGGCTGGGTGGGCGCAGTGACCCGGGTGGAGAAATCCGGCGGCATGCACATCGTGGCGCTCGAAGACCGCCGCGGAAAGTCCCGGTCCTTCAAGCTGGGCTTCGGATTCCTCCTGGACGGCCAGCCGATCCGCCTGATGCCTCCGGCGCCCAAGGCGAAGCCCGCAGGATCGGGCACGGCCGGACGGACGGCGTCGGGTTCGGTGCGGGTGGAAGGGCAGCGCGCCCAGGTGGCCAAGGCCAGCCGGATCTGGGTCGAAGGCAAGCACGATGCGGAACTCGTGGAAAAAGTCTGGGGCGACGACCTCCGGGTGGAGGGCATCGTCGTCGAGCCCCTGCACGGCATCGATGACCTGGCTGCGGCCGTTGCCTCCTTCCGCCCCGGCCCCGGCCGCAGGCTGGGCGTCCTGGTGGACCATCTGGTCCCGAATTCCAAGGAATCCAGGATCGCCGACGCCGTGATGGCGTCCCCCGGCGCGGCCGGGAACGTGCTGATCGTGGGACACCCGTACGTCGACGTGTGGCAGGCGATCCGCCCGTCAGTGCTGGGCATTCCACAGTGGCCAGTGGTGCCGCGCGGCACGGACTGGAAGACCGGCATCCTCACCGCCTTCGGCTGGCCGCACGAGACCAAGGAGGACATCGGCCTCGGCTGGCAGAAACTCCTCGGCGCCGTGCGCACCTACGCCGACCTTGAGCCTGCCCTGCTGGGCCGGGTGGAAGAGGTCATCGATTTCCTAACAGTGCCCTAATTTCCATAGCTACGCTCCCCGCGATTCGGCGTTCCGCCCGCTATTGCCCCTACGGGCCGGTATCCTTGGTACGGCGGCACCGCACCGCGGCCCGGCGCCAAGGCACTATCGCACCAACGCAAGCTTAAGGAAGACACCGTGGCACAAGACGCTCGCGACCGCAGGGACACACAGTCCGGCCAGGACCTGCCCCAGTACCATGGCGTTCCGGCCAATGCGCTTCCGCTGACCGCCAGCGAGGACCGGCAGTGGGCCACCCTGGCGCACTTCGGCGGCATTCTCGGCTGTGTTCCGGCCCTGCTGATTTACCTCATCTTCCGCGACCGCGGCCCGTTCACGGCGCAGGAGTCCAAGGAAGCCCTCAACTTCACGCTGCCGCCGACGATTGCGGCCTTCGTGGCCAACCTCCTAGTGCTGCTTCCGGTCGTCGGCAACCTGTTCGCCGTCCTGGCCACTCTCATCTGGATTGCGCTGACCTGCTTCGCAGTGTCCGCCGGAGTCCACGTCAACAAGGGCCAGCCGCACCGGTACCCGTACAACCTCCGCTGGATCAAGTAGCGAATGTGCGTTGGGCCCACGCCCGCAGGGTTCCCTGGCCGAGCTTGCGAGGTTAGGGTGCGGGTGGGGACTTACAGCCCAATATCCTTGGCGGATTGGGCTGCAAGTGACCTCGCGTTGCTTTATCTGTTGTCGCGGCTAGTCCGGCAGGATCCTGCGGACCACGGCATCCGCCAGCAGCCGGCCCTTCAGAGTAAGGACCAGGCGGCCTCGGAACGCCTCCTCCGGCATCACGAGGCCGTCGGCGATCAGCCCGGCCACGGCGTTCCTGCCGGCCGGCGAGAGGGCAGCGGTTTCGAGCCCCGCGGAAAGCCGGGCTTCCAGCATGACCTTTTCGACGCCCCGGGTTTCGGCGTCGAGCGTTTCGCGTCCTGCCGCCGGCGAGACGCCTGAGCCGAGCCGTCCGGCATAGGCGGTGGGATGCTTGACGTTCCACCAGCGCACCCCGCCCACGTGCGAGTGCGCGCCAGGGCCGATGCCCCACCAATCGTCCCCGCGCCAGTAAGCGAGGTTGTGGCGGCACGCCTGCTCCGGCGTCGCGGACCAGTTGCTGACCTCGTACCAGTGCAGGCCGGCATCGGAGATCATCTTGTCGGCGAGTTCGTACTTGTCGGCATGGTCGTCGTCGTCGATTTCCGGAACTTCACCGCGGCGGATCTGGGCGGCGAGCTTGGTGCCGTCCTCAATGATCAGCGCGTAGGCGCTGATGTGGTCCGGCTGGTACGACAGGGCGGTCTCGAGCGAAAAGCGCCAGTCCTCGAGGGACTCCCCCGGTGTTCCATAGATCAGGTCCAGGCTGACGGCCAGCCCGGCGTCGCGCGCCCACTGCACCACGAGCGGAACACGGCTCGGGGTGTGGGTGCGGTCGAGGACCTTCAGTACATGGGGCACGGCGGACTGCATGCCGAAGGAGACCCGGGTGAAGCCCGCGTCGGCAAGCAGTTGCAGGGATTCCGGCGTGACGGAGTCCGGGTTGGCCTCAGTGGTCACCTCGGCGCCGGGTTCGATCCCCCACGTGTCTATGGCGGCACGGAGGATTCTGGCCAGGTCCTCGGCGGGCAGGAGCGTGGGCGTGCCGCCGCCGAAAAACACGGTGCTCAGCTTGCGGGCGGGCACCCCCGACTGCTCAAGGACCCGCGCGGCCAAGTCCACTTCCGAGATGGCGGTGGAGGCGTACGCGTCCTGGGACGCGCCGCCGCCGAGCTCGGTTGCGGTGTAGGTGTTGAAGTCGCAGTAACCGCAGCGGACCGCGCAGAACGGGATGTGCACGTATAGTCCGAAGGCCCGGGCGCCTGCACCGTCCGCCGCCTGTGGCGGCAGCAGGCCGTCCGACGGCGCGGGGTCGCCCAGGGGAAGAACGCTAGGCACGGGTGCGGCCTCCGGAAGTTCCGGCCACGGTCATCACTACTTCTTGGCCTTGTCCTTGGATTCGTCAGTGGTCAGGGCTGCGATGAAGGCTTCCTGCGGCACTTCCACGCGCCCCACCATCTTCATGCGCTTCTTGCCTTCCTTCTGCTTTTCCAGCAGTTTGCGCTTACGGGAAATGTCGCCGCCGTAGCACTTGGCGAGAACGTCCTTGCGGATGGCGCGGATGGACTCACGGGCGATGATCCGGGACCCGATGGCCGCCTGGATCGGCACTTCGAACTGCTGGCGCGGAATAAGCTCGCGCAGCTTGCCGGTCATCATCACGCCGTAGGCGTAAGCCTTGTCCTTGTGGGTGATGGCGCTGAAGGCGTCCACCTGCTCGCCCTGGAGCAGGATGTCCACCTTGACCAGGTCGGCGACCTGTTCGCCGTCGGCCTTCCAGTCCAGTGAGGCGTAGCCGCGCGTCTTGGACTTGAGCAGGTCGAAGAAGTCGAAGACGATCTCGGCCAGCGGCATCCAGTACCGCAGCTCCACCCGGTCCTCGGACAGGTAGTCCATACCGCGCATGACGCCGCGGCGGCCCTGGCAGAGCTCCATGATGGCGCCGACGAACTCGTTGGGGGCGAGGATTGTCGCGGCCACCATGGGCTCGCGGACCTCGTTGATCTTCCCGGAGGGGAACTCGCTCGGGTTCGTCACAGTGATCACGTTCTTGTCCTCGAGCGTGACCTCGTAGACCACGTTGGGGGCGGTGGAGATCAGGTCCAGGTTGAATTCGCGTTCAAGCCGCTCCCGGACGATCTCCAGGTGCAGGAGGCCCAAGAAGCCCACCCGGAAGCCGAAGCCGAGGGCCGCGGAGGTTTCCGGTTCATAGATCAGGGCCGCGTCGTTCAGCTTGAGCTTGTCCAGGGCGTCACGCAGCACCGGGTAGTCGGTGCCGTCCAGCGGGTAGAGGCCTGAGAAGACCATCGGCTTGGGATCCGCGTAGCCGCTCAGTGATTCCGCGGCAGGCTTGGCGAGGTTGGTGACGGTGTCGCCCACCTTCGACTGGCGGACGTCCTTCACGCCGGTGATGAGGTAGCCCACCTCGCCGACGCCGAGACCCTTGGAGGGTGTCGGCTCCGGGGAGCTGACGCCGATTTCCAGGAGCTCGTGGCTGGCCTTGGTGGACATCATCTGGATGCGCTCACGCGGGTGCAGCATGCCGTCCACCACACGGACGTAGGTGACCACGCCGCGGTAGGTGTCGTAGACGGAGTCGAAAATCATGGCCCGGGCAGGCGCGTCGGGGTTGCCGACGGGTGCGGGCAGGTCGCGCACGATCTTGTCCAGCAGCGCTTCCACGCCGACGCCGGTCTTGCCGGAGACCAGCAGCACGTCTTCGGGATCGCCGCCGATCAGGCTGGCCAGCTCGGCCGCGTACTTCTCCGGCTGGGCGGCCGGCAGGTCGATCTTGTTCAGGACAGGGATGATGGTGAGGTCGTTTTCCATCGCCAGATACAGGTTCGCCAGCGTCTGGGCCTCGATGCCCTGCGCGGCGTCCACCAGCAGAACGGCACCTTCGCAGGCTGCGAGGGAACGCGACACCTCGTAGGTGAAGTCCACGTGGCCCGGGGTGTCGATCATGTTCAGGGCGTAGCTCACGCCGTCGAATTCCCAGGGCATGCGGACAGCCTGCGACTTGATGGTGATGCCGCGCTCGCGTTCGATGTCCATGCGGTCCAGGTACTGGGCCTTCATGTCGCGTGCCTGCACCACTCCGGTGGACTGCAGCATGCGGTCGGCCAGGGTGGACTTACCGTGGTCAATGTGCGCGATGATGCAGAAATTCCGAATAATGGCCGGATCTGTCGCGGCGGGCACCGGGGCGGTGCGGGCCATGGGAGACACGCAGGGTCCTTACTGTTGGCATTTCAGCGGCGTTGCTCAGGCTGAACTCTGGCCATCCTGCTGCCTGCCGCATATCTGAACCTCTAGTCTCCCACGTCCCGGGCGTGGGCAGTACATTTTGCGCCGCCCTCGCACCCTGAGGTCCGGCAACCCCGAAAGCGGCGCGGGTAGGCGCGGGTAGGGTGGCGGCATGGCTTTGAACTTCTCCTCCATCAGCGGCGCCGTCCGCGCATCGCTCCGTTTCCTCGGCGTGCTGAGGCAACCGGCGGTCCGAACGCCGGCGCCCGCGCGGGGCAGGTCCGGAAACGCGCCGCGGCTCGCGGCCGGCGTCACAGGTACTTACCCGGGCGACTTCACCGGGACGGCGACGCTGCAGTACTCCCCCTCCCCGGACGGGCGCCCGGACCCCGGCGAGATCGTGTGGACGTGGGTTCCCTTCGAAGAGGACCATTCGCGGGGCAAGGACCGGCCGGTTCTCCTGGTTGGCAGCCACGGGAGGTACCTGCTGGGTCTGATGCTGACAAGCAAGGAACACGACGGCCACCCCCGCGGCCGCCGTGACTACGTGGATATCGGCACAGGGACGTGGGACAGGCAGGGCCGCCCCAGCGAGGCAAAGCTGGACCGCGTCCTGCAGATCCATCCGGCCGACATCCGGCGCGAGGGGTCGGTGCTGGACCGGAAGAAGTTCAGGCTGGTGGCCGACGAGTTGCGTCGGCTGCACGGCTGGACATGACTGCGGCGCGCCGTCCGCACCCGGAATGGCCACACGTGGCCCCGGCCTGCTAATATTTATAGCTGTGTGTCCGTGCAGGTCGACGGTCACTGATGGCTGGCCGCCATAGGTATCCCCACGCCGCTCAGTCAAGGCCAGCTTGAAAGCCCTCTAGACCATTTCCGCATTACAAAGAGAGTTCACACGTGGCAAATATCAAGTCCCAGAAGAAGCGCATCCTGACCAACGAAAAGGCTCGCCTGCGCAACAACGCAGTCAAGTCCGAGCTGAAGACGGCCATCCGCGCCGTCAACACCGCTGTTGAGTCCTCCGACAAGGACGCTGCTACTACTGCGCTCGTTTCTGCCAGCCGTAAGCTGGACAAGGCTGTCAGCAAGGGTGTTCTGCACAAGAACAACGCTGCAAACCGCAAGTCGGCGATCTCCAAGAAGGTCAACGCACTCTAAGGTTTTCCAGTTCAACTGAACTGATGCTTGTGGCCGGCACCATTGGTGCCGGCCACTTCTCTTTTAACTTCCGACGCCGGGACTTCCGACGGCGCGACTCGACTTCCGGCCCCCGGGGCCGGCTGCTGAGGCTGACCGCTTCTCCTGACCACTCCTGTCTGGATCAAGTCAGTCTTGACCACCGACCGGACCCGTCGGTGCGCCAGTCCGAGGGCGCGGCGCCCGGCGTGAGGACGTCGTTGAGCCAGTAGGTCTCGTCGGGATTCCAGCCCGCCAGCACCGTCCGCTCAAGCACTGCAACTGACGATCCGGCGGACGGCCGCGCGGCCACCCCGCGCCCGGCGGTCGTGAGGTATCCCCAGAGGGTGAGATGGACGCCGTCGTAATCGGCAGCAACAGCAGACCAATCCGGAACCAGCCAGGAACCGGCGATCCCTGTGGTCCGCCACCAGCCGTGGCGTTTGGAGAGGCTGACGTCCAGTGGATACCGAGCCGCCAGCGCGGCCCACGCCGCCGGGCCATCGATTTCGTAGAGGCGGGCGTCCGGCCGCGGGACGAGCGGCCAGACGGTTGCCTGCTTCCATCCGAGGCTGTCCTCGACCAACAGGAGACCAATGGCGCCGAGATCCGGCAGGCTTCTGGAGGTGCTGAGCAGCTCGGATGGTCTAGGCGTGGACCACCACCAGCCGCCCCAGTTCGCGGCGGGGCTGTCCGGCCGTTTGGCAGCCTGGCGTTCGTCGGCGAGGGCGGCCACCTTCCAATTGGCCAGCATGCTGGCTGCCCCGTCTGGAACCGGCGGCTGACCTTTTCGTTCGTCAGTCCACTGCACGAAGCACTGGCGGTCCCGGTCCAGGAACCCGGGGCCCCACCACACGGCTAGGGCATCAGCCAGGGCAAGGGCGACCGGGCCCAAAGCCAACCGGATGGCGGGCTGTGCGAGGAGGGCGTCGGTTTCATCAGGCGGCTGCCAGTACCGCGCGGTGTCGGCCGCCTCGGTAAGGCCTGCCAGCAGCGCCTGGCCACTAGCTGATTCAGCAGCCGATACGGTCGCCGGACTGCGGAGCGCCTCGGTCAGTTCACTGGCAAGCCCATGATCCTGGGGAGATGACGCCGCTCTGGCAGCCAGGGTCCCAATTTCCGGTTGTGTTGCCGTGAGAACGCCCAGGCAGAACTGGCGCCCTCGCGGACCGCTCAACAGATCACCAGTCACACCGCACCCCCTTGACCCCGAGCCTACAAGCTCAGCCCGGTCTACAGGCTGGTGCGGGCCTGCAAAGCCACGGAAGCGCTAACGGCCGCGGGCCGCGGAAGCAATGACCGTGACTGCGTGTTCGACCGCGTAAACCGGATCACGGGAAAGTCCTTTGACCTGGGCATCGGCTTCGGCAGTGACCTGGATAGACCGGGCCAGGCCCTCCGGCGTCCACCGCCGGACGTCGCGCTGCGCCTGCTCCACCAGCCACGGCTGCATGCCCAGCTGCTTGGCGATCTGTGCCGATGATCCTTTGGCGCCGGCGACCTTGGCGACGGTCCGCAGCTTGGCTGCCAGGGCCGCCACCAGCGGTACCGGATCGGCGCCCGTTGCCAGCGCGTGCCGGAGTGTGGACAGGGCAACAGGACCATTGCCTGCCATGGCGGCGTCGGCCACCTTGAACGCCGTGGCCTCCACCCTTCCGCCGTAGTAGCGGTCGACCATGTCAGCATCGACGGCAGTGGAGGCGTCGGCAATGAGCTGGCTGCACGCGGCGGCCAGTTCAGACAGGTTGGCGCCGACGGCATTGACAAGCGACTGGACTGCCTCCGGGGTGATCCGCCTGCCGCCAGCCTTGAACTCCGCCGTGACAAAGGCGGTCTTTTCCGCATCCTTCTTCATCGGCTGGCAGTCGACGCTCGGCCAACCCCCGGCCTTCACGGCATCGAGGAGCTTCTTCCCGCGGGTTCCGCCTGCGTGCCGGAGCACGAGGACAGCGTCCTGTTCCACGTGCTTGAGGTACCTCAAAGCATCCGTCAGGAAGGCATCGTTCATCGATTCGAGGCCGTCCACCTCGATCAGCTTGTTCTCACCGAACAGTGACGGGCTGACATTCATGGCCAGTGCCCCGGCCTCGTACACGCCGGCGCCGAGCCTGGTGACTTCCACGTCAGGTGAGGCCGCCCGTACCTGTGTCCGGACACGGTCCATCGCCCGGATGCCGAGGTACTCCTCGGGACCCGTGATCAGGACGACGGCCGCAGGGGTTACGTCCCGCCAGGTCGCCGAGTTGGCTGCCGGCGTCTTCGGTCGTTGCTGGGCAGCGGCCACTGGTGATTCCTCCCGGAGTTCAGATTGCAGACTCTAAGTCTCCCATGGTCGCGCGGGCCGCCGCGGCGAGACGATGCTACCGGCAGCAGGTCAAGGAGGCGGACGGTGCCGGCGTGCGCCGTCAAGACCATCTGGACGGTCCGGGCGGGATGAGCAGCCGTCCACACGGCGAGCAAAGTCACAGCGGAGAACAGCAGCATGGTCAGCAACCCGAACACGCCCTCCGGCCAGGGCGGCGCGGAACCCGGAAGACCAGCCATGAACCGCGCGATGGCTGCCACACCACCGGCAAAGAACCCGGCCACGCCGATCAGTGCCGCCGCCAGCCATGGCACGAGGGGCAGGAGCGCCACGGCCGCGGTGCCCAGGATGGTGACGGGTGCCACGAGTGGGGCAACAAGCACGTTGGCCAGCAGCGAGTAGGTGGCAAATTGTGGCTGCAGCACCACAATGACGGGGCCGCACAGCACTTGGGCCGACAGGGGAACAGCAACAGCTGCCGCCGCCCAGCGCGGTACGCTCGGCGGGAACCAGCCCATGATGCGGCGGCCCAGCACAATGATCCCGAGGGTGGCCAGGACCGAGAGCAGGAAGCCAAAGCTGACACCCAGTTCCGGCGCCACAAGCAGCAACGCAATCACGGCCAGGCATAGGAAGCTCAATCCGCGGCCGGCCCGGCCGCCTGCCAGGGATGCCAAAGCAATCGCACCCATCAGCGATGCCCTGAGCACGCTCGCGTCGGGACCAACCATGAGGACGAACAAGCCGAGGCCTGCGAGGGCGATGGCTGCGGCCGGAAGTCTGGCCAGGCGCAACGAGCGTGCCGCCAACAGCAGAGCGCCGAGTATCAGGCTGCAGTTGGCGCCGGACACGGCTGTCAGGTGAGTCAGGCCCACGCTTTTCATGGCCGTCTCGAGCTCCTCGCTCAGGCCGCCGGTGTCGCCCGTGACCATGCCCGGGAGGAGGCCCCTCGCGTCGGGGGCCAGCCACGCAGCGGCTGAGGCGAACCGTTTGCCCAAGGCGGCAGGCGCCTGCTGCCAATTTTCTGATGCTGCGAGCTGGACGGGCGGTGATGACGCCGTCAGGATCGCCGCCTCCACCCGGCCCGGGTCCGGAGGCCGGAGCTTTCCGCTGACCCGGAGCAACTGGCCGGTGCCGGTGTGCTGCCACTCCTGGCCGCCGATGATGACCACCGGCAGATGCGCGTGCATCACCTGGCCGCCGGACGTCAGGGTCCGGACCGCCGCGGCCACCGACCAGCGTTCGGCGCGCCCGGAGGGGCCGGGCGTCTTGAGGGCACGGGGCGCCCCGGTGATTTCGGCTTCCGCCACCGCTGATGCACCCGCGGCGATGAGTTCTGACACCTGCTCGTCGTGGCGCTGGGACGACGACACAGCCGAATGGGCAGTCGATGCCGCGGCAAGCATGAGTGCTGCCGTCAGGGTGGTCAGGAAACTGCGCCGCCAGCGTCCTGCGGTTTTCTTCCTCCGCAGAAGCGCGGCGAGCAGCACTCCGGCGGACGCGGCGAGGCTGCCCCACACAATCAGGAGGATGCCCGGCGTCAGCCACGGCCCGGCGACGGTGGCTGCCCACACCAGCAGTGCGGCCGGGGCAAGGCGAAGGTCGGTCCGGCGCCGGTTCGGTTCGGTTGCGGCCACGTCCTGTCCGTCCGGCAGCAGACGACGGCGGATGTCAGCGCGCACCTTCCGGCTGAGGGCACTCGCGGGACGGGGCCAGTCCGGAGGCTGTGACGGCAGGGAATCAGCAGCGGGGGAATCGCCGGAGAGATTTCCACCCTGTGTGGAGTCGAGCCTTGGGAAATCCACGGCCGCCTGGACATAGCGCTGCCACCGGCTGGGCACGCGTTCGTTCCTGCTATCCATGTCAGACGGTCACCAGCGGAAGCAACGTTTCCAGCATTTTGGGGCCGACTCCGTCGACGGCGTCCAGTTCCTCCGGTGACTTGAAGGGGCCCTGCTGCGTGCGCCAGTCGACGATGCGCTGGGCCAGCACCGGGCCGACCCTCGGCAGCTCACCGAGTTCTTCCACGGTGGCGGTGTTGAGGTTAATCTTGCCGCCGGCACCGCCGCCCGCAGGCCCTCCGGTTCCATCGGCTTCGGCAGCGCCCGCTCCTAACGCTCCGGATTTGTCCGCTTGCGCGGCACCGGACGTGCCATCCGATGCTGGCTCGCCGCGGCCCGGTACATAGATTTTCTGGCCGTCTTCCAGTGGCGAGGCGAGGTTGAGTCGGTCGAGATCGCCCTCGGGGCTGGCGCCCCCGGCGGCGGCGACGGCCTCATGTAGCCTGCTTCCCCGCGGTAGCCGGACCACACCGGCCTTCTTCACCGCTCCGGCGACGTGCACTACGACGATCCCGGCCGCCGACCCGCTTCCGTCTTTGCCGTCAGCGGCCTTCCGGTCACTGTCCGGTCCACTGTTAACGGTGCCGTCATGGTCCGGGCTGCTGCTCTCCGGGTCGTTGCCCTCCGGACCGTGTGTGCTGGCAACCGTTTTTCCCGCAGAGTCGTGGGTGACTGAGCTGAGCGGAAGGACAACAGGACCGTTGGCGGCCACCTGCCACCAAAGGAAGGCTCCGGTAATCAGCGACAGCACGCACATCAATGCCGCGGCACGGATGCCCAGGCGCCAGCGGAACCTCGGTTCGGCCACTTCGCCGGACACCGCAGACCCGGTGGAACCGGCCTGCCGGCCGTAGGCGAAGCCGCCTCCCGTTCCCGTCTCCAGTAGCCCCGCGCGGTCACCGCCCGGCAACAGATCCTTCTCTTCATCGCAGGGAAGGCCGGGCTTGGCCGGCGGCCCGAGCGTGGCTGCCAGCCGTCTGGCCGCCCGCCCATCTGTTGCCCTCTCCCCCACGGAGCCACGTCGCGCGGAGCGCCCCGCGCCTGGGCGCCCCTCACCAAGGCGCGCCTGAGCGCTGGCTGAGGCTCCAGCGGTCCGGCGTGACATATCCACCACGGTAGGAAAGGGCCAGCCTTCCCGACAGTCCCGTCATGCCCTATGTGGATTGCGCCATGCGGATAGCGCCACTACCGCTGGTAGGTGATGTAGGCCTCGTATTGCACGCGCCACTTCTCCGGCTCCTTGGGATCGGGGACTGTGGTGGTGAGGAACTGGACGCTGGTCACCTGCCCTTTCAGGTACTTCATCCATTTCGTGACTTCCTCGGCCACATCCCGGTCCAACTGGGCGACGTGGTGGACTTGCATGGACATGGGAGCCTCCTTGCTCGGTGGGGAGACTGTACTACCGGCGGGCAGGCTCTGCTAGCCATGACAAGTGGGCAGCTGTGGGTGCCCCAACGGCCGCGGGGTGCAGCCAGGCGTGTTCCTACGCTGCTGTGGATGATGCCCAGTGGGGCCAGGGATCCAGAGGCAGTGGTGGTTCAGGGCCGTCGACAGACATCGGGCAGCCGACCCCGTCGAGGTCCTCGAGGGCATCCAAAGGTCCGGGCCCTGAAAAGTCGTCGAACCATTCAAAGCTATCGGGTTCCTCGGGCCAGTTCGGTGGATCGGGTCGCTCCGGTGGCTCTGGCCAGTCCTCACCGGGTGATGGGTCTCGCCAGTTCTGGGCGGGTGGTGGTTCTGGCCAGGTGGGTGGTTCCCAGTCCTGGTACTCGGCCTGGTAGGACCGGCCCGTCGGCGAGATCCAGCCGGGCGGGGCGTCCCGGGTAGCGCCGACCGGTTGCCAGGCCGTGGCGTGTTTCAGCCGGTGGTGTTTGGGGCAGGGTTGGCCGAGGTTGGCGACGCCTGTGCCGCCGCCGTCGGCCCAGGCGAGGATG
>NZ_QLNP01000065.1 GCF_003261175.1 Arthrobacter globiformis | reverse complement strand
TCCATGACCTTCTTCAAAGGGCTGATCCCGCCGAAGTGCGTGGAGGCTGCCCGGACGTAGTCGATCAGCTGTTCCTTGATGATGGTCTGGTAGTCGTACACGGTGTTGAAGATTTCACCGATGGCCAGCGGGGTGGTGGTGTGCTGGCGGACCAGGCGCAGCGCCTCCTGGTTCTCCGCCGGGGTGCAGTCCTCCAGCCAGAACAGGTCATACGGCTCCAGGGCCTTGCCCAGCTTCGCGGCCTGGATCGGCGTCATCCGGTGGTGCCCGTCATGCAGCAAAGGCAGTTCCGGTCCGAACTCGTTCCGGACCGCCTCGAACACCGACGGCAGGTGGCGCAGGTAGGCCCGGGTGTCCCAGTCCTCCTCCACCGGGAACGCACCGCGCCCGGCCGGTTCGTAGTCGTACCGCTCCCCCGACGCCTGGGCCTGCGCGGCCACCCCGTACACGGCCTTGATCCCGGGCACCGCGGTCTGGATCCGCACCGACTTGTACCCGAGCTCCAGGTGCTCCCGGACCGAGTCAAACAGCGAGGGGATGTCCGAACCGGACGCGTGCCCGTACGCCCGCAGCCCGTTCCGGGACGCCCCGCCGAGCAGCTGGTACACCGGCATGCCGGCCAGCTTGCCCTTGATGTCCCACAACGCCATGTCCACCGCGGCGATCGCGGCCATCGTCACCGGGCCCCGGCGCCAGTACGAGGACCGGTACAGGAACTGCCAGGTGTCCTCGATCCGGTGCGGGTCCTTCCCGATCAGCAGCTGCGCGACGTGCTCCTTCAAATAGGCAGCAACGGCAAGCTCACGCCCGTTCAGGGTGGCGTCACCGATGCCGGTCACACCGTCCTCGGTGGTGATCCGCAGCGTCACGAAGTTACGGGAGGGGCTTGTCACGAAGACTTCCGCGGCAATAATTTTCACAACAGGTCCTTTCGGATGGACTGGTTCAGGGGTCAGTTGGTTGGCGCCGCGTGCGGCTGGTGGGAGGTGGCTGTTTCGGTGGTGCCGTCTGTGTCGTCTTTGGAGGGCTCAACGGCGGCATCGGCCTTTTTAGGGGCATCGCCGCTTTCGCGGCGGGCCCGGATCTCTGCGAGGATCTCGGCGTGCTTGGCATCGGTCAGCGTGTACCTGCTCATGACCAATACCGCGAGGATTGTCAGTACGGCGGGCAGTGCACCGGCTGCGACCTGAATGCCGAATACCGCGTCCGGGGTCTGGACGACCCCGCCGGACTTGTAACCGCCCCATGCGAGTGCGTACGCGGCGAGGGCTCCGCCCACGGCCTGGCCGGTCTTGCGTGTGAAGGAGAACAGCGCGTAGGTGATGCCTTCGGTGCGGACGCCGGTCTTCCATTCGCCGTATTCCACGGTGTCGGCCTCGAGGGCCCACACCACGATGCTCATCGCGAGGACACCCACGAGGCTGAGCACGAGGCCGGCAAAGCCGATCATGACCTGGCTAGCCGGCGTGAAGAAGATAACCACACCGCCGGCGACAGTGATCAGGGAGGAGTAAATGTAGACGTGCTTCTTGCCGATGTTGCGGACCAACTTGGGCATAAACGCGGCCAGGACGAAGGTGAGGACAAGCTGGATGATGGACAGCACCGGGTACAGATCCAGGCGGCCGAGGACGTCCCGCAGGTAGTACAGCTGCACGGAGGTCAGTGCCAGGTAGCCGGAGAGGAAGAGGAACGAGCTGATGCACAGCATCAGGAGGGGCTTGTTGCCCTTCAGGGTTTCCATGCTCTGTTTGAGGGAAACGTTCGGTACGGCGCGGTGGACGCGTTCCTTGGCGGTGAGGACGGTGAAGAAGTACAGGACCGTGCCGATGCCGACGAACACCAGGGTGATGGTGGTGAAGGTTGCCTGCAGGTCGGCGCCCGGCTTGATGAGGGGTGCCACGAAGATGCCGAGCGCGGAACCGACCAGCAGACCGCCCACCATACGGGCAGATCCCAGTTTGGCCCGGTCGCCCGGATCCTGGGTCATGGCGCCTGCGAGTGAGCCGTAGGGGATGTTGACCAGGCTGTAGGCCAGGCCGAGGGCTGCGTAGGTGACGTAGGCGTACAGCAGGGTTCCGGACTCGCCCAGCTGCGGGACGGAGAAGGTTGCCACGCTCAGGAGCAGCAGCGGGATGGAGCCGAACATGATGAACGGACGGAACTTCCCGAAGCGCTTGCTGTAGTTTCGGTCCACCATGCGGCCGGCAAGGACATCGGCGAACGCATCGAAGATCCTCACGACCAGCAGGAGTGTGCCTGCGGCTGCCGCTGAAATACCCGCAACGTCGGTGTAGTAGACCAGCAGGAACATGGTGGCGGTGGTGAAGGCCAGGTTGTTGGCGGCATCGCCGGCGCCGTAGCCGATGATGCTGAGCTTGTTCAGCTTTTTCATGAGGTGGGCTCCTTTACCCAAGTGTCTGCCCAGGGGGCAGCCAAAAATAGTGAAAAATGCTACCGGTTGGTGATCGACTTGTCGCTGCCGTTTTTGACACCGGCCAGTGCGGTCCAGCGCTGGCGGAGGGCATACGCTGCTGGCTTGGGCCGGCGGTCCCGCGTGAACACACCCTTCTTGTTGCCGTCCACGCGCATGATGCCGTTGGACGTCTGGAAATCCGCGAAGTTCCAGACCTGCTCACCCACCATGGCATCCACGCGGTCAAAGACCCGGTGGTACATGGCCAGGAACGCGGCCTGGTATTCCTCGCTCCAGGGCTGCTCATAGATGGAGTGGAAGCCCGGCATGGTGTCCGGCCCGTACTCGGTCATGATCATGGGTTTGCCGTACTTGGCTTCCCATTCGCGCAGTTCCTTTTCCAGGACCTGCTCCGCTGTTTCCAGGTCCCCGTTGTTCAGGTACCAGCCGTAGTAGCGGTTGAGCATGATGACGTCGAAAAGGTCGCCCAGCAGTTCCTTGTCCGGGGTATCGAACATGACGTTGACGTAGCCCACGGGACGGGTTGGGTCCAGCTGCCGGGTGAGTTCGGCCAGGGGCTGGAAGTATTCCCGGGCGCCTTCCTCGGAGCCGTTGGGTTCGTTGGCGATCGACCAGATCACGACCGAGGGATGGTTCTTGTCGCGGGCCACGAGCTCCCTGATGGCCTGGCGGTGGTTCGCCGCGGTGTTGGCGTCCACCCCGCCGTCGACGTACGTCGGCTTGGCGATGCCACCGAACACGGCACCGAAGCCGAGGTGCAGCCCGACGGCCGCAGTTTCGTCGATCACCAGGATGCCGTGCCGGTCGGCAAACTCCATGACTTCTTCGGCGTAGGGGTAGTGCGAGGTGCGGAAGGAGTTGGCGCCCACCCAGTCCAGGAGCTGGAAGTCGTTGACCATCTGGGCGTTGCTGTGGCCCTTACCGATAGCCACGTGGTCCTCGTGCATGCCGAAGCCGGTGAAGTAGAAGGGTTCGCCATTGATGAGGAATTCCTTGCCGCTGACCTCGACTGTCCGGACTCCCACGGGGAGGGTGTATGCGTCCACCAGCCGGCCGCCGTCGTGGATCTCAGCGGTGAGGCTGTACAGGTAGGCCGCACCGGGTTTCCAGAGCACGACGCCGTCAATTACCAGGGCGCCCTCGGCGCCTTCTGCTGCGGCGACTTCAGCGCCGTCCGCATCGCGCAGGAGAACCCTGACGGTTTCGTTTCCGGTGCCTCCGGCGGTGGCGATCGCGTAGCCGACCGTGCCGGTGGTGCCTTCGAAGCCGGTCACCACCGTGACGTCATCCACGGCGACGGAAGGGGTGCTGTAAAGCCAGAGGCTGCGGTGCAGTCCGGCATAGTTATAAAAATCGTGGAGGTAGCTCTGCTGGCGGCGCCCGTCCTCTGTGACGGTGATGCTGCCCGGCGGAATGGTGGCCTGGGTTAGCTCATTGTTCACGGAGATGGTCAGCCGGAAAACCTGGCCAGGGGTGACGTGCTCGGTGATGTCGGCACTGAACGGCATGTACCCGCCGGTGTGCTCGGCCACCAGCACGTCGTTGACCCAGACCATGCCCTCGTGGGTGGCGGAGTCCAGGCGCACATGGATCCGCTCCCCTGCCCAGCCGCGCGGCACGCGCACCTCACGCTGGTACCAGACGTAGCCCACGTGGTTGCGGATTGCCTTGTCCGGGAAGACATCGTTGTAGCTGGCCGGGACACCCATTTCGAGGTCGGTCTCCAGCGCCGTCTTGAACCATTCCTGGCGGTGGCCCGCACGGTCGAAGTCCACCTTGAAGCGGTAGATGCCGTCGAGGTTGACCAACTCGCGGGTTTCGCTGGCCTGGGGCTTGAGCATTTGGGGGTCCTAACGCGTCTTTGCGGGCTGAGCCGGAGGGGGATTCTTGGAAAGACCGGCAGTGCGCCGGGTTTCTGCTCGTGCTGTAATCCTAGTCACTTGGCAATCGTTTGGCAAGCGGTTGCCAAATATTCCTTGAAAGTTCTCCACACAGCACTGCCCGACTCCCTATGGTCCGGAAGCCGGGCAGTACCGCATGTGCGAAGACGTTATGGGGAGACAGCCGGCTCCGCGAACGTTCCGCGCAGGCCTTCAATCAGGTGCACGACGGCCGTGCCCCCTGCCAGGGCCGGATCCACCAGGTCCAGCAGCGCCCGGATCCGCTCGGAACCGCCCAGCCGGTTCGCGGCAGCGATTTCTTCGGCCAGCGGATCGTGGACTGTGGCTGCGGCAGCGCTGAAGTCCATCCAGGCGGCAATCATGAGCGCAGCGGCGGCTCCTGACCGTCCCGCGGCACGCTCGGCCCGCAGCACCGGAACAGCCCGCATCCGCAGCTTGGTGCTGCCGTCCATTGCGATCTGCGCAAGATGGTGCGCAATCCGGGCGTTGCTGAAGCGTGTCAACAGCGCAGCCCGGTACGCCGGGATCTGCAGGTCAGCGGCAGCGCCCTCCAAGCCGGACAGGTTTGCCTCGGCTTCGTCCCAGAACGCTTCAACAGCCCCCAGGCACACCGGGTCGGCCAGGGCCTGGGCCACCGTGGAGTGTCCCCGAAGCTGGCCAGCGTAGGCCAGCAAGGAGTGGGCGCCGTTGAGGAGCCACAGCTTGCGGTTCTCATACGGTTCGATGTCGTCTACGAAAACGGCACCCGCGTCTTCCCAGCGCGGCCGGCCCGCCGGGAAGTCCCCGCTGAGCACCCAGTTGGTGAAGGGTTCGGCCACCACGGGGGAATTGTCGCGGTAGCCGCAGCCGGCTTCCACGGCAGCAAGGTCCGCCTCCGTGGTCCGCGGAGTGATGCGGTCAACGGAGGTGCTGACGAAGCTGACGGTGGCGTCGATCCATCCGGCCACGCCTTCGTCCCACGCCCCGGCCATGCCCACCAGGGCGTTGCGCGCCACGGTGCCGTTGTTGGAGAGGTTGTCGCAGCAGACCACGGCGAGCGGGCCAGAACCGGCAGTCCGGCGGGCGGCGAGGGCCAGCACCAGCCTGCCCAGCGGCGTGGACGGGGTTCCGTTGCCGGACTTCAGCAGCGCCAGGTCCGCCACGATGTCGGCCGCAGTGCGGTCGAGTTGCCCGTCGGCGCCGAGCCGGTATGCCGCCTCGGTGATGGTGAGGGTGACCACCGCGGTGGCGGGGGCCGCTATCAGTTCCGCCAGACGCTGCATGTCGGCGCCGTCTACCGCTTCAACAATGCTGCTGACTACGGTAAACGAGTCGCCGCCTTCGGCACGTTCCACCACGGTGTACAGGCCGTCCTGCTCCGCCAGGGCCAGCGCCGCGTCGGGGCGGCGGCCGGTGAAGGCGGCGATGCCCCAGTCCGCGGCGTCGCCGGCCTGGTACGTGTACCAGGCCTGGTGTGAGCGGTGGAAGGCACCCAGCCCCAGGTGGACGATGCGGACCGGCGCCTTCGCGACAGGCCGCAGGCTGCGGCCCAGCTGCGGAAGGTCTACGGCGGATGCTTCCCCTTCGGCGGATTGCAGTTCGGTGCTCACAGCTTGAAGACCCTTCTGGGCGAGCCGTCGACGATGTCGACGATCAGTTCGTGGGCGCGTTCCTCGCTGACCCGGTGTTCCGCCACAAGCCTGGCCAGGAAGGAGGCCTCGATCCGGCGGGAGGCATCATGGCGCGCAGGGATGGAGCAGAACGCACGCGTGTCATCGATGAACCCGGACGAGCGGGAGAACCCGGCGGTCTCGGTGACGGCCGAACGAAAGCGCAGCATGGCGTCCGGCGCATCAAGGAACCACCACGGGGCTCCGAGGAACACGGACGGGTAGAAGCCCGCAAGGGGCGCGAGTTCACGGGAGAACACGGTCTCGTCCAGCGTGAAGAGCACCAGGTGGAAGTCCTTGGCGGTGCCGAAGTCCTGCAGCAGCGGGCGGATGGCCTCGGTGTAGTTGACGGCGAACGGGATGTCATGGCCCGTGTCGGCACCGTACGCGTTGAACGTTGGTTCATGGTGGTTGCGGTAGGAGCCGGGGTGGATGGTCATGACCAGGCCGTCCTCAACGGACATCCGGGCCATCTGGTACATCATGTGGGCTTCGAAGTCGTCGCGGTCCTGCGCCGTGGCCCGGCCGGCGCGGGCACGGTCGAAGAGTTTCGCCGCCGCACCGTCGTCCAGCTTGAGCGTTGCGGGAGTGCGGACGCCGTGGTCAGCGGAGACTGCGCCGTGTTCCACGAAATAACGACGCCGGTTTTGCAGGGCGGTGAGATAGCCGGCGTAGCCTGTGCCGCCCTCGCCCGCTGCCGCTATGAGGCGGTCCACGTTCGCCTGCCATTCCGGGTGGGCGATATTCAGGTAGGCGTCCGGGCGGAAGGTGGGCAGGACGCGGCCGTGGAACGTGGGATCCTGGGCGATGGCCTTGTGGCTGGCGAGGCTGTCCAGGGGGTCGTCAGTGGTGGCCAGCACCTCGATGTTGAAGTCCTTGAAGAGCTCGCGCGGTCGGAAGCCGGGTTCCCGCAGCCTGGCGGAAATCGCATCGTAGCTGGCGTCGGCGGTCTCCGCGCTGATCCCCTGCTGGAGGCCGAAGACGCTGTCAAACTGGGTGCGCAGCCAGTAGCCGGAGGCAGTGCCTTCGAACTGCGGCCAGGCCTTGCAGAACTCGTGCCAGACGGCGCGGGAGTCCGGTTTCCCGGTTGCCGCGCCCTTCAGCCGGTCCAGCGGAACGCCGCTGGCGTGGATCAGCCGGGTGACGTAGTGGTCCGGACTGACCAGCAGCGCTGCCGGGTCCGGGAAGGGGCTGTTGTGCTCGATGACTGCGGCGTCAACGTGCCCGTGCGGGGAAATGATGGGGAGGTCCTGGGCGCGCTGCAGGAGGTCACGCGCAATGCTGCGCGTTCCGGGATCAGCGGGCAGGAGCCGGTCTGGGTTGGCGGCAATCGACTGTGACATAGCTCAATGGTCGAGCTTTTACGCCCCATTTGTCAACCGGTTGCCATTTATTGCCAAAGCAGGGGGGTTGCCACTGCAGCCGGACCTAGCCTGCGGGCAGCAACCGGCCGCTTGAGCCGCGCAGCACCAGCTCCGTTTCCACGCGCAGGGTGCCTGCGGGTTCCCCCATGCCGTGCAGGAGGTCAAGCAACAGGGTGGCCGCGCCCGAGCCGCACTCCCCCAGCGGGGAGCGCACGGTGGTCAGCGGCGGAGTGGTGAAGTCAGCGCCGAAGATGTCGTCGAAACCCACGATGCTGATCTGGTCCGGCACCACAATGCCCGCGGCCTGGAGTTCCTGCATGAGTCCAATGGCCAGGAGATCGTTGTAGGTCAGCACGGCCGTGACGCCGCTGGCCCGGACGTCGCGCGCCACCTGCCTGCCGCCGTCGACCGTGGGTTTGGTGGAATCCAGCCTCACAGCCTCCAGCCGTGACCATTCGCAGGCTGCCCGGACGCCTTCCCAGCGGCGGGCGGACATCCAGGACTGCGGCGGCCCGGCAACAAAGGCAACCTTTGTGTGCCCGTTGGCGGCGAGGCTGCGCACAGCCTCGCCGATGCCCTTGTTTACGTCCGGAACCACGCAGGGCACGCCCTCGACCTCGCGGTTGATGACCACCACCGGTTTGTCGCGGGCAAGTGCGCGGATGTTGTCGTCGTCCGTGCGGGGGCTTGCGAGGATCAGGCCGTCCACGGTGGCCATAAGCCGGCGGGCTGCCGTGAGCTCGGTGACGGCTGACTCAGCGGACTCGGCCAGCACGAGTGTGTAGTCCCGCAGCGTGGCCGTGGTCTCGGCCCCGCGGATGATGTCGAAGAAGGTGGGGTTGGTGATATCCGCGACGATCAGCCCGAAGGTGTTGGTCCGCCCGGTGGGCAGGGCCCGCGCGAAGGGGTTGACCTGGTAGTTGAGCTCGGCGGCGGCATCCTCAATGAGCTTCTGGGTCTTGGCGCTGACTCTGCCGGGTTTGCTGAGGGCCCGTGACACGGTCGAAGGGTTCACGCCGGCAACCTTGGCAATGTCATAGATGGTGGGGTTGGATTTCCCGTCCCGGGCGTGCTTATTGGCCCGGCCCGTTGCTGCGGGCGCGTCCGGCTTCTTGGGTTCAGTCACCGCCCCATCCTAACGAGGAACCCGCCCAACTGACTGGCAATAGTTGTCGTTTTGAGCCTTCGAAACGACATTAACTGCGAGTCAGTTGGGCAGGAGTTGCCTCACGGGTGGCCAGCGGTTGCCGCGGCCGGCCAGATTGCGCCGGGCTACGAGCGCTCGGGGAACTTCCCTTCCTCGGCGATGCGCTTGTTGAGCCCGGCAAGGAATTCGTCCTCGTCGAAGTCCAGTCCCACTTCCCTACCGGTCCAGCTGGAGAGGTGAATGGCGTTGGCCAGGCGGACGCCGTTGATGCCGTCGGACCCCGGAGCCAGCAGCGGGGTGCCGTCCAGGATGTTGGCGGCGAAGTTCTCCAGGACGCCAGAGTGCTGGGCGCCCCAGGCGGATTCGAACTCCACTACTTCGGTGCTGTAGTACTCCTCGGGGTTCAGCTCACCCATGAAGAGCTTGCGGACATCGTCCATGCCCATGCCGTCGCTGAGTTCGCGCTCAGGCTTGACCAGGCGGGTCACGGTGGCAGTCTTGGAGCCTTCGACGACGATCTTGCCCTGGTCGCCCAGGATCTCGAAGCGGTCCGTGCCGGTCAGGTCGTGGGTAGCGGTGACGAAAACGCCGGTGGCGCCGTCGCCGTAGTCCACCACTGCGGTGACTTCATCTTCGACGGCGATGTCGCGGCGGAAGCCATAGGCCACCTTCGCGTAGACAGACTTCGGAACGCCGCAGATCCACTGCCACAGGTCCAGCTGGTGTGGTGCCTGGTTGACCAGGACGCCGCCTCCCTCGCCGCCCCAGGTGGCCCGCCATTCGCTGGAGTTGTAGTAGCCCTGTGGCCGCCACCAGTTGGTGATGATCCAGTTGGTGCGGCGAATGGCGCCGATCTCGCCGTTCTCGACGATCTCCTTGAGCTTCTGGTACAGCGGGTTGTTGCGCTGGTTGAACATGATCGCAAAGGACAGCTCGGGCTTGCTGGCGGCAAACTCGTTGAGTTCCTTGACCTGCTTGGTGTAGACGCCGGCCGGTTTCTCAACGAGTGCATGGATGTTGCGCTTGAGCGTTTCGATGCCCATTTCGGGGTGCAGGAAGTGCGGGACGCAGGTGACGACGGCGTCCACGTCGCCGCTTTCCAGCATGGCGATGTAGTCCTCGTAGAAGGGCGCGTCCGGGTACTGGGAAGCCGCGAGTTCCTTCTTGGCGGGGTCGGTGTCGCAGATGGCGCCGATTTCCATGTTGGGAACCAGTCCGTCGGTGATGAATTTGGCGTAGGCGCCGCCCTGCTGGCCCAGGCCGATGATGCCGAGGCGTACTTTCTTACTCATTTATGGTTCTCCCTATCTAGAAAAGGTGGGCGTGGCCCATGGCCACCAGGTTGTCATGGGAGGTCTGCAGCGCGTCCCAGACGGTGCGGCCGTACAGCTGGTCCTGCTCCACGAGCAAGTACTGGGCGCCGGCGGCCTGCGCGGCCGGGATGATGGCCGGGAAGTCCAGGTTGCCTTCGCCCACTTCGGCGAACTGGACCACGTCCTTGAACTCGGCCATGAAGCCGGTGACGTCCCCGGATTCCAGGAGCCCGAAGGCCGATTGGGGCAGCTCGCCGATGCGGTAGTCCTTCAGGTGCACCATGGCGGTGCGTCCGGCGTACTTCGCGAGGGTCCGGACGGGGTCAAGTCCGCCGCGCTGCACCCAGTGGACGTCGATTTCCATGCCCATGGCCGGGGAGTTCTCGGCGATGATGTCCAGCATGTATTTGCCGTCGAACTTCGCGAACTCGATGTGGTGGTTGTGGTAGTACAGGCCGATGCCGTGCTCCTGCAGGCGCTCCGCGTACTCGTTGGCTTCTTTGGCGAAGTCGACCACCGCGCCGATTGACTTCATGGCCGGGAAGGGAAGCATCCCGATCCGCAGGAGCCTGGTGTCGAGGCGTTTCGCGTCGTCAACGATCTTGTCGAAATGGTCCTTCAGCGAATCGCCGGGCATGCCCTTGGGGGTTTCCATTGCGACCGACAACGCCGCAATCTCCATGCCCAGTTCACTCCGGGACCGGTCCAGTTCGGTGACGTTCCCCGCTGTCATCGGGATCTGGGAGATTTCGACGGCGTTGTAGCCGATCGCGCTGACCTTCCGGAGCGTTTCGAACGCCCCGAGTTCGGTGAAGCTCTCTTTGAGCATCATCGCTTGTACGCCGATGGTGGCTGTGTTGGCCATGGTGGTCCTTTCAGTGTTGACGGTGCCCTCAGGCGGAGACGCCGGCCTGTTCGTTCTGATGCCGCTGGATGTCCAGCAGCCGGTGACGGTCCGCCCGGCGCTGCTCCTGCCGGTCCGGATCGGGCACCGGGGACGCCAGCAGGAGACGCTGGGTGTAGGGGTGCTCGGGGTCCAGGGTTACCACGTCCGCAGGCCCCTCTTCGACGATTTCGCCGTGGTACATGACGGCCACGCGGTGGCTGATGTGCCGCACGACGTCCAGGTCGTGGGAGACGAAGAGGTAGGAAACGCCGGTGTCCTTCTGGATCTGCAGGAACAGGTCAAGGACACGTGCCTGCGTGGACAGGTCAAGTGCACTGACGGGTTCGTCGCAGACGATCAGTTTCGGTGAGAGCGCGAGTGCCCGGGCGATGGCCACGCGCTGGCGCTGGCCGCCGCTGAACTCCCGTGGCAGGCGGTGGATGGCGTCCGAGGGCAGCCCCACCTGGTCAAGCAGTTCCTTGACGCGCTTCCTGGCCGCTGTCTGCTCCAGGCCCTGCACTCCAAGGGGTTCGGCGAGGATGGCGCCGATTTCGAGGGCCGGGTTCAGGGAGGTGTACGGGTCCTGGAAGACCACTTGGAGGTCCCGGCTCAGGGACCGCCGCTGCTTGCGGGTGGCGTGGCTGATGTCCCGGCCTTCGAACGTGATCCTTCCGGCCGCTACGGGAGCCAGGCCAAGGACGGCACGGCCCAGGGTTGTCTTTCCCGAACCGGACTCCCCCACCAGGCCAAGGGTCTCGCCCTGGCCGATGGAGATGTTGATGTCCGTGAGTGCTCGGAACGGCTTGGCGCGGAACTTCTTGCTGGGGTACTCGACCACCAGGTTCTCTACTGTCAGGAACGGGGCAATTTCTTGAACTTCCACAGTGCTCATGCGACCGGCTCCTTCTGGCTGGATACAAGCATGGACATGGGGGTTTTGCCTTCGAGCATGGACGCCAGCAGGGTCCGGGTGTACTGCTCTTTGGGGTTGCGGAGGATGTCCCGGACGGGTCCTTCCTCGACCAGGCGGCCGTTCTGCATGACGGCCACGCGGTCGCAGAGGTCTGCCACCACGCCGAAGTTGTGGGTCACCAGGATGACGCCGATGTTCAGCCGCTGCTGGAGCTCGCGCAGGAGGTCGAGCACGTCGGCCTGCACGGTGACGTCCAGAGCCGTGGTGGGCTCATCGGCAATCACCAGGTCCGGTTCGCAGCTGATGGCACCGGCGATCAGCACACGCTGGGCCATGCCCCCGGAGACCTCGTGCGGGTAGGCGCTGAAGGTCCGTTCAGGGTTGGCGATTCCGACGTCGGCCAAGAGTTTCAGCGCGCGCTTGCGGGCTTCTTCCTTGGGGATTCCGAGGACGCGCACCATCGGCGTCACGAGCTGGTAGCCGATGGTGAAAGCCGGGTCCAGGTTGCTCATGGGTTCCTGCGGAATGTAGGAGATCCTCTTGCCGCGAAGCCTGGACAGCCGTGCCTGATCGACCCGGTCCTCGCCTGGGGCGACGGTGTAGTTGCCGTCGAACTGAATGGACCCGGCCACAATGCGGGCGTTATCCGGAAGCAAACCCAGGATGGAGAACGCCGTCTGGGACTTGCCTGAACCGGACTCGCCCACGATGCCGAGAATCTCGCCGCGGTCCACGTGGAAGGAAACGTCGTCCACCACCTTCTTGACGGAGCCGTCGGCCTGCGGGTACCCGACGCCGAGGTTAGTCACCTTCACGAGGTGGTGCTCAGTTCCAAGATCGACGGCGGTTACAGACTTGCGCTGCTGGCCCGCCCTGGCGGGTGCCGCCGTCGTGCCTTTTGTGAGTGCGACCTTCTTGCGGTGCTTGATCTTTTCGCCGTCTTCCAGGGCGTCGCGGATGGCGTTGCCCAGCAGGACCAGCCCACCGATGGTCAACGCCATGGCGAGTGCCGGCCAGAAGAGCAGGGTCGGGTTCAGGTAGACGTTCTTGAAGCCCTCCGAGAGCATGACGCCCCAGGTTGCCTTGGTGGGGTCGCCCAGGCCCAGGAATTCCAGCCCGGACTGGATGGCGATGGCTACGCCTGCAATGGCCGCCGTCTGGATGATGATAGGTGCCCGGACCACGGAGAAGATGTGGCGGGCGATGATGCTCAGGTCCGAAAGCCCGGAAACCCTGGCAGCGTCAACGTACAGTTCGTTGCGCACAGACTGGACGGCGGTGCGGGTCAACCGGAAATAGGACGGGCTGATGAGGATGCCGAACGCGATCATGGAAATCCATACCGAGGGGCCGAAGGCCGCCCGGATCGTCAGCAGCACAATTAGGCCCGGCAGGCTCATGAGGATGCTGACCACCCAGTTGGAAACTGCCTCAAACTTGCCGGCGTAATAGCCGGCGATCAGGCCTGCCGGCAGCCCGATGGCAATGGCGACGCCGGCACACAGCAAGGCGGAAAGCAGCGTCAGCTGCGCACCGAACAGCAGGCGGCTCCAGACATCGCGCCCGGCGCTGTCCGTTCCCAAAATATTCACCGAGTCCGGGGCGGCCAGCGTCTTGGCGATGTTGGAATAATTCTCCTGGAACGGCGCCAGGACCGGAGCCAGGACGGCCAGCAGCGAGATCGCCAGCAAAAGGGTTATGGCAATGATGCCCAGCGGGTTCCTGAGCAGGCGCCGGATCACGGTGGAGCGGACCACTGTGCCGCTCTGCCCGGTATGAAGGGAGGGCGCAGGTGCGGCAACTGCCGCGGTTTCTACAGAGTCACTCATGACACACGTACCTTCGGGTTGAGCCAGCCATTGAGAATGTCCACCAGCAGGTTCACCACGATGACGACAACCACCGTGTACATCACGACGCCCATCACCACCGGAAGATCCGACTGGCCGGTGGCAGCGACCGCCAGAGGACCCATGCCCGGGAGAGCGAAGATTTGCTCGATGATGACCACACCGCCAAGCATGCCGATCAGCTGCAGACTGAGGACCGTCAGGCCGGCCGGGGCGGCACTGCGCAGCACGTGCCTGAACAGGATCTCCCGCTCGCCGATGCCGCGGCTCCGCAGGGTGCGGACGTAGTCCCGCTCGAGCTGCTTGATAACGGCGCTGCGGATCTGCTGCGCGCCGCCTGTGACGCCGTTGACCAGCAGGGCTATCACCGGCAGGGACATGGAATAGACCCACGCCTCGGGCCCGGCTTCAGGGGAGATGGTGCTGGTCGCCGGGAAGAGGCCCAGCTGGATGGCCAGGATGGTGACCAGGATGACACCGATCACAAACCCCGGGATGGAATCTCCGACAATGGCGCCAACCTGGACCACCCTGTCCACCCAGCCGCGCTTGACGGCAGCGACTACACCAATGAGAGCGGCACAGGCTGCTATCAGGATCATTGCGGCGAAGACCATGGTCATGGTCACCGGAATCCGGGTGGCCAGCGAGTTGGCCACCGGCTCGGACGTGAACCACGAGGCACCAAGGTTTCCACTCAGCGCGTCGGCTACCCAGGAGAAGTAGCGGACCACCAGCGGCTGGTCCAGCCCCAGCTCGTGTTCCTTCATCGCCACCTGCTCCGCAGTGGCCTGGTCGCCAAGGATGTTCCTGGCGATGCTCCCGCTGGAGACGTACAGCAGGAAGAACGTGAGGGCCGAGACAGCGAACAGCACCACCAGCCCGCTGCCCAGCCTTTTCGCAATGAACCTGATCATGGTGTCCTACTTGGCCGGGGAGTAGTTGTAGATGGAAGGAACGGCCTGCTGGATCTGCGGAGTCACGTTCACCTTGGAGTTGTGGTAATACATCTGGTTGACCCGGAACAGCGGAGCGAACCACGCCTGTTCAACAACGTACTTGTTCACTTCCTGCGCCAGTTTGCCTGCATCGGCGCCGCCGTTGCGCACGGCCGCGATCTTGGCGTCCAGCTCCGGCGTCGAGTTCTTGAAGGGGTTGTAGAGCGCCTTGGTGGAGACGATCTGGTCCATGGCAACCGTGGGCTGGCCCTGGAAGAGCGAGAAGAAAATGGTGGTGAACTTCTGCGCGGCAATATCGGCCGTGTACGTGTTGGTCAGCGCCGCGCCGACCTTCAGGGTGATACCGACGTCCGCCAGCTGCTGCGTGATGACGGAAATCTGGGTTTCGAACCCGGGCACGCTCGGAATCTCCAGGGTGACGCCCTTTTCAAAGCCTGCTTCCTTGAGAAGCTGCTTGGCCTTGGCCGGATCGTAGGTGTAGTAGTTTTCCAGTTCTTCCGTCCAGGCGCCGCTGGCCTTGCCGAACGGCTGCGACGTCGGGGTGCCCTGACCCAGCATGACCTGGTCCAGGATGGTTTTGCGGTCAAAGGCATAGTTGATGGCCTGGCGGACCTTGACGTTTGCTAGCGCCGGGTTCTTGGCACCTTCACGGTCCAGGAGGAGCAGCCCCTGCCAGTCAACTTCATTCGCGGCCAGTTTCATCTTGGCGCCCTCGGCCTGCTTGCCGTTCTTGGGGTCCAGGATGGTGGCGTCTACCTGCCCGGAGACCAGCGCGTTGGTGCGGGCGGTGAGGTCGGTCAGGACCTTGAACGTCAGTTTCTGGTACTTCTGCAGGTCCTTGTTCCAGTAATCCTTGCGGGCACTGAAAACCGTCTGTGAGTCCTTGACCGACGCCGCCTTGTCCATGACATAGGGGCCCGAGCCGACCGGTTCGGTCTTGATGCCTTCGCTGTCCAGGGCTTTGGGGCTGCCCATCAGGCCTGCGGCCTGGCTCAGAAAGTATTCCAGCGCGGGGTCCGGGGCAGTGAGGTTGACGTCGATGGTGTCGGCGTCCACCACAGTCACGTCCCTGACCGAAGCGAGCTGTGCCATCTGTGGACCGTTGGCTTTTTTGAAGTGGTCCATGTTCGCCTTGGCGGCCTCTGCGTCGAACTTGGCGCCGTCGCTGAAGGTCACGTCCGTGCGCAGGTCCAGGGTGAGCTTGGTGTTGCCGGCGTTGTACTTCCACGCCGTGGCCAGCATCGGGCTGAGTTTGCCGTCCGGTTCGCGCAGGATCAGCGTGTCATACACCGCCTGGTACGGCTGCAGAACATGGCCGACGTGCGCCTGGGCCGGGTCCCATGAACGTACGTCCTGGACAGTGCCGAGGGTCAGTGCCGTGGCAGCGCCGGCAGCCGAACCGGAGTTGGCAGCACCGCCGCAACCGGTCAGCGCGAGGGTTGCGCTGAGAACAAGGGCGGCTGCTGCCGCCTTGGGACCTAACTTCATTGTTGGCTCCTGAATCTGTGGAACGTGACTTGCAGACGAAGGCCGGTGTGGTGTGGACCACACCGGCTGGGTCACACCAGAGTACGGGTTGTTGCCGTGCTTGGCAACCGATTGTCAAAAAAGCTGCAACAACTTCATATGGCCGACTGGACAGCTGTCTGGTCAGGCCAGTGGACCGCGATATGCGGTTGCCCCATGCAAGGCTCAGGAGACCGCGTGGGTGGACTCCGGGTAGCTTTGCCGGTAGATCTCCTTGATGATGCGCAGCGATTTTTCGGCCTCGGCAGGGCTGATCCAAAACGGATCGGCGTCGTCCAGGCGGGCGTAGAAGTCCTTGATCAGCAGTTCGTGGGAAACGCCCCAGTAGGACCGGCCGCCGGAGGCGCCCGTGCCCTCGGGTACGATGTCCACGCGTCCGTCGGAGTGCGTCACTGTGAGGTCGCCCCGGAGGCTCAGGACTGCCTTCTCGGTGACCACGTCGAGTGTCACTGGGGCGTTGAAGGCGTTGGCCAGCGTGGCATAGAACGCGCTCCGGGCGCCGCCGGCATGTTCTGCCACGAACTCCGCGGTGTCTTCAACCTCTATGGCCTC
This sequence comes from Arthrobacter globiformis, assembly GCF_003261175.1. GTDB lineage: Bacteria > Actinomycetota > Actinomycetes > Actinomycetales > Micrococcaceae > Arthrobacter > Arthrobacter globiformis_A. The sequence continues at coordinate 23,260 of NZ_QLNP01000065.1, read as the reverse complement.
GGCCAGGAAGCGGGTGGACGCGTTTCCGGTGACCGCGACGACGTCGCCCACCAGCCATTGGAGCAGGTCGACGGTATGGATGGCCTGGTTCATCAGCAGGCCTCCCCCGCCGCCGGACCAGGTCCCGCGCCACGGCCGGCTTTGGTAGTACTCGGCGGAGCGCTGCCACATCACTGTTGCCGACGCTCCGACAACGGCCCCCAGTTCGCCCGTTGACAGCAGAGCGTGCATGGCCTGCGACGTCGCGTTGTACCGGTTCTGGAAGCACACGGCGATTTTGGCCCCGCCGGCCGAGGCAGCTTCGACCATGCGCCGGCCTTCCGCAAGGGTGTGGGCCAGCGGCTTCTCCACGATGACGTTGACGCCGCGCTCCAGGCAGTCGACGGCCACCGCCGCGTGCTGGTCATGCGGAGTGCAAATGTGCACCACGTCAGGCTTAACGGCCTCGATGAGGGCCAGGTGGTCGGCGTAGCCGGGGACGCCCCAGGCGGCAATCGCGGAGGCCAGCCGCTGCGGGTCCGCTTCGCACACCGCAACGAGCGCGGCGCCGTCGAGCTTTGCCACCGCCTCGAAGTGCACGGTGGACACGTCGCCGCAGCCGATGACAGCCACCGTCGTCCTCAAGAGAGTTCAACCCCGTTTTTCGCCGCAAGCGCTCCGAAGGCGCGGGCTGCAACACCGAAGGCCGCCGGCCCAGAGAAGCCGCCGAGCTCGTGGGCGCTGGCCAGGTGGGGCTCCAGTGAGGCGAAGCCGGTGAAGCCGTCCGCTTTCAGGGCGGCGATGGTGGCGTCCAGTTCGCCGTCGCCCTCGCCGGAGGGCACCACTTCCCCGGTGGCGGCAAGTGCGTCCTTGACCTGGAAGTACTCGAGGTACGGTCGCAGCATGGCGTAGCCCTCGGTGTAGGGCTTGATGCCCACCTGGACGAAGTTCGCGTTGTCCCAGGCGATCCGCAGCGCCGGGGAGTCCACGGTCTCCATGATGTCGAGGACATGCTCTGGGGTGTCGCCGTAGATACCCTTTTCGTTCTCATGCAGAAGCACGACGCCGGCTTCCGCGGCGAGGGCCGCCAGCGCGCCCATGCGCACCATGACGTCGTCGCGGATGTCTTCCGCGCTCTGGCCTTCGGCCCGGAAGAAGGAGAAGATGCGGACGTATTTGGCGTCCAGGCCCTTGGCGACGGAGATGATCTGGCCGAGCCGGTCCAGTTCGTGTTCCACCGGCAGGCTCACGTCCACCTTGCCGATGGGGCTGGCCACGGCCGAGACTTTCAGGCCCTTTTCATCGAGGACTTGCTTGAGTGCGGCAACCTGCTGCGGTTCCAGCTCCGAGACGTTGGTCCCCCACGCGCTGCGCACCTCGATGTGGCTTGCGCCCAACGCCAGTAATACCGCGGCCTGCACCGCGGGGTCCGGGTCTATTTCATCGCCGAAGCCTGAGAGCGGCCAGACTGCTGTCGTTGTTATGCTCACGCGGATCTCCTGAAATTCGCCGCCGCGCGGGCAGCTCGCATTCCAGCTCCAGTGCGGTGAGGCAGTTTACAAACGATGTCCACCCCAGCTTAGCTACGACTGCGGCGAAATGACAACCGGTTGCCAATACCTTGTCAGCTGTGGCATTCTTGGCGGACAGGTTCTGTGGCGGCAGTCACAGGAGAGCCCGTTGGATCTGGCCAGAACGGTCCGGCCACCACGTTCAGAGAGGAGCGCCGTGGCTACGACGCAAGCAGCAGCAGTGGACCGCCCGCCCACCATCCACGACATCGCAGCCCTCTGCGGCGTGGCGGCCTCCACCGTTTCCCGGGCGCTCTCCACGCCGGACCGCGTCAATATCCGGACGCGCCAACGGATCGAGGCGGCCGCTGCGCAGCTAAACTACATCCCCAACAGCCAGGCCAAAGCGCTGAGCTCCGGGCGGACCGGTGCCGTGGGAGTGCTGGTACCCGACATCACCAACCCGTTCTACTTCGACCTCATCCGGGGTACTCAGCTCCAGCTCAAGGCCGCCGGGTACACGCAGCTGCTGGTGGATACGGAGGAGTCCGACGAAGTCGAAGCCAGCACCATGGAGCAGCTGCGCAAGAGCGCGGATGGAATCGTGGTGGCTGCCTCCCGGCTGAGCGACGAGGCCCTGCTTGCCGCTGCAGCGAAGATGCCGATGGTTACGGTCAACCGCGACGTCCCCGGGGTCCCCGCAGTCCTCATCGACACCCCGTCCGCCACCACCCAGGCCCTTGACCATCTCATCTCGCTGGGCCACACCGACATCGCCTACATGGCCGGGCCGCTCACCTCGCAGTCCAGCACCCGCCGCTGGACTGCCCTGGCGGAGGCGGCGAAGGAGCGCGGGGTGGAAGTGCGCGCGCTCGGACCGTTCGCGCCCAAGACACAGTCCGGCGCAGTCGCCGCCGACGCCGCCGTGCACAGCGGAGTGACGGCCTGCATCGTGTTCAACGACCTCATAGCCATCGGCATGCTCCAGCGCCTGCGCGAGCGCAGCATCCGTGTACCGGAGGACATGAGCATTGTGGGCTGCGACGACATTTTCGGGGCCGACTTCTGCAACCCGCCGCTCTCAACCATGGCATCGCCCATCGAGCAGGCGGGCCGCGTGGCGGTCTCCATGCTGCTGGCGCAGCTGAACCCTGTGGCGGGCGGCGTTACACGCAGCCGCTCCGTGATGCCCACCCACCTCACGGTCCGGGGCTCCACGGGTCCAGCGCCGGGAATGCACTAGGCACCCTGCAGCGTGCCGGCCAGCGGGGACGGACACGGACCCGCAGTACTGGCGCGGGCGGACATGGACGCGCTGCCGGTCGCTGAAGCCACAGGACTGCCCTATGCCTCGGAAGTGGACGGCATCGTCATTCCTCCGGGTAAGCGGGTCAGCGCGATGGCGACTTCGCCACCGAGGGACACGTTACTTCGGTACACCTCGACATTTACATTCACGCTCCGGCCATTCGTCTCGCGCTGAATGAAGTCCAAAAGGAACGGTGTGGTGTCCTTGCCTTTGATCCCGTTCTTCTCTGCCTGCGCCCATGCCCGGGAGAGAATGTCGTCGAGCTTGGCCGGAGGGAACTGCTTGTCCTCCGCGATCGGATTTGCCAACAGGATGGCCGATTGGATGTGCAGGGCATCACGTGCGCTGCAGATTGCTGCGACTTCCTCCGGAGTGTTGACCGCGTACTCGAGCGCATACCCCGAGTCCGAAACGTAGAAGCCAGGGTACTTCTTGGTCTTGTAACCGACGACCGGGATGTTGAGCGTTTCGAACCGTTCAAGTGTGGCCGCGACGTCCAGGATGGATTTCACGCCGGCGCTGACGACGACGATGGGGATACTAGCCAGGGTAGTCATATCGGCAGATTCATCGAAGGATGTTGCCGCACCGTGGTGAACTCCACCCAAGCCGCCGGTTGAGAACACAGTGATGCCGGCGCGGTGTGCCAGGAACGCCGTCGCTGCTACCGTGGTGCCGCCGTGGAGCCGAAGAGCAGCGGCTACGGGAAGATCGCGGAGGCTGACTTTCTTCACTGCACCGTCATTGGAGAGCGAGGTGATCTGCTCACGGCTGAGCCCAACCGTCGGAGCGCCGGCGAAGACACCGATCGTTGCGGGCACGACCCCTTGACTGCGGAGGCGTTCCTCGGCTTCCACAGCAACTTCGAGATTGCGCGGACGCGGAAGTCCGTGAGTGAAAATGGTCGATTCCAAAGCGACGACAGGGCGCCCTCCAGCAACTGCGGCGGCCACCTCCTCCGAGACGTGGAGCGCTACGTTGGCGTGAGTGGATGACACGGCGGTCTCCCGGTAGAACGTGACCTGACCCACCAAGGTTCCCGCACACGACAACCAACAACAAGACATCACCGTGCGGTCGGTCCGGGCTGCGGCCCTGGATTACTGGGCTGTCCGGCAGTTGTTTAACGCTGCTGCCCGCACCCCGGCCTGTCGTCAGGCCCGGCGATAACGCCGTCAAAATGACGTAGTGACGGCCGCGATAACCTTACCCATCAGGCGCCCGGCATGTCCTGCGTGGCCACTCTGCCCGCGCGCTCGTAGACCAGCGACACTGCCCCCTTTGGGAAGGTGCGCGCCGGCTCGGCGAGGCGGAAGGAGGCGGGGATGGTCCCGGCGTCGAAGATGCGCTTGCCCTGCCCGAGGGTGATCGGATAGAGCCAGAGGTGGAGGCGGTCGAGCACGTCCGCCGCCAGTAGCGACCGGATGAGGACGCCGCTGCCGAACATGTGCACCTCGTCGAACTCTTCACGGAGCCGGCCCGCTGCCTCTGCATTTGGCAGCACCTTGGTGCCCGTCCACGCCGGAGCAACCAGTGAATTGGAAACGACGAACTTGGGCACCCGGTTGAGCGTGCCGCCGATCTCGCCGGACTGGTGCGGCCAGTAGGCCGCGAAAATGTCGTAGGTCTTCCGGCCGAGGAGCAGGGCGTCGATGCGGCCAATCTCCTCGCCGATGGCAGCGCCAGCCTCGTCATCGGACACCGGCGCCTGCCAGCCGCCGAAGGCGAATCCGTCGGTGGTGTCTTCTTCGCTGCCGCCCGGGGCCTGGTAGACGCCGTCGAGGGTGACAAACAGGTTGGCGACGATGATTCCCACGCGCCCATTCTGGAACAGGGCCTCATCGCTGTCCATAGCCAGCGGCCGTGACAGACTGGTGCCATGCTGCTCGATGAGCTCGTGAGGACCTCGGAAGCCGTTGCGGCCACCCGCTCCCGGCTCGCCAAGATCAACGAACTGGCAGGTCTGCTGGTCCGGCTCGACCCCGCGGACATCCCGACGGCGGTCGGCTTGCTCACCGCCAGGCCACGCCAGGGCCGAGTCGGGGTCGGGTGGAGCGGAATGAGGGCGGCCAGGGGTGAGCCCGCTCCTGAGCCGAACCTCACTATCGCCCACCTCGACGCTGCGTTGGACCGGCTGCTGGCAGCCGCAGGCGCTGGCTCGACCGTGGAACGCGCCGCCACCCTTCGGACTCTGATGGCGGAAGCCACCGAGCGGGAGCAGGCCTTCATCGCCGGCGTTCTGCTCGGTGAACTTCGTACCGGTGCACTCGAAGGCGTCCTGACGGATGCGGTCGCCCGCGCCGCCGGCCGGCCGGTCGGGGCCGTACGCCGCGCAGCGATGCTCTCCGGCGATCTCGGCGGGACCGCACTGCTGGCGATCACGGGCACCGCAGCCCAGCTTGACGCGGTCGGCCTCGTCGTCGGGCGTCCCGTGCAGCCCATGCTCGCCGCAACCGCGGCCAGTGCCAGCGAGGCGCTGGAGGTGACGGGGGAAGCGTCGGTGGAATACAAGCTCGACGGCGCACGCATCCAGGTGCACCGTGCGGGCGACGACGTGCGCATCTACACCCGCACCCTGGCCGAGGTGACCCACCGACTGCCTGAAGTGGTAGAGGTGGTGCGCGGGCTGCCCGCGCGCGATGTGATCCTCGACGGCGAGACGCTGGCCCTCGACGAGGACGGCGGCCCCCGGCCGTTCCAGGAGACCATGTCCCGGTTCGGAGCGAACGCGGCGCGCGCCACGCTGCTGCATCCGTGGTTTTTCGACGTGCTGCACATCGACGGGCGTGACCTGCTCGATGAACCGCTGTCCACACGTATAGGCGTGCTCGAGCGCATCGCCCCCGGTTACCGCATGCCGGGGAAAATCACTGCGGATGCGGCTATCGCCGAGGGAGTGTCGCGCGATGCGCTTGCCGCCGGCCATGAGGGCGTGGTCGTGAAAGCGGTGGGCTCGGCCTATGCCGCCGGGCGGCGGGGTTCGAACTGGATCAAGGTGAAGCCGGTCCTCACCTACGACCTGGTGGTGCTCGGCTGCGAATGGGGGTCAGGGCGGCGCACCGGGCTGTTGTCGAACCTGCACCTCGGAGCCCTGGACCCTGTTGGCGAGTTCGGCGAACCCGGCGGTTACGTGATGGTGGGCAAGACTTTCAAGGGCCTCACCGACGCGCTGCTGCAATGGCAGACCGAAAGGTTCCAGGAGTTGGAGGTGCGGCGCACCGCGGGGACGGTCTGGACCGAGCCGGTCACCGTGGTCGAGATCGCCATCGACGGCGTCCAGCGCTCTTCCCGCTATCCGGGTGGAATCGCCCTTCGGTTCGCACGCGTCAAGCGCTACCGTGACGACAAGACGGCCGCGGAGGCCGATACCATCCAGACGTTGCGCGCCCTGCTCCGCACCCCACCGGGCCGAAAGGTATCCCCCGCGCCGGCGGAGCCAGACCCGGGCGGAGACGCCCCCCTCCCGTAAAATTGTTGCGTTTTCCGTGCAGGCGCGTGCACGCGCTTCAGCACGAGCCACGCTCCCCGGGCCCTGGCCGAGGATCTTGATATCGGCATGCTGTCTCGGGTTCTCGCGCCAAGGAATGCTGCTGGTGCGCGGGCTTGCCAAGGAATGCTGCTGGTGCGCGGGCTTGCCAAGGAACACTTCGGTGCGGACGGGAAACGCGACGAGCTCTTGGACTTCGCGCCTGCTGTAGTCAACTCGGCACGGCGCCATGATTACGTGCCAAAGATACCGGCAGTGGGCCCCCATCCTTCGATAGGTTTGTTCGGTAAGTCCGGCCGCGGGCAAACCGACTCATTGGAGAAGACGTGAAAGCGATTGTGTACGAAGAGACGGGTTCGTCCTCGGTGCTGAAGCTTCAGGACAAGCCGCTGGCTGATCCCGGCGCGGGTGAGGTCCGGGTCCGCATGGTCGTCTCCGGAGTGAACCCCACCGATTGGAAGTCCCGGGCAGGCGGAGGAGGAAGCGCCCCGCTGGAAGCACCGAAGGTCCCTAACCAGGACGGCGCCGGCGTGATCGACGAAATCGGCTCCGGAGTGACAGGACTCAGCATCGGCGACCGCGTCTGGCTCTGGGACGTCGCCTGGGGCAGCAACGAAGGCACCGCCCAGGAGTATGCGGTTGTACCGGCGGCCAAAGCAGTGGCGTTTCCGGGTACGGAATCCTTCGACACAGGTGCGTCCATCGGCATCCCTGCCCTGACAGCGCACCGGGCGCTGACCTCGAACGAGGACGGCCCTGCCAGGCTCTCCCCCGGAGCCCTCGCGGGACGAACGGTACTGGTCACCGGCGGCGCAGGCGCCGTGGGACACGCTGCCATTCAACTCGCGCACTGGGCCGGCGCAACCGTCATCACCACAGTCAGTGGAGACCACAAAGCCGAACTCGCACGCCTCGCCGGAGCCCATACAGTCATCAACTACCGCACCGACGACGTCGTGACTACAGTCCGCGAGGCGGCCCCCGGCGGTGTCGACACCATCGTTGACGTTAACGCTCCAGCCAACATCGACTCCGACGTGCAGGTGCTCAAACCAAGCGGAACCATAGCCATCTACGCAGCCAATCCCGGAGAATCAGTGACGGTTCCCATCCGTGAAAGCATGACAAAGAACGTCCGATACCAGTTCATCCTCACCTACACCGTCACCGAGGAGCAGAAACAGCACGCCGTGGCCGCCGTCTCCGAGGCGCTGAACGCCGGTGCGTTGCGCGTCGGTGAAGAACACGGCCTGCCGCTGACCCGCTTCCCGCTCGAAGCGACCGCCGCGGCCCATGACGCCGTGGAACACGGCACCATCGGAAAGGTGCTCATCGACGTCGCACCATCGGAACCGGACGATTTCGCGGGTCAGTAGCCCCCGCACCGTCGGCCTTCCCCGGCGGTGCGGCGACGGGCACCGGCACGGTCGAGCCGGCCCGACGGGACAGCCACCGGACTTCAGGATTTGGAGCTGGGCCGGCCAGGAATATGGCTAAGAATGGATTTGGAGAAGCCACCATCAACGCAGATGTCTTGACCGGTGACGTAACCCGATAGCGGGCCCACAAGGAATTCGATCACGTTCGCAATGTCCATGGGATCACCGATCCTTGACATTGGGATGATGTCTTCCCGTGCCTTCTTGATTTGGGGATCGGCGTACATTTTTTCGGTCATCCGTGTATGGGTCATACCCGGGGACACAACGTTTACACGGATGCCTTCAGGTGCCCATTCCAATGCGAGTGTTTGGGCCAGCATTGTCAGTGCAGCCTTGCTAGGGCTGTAAGCGCCTGATCCGGCATGTGGCAGCTGGCCGGACATTGACGAGGTGAAACAAGCGGAACCGCGCCTCTCCTTCAAATGCGGGTGGCTGGCTTTGGCAAGAAGCCACGCGCCGCGGAGGTTAACGGAAAACATGCTGTCCCAGTCCTCAATGGATAGGTCACATATAGCACCAGGGCTGGCGATTCCAGCGTTTGCTATCAACGAGTCCAGGCCACCAAATTCGGCCACGGCAGCTGCCACCAGCTGATTTGGCACATCGGGATCGCCGAGGTCGCCCGCCAGTGCGATCGCGGTACCTCCCATTGACTGGATCGAACGAACAACTTGCTCCTGGCTGGCGTTCAATTCATGTCCACACACAGCGATCATCGGCTGCTCGCCACGGGCAAGGGCCGCCTCTGCGATTCTCAGGCAAGTTGCCGCGCCTATCCCGCTACTGCCGCCACTGACCAAAGTTCTCATCGCACATACTCCTTTTTATGGGGATTCACAGGGGGACCGTTCTTAAGCTATCTGAAGCTAATTCCCTAGCTCCCAGCCGTGATTTCTGAGGTCCTGCATCGCCTTCTTGAATTCGTGCAACGGATTCTCTTCGCGAATGATCTCAAGAACAACGTTATTGACTCCGCACGTCTCTTGGACGGCATTGCCCAGTCCATTCCAGTCGATCACTCCAGTGCCGATTGGATCATGCCCCCAGGTTTCCCTACTCGTATCAGAAATATGCACGAGTCCAATTGATTCATGGTTGGAGAGCAAACCCTCAACGGGGTCCTCCCCTATGTAGGCAGCGTTGGCGACATCGTAGACAATCTTGACCGCGTCGTCGTTGACCGTGTTTACGACACCGGCCAGGTCCTGGATGGTGGGAGTGAAGCAGTAGGGGGTGTTTTCAAAAAGCAGGCGAGTGCCAGCCTGTTTGGCCAGCGGGATGAGATTCTCCAGGCTCTCGTACATCCACCCGTAAACGTTTTCGAGTGAAGGTGAAATCATTGGACGCCTTGTGCCGGGGGATATGACGACTTCGGGGACCTTCCAGGCTTCCGCCAGGTCAATCACCGATTTGACGTGCCCGACACTCTTGCGGCGCATATTGGCACCGGGGCTCGCCAGATTGATGTCGTATCCGCCGGCGTTCAGTGACCTGATCCTGGCGCCATAGTCATTCAGCCTCGCAGAAATGGCCGAGCGCTCCGAGCTGGATAGTTCATCCGGCCAACAATGTGGGGAGCTAACCGGAACTTCAAAGGCGTAATAGCCATTATCGACCAGTTCTGCAATTGCATCGATTGCAGTAGATGACCACAAGTAGGAAAATGTGTTGATAATCATCTGGTTCATTTGTAAACATCCTCTCGGTTCTGCGCGTATGTAGAAGAGTTTTCATTCATAACGCGATGTCGATCCTTCGCCGGGGGGCGCTCACTACGCCAGGCGGCTCGACGAGACCCGGGGCAGACGTGCCCTTTTGTGCCCGGTCGAGCCGCCACGGTGTCAAAGGGCGAGCGTGCCTACTGTGAACGATTAGCCTCGTTGGCGGGCGACGAGGTGCTCGAGACCAGGTGTTCGCCCTCGAGCACTTCAGGGTCAGCAAGCGCCACGGTGGCACGGTCACCGCGGTTGCCGGTCTCCGGCAGCGTGAAGTAGACGACGAGGCAAAGGGCCACAACGACAATCATGTAGACCGCGACGAGCATTGGCTGCCCGGCGCCGACGAACGCAGCGGCGACCAGCGGCGCGGTGCCGCCGAAGACGGCAATCACGATCTGGTGTGCGAACCCGATGCCGGATACCCGTACGGCGGCTGGGAACAGTTCGGCCTGGATGGTTGGGTAGACGGCCTGCCAGATACCGAGAACCACCCACCCGGACGCCGATACCAGGACGTATACCCAGAAGCCTGGCTGGTTCAGCAGCAGGAGCATGGGGTAGAAGAGCACGATCATGCCGATGGCGCCGATGATGGGGAAGATCTTACGTCGGCCGAGGCGGTCGGAAAGGTATCCGCAGACCGGCACGATGACCACGAGCAGGGCCAGCCCGATAACGTTCCCGGCAAGTGTGGAGGACAGGTCCCGGCCGGTGGTCAGCTTGGCGTAGGTGGGAAGGAAGGTGGCCCAGGTGTAGTAGGCCACGGCCGGGGCAGAAAGTGCTGCTGCCTGCAGCAGCGCCTTCGGGTGTTCGCGAAGCAGGTCCATCAGGCGGGCCGCGGCGGACTTTTGATCGACGAGGGCAGTTGCCTCAAACTCGGGGGTCTCTTCTGCCCGGGCCCTCAGGATAAGGCCGACGACGCCGAGGATGCCTCCCGCGACGAACGGGATGCGCCAACCCCAGGCGGCAAGGTCCGCTGGAGTGAAGGAGGATGTCACCATTGCCGCGGCGCCGGTCGCGGCGAGGGTCGCGAGGCCGCTTGCCATGTTGGAAAATGAACCGAACAGGCCCCTCCGGTTCGCGGGAGCGTGTTCGACCATGAAGGCGATGGCGCTCTGCGCCTCACTGCCGGCCGAGATCCCCTGGAGAATGCGTGCAACCAGAAAGAGAACGGGCGCTGCATAGCCAATGGTCGCAAATGAAGGTGTGAGGCCGATGATCAGGGCACCGAGCGCCATCCCGGAGATGGCCAGCGTCAGGATGAGCCGTCGGCCGAAACGGTCGGCCAGTGGAGAAACGATGATTCCGCTGAGCGGGCGCACAACAAACCCGACCGCGTAGGTGAGCAGCGCTGCGATAAGGGAGGCGAACGGGGAATCACTTGGAAAAATCTGTGATGAGAACACGGCTGCCAGCAACCCGTAAATGTACCAGTCGTACCACTCCACGAAGTGGCCGATCGTGCCTGCCACCATATTGAGGTTGCGGCGAGGGCGCCCAGGCACTTCGGGAATCTCCGAAGGGTCTGGACTGCCAACAGCTTCTTTTGAGGTCTTCATTGAACTCTCCATATTTTCACGTTTGCTGCGGAGGGGTATTGGACTATCCCCGGACACCTGACACGGTGTACCGGTCTCGCCCGGCTGTAACTCGGCCCAACGGAACAACCTGCCGCCGAGGCCAACAGCCGGCACAGCGCTGAGGCGCTGCCCTGACTTGTGGTGGGAGAGAAGCCTGTTCAGCCCTTCCCGAATGAGATCGGTTGCAACACTTCCGCCAATGAGATCGGTTGCTGAGATCGGTTGCAAGCAACATTACGTAGGCTGGGCGGCCCTGTCAATGGTCATTTTTTCGCTTCAGAGAACCGAGGTCATCCCTGAATGATCAGGGGCTTCTCATTGTTGACGTCAAGGAAACGGGCCCCCGACCAGGTGCAGTTCAAGCTGCCATACGATGCCCAGTACTCGTCCCAATGCGCTAGTTTCCACCGGTCCCTCTCAAGACCCCGCTGAATGAGACGCTCCCGGAGCATTTCCTCGGGGACGCGCACCCGCACCACCACGGTCTCCGAGGTGGGCCAGTGAAAATGTTCAGCGGCACGCATCAGGTAATCCGGTTCGGCGAAGTACGCACCGAAGGGTGCATCGAGTACGACGGATCGTCCCAGTCGCAGATTCGCTCCGGCTATATCCATGAGCGTCTCGTACTCCAGGGGCAGCAGGTTGTCGCGATAGTAGTCGTTGGACTCCCGGTCCGTGGGGTCGTGTCCGGTTGCCTTCAGCGCGAACTCGACAAAGCGTCCGCATACCCGGTCCTTGTCCAGGTATGCCGCGTTGTTTTCTCTTGCTGTTTTCTGCGCAACCGTCGTTTTCCCCGAGCCGGCCGGGCCGATAACAATAAAGACGCTGGGGACTGTCATCGGCGGGCCTCTGCCACTGCTGCCAGGAACTCCTCGGCGGCTTTGGTGACGCGGGTAAAGTCGCCATCCTGCTGCCAAGCTTTTGTTACATAGCTGCCGACTCCGACACCTACAACGCCCGCCGCAAACCATTCGCCTACGTTCTCCAAGGTTACCCCGCCTGCCGGCATGATCGGCAGATGCGCGAGCGGGGCGAGCACGGACTTGGCGTAGGGGATGCCGCCCGCCTCGGTGGGGAAGAGCTTGAGGATGTCAGCGCCCGCCTCGGCTGAGTTAACAAGCTCCGTTGGCGTGTAGGCCCCGCTGACGGTTGGTACCTGATACCGGTTGGCCATCCGAATCATTGCCGGGTTCAGCTGGGGACTGACCAGGAATTCAGCGCCGGCGCGGATGCACTCGTAGGCCGAGTGCTCGTCCAGCACCGTTCCGGCGCCCACCGCTACTCCGTTTGACCCATGCCTGGCGGAGAGCCGGCGGATGACATCGACCGCTCCGGGGATCGAAAGTGTGATTTCAAGGGCGCGGAAGCCTCCGGCGATGGCGGCTTCGGCAACGCGTTCCGCCACGTCAGCGTTCTCAAGGCGGACGATGAGGACGGCGCCGGATTCGTCGATGGTCTGCAGGGTGCGAAGTTTTTTGTACATTGCTGGCCTTTCTTCTGACCCAGGCAGCCTCCGTGTTCCGGAGGATCCCTGGACCACTGTTGAAGTGTCGTTGACAAACTCTCCCACCATCCATACTGTTATTGCAACCGATCTCAGCAATCGATCTCATACTTAGCAAAGGGGCTGGCAGATGAGTAGAGCACGCACGATCATCCTTGGCGCTTCGCACTGGCACGTCCCGCTTTGTACGCGGGCGATCGGCGAAGAACACGAGGTCGTCGGCATCAGTGACGAGGACGTATCGCTCGTCCGGGGACTTGCTGAAGCGTGGAGCGCTCCCGTTGAGGCTGACTGGCGGAGCCTGGTGGATCTGCCGGATCTCGGGCTTGCCTATGTCTTCGGCCCGCACAACGGCATGGCGGAAAAGTGTCTCGCGCTGATCGAGCGCGGAATTCCGCTCGTGGTAGAGAAACCCCTCGGCACCTCGCTCGCGGAACTTACGAAAGTACGCAAGGCCGCGGAAGCAGCAGGCGTGCCCGTGACGGTCCCATTGGTTCAGCGGGGCGGTCCCACCGACCGCTGGCTTGCGAAGGCCGGTCGTCCGACCTACCAGAGAACCTCCTTTATCGCCGGGCCGCCCTCACGCTACCTGCATAACGGCAACCCCTGGATGCTGGATCCTGCCGCTGCAGGTGGTGGTTGCTTGGCGAATCTGGCACCGCATTTTGTCGATCTGTTCCTGCATGGCAGTAACGAATCCGCGGACAAAGTAGATACCCGGCTCTCCTCCGTACTACACGGTGCGGATGTCGAGGACCATGCCAGCCTCATCGTTACCACCCCGGGCGGGCGCGAAGCCATCATCGAGGTGGGGTACGCATTCCCCGATTCGCCGCTGAAGCGCTACTGCAGCTTCACGTCGGCAGGCGAGGCCGGATTCGCCTCTGTCAACTCAGACGGTTCTGCCACATTCACCTCGGTGGACGGGGCCACGGAGTCCACCACGATCAACGTCGACAGTGACCCTCTCTACGATGCGTTCGTACGCCGTGTCGCGGAAACGCTGGAAGATGGATTCCGAGGGCTGCCAACGCTGGCCCAGCTTGAAGACGCGATGCGCCCGATTTGGCAGGCATATGACGACCATGGAGGAAGAGAAAATGGCCGACCTTAGTATTGACGTTGTCGCGAAGGCGGCCGGAGTCCACCGCTCAACGGTTTCCCGGGCTTTTTCCCGGCCGGAGGCCGTAAAAAGCGAAACCAGGGAGCACATTCTCCGTGTCGCCGAGGGGCTCGGCTACACGATGAGCCCGCTCGCCCAGGCGTTGCGTCGAAAGACCAGCACCTTCATCCCCCTGATTGTCCCTGACATCACCAACCCGTTCTTTGCAGAACTTGCTAAGACGATGACGCAGGCCGCCGATGAGCGCGGCTACCAGCTGCTGCTGTGTGTCACGAACGGTGACGCTGCCAAGACCGATGGGTACTTCACGGCGATGCAGGCCATGTACGCCCCTTTCGGAATCGTCGCGCCCTCGACGAAAGTCGATACCGATGCCCTCAAGCGTTTCGATTTTGGCCACCGGGTGGTAGTGATCGACCGCGTGGAAGGCGACTCCTCGGTTCCGACCGTCACCGTCGACAGCCGCCGCGGAATTGTCCTGGCCCTGGAACACCTGCGTTCCCTGGGGCACACCTCGATCGGCTACGTTTCCGGTATCTCCGGGACCCACACTGCCCAGGACCGAATGGACGCCTATCTGGAGCTGTCAGCCGAAGGCAGCAGCACGCCCCTCGTACTCGACAGCGGCTCCGATCCCGACGCAGGGGCGCGCGCGGCAAAGCACTTTCTTGAGATGGACAATCCCCCGACCGCGATCATCGCCGCCAATGACATGGTCGCCTTCGCGGTGATCTCGGCCCTTGGCCAAAGCGGTGTCCGCGTGCCAGAGGACGTTTCAGTCATGGGCTTCGACGGCCTGGCATTGGGCGCCCGGTTCAACCCGGCTCTGACCACAGTGCGGCAGCCGATTGCTGACATGGGAAACATCGCGATCGAGCTGGCAGAAAAGCAGAACCTGAACGGATCGGTAGACCACGTCGTTCTGGAACCTGAACTTCTTGTGCGCGCCTCCACTTCAGGGCCGCGCAAATGACCGGGGCCAGCACAAGGACGCTGCGCCGGCTGCCCGGGCTGCGGCACACCGACCACGTCGGCCTGACGGTTCCGAACCTCGAGGACGCAGTCAGGTTCTTCGTCGAGGTACTCGGCGCCGAGGAGCTGTACCGCTCCGACCGCGGACCCGACGCCGAGTTCATGCCCACAAACTTCGATGTGCCTGCTGATGCCCGGCTCACCCTCGCCATGCTGCGGCTGCCTCCGAATTTGAACATCGAGCTTTTCGAATGGAGCAGCACCGAACGGCGGGAAACCCCGCCACGGCACTGCGACGCAGGCGGACACCACCTGTGCTTCGTTGTGGACGACGTCGACGAAGCGATCGCCGTGCTGCAGGAAACCCCGGGAGTGCGCGTGCTCGGGGAACGCAAGGAAGTCGCCGGCGACAGTCCCCGCGTGGCCGGCAACCGCTGGACTTACTTCATATCCCCTTGGGGGCTGCTGATGGAAATCGTCGACCGATCCCGGGTCGCAGCCCCGCCCCGCCTGGTCGGTCCCGCGGACTGGGCAGCAACTCAAGACACTTTCACTAAGGACGTTCAATAATGCGACTCGCAGGCCACACACTAGGCACCCCGGACCATACGGTCCCCCAGGCAATCAGGCTTTTTCGAGCCGCAGGGCTCGATGCCGCAGAAGTCATCTACCAGGATGGCTATAAATCAGGACTCCCCCAGGGAGACCGACGCGCCGTCCTTGAAGCACTGAAGGCGGCAGAGGGCGAAGGCTTGCCCATCATTGGCCTTACGCCCTACACCACGGCCATCAACGCTCTGGACGAGAGTGAATGGCGCGGCGGCGTAGACGAATTCCGTGGCGCGATTGAGACCGCGCATCTCCTCGGCGCCGACCGGGTGCGCGTCTATGCTGGTTCCTGGCACCCCGGGGACAACGACCATGCGGCGCGATGGGCAAAACTGCGTGAGGCATTGGAGACCCTGGCACCTGAGGCTGAACAGGCCGGGGTGCGCCTGTGCGTGGAGAACCATTTCGGCACCATGACCCAGACGGCGTCCGAAACCGCGGCCCTCGTCCGGGAAATTGCCCATCCGGCTGTCCGCGTTCTCTACGACCAGGCCAACCTGACCTTCACCCACGACGAGACATTCGAACAGGCCCTTGATGTTCAACGCGACCTGATTGGTCACGTACACGTCAAGGATCTCGTGTTCACCGATCCCAAGGCGGCCTTCCGCGCCACGGAAACGGCCCGCGTCAATGCGTCCGAGCGCGCCGTAAGATCACGTGTCATCGGCGCCGGCGTCCTTCCCTGGCGCGAGATCCTCGCTGCGCTGCTGCGCCACGGCTACGACGATCTGCTGAGCATCGAGTATGAGTACCGCTGGCACCCGCAAGACCTCCCGAGCCCAGAGGACGGGTTCCGGGAATCAGCGGCCGCCCTGCGCGGAATGCTCTCTGATCTCGCTGAAGTGCAGGAGGCACGATGAACGCCCAGCGTCTGCGCGTCGGCGTCATCGGCGCCGGAAATATCGCCTCCATTGCCCAATTGCCCACACTCGTACAGCGGGACGACGTTGATTTGGCTGCCTTGGTGTCCCGGCGGGAGGATCCGGGCAACCTGGTCCGGCGCTGGGGTTTTGGTGCCGCGTACCGGACAGTCGAGGACATGCTGGCCTCTCAGGACCTGGACGCCGTCTTCGTCCTCACGCCGCGCTCGGAGCACGCGCACGCCGTCCAGCTGTGCCTGGAGAACGACGTCGACGTGTTTTGCGAAAAGCCCCTGGCTCCGGCCACCGCGGAGGCGGAACGTCTGGCGGACCTCGCCGATGAGCGCGGCCGGATCCTGATGGTCGACTTCAACCGCCGCTACGCACCTGTCTACATGGCAGGGCGCGAGGCGTTCGGTGAGAAGGGCGCTACCTTCTGCGTCGCCCAAAAGAACCGCCCCGGTTCGGAATACCGAGCGACGTTCGAGAACGCCATTCACATGGTCGATCTGCTCCGCTGGTACTGCCGCGGCGAACCCGTGGACGTGGCCGCGCATTCAGCCGGCGATGACCCTTGGGAAGAAGACGGCGTCGCAGCCATCATCCGCTTCAGTACCGGCAACACCGGAGTGCTGATGGCAGCCCGAACCGCAGGTGCCTGGAACGAGAAACTGGACGCCTACGGCGACGGAAAGACCGTGGAGGTACGTGCACCCGAAACAGTAGCGACCACCGTCAGCGGAGTCACCACATCACGCGAGCTCAGCGCCGAGGCCTACGGTTGGGCCACAGCGACCGACACACTCGGATTCTCCGCCGCCGTCCACCATTTCCTGGACCGCGTCGCCGACAGGGCGCAGCCCCTCACCTCGGGTCGGGAGGCCGTCCATACCCAGCGGTTGCTCGATCGGATCCTCGCAGCCTCCGGGCTGCCCGCGGAAGAACAGCAAGGCCGGCAATGGGAAAGCCATGCCACACAGCCCATGAGCGGAGATACTAAATGAGCCTCAAAGATCATGTGGTCCTCGTGACCGGATCGAGCGGCGGAATCGGCGACGCAGTCATCGATGCGCTCAGAGCCGAGGGAGCCCTCATCATAGGAGCCGACCGAGCCCCCAAAGAGGACCAGAAGTTGGCCGCCTTCTTCCCGCTCGACGTTACCTCCGAAGAGCAATGTGCCGCCGTCGTGCGGGATGTCACAAGCAAATACGGGCGCATCGACGCACTCATTCACGCCGCCGGAGTCCTGGGCGCCACCGCGGACATCATGGAAACCACGACGGAAGAATACGAATCCGTCATGCGGATCAACTCCTCCGGCACGTTCTCAATGGTCCGGGAAACGGCACAGTCAATGATTGAGTCCGGCACCGCCGGTGCGATCGTTATCCTCTCCTCCGTCGCGGCCAAAGAAGCCCGCCGCAACTACCTGCCCTATAACGCCAGCAAACTCGCCGTGCTTCACATCATGTGGTCCTTCGCCGAAATACTCGGACCCCGCGGCATCTCCGTCAACGCCATTGCACCCGGCCCCGTGAACACTCCTATGTGGGCGCAGTTCGCAAAAGACTCCGGCCCGGACGCGATCGCCAACCGGGCCAAACGCGCCGCGCAACTTCCAATGCGCCGGTTCGCCGAACCCGACGAAGTCGCCCGCGCCATCATCTTCCTGACCGACCCCGACAACCGCTACATCACTGGCGTCAGTCTGGATGTGGCAGGTGGAGCGCACCTCGGCATGGGAACATGACCAGGGAACCAACCTCACCGGAACACCGGGCCACCGGCACACGCTCAACTACCTGCCGCCCAACCGGCGGCGGGCTGGGTGTGCACATGGCATGGGGGAACCGTTGGATCTTCCGTCGCGGACCTTTTCTCGGTCTACGCCTGCTGTGGATTGACAGCCCCGTGCATCAGCCGGCTTAGGCAGGTTGTGTAACCAGCCATGGCGTCTTCGAAGGTGAGCAGTCGCAGGCCACCACAGGCGGCTGCCTCGGCGCGTCCGTCGTTGCTATCTTCTGCATGGCACAGCAAAGGTTCGCAGCCGTGCCCGTTCCTTGACAGAGTTGCGATTCCCCATGCGTGTTTTGGAGGCGTCACGGTGACGCCGGCTGCGTCGAAGGTGTCCCGTAGGACATAGGCGGTCACCGTGCGCCAGGGCTGCAGGAATGGCGGCAGCAGTTGTTCGATAAGTTCGTTGATGCCCGTGTCCACGTTGCAGGGGCATCTGGGAGGGTCGTTGTCGTCCGTCTCACGGAACATTGACACGCTGCTCTCTGTGCCCTGGGTGAAATGGCGGGTGGATTTCGCCTACACCTATGCCGGCTGGTCGTGCACAGCAATGCTTTGGATGAGCATTGAGCAGGCCAAGATCAATCAGGCCGCTTCAGCCCTGACCGGCCTTCCGCAACTAAGGTGGTGCGCATCCACCAGCGGCGAATCCAACCTGGTTGCTTCCCTGCGGCTGAAAGAACTCCAGGAATTGGACACCATCGAACACCGGCTCCAGGCTGCTTTCCCGGGACTGCAGGTCCGCGACCGATGGGTCGTGCCCCGGACAGCGAAGACCCAAGGCCACGTCCTTGACGAAATGGGGCTTCATCGAGGCTACGTTCCGCTGTAGGCCCCCAACAAAACAATGCCCGGTGTTGCTGGGCCGGGAGAGCGCCCGTGGTGCAGTTGCAGTGCGCTGTGATTTCTTGGGGCGTTGGACCATTACAGTCACCCGGGCTTTGACGACCGCGGCATTCGCCTTCAGTGCGTCGGGTGCACTGACGCCGGACATCGCCCTAGGATGAGCCTCATGAGTTCCGATGATGAGAAGGACCCTCCTGTACCCGCAGACCTCGTCGACGCCCCGAAGCGCATCCACCGCGAACAGGTTGCCCAAAATAATGACGGATCCAATCGCGAAGCACTTGCGGACGATCCGAACGACTGAGCCTGAGAAGCGGGTCAGCTTTTTGCCATCAGGCATCTGTGCCCGTCCGACCTAGCTGCTTCCTGGGCAGACTGCAGGATTCTTCTCAACTCATCTGAAACGGGAACACCCGCGCTCCGGGGGCGAGCATGAAGAGAACAGCCCGCCGTCGTCCGCTGTTCTTGCTTTACGCGGTGAGTGCCCCCTCCAGCCAGGACCTTAGCACCGGCGCGGGAGCTGCGCCGGCCTGCCTCGCGACGATCTTGCCGTCGACGATGACCATCAACGTCGGCACTGCCTGAATGGCGAATCTGGCGGAGAGCTGCGGTGAGTGGTCGACGTCGACCTTTACGAGTTTGATCTGCCCCGCGCGTTCGTGCGCCAACTGGTCCAGCAC
Source organism: Arthrobacter globiformis (assembly GCF_003261175.1). GTDB lineage: Bacteria > Actinomycetota > Actinomycetes > Actinomycetales > Micrococcaceae > Arthrobacter > Arthrobacter globiformis_A. The sequence goes on along the minus strand of NZ_QLNP01000065.1, from coordinate 3,843 downwards.
CGGACTCACCATCCGGCACGGTCCGCACCACACAGCCCAAAAGTCCACCAGCACTGGAACGCCGGAACGTTCGGCGATCTCGCCGAAGTCGTCGTCGCCCGCTTCAACCACCCAGGGAAGCTCCCGATGGCAACTCCCGCAGCGTGGGCGGCCGTCCGCGACGGCCGGGACGCGGTTGGATTTGCCGCAATGGGGACATTTGATGATGGCCTTGTTCATGCGCTTCCGGCCCCTTCCAGTTCCATCGTGCTGTAGTCAACCACTAGTTCCCCTCCGGCTGCGGTCACCGTGACCACTCCCCCCTCGGCGATGCTGCCACGCAGCAAGGCCCGGCCCACTTGCGTTTCCACCACGCGGGAAATGTAGCGGCGGAGCGGGCGGGCCCCGTAGACCGGATCGAAGCCGCGTTCGGCTATCAGAAGGCGCGCCTCCTCAGTCAGGTGCAGCTCTATTTGCTGCTCGGCCAGCCGCTGTCGCAGCTGTTGGAACTGCAGATCAACGATGCGCTCGATTTGCGGCAGTCCCAGGGGTGCGAACAGGACCGTGTCGTCCACCCGGTTGAGGAACTCGGGGCGGAAATGCGCGCGGAGCTCCCCCATCACCATGCCGCGCGCCTCCTCGGTTATCGCTCCGCCTTCGGTCGAACCCTCCAGTAAATACTGGGAGCCGATATTGGAGGTCATGATGATGACGGTGTTGCGGAAATCGACGGTCCGGCCCTGCGAGTCCGTAATCCGTCCGTCGTCGAGCACCTGCAGCAGGGTGTTGAAAATGTCCGGATGGGCCTTCTCCACCTCATCGAACAGCACTACCGAGTAGGTCTTCCGGCGTACCGCTTCAGTGAGCTGCCCTCCTTCGTCGTAACCGATGTAGCCAGGAGGCGCCCCCAGCAGGCGGCTAACGGTGTGGCGTTCCTGGTACTCGCTCATGTCCAGCCGGATCATTGCGTTTTCGCTGTCGAAGAGCGCCGCAGCCAGGGCCTTTGCAAGCTCAGTCTTCCCGACGCCGGTCGGGCCGAGGAAGATGAAGGAGCCGATGGGCCGGCGGGGATCCCGGATACCCGAACGCGCCCGGATGATGGCATCGGACACAGCGCTAATCGCTTCTTCCTGCCCCACGACGCGGGCGCGCAAGATTTCGTCCAGGTGGAGGACTTTCTCGCGTTCGCCCTGCTTCAGCCGGGCGACCGGTATGCCTGTCCAAGCCGCGACGATGTCGGCAATCTCGTCCTCCGTCACCACCTCGCGGAGCAGGCGTTTTTCACCCTGTTTCGCGGTCAGCCGTTCCTCTTCGGCGGCCAGCCGTCGTTCAAGGTCGGCAAGTCTGCCGTACCGCAGCTCCGCCGCCCGATTGAGGTCGTAATTCCGCTCGGCTTCCTCAGCTTCCTGCCGCGCCCGCTCCAGTTCGCTACGGATTTCCTGCAGTTTGTGGATCGCCCGCCGCTCGGCTTCCCATTGGGCCCGCTTCGCGTCGGCCTCACCGCGGAGGTCCGCCAATTCACGCCTCAGCTCCTCGAGTCGGTTCTTGCTGGCCGGATCGGTCTCCTTGGAGAGGGCTGCCTCTTCTATCTCGAGCCGGGTGACCCTTCGGGTGAGCTCATCCAGTTCGGCCGGCATCGAATCAATTTCCGTCCGCAAGCGGGCGCACGCCTCGTCCACGAGGTCAATGGCCTTGTCCGGAAGGAACCTGTCAGTGATGTACCGGTGGGAAAGAGTGGCCGCCGCCACCAGAGCACTGTCCTGGATCCGCACACCGTGGAAGACCTCGAGCCGCTCCCGCAGCCCGCGGAGAATGGAAATAGCGTCCTCGACGTCGGGCTCGTCCACCGTGACCGGCTGGAAACGGCGCTCCAGAGCCGGATCAGATTCAATGTGTTTGCGGTATTCGTCGAGGGTGGTCGCGCCGATCATGTGCAACTCACCGCGCGCCAGCATTGGCTTCAGCATATTCCCGGCGTCCATCGACCCCTCGGACGCGCCTGCCCCTACGACGGTGTGCAGCTCGTCCACGAATAGCAGGATCCTGCCTTCTGCTGCCAGCACCTCGGCCAGTACTGCCTTCAGCCGCTCCTCGAACTCGCCGCGGTACTTGGCACCGGCCACGAGGGCACTCATGTCAAGCGAGAAGATAGTCCTGTTCTTCAGCCCTTCCGGCACATCCTGCCGGACGATCCGCTGGGCCAGCCCCTCCACAATGGCTGTCTTGCCGACTCCAGGCTCGCCGATGAGCACCGGATTGTTTTTGGTTTTGCGCGAAAGTATCTGCACGACCCGTCGGATTTCGGCGTCGCGGCCGATGACCGGATCCAGCTTTCCGGTGCGGGCGTCTGCCACCAGGTCGCGGCCGTACTTCTCCAGCGCCTCGTAGGTCTGCTCCGGCGTTGCCGAGGTGACGCGCTGGTTTCCCCTGACCTGCGTCAGGACAGAGAGGAACGCCTCACGGGTGATGCCGTGATCCGCCAGCACCCTGCCGGCCGCCGTCGACCGGCCTTCCTCCGCCAGCGCGACCAGCAGGTGTTCCACCGAGACGTACTCGTCCTTGAGCCGTTTGGCTTCTCGTTCCGCGGCGTCGAGGAGTGCGCCCAGCCTGCGGCTCACGTACACCTGGCCCGGCGCCGCCCCCGGGCCGGTGACCTTTGGCTTGCGCCTCAGCTCGGTTTCAACGGCAGCCCTCAACTCATCCACGTCCACCTGCATGCCCACGAGCAGGCGCGGGACAAGGCCATTTTCCTGCTCCAGCAGGGCCAGCAGCAGGTGTTCACCGTCGGTCTCAGTGTGCCCACTGCGTTGGGCTATCCGCTGAGCCTCTGCCAAGGCCTCCTGCGACTTTTGCGTCAAACTCTCCATGTTCATCGTGAACCGGTCCCTTCGACCTGCGTGATTTCAACCAGTCGTCGTTCAAGCGAGTCGACCCGCACCAACAGATCGAGTACCAACGGGATTGCCGCGTAGTTCAGCGACAACTCCGAATGAAGTCTCATGACGCGGGCTATGAGCTCCGGGGCCCGAGGGCTGAACCAGGGCCCGCCCGAGGCATCGCCCAGCGGCCGGATCAGGTCCAGGTCTACGAATCGCATAACTACGTCGGGGTGTACGCCGCTGCTGCCTGCCACCGCCTCGAGATTCAGGCGCCACGGATAGGCGAGCGGATATTCTCGGCTCATAGAAGGCCCTCCCTCGGGTGAAAGTCGGATACGTCGGCAAGCTGCTCGTATAGCTTGCGCACCTTACTGCTCAGCCGCGGGGGCACCATGACGCGGATCTCCGCGTAGAGGTTCCCCGGCTGGCCCCTCGGGTCGGGCATTCCCTGGCCTCGAAGCCGAAGTCTGCGCCCGCTGGAAGACCCCTCGGGAACGGTGATGGTGACCGGTCCCGCAGGCGCGTTGACCTTGATCTTGGCCCCCAGAGCTGCTTCCGACGGGGTGACGGGAAGGTCGAAGTGAATGTCCCGGCCCTTGAGCCGGTATCTGGCGTCCGGTTGGATGCGTACGGTCAGGAAGAGGTCCCCCGGCGGACCCCCTTCACGGCCTGCGGCGCCCTCCCCTGTGAGGCGGATGCGCTGGCCGTCCAGCACCCCGGGGGGGACGTCGACGTCATAGTTCCGGGTTTCGCCGTCCGGTTGGGCCAGGCGGACGGTGCGCCTTCCGCCACGGATCGCCTCTTCGAGGGTCAGACGAAGCTCCGCTTCGTGGTCTGCACCCTGGGCCGGGCCCCCTGCCTGTTGCCGGAACCAGCCACCGAGCAGGTCCTCCCAATCAACGTCGCCTCCCATATCGACGTCGGCGTTGCCGTACCCGCCGCGACCCGGGCGCGGGCCAGGCCGCGGGCCGGGCCGCGGGCCGCC
>NZ_QLNP01000064.1 GCF_003261175.1 Arthrobacter globiformis | reverse complement strand
GCGGCGAGATCGGTGCCGTCGGCAACGGAGACCTGGCCGGCGTGGATGGAGCGGCCGATGCCTACTCCGCCGCCGTGGTGGAGGGAGACCCAGGTGGCGCCGGAGGCGGTGTTGAGGAGGGCGTTGAGCATGGGCCAGTCGGCGATCGCGTCCGAGCCGTCGGCCATGGCTTCGGTCTCCCGGTACGGTGAGGCAACGGAGCCGGAGTCCAGGTGGTCGCGGCCGATCACGATGGGGGCCTTGACCTTGCCTTCCTTGACCAGTTGGTTGAAGAGCAGCCCGGCCTTGGCGCGTTCGCCGTAGCCCAGCCAGCAAATGCGGGCCGGCAGGCCTTCGAATTCGACGCGCTCGGCGGCGGCGTCGATCCAGCGGTGCAGGTGCTGGTTCTGCGGGAAGAGCTCCTTGATGGCTTTGTCGGTGACGGCGATGTCCTCGGGGTCACCGGAGAGGGCGACCCAGCGGAACGGGCCCAGGCCCTCGCAGAACAGCGGGCGGATGTAGGCCGGGACGAAGCCGGGGAATTCGAAGGCCCGGCTGTACCCGCCCTTGCGGGCCTCGTCGCGGATGGAGTTTCCGTAGTCGAACACCTCGGCGCCGGCGTCCTGGAACTCGACCATGGCCTGGACGTGGCGGGCCATCGATGCCTGGGCCTTTTTGGTGAAGCCCTCCGGGTCAGCCTCGGCTTCGCGGTGCCATTCGTCCACGGAGATGCCTTCGGGCAGGTAGGACAGGGGGTCGTGGGCGGAGGTCTGGTCGGTGACGATGTCGATGGTCAGCTCACCGGCCTTGTGCCGGCGAAGGAGTTCGGGGAAGACCTCGGCGGCGTTGCCCACATAGCCCACGGACCAGCCGCGGCGCTCCTCCTTGGCCTTGAGGACCTTGGCGATCGCGGCGTCGAGGTCGGTCTCCACCTCGTCCAGGTAGCGCTTGCCGGCCCGGCGGCGCAGGCGGGTCTCGTCGACGTCGATGATCAGGCAGGCGCCCTCGTTCAGGGTGACGGCGAGGGGCTGGGCGCCGCCCATGCCGCCGCAGCCGCCGGTCAGCGTCAGGGTGCCGGCGAGCGTGCCGTTGCTGTCCCCGGTGAGCTTCCGGGCGATCGCGGCGAAGGTTTCGAACGTGCCCTGCAGGATGCCCTGCGTGCCGATGTAGATCCAGGACCCGGCCGTCATCTGCCCGTACATCATCAGGCCCTCGGCCTCGAGCCGGCGGAACTCGGGCCACGTGGCCCAGTCGCCCACGAGGTTGGAGTTGGCCAAAAGCACCCGCGGCGCCCACTCGTTGGTGCGGAAAACACCCACCGGCTTGCCGGACTGGACCAGCAGGGTCTCGTCCTTCTCCATGGTTTCCAGGGTGTGGGTGATGGCATCGAACGCGGCCCACGAGCGCACCGCCCGGCCGGTACCGCCGTAGACCACCAGGTCATCCGGGCGTTCGGCGACCTCGGGATCGAGGTTGTTCATGAGCATGCGCAGCGGCGCCTCGGTCTGCCAGGACTTGGCGGTGAGCTCGGTGCCGCGGGCTGCTTTGACCGGGCGGGCACCGGTGGTGAAATCGGCGGGTGCCATGGTGGCTCCTTCGTATCGCGGGAATGTGTTGTATCGCTGTTGCGTGTTGCGGAATGCTGTGTTGTTAGGCAAATCGGGATTCGAGCGAAAGTGCTTCTGTATCAACTAAAGCCCCTCCGCGGCGGGCCAAACAGGGGTTTCCGGCGGGTGCTGTCCGGTATTCCAGACCCACCTGGGTAGCAACTCAGGGTGTTCCCAGCGTTGAGAACGCCCTGCCCTGCGACCTACTTGGTTTGCTACTTCGCCGGGCGGCCGTGGATGCGCACCGAAAGCTCGTCGGCGACTTTTTGGACCCGGGCGGCGAGCACCGGCCATTGGTCCTCCGGCAGCTTGTCCTCGAGGAACGTGACGGCGACTGCCGCCGTCGGCCATCCGAGATGATCCGTGACCGCGGCGGCGATGGAGCCAAAGCCTGGTGTCACCTCACCGTGCTCCGTGGCGTAACCACGCTGCCGCACCTGGTCAAGGTGCGACGACAGGGCGGAGTACTTCATGATGGCACCCTCCACCTCGTGCCGGGCAGTGAAGGCGGCCGCATTCGGATACAGGGCACGGACCTGGGACTTCGGCAGCGCGGCAAGAATGGCCCGGCCACTGGCGGTGAGGTGGCTCGGCAGCCGGACGCCGACGTCGGTCACGAGGGACGGCCGGTTCTTGGCCCGCTCCTCCACGATGTAGAGCACATCCCGCCCGTGCAGGACCGCCAGGTGCGCACTTTCGCCGAGGACATCAACGAGGGAGGCCAGCATGGGCCGCCCAAGCCGAGACAGCGGTTCCTGCCGCGAGTACGCGGAACTGAGCTCGAAGGCGCTGATGCCGAGGCCGTACCGCTGCTCCTCGTGCAGGTGCAGGACAAAGCCGTTCGCCTCCATGACGCCAAGGAGGTGGTACACGCTTGAGCGCGGCAGTCCCAATGCCGTGGCAATGTTCGACGCCGCCATCGGCCCCCGCTTGGAACCCAGCAGTTTGAGGATCCGCAAGGTATTTTCGGCGGCTGGAACTTTCGCCTTGACTGCCGATTCCGGCCGCTTTGCCGCCGTTGCGGCCACCGTGCCTGCCATGTGTCCTCCGGACCTCGCCGTTAAGCTGTCTATCTTGTCTTCAGGTATTGCCGAACCGTGTCCGGTATCCCGTACTTAAGCTTGCGCCCAGCCTGTTCCCCGCATACACGCTTCAGAAACACCCATGTCTGGTATACCGGACATCTCGACCCGCACGCACACACAGTCAGCCCATCGTCCCGCTTTCCCGCGCACGGAGGTAGCGTTTGTCCATGGAACCTCCGCTCAAGGGCAAGGCAGCTCTGGTCTCCGGGGCCACACGAGGGGCAGGTCGCGGTACCGCCGTGGCCCTGGGTGAGGCCGGGGCGGTGGTCTACTGCACTGGGCGAACCACGAAAACCCAGACCTCCGACTATCGTCGGCCCGAGACCATTGAAGAAACCGCAGCCCTGGTCACTGCGGCCGGCGGAACTGGCATCGCAGTGGCAGTGGACCATTTCAACGCTTCGGAGGTGGAATCGCTGGTCCGCCGGATAGACGGCGAGCACGGCCAACTGGACATCCTGGTGAACGACATTTGGGGCGGCGAAAACCTCATCCAGTGGAACACGCCCCTGTGGGAACACGACCTTGACGGCGGCTTGCGGATGCTGCACGGCGCCGTCGACACGCACTTGATCACCAGCCACTTCGCGCTGCCGCTCCTCATCCGCCGGCCGGGAGGACTGGTGGTGGAAATGACGGACGGTACCCGAGAGTACAACGCAGCGCATTACCGGCTCTCGGCGTTTTACGATCTCGCCAAGTCCGCCGTCCTGCGGCTCGCCTTCAGCCAGGCCGAGGAGCTGAAGGCCTTCGGGTGCACGGCTCTGGCGCTGACGCCGGGCTGGATGCGCTCGGAAATGATGCTCGAACACTACGGCGTGACCGAAGCCAATTGGCACGAGGCGGCCGGCGCGAATCCGCACTTCGCCGCCATCTCCGAAAGCCCGCGCTTTGTGGGCCGGGCGGTCGCCGCCCTCGCCGCCGACCCTGACGTGCACCGGCGGACCGGCGACTCCTTCTCCTCCGGCGGGCTTGCGCAGGAATACGGCTTTACCGACGTCGACGGCTTCCGGCCAGACTGCTGGCGCTACCTGGCGGAGATCCAGGAGGCCGGGCTGCCGGCAGACGCCAGCGGCTATCGCTGAAGCGTCGGGAAAACCCAAAGCGCGAACTGGCAGGTAGCGCCCTCAAAACCGGGATTTGAGGGCATCTGCTGCCAGTTCGCTCCAAATTCCGAGCGCAGGGTCTGAGGCCGCACAGTCTGAAATCGAAGACACCAAGCCCCCGTGAGCCTCATCACAGCTCCTTCGAACGTGGTCTGCTGGATAGCGATCCCCCTCCCAATGACGAGAAGGTATTGGCATGCAACAAGCCCAAACAAGAGATGAATTGGCGCCCTTAAGCGGGACCGGAACGGCGCGGACCGCCGTCGGAACCGCCGTCGAAACCGTTCTGAACCGCGGGCTCAACGTCCGCCACATCCGCTTCATGGCGCTGGGCTCCGCCATCGGCACAGGACTGTTCTACGGTTCGGCCTCCGCCATCCAAAAAGCCGGTCCCGCCGTGCTGTTCGCCTACATGATCGGCGGCGCCGCCGTGTTCATGGTGATGCGTGCACTGGGGGAAATGGCCGTGCGGCATCCGGTCTCGGGATCCTTCGGGCAGTACGCCAGCCGCTACCTTGGCCCGCTGGCCGGATTCGTGACCGGCTGGACCTACGTCTTCGAAATGGCGATCGTGGCCATCGCCGACGTCACCGCCTTCAGCATCTACATGGGTTTCTGGTTCCCGTCCGTGGAGCGGTGGGTCTGGATTCTGGCCATCATCTTCCTTCTCGCCGCGCTGAATCTGCTGAGCGTGAAGGTCTTCGGTGAACTCGAATTCTGGTTCACGCTGGTCAAGGTTGCAGCAATTATCGCCATGATCGGGGGCGGAGCGGCCATCCTCGCGTTTGGCTTCCAGAACGGCGACGCCTCGGCCGCCCCGGGCCTGGGCAACCTCGTGGAGCACGGCGGCCTGTTCCCGAACGGCTTCGAGGGGCTCCTGGCCTCGTTCGCCGTCGTCATGTTCGCCTTCGGCGGCATCGAAACCATCGGCATCACGGCCGGCGAGGCAGCCGACCCCAAGAAGGTCATCCCGAAGGCAGTCAACACCGTGCCGGTCCGCGTCCTGCTGTTCTATGTGCTGACCCTGGGAGTGCTGATGAGCCTCTTCCCCTGGAACGAGATCGGCAGCAACGGCAGTCCATTCGTCCAGATCTTCAGCGGCCTGGGCATTCCCGCCGCACCCCACATTCTCAACGCCGTGGTGATAACCGCCGCTCTGTCTGCGATCAACAGCGACATTTTCGGCGCCGGGCGGATCCTCTTCGGTCTGGCCAAGCAGGGCCACGCCCCGCAAAGCTTCGGACGGGTGTCCCGGCATGGCGTGCCGTGGATGACCGTGGTGATGATGACCGGAATCCTGCTGGTGGGAGTGGTGCTGAACGCGCTCATCCCGGAAGATGTTTTCCTGCTCATCGCCTCCATCGCCACCTTCGCCACGGTCTGGGTGTGGGTAATGATTCTCGCCTCCCACGTGGCCATGAAACGCGAGATCGCCCGGAAGGACCTGCCGGCGTCGGACTTCCCCTCCCCGTGGTGGCCGACGGCGTCCGTTCTCACCATCGGCTTCATGGTGCTGGTGATCGCGGTGCTTGGCTTCTTTGAGGACACGCGCGTGGCGCTGTACGTCGGAGCCGTGTGGCTGGGACTGCTGGTGGCCGCCTACCGGCTTTGGGTCAGGGGCAACGGACGACGCCGGGCCCACCTTGAGGACGAGACCTCACCGCTGCCCGTGGTCGCCAAAACTGAGTAGGATTTCCGCGGAAATGTCACGCCGGGCTGGAATTCGCGAAAACAAGTAGTAAGAATGGACAAAGACAGGTACTCAGCGCCTGTTACGCGAGTGCGCGGTGTGATAAATGAGGTAGATGTTACCCGTGTGACGCATGTGATTGCTCCCTAGAGTGGACTACACGGTGCCAGCCGGCTGGGGTAGAGGCCCTGCATGATGTACCGGCCCCGCGCCACCAGTGATTCGACGATTGGTCACACTGTGAAGGAGTGGTCCTCATGTTGGAAATCCAGGCCGGGGCGCCGGCAGAAAATATTCAATCCGGGCGGTTATCCGGCTTCCTGGCCCAGACGCTGCAGCGGGCGCGCACGGCCGCTGTTCCCTACCGGATCGGCGACGTTCTGCTGGGCGACGATCCGTTTAACGGCAGGCGGGAAGGCACCGTGGTGGTCAAGAACGGCCGGTCGATCGGGATCCGGTCCTCGGATCGGGTTTACTTCTACGACCACCGGCAACTGAGGCGACCGGACTAGGCGGGTCATCCCGCCAGTCCCGCCGACGACCAACAGGAGCCGATTCCATGTCCATCGCCAACCTGCCGACTGCCTATCTCACTATTGCCGAGGTGGCCGCAGCCCTGCGCCTTTCCAAAATGACCGTTTACCGGATGGTCCGGGCCGGAACGCTTGCGGCGGACCGGTTCGGCAAGTCCTACCGCGTGCCGGAGTCGGCCGTGGAGGAGTACATCCGGGCCTCAGGCAACCCGGCTGGCTGAAAGCTCAGGCTCCACCCGGGAATGCACCGGCTCCGGCGGGCAGATTGCCCTGAATCGTGGCTGGCTGGGTATACGCCGCCGGCGTTACCATCAGGCATGCTGCCGCTGCAGAATCTCCTGGCCTTCGCTTTGGTCTCCGCATTGCTGATCGCCGTGCCGGGTCCCAGCGTCCTGTTCGTCATCGGACGGTCGCTGGCTTTGGGGCGGCGGGGCGGGCTGCTGAGCGTCCTGGGCAACGCAGGCGGGGAACTGCTGCAGATCGCAGCCGTGGCGGTGGGCCTCGGCGTGGTACTGGCTGAGTCGGTACTGCTGTTCACGGTGGTGAAGTTTGCCGGCGCGGCCTACCTCATCTATCTGGGACTCCAGGCGGTGCTCCACCGCCGGGGCGGGCCTGCGAGCCCGGATCCGTCCAGGCCGGCGACCACCCGGCGGATTCTGCGTGAAGGCTTCATTGTCGGGGCCACGAATCCCAAGTCCGTGGTGTTCTTCGTGGCGGTCCTCCCCCAGTTCGTGGACCATTCTGCCGGCGCCATTCCCGCCCAGCTCGCCCTGCTTGGTGCCACGTTCCTGGCCATAGCGCTGGTTTCGGACAGCGCCTGGGCGCTGGCCGCCGGAACTGCCAGGCAGTGGTTCGCGCGCTCACCCCGCCGGGTAGCAGCTGTAACGACAACTGGCGGGGTAATGATGATCGGTCTCGGCGGCACCCTCGCCCTGACGGGTTCCAAGAGCTAGCGGACGGTGGGTGGGACGGCGGGGATTACCGGGCGGACCAGCCTCCGTCCATGGTGTAGCTGGCGCCGGTGACCATTCCGGCAGCGTCGGAGGACAGCCAGGCAACCAGGGATGCCACCTCCTCGGGTTCCACCAGCCGTTTCACAGCGGACTCCGTAAGCATCACCTTCGCCAGGACCTCCGACTCCGGAATCCCGTGGACACGCGCCTGGTCAGCGATCTGCTTCTCCACCAGCGGGGTCCGCACATAACCGGGATTGATGCAGTTGGACGTGACCCCGTGCTCGCCACCTTCAAGTGCCGTCACCTTGCTCAGCCCCTCAAGCCCGTGCTTGGCCGAGACGTAGGCGCTCTTGAACGGAGAGGCCCGGAGACCGTGCACGGACGACAGGTTGATGATGCGCCCAAAGCCATTCGCGTACATGTGCGGCAGCGCGGCACGGATCAGCAGGAAGGGCGCTTCGAGCATGAGTGCCAGAATCCGCCGGAACGCGACGGGATCGAAGTCCTCGATGGGGCTGATGCGCTGGATGCCGGCGTTGTTCACCAGGATGTCGCAGTCCAGGCTCAGCGCGGCGAGCACCTCGACGTCCAGGAGATCGACAGCCCATGATGTGCCGCCCACCTCATCGGCGAGGGCCGCGGCGCCGGCTTCGTCGACGTCGGCCACCACCACCTTGGCTCCCCTGGCGGCCAGTTCCCGCACGCACGCCGCGCCGATGCCGCTGGCACCGCCGGTAACCAGCGCCTTGCGGCCGTTCAGGTTTTTTTCCACGTCCGGACCTTGTGCGTCCACAGTCTGCTCCTCCAAGTGTCCACGTTGACACGTGCCGCACGCCGTTGACTCGTGCAGCACTTCTAATTCACCCGAGTATTCCTGCAGACGGAACGCGGTTCAATGACTAATCCGGCACTGGATTCGTGCAAAATTGCAGATATGGATGCCAACCCGGACGACCTGCTGGTGCTGCTCGCCGTCTCCCGCTCGGCGAAATTCACGACGGCGGCCCAGGTCCTGGGCCTGAACCACACCACTGTTTCACGCCGGATCGCCGCCTTGGAGAAGGCCCTGGGCGGCCGTGTCCTCGCCCGCGCCTCCGGGGGCTGGGAGCTGACCGAACTCGGCGCCCAGGCCGTGCTGGTGGCTGAGCAGGTGGAAACGGCGGTGCGTGCACTGGGACCGTCAGGCCGCGCGCCTGACCCGGTTACCGGCGTCGTACGCATGACGGCGACCGACGGCTTCAGCGCGTACATCGCCGCTCCGGCGGTGGCCCGGCTGAGGAGGGACCACCCGGGGCTCAGCGTCGAGATCGTCACCGTCACGCGCCGGGCGCTCCAGCAGCGCTCGGGACTGGACATCGAGGTGGTGGTGGGCGAGCCGCAGGTGCACCGGGCCGAGGCGTTCCGGCTGGGCGAGTACGAGCTCGGGATGTACGCGTCCCGCTCGTACATCGAGGCGAACGGAACGCCGGAGTCGGTAGAGGCCCTGACCGCCCATCCGCTCGTCTACTTCGTGGACTCCATGCTGCAGGTGGACGATCTTGATGCACCGCGGCGGCTGGTGCCGGCAATGCGCGACGGCGTCAGCTCCACCAACGTGTTCGTGCACGTCGAGGCCACCCGGGCAGGAGCCGGGGTGGGGTTCCTCCCCTGTTTCATGGCCGACAGGCACGAGGACCTGGTGCGCCTGCTGCCGGGGGACATCGCCGAACGGCTGCCCTATTGGATGGTCCTGCGCCCGGAGTCGATGCGCCGGCCGGCGGTCGCTGCCGTGGTGACGGCGCTGCGCGAACAAACTACCGCGCACCGGGAGTGGCTGCTCGGGCAGGGCAGGGCTTCATCGGCGGCTGACTAGGCGCCGTTTTGAGCGGCCATGAGGGCAGTTACTCAGCAGCCGCTGGCGGCGCAGGGTCGTGGCGCACCTGGGCTCCGGCGGCGAAGGCCCGCACCTTCGCGTCGTCCCAGATGTGCGCGGGCACCGCCCCGCCCAGGAGCCGCCGCGCGAGCTGCGGATCGTCGTCGAACGGCTGGTCGCTGCCGGCCATCACCATGTTGCCGTAGCGGCGCCCCTTCAGCATGGCGGGGTCCGCGATGATGATGGTGTGTTCGAAGGCGGCCGCGATGGTGGCCGCGTCCTCCCGGGCATTCTTCAGGTCCGGACCGTCGCCAGAATTGACCACGTAAATTCCGCCGGGGGCGAGCACCCGGCGGACATGTTCGTTGAATTCGGCCGTGGTCAGCGCAACCGGGGTCACCGCGCCGGCGAAGACGTCCCGGATGATGAAGTCGCGGGTGTCCGGGGTGAGGGTCTCGGTCACAGCGCGGGCCTCGCCGACGCGAAGCCGCAGCAGCGGGGCCTTGGGCAGGTCGAACCAGCCGCGGACGTACTCGGCGAGCTTTCCGTCCAGCTCCACCACCACCTGGCGGGCGTCCGGGTAGGCCGCGTGGAAGTAGCGGGCCAGCGAGCACGCTCCGCCGCCCAGGTGCAGACCCCGCAGCCTGGGCTTGGTCTCAGGCTGCCAGCGGGATTCGATGAGGGCGGACATCCAGCGCATGTACTCGAAGTCGAGGAACAGCGGATCGGCAAGGTCTATGTGGGAACTCATCACGCCGTTGATGCGCAGGAGCCAGCCCGTGGAGTTGTCCTGGTCGGCGATGAGCTCGCAGTCGCCAGTGTCGATGTAGTAGACGCCCTCGACGGGCCCGCCTGCACGCACTCCCTTGGCGACTTCCAGTACGTCGGAGGCCGCTGCTGTGCCTCTTCTGCCGCCTGTTTTGCTGCCCGCGGGGGAACCCGGCTTCCCCCCTGACTTGGTGCGCCGTCCCATCAGTTCTCCGCCGCTTCCGTCATGCTTCAAGCCTAGTTGACCGGGGTGGAGGGGCCTGCCGGGTCAGAGCTCGATACCGGCGGGCGGCGGCAGGCCCCCGCGGCCGTTTACCCCTCCGGGACAGGGGCGCCCTCGCCGTTGCGGATACGCTGGACCATCGCCGTGGTGGAACGCTCTGCCACATAGTCGAGGATGGTGACTGTGCCCCCGTACCCCTCCACGGCCTCGGTTTCGGCCAGCATCTCCGGCGTGTAGTCCCCGCCCTTGGCGTAGATTTCCGGACGCAGCTGTTCGATCAGGGGAATGGGCGTCGGGGTGTCGAAGACGGTCACGTAGTCCACGCAGCTCAGGGCGGCGATCACGGCCGCCCTGTCCGCCACGCTGTTGATGGGACGGCCCGGCCCCTTGAGCTTCCGGACGGAGTCGTCACTGTTGAGCGCCACCACCAGGATGTCGCCGAGCTGCTTGGCCTGGTTCAGGTAACGGGTGTGCCCGCGGTGCAGGACGTCGAAACAGCCGTTGGTCAGCACCACGCGCTGGCCGTCGTTGCGGTGGGCGCGGATGTGCCGCTCCAGTTCGTCTGCCGCCAGGGCGGCGTCGCCGAAGCTTTCCAGGTACCGGCCCAGCTCGTCCGTGCCGCACACCGACGTCCCGGGATGGTGGACCACCACGTCCGCGGCGGCCTGTGCCAGGTCCAGGCTGGCCGTCAGCGGCAGCGACGCCGCACGCGCCAGGGTCAGGGCAGCCACGAATGTATCGCCTGCTCCGGAGGCCTGCTTCTCGGTGGCAGGCCGTGCCCACGTCCGGTGCGGGTTTCCGGCGGCTGGAATGAGGACGGTCCCGTCCCGGTCCAGCGTGACCACGACGGCGCGTGCTCCGGTCGCCTGCAGCAGCTCGCCGGCGTGCTCGGTCACCACCGCCGCGCGCTCGGGCCCGCTGCCCAGCCGGAGGTCAAGCATCCGGGCGGCCTCCTGCGCGTTGGGCGTGACCAGGTCCGGCTCAAGTCCGGCCCACGGTCGCGGATCGTGCGCGTCCACCACCACAAGCGTGTCTTGCCCGCGCCCGGACAGGGATTCGATGAGCCGGCCGCGGACCGGTTCCGCAAGGACGCCCGTTCCGTAGTCACAGATCACCACCGCGTTCTGGCGTCCGACGGCGGCAGGAACCGCCGCCTCGAACGCCGCCAGGGCGTCGGTCGGGACAGTTGCCGCGGTGTCGTCGAGGCGCAGGAGGACCTGACCGCCGCTGCTGATCCGGATCTTGGTGGGGGTGGCCATGTCCGGGTGTTCGGTGAGCAGCGTGGTGTCCACCCCTGCGGCGACCAGTTGGCGCCGAAGTTCCGCGCCGGCGTCGTCCGCTCCGATGATTCCTGCCACACTGACACGGGCGCCGAGTGCGGCCAGGTTCATGGCGGTGTTGGCGGCACCGCCGGGGGCAAAGTCACGCCGGGCGATGTCCACCACGGGTGCCGGGGCCTCGCGGCACATCCTGTCGATCGTGCCGGTCCACCAGCCGTCGAGCATGAAGTCGCCCACGACGGTGACGGCAGGATGCTCCTGGGCCAACCTCCGGGGAAGCCACGCCGCAAGGCCTCGTTGCTCCGAAAGCACCGGTTCGGCGGTCATGACGCCGCCCCGCTGGTTTCCTGATCCGCCGGCGAAGGCGGCGCAGCGATGTGCACCACCTTGACGCGTGTGAATTCGTCCAGCAGTTCCGGACCATAACCAAACCCGTGCCCGCTTTCGCCCCGGGGCTGGGCGGCCCCGCCGGGCGCGCCCCCGAACACCCCGTTGACCTTGACGGTCCCCACCGGCAACGAAGCGACGGCCTGCTGGGCGTGGGCGATGCTGCCAGTCAGGACCGTGGCGGCAAGTCCGTACCGGCCGGCCGCGGCGAGCGTTAGCCCTTCCTCGAAGCTGTCCACCACACGCACCGGAGCGACAGGGCCGAACGTTTCCTCGGCCATGACATCCATGGTGTCGGTGCAGTCCACGAGAACCGTGGCCGGGTAGAAGGCGCCTGGCCCGTCAGGTACCGTCCCGCCCTCCACGGCCCGGGCACCCAGCTGCAGCGCCTCCGCCACGTGCCGGTGTACCGCGTCCCGCATCCGGGTATCCACGAGCGGCGCGAGCGGGCGTTCGGTGTTCCGCTCCCGCGCCTGTCCGGCGAGCGCCTCGCAGAACGGTTCGGCGATGGACCGGTGGACGTAGATCCGCTCCACCGACGTGCAGATCTGCCCGCTGTTGCTGAAGGCTCCGATCGCCGCCTGCTCCGCGGCCCAGCCGGGATCCACGTCCGCGTCCACCAGCAGCGGATCATTCCCGCCGTTTTCCCTGATGACGTAGGCGCCCGTCAGCACGGCCGCCTTCGCAATCCGGACACCAGTCTCGCTGGACCCGACGTGGGCGAACATATCAACGTCAGACTGCTGCGTGAGGAGGGTCCCGACGTCGGCCCCTCCGGTCAGCGTGACCAGCACGTTGGGCGGAAATACCGGCGCCAGCGCCTCCTCCAACAGCTCTCCCAGGTGGGGGCAGCGCTCGCTCGGTTTGTGAATGGCGGTGTTTCCGGTAACCAAAGCGGCCCCTATGAGCCCGCAGGCCACGGCGACGGGATCGTTCCACGGCGTCAGGAGCACGGCCACGCCGCGCGGCTCCGCCACGGTGTAGTCCGCTGCGAGCACGTTGCCGCGAAGACTGTGACCGCGGTGTACAGGACCTAGCTCCGCATACTGCTCCAACGTGGAAACACCGGCGGCAATACCGGCAAGTGCCTCCTCCACCGGACGGCCGGTCTCCTGGGCGTTGAGATCCGCAAGTCCGGCAGCCGCCGCCTCCAGCGCCTGGGCGGCCTCGCGCAGCAGCCGGCCCCGCTCCCCGGGAGGCGTGGCACCCCAGCCGGGTTGGGCATCGCGGGCCGCCGCCACGGCTCCTGCCACATCATCTGCCCCCGCGACGGAAAGGCTGCCGACGGTTTCCCCGGTGCGCGGGTTCAGGATGGTGAGCGTGTCTTCCTCATTCGCCAGCTCGCTGGTGATGGTGGATTGCATGTGGCTCCTCACTGGGTTGGCCTGTGCCTGCCGGGCGTCCGTTCCCGCCCTCTCTGCGGTGATCCGTACCCCGGCGCCGGGCGGTTTACACGCGCCTCCGGCAGGAGTTTTCTGGGCCGGCAGGCCGGGTCTTACCGAGCTGGCAGGGCGGGCATGACTGAGCTGGCATGCCGGGTTTTCCGAGCTGGCAAAACAGGCCCGATGCACCGTAGGGTTGGCCCCACTGATCCGATCCCGACCTGAACGCATCCCGACCAACGATCCGGAGCCGAGAGGGCTGACACCATGGAACTCTTCAACGCCGACTTCGGCGGAGCACGCATCACAGGGCACGGAATCGGCCCGGTCTTGGAACCCTTCAGCGGCGTCTCCCGTATCGCTGTTCTCCGTGGCGGCGGGCTGGGCGACCTGATGTTCGCCCTCCCGGCGGTGGCAGCCCTAAAGGCCGCTTATCCGGACGCCAGCGTCACCCTGCTGGGCACGCCAATTCATGCTGAGCTGCTGTCCCAGACCATGGGACCTGTGGATGAGACCGTCATCCTGCCTTTTTCCGAAGGTGTCCGCCCAGGACCGGAGGACGACGAGGAACTGGAAAAGTTCTTCACCGAAATGCGCGTCAGGAACTTCGACCTCGCCGTCCAACTGCACGGCGGCGGGCGCTACTCAAATCCCTTCCTGCTCCGGCTCGGAGCCCGGCACACCGTGGGCACCAGGACCCCGGATGCGGCTCCGCTGGAGCGTACCGTGCCGTACCTGTACTACCAGCACGAACCGCTCCGGGCCCTCGAGGTGGCAGGATTTGCCGGTGCCCCTCCCCGCGAGCTCGAAGCCAGACTCCAAGCGCTGCCGGAGTTCGGCCAGCAGCTCGCGCAGGACCTGCCCTTGGGGAACGGCGGGCCCGGAGACCACCCGACACTCGTGATCCATCCGGGCGCGACGGATCCGCGCCGGCGCTGGCCCGCCGAACGATTCGCCGCGGTGGCGCGGAAAGCCGCCGACGACGGCTTCCGGGTTCTTGTGGTCGGCGACAGCAGTGAAAAGGAACTGGCCGAAACGGTGGTGGAACTCGCCGTCGAAAATACCCGCACCGACCGGTCCAACGCTGCCCGCCCGGCCGTAGAGTCACTCGCCGGCAAGCTCAGCCTGGGCGAGCTCGCGGCACTGCTCGCGGGCAGCGACGTCGTGCTGGCCAACGACAGCGGACCCCGCCACCTGGCCCAGGCCCTGGGCACACCAACTGTGGGCATCTACTGGACAGGCAACGCCATCAATGCCGCCCCGCTGGGGCGCAGCCTGCACCGGGTCCAGCTGGGCTGGGCCACGCGCTGCGAGGTGTGTGGCGTGGATATGACGCAGGTCGGATGGACGGCCCCACGGTGTCCTCATGACGAGTCCACCGTGAAGGCCGTCGAACCCGCCGAGGTCTACGAGGACGTGCTCCAGCTCACGGCCACGACCCCTCTTCTTCGTGGCAGATAAGCATTTCACGGACCTCGCAGCCGGTGGGCTGAGACAGCGCGAACAAAATCGCCTGTGCCACGTTGCCGGGGTCGTTCAGGCGTGAGTCGTCCTGCGGCTTGTACTGCTCGGCCCGGTCATCAAAGAAGCGGGTCTTCATTCCGCCGGGAATCATGGTGGTCACGCCGATCTGACCGCCCGTCTCAGCCGCCAGCGAATGGCTGAAGCCCACTACTCCAAATTTTGAGGCGCAATAGGCGGTGGCCTCCGGCGATGCCCGCTTGCCCAACGTGGACGCAATGGTGACCACCCGCCCCCGGGACTCCTTCAGATACGGAAGCGCCGCCCGGACAACGGACACTGTGCCCATCAGGTTGACCCCGATGACGCGTTCCCACTCGTCCGCGGCCACGTCCTCCAGCTTGCCGCACCTGTCGATGCCCGCCGCGGTGACCACGGCGTCTAGCCCGTCCAGGGTTTCCGCGGCCTGCTGCACCGCCTCGGTCACGGCGATGCGGTCCGAGACGTCCACTTCAAAGGCCTTCACCGCGGACACGTTCCGGATGTCCCGGTCCAGCACCACCGGCGTTCCGCCAGCTTTCAGTACGGCATCGACGACGGCGGCCCCCAGACCGGAGGCACCGCCTGTTACCAGCACCCGGCCGGGCTTGAAAGTCGATTCAGTCATGGTGTTCCTTTCGCTTGGGACTAGTTCAAGTTTTGGTATGCAGGTCAGCTGACCTTCGCCAGGGCGTCCGCGAGGACGGACGTGGACCGGGCCTGGTGGAAGGGGACCGTCATGCAGCGCCCTCCCCAGCTCTCGACCAGCCCTGCTTCGGGCAGCTCCGACGCGCGGTAGTCGCCGCCCTTTACCCAGACGTCCGGCCGCAACGTTTCCAGGCAGGCCTCCGGGGTGTCCTCCCCGAAGACCAGGACGGCGTCAACGCACTCGAGTGCCAGAAGGAGCTCGGCTCGGTCCTGCTGGCTCACAATGGGCCGCTGCTCACCTTTGATCCGGCGCACCGATTCGTCAGAGTTCAGGCACACGATCAGGCAGTCGCCCAGGTCCCTGGCAGCCGCCAGCGTGCGGGCGTGGCCGGCGTGCAGGAGGTCGAAGCAGCCTCCCGTGGCCACGACCGTTCCTCCGTTGGCGCGCACCCGCCGGGCAAGGTCCAGGGCGTCTTCCTCGCGGCTGTGGTGCCAGACCGGCCGGTGGCGGTCGGGCAGGGAGGCCACTCCGCCGGCGCCGAGGAAAGCTGCCGCCTCGTTGATCGCGAGTTCCGCCGCGTCGCTGAGGCTGCGGCCCTCCGCGAGGTGTACGGCCAGGCTTGCCGCGAGCCGGTCGCCGGCGCCGCAGGGATCAGTCACTTCGGTGGCAGGGGCCGGAATGGCCAGAGGCGAAGTGTCGCGCTGGGACAAAGTGCCGCCCTGCTCGCCCATGGTCACGAGGACCGCCTGGCTTTGCCAGCGGTCCAGCAGCGTTTGGCCGACGGCGGCAACCGCCGCGGGCGTTCCGGCTCCCGAATCCACGGTGCCGGAACCTGCGGCCTTGGCAGCCTCGGACAAGTTCGGGGTCACTACGGCCACCCCGGGCACGGGTGCGGCGCCGGAGGGGTGCGGATCCCACACGATCGGAATGTCGCCGGCACGGGCGGCGAGGAGGTCGCGAATCTCCTGGTTCGCGGCAACACCCCGACCATAATCGGCCACCACAATCGCTTCGGCGCGCTCCAGGGCCCTGAGCATGCCCGCCGTCGCCGCCGGCACCTCCGGCCGCCCGCATCCCTCATCCACCCGCACCACCGGCTGGCGACCCGCCCGGACCCGGGTCTTTACCGGGGTCCTGGCACCGGAAGGCCCGGAGACGACGTGTACCCCGGCGAGGGCGCCTTCCAGCTCAAGGGAGGCGTCGTCGTCGGAAAGCACTGTCACGAGAGTGACGCGGTGGCCGTCACGGGCCAGCATCCTGGCCACGAGTCCGGCACCGCCGGCCCGCCGCCGGACGTCGGAGACGTCCACCACCGGGACCGGCGCGTCAGGGCACAGCCGGGTTGCCTCGCCGGAAAGGTCCACGTCCAGCAAAACGTCGCCAACCACTGTGATCCTCACCGGCGATCAGCCCCCGGCCCAGGAACACCCTGGCCCTTGCGGACCACCTCGGCTTCGAAGGCCCGGCAAATGGCGTGCAGCGCAATCAGGTGCCCCTCCTGGGCGTTGGCCGAGATCGCATCAATGGCCACGGCATCATCGCAACAGGATGCCAGCGGGTTGGGCGCCGGCCCGGTCAGGGCCCACGTGGTCACGTTCAGCCTGGATGCCGCCTCTGCTGCACGGAGCAGGTTGGGGCTCTGGCCGCTCGTGGACAGCAGTACGAGGATGTCCCCCGACCGGCCGTGGGCGCGGACCTGCCGGGCGAAGAGCTCTTCGTAGCCGTAGTCATTGGCAATCGCCGTGACGGCGGAACTTTCCGCGTGCAGGGAGATCGCGGAAAAAGGCATCCGCTCGCCGTCGAACCTGCCCACAAGTTCCGCGGTCAGGTGCTGCGCCTCGGCGGCGGAGCCGCCGTTTCCGGCGGCAAGCAGTTTCTGCCCGCTCAGCAGGCGCTGGGCCAGCTCCACGCCCCAGTCGGCCAGCCTGTCTGCCTGGCTTTCCAGGGACCGCAGGGCGGGCAGGACGTTTTCCAGGTGTGTCCGCACTGCCTCGCGCGCGGCCGGACTGGCGTCGTGCGGGGCGCCGTCGTGCCCGGCCTCTTCCGGGGAGGAGACCCCGTCCGGAGAGGGAAAACCCGGTGTGCCAACCCGGTGCATGGCAGGAAGCTCAGCCTCCCGCAGGGATTCCGCAGTCACAGTGCCGCTCCTTCCATCGGTTCCAGCCGGCCCGCGTCCGCAGTGCCGGCGATGGCCAGCTGGTAGGCCTTTTCGGTTTCGGCGGCGACCCTGCTCCAGGAGTAGCGGGCCTTCGCCCGCCGCTCGCCGGCCCGCCCGAGCTTGGCCCTGAGTTCGGGGTTGGCCAGCAGGGTGCCGACGGCCTCTGCGATGGCTTCGGGATCCTTCGGTGGCACATGCAGGCCGGTCCCCCGGTCGACCACGCTGTCTGTCAGGCCTCCCACCGCAGCGGCGACCACCGGAACACCGCAGGCCATGGCCTCAAGGGGAACAATGCCGAAGGGCTCGTACCAAGGAGTGCAGACCACAGCGTCCGCACTCCGGAAGATTCCGGGCATGGCCTCCCGGGCCACCTGGCCCCGGAGCTCAACATGGTCCGCCACGCCGAGGTCCCGGGCAAGGTCCAGCAGCCTGCGCGCCTCCGGATCCTGCCCGCCCGTGTCCGCGTCGCCGCCCACAATGAGCAGCTCGACGTCGTCGAAACCCGCCTGCAGCAGATACGGCAGCGCGCGGATCACCAGGTCCATGCCCTTGCGCGGGACCAGTCGGCCCACGGACAGGATGCGGTGGGAGCGGGAGGGACGGTCGGCCAGCCCGTCACTGGAGAAGAGGTCCAGATCCACCCCGCAGGGGGCGATGGAAACCCTGCGCGTATCAATTCCCATTGCCCGCAGTTCGAAAACCTCGTCAGAACACGTGGCCACGATCCGGTCGGCTGACCGGCCCACGGACGGTTCAAGGAAACGCCGCTCGGCCGGGCTCGTGTCGGCGGCGCCCTGATGGCGGCGCTTGACCGTGCCCAAGGCGTGGAAGGTCTGGACCACGGGCACCCGGAAGCCGCCAGAATCACGGCGTGCAGCGTCCAGCGCGGCGACGCCGGACATCCAGAAGTGGCTGTGCACCACGTGCGGCGGCGAGTCGCCCCAGTCCTGGACCACTCCGTCCGCCAGGGCGCCCATGAAGGGCAGCAGTTCATCCTTGGGCACGTGTTCGGCCGGCCCGGCGTCCACGTGCACCACCTCGAGCCGGGGTTGCACCCGCACCCTCGTGGGCAAATCGGGCGAGTCACGCCTCGTGTAGACCGTTACCCGATGGCCCCGACGGGCCAGCGCCGACGAAAGGGCCGCCACGTGGACGTTCTGGCCGCCGGCATCCACTCCGCCAAGCGCTGCCAAGGGGCTGGCGTGTTCCGAAATCATTGAGATCTTCAATGGATATTCCCTTCTCGCGCCGCGGTGAGGGCATCCGGTCCGGACCCCTTCAGAGCTGCATCGCCGGATGGCGCCCCCTCCAAAGGCTCCAGCCGCCCCTCCCCCTGAACTTTCCCTCCGCGGCCGGCCGGCACCAGGTCCGCCAGCAGCTCGTCCCAGTCGGCCAGGAAACGGTCCAGCCCATAACGCTCCAGCGCCGCCTCCCGGGCAACTTTGCCCCGTCGCCGGGCCTCCTCCGGATCGTTGACCAGCTGCCGGGCACACCGGCGCAGCTCCTCCACGTCAGTGGAGATGCAGCCTGCCTCAGGCGGGACGGCCCGTGCCGCCTCGGTGGTGGCCAGCGCCAGGACCGGCATGCCGAGGTGCATCGCCTCCAGCAGCGCCAGCCCTAGGGAGGTCCAGCGCAGCGGGTGCAGGTATGCCCGGCAGCGCGCCAGTTCATGGTGCAGCTCTGCGGTTTTCAGATCGCCCCGGACGGTGAGCTGCGCCGAAGGGATTCCCGTAGCCTGCGCCAGCCCGTCGCCGCCCATGCCGAAGACCCGGAGCGGGGCTGCGGTGGCGAAGCGCGGGAGCAGGTCCGTGCCGGTCACCCGGCCGCGGCGCACCGGTTCGTTGACTACTACGCCCAGCTCCGGGACCCCGCCGGTGTAAAGGTAGCCGGGGTCCGCGATGCCATGCTCGATGACCCTGGTCGGTGCGCGGCCGCTGTCCCAGAACAGCTCGTTGAAATGGGTCACGTGGACGATCGGGATGCGGTTCTGGTCCCCGAGCGGATGGACGGTAGAGGGAACGTCACCCTTGGGGGTGTTGTGTTCCACGTACACGGCGGGAAGGTCCACGCCGGCCCTGCGGCCCAGGACGCGCGTCACCTCCTCGGCTTCCTCCGGACGCTGAAGCACGACGGCGTCTATGCTGCCAGCGTCCAGTTCCGCGAACGCGACCTCCCGCACGGAAGCAGGCCAGGGCCGGCCCGCCCGGCCCAGTCCCCAGGGTCCGCCGCCGGGCAGGACCGGCAGCAGGTACTCGTGCCGGCCGCGGACAAAGGCGTCCGTCCATGACCCGTGCACGTGCCAGAGCAGGATTCTCATTGTTTCCGGACCTTTCTCCGTGTGCTGAGCGAGGAGACCCCGCTCAGCAGGCGTTCCACCGCGTCCACCACCTGCTCCGGCGAAACCGAGCTGAGGCAGGGGTGTCCGGGTACCGGACAGTCCCGCGCGCGACTGAGCCGGCACGGCGCGTTCTGGTCTCCCAGCAGCTCCAGCGGAACGCCGTACGGCGCCCACCTCACGGCCGGCACAACCGGGGAAAACAGGCTCACGACCGGGGTTCCGACCGCGGCAGCCAGGTGGGCGGGACCCGTGTTCCCGGTGACCACGACGTCCGCGTTGGCGAGGACGCCGGCCAGTGTGGATAGGTCCGTCCGGCCGCCCAGGTCAATGGCTGACGGGCCGGCAACGGTTGCGGTGAGGGCCGTCTCCCCGGGGCCGCCGGTCACCACCACCCGGTGGCCGGCGCCCTCCAGCAGCTCCACGGCAGCCGCATGGTGCAGCGGGGGCCAGGCCCGGGCCGGAACCGTTGCCCCCGGGTGGACCACCACGTAGGGGCCCTCCCCCACCAGGTGCCGGATGCCGGGAGGGTCCTTGACCATGAGCTTGCCGTCGTCACCCGTCCTGAGCTGGAAGCCCGCCGCCCGGGCGATGCGGAGCGCCCGCACGGACTCCGGCTGGTCCTCGGGAAAGTCCTCGCCGGGTTTCAGCCTGACGTCCAGGAGGGAGCCCGCGTAGTCGGTGGACGCCCCGGTGATGCGCTCCACACCGGCCAGCCGCAGGAGGAGGGCCAGCGGAAGCGGCGACTGGTGAAAGGAGGTGAGGATGACGGCCTCGGTGATGCGGGAATTCCGGACATAGCCCACCAGCGAGTCCAGATGCGGTCCGGTGACCGCCGGAGCAGGGTTGCTGATCCACGGGGTGTCCCAGGCAAAGACGTCGGCCACGTTGGGCAGCAGTGAGGCCGCCGACTGGCCCTGCGGTCCGCAAAGCACGACGACGTCGTTGGGGCTGCCGCCGTCGGCCCGCCGTCCGTTCGCCACGGCCCGGACTGCCGGGCCCGCCAGGAGGACGTCACCGACGCTGTCCAGCCGGGCCACGAGGACCCTGCTCATGCCGGTCCGCGAAGCAGCAGCGCAACGGCCTGCTCGAGGTCCGCGGCTACCTCGGCGGCGGCCTCGACTTCTTCGCTTCTGGTCTGCGGAGTGGGAACCAGGACACCCCGTGCGCCGGCGGCTGCGGCCGCCTCGACGTCGCTGCCGATGTCGCCGATGAAGGCCGCCTCCGACGGATCGATGCCAAGGCGCCGGCAGGCGCTGTGAATCAT
Organism: Arthrobacter globiformis; assembly: GCF_003261175.1. Taxonomy (GTDB): domain Bacteria; phylum Actinomycetota; class Actinomycetes; order Actinomycetales; family Micrococcaceae; genus Arthrobacter; species Arthrobacter globiformis_A. Next base: position 168,653 of record NZ_QLNP01000064.1, on the reverse strand, counting down.
GCCCGGCGCGGGTTTCCGGCACAGGCAGCCGTCACCAGCTCCATGGGGGCAGATTTCCCAAACGTCAAAGGGGCCCAGCAGGTCCTCCACCCGCGCGTTCACACTGTCCACCTCCGCCGCCGTCAGGAGGCCGCGGGCAATGCCCGACTGGTTGCTCAGGACGCCGGTGGCCACGCCGCGGCTGCGCAGTCCGTCGAGGACCCTCCGCGCACCGGGGTACGGCTCGACCCTCTGCGGATCACCGTTGTAGGGCACGTCGACCACGAGCGTCCCGTCCCGGTCGAACAGCACAGCCTTGAGCGTCAAAGCGTTAGTTGCCATACCCCCTCCGTTCCCCGACCGGCAGAGACCTAAACAACCGGCCGCTCACTTCTTCTCGGCTAGACTCCTCGACAGGCGGCCCCGCAGAGCCAACATGGGGAGGAAAAGGACGGCAGTGGAAGCAACGAACGGCAAGCACGAACAACCGGTCCTGCTGGTTCTGCGGGCACTGAAGCTCGGCGACCTGCTGGTTGCTGTGCCGGCGCTCCGCGCACTGCGGCGCGCCTATCCGGAACACCGCCTGCTCTATGCGGCCCAAGACTGGCTGGAAGATGCGCTGGAGCTGGTGGGCGGGTACGATCTGCTTCCCACGCACGGCCTCGATGTTCCGATTCCCATCGAGGCAGGCAAGGTCGACATCGCCGTGAACCTGCATGGCAGCGGACCGGAAAGTGAGGCCCGGCTCGCCGCCGTCCGGCCCAGGACCGTCGTCGGCCATCGGACCCCGGAGCGGCCGGGTCCGGCCTGGCTGGAGGAGATCCATGAGCGGGAGCGCTGGACCAGGCTTCTGCAGTGGCACGGCATCGAGGCAGAACCGGACGATTTCCGGCTCCTTCCGCCGGCCGTCCCCAGCCCCTGCCCCGGGGCCACAGTGCTGCACGTGGGGGCCGCCTACGGCAGCCGGCTGTGGCCCGAGGACCGCTTTGCCGAGGTGGCCCGCGCCCTCTCAGCGGATGGCCACCGGGTAGTGTTCACCGGCAGCTCGGCCGAACGGCCGCGCGCGCTGGATGTTGCACGGCTCGCCGGGCTCCCGGAAAGCCAGGTCCTGGCGGGGCGGCTGCGGCTGGCCGAATTCATGGCCGCCATCGCCGAGTCCCGGCTTGTGGTGTCCGCAGACACCGGCGCCGCGCACCTCGCCTCAGCGTATTCGCGGCCGTCGGTGGTTCTTTTCGGTCCGGCCCCGGCCGAGGTTTGGGGACCGCCGCCGGGACCGCACATCGTGCTGACTGACGCTCAGGTGCGCCGCGGCGACACCTTTGCGGCCACCCCTGATCCGGCCCTGCTGGCAGTTTCGGTGGAAGATGTCATGGCGGCTGTGGGGCAGCTCCGGCTGACCTGATCCGCGCTGGCCCGGTCGCCGCCCGCCCTGGCGCTGCGGGCGCTGCCGCCGTCCCGGTCCCCGCTCCGGCCTTCCCCGCTCCGGTCCTCCTCATCGAGCAGCCGGCGCTGCAGCCAGACCAGGATCCGGGACAGCCGCCGGGACACCTGCATCTGCGAGATGCCGAACCGCTTGCCGAGTTCTACCTGGGTCTCCTCGCGGAAGTAGCGCCGGTACAGCATCTCCCGATCGTCAGGGTCCAGCTCCTGGATTGCCTCGTGGAGGCACACAAGTTCTTCGAGGTGCTCTATCGGCTGGTCCGGAGAGACCAGCCCCTCACCCATGGTCGGCCCGCCCCAGGGATCCGGGCTGTCCAGCGAGTCGGGATGCATGCTGCTGCCGGCTGCCTGCGCTTCGCGGACGTCAGCCGGTGAGACGCCCAGTTCGCTGGCCAGTTCCTGGGCCGAGGGAACACGGCCCAGGGACTGGGCCAGGTCAGGGGCAGTGTGGAGGAGCTGCGTCCGGACGTCCTGGATGCGGCGTGGCGGCCGGACGGTCCAACACCTGTCCCGCAAGAAGCGCTTGAGTTCGCCGCTGATGGTGGGCGCCGCGTAGGCAGGAAAGCTTTCGCCCTTCTCCTCATCGAAGCCGCGGGCGGCCTTGATGAGCCCCAGATAGGCCACCTGGACCAGGTCTGAGCGCTCCCGTCCGCGGGCTGCAAAGCGCGAGGCGAGGGATTCGGCCAGATCCAGGTAATTGAGCACCAGCTGGTTCTGGAAAGCATCATGCAGCCGCCCCGTCTGGGGCGCCACCGGGGTCGCTGGCCGGAGTGCTGTGTGGGCGGGGAAGGACGCGGGCAAGGAGGGCGGGGTTTCTGGCATTGTCGTGGGTTCCTTCGATTGGGAGGTCGAGAAAGCCTGCGGCAAGACTTAGAAGAAGGAAATCATAAGCGTGCTTATTACACAATGGCCCGGGGCGTTAGGCTCGAAAGAAGCACCAGGGCCACGGCACCGTTACCAGGCCGCCTGGCCGCCACATTCCACGGCAATGGACGGAGCGGATTTCATGCGTATCGCGATCACGGGTGCCAGCGGCAATGCAGGGACAGCGCTACTGCGCAGGCTTCAGAAGGCCCGGCAGGAACACCCCGGCGGGCTGGAACTGGTGGGCATCAGCCGCCGCGCACCGGACACTTCACGGCCGCCTTACGCGGGCGTGGAGTGGCACACCCTCGACGTGGGCGGCGACGGTGCGGTCCAGGACCTCGCCCAGGCCTTTGCCGGCGCAGACGCCGTGGTGCATCTGGCCTGGCAGATCCAGCCGAACCGGGACCTCCCCCTGTTGCACCGCACCAATGTCACCGGTACCGCCAACATGCTGGCAGCCGCCCGGGAAGCTGGCGTGCTTCACGTGGTGTGCGCCTCCTCGGTGGGCGCGTACAGCAAGTCGCCCAAAGACCGCCGCGTGGACGAATCCTGGCCGCCGGGGGGCATGGACGGCTCACACTACAGCAGGCACAAGGCGGAGCAGGAAAAGCTGCTGGACGGGTTCGCGGCGGACAACCCCTCGATTGCCGTGGCCAGGCTGCGCCCCGGGCTCATCTTCCAGGCTGAAGCCGGAAGCGAAATCGGCAGGTACTTCCTGGGGTGGGTGCACCCGAGGTTCGTCCCGCGCTGGCCGGCCTTGCCAATATTGCCTATTCCCGACCAACTGATCTTCCAGGCGGTGCACGCCGACGACGTCGCAGACGCGTACTGGCGCGTGCTTGAGCGCAGGGCCAGCGGGGCCTTCAATGTGGCCGCCGAACCGGTGGTCACGCCGCAAAACCTGGCTCGGCTTTTTTCGGCCCGAAGAATTCTTCCCATCCCGGCCCGCGCGCTGCACGCCTTTGTCGGCGGCACCTGGCGGCTGCGGCTGCAACAGACCGACTCGGGATGGGTGGAGATGGCTGTGGGTGCACCGGTCATGGACACCGGGCGGATCCGGAACGAGCTCGGCTGGGAGCCGCACACACCGTCACTTAAGGCCATTCAAGAGGTGATTGACGGCATGGGCAAAGGGGCCGGCGTGCCGGCCTCTCCGCCGCTCAAACCGCGGCGCAGCCTCTTTGCGCCCATGCGCCGGCGCTAGCTGCCCAGCTGCCAGTCACGGTGGGCATCAACAGCCGACGGCGGGCTGGCCGACGGCGGGATAGAACGTCCGCTTACGGAAAACGGACGACGGCGGCTACTCGCGCGGGGTGTTCCGCCGCGTAGCGTCCGTGGTGGCGTCAGCATCCGGGTGGGCATCAGCATTGCGTGCGTCGGCGTCACGCATGTCATCAGCGCGACTGCCAGTGTCCCGATCAACAGTGTCCCGCGCGCCGTCGGCCCTCCTGTCGTCTGCCCGCGCGTCGCCAGTTCCGGCATCCGCCCGTGCATCGTCGCGCCGGTTGCCGTCCTCGTCCACGTCCGGGTCAAGGGCGTTCGCCTTGTACTGGTGCTTCTCTGCATCCGTCCGGAGGTCCTGGGCTGCAGACTGCTTCTGCTCGGCCTCCTGGCGAAGCCGGGCCGCCTCTACCTGCGCTTTCTCGGCGTCAGCCTTGGCGTGCATGGCCCGCGCCTCGTTTTCGCGCGCCTCAAGGTCAGCGTTCTCCGCCTTCCTGCGGATCTCCGCTGCGTGCTGGCGGTTCTGCTCATCGCGCTTCTGCCGGAACGCCTCCCTGCGCTTGCGGCTGGACATCAGAAGCACCACAACGAGTGCGATGACGACGATTACAACGACGATCCAAATCCAGGCACTTGGGTTCACAGTGGATCCACCTCTCTCTTTTCCAGTACGTGACTATCCGGCAGGGCCCGGTCACCTGCGTCCGGCATAACGCCGGAGCGGGCGGCCGGTTGAACTAGCGGCCATCAGGGTACTTACTATCTAATAGTAATCATGCTTACTATTTTATGGCGAGTGATTGCCGGTTGTACTCAACCCGAGATGCTGGAGAGGTACCAACCATGACCGAGAACCAAGGACCGCAGGGCGCAGGGGCACGCCGGCTCAGTGACGCGGAAAGCGCAGGTCCCGAACCGGCCGGCGGCGGCCCGCGCAGCAGCAGCCCGGGCCAGGATCCCAACCCGCTGGCCTCTGGCCAGCTGGCCGAGACCCCGCAGTCAGACACGCGGATGGCGGACGATCCGCTGGACGGAAAGCAGCCGGCCGACGATCCGCTGGGCACCGACCCGTTGACCCTGGACCGCCGCAACCCACCCAGAGCGCCCGGACAGTAGCGGCTGGCGCCCAAGGCGACCAGTTGCACAACCCACGAGCCCAAACCCCTGACAGCGGGCAGGGAAACGTTCCGTGACTTCCGGAACATGGCCCCACCCGCGAACGAAAGGATGCCCAATGGCTACGAAAGAAGCCCCGGAAACCAGCACAGCAAAGGCGGGCAGCGCGCCTGCCCCGGATGACACACGAAAGCCCGACAGCCCCACCGATGTGGACAAGCCGTCATGGAAGTACATTGCCCGCAAGACCCTGCGTGAATTTACTGGGGACCAATGCCCCGACCTCGCGGCCGGACTTACCTACTACGCGATCTTCTCGCTCTTTCCCGCCCTGCTCGCCCTCGTTTCGCTGCTCGGCATCTTTGGACAGGCGGAAAAGACGACGTCGGCACTCCTGGAAATCGTCCAGGGCGTCGCGCCCGGGCAGGCGGTGGAGATGATCCGCGGACCTATCCAGGAGCTGACCACCTCGCCGGCAGCCGGCTTTACCCTGGTCATCGGTCTCGCGACAGCCATCTGGTCCGCGTCGGGGTATGTGACCGCGTTCGGCCGGGCGATGAACCGGATTTATGAGATCGATGAGGGCCGGGGATTCGTGAAGCTTCGCGGCACCATGCTCGGCGTCACAGTGGTCTCCCTGATCATCGTTGCGCTGCTCGCCGCCATGCTGGTTATCAGCGGCCCGGTGGCTGAGGCCGTCGGCAATGCCATGGGGCTAGGCGGAGTGTTCCTGACCGTGTGGAACATCGCGAAGTGGCCGGTCATCGTCGCGCTGGTGATCGTGGTCATCGCCATCCTCTACTACTTCACTCCCAACGTCCGACAGCCAAAGTTCCGCTGGATGAGCATTGGTTCCCTCATCGCCCTGTTGATCTTCGTGCTGGCCTCGGTGGGTTTTGGCTTCTACGTGGGCAACTTCAGCAACTACAACAAGACGTACGGCGCCATCGGCGGCGTGATCGTCATGCTGCTGTGGCTGTGGATCCTTAACATGTCCCTGCTTTTTGGTGCCGAGTTCGACGCCGAGATGGAGCGTGGCAGGCAGCTACAGGCCGGCATTGAGGCCGAGGACACGCTCCAGCTCCCGCCCCGCGATACGAAGAAGAGCGACAAGCTCCAGGAGAAGGAAGAGGAAGACATCCGCCTGGGACGCGAACTGCGCGAGAAGTACAGCGACCAGGGCAACGGCAAAGACGACAGCGACCAGCACGGCACCGGCAAAGACGGCGGCGGCCGGCACGGCGGCCAGGACGGCGACCGCCGGAACGGCGGCGGCGGAGCCACCGCCAGCCGGGGCAATGGCAGCAGCCACTGAACGACCCTGAGGTGAACCCCGGGCAGCTGCCGCCACAGGTTGCTGCCCGGGGTCCGCGGGCCAGCTTTTAGCTGCTCCGGAGCGCGGCAGCCGTCTCCACGCGCAGGGCACGGAGGTAGGCACCAAAACCGTGCGGCGCCCGGGCGACCGTCCGTCCGGACGTCAGTACGCGTGTGGTGTCCGTGGCCATGACGGCGAAGCCCTTCCGCCGCAGCTGGTCCACCAGGGAGCTGTCCTCGGAGGAGCGCAGCGGCGGAAACCCCCCAGCCTGGCGGTACGCCGAGGCGCGCACGCCGAGGTTGGCGCCATAGATATTGCCGTGCCTTTCCTCCAAGGGGTGCCGCAGGCGCCAGCTGCGCAGGAGCTCCGGATCCATCCCCGCGGAGTCCGGCTCCACGGAACCCAGCACCACGTCCCAGCCGGCGTCCGCAAACCCCAACTGGCGCACGAGCCAGTCGGCCGGAACGCGGGAATCGGCGTCGGTGTTTGCCAGCCAGGTGCTTTCAGAATTGTCCGCGTCCAGCAACGCCGCGGCCGCCCCTGCCGCCCTGCTGGCACCCGCGTTGCGGAACCGCCGATGCAATACCCGCACGCCGGTGTTTAATCCGGCGGCTGACTCGGCGAAGCGTGCGGCGATCTCCGGTGAACGGTCGGTGCAGTGGTCCAGGACCACAGTGATTCCCACAGCTGCCCACGGGCGCTGTTGCAGCAGCGTTTCGGCCGCGGCCCGGAGCGCGGCAAGCGCGGGGCCAAGATGGCGCTCCTCGTCATGGATCGGCATCACCACCTCCACCCGGCTGATGACCGGCCGGGAACTATCCGGCGTCATGTGCGGTCTCCGGCCACGGGTCACCGGCGGACTCCGGCGCGATGAAAGTTTCGAGCACAAAGTCCCGCTCCCGGTATACGCCGGCAGACGGCCACCGCAGCTGCCTCCGGGCCTGCGAGTGGACGGCGTCGCCGTCGAGCTCCCAGCCAGAAACCGGATGCCGCCAATGGCAGAGCAGCAGCGTTCCGCCCGGAGCCAGGGAAGCGGAGATCCTGGTGAACAGCTCCCCCAATTCCGCGGCCGCGAGGTAGTAACCCATCTCCGAGACCACGATCAGGTCGAAGCTGCCCTCCGGCCACTGCTCCGGGAGGGTCAGCTGCCGGGCTTCAGCTTCCGGATACCGGGCGAGCCGCTTGGCGGCCCGCCCCACGGCGGTGCCGCTGGCATCCACTGCCAGGAGCCGCCCGCACCGATTGGCCAGCTCCTCACTCAGGGTGCCGATCGAGCAGCCGACTTCCAGGCCGGCGTCGTACTTCTGTTCAGGCAGTGCGGCGAGCGTCAGGCCGCGCTTACGCTGCTCATACCAGCTGTCCTCGTACCTCCACGGGTCCTCGGCGCTTCGGTGCAGGGCGTCAAAGACGGCCTCGGCGTCCCGGGCGCTCCGCCTGCCGGTGACCGGCGGCCGCCAGGCGAAAACCTCGAAGGGCCGGGAAAAGTGCGCAAGAAACTGCTCGGACAGCAGGACCTCGTCGCCCGGCCGGTCAGAGAGCGGCTGCAGCTGGGAGGCGTGGGTGTTCAGGGCCTCACGCTTGGCCCGCTGCTCGGCAGGGCTCAGCAGCAGCCTCACCCAGTTCCGCCAGGCGGTGTCCTCAGGCGTGGCCCACAGCCAATACCAGATGGGGTACTCCAGCAGCCCGTGGCCTCCGGCTTCGGCGGCCTCCGCCGCGAGGGCCCCCAAGGTGTCGTGGTCGATGTGCCCGTCGCCGCGGTACGGGGCAACAATGACCAGTCCGCCGTCCGCATCGGGCCTTCCACCAGCGCGGCGCCCAACAACGTCCGCCAGGCGTTCGGCGATGACATGCCGGTGTTGAGCCAGCCCGCTGTCCGGGAGGTTCAGGAACTCCCAGTGGTCCGCCAGCCCGAACGCGCCCATGGCAGCCGCGAACTCCTCACGACGGACCGCAGCCAGCTGCTCCGGCGTGGTGGTGGGCGAACCCGGGTGGGACGCCTCCCCCGCCGAACACAGCAGCACCTCAACATGCGCACCGGCGGCCGTAAGCCAGGCCAGCAGCCCTCCGGCGCCGAGGGACTCGTCATCCGGATGCGCAACGAGGACGACGAATTCCATCCGAGCCAACTCGGCGGAATCCAGCGGGAGCTCGCCGATCGTGTCCAGCCCGCTGCCTTCCCAGGCCGCTTCATCGGTGCCCGCATCCGCGTGCGAGAACGTCACCATGCATGTTCCCCTTGGAGGGTGAGTGCGCCCAGCTGGGCGTCGTCACGCATTGCGTGGTGCTGCCGCACGTACAGGGACAGGTCCGCCATGCATTTGCCGTACCGTTCATCGAAGGCAAGGGGCCCGGGCCCCAGGTTCTGGCTCACCAGGAGCTGGACGCGTTCGACGGCGGCGGCAACAGTTCCCCGGACACGGAGCGCCTCGCTCCACCCGCCAACGGCACCGGTTGTGCCCTCGCCCCGCCCACCAACAGTGCCGCCGTCGGCTGCTTCCACGCCGGCATCCGGGTCCGCCCGGACGGCGCCGGATTCCGGGTGCGCTTCGGCGCCGGCCTCGGCGGCATCCACTGCCTCAGCAGTCCGGGCGAGGTACTGGACGGTGGAGGTCAGGATTCGGTCCACTTCACCCAGGGCCGCGAGTGCCACCTGGTCGGGCTCGCGCTGGGACCTCGCTCCCCGCTGGAGCGCGGCCTCGAAGTGCCGGCCGAGCGCCACTGCGCCGCCCAGCCAGCACGCGGCGACGCCCATACCGCCCCACGCAAAACCGGGGCGCTGGAAGTACCAGCCGTCACCGCCGAGCGGCACGGCCGGAACCCCGTCAAAGTGGACAGTTCCGCTGGGGATTTCGCGCAGTCCGCGGCTGGTCCATTCCGGCACATCGCACGTGACGCCGGCGGCCCTGAGATCAACGGCAAAGGCGGCCCGGCCGCCGGTGGCGGTGTGCGCTGTCACCACGGCGTGGTCGACGAACTGGGCCAGTGAGCACCAGGGCTTGGAGCCGATCAGCTGTACGCTGCCGGATGTCCCGGTGTGCTCTGGCGCGGGATGTGCTGACCCGGCGGGTTCTGAACCGGAGGGTTCTGTTCCGGCGGGGGGTCGCCCGTCAGCTGTGGCCGAAGCCGGCACGGCGGTCAGCCGTGTGCCCGGACCCTCGGCTGCGTAGACACCCCATGATCCGGTGAAGGATCCCGGCGTTCCCGCCTGGGACAGGATGGCGCCGGCGTCCAGGTGCGGCTCCAGAATCCGCGCGGCGGCCACGTCCACCGCGGCCACGGAAGCCAGCAGTTCCCAGAGCCGGACTGTCCGGCCGTCACCGGGCTTCGGCGCGGAATGGCCGGCCTGCTGGGCGATGGCCAGCAGGGCAGGGACGTCCCTCACAGCCGAAGCAACTCTGTCCAGCAGTCGCTCAAGGTCCAGTACAGGTTCGGCTTCGGGTGCAGGTCCGACGGCGTCCTCCCGGGACGGCGCCGGGCTAAAGCGGACAGGCTGCCACTGGCGGTGCGCAGAGTTCATGCAGCGTCCGCGGACAGTCGGGGGTACCGGGTCATCGCTGCTAATCCTGTTCCGGTGCGGTCACCGACGCAGAGGCCGGCATCACCTCCGCGTTCACCATCCAGGCCAGTTGCTCAAGCCGGGTGATGGCCACGTGCAGGAGGTCCGCGCTCGTGGGATCTTCTTCATCAACGTCATCGTGGACATCGCGGATGGTCTTGACCGTTTGTTCCAGCCTCGCGGTAATGAGCTTGGCGGTGTCCTTAGTGACGGTCAGGCCGGCCGGAAACTGCTCCAGCCTGGTGCCCGACGAGACAGTGGCGCTCCGGCCGTCCGGAAGTGCATGCAGCGAACGCATGCGCTCGGCCGTCTGGTCAGCAAGCAGCCGGGCGCTGTCCACGATCTCGTCCAGCTGCAGATGCAGATCGCGGAAGTTGGTGCCCACCAGGTTCCAGTGTGCCTGCTTGCCCTGAACGTGCAGCTCGATCAGGTCAGTGAGCACCTTCTGAAGATTGCTGGCCAGAGTCTCGGATGCTTTCATGTCTTCCTCCGCTGCCGTTGCCGATGCATGATCATCCTGGCCGGCTGGGCAGCCGGCCGGGATGATTCCCAGCATACTTACTTTTGGGCAGGGGTCTCCGCGGCCACCGGCGTGTGCCCTAGCGGCCGGAGGGCCAGAGCACCGTTGCCTGCAGCGCTTCCAACGCCACGCTTCCGTAGGCCCGCGAATCGACGGAGCCCGCCCGGTTGTCACCCAGGACGAAGACGTGCCCGGCCGGCACCGTGACCGGACCAAAGTAGGTGCCGTCGATACGGCTGTGGTCGATGCCCGGCTCGGCCTGCGGAACCCCGTCCACCACCAGCACCGAATCCTCGATGGCAACGGTCTGGCCGCCGAAGGCTATGGCCCGTTTGACAGCAGGGCTCCCGTCCTCCGGACTAGTGAACACCACCAGGTCTCCGGCCTTGGGCGAACCGAGCGCCGGGCCGGGTTTGAACATCAGCACCGTGCTGCCCTTGGGCAGTGCCGGCTCCATGCTTTCCGAACTGACCGTCACGGGCTCCACCAGCCACAGGCGCGCGGCCAGAAGGACGGCGGCGAGCAGCACCGCCGTCGTGATTGTCCTCCCCCGGAAGCCCTGCCGGGGGGATCCGGCAGGACTCTCGGTGACGGCTACGCTTTCGGCGGCCGCCCGGGGCTTCGGGTCGGCCCTGTGCGCCGCTAGCCGTCCCATTGGGGCAGCGCCGCTGTCATGGGATCGTTGGGATCGTTGTCATCTTCCTTCAGCCCTACCCGGAACTGCACCATCATGTCGTGGTCCTCATGCGGCAGGTTATGGCAGTGCACCATGTAGCGGCCCCGGTGCGGACCGAACTTCATGAGCAGACGGACCGTCTCGCCCTCGCCCACGTAAACGACGTCCTTGGGCCCGAGCTCCTGGGGTAGCGGCGCCCGGCCGTTGCGGCTGAGGATCTTGAAATCCACGAGGTGGATGTGAACCGGGTGGAACCAGCCGCCGGACCTGTTCTCGATTTCCCACACCTCGACGGCGTCCAGGTCAACGTCCGCAGCGACCTTCTTGTAGCCGCTGGCTATGACGTCCTGCCAGCTGTCGTCGTCGATGGTCCACATGTTGGTGACGTCGTTCCGCTTGACCCGGAACTTCCGGACCTTGGTGGCCTGCTTCTCGGTCATCGCCATGACCTCGTTCGCCGGTGCCAGCTGCGCCGGCACCGCGTTCCAGGTCGGGTCGCTGGTGTTGACCGCTTCGTCAGTGACGTCGAAGGCCATCACCTTGCTCGTGAAGTCGTAGTCAACGTTGTTCGGGTTGGACAGGTTGCGCAGCTCGATCCGCTGGCCGGCCTTGTACTTGCGGAAATCGATGAGTACCTCGTACCGCTCTGCCCCGGCATGGCGATAATTGGCCACCTTCTGCGGTGTGGGGACCAGGCCGCCGTCCGTGCCCACGATAATCAGGGGATCGCCGGTGCTCAGCGTCAGCCGTACTGAGCGGGAAATGCTGCAGTTCAGCACCCGGAAGCGGTAGATGCGCTTCTGGACCTTCATGACCGGCCACGGCTTGCCGTTGACCAGGATGACGTCCCCCCACAGGCCAGAGTGGGTGTTGTCGTCATACCCCAAGGCGCCGTTGGCCGCGAACATCGCGTCGGAAATGATGAGCGGCACGTCGAAGTCGCCCTGCGGCAGCAGCTGCCGCTCCATCGGGTCGTGCATGTGGTACTGCCCGGCCAGGCCGGAGTACGCGTTCTGCGCCGTGAAGTGCACGCCGTGATCGTGGTACCAGAGCGTGCGGGCGGGCTGGAAGTTCGGGTAGTGGTAGTCCTTGAAGAATCCGGGATGCGTGACGTCGCTGGCGTACCCGTCGAACTGTGGCAGCGAGGCTGACCCGTGCAGGTGCGTGGACGTGGCGAGTACGTGGCCATCGTTCGGGTGGGTTGCGGGGAGCTTGTTCCGGACCCGCACCACTGCCTTGGTGCCTTGGTCCAGGCTGATCGTGGGGCCTGGGAAAATCCCGTTGTAGCCCAGGATTGGCGTCTTGAGCCGCGGCAGAATGGACGCCATTTCGGCCTTCTCGGTCACGGTGTAGTAATTGACAGGCTTGCCGTCAGCGGGGTCCACCCCGGTCCTGTCCGGCGCCAGCTCCGGAGGTTTTACGAAAGTCGCCTGGAACGGCTTGGGCATCTCTGTGCTGCTCAGCCGGCTAACAGACTTGGCCTCCACCTCGCCTCGCGGGAGTGAAAACACACCCGCTCCGACGGCACCGAGGCCACCCAGCAGCAAAACATTTCGTCTGGACACGGTCATTACCGAGCCTCCTTCCGATTGGGTTCGAGACCGGTTGGGATGCTTCAAGGATGTCCCGGCCTGGTTGGAAAAAGCCGGACCGGGCTGGGAAGGGTGGGGGTTCTAAGGGGGCACCCCCAATTGGGCCCCCTCAAATCGATGGTCTAATTCGGTTACTCCAGCGGAAGTCCGCACCATCCCGGCCGGAGCCATGGCTGTACGAGAGCTTTGGTTCGCGCAGACCCCGGCATCCCACCGGCTATATCCGACTTTTATCCAAGGTGCAGCATCCACTGTTGTCGTGGTTGGGAATCGACTTTCCGGCCTGGCCTTGAAGGTACTGGGGGCCACAAATCGAGTGTCCACAAGGAGTCTCAATGTTCTCGCAATCTGTACGGCCCAAGATGCCTGATGGAGCCAACGGCTCCCGGCCAGCCCACCGCAAGTCCACCACCACTCTCGGCCGCTTTGCCCCGGCTGTTGCCGGCGCCCTGCTCGCCGCCGCCCTGTCACCCCTCGGCGCTATGCCAGCGAACGCGGAAACCGCCGGGATGGGTCCGGTTGACGCCACAAATGGCTTCCCGACCTGGTATTCGGACGGCACGGTCCGGCTGCAGCTCTGCTACGAGGCCGGCAAGGGCTGCCTCTCTGAACCTCCGGACCCGAACCAGCCGGCCTCCTACCCGGGCAACTTTCCCGAGGAAGCTTTCTGGTTCTCCGCGTCCGCGGATGTAGGAACGATCGGCAGCTACGAGGCGGCCTTGGAAGCGGCACATGTCAACGGTCCGGTGGTGCCTGGCGAGCAGATGGGCTTTGCCCGCCTGCGGTTCCGTTTCGATGGCCTGCAGCCCAACGCGCAGTACACCGTCACCCACCCCTACGGCGTTTCGACGTTCACCGCTGACGCTGCCGGAGGCATCAACGCGACGACCGACGCTGGCGCGTGCGCACCCACTGACACCGTTGCTTGCGACTGGGCGGGCGTCGGAGCCGCCTTCCTCGGCGACTTCGGACGGGGGACCACGGCAACCTTCCTCACGCAGGTTGGCGCCCCGGCCGGCACGCTCGGCGACATCAACACCGCCCGGCCTGTCACCGGAGCCCCCTCGGGCAACAATTCCGTGACGGTCACCGGCCCTAACGCCGGCGGACCGGGCATCAACACCATCACCCAGAGCAACTTCTTCGTCCAGGGCCTCATCGCAACCGACTCCGTCGGAGGTCCCAATACGCCGGACCTGGCGGCAGCCAGCGACAGCGGCCGCTCCAACTCCGACAACATCACTAACGTGACCGCACCCACCATCACGGGCACGCTGCCCGCAGGAACCGCGGGCCCCGTTCAGCTGATCGTCGATAACGGCGCCCCGCGGGCCACCACCCTCACCGGCTCCACCTACTCCCTGAAGCTGGCCCCACTGGCCCAGGGCCCTCACTCCGTCCGCGCGGTCGCCGGTGGACTGAATTCCGGGACCCTCAACTTCACTGTGGACACCACGGCTCCGGCGGTTGCGGTAACGGCCCCGTTCCCGTCCACGCCCAGCCTGGACAACACGCCGTCGCTGAGCTTCTCCGGAGAAACAGGCGCCCGCTTCGAGTGCCAGCTCTTGCCCAGCAACCCCTCGTGGGATCCCACTTGCGCCTCACCGAAGACCTGGGACGCGCAGGCCAATGGCGCCCATGTTTTCAATGTCCGGGCTACCGACGCCGCAGGCAACGTAAGCCTGCCTGCCAGCAGGATGGTCCGTGTGGGACAGGGCGGCACCGGCGATCTCCGCGACTTCAACAGTGACGGCAAGGCGGATGTGGTGTCACGGGATTCAGGCGGAAGGCTGTGGCTCTACCCCGGCAACGGTGGAAGCGGATTCCTTGCACGCACACAGATCGGAGTCGGCTGGAACAGCATGACCTCCATCGTCAGCGTCGGAGACTTCAACAACGACGCCAAGTCCGACCTGGTGGCCCGCGATTCCAGCGGAAGGCTCTTCCTCTACCGGGGCAACGGCGCAGGGGGCGTTCAGGCACGGCTCCAGATCGGCGCTGGCTGGAACAGCATGACCTCCATCGTCGGCGCCGGCGATCTCAACCGGGACGGAAAAGTCGACCTTACGGCACGTGATTCCAGCGGCCGGCTGTGGCTCTACAAAGGCAACGGATCGAACGGTTTCCTGGGCCGGACCCAGATCGGAAGCGGATGGAACGTCATGACCTCCATCGTTGGCCCGGGTGACCTCAACAGCGACGGAAGGGCAGATCTGGTGGCCCGCGATTCCAGTGGCAAGTTCTGGCTCTACCGCGGCAACGGCACCGGAGGCGTCCTGGGCCGGACCCAGATCGGCACCGGCTGGAACATCTATTCCTCCGTCGTCGGCTCCGGAGACCTAAATGGTGACGGAAGGGCAGATCTGACTGCAAAGGACTCCAGTGGCAAGCTCTGGTTCTACGCTGGCAATGGAGCCGGAGGCGTCCTGGGACGCTTGCAGATCGGCGCCAGCTGGAACGTCATGACCTCTATTTCCTAGTCGAAGCACAGCGCAACGAAGCACCGCCCGCGTACACCCAGTACGCGGGCGGTGCTTCGTTGTGCGGGTAATCTGCTAGCGTCCCATGTTGCTAGTTGCTGCGCCCGTGTTGCTAGCGCACGGCGCAGTTAGCGGATTATTGCCAGCGCGAAGCCGTCCCAGCCCTTGGACCCCACGGTCTGGATGACAGTGGCGTCCAGCCGGCTGTCCTCCCCCATCATCTTCAGCGCGCCGATGATGCCGGGGGCGTTGACTTCGTCCAGGGACGGGTCCAGCGCCACCCCCTCCCACACGACGTTGTCCATCACGATGGTGGTTCCGGCCCTGCCCAGCCGCACTGCCCACTCCAGGTACTGCGGGTTGTTTTCCTTGTCCGCATCGATGAAGACGAAGTCGAACGGCTCGGCTCCTTCGTCTTTGAGGGCCGCGAGAGTGTCCAGCGCCGCGCCTCTCCGGATCTCCACCTTGTGACCCACGCCGGCCGCGTCCACGTTGGCGCGGGCCACTTCGGCGTGCTTGGGGAGGTATTCGCACGTCACCAGCCGGCCGTCGTCGGGCATGCCTTGGGCCATCCAGATGGTGCTGAAGCCAGCCAGGGTGCCGATCTCCAGCACCCGGCGGGCACCGGACGCCATCACCAGCAGCTTCAACAGCTTTCCGGCGTTCGGCGTCACCTCGATCGGCGGCATCCCGGCCTCTTCGGCGGACCTGACCGCGCGCTGGACGGCATCGTCGGGGTGGACGACGACGTCTGACAGGTACTCTTCTACGGCCGCCCACTCCGGCCGCGGCTTGTGCTCAAACATGGGCACAGTCTTCCAGCAAGCGCGCGGCCGGGCTAGGCTGCCGCGGCGAATCGTCCTGGCCGTCAGTTGGCCTGGATCAGGGCCCCCTCCAGGCGCTCGACCTTCGCGGTGAGCTCACCGGAGTAGCCGGGCCGGATGTCGGCCTTGATTACCAGGGACACCCTGCTGCCGAATTTCCCCACAGCCTCGGTAGCGCGCCTGACCACGTCGAACACCTCATCCCACTCACCCTCCACAGTGGTGAACATGGAGTCCGTCTTGTTGGGCAGTCCGGATTCCCGAACAACCTTGACGGCGGCAGCCACGGCGTCGTGCACTGAGGCGTCCGCGGCACCCGCCGCGGCGTAGGCGGGATCAGAAGGAATTCCGGAAGGGGCGACTGAAAATGCAAGCAACATGATTCCAGTCTGTCATGGCGGAATCTGCCGCCCGGAGCGTGTGCTGTGTCATATTCGGCGCTACCAACGGGTAACGGAGTCAGGCTGACACTGCGTTGCTAACCTTGATTTCATGAACCTCGCAGTAGAGCGCAAGCCCCTTCGTGCTGACGCTGCACGCAATGTGGACAAGATCATTAATGCCGCCCGCGAGTGTTTCCGGCAGTACGGCCCCGATGTTCCGCTGCAGACCATCGCCGCCACCGCGGGAGTGGGTCCGGCGACGCTGTTCCGGAATTTCTCCGACAAGGAGCAGCTGGTTTTGGCGGCCCTCAACCGCCAGCTGAGGCTCAACGTGGACCCGGTTATCGACGTCGCCCTTGCGGGCGCCGATGCGACCGAGGGCCTGTTCCGCGTCATCGACGCCGTGATGACCGCGGCCAGTGACAACGCCAACCTGCTCGGCGCCGTCGCCGGGCGGCGGGATCTACTCACCGGCATTACCGGAAGCCTGATTGAGTCCGTTGGCGTGCTCCTGGACCGCGGCCAGGACCAGGGCACGCTGCGGGTGGACATTTCACTGACAGACATGGTGCGGCTGCTGGCAATGCTGATCGGAGTGGTCGACACCATGGAACCCGGATCCGACGCCTGGCGCCGGCCAGCCGCCCTTGTCGAGGACGCCATCCGCGCGGAACGGCCCCCCAGGCCGCTGCCCCCGCAGGTGCCGCTCCCGCCGTCACAGTTCGAGTAGCCGCAGGCGCCGGGCGAGGGACCGGCATATTCCGTACACCCTGCCAGCACAGTAAGCTATGCACACCGGTGGGTTAGGAAGTCAGCCTCGGGCATTTCCATATACGGAGCACGCCATGTCATTCCTTGCATGTGTTCAACTCAGTCCGGCCGTGTCATCATGAACCGCTCACAGCTCTCGCATTTCATGAGGCACTCAACGGATCCGGAAACAACTTTGATCGCTGCCACCACCGAGGAACTCGGCATCCTCGTTGATGCGCTCTACCGCAACCTCGATACGCCGACTCCTGTGTACGGCGCGCAGGACTGGTATGACCTCGCCACCGAAGAGCTCGCCAGGCGATCCGTGCCTGCTGCCCCGGACGCCCGCGGAGTCGCCTAAGCCCAATCCGGTTACCTGAGCCCACCCCTGCTAGAGGGGCCTCACCCGGACTTAGGGGTCACCGGCGCGGCTCAGGCCGGACCGACAACGCGTGCAGGGCGGCCGCCAGGCATTCGCTCATCGCCTGCAGCGCGATCAGTTGCGCTTCCCGCACCTGGGGCTTGGGGGCGTTGATGCAAATTGCTTCATCGGCGGCCTGGGCCAGCGGGTTCGGGGCCGCGCCCGTGACAGCCCAAACGGTGGCTCCGGCTGCCCGCGCCGCCGCTGTCGCCTCCAGCAGTGCATGCCGGTGCCCGCTGGCCGAGACCGCCAGGAGAACGTCGTCGGAACGGATGTGTGCCCGCACCTGGTTGGCGACCTCTTCCGCGTGCCCTTGTGCGATCTCGACGGTACTGACAGATGCGGCCCCTGCTGCTGCCGCAGCCGGGCGCAGGGCGATCACTGAAAACGGCTGGCGTTCACTGGCATGGCGCCCCAACAGTTCCGCGGTAAATTGCTGCACCTCGGCCGCCGAACCGGCACTTCCGGCCGTGACCAGACGATTCCCGGAGACCAGGCGGCGGGCAAGTTCCTCGCCCCAGCCGGCCAGACGCGAGGACTCGTTCCGCAGGCAGGCCACTGCGGGCCCCACCTGCCGCAGGTGCTCGAGGACGACGTCCACCGGCGCTTTCATTTCGAACGGCGCGTCCGTGGCACGAGTGCGGGACAGTCTGCTGACGGCCTTCATATTCACAACTCCTCTACCTTTAGAGCATACAACGGCTGCGATGCACATCACTCAGAACCGTTCGGCTGCCTGCAGGGAGTCGCTCGCCCGACGAGTCAGTTCCAGCCGGCCAGCCGGAGCAATGCAGCGGCTCCGGCCCCCGCCAGCACAACAACCAGGAAGGGCGCCTGGAGGAACAGGGCAGCAGCGGCGGCGGCCAGGGCGCCCAGGCGGGCATCGAGCACCAAGGCCTGGCCGGTAGCCAGGGTGTTGACGATCGTCAGGGACGCCAGCAACCCGATGGTCATCGTTCCTGCGATCCGGGAGATTTTGGGATCCTGCAGCAGGCTGGCCGGCAGAAGGTAGCCCACCAGCTTCCATGCGTAGGCGAAGAGGCAGGCCAGCAGCAACCACACCCACAGACTCATTTGGCACCTCCGGCGTTGGTGCCATTGATGCCGTCGCCGGCGTTGGTGCCCTTGCCAGTGTGATGGCCGGGATGGCGCTCCGTGTAGGGGTCAATGTCCGGTTCAAGCCCTTCGTCCTTGCGGCCGTGGCTGAGCCAGCCGATAACGGCGGCCACCACCGCGGCAATCAGGATGGGGACGCCCGCCGGGACGAACGGGACAGCGAGCACGGTTGCCAAGGCACAGACGACGGCGATCGCCACCGGCTCCCGGCCCTTCAGTCTCGGCCACAGCAGGCCGAGGAATGCCGCGACGGCTGCACCGTCGAGCCCCCACTGCTTCGGATCGCCCAGCGCGCTTCCGGCCAGGGCACCCACCGCGGTGAAGAGGTTCCAAAGTACGAAGATCCCGATGCCCGCGGCCCAGAAGCCCCTTTGCTGCTCGGCAGGATCCGTCTGCCCGGTGCTTGTGGCCGTGGACTCGTCGATGGTCAGCTGGGCGGCCGCATACCGGTGCCACCCCCGGGGCCGGAGCAGCACGTTTAGCTGCATGCCGTAGATGCCGTTGCGCATTCCCAGCAGGGTTGCTGCTCCCATAGCCGCCAGCCCCGAGCCGCCGCCGGCGACCACTCCGATGAACGCAAACTGGGAGCCGCCGCTAAAAAGCAGGAAACTCAGTGCCATGGTCTGCCAGAAGTCCAGGCCCGAGGTCACGGAGAGCGCACCGAAGGACACTCCGTACAGGCCAGTGGCAATGCTGATGGACAGGCCAACACGGACAGCAGGAGAACGCAGGAGTTTTGGGGGCCAGATGATGGGCATGCCACCACTCAATCACAGCGGTGGCTGTGATTGAGTCGCGCCGGAGCTTGCTGCCAGGGCTGGCTGCTGGAGCTGGGCCAGCACCTGCGCCGGCCGGTTGGTGGTGATTTCCTGGATGCCCAGCCCCCGGCACAGCGCCACGTCAGCCTCGGCGTCCACCGTCCAGACCCGGAAACGGCGGCCCGCATCCCGCCAGCGCCGGACGGTCTCGGGATGCCGGCGCACGTAGTCAATGCCCGGCCCGGCCATCCCCGCTTCGCCGCCGTCGAGGATCCGTTCCCCCTCCAGCTGAGCGGCCTTCATCACGTTGGCGACGGCGCTGCCCGTGAAGGGCCCCAGGCCAAGTTCCTCACGGATCCCGGTGACGTTCACGTCGTCCACAAGCTGGCAGATGAACTCCGCGGGGACGGCCTTGCGCAGGTGCCTGACCGAGTCGGGACTGAAGCTCATGAAGGTGACGCGGATGTTGTCCAGCATGGATGTCCCCACGTCCCATCCCTCTGCCCGCAGCACCTGCAGCACCCTGTCCTCCAGCTTCAGCTGGTAGGGGCTGGGATGCTTCAGCTCGATGGCCAGGCCGACGTCCCGCCCGGCGGCCCGGAGCAGGTCCAGCAGATCCGGCAGGGTGAGGAACTGTTCCGACCTGGGCCCGTAGGCCTCAGGGATCCGCACACCCTTCCAGGCCGAAAAATCCAGCAGCCGCAGCTGGTCCACGGTCCGTTCGGCCACAGGACCGGTGCCGTCCGAGGTGCGGTCCAGATTCGAATCATGCAGCAGGACAACGTGCTGGTCGCGGGTGAGGTGCACATCGCACTCCACACCGTCCGCGCCGTCGGCGAGCGCCCGGAGATACGCCGCCCTGGTGTGCTCGGCGAAATCCGCGCTGGAACCCCGGTGGGCGTAGACCAGGGGACGGGTTGGGGCTGACTCGTCGGCTGTCATGGTCACACGTTAGCCGACCACGGCCGCCGAAGCGGGGCTAGGCTTGGCACATGCAGGTGAACTCTGAGCCAACCACCCAGCTGGCGTCTCCCCCGGGCGAGGCCACCCGTGACCGTCCGGGAGAGGACGGGCGCGCCCCGGGCCCGCGTTCCGCCGTCGTACGGCAGCTCACAGCGGGCGACGCCGAAAAGGCGGCGGCACTCCGGAAGATGAAACTGGTGGCGTTGTGCCTCCTGATTGCCATGGCAGTGGTGTTCGTCGTCGCGTTCGCGCTGCAAAAGCAGTACCCGTGGTTGCAGTACGTCCGGGCCGCGGCGGAAGGCGGCATGGTGGGCGCCTTGGCCGACTGGTTCGCAGTCACGGCCCTGTTCCGCTATCCCATGGGACTGAAAATCCCGCATACCGCCATCATTCCGCGCCGCAAGGACCAAATCGGTGCGTCCCTGGGCGAGTTCGTGGAGACCAACTTCCTCTCCGAACAGGTGGTCCAGGACAAGCTGGCCAGCATCAACATCTCCGGCAAGGTGGGCAGCTGGCTGTCAGGGCCGGGCGGCGCCGAGCGCGTTGCCAAGGAGGGCGCCGCTGTCATCCGGGGAACGTTCAAAGTACTGAACGACGACGACGTCCAGGCAGTTATCGAGGGAATGGTCCGCAAGCACCTCCTGACTCCCCCGTGGGGACCGCCCGTGGGACGCATGGCTGAGCGGATCTTCGCCGACGGGCACCACCACAAGCTGGTGGACCTCCTCGTGGACCGGGCAGCGGACTGGGTGGCAGCCAACCACCAGATGGTCAGCCGGCTCGTCACGGAGCGCTCCCCACAGTGGGTGCCCAGCTTCGTGGATGGCCTCGTGGGGGACAAGGTCTACATCGAGTTGCTGAAGTTCACCCGCGCGGTCCAGGACGACCAGCAGCACCAGGTCCGGCTGTCCATCGACAAGTACCTGACCGACCTGGCCCAGGATCTGCAGCACGATCCGGCCATGATCGCCCGAGCAGAGGGCATCAAGGCGCAGGTGCTTGGCGACCCGGAGGTCCGGGAACTGGCGTCCCGGACCTGGGCGACCATCAAGGGCGCGCTGCTCTCCGCCGTCGACGATCCGGACAGCGAACTGACGGTGAAATTCAAGGCGGCCGTCCGCGATTTCGGCACCCGGCTGGTCAGCGACGAAGAGCTGGCAGGCAAGGTCAACGCCTGGATCGGCGATGCGGCCGGCTATCTGGTCCGCACCTATCGGTCGGACATTGCCGGGGTGATCACGGATACGGTGGCCCGCTGGGACGCCGAGGAAACGTCGCAGAAGATCGAACTCCAAGTGGGCAAGGACCTGCAGTTCATCCGGATCAACGGCACGGTGGTGGGCTCGCTCGCAGGGCTCGCCATCTTCACGGTGGCCCACCTGACGTTCGGCTGACGGGCTGCGCCCGAAGCACGCCGGGAAGCGCGGCAGATCAAGGGCGCGCCCTCAGGCGAACGGCGCCAGTTCAACCCCGTTTTCCTCAAGACCTGCCCGGACGGCGGCCGCCATTTCCACGGCGCCGGGGGTGTCTCCATGGATGCACAGCGAGTCGGGGTCGACCCGGACCACGGTCCCGTCCACCGCCACTACCTCGCCCTTGAGCGCCAGGCGGACTGCCCGCTCAACGATCGGCCCGACGTCGTGCAGCACGGCACCGTCCTGTGAGCGCGGCACCAGTGTGCCGTCCGGCAGGTAGGCGCGGTCCACAAACGCCTCCCGGAAAACAGGATGCCCCGCGTCTTGGGCCTGCTTCAGCAGCTCGGACCCCGGAAGCCCCAATATGGGCAGGCCGGGATCGTAGGCCTGGATGGCTGCCACCAGCGCGGCAGCCTGGTCGGCGTCGTGGAAGGCCCGGTTGTAAAGGGCGCCGTGCGGTTTGACGTAGTCCACCGTGGCGCCCACCGCGTGCGCAACCCCGTCCAGTGCACCGAGCTGGTACAGGACGTCGCCGAACAGCTCGTCGAAGGACATGTCCAGGGAGCGGCGTCCAAAGCCGGCGAGGTCCCGGTACCCGACGTGGGCGCCGACGGTGACGTCCAGTTCATAGGCGGCGCGGCAGCTGTCCAGCATCGTCACGGGGTCCCCGGCATGAAAGCCGCAGGCCACGTTGGCGCTGGTGATGAGCTCGAACATGGCCGCGTCATCACCCATGGTCCAGGAGCCGAAGGACTCCCCGAGGTCAGCGTTCAAATCCACCGGGACCACCTTCCGTTGTGCCAGCTTCCGTTTTGCCGGATTCCAACGAGGGGCCTGCCGGTTCCGCAGGCTTGAGATCCCCCGGCACCGTGTCCGGCATCGGCCCAAAGGCCTCTTTTGCGTTCGCCACGACCGTGCGGCCCATCATGAGGTTTCCCGCGCCCCCCACCACCGCTCCGATGCCGAACGGCAGCGCGCGTCCGAACAGGGCCGTTCCCTGCCTCCTGAGCAGGTTCCGCAGGAAGGCCTTCTGGATCCGCTCGCGGATGAAACCGGCCCCGGACTGCGACATCCTGCCCGCCAGCACGTTTCCCCAGGCCTGGCTGGCACCCTTGCCCCGGCCCATGGCCTGGCCGCTGAGCGAACCAAGCAGAGCGGTCCCCTCCTCGCCGAGCATCACGGCCATCACCAGGGTGCTGGCCTTCTCCGGGTCGATCATCCGGATCCCGTGAAGTTCGGCCAGCGAGGTGGCGTAGAGGGCTGTCGCCTCAAGGAAGCCAACGGTGGCGGCGGCGGAGAGGCCCAGCGACGCCACAGTACCGACTCCGGGAACGACGGCGGTGGCTCCCACCAGCGCTCCCCCGCCGGTCACGGCCCGGAGATAGTCGCGCTCAAGGATGTCCGCGAGCTGGGCGGCAGATGCCCTCGGATTGCGGCGCTGGAGCCGGCGGATATACGCGACCACCAGCGGGCCCTGGATCTCCACGGCCCGCAGCAGCACGTTGTGCACCCCGGGCTTGGGATTGCCGTGAGCGTCGAACACGGCGTTGTGGGCTGTTTCCTGCGCGATTTTCATCGCGGGGTTACGTCGCGTGGCCATCATCACCTCTACCTCTGAACAACCGGCAGCGGGTGCCGCCGTCTAGCCTTAACACTAGGCCACACACCAACATACCAAGCATGCTGATCACCCTGCCCGCTGAACCGGGCCGTCACATGGCCCAGGACTCGGCCACCGCCATGTACGCGGAGGAGGAGGGCCCGCGCGGGCCGGGGTAGACAGTCGGGGCGCCGGGCCATTCGACACCGAACTCGGAGAGTTTTCCCGTGCTGCACGGATGGTAGATGTTGCTCATCGAGGCGCTGGCGGGCCCCAGCTGGAAGTCGGGTGCGGAGAACTGGCGCCGGTCCAGCACTCCGGAGATTTCGAGGGCGGCCCGCCGCCCGGTCGCCCGGAACCCGCGTTCAAGATCCAGTTCGACGTCGAACTCGTCCTGGGTGTGGCTGACGCCGGCAAGCGGAAAGCGCGCTGCCTCCGGAAAGAAGCGCGTCAGTTCGGCGGCGAGGGATGAGGCGAAGAATTCGTTGGAGCCGTAGCTGCGCCAGCCCTGGAGCGTGGCCACCATGAGGACTGTTCCGCTTCCCCACCGGGACCAGTCAGCCACCCAGAACGAAGCAAAGCAGCTGGCGGGCTCGCCGGGAATATGAATGCCGGTCCGGTCCACCGGATGCAGGGCAAGGCCAAAGTTTGCGCCGATCAGCGCCACATTGCGCCGCCCCGGCCTGGCCGGTGTGTTCCCCATGGCTAGAGCCTATCCCGCGGGGCACGTTCCACCCGGCAGAGGCTCGGCCTAAGATTGCCGTGTGCCCCTCCCCCGCGCGCTCCGACCCTTTTCCCACCGCGAATACCGCGTGCTGATCGGCGCCTTGGCCGTATCCATCTTTGGCTCGGGCATGTGGGCCGTGGCCATGGTCTACCAGGTCATCCACATCGGCGGCGGTCCGCTTGAACTGTCCCTCGTGGCCGCTGCCGGCGGCGTGGGGCTCGTGGCGTTCGTTCTTGCCGGCGGGATAGCAGCGGACCGGGTTCCGCAGCGGCTGCTGATCATCGCCGTCGAGGGAACCAACCTTGCCGTGATCGCAGCCGTCAGCGGGCTAGCCATGGCAGGCTGGCTTCAGCTCTGGCACCTGGTGGCCGGCGCCTTCATCCTTGGCGTGGGGGCGGCGTTTTTCTTCCCGGCCTACTCCGCGATTCTGCCGCGGATCCTGCCCCCGGAGGACCTGCTGGCGGCCAACGGCATGGAAGGAACGCTGCGTCCCACGCTTCAGCAGGCGGCGGGTCCTGCTGTGGCAGGCGTCGTCGTGGCCGCACTGTCGCCGTCGCACGCCGTGACCGGCGTGGCCGTGTGCCACCTGCTGGCGTTCGTCATCCTGAACTTCCTCGGCCAGCACGCCCTGCAGGCCCCCGGGAACGGTTCGGAGCGCGCGGACACAGGGCCTCCCGGGGACGGCGCTGCCAGGACACCAGCCAAGACCTCTTTCTTCTCCGAGCTCCGCGAGGGTGTCAGCTACACGGTCCGGACGCCGTGGCTCCTCTGGACCCTGCTCTGGGCCTGCATTTCGGTGCTGTTCCTGATCGGGCCCATTGAAGTGCTCCTGCCCTTCGTGATCCGGGACCAGTTGGGCGGCGACAGCCGCATGTTCGGTTTCCTGCTGGCCGTCATGGGAGTGGGCAGCGCCGCGGCCTCACTGGTCACGGCATCCGTCCGGCTGCCGAGGCGGTACCTGACTGTCATGATGGTGTGCTGGGGAGCTGGCACGCTGCCACTGGCCGCGGTGGGGCTCATGGACAACTTCTGGCTACTCGCCCTGGCGGTTTTTATTTTCGGGGCCACCGGCAGCGTGGGCATGGTCATCTGGGGAACCCTGCTGCAGCGCCGCGTCCCCCCGCACCTGCTGGGACGGGTTTCCAGCCTGGACTTCTTTGTGTCCCTGGCACTGATGCCGGTGTCGATGGCGCTCGCCGGTCCGGCCGCCTCCGTGCTTCCGATCTGGCTGATCTTCCTGGTCGCGGGAGGCGTCTGCCCGGTGATGGCGGTGGTGGCCCTGCTGGTGGCACGGATGTCCGCGGACGAAATCGCCCACCCGCTGGACCGCCAGGACCCCCTGCCCGCGGACGCGGACGCCACTACCTAGCGCCGACGCACCTGACGGTCACTCGGCCTGCCCCTTCACCAGGCCTGGGCCGTCACTCGCGTGCGCGCACCACCGGGAGGCTCGCCGTCGGTGGCCCGCTCGGGAACACCGAGGGCTCGGGGACGTGCACAGGATCCAGGGGCACACGCACTGGCTGGGAAGCCACCGCGAACCGGACCCCGCGAACGTCGACGTCCAGCGCTTCGCCCTCGAGGACCGCCAGAGTGATGGCGTCCTGATCGAGTTCCACCAGGAGCGGGCGGCCCTGCAGCCTCAGCTGGAAGCGCAGGGTGTCCCATTCCCCGGGCAGCCGCGGATCAAAGAACGGCATGGGCCCCTGGTCCCGGAGCCCTGCGAAGCCGCACACGAGTGAGCTCCACACTCCGCCGGTGGAGGCGATGTGGACGCCGTCGATCGTATTCCCGTGGGTATTGTCCAGGTCGATGAACGCGGCATTCGTGAAGTGCTCCAGGGCAGCCTTGCGGTAACCCACCTCGGCGGCCATGATCCCCTGGACGCACGCCGAGAGCGTGGAGTCCCCCGTGGTGATGGGATCGTAGAAATCGAAGGCCCGGCGCTTTTCCTCGGCGGTGAACTCCTGCCACTGCAGGAACATGGCAAGGACCGTGTCCGCCTGCTTCAGCACCTGGTGGCGGTAGATGACCAGCGGATGGAAGTTCAGCAGCAGCGGGTACTTGGAGCGCGGCGTCGTCCAGTCCCACGGCTCAAGGGTCATGAAGTCGTTGTCCTGCGAGTACACCTGGAAGTGCTCATCGAAGGGCAACTGGATCCGCTCCGCAGCCGCCTCCCACAGCTCCCGTTCGGCGTCGTCCACTGCCGGGTGGTCCAGCGCTGCGGCGGCCCGCAGGTTAAACCGGGCCATGACGTTCGTGTAGAGGTTGTCGTTCACCACCGCGGTGTACTCGTCCGGCCCCGTCACTCCGTGGATGTGGAACGCGCCGTCCTTGCCGAAGAAGCCCAGCGAAACCCACATGCGGGCGGTTTCGATCAGCAGGTCGGCGCCCATTCCGGCGCGGAACTCGGAATCACCGCTGGCCCAGACGTACCTGTTGGTGGCGAAGGCAACGGCTGCGGCGATGTGGAACTGCGCAGTGCCGGCAGCGTAGTATGCGCTCGCTTCCAGGCCGTTGATGGTGCGCCAGGGGAAAAGCGCGCCGTCCACGCTCAGCTCCTTGGCGCGGATCTTGGCGTCCGGGAGCATTTCGTGACGGAACTCCAGAACCTGGCGCGCGCCGTCGGGGTTTGAATACGTCAGGTACGGCAGGAGGTAAACCTCCTGGTCCCAGAAGTAGTGCCCGTCGTAGCCGGAGCCGGTGACCCCCTTGGCCGGGATGCCGGCCACGCCGGCCCTTGCGGTGGCCTGCGCAAGCTGGAAGAGGTTCCAGCGGATGGCCTGCTGGAGTTCCGGCTGCCCGCCCACCTGGATGTCGGCGTCGGCCCAGTAGCTGCGGTAATGCGCCTCGCTTTCGGCGAAGACGTCTCCGACGGGCTTCAGCCCTGCTTCAGCCGCGTCCGCCGGGTCCTCCCCCGCTTCCGCGTCGGCGGCACCGGGCAGGCCCGTCCGGGTACCTCGGGCCACGGCGTAGCTAACGCTCTTTTCGAGCCGGAAGGGCTCCTCGGCGGCAATCGCCAACACATAACGGACGCTGCTGTCATCCTGGTCCACGAGGGTGTCGAACGGCTGGTGGCCGGCGGACGTCCAGTGGTCGACGGCGATCCCCACGCGCTGCTTTGACTCCGCGGCCTCCCACGACAGGCGCAGCGAACCGTCCCCGCCCTCCATCCTGAGTGGCAGCAGGACCCGGCCTGCGTGCCGGCCCGCGCGGCGCGGGTCATGGGTGGAGTGGTCCTCCACGGGCTGGTCCTGCCGGTTGATGACGGACGAGGTGACGTCCGCTGAGACTGCCCGGTCGGCCGAAACCTCCAGGGAGATGCCCAGGCTGCCTCGCGCTTCGAAGCCCACGGCCCGGCGCTCCACTGTAGTCACCGTGGCGCCGGAACGGCACTGCCACACGATGGAGCACTCGTAGATGCCGGTGGCGAAGTCCACGGACCTGCGGTAGTCCAGGACAGTGGATTCGGAAAGGCTGAGCATTTCACCGTCGATGACCACGGTGAAGTTGTTGGCATCCGGAATGTAGAGGATGCGCTGGCCCGTGCGCGCGAAACCAAAGGCATTCTCGGCGTGCTTGATGTCCCAGATCTCGTGGAACCCGTTGATGAAGCTGCCGGGCAGCGCGGCATCCGCGGCGGCCCAGTGGGCACCCCGGACGCCGAGGTGGCCGTTGCCGAGCGCAAAAAGCGTTTCGAGCGTCCCGGCGTCGCCGGGTACGTGGCTCGTTTCCACGAGCTTCCAGGGATCATTGGGGAAGCGGACGCGGTCAGCGTTGATGAGTGCCATGAGTGGCGTTCCTTAGACGGTCGAAATGGTGCTGGAAGTTCTGCCGGGGCTGGCCGTACCCCGGTTGCGGCCCTGGGGCTGCGGGGCTAGAGAAGTTCCTCGAGGTCGCTGACCACAAGTGTGGCTCCGGCGTCGAGCAGCGTCTGCCGCCCGGCACCGCGGTCCACGCCGATTACCGAATGGAAACTGCCGGCGCTGCCCGCCTGCACGCCGGATACGGCGTCCTCGACGACGACGCACTGCTCGCTGGGCAGCTCCAGGAGCCGGGCGGCATACTCGTAGGTTGCGGGGTCCGGCTTGCCGGGCAGCCCTTCCTCAGCGGCCACGACGCCGTCCACGACCACCGGGAACCGGTCCGCCAGCCCGGCCGAACGCAGCACCGAAGGGGCGTTCCTTGAGGAAGAGACGACGGCGACCTTCAGTCCGCGGTCGAGTGCAGCTTCCAGGAAACGCACCGATCCCGCATAGGGCTCCACCCCGGCGCTGACAATGTCGTTAAAGATCCGGTTCTTCCGGTTGCCGAGGCCCTGGACCGTGATGTTGTCCGGATCGTCATCGGCGGGGCCCTCGGGCAGGGTGATGCCGCGGGACGTCAGGAAGTCCCGGACGCCGTCGAACCTTGGCTTGCCGTCGATGTGGTCGAAGTAGTCGCTCTCCCGGTACGGGTCCTTTTCGGGGACGGTTTCGAGGTACCCGTCGAACAGCTCCCGCCAGGCGCGCTCGTGGACCACGGCCGTGGGCGTGAGCACGCCGTCCAAGTCGAAGAGGATGGCGGCGGCGCCGGTCCAGCTGTTCGGCCGGCTGCCAGCGCTGGTATTCAGGGTTTCGGTCATGCTTAGTTCCGTGTCCTTTCGGGGTCGGACAGCAATATGTTGGGGATTACCAGGAACGTGGTCGCCAGTGACCAAAAGGGATGTGCCTGCAGGACCTGCCGCTCGGAACCCTTCCAGGGCGCCGCCGGCCCGGAAAGTTCCGGTGGGGGTGATTCTGCAGTTTGAAGGACAATGGCCGGCGTTTCGCGCGGACCGGGCTGCGTTGCCCTTGCCGCAAACGGCGACGTCCCATTGCTTTGCGCGGCCGGATTAGGTACCGGCCGGACTATGTCCGGCGCGTGAATTCGCACGGTTCCGCCGCATGCACCGCGGCGTTGCGGGCCAGGCCGAGCGCTTCCATGCGCGGGTGCACGTTTTTTTGCCTACGTCCATGATGAGGGCGCGGGCGGTTCAGGGCAAACCAGCGGAACATCCCTGCGGGATGGGTTGCGCAAGGATGCATGGCGCGGTCCTGCCCTTTCGAACACTCTTTGGTCGTGCACTGCCAGCCGCCCACCGCCGGGCGGACGACTGATGGGCCGGATCCCGGCCGAACAAGAGTGTAAGCGCTTGCAGGTTTAACCTGCAACTGTTTTTATTTCCGCTGCTGATTCCGTGGGGCGCCTCCCTAGCCGGAGCCCGGACTCAGCGCAGGACGTAATGCCGCAGGAACGCACTGACGTCCACCATCTCGGCTTTGGACATGGCGTGGCCCATGCCGGGATAAGTGCGCGCCGTGAGCCGGGTGTGCGTGTTCAGCCATTCCTCTGTGAAGGCCGTTGCGTCTCCGTTGATTACAAGGTCCGCCTTATCCCTCCCCCAGAAGAACGGGGGCCGCTCATCAAGGGACTCGCTGAGCGCCAGCAAGTCATTGTCCAGGACGAACCCGGAAAGCCCCACCACCGCTGGGAAATCCTGCGGCCGCAGGCGCAGGAGCGTGCTCGCCATGGCCATACCCTGGGAATAGCCCAGCAGGCTCACGCTGGTGTGGAGCGGCCTGGCTGAGTCGATCCAGGAGAACACGGAATTGGCGGCCGCGATAACGTCGGCAAAGTCGTTGGTCAGGAAATAGTCCAGCAGGAACCAGCCGTAGCCGTTCGCGATTGGCATGGGTGCCCGCAGCGCGGCGCACGTGAATTCCTCGGGCAGATAATCAAAGAGATTGACCATCCTGGATTCGTCGGTGCCGTAGCCGTGCATCATTACCAGCAGCGGGGTGCGGGCACGCTCCTCTTCCGGCTTGGACCATACAACCGTCTCCATCCGATCAGCCTAGCGACTCCCCGGAAAGCCTGCCCCCCGCTGACCTGCGGATTTGATTGAAACCGGAGGTATCGGGATGTAGCCTGACGCTTGACAGCATGCTTAGCAAATGAGGCCCGTCAACCGCACGAACCAAGGTTGCAAGAAGTCCGCGAACGCAAAGGAGCAAGTCATGAGAATAGGTTCCTCCATCTTCCTTATTGCCCTCGGCGCCATCCTCGCCTGGGCCATCACGCCGGGCCTTATCCCCAACGTGGATTTGACGCTGATCGGCTACATCCTGATGGCCGTCGGCGTCATTGGTCTCATCGCCTCGCTGGTCATTGCTTCCCCGGGCAGGAGCCGCCGCGTCAGCGAGACACGCTCGGTCGTGGATCCCAACACGGGCGAGAGAATCACCCGGAACGAAAGCCGCGACGGCGGCCTTTAGCGCGGCGCCGAAACGAACGGGCCGTAGTGAACGCACCGGGCAGCGCCGGACCGGACCTTCGGGTCCGGTCCGGCGCTTTTGGTTTTCTGTGGTTTTTCGTTGACAAACCAACATGAACGAAGATAAAGTCAAGTACTTGCAGATCTGTGACAACGGTCACGGTGGAACGGGTCCAAGCAATCAACAGATGCAGGAAAGACGCACTGCGGGAGACGCAGGGCAGTCAGTACGCAATGGAGGGTATGTGTTTGCCGAGGAGCGTCAGCAGCAGATCGCCGGGCTTGTGGCAGCCAGCGGCCGCGCCAGCGTGACCGACCTGGCCGAGCGCTTCCGCATCACCACCGAAACCGTCCGCCGGGACCTGGCTGCCCTGGAATCCGCCGGCACGGTGCGCCGCGTCCACGGCGGCGCCGTCTCCGCAGACCGCTTCAGCACCACGGAGGAGAGCATCCTCGAGCGGACCATTCAGCGGCAGGCGCAGAAGCTGCGTATCGCCGAGGCCGCGCTCGGTTTCCTCCCGAAGGGGCCCTCCAGCAGCATTCTTCTGGACGCCGGTTCGACCACCGAAGTCCTCGCTGACCTCCTCGCCCGCCGCGGCGCGTCAAGTCCTGCCAAGCATGACGATCCCGCCCAGGAGCTCCTTGTCATCACCCACGCCGTTCCCATCGCCGCCAAGCTTGCCAGCACGCCCGGCATCGCCCTGCAGCTTCTGGGCGGCCGGGTCCGCGGACTTACGCAGGCCGCGGTAGGCCAAGGCACTGTGGAAGCGGCCGGCAAGCTGCGGCCGGACATCGCTTTTGTGGGGACCAACGGCATCCACGCCAGCTTTGGCCTTAGCACCCCAGATTCTGAAGAAGCCGCAGTCAAGGCTGCCTTCGTCCATTCGGCACGCCGCATTGTGGTCCTGGCCGATTCGTCCAAGCTGGAAGCGGAAACGCTCGTCCAGTTCGCCTCGTTGAAAGATCTGGATACCGTGATCACTGACCGCAAACCCGGCTCCGAACTAGCTGCGGCCCTCGCCGAGGCCGGCGTGGAGGTGGTAGTCGCATGATTGTCACTCTCACAGCCAACCCCAGCCTGGACCGGACGGTGGCGCTGCCCGGCCCGCTCGAGCGGGGCGAAGTCCAGCGCGCAGTTTCCGTCCGCCAGGAGTCCGGCGGCAAGGGAGTCAATGTTTCCCGCGCCCTCGTGACCTCCGGCCTCGAAACACTTGCAGTGTTGCCCGGGGCGGAATCCGATCCCGTGCTGGCTGGCCTGCGGGAAGAGGGCGTGCCCTTCGCGTCGCTCGCCATCCATGAAGCGCTGCGCACCAACGTGGCCCTTACGGAGCCGGGCGGTGTGACCACCAAGATCAACGAGCCCGGCCCGGTCCTCGGCGAGGACGCCCAGGAGGCGTTGATCAGCCTGCTCCTGGAACGTTCGCGCGGAGCCAGCTGGGTTGTTCTGGCGGGTTCGCTTCCGCCCGGTGTCCCCGCTGATTTCTACTCCACGGTCACCCGCCGGCTGCGCAACGCCGACGCCGGAGCGGGCGTTCCGAAAATTGCGCTCGACTCCTCCGGCGCTCCCCTGGCAGCGGCGGTCGCCGGCGACGCACCGGCAACAGCCACAGCCACAGTTTCCGGAAAACCGGACCTGCTCAAACCCAACGCCGAGGAGCTGGCGGAACTGGCCGCAGCAGCAGGTTTTTCCTCGGCAAGCACGGCTGAGGAACTCGAAGCGGATCCGTACGCTGCCGCTGCGGCAGCTGCCGCCGTCGTGCGTTCCGGTGTGGGGGCCGTGTTGGCAACGCTCGGTTCCAAGGGCGCTGTCCTCGTGACGGCCGACGGCGCGTGGCTGGCCACGCACCCGCCGGTCACCGCAGTCAGTACGGTCGGCGCGGGTGACTCGTCGCTGGCCGGCTACCTGCTGGCCGCCAGCCTGGGTGCCGCCCCGGCTGACTGCCTCCGCCAGGCTGTGGCGCATGGCGCCGCCGCCGCTTCCCTGCCGGGCTCCACCGTTCCGGCAGTCCACCAAACAACCCCCGACGCCGTAACCATCACGGCCCTCCGGAAGGATTGACAGTGACTCAGCTCATCACCGCGGACCTGGTCGAGCTTGACCAGAACCTGGGCAATTCGCCCGAGGACGTGATCCGGCACCTGGCCGGCCGTGTTGCCGCCAACGGACGTGCGAGCGAAGTTGAAGGCCTCTTCACCGATGCCTTCGCCCGCGAGCAGAAGACGGCCACCGGCGTGCCCGGCGGCATCGCCATCCCGCACTGCCGCTCGGCCGCCGTAACCGAACCCACCCTCGCCATGGCACGCCTGTCCGAGCCCGTCGACTTCGGCGCCAAGGACGGCCCCGCCGACCTCATCTTCTTCATCGCTGCACCGGCCGGCGCCGACCAGGAGCACCTTAAGCTGCTGTCCAAGCTCGCCCGCTCGCTGATCAAGAAGGACTTCACCGGCTCGCTGCGCGCGGCCACCTCCCGGGAAGAAATCGTGGAGCTCGTGGACAACGCGCTGGCAGACAAGCCTGCTGCGGCTGCCGCACCGGAAACGGCTACGGCTTCCACTTCCGCGGCAGCCGGCGCTGTTGCCGGCGGCGCCGTATCCGGCGGACCGCGGCGCCTCGTCGCCGTAACCGCCTGCCCCACCGGCATCGCGCACACCTACATGGCCGCTGACTCCCTCGTGGCAGCAGCCAAGGAAGTGGGCGTGGACCTGCAGGTCGAAACGCAGGGCTCCTCGGGTGCCAAGCCCCTGGACCCCGCGGTCATCGCCGCCGCCGACGCCGTGATCTTCGCCGTCGACGTGGACGTTCGCGGCAAGGAGCGCTTCGCCGGCAAGCCGGTCATCAATGCACCGGTCAAGCGCGGCATCGACGAGCCCGCCAAGATGGTCCAGGAAGCACTGGACGCTGCGGACAACCCGCACGCCCGCCGCGTTCCGCATTTTGGCGCCGAGGAGCAGGCCGAAAAGGAAGCCGCCGAAAAGGGCGAGCACATCGGCCAGAAGCTGAAGAGGGCTCTGCTCACCGGCGTCAGCTACATGATCCCGTTCGTGGCCGGCGGCGGCCTGCTGATCGCGCTGGGCTTCCTGCTCGGCGGGTACGACATCACCGGAGTCGCTGACAAGGTTGTTGTTGAGAACAACTTCGGCAACCTGCCCGAAGGCGGCCTCGCCATCTACCTGGGCGCCGTGATGTTCAAGATCGGAGCCCTGTCCATGGGCTTCCTGGTACCGGCACTTGCGGGTTACATCGCCTACGCGATAGCTGACCGCCCGGGCATCGCGCCGGGCTTCGTTTCCGGTGCCGTGGCCGGATTCATGGGTGCGGGCTTCCTCGGCGGCATCGTCGGCGGCCTCCTCGCCGGTTACATCGCCCACCTGATCGGAACATGGGCAGTGCCGCGCTGGCTGCGTGGCCTGATGCCCGTCGTCATCATTCCCCTTCTGGCATCCATTGTCGCTTCCGGCCTCATGTTCATGGTGCTGGGCGGCCCGATCGCTGGCCTCACCGCCGGACTCAACGCCTGGCTCTCAGGCATGACCGGCGCCTCCGCCGTTGTCCTCGGAATCATCCTCGGCCTCATGATGTGCTTTGACCTCGGCGGCCCGGTTAACAAAGTGGCCTACGCCTTCGCGGTCGCTGGCCTGAGCGCCGGCAGCGCCACCAACCAGGCCCCCTGGCAGATCATGGCCACCGTGATGGCCGCAGGCATGGTGCCGCCGCTGGCGATGGCCTTGGCCACCGTGCTGGACAAGAAGGTCTTCAGCCTGGCCGAGCGCGAAAACGGCAAGGCGGCCTGGCTGCTGGGCGCCTCCTTCATCTCTG
Organism: Arthrobacter globiformis; assembly: GCF_003261175.1. Taxonomy (GTDB): domain Bacteria; phylum Actinomycetota; class Actinomycetes; order Actinomycetales; family Micrococcaceae; genus Arthrobacter; species Arthrobacter globiformis_A. Next base: position 134,819 of record NZ_QLNP01000064.1, on the reverse strand, counting down.
AGGGTGCCATTCCGTTCGCAGCTGCAGACCCCCTCCGCGTCATTCCCGCCAGCATGGTCGGCGGGGCTGTCACAGGTGCCCTCACCATGGCCTTCGGCGTCACGTCCCAGGCACCCCACGGCGGCATCTTCGTGTTCTTCGCCATCGGCAACGTGCTGATGTTCATCGTGTCCATCCTGGCCGGAACCGTAATCACGGCGGTCATCGTGGTCGCCCTCAAACGCTGGGCTGCCCGCAAGGCCGTTGATACGGTGGAGTCCGTCCCTGTAACTGTCTGACCCCAGCTGTCCTTCAGCATTCCAACCCGCACTGCAATTGCAAGGAGCAGAAATGTCCGAACGTAACGCAACCGTCGCCAGCCGCGTAGGCCTGCACGCCCGCCCCGCCGCCATCTTCGCCGAGGCCGCGGGCGAGTTTGACCTCGACATCACCATCGCCCGCGAAGGGGAGCCCGCCGACGAGGCTATGGACGCCGCCAGCATCCTTTCCCTCATGAGCCTTGGCGCATCGCACGGCGATGTTGTGGTGCTCCGGGCCGAGGGTGACGGCGCCGACGCAGCCCTCGAGCGCCTGGTCCAGATCCTGGAAACGGACCACGACGCCGAATAGGGCACCGCGCGCTTTACGGCCGGTTTCCGTCGCAGTCCCCTCAGAGGGCGGCCGGCGGAGGCCGGCCTTAGCCGTTTCCGGATGGATTTTGCTGCTGTGAGCGACCGAGGGGACATCGCGCCTGATCAGCACGCCATTCCATACAAGTAAGCAAACTTAGTAGTTTCTTGTTTTTGATTCTGCGCCCTACTAGCTTGGAACTGTGGCCAGCCATGGAATGACCGGCGAAACTGCCGGGCTGAAGGAGGAAGACAGCGTGGAAACCTTGCAGGAAAGCGTGGACGTCGAGGTACCAGTCAGCACCGCCTACAACCAGTGGACGCAGTTCGAGTCGTTCCCCCGCTTCATGAAGGGGGTCGAGTCCGTCGAGCAGATCGACGAAACCTCCCTCCATTTCCGCACCAGCGTGGCCGGCGTCAAGCGCGAATACGACGCGCAGATCCTGGAACAGACGCCGGACCGGTGCATTGCCTGGGTCAGCAAGGACAAGCCGCGCAACGCCGGCCGGGTGACCTTCGAGAGCCTGGGTGAGGACCTCTGCCGAGTGAACGTGGAACTCGAATGGGAGCCGGAGAGCCTGCTTGAGAGGGCCGGAGCCGCAGCCCACGTTGATGAGCAGCAGGTGTCCTCCGACCTGGAGCGGTTCAAGGAGTTCATCGAAACCCGCGGGATCGAGACGGGCGCCTGGCGTGCCGCTGTGGCCCGGGGCGAAGTGGACAGTCCGGGAGCCCACTGACCTGATCCCGCACTGACCAGATCCTGCGATCGTTCCTTGCGACCGATCGATCCCTCATGGAGGTAGCCATGCCAGAGAAGAAGAATCCCAATTCCTAGGCGGGTGCACGTGCAGCCGCGCGGCGGGGGGCCCGCTCTTTCAGGCGCCCTTCCGCGCGGTCTTCGCCGTGGACGCGGTCTTCGTGGTGGACTTGGCAGCAGCGCCGGTTTTCGAAGCCGCGCTTGTCTTGGAGGCAGTGCCCGTCTTCGACGCAGTACCGGTTTTGGACGCGGTGCCGGGTTTGGAAGCAGCACTCGTCTTGGCAGCGCCGGCGGTCTTGTTCCGGGCGGTTGCAGTCGCCTTCTTGGCAGGACCGCTCTTGGCTGTTCCGGCGTTGGAATCCTCGGTGTCCTTTTTGGCGGCGCTGCTCCGGCTGCTGCGCTTGGCCGGTTTGGCCGGCTCGTCTTCCGCCGACTCGTCCTCACTCGACTCTTGTGCGGCCGCCCCTCCCCCGCGCTTCTTGTCGAGGCTGCGCTTCAGGGCTTCCATCAGGTCGATGACTTCGCCGTTGCCGCCCTCGGCCTCGGCACCGAACGTCTCTTCCGTGTCCAGCGCATCGCCCTTTTCCAGCTTCGCCTCGATGAGCTGGCGAAGCTGTGCCTGGTAGTCGTCGGTGAACTGCTCGGGCTCGAAGTCGGAGGCCATGGACTCCACCAGCGCGGCGGACATCTCACGTTCCTGCGCGGAGATGCGGATGGACGTGTCCAGGGCCGGAAACGCTGCTTCGCGGACTTCGTCCGCCCACAGCAGGGCCTGGAGCATCAGGACGTCGTCGCGGATGCGCAAGGCACCCAGCCGGGTCTTGTCCCGCAGTGCGAACTGCACCACGGCTACGCGCTCGGTATCCTCCAGTGCCCGGCGCAGCAGCATGTAGGCCTTGGGCGACTTGGAGTCCGGCTCCAGATAGTAGCTCTTCTCGAACATAATCGGGTCAAGCTGGTCCGAGGGCACAAACTGCACCACTTCGATCTCGTGGCTGTTCTCCGCGGGAATGGCCTTGAGCTCCTCTTTGGTGAGGATCACTGTCCGGCCGTCGTCCTCGTACGCCTTCTCGATGTCGGAGTAGTCAACCACCTCGCTGCATACCTCACAGCGGCGCTGGTAGCGGATCCGGCCGCCGTCGGCGTTGTGCACCTGATGGAGGCTGATGTCGTGGTCTTCGGTGGCGCTGTAGACCTTCACCGGGACGTTGACCAGCCCGAACGCGATGGCGCCTTTCCAGATGGCTCTCATGGGACAAGTCAACCGCACGCAGGCCCTGAGGTGAAGCCCCATGGCCGGCGGTAAGGAACGCGTGCGGGTCGGCGGCCGCGAACTGACCCTGACAAACCTCGACAAGGTGATGTACCCCGCCACCGGCACCACCAAGGCGGACGTCATCGCCTATTACGCCGCTGTGGCCCCGGTGCTGATCCCGGCTGCCAGGAACCGCCCGGCAACCCGCAAGAGGTGGGTGCACGGGGTAGGAACCGAGGCCCAGCCCGGCGAGATGTTTTTCCAGAAGAACCTGGACGACTCAGCGCCGGGCTGGGTGCCCCGCGCCGCCATCACGCACAAGACCAACACCAACTACTATCCGCTGGTCAACGATCCGGCCACGCTCACCTGGCTGGCGCAGATCGCCTCGCTGGAAATCCACGTGCCGCAGTGGACGGTGGACTCCCACGGCAGTGCCCTGCCTCCTGACCGGCTGGTCCTGGACCTCGATCCCGGGGAAGGGGCGGGACTGCCCGAATGCGTAGAGGTGGCCAAGCTGGCGCGGACCATCCTGCAGGACGTGGGGCTTGATCCCCTTCCGGTCACCAGCGGCAGCAAGGGGATCCATCTGTACGCCGTCCTGGACGGTACACAGACGTCCGATGAGGTCTCCGCCTTCGCCCGTGAATTGGCCCGTGCCCTGGAGGCCGACCATCCGGACCTCGCGGTCAGTGACATGAAGAAGTCCCTCAGGACGGGAAAGGTCCTGGTGGATTGGAGCCAGAACAACGCTGCGAAGACCACCATCGTTCCGTATTCGCTCCGCGGCCGCCTGCACCCCACTGTGGCGGCTCCGCGTACCTGGCGGGAGTTGAGTTCGCCGTCGCTGAAACACCTGGACTATCAGGAGGTCATGCGCCGGGTGGCGGCCGGCAAGGATCCCTTCGCCCCGGTCAGTTCGGCCACCGGGCACCTTGTCGCAGGCCAAGCCGGCACCGGCCGCCCTGACGGCGCCGGCAGCGCAAACGCAGCCCACCTGGACCACGCACCCACGGGAACCGCAGGACTGCGCGGCGGTGGGCACGCGGATTCCCGGCTGAATAAGTACCGCTCCCTGCGCGACCAGGGCAAAACACCGGAGCCGTTCACCGCGGAAGAGCACCACGCGGCAAAGGCTAACGGCGTTGCGGCGCAGGCGGGCAAGGAGATCTTCGTCATCCAGGAGCACCATGCCAGCCGGCTCCATTACGACTTCCGGCTGGAGCACGAGGGTGTGCTTGTCTCCTGGGCGCTGCCGAAGGGCGTGCCGGAGTCAGGGGACAAGAACCACCTGGCGGTGCAGACCGAAGACCACCCCATGGACTATGCCGATTTTGAGGGCGACATCCCCAAAGGCGAGTACGGGGCCGGCAGCGTCAGCATCTGGGACAAAGGTGTCTATGAGCTCGAAAAATGGGTCAACGGCAAAGAAGTCATTGCCACACTGACGGGCCGTGAGGGCGGCGGCCTTGGCGGCACCAGGAGGTTCGCCCTGATCCATACCGGGAAAGGCCACGGCGAGGAGTCGCAGTGGCTCATCCATCTGATGGACCGGGTCCCGGGAACGCGGAAAAAGCTGGGCGGCACCAAAGGAGCCGCGAGCTCCAAGGAGCCGGCTGCTGCCAAAGAACCAGAGAGCCCGGCCCGCACGGCCGCTTCGAGGCCGGCAGCACCCCGAAAGGACACCCTCCGGGAGGACCCGGCCCCCATGCTCGCCTCGGCCGGCACGCTGGCGGATCTGCATGGCAGCGAATGGCTCTTCGAACTGAAGTGGGACGGGATCCGTGCGCTCGTGGTGGCGGACGGCGATCAAATCAGGCTCCTGAGCCGGAACGGCAACGACATGTCGGCCAGCTATCCCGAATTCACGGACAGGAGCTGCTGGCCCCCGCAGGACTTCATCGCGGACGGTGAGATCTTCGCCGTCGGGCCTTCCGGGCGGCCCGACTTCGGGCTCCTGCAGGGAAGGATGAAGCTGACGAGGCCGGGCGACGTGAAACGGGCCCGTGCCACCATCCCGGTGCGGATGATGCTCTTTGACCTGCTCGCCGACGACGGCGACGACCTGCGCAGGCTGCCCCTGAGGAAGCGGCGGGAACGTCTCGCGGACTTCTTCGAACCTGGCGGGTGCCCGGTGGAACTGTCGGAGACCCTCGACGAGAAGGTGGAGCACATCCTGGAAAGCGCCCGCGAGCTGGGCCTGGAAGGCGTGATGGCCAAGCGCGCGGACAGCCGCTACGTAAGCGGGCAACGGACCCACACGTGGATCAAGCTCAAGATCGAACAGACGCAGGAAGTGGTGGTGGGGGGTTGGCGTCCTGGTAAGGGCGACCGGTCCAACACCGTGGGGTCCCTGCTGGTGGGCATTCCGGAGGGCAAGACGCTGCGGTATGTGGGCCGCGTGGGAAGCGGCTTCAGCATGCGTGAACTGGAGGAGCTGCGGAAAAAGATGGAGGGACTGGCGCAGAAGACGTCGCCGTTCGATGATGTTCCGTCAGCGGATGCGGCAGACGCGCGCTGGGTGGACCCCGCCCTGGTGGGTGAGGTGGCCTTCGGCGAGTGGACAGGGAGCGGCAAGCTTCGCCACCCGGTATGGCGCGGCTGGCGGCTGGACAAGGAACCGGCGGAGGTGGTGAGGGAAGCATGAAACAGCCTGGCGACACCCGATACTGGGCGTAGCCAGGCTGTCCGTATTTTCAGCTGGTCAGGACGAGTGCGGCATCTGCGGGCGGCCGGTCCGGTGGATCGCCGTCACGGCAGCGCCCTGTCCCGCGCGTCCGGGACTTGCACCGTGTTCCTTGGGGTGGCGCCGTTTGCCGCTGCCATCCGGCCACTGCTTTGCCCCGCCCATGGCCGCAGTCACGGCCAGGGTCTCGGGAGTGGGCAGCGCCGGCCTTTCCATCGATTCGGCCAGATGCGCAGCGACATCCGGCTTGATGCTGCTTCCGTTGTAGGAGTCGGCCATTTGTTCTTCCTTTCCGCGATGAAATGAAGTTGTTCCCCATATTTAGATCAGAGAATCCGCCGTCACCGGATGGCAAAGAAGCCTGCTCCAGTGAAGAAGCATTGCGAAGCCAGAAACCTGAAAGGCGGAGTTAGTTGCGGCGGCGAATGCCGCGCCATGGCACGTCCATTACTCGAAGATCAGTGTTCCCATGGGTCCACCTTAGGCAGAATCACGTCGTCCTGGAAGAGACTGAGTACTTAGTCGTCGGCCCCGGTCCGGAAGGATCCTTCCCACACCGCACGGGATCCCGCTTCCCCGACAATCGCCACGGAGGCTACGGCACCACCGCAGAGCACCAGGGCGACCACGACGGCGACAATCCCCGCGATACGGGACCCGGCGGTGCCCATTCGCCGCCTCATCACTTCTGCCTGCGAGGTGCCATAGCGGAACCACAGCCACTGGGCCAGGGCCACGAGGAACACGCCCACCACCCATGGCAGGAGCATCCCGGCGAGCTGCATGTGGGCATTGATCCGCGGCGTCACATCAACACGGTCCAAGAGCCAGGCGCCGGCCGCTGCCGTAACCGGCACCAGGATCAGGGCCAGCAGGGCGACCAGCGGCGTGACGATCCCCAAACGCCGTCGGGCGGCGGGCCAGAGAAGGCTGAGCAGCGTGCAAAGGGCCGCCAGCGGAACGAAGACCACCGTGGCGTGGACGAGCAACACATGCATCGGCAAACCGCTGATCTCGTAGTCCATGGCGAACACCCTGTCTGGAAGAAGTAAAACCGTCTGCAAGTTATGAACGCTCAGTCCCGGCCTCCCGGTCCACCATCCCGGGTCCTGAACCTGGACCTAACCAATCAGACGAGTAGCGACGCTGTTCGGTTCAATTACCGCCCGTCCGCCGCCGTGCACGCCCCGCCCGGCGGGACCGGACTCGGGGCGCCCGAAAGGACGGATTCGGCGCGGAATCGGGGCGGAAGAGCCCTGTTCCAGAAAAAGGTTTGATAACGATCGCCCCTGCCGCGGAAAATCCGCAGGATGGCGGGGCCAGATCGGCCAAAACAAATCTGGCTTCAGCGCCGTTTTGCCCCCTAAACCGGGTGATCATACGGCACCGAACTCTCGAAATCCATGGAAATCACGTAAAATTGAAGGCCTGCCCGGAGCGGGGCAGCTATAAGTCGCAAGCAAATGACCTCCACAGGAGTTGCCCAAATGCCCACAGACCGAAGCACGACCGACTCTTCAGCAGGCGCCAGGAACGCCAGCGGAACTGACCAGGCCGCACCCCACAGTGCGAAGAAACCCAAGCTGCTCGCGCGGCGCCGGCTCAAGGTATCCGACGTTAACGTCGTCGACCAGCCCATGCTCAAGAAGGCCCTCGGCGGCACGATCGTGGGCAACACCATGGAGTGGTACGACGTCGGCGTATTCGGCTACCTCATCACCACCATGGGTCCGGTGTTCCTGCCGGAGGCCGACAAGAGCGTGCAGACGCTGTTTCTCCTGGGCACGTTCGCTGCCACCTTCATCGCCCGCCCGCTGGGTGGCGTCGTGTTCGGCTGGCTCGGCGACAAGATCGGCCGCCAGAAGGTCCTCGCGGCCACGCTGATGCTGATGGCGGCAAGCACCTTCGCCGTCGGCCTGCTGCCCGGCTACGCGCAGATCGGCATGTGGGCAGCCGCCCTCCTGGTGGTGCTCAAACTCGTGCAGGGTTTCTCCACCGGCGGCGAGTACGCCGGTGCCACCACGTTTGTGAGCGAGTACTCGCCGGACAAACGCCGCGGCTTCTTCGCCAGCTTCCTGGATATGGGCAGCTACCTCGGCTTCGCCCTGGGTGCCGCGCTGGTGTCCGTGCTGCAGCTGACGCTGGGCCAGGCCGCCATGGAGGACTGGGGCTGGCGCCTGCCGTTCCTGATCGCCGGTCCCCTGGGCCTGATCGCCGTGTACTTCCGAAGCAAGATTGAGGAGTCCCCGCAGTTCCAGGCCACCCTGGACGCGCAGGAGGAACTCGCCAAGGACGCTGCCGCCGGTGATGAGGCCACAGCAAAGGGCCCGGTGGGCATCGTCAAGGCCTACTGGCGCTCCATTATCGTGGCCATGATCCTCGTGGCGGCGGCCAACACCGCCGGCTACGCACTGACGTCCTACATGCCGACCTACCTCACAGAGTCCAAGGGTTACGACCCTGTCCACGGCACGCTGCTCACCATCCCGGTACTCGTGGTCATGAGCCTTTGCATTCCGCTGACCGGCAAGCTCTCGGACCGCATCGGCCGCCGCCCGGTTCTCTGGATCGGCGCCGTCAGCACCGTGGTCCTCGCTGCCCCGGCGTTCATGCTGATCGGCATCGGCAGCGTCTGGTCAACCCTGGCCGGCCTGTCGCTGATCGCCTTCCCCGTGACCTTCTACGTTGCGAACCTCGCCTCCGCGCTGCCCGCGCAGTTCCCCACGGCCAGCCGGTACGGCGCCATGGGCATTGCCTACAACTTCTCCGTGGCAATCTTCGGCGGTACAACGCCGTTCATCGTGGCCGCCCTCATCAGCGCCACCGGCAACGACATGATGCCTGCCTACTACCTGATGGCCACCTCGGCCGTTGGTGCCGCGGCCATCTACTTCCTCAAGGAATCCGCCCAGCGCCCGCTGCCCGGCTCCATGCCCAGCGTGGACACCCAGGCCGAGGCCCGTGAACTGGTGGCCACCCAGGACGAGAACCCGCTGATCGACCTCGACGAACTGCCGTTCGAGACCGTCGATGAACCGAACACTGGTCCGGAAAAGGAAAGTGATCTGGACAAGGAACTCGACGACGAACCGAACAAGGTGCCCGCCCGCACCTGATGCCGCTATCGGCTGATGGAGGCGAAGGCTGGCGCGGCTGAAGGCCCGTCCGGCATGTCCCTTTCCACGGGGCACGCCCGGCGGGCCTTCGCGCTGCCACGCCTCCCCCGCCGCCAGGGTTGCCCAGTCGAGGCCGTCCTGTTGCCTGTCTCACTTTGTGACGCAGCACGCGGTGAGATCTTTGCCGTAATGCTAATTTCGTAGGATGAAAGGGGTCGGGCCGGTGCAGTCTGTAGTGCACCACCTGCGGCAACTGCACAGCTTTGGCCCCGCCAACAATGACCATCTCTCGGCATGGCGTGTGGCCATCAGCGTGGCCGTCCCCTCCCTCGTCCTGCTGCTCCTCGGCCGGCCGGAGCTCACCATCTATGCCGTGTTCGGCGCGCTCACCGGCATGTACGGCCGTTCCGAGCCGCACCAGCTCCGGCTCACCCATCAGCTCCAGGCGGCAATGGTCCTGCTGTCCGGCGTGACCGTGGGCGTGGTCCTGTCGGTCAACGGCCTGCACTCCTGGTGGCTCGTTGGCATCGAAGCCCTGCTGGCGGGCGTGGGGTCTGTCTATTCTGATAAGGTGCGGCTCCGGCCCAACGGCCCTTTCTTCGGGATCCTCGCCCTGGGCGCCTGCGCATCCGTTCCCACCCCCGTGCCCTGGTATGTTGCCCTGCTTATCGCCGGCGGCGCCGCGGCGTTCTCCTTGCTGGTGGGATTCGGCGGCTGGGTCCGCGGCAGGGCCTGGCAGCCCGGCGCGGTCCGTCCGGCAGTCCGCCTCAACGGAACTTTCCGGCGCCACGCGGCAACACACGCGGCCCGCTATGTGCTGGCCGTCGGGGCCGCCGGCACCATTGGCCTCCTGACCGGAAGCGGCCACCCGCACTGGGCGATGGCCGCCGCCGCGGTTCCGCTCGCCGGCGCGGACCTGCCCAGCAGCGTCCACCGCGGCATCCACAGGATGATGGGGACGTTCCTCGGGCTGGTGCTGGTCGCCGTCGTACTTTTTCCGGGGCCTTGGGCTCCGCTGCATTTTTTCCCGGGAGCGGAGGCCGCGGTGCTGGCGCTGCTGGTGATCGTCTTCCAGTTCGGCACAGAGCTGTTCATGACCCGGCACTACGGGCTGGCCATGGTCTGGTTCACTCCGGTCATCCTGCTAATGACCCAGCTGGCGGCCCCGGCAGACCCGCAAGTGCTCATCACCGAACGCGCCGTCGAAACCGTGGTCGGTGCCGGCACCGGAATCCTCGTGGTGGTGCTTATCCGCTCGCGCCGGAACCGACGCCCGGCTCCTGCGGCCGGCGCGGCGGCCCTGCCGTAAACCTGTCCGGCACCACGCGGGCGGCGGCGGCCAGCACCTTGTAGCGCTTGGTCGGGATGGAAACAGCCTTCCCGCGCTCATTGTCCGCCAGTGCTTCGCGGACCACTCGGCCCGGCCGCAGCCACGTCCAGCCCGGGGCCACGGACTTGTCCATCCCCATCCGGTCATGGAACTCGGTGTGGACAAAGCCGGGGCAGACGGCGGTCACCTTCACGCCGCGGGGGGAGTAGGCGAGGTTCGCCCAGCGGCTGAAGCTGAGCAGCCACGCCTTCGCCGCCGAGTAGGAACCGCGGGGCAGGAAAGCCGCCACGCTGGCAACGTTGATGATCCGGCCGGAACCGCGGGCCAGCATGCCCTGGAGGGCGGCGTGGCTGAGCTCCATGGCAGTCTGCACGTGCAGCCTCAGATGCTTCTTCTCATCCTCGATCGGGTTCTCGTCGAAGTTGTGCAGCAGCCCGATCCCGGCGTTGTTCACCAGCATGTCCACCGGCCGTGAGGGGTCGGAAAGGCGTCCGACGACGGCGGCCACGCCGCCGTCGTCGGTCAGGTCCGCGGTCAGCACCTCAGCCGTGGTTCCGTACCGCCGCTGCAGCTCGTCTGCTGTGGCCTGCAGCCGTGCCGTGTCGCGGGCCACGAGCACGAGGTTGTTCCCCTGTTCGGCGAGCTGGCGGGCGAATTCTGCGCCCAGTCCTGCGGTGGCGCCGGTGACGAGGGCTGTGGGTCTGGCGGTGTTGGGCGTCATGGCAACAGCCTAAGCCCGCGGCACGCAGAAACAGCCCCGCGGTGCCGCAGGGATCAGCCCCTCCCGGTGGCGCAGCTCAGGCGAAGTTGGCCAGGGGATTCGCGAGCCTGCCCGCCTTCTGCAGCCCGCCGGACGGGTCTGCCAGATCGAGCATCTGCTGGTTGTTGCGCAGCTGCAGCCGGTTCAGGCAGGACAGCTCGAAGTCGGCGGCGAACAGGTCGTGGCGGGCAAACTGGTCCGCCAGTTCCGGGTGCTCACTCTGATAGTCACGAACCGCTGCCGCCGCCGTGCGCCAGAACTCCTCGCCGCTGAGCACGCCGTCTTCCTCCAAAAGGGCGGCAAGGAAACGGAAGATGCAGTCGAACACATCCGTGAAGATGGACAGGACCTTGTCGCCGTCGGGTATGTCCGCCTTGATCCTGGCCACCGCTTCGGGCAGGTCAAGCCTGTCCCCCATCACCACAATCTCCTCGGCGATGTCCTTCATGACGGCGCGGACGGGCACGCCGTTCTCGAGGACCAGGATCACGTTCTCGCCGTGCGGCATGAACGCGAGCTCGTAGCGGCACAGGCAGTGCACCAGCGGCACGAGGTACGTCTCGAAGTACTGCCGCAGCCACGCGCCAGGCTCCAGCCCCGATTGCTCAATCAGCGCCGACACCATGGGCTTGCCCGCGGCGTCGACGTGCAGGAGCGAGGCCATGGTGGCCAACTGCTGCCCGTCCCTGAGCAGCGGCAGCGGGTTCTCCCGCCACAGCGCGGACAGCATCTTGCGGTACGGTGAGCCCTTCACGGCGGCTGCCTCGTAATAGCCGTTGTGATAGCCAATGGCCGCCACTTCGCGGATCATGGCGAGCCCCCTGCCCTGGAGCGCCTCGTCACCGGCGATCAGATCCTGGAGCCAGTCATTGATCGCCGGCGTTGCCTTCATGTACTGCGGCGACAGCCCGCGCATGAACCCCATGTTCAAGACCGACATGGCTGTCTTCACGTATGTCTTGTCCGGCGCCGTGGTGTTGAAAAACGTGCGGATGGACTGCTGCGCCTGGTAGCTGTCGGCCCCGATCCCGAGGTGGACGATGTGCCGTTGCGCGATCTCGGCCGCGAACGTGACCGTCAGCTTGTTCTCCCACTGCCATGGATGCACCGGCATCAGGAAGTACTCCGCCGGGTCGAGGCCATGGGCACCGAGCTCGGCGTCGAAGAACGCCAGTGCGCCAGTCCCCAGTTCGGCTTCGAGATGGGCGGCATAGTCCAGGCCTGCGCTGGAGGTGAAGACAGCCTTGCTGCGGTGCACCGCGATCCACACCAGCTGCACCGGGGCTCCGGTCTCGGGGGCGAAGGCGCGGTAGTCACCGATTCCGAAGCCCAGCCGGCCGTTGTTGGCCACAAAGCACGGATGCCCCTCGATCATGCTGCGTTCAATCGCCTGGAAGTCCGTGGCTGCGTCCGCTCCGCGGGTCACGCCGGCCGCCAGTTCGGCCGACGACGGCTGGCCCACCCATTGCTTGAACGCATGGCTGGAGAGCGTGCTGCTGATCTCCTCAAGGTAGACGGGGAGCATCTCCTGGCGGATGCCGAGGGTGCCGGAAAGTTCGGTGATGAAGCACAGCGCGTCCAGCGGGGCGTCCTGGCCGTCGCGGCTGCAGGTAATGGAAGCCGCGTCGACGGACCAGTGGTCCAGCTGCAGGATCCGGGCGGAGAAGCGGTATTCAACGGTGCCGTCATCGCTGCGGACCCGGTACCCGCCGTCGCTGTTCCTGTCATGGTGACCCACCGCTTCCGGAACCAGGATCCGCTCGTGCGAGAACTCGGCGAGCGCCTTGCGGACCAGGTGCCTGTTGGCAGCAGCCCAGCGTTCGGGAGTGAGGTGGGGTGCCGCGTTGCCTGCGGTCAGGGCAGTTTCAAGTTCAAGGGTGGTCACAGTGATGCTCCCTGGTTATTCGGGGTAGAGGAACGGGCGGTGCGGGCCGAGTGGAACGACTCGCGCGTGCAGAAACTCAGGAGGGCCTGCTTGTCCGGAAGGGTCACCTCGCCGGCGGGCTCGAAGCCCAGCCGCGTGTTGAGGACGTGGATCTTGGTGTTTCGGGCGTCGGGCTCCACCACCACGCGCTCCACGCCGGGCTTTTGGAAGAGCCGGTCCAGGACGGACTCCATGACGCCGGCCGTGAACCCAGGTCGGGGCGTTCCCTGCGGCGGTGCGACCAGCAGGTGCATGCCGATGTCGCCGGGCTGGACGGCGTAGACGGCCGAGAGCGGCGACGACTCCGGCAGGTACTCCTCCATCAGGAAGGCGGGGACGCCGTCGTCGATCCCCAGCAGCGCGTGGTGATGGCCGCTGGACTGGACTTTGGAATACTCCTCCACGACGTCCTCAAGCGTCGCGCTCAGCATCCCCCAGAAGGAGGCGTACGGGCGGGTGACCCAGCTGTGGATGAGTGGCGCGTCGGCGACGGCGTCGACGCACCGGAACGTGAAACTCATGCGGTCACCTCTATGCTCGTAGATACTGCAGAGGGCGCGCCGAACTCCTGGAAAGCGATGCTGCGCTCCACCGGATAGACCTCACTACCCAGGATTTCCCGGAGGATGCACGAGTTCCGGTAGGCGGCCATGCCGAGGTCCGGCGTGACGAAACCGTGGGTGTGGAGTTCCGCGTTCTGCACGAAGATTTCGCCGGGTTCGACGCCGGTGCTGTAGTTGCGCTGCACGGCGAACCTTCCAGCGCCGTCACGGGCAATGCGCTCCTGCACGCCGGCCAGGAACGACGGCTCATGGTACGCGTATCCGGTGGCCAGAACCACCGCCTCCGTCTCCAGCGAGTAGTCCGAGCCCTGCTCCCCGTGGGACAGCTCCAGCGTGTGGGACGCGGTGGAGGCGTTCCAGGCGGCACCAGTCACGGTCGAATGCGTGAGCAGCCGGGTGTCCACCATGCCGGAGAGGCTCTTGGTGTACAGGAGGTCGTAGATCGAATCGATGAGCTCGGAGTTGATGCCCTTGTAGAGGTTCTTCTGGCTCCGGATGAGGGCGTCGCGCCGGTCCTGCGGGAGCCCGTGGAAATAGTCGACGTACTCCGGCGAGGTCATCTCCAGGGTGAGCTTGGTGTACTCCAGCGGGAAGAACCTGCCTGAGCGCGTGACCCAGTTGAGCTGATACCCATGCACGTCGATGTCCTGAAGCAGTTCGTAGTAGATCTCTGCCGCACTCTGCCCGCTGCCGACGATGGTGATGCTGCGCCGCTGCTGGAGTTCGCTCTTCCGCGCCAGGTAGTCCGCGTTGTGGAGGACCGTTCCCCCGAACTCCAGGATCCCGCGGCATGATTCCGGGATGTAGGGCGATGTTCCGGTGCCGAGCACCAGCCGGCGCGTACGAAGCACCTCCGGCCCGGCCGGGCCGTCCACCGCAAGCGTGTACACGCCGTCGTCGTAAGTCACCTCGGTGACGTCCGCGCCGAACCGGACCGAACGTAGTTGGCCCGCAACCCACTGGCAGTACTGGTTGTACTCGGCCCGCAACGGGTAGAAGTTTTCGCGGATGTAGAAGCGGTAGAGCCGCCCGGTCTGCTTGAGGAAGTTCAGGAACGAGTACGGTGAGGTGGGATCCGCCAGCGTCACGAGGTCCGCCATGAACGGCACCTGCAGGTGGGCAGGCTCCAGCATCATGCCGGGATGCCAGTCGAAGGATTCGCGGCGCTCGAGGAATACGCCGTCCAGGCCTTCAACCGGTTCGCTTAGCGCGGCGAGCCCCAGGTTGAAGGGCCCGGCGCCGATCCCGGCGAAGTCGTAAACGCGGCCCTTGCCTGGGGTGCTCCATGCAGGGGTGCTGGATGATGCCGTGCTCATGCCTGGGCCGCCGTCCGCGCGGCGGAGCCGGCACCCCGGAGACCGGCTCCGAGCAGGCTTTCGCCGGAGCCTCGAAGCAGGCCGATGATCTCGCCGATGTCCTCGAGAGTTGCCTCGGCGTTGAGCAGCGTGAACTTCAGGTAGTGCCGTCCGGCAACCTTAGTGCCCGCCACGACAGCCTGGCCGGACGCGAACACGGCCGCGCGGATGGCCGGATTCAGCTCGTCGGCCGCGTCCTCAGACAGCCTTGTTCCGTCTGCCAGGACAGGACGGTACCGGAAAACCAGCGTGCTCAGCTGGGGTTCGGCCGCCAGCTCGAAGTCATTGTCGGCAGCGAGTACCGAGCCCACCCGGGCCGCCAGGTCGATCGCCTCGTCGAGCAGCGCGCCAACGGCAGCGGCGCCCATGATCCGGAGCGTGAGCCACAACTTGAGGGCGTCGAACCGGCGCGTGGTCTGGATGCTCTTGTCCACCTGGTTGGGGATCTCGGCGCGGGCAGCGGTTTCCGGGTTCAGGTAGTCGGCGTAGTAGGTGACGTGGCGCAGCATTGCACCCTCGCGGACCAGCAGCGCGCTGGAGCTGACCGGCTGGAAGAAGGTCTTGTGGAAGTCCACCGTGACGGAGTCCGCCAGCCGGATGCCGTCCAGGAGATGTCGGTGGCGGTTGGAGACCATGAGCCCGCCGCCGTACGCGGCGTCAACGTGGAACCAGGCACCGTAGGCTCCGGCCAGGGCGGCGAGGTCGGTCAGCGGATCCACGGCGCCGAAGTCAGTGGTCCCCGCGGTACCCACAACCGCCATGGGAATCAGGCCGCCGTCGTGGGCCGTAGCCAACGCACTGGCCAAAGCGGCCGGATCCATCCGGTGGTCCGCCGCGCAGGCGACGGACACGACGGCGTCGAACCCCAGCCCGAGCATGGAGGCCGACTTTTGGATGCTGAAATGGCTGTCCGCCGAGGTGAAGATCCGCAGCTTCTCCAGCAGCAGCGGCAGGCGCAGCCCCTCGTTCGCCCGCTCCTGCCGCAGCCTGGCCACCGCGTGGTTGCGGGCAATAAGCAGTGCCTGCAGGTTGGACTGGCTGCCGCCTGACGTGAACACGCCGTCGGCCGCGTGTCCCAGTCCGAGCCGCTCTGCCGTCCAGTCGATGAGGCGGCGCTCGATCATGGTGGCGCCTGCGCTCTGGTCCCAGGTGTCCATGGACGAGTTCACGGCCGAGAGCACGGCCTCGCCCACCAGGGCGGGAATGACGACCGGGCAGTTCAGGTGTGCGGCGTACTTCGCATCATGGAAGTACACGGCGTCCCGCAGGTAGGTGTCCTGCAGCTCCTCGAGGGCTGCCGCGGTATCCGGCAGCGGCCGCTCCAGGTCCACGGCCGCCACGCGGCGCTTCATCTCGGCCGGGCCGACGCCGGTGAACGGCTGCGAGGTCCGTTCGAGTTTGGTGGCCACAGCGTTGACACCCTGCAGCACCTGGGCCACGTAGCGCGGGGCATTCCGGGCATTGAACAGCTGGTTGCTGGCGGCGAGGGCGAGTTCGATGCCGGCCCCGAAGTCCAGGCTGGAAGCAGCCGGGCCGGCGTGTTGGGCGTACGGGTTTTGGGCCTCAACTCCGGTTTCGGCCTCGAAGTCCGTGCGTGGCTCGTCCACGTCGGGCAGCAGCGTCATAGTTCATCCTTTTTTCGGTGGGATATGCAGCCGGCACCAGCAACAGCACCAAGCAAGCACAGCCTTACTTAGGTAAACCTTTTAGTCAAACTTCCATGATGTAATTCCAAGAGCCGCGCAGATCCGGGTAATTTTCTTTGTTATCCGGGGTCATTGACTTTCCCGGCGCGGCCGAACGGCACATAATGCCCAACCCGGGACAGGGCGGGCGCCACTGCGGGGACAGGGCGGGGCGGGCGGAGTAGAGTTTCTGGCACTAGGCGTCGACTGCAGCAGGAAGCAGGGGGACATGTCCGGCAGTGAGCATGATCCGATCAATTTTCGGGAAGTCGATCCGCAGGGAAATCCCACCGGATACGGGCGCATGAGGCCTGCCGGGGACGGCCGCCTGGGCCCTTCAATGGCGGGCGAGGGCAGGCAAGAATTTGCGAAGCCGGGCTTCGGGCCGGTACAACCGGGCGCTGGACCCTACGAGGCGGCGGACTTCGGGCAGCGGAGCCGCCTCACCGTGAACCCATTCATCGCGGCGTTGTGGGTTCTCGTGGCGATCCTGCTGGTGTCGCCCTTCGGAGTCTTCACGCTCGCGCAGGAATCACTGAATTCAGGCACCGAGCCGCAGGTCATGCCCGTCAGCTACATGTGGATCACGTTCGCGCCGCAGATCCTTTTCGCCGGGCTCGTCGGAGCCCTTGGCCTGCTTTTCTGGCACGCGGCGCAATGGCAACGGAAGAATTGGCAACGGAACGGGGCAAAGCAGTCCCCGCCGCCCTAATCCCCACCTAGCGCGAACTGACACTTAAGCGCCCGTACCTACCCGGCCGGGACCTCGCTCGCCACCGGGCCCGCCGCAGCGATGGCGCCCGGAACAATGGCGGCCGACTGGTACGAGCCAAGGTGTCGCAGACGGAGCTCCTCGCTGACCTGGACATACCAGAACCGCGCACCGAAAGCAGGGCTGGGAGTGTCCAAGTGCCGGTACAGCCCATCGGCAAGACGGCCCAACTCGGCATCCGGCATCGCCGCGAGGATTGCAGCCGGGTCCACGGCCTCGTTCAGGCATCCGTCCAGAAGACGGCGCAGCTCTTCGTCCGTCACGGGACCGGCGGCTACGTCTTCGGGCATAGCTTCTTCGTTCATCGGGTCGTCAGTCATCGCCCCGGCACACGCAGTTGTTCAAAGAGATCCCCAAAATAGAGAGTCCGAAGGCCAACTGCATAGCCCTCGCCCGATCGTACGGAAATGTCCCCGCGGTCACAAGTACCGCGGTTCACGGCTTGTGGGGACCCTGCGGCGTGGGGTGCTTCAGGTGCCCAGAAGCTTGGGCGCGGCCGCCTCCGGCCAGTCGATGCACTGCGTGTACACCTCGTGTTTGCGGAGGTAGCGGGCCGTGAACGGGCAGTGCGGGATGATCCGCTTCCCCGCCGCCACAACATCGTCGAGGGCGAAGTGGATCAGCACCTTGGCCAGACCGTGGCCCTGGAACTGCTCGGATGTCTGGGTGTGGATGAAGTCCACGTGCCCAGGCTTGTCTTCGAACCTGACCTCCACCGCCAGCTGCCCGCCCACGTGCAATTCGTAGCGGTGGAGCGCGTCATTCCGGAAGGTGGTGACGTCCGGGGTGAATTGGTCCTCGGCGGCTGTCGTGTTCTCGGTCATGGTTCGACATTGGCACTTAATGGCTGTGCTGGCAATGGTCGAATTCCGCGCGCGGGAACGCGCCCCAGCAACAGCACGGCCAGGACGAAGCAGGCGGCCCCGCCGCCCAGAAGTCCCAGCGTCAGGCCGTTGACGGCGGCGTCTGCCACCGGGACAAAAACGACGACGACGGCGGTCACCACAGCGCCCGGCGCCCGGCCGCGCGAGTGCATGGCCGGCGTCGGCCGATCCTCAAGCCGCCCGAACAGGAGGACCGCCGGCAGCAGGAGGAGGACCACTCCGATGAAAACGAGCGGGCGTGACCACCACCATTCCGCGCTGCCCGAGGCGGGTTGGGGGAAATTGGTCAGCAGGAGCAGTCCGGTCATGGCGGCCAGCAGCGGCAGGTGCCAAAGGTAGACCGTCATCGCATGCCGGCCGACGACGACCATCACGGCACGGATCCAGCGCACGTTGGCCAGTGCGTTCAGCAGTGGCCGGGACAGCTGCAGCACCGCCGCCTGCGAGATACCCAGCAGGAACAGGCTAAGGTTGGGTGGATTCAGGTTTACCAGCATGTTGTCCCGGTACAGGCCGAGCACCACCAGAACGAGCATCAGCAGGTTGCTCGCCGCGATCAGCCCTGCCAGCTGCGACCTGCTCCACCGGTCCAGCCAACCGTCCGCCATAAAGAACCCGAGTTGCTGCGCGGCGCACCACACGAACACCATGTTGATGTTCGCGAGCGTGGGGAAAGCCCCGCGGAAGCAGTCAACCGTCACCACGAGGGCCACCAGGCCCAGCAGCGTCAGCCACGGGGCACGCCGGTGCAGCCCCACCAGAAGCGGAATGTTCAGCTGGGCCGCCAGATAGGCCGCGAGGAACCACAGCGGCATGCCGGCCCCGCTGGCCAGCAGCTGCACCACCTGCGGATCCACGCCGGCCAGCAGCGCGCCCCAGAGCCCGACGAACATGACCGCCAGCAGCGCTGCCGCCGGACGGACCAGTCGCAGCAGCCGGGACTGGATAAACTCAAAGCCGCTGCCGCCGCGCGCCTGCATGCGGAGCCAGGACCGTGCCCCGGTGATGCCTCCGACCACGAAGAACAGCGGCATCACCATGAAGACCCAGATGACCGGCTCGAACCAGTCCTGCTCGGCCAGGGTGTTTTCCGTGGTGACAGTACCGTCGGGGTGCAGCACCGGGCTGGTCATCATGCAGTGCCCCACCACCACCAGGGCGAGGCAGACCAGGCGCGCGAAATCGATGGCCAGGTCCCGGGCGGGCCGGGCACTATCCGTTCCCGCTGCAGGTTCCGTGGAATTCTTCATGGCGCCCCCACCACTGGAACTCGCTTACGTCGTTGTAGTTTCCATTGTGCGCCAACTTGCCCTTTATGTGAGGTCTGGAGTTTTTGTCCACATATTGGCCGCCAAAGGGCTCCCGAAGTCGCGATACGCGGACAAGAACTCCCGTCAGCGGCTAAGGATCGCCAGTGTGCTCGCGCCAAAGTCCTTCGCGGCGGCGTTCCAGCGGGTGAGTAGCCCCTGCAGGTTCTCGCCGTCGGCCCGGTGCGCGGGAATCTGCTCCTCGAGCGTGGCGAGGACGCCGGTGCGGAGTTCAGTGTTGAAGTTGACCTTGCCCACATTCATGGCCGGGGCTTTGGCCAGTTCATCCGCCGGAATGCCCGAGGCACCATGGAGCACCAGCGGGATGTGCGTCCGCACGGCGATGTCCTGCAGGACATCCCAGCGCAGGCGCGGCTCGCCCCTGTACTTTCCGTGGACGTTGCCCACGGCCACGGCGAGCAGCTGCGCGCCTGTCCGTGCCACGAAGTCCTCCACCTGGGCGGAGTCGGTGAGCCCGGCAACCTCGTTGCCCGCCCCGTCGCCTTCCGCGCCGAACGCCTTGTCCTCGTCACCGGCCAGGCCGCCCAGTTCAGCTTCCAGGACCACGCCGGCATGACCCTGGGCCTCGAGCGCGGACCGCACTGCACACACCAACCCGATGTTCTCTTCGTACGGCAGGGCTGAGCCGTCGGCCAGGACAGAGTCCGCGCCCGCGGCGACGGCGGCAGTGATGACATCGAGGTCTGCGGCGTGGTCGAGCTGCACGGCAACCGGCACGGACGCGGCGTCCGCCAGGCCCCGGAGCGCCGAGATCAGCCTTAGCCCGTTGCCTGTGGCGGCGGTCTTGGGTGCAACCAGCAGGATGACACCGCGCCTTGCTTCCTCCGCGGCGCTCACCACGGCCAGGGCCGTGGTGAAGTCGTAGCAGGTGAACGCCGGCACGGCCGACCCCCGTTTGAGGGCGGAGACCACCAGATCGTCGAGCTGTGCCCGCATCAGCCTTCCCCGGAGGTGCGCTTGGTGGGGGCAACCACCTTGATGACGGCGGAGTCATCGGCAGCGGCCAGCCCGTGGGCCTGGCCCAACAGGTACAGCTGCTCGGCGGCGGCGGCGACGGGCGTCGCCAGGCCAGCACTGCGCGTGGCCTTGCCCACGATGCCCATGTCCTTGACGAAGATGTCCAGGCGGCTTAGCACCTCGGCGCCTTCCTCGGTGTAGGCCTCCAGGATGCGCGGGCCGCGGTTGGAGAGCATGAAGGAGCCGGCGGCCCCGGCCTCAAGGGCGGCGAGGGTCTTCGCCTGGTCCAGGCCCAGCGCGTCGGCCAGCGCCATGGCCTCCGCGGCCGCCGCGATGTGGATGCCGCACAGCAGCTGGTTGACGGTCTTCAGCGCCTGCCCGTCACCGGGCTTGTCGCCGACCACAGTCAGGGTGGAGGCGAGCAGCTCCAAGACCGGCCGCGCCGATTCCCGCGCAGCGGGTTCGGCTCCGACGACGATCAGCAGGTCGCCCTCGCCGGCGCGCTTGGGGCCGCCGGACAGCGGGGCGTCCACGAGCCCGACGCCGAACTCGGCCAGGCGGGCGACGGTGGACGGGATGGCCTCCGTGCCCACGGTGCTGGTCAGGATGACGACGGCACCCGGCTTCAGCACCGAGGCCACGCCGTTCCCGCCGAACAGGACGTCGTCGAGTTGTTCGCTGTTGCGCACGGCGAGCAGCAGGGCGTCGGTATCCTGGGCCGCATCCCGGGCGGAAGCGAAGGTCTTCACGCCGGATTCCTCGGCGAGGCGCAGGCGCGGTTCGGCGATGTCGAAGCCGTGGACGGTCAGCTGGCTGGCGAGGCGGGTAGCCATGGGCAGTCCCATGGCGCCCAGTCCGAGGACGGTGACTGTGTAATTCGAGGTCATGGTGTTCTCCAGGAAAGTGGGATTAGAAAGTGTTGCTGAGCTTGCTGGTGACCTGGGCGAGTGACTCGTCATCGCCGACGTTGCCGGCAAAAACGATGTACGGGATCCCCTTGGCAGGGCCGTCAACCGGCTCCCACAGGCTCACGATGCCGGGCAGCATAGGCCCGCGGACGATCGCATGCCGGATCTCCAGCCCGTGCGCGGCAACATCCGACGATGTGATGCCGCCCTTGGCGATGACAAACCGCGGCGGGAAGGTCTTCAGCGTCCGGTTCACCACGGCGACGACGGCGGCGGACACGGTGCGCGCGATCCGCAGGCTTTCGGCCGGGTCATCGGTCTTGATGAGCAGGCGGCTGGTGTGGACAATGACGTCACCGCCGCGCAGGGCCTCCACGACCGTGTCCACCGTCTGGTCGAGGTACGCGGCTGCCTCCTCGCTAAGGAGCTTTTCAACGTCGATCTCCACAATGCGCGCGCTGCTGTGCCGGTCCGTGAGCACCTTGAGCTGCCGGGTGGTCACGCCCACGTGGGAGCCGACGACGACCAGGCCGCCGGCTTCGGACGGGGTGTTGCCCGCGTACGCTTCCTCGCCGCTGAGTTCAGGCCTGATGTCCTGGCCGATCCGGGCGCGCATGAACGGCGGGCCAACCCGGTACAGCAGCTTCTTGCCGCGGCGTTCAGCCTCCTCCAGGCCCAGCGCCAGGGCACGCATGTCGTTTTCCGTGACGATGTCCACCACGATGGGCGTGGACTGCGTGGCGGGTTCGATCGCGTCTGCGATTGCCTTGGCCGACACCTCAGCCTGCCCGGTGGCGGAACCGGCGCGGATGATGTTCAGGTCCAGCACGATCACGGAGTCCGCGGCAAACCGCCCCTGCGACTTCTCTTCCACGTACTTGGCCATCTCGGAATTGGCAAAGCCGAAGGTGGCGTCCTTGGCGAATTCGGTCTCGGCAACGGGGACCAGCTCGCCGGCCTCCGGGCCACGTGTGTAGTGCACGCCGCCAATGGTGATGCGGCCGGCGTCGGGAAATGCCGGAACCATCACGACGCCGTCCGTTGAGTCACCGCTTTCGGCTGCCACCGTCGCGGCAATGACGTCAGGTTCCAGGGGGAAGTGTCCGCGGAGGGTCGAGTCGCTGCGGCTCACGAAACCGAGCTTTACCTCGCCTTCGCCGTTCCGGGCAGCGGCGAGGGCGTTGCGCACCACTTCTTCATTGCGTTCAGCCGCTTCTGCCGGGTCAAGGCTGCGGGTGTTCGTCAGCACGTAAACGGCTGGCTTACCCTGATGGAGAGCCCACCGGAAGTCCTCCACTTCCCAGCTGGTGAGCACAGGAAGATCCGCCACCGACTGCGTGCCGGTGGGATCGTCGTCGAGCACGACGAGGACGCGCGGGGACGTGGCAGCCGTGGCCGCCACAGCGTTGGCCACCTGCCGGGAAGGGATCTGGAGTTCGGCGGGAAAGGCGGCCAGAACGTCGGATTCGAGGGGCACTGTGCACTCCGTTGTGTCGAAACTGTCTTGTGATCATTGTCAGATGTCAGACATCTGGTGTTTGGTGCTAGTGTGGCATAACGCACAGCTCGTGTGCAAGTACACTTTGCAGGTACCCCGGCTGGAAGGCCATAGACGCTGAACGGAAGAAATGGCACGCAAATCATTGGTGGGCGTCGTCGCCGACGAACTCCTTGACCGCATCATCTCCGGCGAGTTTCCACCGGGCAGCAGCGTGCCGGGGGAACTGGAACTCAGCGCGCGGCACGACGTCAGCCGCATGACAGTGCGGGAGGCGATGAAGACCCTCGAGGCGCAACGCATCCTGAGCGTGGAACGGGGCCGCGGCACGTTCGTGAACCCCCTGAACCGGTGGTCGTCTCTCGAGGCAGTGCTGCGAGCCACTTCCGAGGGGCAGAACGGCCCGGCCGCGGCGGTCCAGCTGATCGAGTTGCGCCGGATGCTGGAAACGGGTGCCTGCGAGCTCGCGGCACAGCGCATTACCGATGCCGAGCTTGAAGGCCTTCGGGGCTGCGTGGCGGACATGCGGAAGGCCCACCAGAACAATGACGTGGCGCGTTTTGTTGCCGCCGACCTGGCTTTCCATGACCAGATACTGCAGGCGTCTGAAAACGTCTTTGTGGCCGTCGTCTTCGAACCCCTGCACCGCGTTCTCGAAAAGGGACGGACCGAAACCTCGAAGGTGCAGGATATTCAGGAGCATGCGATCGGGCACCACCAGAACATCTACGAGGCTCTGGCCGCCCGTGATCCACAGCAGGCACGCGATGCCATGGACGCCCACATGCAGCAGACCCTCAGCGACCTCAGAAGCTACGTGCTGGAAGCCCCCGAGGAATCATGTCAAGATGCCCGCCTGGGTTGATTCGTGGAATCATCTGATTTTGCCCGGATGACGGGCTGCTTCCTGGCGCCTTGTTTTGCGGTGGTCAGGGTCAGGAGCTCTCTGCAGAGGGCCTGGATCTGGCGTTGGATGGCGGCCGGGTTCAGTGGCCGGTTTTCGCGTTTCAGACGAGCCTTGGTGGCTTTAGTGACCGTGCCGGTGTCGGCCAGAACCCGCTGGTACGGGGTGGCGGGCGCGTCGTAGGTCTTGGTGATCTTCGCGCCGGTCCGGGTTTTGGTGAGGAGTTTTTGCTGGGGTCCGAAGTGGTTGGTCAGCAGCCGCTGGAGCTCCCAGATCCGGTTCAGCAGTTCCAGCTCACCGGGTGTGTCGTAGCGGTGGTAACCGGCGGTCTGCCGGACGACGTGCCAGTTCTTCTGCTCGACGTGCGCGCCGTCGTTCTTGTTCCCGGACCGGGACCGGGTGAAGGTCAGTTTTTCGTGCTCGCACCAGCGGTAGAGCTCCCAGTTGATGAACTCCGAGCCGTTGTCCGAATCGATCCCCCGGATCGGGAACGGGAACGCGGCCGTGGCGTCCTTGATGGCCGCGAAAACCCATTTCTGGGCCTTGTTCCGCACCGACCGGGTTTCGGTCCAGCCGGTCGCGATGTCAGTGATATCAAGGGTGAAGCAGAACTCGCCCTGGTTGTTGCCGCCCTCGTGCCCAACCAGATCGATCTCGACGAATCCGGGCACCGCGTCGTCCCACTCGGCCCAGGTCCGGACCGGAATGGAGTCCTTCAGCAGCGTTCCGGGCTTGGTGTGGGACCGGCCGCGGGGCTCGAGTTTCGCCCGGTCGGCTTTGAGTCTGCGGTCGATGGTCGCCGGCGAAATTTTCAGCAGTTGCGCGGCCGTGGCGGCATCGATGCGGAGTTCGTTGAACCGTCGCAGGCGCGGTACCAGGTCCGGCAGCGCCGCCGCCAGGAGCCGGCCGCAGGGCGTTCCCTGGACCGCCCAACAGAACCGCAAGGCCTCGACCACTGCGTCCCCGTACAGCGGCGGCCGTGGCTCCCTGGCCCGCACCGGTTTCAGTACCAGCGCCTGCCGCAGCGCCTTGCGGGCGTGATCGCGGTGCCATCCCGTCGTCGCGCACAGCTCATCGAGAATCTGCTTCTTCCCGGCCCGGTCGGCCCGGGCATAGCGGGTGGCGATGACCTTCGTGACAGCCCTGCGTTCACTCATCGAAAGCTCCATGGCTCACAATGCCGAAGCGGCAAACACCACCCCGGCGGACACGCCGCTTCGCGGGCATTCTCAAATGATTCTTCGAATACCCCTACGCGGGCATCTTCCATGAGTCAACGCGAAGCCTAGTCCCCGGGCGCCGCGTCCGATACTCTGCAGGAACGGCCCGCAGCCGGGTATCGATGGCGATCACGAGGAGCGAAGTTGTCTAATAACACCTACAGCATTTCTGAAATTGTCGGAACCTCGACCGAAGGCATCGACGCGGCCGTCCGTAACGGCATTTCCGACGCCGCGAAGACGTTGCGCAACCTGGACTGGTTCGAAGTCAAGGAGGTCCGCGGCCACCTGGAGAACGGTCAAGTGGCGGACTGGCAGGTCACCCTCAAGCTCGGGTTCCGCCTGGAGCGGGACTGACATAGCAATACCCGGTTTCACCGGGCGTAGCGGAACCAGTACTGCGGCGCCGGCTGAGGTTCAGCCGGCGCCGCAGTACTTGCCTAATCCTGGCCGCTTGCTCTCCGGCGCCACACTGTCGGAATCCCACGGAACGCGGGAAATACCTGCCCTTCAAAGAAGGCATGGGCCTCGTCCGGCGAGTCGGCAGGGGCCCACATTCCCGACGCCGGGCAGTGGGCTCCGGTCGAAGCAGAAGGTGTCTGGCGTTCCCGAAGCAGTGCGATGCGTTTCATCGTTGAATGTCATCCTTGGGTCGGAGGGCTGGTAGAAGTTCCTCCTCCAAGGCTATGAAACGGGCCACACCCGCCCAATGGGCGAATGAATAGAATCCCGCCCTTCGGCTGGGCATCAGTACAGGTATCCGGCGTTGCCTGGCCCGGGGCTGGCGTGCCGGGCGGCCGCTCAGGGCACGGCGGGCTTCGGCCTACTTGCGGCCTGGGCCGCCGCCTCCGGTGCGATGGAAGCGGCCGCCTCCTTCGGCGTCGTGCTTTCAACAGTGCTTTCTGCAGCGGCGCCCGCGCCGAGACTGCCCAGCAGTGTGAGCGCATCCGCGGACGGGGAGCCTTGCGGGGCCGAATAGACCCGAAGCACCTGGTCGGCGTCATTCGGAAGGACCAGGTTCTCAAAGTGCAGTTCCAAATCGCCCACGGCGGGATGATGGAGCCGGACGCTGCCCGCCGAACGCGTGGCCACCCGGTGGCCCGCCCACCACTGGCGGAAATGCTCGCTGTGCACGGCAAGTTCCCCCACCAGCTGGTTGGCCCGGGCGTCGTTCGGATGCCTCCCCACATCCACCCGCAAGGCCCCGGCAGCCTCTGCCGCCACGGTTTTCCAGTCCCGGAAAAGCTCACGGGCCCGCGGATCGAGGATGAGCCAGCGGGTCAGGTTCCGCTCGCTTGCCGGCAGCTCCGGAAAGTCCGCGAACAGCAGGAAGGCCATTCGGTTGCCCGCCAGAACATCTGTGCGCCGCCCCAGGACCAGCGCGGGCACGTCGCCCACCGCCTCCAGCAGCTGGCGCAGCGCCGGCCGGACTGCCTGGACCGGCAACGCCGAGCGCGCCGATTCTGCGCAGTGTTCCATGAGGTTCATCATGTGGGCCTGCTCTCCGGCGTCGAGCCTGAGGGCCCTCGCCACCGAATCCAGCACTGCCCGCGACGGGTGGATATTCCGGCCCTGCTCCAGCCGGGTGTAGTAGTCCGTGCTGACACCTGCAAGGCGGGCGATTTCCTCCCGCCGCAGGCCGGGGACGCGCCTGGCACCGGCGCCGTCCGTGATGCCGGCTTCTTCCGGTTTCAGTCGGGACCGCATTGCCTTGAGGAACTTGCCGAACTCGACGCTCTGACCCATGGACTCCATTGTGCACGTCGCCTGGGCTTGCTTTCTACAACGAAGGTAGGACTGGGAATCCTAGGAAAAACAGGGACAGCCACAGCTACTGACTCATGAGCCCCGGATGCATAGGCTCGTAAGGAACCAGCCGTGATGCAGCAAGGAGAATTCGCATGTCTCAGAGCCCAGATTCCACCCCCCGAGCGTCCGGGCAGGGCCCCGCCCCGCAGGAGCTGGAGATCCCGCAGCTCGTCCTCAACAACGGTGTTTCCATCCCCCAGTTGGGATTCGGCGTGTTCCAGGTGCCGCCCGAGGAGACACAGCGCATTGTCGAGGATGCCCTCGAAGCCGGATATCGCCACATCGACACCGCAGCGGCGTACCGGAACGAGGCGGGAGTGGGCGCAGCCATTGCCGCCACCGGGATCCCCCGCCAGGAACTCTTTATCACCACCAAGTTGCGCAACGGCGAGCAGGGCAACGCACACGAGGCATTCCAGAACAGCCGGAAGGACCTCGGGCTGGACTTCCTTGACCTCTACCTGATCCACTGGCCGGTGCCGTCACAGGGCCTCTACACGGAGGCGTGGAAAGAACTGGAAAAGATTTACGCCAACGGCGAGGCACGCGCCATTGGCGTTTCGAATTTCCTGGAGGAGCACTTGGACACGGTCCTGGCAGGCGCCGAGGTGGTTCCGGCGGTTAACCAGTTCGAACTGCACCCCACATTCCAGCAGGCCCCGCTCGCTGCCAAGAGCCGCTCGCACGGAATCGCGGTGGAAGCCTACAGCCCGCTGGGGCAGGGCGCGGACCTGGACACGTCTGCCGTCACCGGCCTTGCCGAGGCCCGCGGGGCTACTCCGGCGCAGATTGTCCTCGCCTGGCACCTGGCCGCCGGTAACATCGTCATCCCCAAGTCAGCGGACTCCGCCCGCATGCGGGAGAACCTCGCGGCAGCGGCGATCCGACTGACCGCTGCGGACGTGGAATCAATCACGGCGCTGGAGGCCGGGTCGCGCATCGGCGCGGATCCCGCCGTCGCCGCTTTTTCCCAGCTCTGAGCGAAAGGACAACCAACCAATGCAGTACACGCATCTGGGCCGTTCGGGCCTGCAGGTTTCCCGGCTTTGCCTCGGTACCATGAACTTCGGCCCGCAAACCGAGGAATCCGCCGCGCAGGCCATCATGGACTCCGCCCACGGGGCAGGCATCAATTTCTTTGACACTGCCAACGTCTATGGCGGAACCGAGCACCGCGGCTGGACCGAGGAAATCATCGGCCGCTGGTTCGCGAAGGGCGGCGAGCGCCGCGAACGCACTGTGCTGGCCACCAAGCTTTATGGCACTATGACGGACCGACCCAACGAGTCCAAGCTTTCCGCCCTGAACATCCGGCGGGCACTCGATGCCAGCCTCAAGCGGCTCCAGACTGATTACATCGACATCTACCAGTTCCATCACGTGGACCGGAACACGCCGTGGGACGAGATTTGGCAGGCCATCGAAGTGGCTGTCCAGCAGGGCAAGATCCTCTACTCGGGCAGCAGCAACTTGGCCGGCTGGCACATCGCGCAGGCACAGGAAGCCGCCACCCGCCGGAACTACACGGGCCTGATAAGCGAGCAGTCCATCTACAACCTGCTGACCCGGAACGTAGAGCTGGAGGTCATCCCCGCCGCCCAGCAGTACGGCCTGGGCATCATCCCGTGGTCGCCGCTGCACGGCGGACTGCTGGGCGGGGTGCTGAAAAAGGAGCGCGACGGCGTCCGGCGCCTTGAGGGGCGGGCGGCAGAAACGCTGAGGAACCACCACGACCAGATCCGGGAATATGAGGACTTCGCGGAGGAACTGGGCCATGAGCCCGGAGACGTCGCCCTCGCGTGGCTGCTTCACCAGCCCGCTGTCACCGCCCCGATCATCGGCCCGCGCACGCAGGAACAGCTCGATGCAGCCGTCCGGGCCTTGGACGTCCCGCTGAATGAGGATGCGCTCAAGCGCCTCGA
Source organism: Arthrobacter globiformis (assembly GCF_003261175.1). Classification (GTDB taxonomy): domain Bacteria; phylum Actinomycetota; class Actinomycetes; order Actinomycetales; family Micrococcaceae; genus Arthrobacter; species Arthrobacter globiformis_A. Next base: position 106,578 of record NZ_QLNP01000064.1, on the reverse strand, counting down.
TGCCATCTTCCCGGGACATCGCACCGCCCCGGAGGACTACGCCTGGTGAGCGGCCCAGCCAATGCTTCGCTCCCGCAGCGGCAGTTTCCGGACGCCGCGCGGCTGAAGCTGCTGTTCATCGGGGGAACCGGCGTGATCAGCGCCGCGGCGGTGGCGCGCGCGGCGGAGCTTGGCCACCGGGTCACCGTGCTTAATAGGGGAAGATCGGTAGACCGTCCTGCACCCGCCGGCACGGAGATCTTGCAGGCAGACGTCCGCGATCCCGCAGCGGTCCGGAACGTTCTGGGCGGACGCGAGTTCGACGCCGTCGCGGACTTTATCTCCTTCACTCCAGAGCACGCCGGCGCCGCTGTGGAGCAGTTCCGCGGCCGCACCGGGCAGTTCGTGTTCATCAGCTCAGCCTCGGCGTACCAAAAGCCGCCGGCCCGGCTCCCCATCCTGGAGTCGACTCCCCTGCGGAATCCTTACTGGCAGTATTCCCGGGACAAGATTGCCTGCGAGGATGTCCTGCTGCAGGCGTACCGGGAGGAGGACTTTCCGGTCACGGTGGTGCGGCCGTCTCATACCTACGACCGGACCAAAATCGCGCTGCTGGGAGGCTGGACCGACATCCACCGGATGCGGGCGGGTCTGCCTGTTGTTGTGCATGGCGACGGGGCCTCGCTGTGGACCGTCACGCACAGCAGTGATTTCGCCAAAGCTTTCGTGGGGCTCATCGGCCGCTATCAAGCGGTGGGTGAAAGCTACACCATCACCTCGGAGGAGTTCCTGACGTGGGACGTGATTTACCGCCAGTTCGCGCAGGCGGCGGGGGTTGCCGGGCCGGAACTGGTCCACGTGGCCTCTGAAACCATCGCGGCCATGGATCCGGTCCGCGGGCCTTGGCTGCTCGGCGACCGGTCACACTCCGTGGTGTTCGACAATTCCAAGATCAAGGCCCTGGTTCCGGAGTTCTCGGCAACCATCCCGTTTTCCTTCGGTGCGCGGGAAGTGGTGCAGTGGTACGACTCCCGGCCGGAACTGCAGGTGGTGGACGACGGGTTCATGGACATGAGCGACAGGCTCGTCGACTGGGTCCGGCGGCCCTTCTAGCAGGGAAGCTCCCCCTCGAGCGTGCTTCGGGTACCCTCGGGCGGGCACCCGCTTACTTGGCGGGCGCCCGCTGGGGATCCTCCAGGGCCGGCTCGTCAGGCTCGCCGTCCGGGCCGGTGGGTGGCCCAGGGTTGTCCTGGTGGGGAACTGCGGGTTCCTCCTGGGGCGGGTCCTGGTTGGGGTCAAAGGGGAAGCCCTGGGGTGAACCGCTCTCAGGCTGGTCCGTCGGGTTCTGCTCCGGATCGGCGGGCATTTCGCTCATGGTCTGGATCCTTAGCTGTCGGAAGGGCCAGGATTTTCTCCTGCCGGGCCACTCCAAGGATTACCAGCGCAGCCATGGTTAGTCCAGAGCACCAGCCCGGCGCCGAGCGCAAAGGCCGTTCAGGTTAGCCGGCTGCCATCAGTTCACCAGTTCGGTGCCGGAGTGCCGGCCGGTCCACTTCCGGTGGCCTTGCTCCAGTTCGACGACGTCCCGGCCAAACGAAGCCAGCAGCGCCACAAGCGCCAGGACAACGGCAGCAGTGGTGATTCCACCTGGCACCCCCGGCGTGAGTGCCAGCAGCAAGGCGCAGGGCTGGTACGCACCAATAACCTTGCGCAGCCTCTTAACGGGCAGAGTTCGTTTCAGTTCAGGCCGGAACCATCCGGCTGCTACGAAGGCGTACCACATGAGTCCGACGGCCAGGACCCAGGGACCGACGATTGGTACTGCCGCGCACGACAGTACGAGGACCAGCGCCGCGTCGGTCTGGACATCCAGCCGGCCTCCGGCCGGGCTCTCGCAGGCAAATCGCCGCGCAACGGCCCCGTCCACCGCGTCAAGAAGGAATGCCGCCGCACCCAGCACTACCACCGGCACGCCGGGCCCGGTTCCGCCGAACAACGCTGGAATCACTATTGCCGCGCAACAGGAAACCAACACAGCGCGAATCAGGGTAATGCGGTCCGCGGCCGTCGTCAGCAGGGGCTTGCGGCTGAGGACAGAGGCTGCGGCATTTCCCAGCACCGCCAGTCCGGCACCCATGGCGGCAAGGAAGTACGTTACTTCAGCACCAGCCACGTTCAGGATCCAGCTGCCGGACACAAGGAAACCAGCCATGGCAACGGCTACGTCCACCAGAGCACGCCTAGCGAGCAAGACCTGCATATGCCTCCTTGCGCTCATCGTAACAACAGGAGGCCACGAGCATTCCTGCCTTGACCTCGGAAGATAGCCAGACCAGGACACGCGAGGTAGCAAACGGGGTCTGGGCAAACTGCCCCCGATAGGAAAGACTCTTCCGCATGGCACAAGCACCAGTCATCACGCTGAATGACGGCAACCGGATACCTCAGATCGGCCTTGGCACCTGTCCGCTGAACGACCGGGAGGTGAGTGACGCCGTCGTACGGGCTGCGGAAGCCGGGTACCGGCATATTGATACCGCCGTGCGATACGGGAACGAGGCCGGCGTCGGATCCGGGATTCGGAACAGCGGCCTCGACCGGACGGAGTTTTTCATCACCACCAAGCTGGACGGCGAGTTCCAGGGTGGGGATCTGGCTGTGGCAGGCCTTGAGGGCTCGCTGAGGCGGCTCAACCTGGACTACGTGGACTTGCTGCTGATCCACTGGCCGCTCCCCCGCCGCGGAGAATTCATCTCCACTTGGAAGACCTTTGAACGGCTGCAGGGCGAAGGGAAGGTCCGGTCGATCGGCGTATCGAACTTCAAGCCCGCTCATCTTGAACAGCTGATGTGGCAGGCCGACGTAGTGCCGGCCGTCAACCAGATCCAGCTCAACCCCTCGGTAAACCGCTCCGCGGACTGCGCCTACAACGAGCGGCACGGGATCGCCACAGAATCGTACAGCCCGCTGGGTGCGGGGTCGGGGCTGCTGTCCGCGCCAGTTCTGACACGAATCGCCGGTAAACACCGCAAAACAGTCAGCCAGGTGGTACTGCGCTGGCACGTACAGCAGGGGTTGGTGGCCATCCCCAAATCCTCCGATCCTCAGCGGATGAAGGAGAACATCGACGTCTTCGACTTCGCTCTGGACGAGGAGGACCTGACTGCCATTAGCACCCTCGATGAAGGCCCCGAGGCAGGGGTAAATTCGGACGTTCAGGGCCACTAGCGGCAGGCCCCCGGCTTGCGCAGCAGGCGCCCCTCACCGGATAGCGACTGGCAAATAAATAGTAAGCATGATTAGTATTGAGCAGAAGGACGAAGCGTACCCGGCAATCCGGGTAACTCCTCTAGATGAAGAAGGAACGATAAAAGATGGGTTTTTTCGCATTTCTGATTCTTGGCCTCATTGCTGGAGCCATTGCTAAGGCCATCCTCCCGGGCCGGCAGGGCGGCGGCATTTTCATCACGCTTCTGCTTGGTGTGGTTGGCGCAATTCTCGGCGGCTTCATCGGCAGCGCGCTCTTTAATGTCGGTATCAACGAGTTCTTCTCGCTGTCCACCTGGCTGCTGGCGATCGGCGGCGCACTTATCGTGCTGCTCGTTTACGGCATGATTACCAAGCGCTCGGCCCGCTAGACAGGGCAGTGCCGGAACCGGCTCCGGGAAAACTCCCGGGGCCGGTTTCCTACCCCAGGCCCTACCGGGCCGAACCAATCGTACAGATCCCCCTCAAGAGTAGGAGATCGTCATGAAATCCAAACTTCTCTTCGGCGCCGGAATCGCTGCAGGCTACGTGCTCGGATCCAGGTCCGGCCGGGCAGCCTACGACAAGCTCAAAGCGCGCGCCGCAGGCATCTGGGACAGCAAGCCGGTCCAGGACAAGGTGACGGCAGCAACCGAAGCCGTCAAGGAAAAGGCCCCTGAGGTCACTGACCAACTGGCTGAAGCCGCGCGCCGGGCAGGAACCGTGCTTGGCTCGGCCATGCACCGCGATGCACCAAAGCCCGGTGACGCTGGCACCGCTTCTGCCGGCACTGCGTCTGCAGCGGGCACATCGGCAGACAGCGGGCAGGTGCCCGCCCACAGCACGCATCCGGAGACCGTCAACCTCGGAACCTCCGATGTTGAATCCGATTCGGCACTAAACGAAAGCAAGGGTTAGGACGGTCCGACGAGGGCAGAGCGGCTCCCGCCGGGGCGGCCGCGATTGTCAGCCCGCTTGAGCCTGCATCCTGGGCGGTGCGGGTAAGAACTAAAAATGTCAGAGCCCCCTGACAATGTTTTCCTATAGAAGCCACCGGGGAGAGCACGGACGGTCAGCCAGGCCGGGCAGCAGTGCCCGGCCTGGCTGCTGCGCTGCTGCCTTGCGTGCCCGCTTTAGGGCGACCGGCTTCTGCCGGGTCCGGCACCGCCGTTGCGGACACATCATCGTCCGACGGCGGTGCCGCCGCCCGCTTCGCGGCGGGCAGTGTCCCCAGTCACAAAAATGTCAGACCCTGTTGAGATAGTTTTCCTATGGAAGCCATTGGGGAAGAGCGAGCGGAAACCGCAGCCGGGACGAACGTCTCCGGCTTCAGGGCCGCTGCTCTAATGCGCGGCCGCGGGCTTCGCAGCATTCCCTCCGCCGGTTCCGTTTCCGGCGCTCCTATACTTTCTGACGCCCCAAAAAGAGACACGTCCGGCGGCGGTGCTGCCGCCGGCCTCACCGCCGAGGCGCCGGTGTCGTCGCCAGCAACTGCTGATTTGAAGGCATCCCTAGCGCTGCTGGACAGGGCGACCAGTTCGGCGCCGGAGGAACTCGCCGCGGCGAGCTTCCAGGACGCGGCTGATTTCGCGGAGCTCACCGAGGAGCTCTCCCGTCGCGTCGAGTACCTTCAGCTGCAGGCTGCCGCGGCTGTGGAGCGGACGCGCACCGAGGCGATCAACGCCGCAGAGACGGCCGGCCGCGCGGCCGGCTGGACCACGGGCTGGGGCGCTCCACCCGAAGCCGAACCTGCCACGGCGCACGGGGCTCAGCCCTCCAACGCTGCCACCGCCACGGCTGGAGCCGCCACCTCCGGCAGCACCACAACTGCCGCCATCGCCGCCCGCGCTGAAACCCCGGCTTCGGCTTCCGTTACGGCCCAGTCGGTTCCAGCCCGCGCGGCGACCACCTGGTCCCCGGCCGATGACGGATCCCGGAACACCGCCGACTTCCTCCGCACCCGGCTACGGATCAGATCCTCCGAAGCACGCCGCCGCCTCGCCCTCGCCAACGCCACACTCCCCCGCACCGGACTCGCCGGCCGCCCCATGCCGCCCGCCTGCGAAGAAACCGCCGCCGCCCTCACCGCCGGAATCATCTCCTCCCGCGTCGCAACCACCATCACCACCGCCCTGGACAAGGTCCGCCACATCCCCGACCCCGACGCGATCGCGCACATGGAACACACCCTTACCCAAACCGCGATCGAAAACGACCACGACTTCCTCACCCGCATCGCCCACCGCTGCATCGACGCCCTCGACCAGGACGGCACCGAACCCTCCGAGGAAAACCTCCGGCACCGCCAAGGCGTCTTCTTCCACCACAAACGCGGCGGCCTCCACCACCTCGAAATCCGCGCCACCACCGACCAATACGAAGTCCTCACCACCGTCATGAACACCGCCACGAACCCCCGCACCACCACACCGGACACCAGCGGCACGGACAGTGACGGCAAGGGTAGCGGCCCCGTCGACCCCGACGCGGTCTTCAATGCCCCCGCCCCGGAACCGGACCTGGACCGCCGCACCCTCGCCCAGCAACGCCTCGACGGCCTCGTCGGCGCGTCCAAGGCAGCCCTCGCCGCCGGCACCCTGCCCACCACCGGAGGGCTCCGCCCGCAAGTCATGGTCACCATCGGCTACCGGGACCTCCTCAACAGCATCGGAACCACCGCCAGCCACGACCCCCTCTACACCAGAAACCAACCCAACACACGGCCAACAAGTGCAGACGCCTGGCAAACCAGCGAACCCGGGCAGGAGCCGGATCCCGGTACAGAAACTCGGCAGACAAGCGCACCAGAGCACCTAACAGGCAGCCGGCCCGTCACCACCCTGCCGGGCATCAACCGGGCCGGCACACCCCTGTTCCGCGCGCAGCCCGGCACCGCACCCGCGAGCACATCCACCGGCAGCGGGACCTTCACCTACACCGGCCCGGTCACCGCCTCCACCATCCGCAAAATCGCCTGCGACGCCGACATCATCCCCGTCCTCCTCGGCTCCGAAGGACGCATCCTCGACATCGGCCGCACCACGCGGGTCTTCCCGTCCCACATTCGCAAAGCCCTCAACGCCCGAGACCAGGGCTGCGCCTTCCCCAACTGCACCATCCCCGCATCCTGGTGCGAAGCCCACCACATCACCTACTGGTCCCGCGGCGGACCCACCAGCACCGACAACGGCGTCCTCCTCTGCGCCCACCACCACCATCTAATCCACAAAGAACAGTGGAAAATCCGCGTCAAAAACGGAATCCCCTGGTTCATCCCGCCACCCCACATCGACCCCCGCCAACAACCCCGACAAAACCACCACCACAAAACTTGAAGGGGCAGCAGCTTCATGGGCGTCGGTCCGCGCCAAAGTGACAGCAGGTTCCAGACTTAGAGCAGCTTCCCAATCACCGCTGTGGCGTCCAACTCAGTCGACGTGGCGATCCGAGGGCTCAAGCCCGCACTGACCATGGCCGCGGCTGCATGCGGAGCCTGCCGCCGGCTCGTTTCGATGAGTAGATGCCCGCCTTGCCTGAGCCAGGCACCCGCTCCCGCGATCACCCGACGCTGGATGTCGAGGCCGTCGGGCCCTCCGTCGAGCGACACCCGTGGCTCATGAACCCGGGCCTCGTGGGGCATGCTGCTGATGGAAGCCGTGGGTACATACGGCGCATTGACTACCAGCATGTCAACGTTGCCTTGCAGCCGGGCGGGCAGCGCGGCGTACAGGTCACCCTCATGGACCACACCGCCAGCGGGCAGGACGTTGAGGCGGGCACAGCGCACTGCGGCCGGGTCGACGTCGGAAGCGTGCACCTCAATCCCCGGGACCAATGCCGCCAACGCGGTGCCTGCGGCACCGGAGCCGCAGCACAGGTCAACAACAACCGGCCGGGTCGATGGCGCTCTCTCCGCGGGCCCTGCCCTCGATGCAGCAAGGAGCCCGGCTGCCTCGCGGACCAGCAGTTCAGTCCTGCGTCGCGGCACAAATACTCCGGCCCCCACCCTGATCCGCAGGCCGCAAAACTCCGCCCAGCCGAGAATATGCTCGAGCGGAAACCCGTCGACTCGCCGCTGTACGGCGTTGGTCAGCTCCTTGGGGGCGAGGCCAGCGGAAAGAAGGAGGTCCGCTTCATCTTCGGCAAAGACACAGCCGGCGGCGCGCAGCCTGCCGATGACGGTGGAGCGGGAGAGCAATGATTCAACAGGCATGGATGCGTCCTTCGGTCGAATGATGGGCGCTCCGTGCATACGTCCGACTAGCTTTGGCGGTCCGTAAGGCGGCGGGCAGGAAGAACCCAAGCTGGAATTGCGTGAATTATTCTCACCTCCCGTAATTTCAAACGTTCCCAGTCCTAGACTGGCTCTGCAAAAATCCATGTTATCCGACACCCAATCCAGCAATTATTGGCAGGATGGGACCATGACCCACAGCGAAGCCCATACGCTCATCTGGACAGGCTCCTACACTGCGGACGGCGGCGGCCACGGTGCAGGGATCGGGGCCGTATCGGCCAACGCTGATGGGACGCTCACCTGGCGCGGCACGGCGGCAAAGGCGGACTCGCCGTCGTTCGTCGCTGTGCACCGGCAACTCCCGATGGTTTACGCCGTCGGGGAGAACGCCAAAACCGTCCAGGCGTACCGGCGGCGGGGAGAGTTCGGCCTCGAAGCCGCCGGCGACCCCTGGCCGGCAGGCGAAGCCGCCTGCCACGTCACCGTCGATCCGCTGGGCAAGTTCCTGATCGTTGCCTGCTGGGGCGACGGCCAGGTGTTGCTGTACGACCTGGCGGACGACGGCGGCATCGCCCGCCGCCTTCCCGCGGCACCATCCAGTGATCCGCACCGGGACGATCGCCCGAGCCGGGCCCACGCCAGCCTGGTACTCGCAGACGGCCGCATCATGACCACCGACCTCGGCCATGACCTCCTCCGCGTGTGGAACCGCGTCCCCGCGACGGGCCTGGCGCTGGACCACGAGGTGGTGCTCCCGAAGGACACCGGTCCCCGCCACCTGGTGCAGCACTCCGATGGAACGGTGTTGGTGGTCTCGGAGTATTCCATCGAGGTCTTTGCGGCCCGGGCGGCCCCGTCATCAGGGAAGTTCGAACTGGTCGGCCAGGGTCCCGCTACCTCCGACGGCGCGAAGGACGGGGACTCTGCAGCCGAAATTGCCTTGTCGGCGGACGGACGGTTCGCCTATGTAGGCGTGCGGGGATCCAACCGCATCAGCGTACTGGAGGTGACACCGGCGGCAGAAGGCAGTCCGCTTCGCCCGCTCGGCGACTTCTCCAGCGGCGGCGACTGGCCCCGCCACCATCTGGTCCACGGCGAATGGCTGCGTGTAGCCCACGAGCGCTCCCACGACATCACCACCTTCCGGCTGGACCCCCAGACCGGCCTTCCGCAGGGCCCCATTGACCGCCTCGTGGCGGGTTCCCCCACGGCCCTGATTGTGGCAAGCTAAACCGCAATCGACATAGCCAATACAGGATTAGTCATTGCCAATACCGCTTCATCACAAGAGCTGTGGCTGGTTAATGGACTTGTCTTGGCCGAGTCGGCACCCAACGGATTCCGGGCATCCCCGCCCGGACAAGCAGCGTTGCTTCGCGGAAGGTCCAACTTGCTCACCGTCCCTCGCCTGAATTTCCTGCGCCTGAATCCCCCGCGCCGCACGGGCGCGCCCACCAAGTCCGCCCGGGCAACTCTGGCGGCAGCGGGCGCAGCCGTCCTGCTGGCTGCGTCGGCCGTACCCGGGCAGGCGACGCCAACCACGGCCGCTTCGCCAACCACAGCGGCCCTGCCACCCAAGGCACCCGCCCAAGCCGCAGCCCCCACCAAAACCCCTGGCCCGCCGTCGGACGCTAAACCCGGAACAGGTGCCCATTCGCTCCGCACTCCCGTCACCGGCGAAAACTTCTACTTCGTTATGGCGGACAGATTCAGCAACGGCAACGCCGGTAACGACCAGGGCGGCCTGGGACCGGACCCGATGGTCTCCGGCTTCGACCCCACCCGCAAGGGCTTCTACAACGGCGGAGACCTGGACGGACTGCTGGACAAGATCGACTACATCCAGGGACTCGGAACCACGGCGATCTGGCTGACGCCGAGCTTCAAGAACAAGGCGGTCCAGCCCGAGGACAACTCTGCCGGCTACCACGGCTACTGGGTCACGGACTTCACCCAGATCGATCCGCACCTGGGCACCAACGCCGAACTGAAAGCGCTGATCGACGAGGCCCACTCGCACGGCATGAAGGTGTACTTCGACATCATCACCAACCACACCGCGGACGTCATCGGCTACAAGGAGGGCGCCCGCACCGGCTACGTCTCCAAGGACAAGGAGCCGTACCGCACCGCCACCGGCAAAGCCTTCGATGACCGGGACTTCGCCGGCCGTGCGGACTTCCCCAAGCTCGACGCCGGGACCTCTTTCCCGTACACGCCGGTGCTTGATCCGGCGGAACAGAACCTCAAGGTTCCGGCCTGGCTCAATGACCCGACGCTCTACCACAACCGCGGCGACACCACCTTTGCCGGCGAAAACTCCTTCTATGGCGACTTCTTCGGCCTTGACGACCTGTTCACCGAACACCCGACGGTCGTGGCCGGCATGACGGACATCTACGAGACGTGGATCCGGGACTTCGGCGTGGACGGGTTCCGCATCGACACGATGAAGCACGTCAATGACGAATTCTGGCAGCAGTTCGGGCCGGACGTCCTCGCCTACGCCAAGGAGCACGGCAAGGACGAGTTCTTCATGTTCGGCGAGGTCTTCGACACCTCCAAGAGCTTCACCTCCCAGTTCACCACCCGCAACAGGATGCAGGCGGTCCTCGACTTCCCGTTCCAGGATGTAGCGCGCAATTTCGCCTCGAAAAGCCAGAACGCCAAAGCGCTGGAGACCTTCTTTGGCGCCGACGACTGGTACACCGACGCGGATTCCAACGTCTACCAGTTGCCCACGTTCCTGGGGAACCACGACATGGGCCGGATCGGCAGCTTCATCAGCACCGACAACCCGGACGCGGACGACGCCGAACGCGTGGCCCGCGACGAACTCGCCCACGCGCTCATGTACTTTTCCCGCGGAAACCCCGTGGTCTACTACGGTGACGAGCAGGGCTTCACGGGTCCGGGCGGGGACCAGGACGCCCGCCAGACCCTGTTCGCCAGCAAAGTGCCCGACTATCTCGACGACGACCTGCTCGGCACGGACGCCACCCACGCCGCCGACAACTTCAACACCGGGCATCCCCTCTACGCCAAGATCCGCGAACTCGCGCAGCTGACCAAGGAGCACCCCGCCCTGCGCGACGGCGCCCACCAGCACCGGTACGCCTCGGATGGACCGGGCATCTACGCTTTCTCCCGCACCGACGCCAAGGACCAGCGTGAGTACGTGGTGGCGCTGAACAACAGCGAGAAGCCGCAGACCGCCGCTGTTCCCACCTACATCGCCAAACGCAATTACAGCCTGATCTATGGCGAAGCTGCCCAAAACTCCAAGACCTCAGCCGGCGGCAAGTTGACCGTCACGGTGCCGCCGCTGTCCGCCGTCGTCTACCAGTCCTCCGGCCGGATACCCCGCGAGAAAGCGGTGCCCGCCGTCGCGCTGCAGGCTCCCGTTTCGGCTGCGGCTACCGGCGCGTCGACCGGGGACAACGGCCGCATCCAGGTGACGGCCGACGTCGACGGCGGCTCGTTCTACGAGGTCACCTTTGAGGCCCGGACGCCGGGCGGCAAGTGGGGGCGCGTGGGCACCGATGACACCGCACCCTACCGGGTCTTCCACGACGTTTCGGGACTGAATCCCGGCACTGCCGTGGAGTACCGGGCGGTCGTCCTGAACAACGCCGGCCGCACGTCTGTCAGCGCTTCCCGGTCCGCCGTGGTGCCGGACCCGCTGCTGACCATCCAGCAGCCGGCCGAGGGCAGCACCGTCCAGGGGAACCTGGAAGTGGTTGCCACGGCGGACCCAGGGAAGGCCAGCCATGCCGTGCGGTTTGAGCGCAGCGTCGCTGGCGGGACGTGGACAGCCATCGGCTCCAGCGATGATTCCTCGCCGGCTTACACCGTGATGGACGACCTGGCCGCCCTGGGCCTCCCCGACGGAGCCGAGGTGAAGTACCGGGCGAAGCTCGACGGATCGAACGTGGTGAGCAATGTCCGGACGGTGGTGGTAGGCGCCGCACCGCAGCCCGACTCGGTCACCGTTGCGGGAAGCCTGAACAGCGAGATGGGCTGCCCGGATGACTGGCAGCCGGCCTGCCCGTCGGCGTTCATGGCCTTTGATCCGGCCGACCGCCAGTGGAAACTGACGGCCGACCTTCCGGCCGGGACGTACGAATCCAAGGCGGCCATCAACGGCTCCTGGGATGAAAACTACGGCCAGGACGGCGCGCCCAACGGCTCCAACATCGTGCTGAACCACGACGGCGGCCCGGTCACCTTCCGGTACAACCACACCACGCACGTGATCACGGCCGGCTAGCCCGCACGGCCTCCTCGACCGCAGCGAGCAGGGAGTTGAACCTGTCGTCGGCCTCCAGGCTGTCGATCAGTACGGAGTCGCCGTCGGAGTTCGCAAGCGGCACCTGCCAGTTGGGGTACTGGGCCGAGGTGGTTCCGGGCTGGTTCTGGACCCTCCGTTCGCCGACCGCGTCCACAAGGGCCACCCCGAGAAGAACGGACGGGGTCTGCGCGAGCAGTCGGTGCAGCGCCTCGATGCGTTCCTGTTCGGAGCCGGCATCGTTGGCCGAAAGGAGGCCGCGCTGCCGGAGCAGGTCCAGCATTTTCTCCAGCTTGGCATTGTGCTCCAGGCGCTCCTCCTCGGCAGAACGCTCCAGCAGCCCCAGCGCGTTGCGCAGTGTCACGTGGTCGCCGGCAAGGTACCCGGCGGTGGGCGGCAGGTCGTGGGTGTTCACGCTTGAGAGGGCCTGCAGCCGGTACCGTTCGGGCGGCAGCGGGGCGTCGCCGTCGTTCTCAAACCACAGGATCGAGGTGCCCAGGATGCCCCGCGCGGCGAGGTAGTCCCGGACCCACGGCTCGAACGTGCCCAGGTCCTCGCCGATCACCACGGCGCCGGCACGGTGCGCTTCCAGGGCGAGGATGCCGATCATGGCGTCGTGGTCGAAACGGACGTAGGCGCCGTCCACCGGCGAGTTCCCTTCCGGCACCCACCAGAGCCGGAAGAAGCCGAGGATGTGGTCCACCCGGATGCCGCCCGAATGCCGGAGCACCGTTGCAAGCATCTCCCGGAACGGCTTGTAGCCGGCCTCGGCGAGACGGGTGGGGTGCCATGGCGGCTGGTGCCAGTCCTGCCCCAGCTGGTTGTACATGTCCGGCGGCGCTCCGACGCTGACGCCGGGTGCGAGGACGCCCTGCAGCGTCCAGGCATCGGAACTCTGAAGGTCCACGCCGACGGCAAGGTCGTTCACCACGCCCAGGCGCATGCCGGCGTTGCGCGCCGCCTGCTGGGCGGATTCGAGCTGCTCATCGCAAAGCCACTGCAGCCAGCGGTGGAACTCAATCCGTTCCGCCAGCTCCGCCCTGAGCTTCTCCGCCAAAGGCGAGCCGAGCGCAGCCGTTGGGTCGGCCCAGAACGGGTCATCGGCGTCGAGATCCTCGCGGATCGCGCACCAAAGGGCAAAATCATCCAGGCCCGCGCCGGCCCGGCGGCAGTAGTCCTCAAACGCGAGCTGCCGCGACGGCGAACGGCGGACAGCAAAGATCAGCTCCAGCGCGGCCAGCTTGGCGGAGTAGACCTTGTCCCGGTCAAGCCTGATGGCGTCCTTGTTCAGCTTCCGCGCCTGCTTCATGAGGCTGTGGACCAGGGACTGCTTCTTCGGCTTCAGGTACGCCAGCTCCGGAATGGCCTCGATCCGCAGGTAGAGCGGGTTGAAGAACCGGCGGGTCGACGGCGAATACGGGGACGGCTCCAGAGGCGACACGGGATCGGCCGCATGCAGCGGATTGACCAGCACGTAGTCGGCCCCGCGCGCTCCGGCCACCGCCGCGAGCTCGGCCAGATCGGCAAAATCGCCCACGCCCCAGGACCGCTTGGAACGGACGGAGTAAAGCTGCGTCGCCAGTCCCCAGCCCCGGCGCTGCTCAAGGTCGGCCGCTGTGGATAGCCTGGCAGGAGTCACCACCAGCGTGGCCTCCGCAACCACTCCGGCTGCCTCGGCGCGCAGGGTATGCCATCCCAGGCCGGTGTTTTGGGGCACGGCGAATGTGGCCCGGCCGGTCAGGGTGCCGTCCACCTCGCGGGGTTCCACCCAAACGTCCTCCTGGACGGCCCCCAGCTCTCGCCCGTCCTCGGTGACGGCCCACATCCGGACTGGCGCACCGTGCGGAACATGGACGCTCACCTGCCCCGGCGTCCCTTCCTGAATTACGACGGCGGGCGGCAGCATACGGCGCCAGGGCGCCAGTTCTGCCTCGGCCAGTTCGTGCTCGATGAGCTGGTCCGTGTGGGCGTCGACTCCCAGCGCCGCAAGGACGCGGATCAGGGTGCCAGCCGCTACGTCATGCGGCTGTCCGTCCCACCCCTGGTATGACGTGCCAACGCCGTACGCCTCTGCCAGCCAGCGCAGCAACTCGGGATTGACCGATGCGCTGGTTCCCGGCGTTCCGTTGCCCGCCGGCGCTTCAGAGGGAGAGGGCTCACGGGAGGAGGTTTCCGGCGAAGGTGTTTCAGGGGAAGTCGCGTGCTGCTGGCTGGGAGCCTTCATGTATCCGCCTCGTCTGCTGTAATCGGCCCGAAACTAACGCTGCTGCCCGTCGCGGCCGGCCGCTTTCAGCGCCCCCGCAACTGCTGGTTCCGATTATTGCAGGCTACGTTGACTGCGCCGGGCAGAGAGCCTGGTGGGTGTCGTGGGTTCCAGGCCTCAGGCAGCTGTGCAGGCTTTCTGAAGTTCGCGGACAGAATCGCTGGGGACCTGGTCGCCGGCCTGGGCTATCGCGTGCAGGGGCCCGGTGATTTCGGCGGGGACCCCAGCAGTCTCGGCGCCGGCCACAAGGCCCGCGAGTGCCGCCTTGTCCGAGGCGCTGACCAGGCCGTCTTCGATCAGGTTGCAGATCTGGCCCTTCACCTGCTCGGCCGCGGCGTTGGCAACCTGGGAGACCGCCGAGCTCGCCGCGTTCTGGGCTGCCTCCTCGGCCTGGGCGCAGCCCGCCAGCAGGACAAAGACTGGAAGCATGGACAGGGCGAGGAAGCTGCGTTTCATGATCCCACCCTAGCAACGGTGGGTTGGAGAAGTCCGACGCCGAAGGCTGCCCTCGGCGCCTGCCAGGCTCAGCCTTCGTAATACGGTGACAACGGTGTCTGGTTCGCCTGGCACAACGGCTGGCTCCAAGCCGCACCCGGCCAACCCGCCTCAACCGGACCGAGGGCGGCGCCGCGACCACTGGCGCAATGGGGCATGAGAGCCTAGGACACAACGCCGGCTTACGGCCGCCGAATCCGTTGACTTGTCTTGTGGACATCCCCTAGCGTTCCAGTCACTGACAACGTTGTCTACCTGCCCGCCGGTTAGGGGGAGGGCAGAAGGCACGCGCGATGAAGGGCGATACCAGCACTATGCACCAGAGAAAATTCGGCAGATTACAGCTATGTACCGCGCTGACCGTGGCAGGTCTCAGCCTGGCCGGGGTACTGGCCGGAACAGGAACAGCGGCGGCGGCCGGGACCTCCGGCGACGAGCAGTTCCGGCCGGCCTACCATTACACGCCACAGCAGAACTGGATGAACGATCCCAACGGAATGGTGTTCTACAAGGGCGTCTACCACCTCTACTACCAGCACAATCCGTCCGGCAACCAGTGGGGCAACATGTCCTGGGGCCATGCCACCTCGACAGACCTGGTGCACTGGAAGGAGCAACCGCTGGCCATCGCCACTGACGACCAGCAGGACATCTTCTCCGGCAGCGTCGTGGTGGACAAGAACAACAGCTCCGGCCTCGGCACGGCGGAGAACCCTCCCCTGGTGGCCATCTTCACCAGTGCCTACAAGGACGCCTCTCCCTATAAGGGGCTGCAGGCCCAATCCCTCGCGTACAGCCTGGACGAGGGCAAAACCTGGACCAAGTACAGCGGCAACCCGGTGCTCAACCGCAACTCGGCGAACTTCCGCGACCCGAAGGTGTTTTGGTACGACTCCCCCGGCGGCGGCTACTGGGTGATGACCGCCGTGGAGGCCACCGAGCACAAGGTGGTGCTGTACAAGTCGGGCAACCTCAAGGACTGGACGCAGCTCAGCGAATTCGGCCCGGCGAATGCCACGGGCGGGCTCTGGGAATGCCCCGACCTGTTCCCGCTTGCTGTCGACGGCGACCCCGCGAACGTCAAGTGGGTGATGGTGGTCAACATCAACCCGGGAGGCGTGGCGGGAGGCTCGGCCGGGCAGTACTTCGTGGGCAACTTCGACGGCACCACCTTCAGGTCGGAAACCACGAAGGCCAGTGACGCACTGCCCGCGGGCACTCCCCTGGCAGGCTTCAATGACGGCACGTACAGCGGCTGGACGGTGAACAACGGACCCGGCAACTCGAAGGGCGGCCCGTTCGCCGGAGCACCCGCGGCCGGCACGCTCCCCGGGCAGAACGGCGTTACCGGCTTTGCCGGCGCCGGCCTGATCAATTCATTCAACGACGGCGACTGGCCGGTGGGCTCGATGAACTCGCCGCAATTCACCGTAGCCAGCGACTACCTCAACTTCCTCGTGGGTGGCGGACAGCACCCGCGGGTCTCGGACAAGCTGGACAACACCCCGCCGCCCGGGGACCTGCTGTTCAACGGCTTCGAGGTACCGGACGCCTCCACACTGGCCGACGCCGGGTGGACAGGAACCGGGGATCTGGCACCGGCTTTCCAGCCGTCAACCTCCGGCGGCGACTTCTATATCGGCGCCAAGCGGATCAACACGTTCGATACGGGAGGAGCGCCCGGCGACGACAGGCAGGGAACCCTGACGTCGCCGTCGTTCACATTGAACCGGAACTTCATGAGCATGCTGGTGGGCGGCGGACACCGCGCGGCGGGCTCCGGCCAGACGCTGGAAGTCCAGCTACTGGTGAACGGGAACGTGGTGCGCAGCCTCGCCGGCGACGACGCGGGCGCCCTGAACTGGAAGGGCTGGGACGTGGCCGAATTCGCGGGACAGCAGGCACAGCTGCGGGTGGTGGACCAGGCCACCGGCGGCTGGGGGCACCTCACCCTGGACCACGTCATGCTGACGGACCAGGCCGCTGTGCCCCGGTCCGACGAGACCACCGTCAACCTCGTGGTGGACGGCAAGGTGGTCAGGACGGCCACCGGCGCCAACAGCGAGGTCCTGGACTGGGCGTCGTGGAACGTCTCCGAATTCAAGGGGCAGCAGGCCAGCATCCGCGTCGTGGACAACAACCGCTTCGGCTGGGGCCACATCCTGGCGGACGAGTTCGTCGCCTCACCGCGGCCGGCCACGCCGCGGGTGCAGACCTACGACTGGCTGGACTACGGCCGGGACTACTACGCGTCCGTATCCTTCAGCAACATGCCGCAGAACAAGCGGATCATGCTCGGCTGGATGAACAACTGGGACTACGCCAATAACATTCCAACGTCGCCCTGGCGCAGCGCAATGTCCCTGCCGCGCGAAGTGGCGCTGACGCAGACGGCCAGCGGTCCGCGCCTGACGCAAAAGGCAGTCCAGCAGGTGGATGGCCTCGCCGGGAAGGAAAGCTACGCCGAAAAGCGGGCGCGGAACATTCCGGCCGGCACCCACGTGCTGCCACCTGCGGCTTCGGGCGATGTGCAGCGGATCGACGTGACCTTCGCCCCCGGTTCAGCAGCCAAGGCCGGAATCACCGTGCTGGGGAACGGCAGCAAGTCGACAGTCATCGGGTACGACAAGGCCTCGGGCGAGGTGTATGTGGACCGGAGCAATTCCGGCATGACTGACTTCCACCCGCTCTTCACCTCGGTTGACTCCGCACCCGTGGCCGTGGATGCCAGCGGCAACGTGACACTGCGCATCTACGTCGACAGGTCCTCGGTGGAGGTATTCGCGCAGAACGGCCTGCGGACTATCACGGACCAGGTCTTCCCTGAACAGGGCGCCAACCAGGTGGCGCTCTTCGCCGAAGGCGGCACCGCCCGACTGAAGTCGCTGACCGTCACGCCGCTCAGCCAGTCCATGTTCCAGGCCGCGCAGGTGCCGGCCAAGAACAGGAAGTAAGGACCGGCGTCGGGATAAGGCAGTCGAATGGAAAGGCCGGTGGCCGCAGATGCTGCGGCCACCGGCCTTCTTGTGTACTGGATGCGGCGCTGGATCTGGCCTAGTGGACCGGCTGCAGCCAGGTCAGCACCGAGCCGTCCTCCTCGATGTGGTCCACGAGTTCCCCGTTGAACACGGCGCCGTAGTCCGCCGTGATGTGTTCCTGGAAGGCCTCCGCGTCCCGGTACACCTCGAACACGAAGTACTCGCGGGGATTATTTTCCCGGGTGTACGGCAGGAACAGCTGGTTGCCGGGCTCGCTGCGCACCTGCTCGGTGAGTTCACGCATCATTTCGGCAACGCGGGCTTCACTGCCGGGCTTAACGGTGAATTCGGCGTAAAGCGTCTTGGTCATGGTTCTCCTGTCGGGGTGGGTTGTGAGGGGTCGGTAGTTGGGGGATTATTCAGGCGGGCGGAGCTCGCCGGAGCCGCGGGTGATGAGCTCGGAGGGGACAACGTAGGTCTGCGCCGCGCCGTGGTCGCCGTCGATCCGGGCCAGCAGGCGCTCGGCGGCCAGTTTTCCAATCCGGTCCGGGTGCTGCGCGATGACGGTCACACCCGGTTCCATCATGTCCGCCAGGGTGAAGTCGTCGAAGCCCACGAGGGCGACGCGCTTGTTCAGGCCCAGCTCCTTCAGGGCCCGCATGACGCCGAAGGTCACCAGGTTTTGGCTGGAAAAAATAGCTGTGGGCGGCTCTTCAGCCCGGAGCAGCTCCAGGGTGGCCAGACGCGCCGACTCCTCATCATGGAGCCCCTCGCGGACCGGAACCGTGGAGGTCGCTATGCCCGCCCGGCCAAGTTCCTCGGTAAACCCGCGGCGCCGTTCCCGGGCCGTCTGGATGTCGGTGCGGTCGCCCATGTACGCGATCCGGGTGTGGCCGTGCGAAATCAGGTGTGTCGCCGCCTTTGCGGCGCCGACGGCGTTGTCCGTCACCACCGCGTCCGCTTCGATGCCCACGGGCTCGCGGTCGATGAACACGATGGGCAGGTCGCGGGAATGTTCGGGAATGACGTATGCCTGGCTCTTGGCGATGGGAGTGAGCACCAGTCCGTCCACGCGCCTGCCGAGGAAGGCAGTCACCAGGGCCTTCTCGCGCTCGGCGTCGTCGTCCAGGCTGGCTGCGAAGACCGCGATTCCGCGGGCAGCCAGTGCATCCTCCATGGCGCGGTGGATCTCGCTGCTGAACGGGTTGGCAACGCTCGGCAGCAGGAGCCCAACCGAGAGTGTCTGCCGGCCGGCGCGCCTAAGGCTTCCCGCCGCCATGTCCAACTGGTAGTTCAGCTGCTGTGAGGCACCAAGTACACGCTGCCGTGTGGCTTCCGAGACACCGGGCTCGTCGTTCATGACGCGCGACACCGTCTTGATCCCCACGCCGGCCAGCGCCGCCACATGGCGCATGGTGGGCCGGCTCTTGGCCCCCTCGGCCTGGTAACGATTAGACATCGTTGTCATTAATCCGTCCTTCATCTTTGCATTTGCCTTGACTCTACCCTGTGACGCTGATTACATGATGCCTGACATCGTTGTCAGGCACACCAGATGCCCTGAAACCCAGGAGATTCAATGTTGAGTTCCAAAGCCCCGCGGACAGTCACCCACCGCCTGCTCGCCATCGGCGCAGTCCTGACCCTCGGCACGCTCAGCCTCACCGCCTGCGGCGGAAGTTCCACCGCCACCTCCACCACCGGCGGCTCCTCGTCCGAAAAGGTCGGCGTCTCCCTGATCGTGAAGACCACGTCCAACCCGTTCTTCGTTTCCATGCAGGACGGAGCCAAGAAAGCTGCCGAGGCCGACGGCGTCGACCTGAAGCTCGCGGCCGGCAAAGCCGACGGCGATGAGGACACCCAGATCCAGGCCATCGAAAATGCCATCTCCAAGGGCGACAAGGGCATCCTGATCACCCCCAACGGCCCGTCAGTGGTCGACGCACTGAAGAAGGCCAAGGACGCCGGGCTGTTCGTCATCGCGCTCGACACCCCGCCGGACCCTGCAGACGCCGCGGACATCACGTTCGCCACGGACAACTTCGCGGCCGGTGAGCTGATCGGCAAGTGGACGGCCGCCCAGCTGAACGGCAAAAAGGCCACCATTGCCCTCGTGGACCTGTTCGACGACAAGGTGGTCTCGGTGGACTACAACCGCGACCAGGGCTTCCTCACCGGCCTCGGCATCGACACCGCGGACAAGAAGAAGAACGGCGACGAAGCCAAGACCGGCAAGTACACGGGCGGCAAGGGCGGCGACTACGAAATCGTCGGCAGCCAGGCTTCGCAGGGCGCCGAGGACGGCGGACGCACGGCCATGGAGACCCTGCTCGCCAAGAACCCGAACATCAACGTCGTCTACACCATCAACGAGCCCGCCGCGGCCGGTGCCTTCGAAGCCCTGAAGTCCGCCGGCAAGGAGAAGGACGTCCTGGTGGTATCGGTGGACGGCGGCTGCACCGGCGTTGACAACGTCAAGTCCGGCATCATCGGCGCCACCGCCCAGCAGTACCCGGTGAAGATGGCCGAGCTCGGAGTCAAGGCGATCGTCGACCTCGCCAAGACCGGCCAGAAGCCGTCCAACTCCGAGGGCCTGGACTTCTTCAACACCGGCGTGGAACTCGTCACGGACAAGGCCGCCGACGGCGTCAAGAGCATCACGACGTCGGACGCCTCCCAGATCTGCTGGGGCAAGTAACCGGACATGACAGGAGCAAACATGGCCCAGCAACAGACAGCCGGCCCGCCCGCCACCGGGCACGCCGACCTGGCCGGGGAATTCCTCGACCGCCAGACCCCGCTCAGCCGCATCCGCAACATCCTGCACCGGTACCCGGCGCTCAGCCCGGCGATTGTGCTGCTCGTGGCCGTGGTGGTCTTCGGGCTCCTCAACGACCGGTTCCTGCGGTTCGAAAACCTCTCGCTGATCACCCAGCAGGTCTCCGTGGTGGGAACCCTGGCGATCGCGCAGACACTCATCATCCTCACCGCGGGCATCGACCTCTCCGTCGGCGCCGTCATGATCCTCTCGTCCATGGTGGTGGCGCAGCTGGCCGTGGGCAGCGGCATTCCCGGCCCGCTGGCCTTGCTGGCCGGCCTCGTGGTGGGCCTTGGGGCAGGCGCCCTCAACGGCTTCCTCGTCACCAGGTTCAAACTCCCGCCGTTCATCGTCACGCTCGGAACCCTGAACATCTTCATCGCCGTCACGCTGCTGTACTCCGGCGGTTCCACCGTCCGCGGTTCCAGCATGCCGGGCCTGCTCACCTGGACCGGAAGCACGTTCCCGCTGGGCCCCGTGCGCATCTCCACCGGCGTGATCATGATGCTCCTGCTCTATGGCGCCGTGGCATTCATCCTGGGCAAGACCGCGTGGGGCCGGCACGTCTACGCCGTCGGGGATGACAAGGAAGCCGCCCGACTGGCCGGCATTCCAGTCAACCGCGTCCTGATGAGCGTCTACCTCGCCGCCGGGGCCGTCCTGGCCATGGGTGCCTGGCTCCAGATCGGCCGCACCAACGCAGCCAGCCCCAACGCCGGAGTTGACCTCAACCTCGACTCCATCACCGCCGTCGTGATTGGCGGAACCAGCCTCTTCGGCGGCCGCGGCTCCGTCTGGGGTTCCCTCCTCGGCGCGCTGATCGTGGGCGTGTTCCGCAACGGCCTGTCCCTGGCGGGACTGGACGTGCTGTACCAGACCCTCGCCGTGGGCGTCCTCATCATCCTCGCTGTGTCCATCGACCAGTGGATCCGAAAGGTGAAATCATGACCGCCACTGAAATGCAGCCGTCCGGCACCGCGGTGCGGCAGCCGATCCTGCAGGCCAGGAACCTCGTCAAGACCTTCGGACGCGTTGTGGGCCTGGACGGCGTCAGCCTGGACCTCTACCCGGGTGAAGTGCTCGCCGTCATCGGCGACAACGGGGCTGGCAAGTCCACCCTGATCAAGTGCCTCACCGGCGCCGAGGTGCCGGACTCCGGCGAGCTGAAGGTGTCCGGGCAGGCAGTGCACTTCAAGCGGCCGCAGGACGCCCGCGCCCACGGCATCGAAACCGTCTACCAGAACCTTGCGGTCTCACCCGCGCTGGACGTTGCTTCCAACCTGTTCCTGGGCCGCGAAGAACGGCTTGCCGGCCCGCTGGGCAAGCTCTTCCGTGTCCTGGACACGAAGGGAATGCGCCGCAAGGCCAAGGAGGAACTGACCCGGCTGGGCATCTCGACACTCCAGGACGTGACAGTGCCGGTGGAGAACCTGTCCGGCGGCCAGCGCCAGGCTGTGGCCGTGGCCCGCGCCGCGGCGTTCGGCTCCAAGGTGGTTGTCCTCGATGA
The DNA here is from genome assembly GCF_003261175.1 of Arthrobacter globiformis. Lineage (GTDB taxonomy): Bacteria > Actinomycetota > Actinomycetes > Actinomycetales > Micrococcaceae > Arthrobacter > Arthrobacter globiformis_A. The sequence goes on along the minus strand of NZ_QLNP01000064.1, from coordinate 84,767 downwards.
GCCGACGGCGGCACTCGGCGTCCGGGAATCGAACCAGGTCCTGCAACTGGTCCGCGACCTCCGGGACAGGGGCCTGCCGGTGATTCTGATCAGCCACAACATGCCCCATGTGTTCGACGTGGCGGACCGGATCCACGTCCAGCGGCTCGGAAAGTGCGCGGCGACCATCACGCCTCAGTCGCACAGCATGACCGACGCCGTGGCGATCATGACGGGCGCCGCCACGGCCTGACCGGGCGCTCCATCCAAAACCAGCAACACCAGCGGCACCCAGCAACACAGCACTCTCCACCTCCGTCCGCGGGCCGAAGCCGGCCCGCGGACGGCTCCATGAAAGGCCTCACCGTGAATCCAACCTCCACCCCCGGCACCGGCACTGCTTACTCAGAAGCCCGCGCGGCAAGCCCGGAAGTCATCGTCATCGGTGAAGCCCTGGTGGACGTCGTCGCGTCCGCAGACGGAACAGTCGAGCACCCCGGTGGATCGCCGGCGAACGTTGCCTACGGGCTGGGCCGGCTCGGCATCCGGACCGCACTCCTCACCTCGATCGGCGACGACCACCGCGGGCGGGCCATCGAGGCGCACCTGCAGCGTGCCGGCGTCGCACTCCTGCCCGGTTCGAGGACACCGGGCAGGACGGCCACAGCCACGGCGACGCTGGCCGCCGACGGATCGGCCAGCTACGACTTCGACATCCGCTGGGAACTGCCACCCGTGGCACCGGCATCCCTTCCCAAGGTGCTCCACACCGGCTCCATCGCGACCTTCCTGGCCCCGGGCGCAGCAGCCGTCAGGACCCTCCTGGAGCAGTCGCACCGTGAATGCGTGGTCACCTACGATCCCAACATCCGCCCGGCACTCCTCGGCAGCCATGCCGAGGCCCGGACTATCTTCGAGGAGCTGGTATCGCTCACCGACGTGGTCAAGCTGAGCGACGAGGATGCCCGCTGGCTCTATCCTGGCCTGCAGCTGGAGGACGCAGCGGCGCGCATCCTCGAGCTGGGTGCGGGGCTCGCGGTGGTCACCCGCGGTTCCGAGGGGTCGCTGCTGGCCACTCCGGACGTGCAGCTGGTGGTGCCGGCCGTCAGGTCCGCAGTGGCCGATACCATCGGGGCCGGGGATTCGTATATGGCGGCGCTGATCTACGGGCTCCTGGCGCGGGGAGCGGATGGCCTGGCGCCGGCAGTGCTGGAAACCTTGGGACGCACTGCCTCGAAGGCCGCCGCGATCACCGTGCGCCGCCCGGGAGCCAACCCGCCCACGGCGGCTGAACTCCTCGCGGACCTGCCGGAGGACGCGGCGACGCCCGACGACGTGGCGGCTAACGCGGTCGCTTGAGAGATCGCAGCTAAGACAGCTGGGGCGTACGCCTAGCTGCCGAGCGAGACTCGCGCGGCTAGGCGCGGGCCTGGGAAACGGCCCGCCGGCGCCCGCGCAACGATGCCGCACCCCACAGAGCCAGGAATGCCGCCACCAGCAGCAGCCCGGCATCGCCCAGATCGATGGCGCCCAGCCAGGCGGTGAGAGGGTCCTTCAGCCCGAAGGCCGCGTTGAAGAATCCGCCGAGGGTTATCACGGCAACGAATAGCGCGGAGAGGGCCGAGAGCCCAGTGATGACGGCGTTGAAGCCAAGTTTTCGCAGGGGATCGTGGATGGCCGACCTGTACATCCGCATCATGGCAATGCCGTTCGTGGTGTCGCACAGGGTCATGGCGGCGGTGAACGCGAGCGGAAGTGCCAGCAGCGCGACGGGCGAAACGCCCGCCAAGGAGGCCGCCGTCGTCATCACCAGGAGCCCAATGGTGGTGGCGGTATCAAAACCGAGCCCGAACAGGAAGCCGATCACGTAGACGTTCCTGGGCCGCCGCACCTTTGACAGCGGCCGGGCCAGAAGGCGGGCCACAAAGCCCTTGGCTTCGAGCTCCTCCGGCAGCACTGTTCCACCGCCCCGAACCCTCCGGTAGGACCTGGCGGCGCCGAGAAACGCAGACCCGTTGAAGAGCCCCATGGCCAGCAGGAAGAGACCGGACACCCCGCTGCCGATCAGCCCAAGGACCAGGTTTCCGGTGCTGCCCTCGGTCATGAACCTGCCTATCAGCGTCACCCCGGAGACCACCAGGGCCCCGGCCAGGATCACCACCGAACTGTGCCCCAGGCTGAAGGCGAATCCCACACTGGTGGGATCCTGCCGCTGCGCCACGAACTTCCGGGTGGAGTTGTCAATGGCGGCGATGTGGTCCCAGTCGTAGCTGTGCTTGATGCCGGCCAGGTATGCCGTGAGCACCAGTCCGAACGCCAGCGGCTGCCCCGACGCTGCAGTGCCGGCGACCAGAAGAACGACGGCGGCAAGGTGAAGGATGCCCACCGCGGAAAAGGTGGCCAGCAGGCGCGTCCGGAGCGGCAGCTGCTCCCGCTCGCGGTACATGGCGGCGAACTGGGTCAAGGTAGTCATCAGTACTTCCTCAGGTTCAGGGGCGCCTGGCCGTACCAGCGTTGACGGAGAAGGCCACTGCAGCCACCCAGTAGCGTATTGAGTTTTTCCGTGCTGTTCGACAGGGACCGGAGCACCAGTGCCGTGATTCCGTCCATTGTGGCACTGAGCGAGATCCCTGTGTAGGCGTCGAACTTTTCCGCAAGCTGGTGCAGCTCGTCGGCGAGCGCCTGGTCCACGCGCGCGTCCGCCACCACCAGCGAACCCAAGTGGCTGTAGCCCTCCATGAAGCCCGTGCCGGTAACGTCGTCGAGCGGCGGGCGGACCAGCAGGTTGTCCAATGCGAGCAGCCGGGTGCCCCCGTCCGTCTGCACGTGGATCTCATTGCGGAGCCGCAGCTCCTCGTACCGGAAGGAGGCCCCGTCCGGTGACCACCCCGGCGTGATCACCTCGGCCATCACCAGGCTCGACGTCGGCCGCATCGTGATGTGCGTTTTCTGCCGGTAGCTGGCCTCCCGGTAGGCGATGACCTGGTCCGGCGCCAGCTCCAGCCGCGAACCCTCCCCCAGCCGGACGGTCATCCGCTGCTCGGCAAAGGATTCCGGGGTCCGGTAGATCTTCGTCGCGGACTGGGTAGTGAGCAGCAGGTCAGCCCCGTCCCCCACCTCCACGTCCAGGACGTAAAGGTCGGCCCCCAAATACGCCCCGCCAGGATTGACGACGACGTAGCAAACCTGGCCAGAGTCATCGAGGTAATGAGGTCGCAGTACGCGCAAGGCGCCCCGGTGAAATTGGTGCGCCGCAAAGGACTTCCCCGCACGCGCGACGACTTGCAGCTCAAGCTCCCCCATCGGTGCCGGTGATTGAACGGTCTCGACAAGCTCAACCAGCGGACCTTCCGTCGTCCTCATAAGGCCAAGTCGAGCATCAGCACTTCGCGGCGGATCCATTCGGTGACGTGCTCAAGGCCTTCGTCCGTTTTGAGGTTCGTGAAGCAAAATGGCCTGTCGCCGCGGAATTCCTTGGAGTCGCGTTCCATGACGGCGAGGTCTGCGCCGACGTGCGGGGCGAGGTCTGTCTTGTTGATGATGAAGAGGTCGGACTTGATCATGCCCTGTCCGGCCTTCCGGGGGATCTTCTCACCCTGAGCGACGTCGATGATGTAGATCGAGAAGTCCACCAGCTCGGGGCTGAAGGTGGCGGAAAGGTTGTCGCCGCCGGATTCCACGAAGATCACCTGCAGGTCGGGGTGCCGCTGCTTAAGCTCCTCGATGGCGGCCGTGTTCATGGACGTGTCTTCGCGGATGGCGGTGTGCGGGCAGCCGCCGGTTTCGACGCCGATGATGCGGTCCTCCGGCAGGATGCCGTTGGCGGCCAGGATCTTCGCGTCCTCGATCGTGTAGATGTCGTTGGTAATGGCGGCCATGGAGATCTCCGTGCTCATATGGCGCGTGATCCGTTCCACGAGCTGGGTCTTTCCGGCGCCGACGGGGCCGCCGACGCCGATCTTGATGGGTTCAGCCATGTTGTCCTCCTAAGTCAAAAAGCACAGTTAGCTCATGAACATGCGGGCACGCTGGCGCTCATGCCTCATCTGCGAAATCTCCAGTCCGGGGCTGACGGCCCCGAAGTCGTCCGGCGTGAGGCGGGCGGTCCGCTCGACGGCGGCAGCAACGGCGTCGTGCATCTTCCGCAGCACCCGCTGGCCGGCGTTCTGCCCGAGCGGGATGGCCCGGACGGCGTTCTGCGTCAGCGACGTGACAGTTGCAAAAAGGTACGCGGCAATCGCCTCCGCCTGCGGCACCCCCAGTGAGCGGGCGACGACGGCGAACGCCAGCGGCTGATGGCCCGCGGCCCGGCCCCCGCTCACCAGCGCCCGGTACGCGTCCAGCTCCTCCGACGGAAACACCTCGGTACCGATCTCAATCAACCGCCCACCCATCTTGACGCTCGCCTCCCGCACCTGCCGCGGCAAAAGCTGCGCAGTAAGCAACTCATCCAGCTCAAGGACGGAAACCCCTTCGTACAAAAAGCGGATAGCCAAGGCATCCGAATAAGTCAGCTGCTGAGAGACGAAGGCAGCCAGCCACACCCCAAAGGACTCCTCATCATGAACGACCCCCCGCTCGATATAGGTCTCAAACCCTAACGAATGAGCAAACGCCCCAGTAGGCAAGGCGGAATCAGTAAGCTGCCTAAGCGCCAGCTGATGGATGCTAGTGCGAGTGTTCAGCATGGCGGAAAGGCTCTGGCATGACGCGTTCCTGGCGGTCGTAGGGCGCGCCGACGTGTTTGAGGTAGTCCTCGACGGTGTGGTCGTACTGGCACACCATGACTTCGGCGCCGTACTCGGACGTTGCATCGAAAAACTGCGCCTGCAGGTGCCGGTTGCCGAGGGAGTGGGCCACGACGCCCATCTCGTGGATGGTCCGTGGTGCGATCACCAGGACGTCGGTGGGCAGCACAGAGACCACGATCATGTTGGTTTCGGCGATGTGCAGCACGTCGCCGTCGCGGAGATCAGCCGATCCGGTAGGAAGCCGGATGCCGATCTCGTTGCCGTGGTCGGTGGTGACGCGCTGGATCCGTTTGACCAGCTGGGTGCTCGGCAGCACCACCTTCTCCCGGTGCAGGCCGGAATAGGACTCGGCAGGTTGGTCGTGCAGGTTGCCGAGGACTTTCTCGATGATCATCTGAACTCCTAGAAGAGGAAGTAGCGCTGCGCCATGGGCAGTACGTCCGATGGCTCGCAGGTGACCTTTTCCCCGTCCACGGTCACCGTGTACGTTTCCGGGTCCACCTGGATGTCAGGCGTGGCGTCGTTGTATTTGAGGTCCGCCTTGGTCAGGGCCCGGATGCCGGAGACCGGTCGGATGACCTTCTCCAGGCCCAGCTCCTCGGGCACGCCTGCGTCGATGGCCGCCTGGGACAGAAAGGTGATGGAAGACTGCTGCAATGCCTTGCCGTGGGTGGCGAACATGGGCCGCAGGGTGCGCGGCTGGGGTGTGGGGATGGAAGCGTTGGCGTCGCCCATCAGGGCGTAGGCGATCTGGCCGCCTTTGATAACCAGTTCGGGCTTCACGCCGAAGAACGCCGGATCCCAGAGCACCAGGTCGGCGAACTTGCCCTCCTCGACGGAGCCGATGGAATCAGCCATGCCCTGGGCGATGGCCGGGTTGATGGTGTACTTCGCCACGTAGCGCTTCAGCCGGAAGTTGTCGCTCTCCGTACCGGAGCCAGATGCTGCACCGTGGGCGGCGCCGGCAGGGTCCTTCAGGACGCCGCGCTGCTTCTTCATCTTGTCCGCCACCTGCCAGGTTCGGGTGATCACCTCGCCCACGCGCCCCATGGCCTGGGAATCCGACGACGTGATGGCGAAGATGCCGAGATCCTGCAGGACGTCCTCCGCCGCGATGGTCTCCGCCCGGATACGGGAATCGGCGAAAGCCACATCCTCCGGAATGTCCGGGTTGAGGTGGTGGCACACCATGAGCATGTCCAGGTGCTCTTCGATGGTGTTTTGTGTGTAGGGCAGCGTGGGGTTCGTGGAGGCGGGAAGCACGTTCGGCAGGCCGGCGATCCTGATGATGTCCGGCGCGTGCCCTCCCCCGGCGCCTTCGGTGTGGAACGTGTGGATGACCCGCCCGTCGATGGCCCGGATGGTGTCCTCCACGAAGCCACACTCGTTCAGCGTGTCCGTGTGGATGGCCACCTGGACGTCATACTCGTCCGCCACCTTCAGTGAGGTGTCGATCGAGGACGTGGTGGAACCCCAGTCCTCGTGGACCTTCAGGCCCACCGCGCCCGCGCGGATCTGCTCGGCCAACGGCTCGACGGCGGAAGCATGCCCCTTGCCGAACAGGCCGATGTTGACGGGAAACCCCTCGGCGGCCTGCAGCATGCGGTGGATGTGCCATTTTCCCGGGGTGACTGTGGTGGCCTTGGTGCCTTCGGCCGGTCCGGTGCCGCCGCCCACCATGGTGGTCACCCCACTGCAGAGGGCTGTGGCGACCTGGTCTGCGGAGATGAAGTGGATGTGCGTGTCCACTCCCCCGGAGGTGAGGATCTTGCGCTCCCCCGCGATGATCTCTGTGCTGGCGCCGATGACGATGTCCACGCCGTCGGCAATCTGCGGGTTTCCCGCCTTGCCGATCCGAAAGATGTGGCCGTCCTTCAGTGCCACGTCGGCCTTGTAGATGCCGGTGTAGTCCAGCACCACAACGTTGGTGATGACGGTGTCCGGCACGCCGCCGTCAGGGCCTCCGTCCCGGGTGGCCTGGCCGTTCTGGCCCATTCCGTCACGGATGACCTTGCCGCCGCCGAAGACCACTTCCTCGCCGTAGTTCGTGAGGTCCTTTTCGATCTCGAGGAACAGATCGGTGTCAGCGAGACGGATCGCGTCTCCCGTCGTCGGGCCGTAGAGGTCCGCGTACTGCCTGCGGGACAACTCGAAACTCATCGGACGCCCCCGTCCTTGTCAGTGCTGCCCCGGCCCGCGCCGTCGCCGAGGCTGCCGTTCACCGCATTGCTCAGGCCGTAAACCTCCCGGCTTCCGGCCAGCCTGATCAGCCGGACAGTCTTCCCGTCGCCCGGTTCGAACCGTGCTGCGGTGCCGGCGGGAATGTCCAGGCGCCGCCCATAGGCGGCGCCGCGGTCGAATTCCAGCGCCGGGTTCGCCTCCGCAAAGTGGTAGTGCGAGCCCACCTGCACGGGACGGTCACCGGTGTTGAGAACAACGACGTCGACAGCCTCCCGTCCCGGGTTAATCACCAGCGGTTCGGGACGCAGGACGTACTCTCCGGGAATCATGGCGCCCCTATCGGATGGGATCGTGGACGGTGACGAGCTTGGTGCCATCAGGAAAAGTGGCCTCGATCTGGACATCGTGGATCATCTCCGGCACACCATCCATGACGTCGGCGCGGGTGAGCAGCGAGGTGCCGTAGCTCATGAGCTCGGCCACGGTGCGGCCGTCCCGGGCACCCTCGATCAGCTCGTAGCTGATGATGGCCACGGCTTCCGGGTAGTTCAGTTTGAGCCCGCGCCCCTGGCGCCTGCGGGCGAGGTCGGCGGCGACCACGATCATGAGCTTTTCCTGCTCACGGGGCAGCAGATGCATGGGGATCCCTTCGACGGCCGGCGGGTCGGCGTGGGACCCAGACTAGGCCCCATTCGTTTCCACCACGTTTCGGACGTGTCAGGTCCGGCCCTCAGTGTGCGCCGCTGAGCCGGGCCAGGATCTCCTCGCTCGGCTGGACCGGCTGGCGGTAAGTGGTGGACAGGATGCGCAGCATGTCCGCGGCATCCTGGCTGTCCTCCGAAGCCATGGCGTCCTCGGCGTACGTAACCCGGATGTTGTGGGCGAAAGCGTCCGCTCCGGTCTGCGCGATGCAGTTGTGCGTGGAGACCCCGGCCAGCACCACCTCGTCGGCGCCCCAGTTCCGCAGCCGGGACAGCAGGTTGGTGCCAATAAAGGCGCTGTCCCGCGTCTTGCTCAGCTGCGGCAGGCCGTCGGTGGCGAGGCCGGGCACGGCCTCCGCCTGCTCGCTGCCGCGGAAAATGAAGCCCTGGTCGTCGTCGAGCATGCTCAGCGTCCACGTTGATTTGTCGCGCTCATGCTCTGTGCCAACCAGCAGCGCCTTGTGTCCGCTGGAGGTGAAGCCCTCCAGCAGCCTGTTGCAGGAGGTGACCAGCCGCTCCCGCTGGGCTGACAGTTCCGGCGCTTCGAAGTATGCGTTCTGCATGTCGATGACGAGCAGGGCAATCATGGATCCACCTTTCCTTCACTGTGCCGGTGACGGTGACGTACCCGTTCGCGGACCCTGTGAAACCCGGATTGCGAAACCCCACCGCGCCCTAGGGGGCCGAGGCCCGGATTCGCAATTCGAATTCCGCTTCCGCGTGCACGCCCCCGGCGGCCTTCTCGGTTCCCTCGATCCGGTCGATCAGCAGCTGCACGGACCGCTCTGCGATCTCGTTCATGCCGGGCGCCACGGTGGTCAGGGATGGGGACGAGAACCGCGCCTCATCGATGTCGTCGAACCCGGCCACGGCTGCGTCCCCGGGCACCCTTATCCCGCGGAGCAGCAGTTCGTGCATGGCACCCAGGGCCAGGGCGTCATTGAGTCCGAAGACAGCGTCGAATGGCTGGCCGCCCTCGAGCAGCCTGGCCACCGCGGACGCGCCCCCGTCACGGCGCCATTCGGCCGGCACCGTCAGGGCCGGGTCAAAGTCGATTCCCTCCTCGGCAAGCGCCTCCCGGTATCCGGCCAGCCGAAGGCCGGACGAACCCACACGGTCCCCGGGGGAAGCACCGATCACTGCGATACGACGCCGGCCTCCCGCCAGCAGGTGGGCTGTCACGGCCCTGGCCGCGCCCACATTCTTCATGGTGACCTGGTCGAACCGGGGGTCGTCGATGTGTTCGCCGAGCATCACGAGGGGCTTGGTACCGCGCCGGGCAGCGGCCACAGCGTCCGCGTCGAGCACCAGCGGAATGAACAGGAGCCCGTCCGTCAGCTGGCTCAGCGATCCCTGCAGGGCAGCAAGTTCGTTGGCCCGAGTCGCGGCCGACTGCTCAACCAGGACGCGGTAGTCCCGGGCTGCTGCCGCACTCATGAGCTTGGAAGCGAGCTCTGCGTAGTAGGGCACGGAAAGGTCGGACACCACCAGGCCCAGCATGCGGGACTTTCCGGACCTCAGGCTCCGCGCCGTCAGGTTGGCCTCATACCCGAGCTCGGCGATGGCGTCCAGCACTTTCTGCCGGGTGGCCGGCCTGATGAACTCATAGTTGTTGAGCACGTTCGACACGGTTTTCAGGGAAACCCCGGCCGCGCGGGCAACATCGTTCATTGTCACCGCCATGCAAGTCCCCCTTTCACGGCACACTTTCCCGGGGTATATCTCTCAGCTGTATTCCTCTCTGCTACATCGTTGCAGAATGCAGGCCGCCCCGCCCGCCAAGAATTTCCCAAGGTGGGTACTCCACCCTTTCTGCAAGGTCTCTTGGCTCTGGGGCCAGGCAACGGCGCCTGGCCCCAGCGACAAACCGGCAGTGTCCTCTAAGCGGCGGCCACTGGCGGGACCGGTCCGGCAAACGGTGACCTCGCGGTGGCCACCACCCGGGGCGGCAACCAAGCGGCGCGGCAGGACAGGGTGGGGAACGTTGCGGCAGAAGGGGGCCGAATTGTTGCAGGGTGCAGGGGGGTCCATAAAAGGATTACCCCCGTCAGAACGGCAGTTTGCTCTTGTGGTTTCCCATCGTGCCCGCACACCGGACCGGGGTTCATTTCTCCGGTCCGGTGACGGGGGTCCCGAACCGGTTGGCGGCGAGGAGGGCCGGGGATCCGGCCTGGAGTTCTTGGCCCGGCTCGGTTCGGGACCCGTCCGTATTACTTCGGGCATTATTGCGGACGTGGACGGCGTTGCGGGAGCAGTCGTGCTCGCCACGTGCAACCGGTTCGAAATCTATTGCGATGTCGCTCCGGCCGCGGATCCGGACATCACCAGGCAGCGCGTGCTGCGTGTCATCAGCACATGTTCAGGCGTTTCCCCTTACGAACTCGACCGGGCCCTTGACTGCCTGACCGGCACCGCCATGACTGAGCATCTCTTCTCGGTGGGCGCCGGCCTTGACTCGGCAGTGGTGGGCGAACGCGAAATCGCTGGCCAACTGCGCCGGTCGCTGGCCTCCGCACAGGAGGACGGAACGGCCAGCGGCGCCCTGGTCCGTCTCTTCCAGGCGGCCTCCCGTGCCGCCCGCGAAGTCGGCTCGCTGACGGCCCTGGGTGAGGCCGGCCGCTCTATGGTGTCCGTTGCGCTGGACCTGGTCCTATCCAAGCTTGGACCCCAAGACCTTGCCGGACTGTCCGTGGTGGTCATCGGCACCGGCGCCTACGCCGGCTCTACCCTGGCGCTCCTCGCAGCAAGGGCGTGTTCTGCGGTGTCCGTGTTTTCCTGGTCCGGACGGGCCGAGGCCTTCGCGGCAGCCCGGGGCGCCACCGGCCTCACCGCCGAGGATCTGCCCGCCGCCGTCCGCGGAGCGGATGTGGTGATCGGCTGCAGCGGCCGCGGCCCCAGGCTCGGCTCCGAGGACTTTCGGAGCTTCCGGCAGGGCGCTGCCGCCCCGCTCGTCGTCGTCGACCTCGCCCTGAGCCGTGACTTCGAGCCGGAAGTAGGCGAACTGCCGGGGCTTGACCTCATCACGCTGGAGCATGTGCGGCTGGCTTCGCCGCGTGAACAAACCGACGTCGTCCGCCAGGCCGGTGAGCTTGTCCGGCGGGCCGCCCTGAGGTTCGAGGAGGACCGGCAGGCGCGGCTTCTGGATCCGGCAATCGTAGCGCTGCGCGGACACATGCAGTCGGTACTGGCTGATGAAGTGGCACGGGTGAAGAACCAGCACGGCTGCACGGCCACGGCGGAAGCGGTGGAATTCGCCCTGCGGCGGGTAGTGCGGCAGCTCCTGCATGTGCCAACCTCGCGGGGGCGTGAACTGGCGGCAGCCGGCCGGCAGGACGAATACACCGCTGCCCTTGAAACACTGTTCGGGTTGGACGTGACGGCCGGTGTGGAAGCGCAGACGGCCGTGAACGGCGCCTACCCGGAAGCGGAAAGGGGCCCGCAGGGCTGCCCGGCGCGGGAGCGTCAAGGCATTGTGGCCACGGAGGACGCCCTGCCGGCAGCGAGCTAGCCGCCGTTTTTTGCGATAACCCTGCGCCAATAAAAAATCCCCGGATTCCTGTTGCCAGGAATCCGGGGATTTTCCACTCTTCGCTAAAAGAGTGGGCCCTGTGGGGATCGAACCCACGACCCACGGATTAAAAGTCCGATGCTCTACCAACTGAGCTAAAGGCCCAAACTGCCTGCTGGAATGCGGACACAAAAGCCTGCAAACGCGAAACAGTTCCAGTCCATTTCTGAACGTTTAATACTGTACCCCAGACGGTGGCGACTTCAGCACGGCGGCCCGCCGCCGTCGTCGAACGTGTCTTTGCCGGGAGGCAGCAAGGAGTGCAGGTGCCCGATGGATGCCGTTCCCAGGAAATGCAGGCGCTGAAAGGACGCTCGATTCCGGTTCCCTGCAGGAGTAGCGTGGGACCATGAGCCAGAACGCAGGAACCAGCGGCCCGGGCGGGGCGGAGCGGCACCACAAACCGAAGCCTTTTGCGCCCATTGATTTCGAACCTTTCGCAGGCGGCGCCGACCCGGCGCGCGTCTCGGAAGCTGCGCATCTGGCCGCCCAGGCTCTGGTGCGCCACGGGCGGGACAGCGATGATCCCGTCATCACCAAACGGCTGGTCAAGCTGGCCGACGAGCAGGGCCTTGAGGCGATAGCGGAGATGTGGGCGGAAAGCCCGGCCCGCTCACTGCCCGGCGCGCTGTGGCGGCTGTACGCCCTCCGTGCGGCAACGGTGCAGGATCCCGAGCGCATCTCCGTTTATTTCAAGGCCGGCAAGGACACCGCCCAGGTCTCCCATGTGGTGGCCGGCGCGGCTGAGCCGCCGGGCGCCGATGAAATGAAGACCATGGCGGACGCGATCCTGTCCGGGGCCTTCGACGGCGAGTTCGACGTTGCGCTGGAGCGCTCCGCCGCTTTTTGCCGCGTGGTGGCACTCGGCCAGGCCACGCTAGCGGACGGCGCGGAGCATTCCAACGAGAGCCACGCGCGCAAACTGACGCGCAACTCCCACCTGCTCGTCAAGACCGCAGAGGACCTGGAACACGCCGCCAACGCCTGGCGGCTGGGTGAGCTTGACTGACCCATCAGACGAAATCTGTCAATGTTGACTTGACCCAGCCAAAGTAGAAGACTGAAATCGGTGCCGAACCGCGAAACCCCCGGGCTTCAACATTTAGCCGCCTAGAGCGGCCTACCGCCGAGAGGCGTATCCGGTTCGGCACCATTTTTATGCCCCAACGCAGGTGCCGGTAAAGTACTGTCTAGCTGCGGCTCGGACGTCAAGTCAAGAACTCCCGCGGCGTCCCGCCCTGACGATCCTCCGGAGACCGGTACTCATGAAGCTGCGCCTTTTTCCCCAGGAGCCCGCAGGCCTGAACCTTCTTTCGCAGCTGGCCCGGCAGATCGTTTTTGCCAGTGCCACCATGGCGGAAATCCTGGGCGCACCGTCCTCCGAGCACCACAGGCTGGTGGAGGACATGCACAACCACGAGGCAAAGTCGGCCGAGCTGCACTTCGCCCTCCTGACGCACATGCGCACCAGTTTTGTGAATCCGCTCCCCCGGGAGGACATGTATTTTCTCTCGCAGAGCCTGAACGAAGCCATTGAAAAGCTGGACGCCGCCGCCGAGCTGGTGGCGCTCTACAATTTGGACCGGCTGCCGAAGCGCGCGGCCGACCAGCTGGAAATCATCAGCCGCCAGGCTGAGCTGACGGCTGATGCAATGCGCCGCCTGAACAATCTGGACGACCTTGAGGACTACTGGATCGAGGTCCTGCGTCTGGCCAAGCGGGCTGAACGCACGCACCGTGTCTGGGTGGCGGACATGCTCAAGGAAATGAAATCAGCCCAGTATGCCCGCAACCGGGACATCGCCAACCAGCTGGTCGAGGTCACCAAGGACATGCGCCGGATCGCCACCCAGGTGGGCAGCATCATCGTCAAGGAATCCTGAGAGTGACGCTGTTCATCTTCGCCCTGGTGGTGCTCCTCAGCGCGGCATTCGCCTTCATCAACGGCTTCCGGGATGTGTCGACGTCCGTAGCCCTGGCTGTGCGCACGCGAGCTTTGACCCCCACCATCGCCGTCCTGCTGGCCGCCCTTTTCAACCTCATCGGTGCCTTTCTCAGTGCCGGACTGGCGGTGGCCATCAGCCAGAACTGGGTGGCCCTCCCTCCCGGGAACAGCGGTCTGACCATCATTGCCGCCGGCCTCGCCAGTGCGTGCGCCTGGGGCATTTTCCTGTGGTGGCGGGGCATTCCCTCCTCCTCCACGCATGCCTTGGTGGGCGGACTGGCGGGCGCCGGGACCGCCAGCGCGGTGGTGGGCGGCAACTCGGTGAGCGGCGTGGACCAGTCACTCCTCTTCCAGGTGGTCCTCCCCTTGGCCCTCTCGCCTGTTGTCGCGTTCATTGCCGCCTACCTGCTGGTCTTTCCCGTCACCTGGGCTGCGCGCTACGCCCAGCCGAGCGTCGTCAACAAGCGGTTCCGGGCGGCACAGTCGATCGCCGCCGGTGCCGTAGCCTTTGGCCACGGGCTGCAGGACGGTCAGCGGATCAGCGCAGTGCTCATCCTGGCACTGCTGGCCGCAGGCTATTCCGACGGCGGCTCGCTTCCAATGTGGGTGGCGATGCTGTCCGCAGTGATGATCACGGTGGGCACGCTGTTCGGCGGCTGGCGCATCTCGCACACCATCGGCTACCGGCTCACCCGGATCGATCCGCTACGCGGCGTGGTGGCCCAAGGCTTCAGTGCGCTCCTGCTGTTTATTGGCGCCATCGGGCTGCACTGGCCCCTGTCCACCACGCACACGGTCACGTCGGCCGTGCTCGGCGCGGGGGAAAACCAGCAGTTTGCCACCAGCCACCGCAAGCTGGTGACCCGGATCCTGTCCCTGTGGGTCCTGACGCCGGCAGCCACCGCCGCGGGCGCCTTCGTCCTGGAGCTGGCGCTCTCCCCGCTGATCGGCGTCTGATACAGCAACGCTTAATACAGCAACGCGGGGGGCCCACGCCCGCAGGGTTCCCTGGCCGAGCTTGCGAGGCTAGGGAGCGGGTGGGGACACTTAGCGCCCATTCCTCAGGGGATATTGGACGATAAGTGACCCCGCGTTGCTGTATGGGTTCTACCCGAAGCGGCCGGAGACGTAGTCCTCGGTGGCTTTCTGGCTCGGGTTGTTGAAGATGGTGCTGGTCTCGGCGAACTCGATGAGCTTGCCCGGCTTGCCGGTGCCGGCGATGTTGAAGAACGCCGTCCTGTCCGAGACCCGGGCCGCCTGCTGCATGTTGTGGGTCACGATCACCACGGTGTACTGGTCCTTGAGCTCGTTGATGAGGTCCTCAACGGCCAGGGTGGAAATCGGGTCCAGGGCGGAGCACGGTTCATCCATGAGGATTACCTGCGGCTCCACGGCAATTGCGCGGGCGATGCAGAGGCGCTGCTGCTGGCCGCCTGACAGTCCCGAGCCCGGCTTCTCCAGGCGGTCCTTGACCTCGTTCCAGAGGTTGGCGCCGCGGAGCGAGCGTTCCACCAGGGCATCGGCCTCGCCCTTGGAGATCTTCTGGTTGTTGAGTTTCACGCCGGCCAGGACGTTGTCCCGGATGGACATGGTGGGGAACGGGTTGGGCCGCTGGAACACCATGCCGATCTGGGACCGCACCGTGACCGGGTCCACGCCGGGTCCGTACAGGTTGTCGCCGTCGAGCAGGACCTCACCTTCGACGCGGGCGCCGGGCAGCACCTCGTGCATGCGGTTGAGAGTGCGCAGGAAGGTGGACTTGCCGCAGCCCGAGGGGCCGATGAAAGCCGTGACGGACTTGGCCTCGATGTTGATGCTGACGTCTTCCACGGCCAGGAAATTGCCGTAGTACACGTTCAGGTCTTTGACGTCGATGCGCTTGGACATGATGTTCCTTAACTTGCTGGTATGAAATGAAGTCTAGATCCCGGCCGCACTAGCCGGTATGGGCTGCCTGGTAGGTGCGTCCGGCCTAGCGGCGGCCTGTCTTCGGGGCGAAGACCCGGGCAATCAGGCGGGCGCCGAGGTTGAGCAGCATCACCAGGATGATGAGGACCAGGGCCGCACCCCACGCCCGCTGCGACGACGGATCCGGATTGGACGGCGAGGTGGGGTTCAGGATCTGCGTGTAGATGAACGTTGGCAGGGACGCCATCCACCCGCCGAACACGTTGTTGTTGATGCTCGTCGCAAACCCGGCGGTCACCAGGATGGGGGCGGTCTCGCCGATGACCCGGGCGATCGCCAGGGTGACGCCGGACGCAATGCCGGAGATCGCCGTCGGGATGACTACCTTGAGGATGGTCCGCCACTTGCGGACGCCCAGGGCGTAGGCGGCCTCCCGGAGCTCGTTGGGCACGATCTTCAGCATTTCCTCGCTGGAGCGGACCACCACCGGGATCATCAGCACGGACAGCGCGACGGCGGCGACGGCGCCGGTCTTGGTGCCGGGCCCCACCACCGCGAAGAAGAACGCGGCGGCGAAGAGGCCGGCCACGATGGACGGGATGCCGGTCATGACGTCCACGAAGAACGTGATGGCGCGGGCCAGCGGGCGGTCGTTGCCGTATTCCACTAGGTAGATCGCCGTCAGGAGGCCCACCGGAACGGAGATGACGGTGGCCAGCAGGGTGATCTGCAGGGTGCCGATGAGGGCGTGGTAGATACCGCCGATGACCGGCCCGGTGCCTTCTGCCGCCCGGTTGTCGAACACGCCGGTGACGCCGTTCATCGAGGTCCCCAGGAAGCCGGGGTTGAGCAGGCCCGGGATGCCGTTGACCATGACGGTCCAGATGACGGAGATCAGCGGGAGCAGTGCCACCAGGAAGGCGCCCACCACGAGGCAGGTGGCGAGCTTGTCCTTGGCCTTGCGTGATCCCTCAACGGCGGCGCTCCAGCCGACGAGTCCTGCGGCGAACAGGATGGCTGAGACCACTCCCCAGCCGAAGGCGTTGAAGCCGATCAGGGCAAGGATGGCAGCACCGAGGACCAGCGCGACGCCCAGGACCACGTAAGGGGCGTACTTGGGCAGCTGGCCCTTGGTCAGGGCTGACCGCTTACGGACCGGGGTCAGGGTGGAGGTCATTTAGTTGGCTCCCGAGAATTCTTTGTGCCGGCTGATGATCCAGCGGGCAATCATGTTGACGGCGAGGGTGATCACGAACAGGACCAGGCCCGCGGCGATCAGGGTGCTCACCTTGAGGCCGCTGGCCTCGGGGAAGTTCAGGGCGATCTCGGCGGCGATGGTCTGGTTGCCGGACTGGATCAGGCTGGCGGTGAGTGCGCCGGAGGACAGCACGAGCGCCACGGCCATGGTTTCGCCGAGGGCGCGGCCGAGACCCAGCATGACGGCGCTGATGATGCCCGGTCGGGCGAAGGGCAGCACCGACATCTTGATCATTTCCCAGCGCGTGGCGCCCAGTGCGAGGGCTGCTTCCTCGTGCAGCTTGGGGGTCTGGAGGAAGATCTCGCGGGACAGCGACGTGATGATGGGGATGACCATGACTGACAGCACGATGCCGGCGGTCAGGATGGTTTTGCCGGTGGCGGAGGCAGGTCCCTGGAAGATGGGCAGCCAGCCCATGTTCGCGGCGAGCCAGCCGTACGCGGGCGAAATTTGGGGGGCCAGGAAGGCCGCGCCCCAGGCGCCGTAAACCACGGAGGGGATCGCGGCGAGCAGGTCAATGACGTAGCCGAGGCCGGACGCGAGGCCGCGGGGGGCGAAGTGCGAGATGAAGAGGGCAACTCCGATGGACACCGGCGTGGCGATGGCCAGGGCGATGATGGCTGCAATGAGGGTGCCGATGACGATCGGCCAGATGTAGGCGAAGAAGCCTTCGCCACCCTGGATGTCCGCGGCGGGGGCGGTGAAGGCGGGAATCGCCTGGATGACAAGGAAGAGCGCCACGCCGAAAAGAACGGCAAGGATCAGGCAGCCTGCCGTCAAGGCCGCTCCGGAGAAGACTTTGTCCCCGGCGCGGCCGGCGCCTCGGGAACTGGTCAGGGAGGTGGTGGTCATACCCGGCCCTTCGGTGTTGGTGGTGCAGAAATGTGGATCGTGCTGAAACCGCGCTTTACACGGCTAAGTTCCCCGCCCTGCCTGGCGGCTGGGCGGGGAACCTCGGCGAACAGATAAGTCGTTACGACTTGACCTTGATGGTTTCAATGGCCTTGACAGCCTTCTCGGCCAGGGCGGCGGAGATCGGAGCCGACTTGGCGGACTCGGCGGCAGCCTTCTGGCCCTCTTCGGACACTACGTAGGTCTCGAAAGCCTTGACCAGGTCCACGGTTTCCTGCTTGTCGTAGGTGGAGCAGACGATGTGGTAGGAAACCAGGACTACGGGGTAGGCGCCGGCCTCGGTGGTGGTGCGGTCGAGCTTGATGGCGCCGCTGGTGTCTGCGCGGCCTTCAACAGGCTTGCCGGCGTCGACTGCCTTGGAAGCAGCTTCCGGGGAGATCTTGACGAACTCGGAACCGACCTTGATCTGGGCGATGCCCAGCTTTCCGCCAACGGCGGAGTCGTCGGCGTAGGCCACGGCGCCCGGGGTGTCGGTGACGGTCTTGACGACGCCGGACGTGCCCTTGGCGTTCTCTCCCTTGAGGGATGCCGGCCAGATGCCGTCGGCCTTGTCCTTCCAGATATCGGGAGCCGCGGCGGAGAGGTACTCGGTGAAGTTCTTGGTGGTGCCGGAGTCGTCAGAGCGGCTCACCGGGGTGACGGCGAGGTCCGGGAGCTTGGCGTCCGGGTTCAGTGCTGCGATGGCGGGGTCGTTCCACTTCGCGATCTCGCCGCGGAAAATCTTGGCCGCGGTGGGGGCGTCCAGCTTCAGCTCGGTGATGTCCGGCAGGTTGAAGGCAATGGCGATCGGCGAGATGTAGACGGGGATCTCGATGGCACCCTCGGGGCCGCACACCTTCTTGGCCGCGGCGAGTTCCTCGTCCTTCAGGTAGGCGTCGGAACCGGCGAACTGAGCCGAACCGTCCACGATGGCCTTGCGCCCGGCGCCGGAGCCGTCCGGGGAGTACTGCACGGTGGCGCCCTGGTTCGCGGAGGCGAAGTTGGTCTTCCACACGTCCATGGCCGCGCCCTGCGCGGAGGAGCCGATGCCGGTGAGCGTGCCGGTGACCTTGGTGCCGGCGGCGGAGGCGCTGCCTGCCGGGGCGGTGCCCGTGGCGTTGTCTGAACCACAGGCGGTGAGCGCGAGTGCGCCAGCGGCGATAACAGCGATTGCCGCGTGGCGGCCGAAGCGGAGTGCCTTCACTGGGTGTACCCCTTCCAGGGTTTCTGATGCGGTGCGGACCGGAGACGTCCGTACGTGAGATTCGTACTTTTTGTACCTTCACTGAAGGTATGGGCCGCAGGTAACAAGTTTTGGGGTCGGAGGTGAACGGAGGGTTAACGACGGCGGGCCATTGGCTTACAGATGCTGGGTTGCCATTGCGTTAGCTGCGCCACAGTCGTAGTGGATGCGCCACATTGTCAACAGGGTTAACATCGGCCCCACGTGGCACGATGGCGTCATGGAAATTTCAGGGCCGCTGGACGCACGGCAGTTGGGCGAGCGGCCGCCGTCGGATTCCGACGTGGACCTGTACCGCAGGCTGAGTTCGGACATCACCGCCGGCGTCGGAGTGGTTTCCACCCGACTGCGGAACAGGGACTACGCTGCCACGGTCAGCGGCTTCCTCTCGGTGTCCTACGACCCGCCCACCATGCTGGTCAGCCTGTACGCGGAGTCCCGCATTGGCGAAGCCGTGGAGGAAGCCGGCACCTGGGCCCTCAGTGTGCTGTCCGGCAAGCACCAGGGCACGGCGACATGGCTGGCGAGTCCGGGGACGCCGCTGCACGGGCTGCTCGCCCAGGTGCCGTTCCGGCGCGGCCCGGCCACGGGATCAGCGATCATTGACGGCTGCCTCGCCTATTTCGAGCTGCGCACCGTCTCGGTCCACCCTGCGGCCACCCACCTGCTAATCGTGGGCGAGGTGCTGGCGATGGGGAGTGGGGCGGAACCGTCCGAGTCTGCGGACCCGCTGGTGCATTTTGGCTCGGAGTTCCGCCGGCTGGCGCCTTAAGCCTCCGCCCCCAACTCAGTAGCAGCACAGGGCGTTCCCAGCGCTGGGAACGCCCTGTGCTGCTACTCACTTGGGTTTTCTTTGCTTTTGTTTTAATTCTGCCGGTTCAGCGAGCCGCCAGCCCGGCCGTCCGGGGGACGGTGCGAAGGCGGGCAAGCAGCGTCGCGGCCAGGAACGCCGTCGTAATTTCCAGGACGACGATGGCCAGCAGGCCTGCAGCGTCCGGTCCAAACGGACCCGCGCCAGGCGCCGCTGCCGCTCCTGCATGCGAATGGCCGGACACGCCGCCCCCGGCGAAGGCCGGGACGGCCAGCAACAAGACGGCATGCAGGGCAGTCATGGCCAGGGCGCAGCCCATCACCTGGCGCAGGGCACGCCCCCGGCCACCGCGCCACAGGTGCACGGCGCACGGCAGGCAAACCCCGACCATCGCGAGCATCATGATGTTTAGCCACGGGCCGTGGTGGTTTCCGGCCACAAGCCACAGGTGGACCACGCAGGACGCGGCGGTCACCGCAGAGACCGTGCGGGAGTGGAGCTGCACAGCGGCCACGGCGGGAACTAGCCGTGGCAGTGGGGGCCGGACTGGCTGGCGTTGGCCGGGACGGCCAGGACCGGGCTGCGGTCGAAGAAGCCTTCGGGGCGGAGCTTGAAGCCGACGGTGTCCACCGGCATGATGGGCCAGTCCTCCACGCGCGGGAAGTGGGTCAGGCCGAAGGTGTGCCACACTACGATGTCCTGGCCGTCGAGGTCGCGGTCCTGGGCGATGTAGGCGGGCAGGCCCGCGCCGCCGGAGTGCTGGTTGACGAAGTCTCCGGTCGGGTAGCGCTCGTCCTCGGCGTAGCGGGTGACCCACAGGTCCTTGGTGGCAAACGCGGCCCGCCGGGCAATGGAGGATTCTGGGTCGGCCATCAGCGTGGGCTGGTTGGAGGAGTGCAGCTTGTAGCCCACCGGCTCGCCCAGGCGGTTCCGCGATCCGGGGTTGGAGATGATCCACGTCCGGCCGGTCCGGGCATCGCCCTCCCGGACTGCCTCGGACTCGCGGGTCAGCAGGGTGCGCTTCCGGGAGAAGGCGTTGCCGCGCTCGTTGCCCGGGCCCATGGCCTGCCGGACCACGTCCTCTTCCTCCACGCGGTTCGTGAAGCCGTCGATGGCCATGTCCAGACGGGCGCTGAAGATGTGCTGGTGGAACGGGGCCCCGAGCCCCGGTGCGAGCTGCGAGATGTTGTCCGAGCCGCCTTCCGGGAATGCGGACGTGAAGACGATGCCGGTGGCCTTGGCTTCGAATTCGATGGTGCCGTCGAGGTAGAGGTACCAGTAAAAGCCGTAGTCGTAGTTGCCGATGGTGGTGAAGAAGGAGATCACCAGGCGGCGGTTCCGGCGGGTGTAGTTGATGCCTGACCAGAGGTCGCTGTGCTTGGCCAGGATGCCCCAGTCCTCCTCGTGCATGCAGATGCCGTTGCGGATTTCGCGGGGGTTGCCGAAGGCGTCGCTGATGACGGGGCTGAGGTAGGTGATGTCGCCGAGGCAGTCGCAGCCCAGTTCGAGGGAGTTGGCGAACTGGCCCACGAGGTACTCCCCCGTGTCGAAGTAGTTCTGCCAGGACCTGATCGGGGACGGATCACCGTACGGGACCACCATCTCGGCGATCGACGCGCGGTTGATGATGGGCCGGAGCCGGTCCCCGTCCCGGAAGCCGATGTTGTGCAGCACCACGCCCTCGCGGACGTCGAATCCAACATCCAGGCTCCATTTCTCCCACTCGATGTGGTTACCGCCGGTCAGCGTGAAGCTGGGACCCTCGGGCTGGGTGATGCTGATGGGCTTCTGGGTAGTGCGGAGCGGTCCCGTGAGCTCGGGATCGGTGTAGTTGCCATGCTCTGCCGGGATGGGGAAGATGCCGGTGTCGATCACCTGGGTGACTTCCTTGCTGACCACATCCACGTAGGCCACGAGCCCGTCAACCGGGTGGGCCCAGGCGCTGTCCTCCGGAAACTCCTGCACGAAGGCGAGCCCGCGCAGGATCCGGCGGCCCTTCTCCTCCGCGTACTCGAAGACGCCGGCGGACAGCGGGGCGACCCGCACCCTGCTGACGTCCAGGTTCCGTGCGGCAAGGGCCTTCAGCCACCGCCCGTCCGTGGCCAGCAGCTGCTCCACCACCTCGAACTCCTCTTCGAGGACCGGCAGTTCGCCGGTGGCAGCGGTGTCGAGTTCGACGGCGGAGGTCACCGTGCCGCTGGTGACCGAGACAGTAATGTCCTGGGGCCGGCCGCCCGAAACATCGTGGATGAAGACCCGGAAACGGCGATCCGTGTCCGTTCCGGAACCGGTTCCGGTTCCGGTTCCGGTTCCGGTTCCGGTTCCGCGGGCAGGGTCAAGGAGGCCCAGGTAGGCGATGCGCTTCTCCGGACCAAGGAGGCCCCCAGAGCGAAGAATGCCCTGCACCTCGCTGATTTCCGCGGCTGAGGCAAGGCGGAACGGGCTGGCTGTTTCTGTGGTGGAGAGCGTCATAGCGGCCTTTGTCCATGACCCTGACGGGTCGGATGGTTTATTTTCTATAGTTGTAGAGAATAAGCGAACGTAAGATGGCTCACAAGAGTTTGGACGAAAATGTTTTCTGGGGAGCGGCCGCGTGCCAAAGATTGTTGACCACGACGAGCGCCGCCTGGAACTGGTGGATGCGACCTGGCGGATCATCGCCCGGATGGGCATTGAGAGCGCCACGATGCGGGAAATCGCCACCGAGGCAGGTTTCGCCAACGGCGCCCTCAAACCATACTTTCCCACCAAGGACACGCTGCTGACCTTCGCCTTCGGCCACGTCTTCAACCGGACCAACGAACGCATCGCCGAGGTGACCGCGGGGCTTTCGGGGCTGGCGGCCCTGCGGGCCTTCTGTGTCGAAGTGCTCCCGTTGGACGAGGAACGGATCAACGAAGCCCGGATCGTCATCCCCTTCTGGCAGAAGGCCATCAACGACCCCGGCAAGGCGCAGATCCACCGGGAATCGATGCAGCAGTGGCGGGATGCCATCCGGCGCTATCTAGGTGAGGCCCGGGACAGCGGCGATGTGAGTACCGCCGTCGACGACGACAGCCTGGCCGGGCAGCTGCTCAACATGCTGCTGGGCGCCCAGATCGCGGCCGCGCTGCTTCCGGAGGGCGAGACGGAACTCGGCCTGGAGGGGCAGCTTGAGGGCTTTCTTGCCCTGCTGACGGGCCAGCATTGAGCCAGAACAACTACCAGGAGACGCCGGCAGTGACCATCCCGCACGAAATCGATACTCCGGAAATCATGATCGACGTCGACATCCTCGACCGGAACATCGAGCGGATGGCATCAGCCGTCCGGGCTCGGGGCCTGAACCTGCGCCCGCATGCCAAAACCCACAAGATTCCCGAAATCGCCGCCCGCCAGATCGCAGCCGGAGCCTCCGGGCTGACAGTCGCCACCATCGGCGAAGCCGAAGTGTTCGCGGCTGCGGGAGTCGACAACCTCTTCATCGCCTACCCCCTCTGGATTTCACCGCAGAAGGCCGAGCGGCTTCGGCGCCTGTCGCAAACCGCGCAGATCGCGGTCGGCGTCGACTCCGCGGAGGGAGCGGCGGCGCTGGGATCCGGCCTGGGCAATGCCGCAGGGAGCATCAGCGCCCTCGTGGAAGTCGACAGCGGCCACCACCGGAGCGGCGTCCACCCGGAATCCGTCGCATCCATCGCCGAAGCAGCGGCGCGGGCCGGGCTGACGATCGCGGGTGTGTTCACCTTCCCGGGACACAGCTACGCACCGGGCATGCCGGTCGAAGCAGCCAGGCAGGAGGAGCGGGCCCTGACCCGGGCGTCCGAGGTTCTGGCTGCGGCAGGATTCGACGTCACCTGCCGCAGCGGCGGCTCCACCCCGACGGCGATGCTGACCGGGAATTCGGCTGCCACCGAGGTTCGCCCTGGCGTTTACGTCTTTGGCGATGCCCAGCAGCTGGAGCTGGGACGGTGCGCCGCCGAGGACATCGCGCTGACAGTGGCGGCCACTGTCGTCAGCCACCATGCGACCCAGGCGGACGGGCCTGGACGTTTCATCATCGACGCCGGCAGCAAGGTCCTCGGCAGCGACCGGCCCGCATGGGCAAGCGGCTTTGGACGGCTGATGGACTATCCGGACGCCCGGATCACCGCACTGTCGGAGCACCACGCAACCGTCGAATGGCCCGAGCGCAGGACCCTGCCGGCCATCGGCGATAGGTTGCGCATTATCCCCAACCACGTATGCCTCGCGATGAACCTGGTGGACGACGTCGCAGTAGTGCGCGGCGGCGAACTCCTGGACCGCTGGGCCGTGGCAGCCCGGGGCAAAAACAAGTAAGGATCCGGCCGCTCCTGTTCACAACATCTTTTTTCGCCATGTGTTGAAAAAAGATGACAGGGCAGGATTTCGCCGCTAACCTGAAATGACTGTGTCCCAGGACACAGTGTTGGGGACCCCAAACAGACAGCCCAAACCGGCGTCAGGAACGTTCATGCCAGCAACCACGGCCCGCCCCGCGGAGCAGACCCTCACCTCCAGCGAGGCCACCTCCTTTGACCACTGGAGGCACCTCGTAGCGCAGTCCTTTGTTCCGCTGGCCGCCGAAACGGCCCGGCCCGATCAGTTCCGCGGCCGCATGCGCTCGAGGGTGCTGGACCGCACGTGCATCGTGGAAGTGTCGGCTTCGGGCCACAGTGTCCACCGCACACCGGCACTCCTGGCGCAGTCCGACCAGCGTTATTTCAAGCTCAACCTCCAACTCGAGGGCACCGGGCTCCTCATCCAGGACAGCCGCGAGGCCGTGCTCCGCCCCGGCGACCTTGCCATCTATGACACCAACCGCCCGTACACACTGGCGTTCGAAGAGCAGGCCCGCGTGGTCGTGGTCATGTTCCCGCACGACTCCCTGTCGCTGCCGCCGGACTATGTGGGGCAGCTGTCAGCCGTCCGGCTGGCCGGCGAGTCCAGCCTGGCGGGCATTGTGGGGCCATTCATCACGCAGCTCGCCGGCAACCTGGAGGCACTCAGCGGGCCCAGCGGCTCCCGGCTCGCGGCCAACACCCTGGACCTCGTCTCCACCATGCTTCATTCGGAACTGGATCTGGCTGCGGACCGCATGAAGCCCCAGGTGGTGCTGGCGACGTCGGTCCGTGAATACATTGAGGCAAACCTCGCCGATCCGCAGCTTTCGCCGGCCAGCATTGCCGCAGCGCATTTCATTTCGACCCGCCATCTGCACAACGTCTTCCACGAGTCCGGCAGCACTGTTGCCAGCTGGATCCGCAGCCGCCGGCTGGAACGGGTCCGCCGGGACCTCAGGGATCCGCTGCACTCGGGCACCTCCGTCGGAGCCGTGGCAGCGCGGTGGGGCTTCCTGGACGCGGCGCATTTCAGCCGTACGTTCCGCGAGGCCTTTGGCGAGTCCCCCAGCGACTGGCGGCGCGGCGCTTAAGTAGCCGGCGCCTAGGTAGCCGGCGCCCAAATCAGACCGTGCCTAAATCAGACCCTGGGCGAGCATCGCGTCCGCCACTTTGACGAAGCCGCCAATGTTCGCGCCCAGCACGTAGTTGCCGGGGTCACCGTACTCGTCCGCGGTGGAGGCGCAGCGGTGGTGGATTCCCACCATGATGTCCGTCAGGCGCTGTTCCGTGTGCTCGAAGGACCAGGAATCGCGGCTCGCGTTCTGCTGCATCTCCAGCGCCGAGGTGGCCACGCCGCCTGCGTTGGCGGCCTTGCCGGGCCCGAACAGCACGCCCGCCTCCTGGAAGACTGCTACGGCGTCCGGGGTGCACGGCATGTTGGCGCCTTCACCGACGGCCAGCAGTCCGTTGCGGACCAGCCGGGCGGCAGCACCGCCGTCGAGCTCGTTCTGCGTGGCGCACGGCAGGGCGACAGTGGCGTCGACGTCCCAGACGGAGCCGGCCTCCACGTAGGAAACGCCGGAACGGCGCAGAACGTAGTCCTTGAGGCGTCCGCGTTCCACTTCCTTGACCTGGCGGAGCAGCCCGACGTCGATCCCCGCCTCGTCCACGACGTACCCGGAGGAGTCGGAACAGGCCACCACGCTGGCGCCGAGCGCCTGGGCCTTGGCGATGGCATTGATGGCCACGTTGCCGGAGCCGGAAACCACCACGCGCTGCCCGTCGAAAGATGAGCCCCGCGTCTTGAGCATCTCCTCGGTAAAGATAACCGTGCCGAAACCGGTGGCTTCGGGCCGGACCAGGGAACCTCCCCAGGAGATGCCCTTGCCGGTCAGGACGCCTGACTCGTAGCGGTTGGTGATTCGTTTGTACTGGCCGAACAGGTAGCCGATTTCGCGGCCGCCCACGCCGATGTCGCCGGCCGGGACGTCGGTGTACTCGCCAATGTGGCGGTAGAGCTCGGTCATGAACGACTGGCAGAAGCGCATGACTTCGGCGTCGCTGCGGCCGCGGGGATCGAAGTCGGAACCGCCTTTGCCGCCGCCGATGGGCATGCCGGTCAGCGCGTTCTTGAAGATCTGCTCGAAGCCGAGGAATTTCACGATCCCGAGGTAAACGGAGGGGTGGAACCGAAGCCCGCCCTTGTAGGGGCCGAGCGCGGAATTGAACTCCACACGGAAGCCGCGGTTGATCTGCACCCGGCCGGAATCGTCGGTCCACGGCACCCGGAAGATGATCTGCCGCTCGGGCTCGCAGAGTCGTTCCAGGATGGCGGCTTCCAGGAACTCGGGGTGCCGGTCATGGACGGGGCCCAGGCTTTCGAACACCTCGACCACCGCCTGGTGGAACTCGGACTCACCGGGGTTCCGCGCCAGTACCGTATCCCTGACGGCTTCCAGCCGTGCATCCATGAATTTGTCCTTAATTCCGCGGGCAACGGCGAAAAGGATATTTTCAGCCGCCTATGGTTGACCTTTCAACCTTACCGATTAAGACCGCAGCTTGGTAGGCGGCTGCACTGGAATCGCTTATTCTCCATATTGTGACAGAAAAATTCCACGAAACGAGAACTGAATCCACAACGCCGCGGGCCGGAAAAGGCTTCTGATGACGTATGTTTGCCTGCTCCTCTCCGGAGCCGCACTGTTGATCAACGGGCTGGCCGCCTTGGACCGGGTCCCCCGTCGGGATGCTGCCGTCTTCAGTCTGGTCATCGGGAACGCCCAGCTGATACTGGGTGTTGCCCACCTGGCTGTCACCGCGGGAGGCGGGACGCAGTCCTTGCTGGGGGCCGCCGGGATGTTCCTGTTCGGGCTGACGTATGTCTACGTGGGGCTGGACTTCCTGCTGGGGCTCGGCTCCAAAGGGCTCGGCTGGTTCTGCGGGATGGTGGCCGTCTGCGGCATCCTGCTCGCGGCGGCGTGGTCCGGGGAGGATCCGCTGCTTGCCGTCCTGTGGCTCTGCTGGACCTACCTGTGGCTGCTGTTCTTCCTTAATATGGCGTTGGGCTTTCAGCGGATGGCACCACTGATCGGCTGGTCCCTTGTGCTCACCAGCCAGGCCTCGGCAACGGTGCCCGCGTTCCTGGGGATTACCGGGCAGTGGCCGGCCGCCATAGCGGCGGCCGCGGCCGCAGGGGCCAGCCTCGCCGCACTTCTGCTGCTGGCGGGCGGCCTCGCGAGGCGAGTCCGCCGCAGCGGAACGGGTGCTGCCGCCGTCGGACGCCCCTTACCCGGCGAGCTCCGGCGCTAAGGTCCCCGCCCGCTTCTCCACTACGATTTCCGCCAGCAACCCGGCCACGAACATCACGGGGACGGCAACCAGCAGCCCGAGGGCTGTTTCGGCGCTGCCGCCGATGAGGGAGGTGAAGTTGCTGACCACCACGTAGAGGACCCATGCCAGCAGCAACGATGCGAGCACCGGTGCGATGAGGGTCTGCCACAGTTGCGCCGGCACCCGTTCGCGCCGGAAGAATGCGACAACGGCCAGGGAGCAGAGCATGTACAGCACCAGCAGCGCCGCAACGGCCAGCCCGCTGAACCACGAGAAGAGCGTCAGGACCGGGTCCATTCCCAGCACCGCGAACGGTGCCACGAGCAGCACGGCGACGCTCGTCTGGACCCAGGCGGCGGTGGCAGGGGCGCGGTGCCTGTTGGTCCGTGCCAGGACAGCGGGCAGGGAACCACGCAGGGCGAGCGAGTGGAGGTAGCGGTTGATGCCGTTGTGGAAGGCGATGATGCCTGCCAGCAGGGACGTCACCAGGAGGATTCCGGCGGTTACGCCGGCCCAGGGGCCGAACAGCTCAACCAGCGGGCCAATGACGAACGAGGTGGCGTCCCCGGACTCGAGGGCGGCCCCGGCGGCGGCGATGACGTGCGAGGGCCCGTAGAAGCTCACGAGCATCCAGGTGATGAAGGCGAAAAACACGGCGATGATGCCCACAGAGAGGTACGTTGCCCGGGCCACCGTCCGGTGGGGATCCTTGGCCTCGGCGGAGTAGATGGCCGTCGACTCGAAGCCGAACATGGACGCGACGGCGAACATGATGGCCACTCCAGGGGCGCCGCTTGCGATCGCTTCCGGGGAGAATGAGGCTGCCATGTCGAGGCCTTCGGGGCCTCCGCCCCTCAGCAGGACGGTGAAACCGAACAGCAGCAAAATCGCTACCTCCAGGCCCACAAGGACAGCCAGGACGCGGGCGCCGAGTTCGATGTTCATCGACCCAAGAACCTGCACGCCTGCCATGGTGGCAACGGCCAGAAGCCACCAGGGAACGGTCACGCCGGCGGAACCCAGCAGGCCGGAGAAGGCCGCACCATAGAGGCCGTACATGGCGGCCTGCACCGTGCTGTACGCAAGCAGCGCCAGCCAGGCCGCGCCTGTGCCGGTTTTTCTCCCGAAGGCGGCGGTGATGTAGGCATAAAAGGCGCCGCTGGCCTGCACCTTCCGGCTCATGGCGACGAACCCGACGGCGAAGATGACAATGACTATGCCCACCACGAGGTAGGCGCCCGGTGCCCCGGCGCCATTGCCGAGTGCAGCCGCCAGGGGTGCAGCACCGACGATGCCGGTCAGCGGAGCCTGGGCTGAGAGAACGAAAAAGAGAATACCCAGGACGCCGATGCTGCCCGCGCGGAGGGCGGTGGACTGTTCCTTGTGTGGATTTGCTTCTGCAGTCCGGGACTCGGAATTTGAAATACTCATTGGATCCTTCTTAACGGTCATGAGCGTTGGAGGGGTGCCGGCAATGGCCTCGCACCGCTGAATCCAGCTTGGCAGTCCCGGTCGGATAGGGCTTGTCTGGCAGCGATCAGTTGTTGTGCCTCAGCGCACTGGTCGTGACCAACGGAAAACCAAAGAGTCCGGATCCCCGTTGCGAGGATCCGGACTCCAGGACCGAAAGGCAGGCTGGCCTTACACCAGGTGGGCGACGAGCCCCGAGCCGGCGGACTGCAGCGGCTCCGACTTAAGCGGCTCCGGCTGGCGGGCCGGCAGCAGCGGCGCAAAGAAGGCCCCGAGCTCCGCCGTCGCGGTCAGCGGCAGGACGTTCGCCACGTACTGGTCCGGACGCACCACCACCACGACGCCGCCGCGATCAAGGCCGCGCAGCTCGAAGATGTCGGCGTTCGGGTCGGTGCCGTAGACCTTCTCGAGGTAGGTGAGCCTGAACGGCCCGACCTCCGGCTTGAACACGGACGGGACGGCGTTGATGTCGATGCCCCTGTGGTCCTGCTGGTAGATGACCTTCACGTCGAACCAGGCGTCGGCGTCGGCGCCTTCCGGCGTAGCCGCGAGCGGGGACTCCGGCGAGGTCTCCAGCCACTGCGCGAGGTCGGTGGTCGGCGACGGCGCGCCAGCCTCGGCGGGGTCGGCGAACACGTAGATCCGCCAGCGCCCGTCCGCCTTTGCCTGGTGGCCCAGCTGCAGCGGGTTGGTGTCGCAGACGCGCTGCACTGGCGCGGACTTGAAGCGCTTGCCCACCGTGAAGCCGGCTGCAAGTTCCTGGTGCTTGGCCTCTGCCACGATCATTGACGGCGCGTATTCGGTCATGAAGCCCGCCGGGAATTCCGCGGTGCGAACGTAGAAGTCCTCGAGCTCCGAGGGGTCCTCGAACTCCTCGGGCTTCTTGGCCATGAGGGTGGACCACTCCTTGTCGAAGTCGATGAGGTTCTTCGCAACCACCTGGCGCTCCGCGGAATACGTGGCGAGCAGCGACTCCGGGCTGCGGCCCTCGAGCACGTGGCCGAGCTTCCAGCCGATGTTGAAGCCGTCCTGCATGGACACGTTCATGCCCTGGCCAGCCTTCGCGCTGTGCGTGTGGCAGGCGTCGCCGGTAATGAACACCCGCGGCGTGCGGTTATCCCGCTCGGCGGGCAGGACGTCGTCGAACCTGTCCGTGAGGCGGTGGCCCACCTCGTACACGCTGTGCCAGGCGACGTTGCGGACATCGAGGGTGTAGGGCTGCAGGATCTGGTTCGCGTGGGCGATGATCTGCTCGATGGTGGTCTTGCGGATGGCGCCGTTGTCGTTCTCCGGCACGACACCGAGGTCGACGTACATGCGGAAGAGGTGGCCGCCCTCGCGCGGGATCAGCAGGATGCTGCCGCCGTCGTGGGACTGGATGGCGCACTTGGTGCGGATGTCCGGGAAATCGGTGGACGCGAGGACATCCATGACCCCCCAGGCATGGTTGGCCTGGTCACCGGCAAGCGTGCAGCCGATCGATTCACGGACCTTGCTGCGGGCACCGTCAGCACCGACCACATACTTGGCCCGCACAACGCGCTCCTGGCCCGCCAGCTCGCCGGCGGTGTGGAGCAGGGTCACGGTGACGGGGTACTCCCCCGAATCCGCGACGTGGAGGCTGGTGAACTCGTAGCCGTAGTCGGGGGTCATCCGGGTCGGGGAATAGGCCATGACCCGGGCGAAGTAGTCCAGCACGCGGGCCTGGTTGACGATGAGGTGCGGAAATTCGCTGATGCCCATTTCGTCGTCGACCGCGCGGGCGGCACGGACGATGTGCTGCGGGTTCTCGGGGCTCGGCTTCCAGAACGCCATCTCGGTGATCCGGTAGGCCTCTGCAGTGATCTCCTCGGCGAAGCCGAAGGCCTGGAAGGTCTCGACGCTGCGGGCCTGGATGCCGTCGGCCTGGCCGATCGCCAGGCGTCCGCCGCGGCGCTCCACGATGCGCGTGGTGATGTCCGGGAACTGGGAGAGCTGGGCCGCTGCGAGCATGCCCGCAGGGCCGGAGCCCACGATGAGTACGTCGACCTCGTCGGGCAGCTCTTCGGGGCGGTTGATGCCGACGCCGGCGGCCGGCTGGATACGCGGGTCACCGGAAACGTAACCGTGGTGGTGGAACTGCACGGGCTTTCCTCACTTCACTGTGTGGCTGGCTTTCGCCAAATCATGTGTTCTATATCTGAACAGGTGGTTCGATAATAGAAATTGTGGTTATGCTTCAGTACTGTACGTCACATATGACCCGGGTTACAAGCAGCTTTTCCTGTCCTGAAATCAGGGGTTGACGAACCCGTCCGGACGGCTCAGTATGTTTCGTATACGATTTCGTACCTGATGAGGAGAACGCTTTGGAGCAGGTCAACGACGACACCCTGGCAGCAGCACGCAAGGTGATCGCGGTGCATATCAACTACCCCAGCCGCGCAGCCCAGCGCGGCCGCACCCCGGCGCAGCCCTCCTACTTCCTGAAGCCGTCGTCCTCGCTGTCCCTGACCGGAGCTGCCGTCGAACGCCCCTCCGGCTGCGAGCTCCTCGGCTACGAGGGCGAAATCGCCATCATCATCGGCAAGGCAGCCCGCCGCGTCGACGTCGAAGACGCCTGGAGCCACGTCGCCGCGGTCACGGCCAGCAACGACCTCGGCGTGTACGACCTCCGCTATGCGGACAAGGGCTCCAACCTCCGGTCCAAGGGCGGCGACGGCTTCACCCCGGTGGGCCCGGCACTGATCCCGGCAGACGCCGTCGACCCCGCCAAACTGCGCATCCGCACCTGGCACAACGGCGACCTGGTCCAGGACGACACCACCGAGGACCTGCTCTTCCCGTTCGCCCGGCTCGTGGCCGACCTGTCTCAGCTGCTCACCCTCGAGGAGGGCGACATCATCCTCACCGGCACCCCCGCCGGCGCCTCCGTCGCCGTGCCCGGCGACGTGCTGGAGGTGGAGGTCAGCACTCTTAGTTCGAACGGCAGCGACGGGCAGCGCACCTCCGGCCGCCTCACCACCACAGTTAAGGAAGGCACGACGGCGCTCGCCGACTTTGGTGCCCAGCCCAAGGCCGATGACCTACAGCGCGAAGAGGCCTACGGCTCGCGGGAGGCCGCCGGCCTTCCGGCTGTGCCTTCAGAGGCTGCCGCCTCCGCCCTGAGCCCAGAGCTGAAGGCGAAGCTGGAGAGCGTCTGCACCGCCACCCTGTCCTCCCAGCTGCGCAAGCGCGGGCTGAACAACGTCAGCATCGACGGACTCACCGCCACCCGCCCGGACCGCAAGGTAGTTGGCCTGGCGCGGACCCTGCGCTACGTGCCCAACCGCGAGGACCTCTTCAAGACCCACGGCGGCGGCTTCAACGCACAGAAACGCGCCATCGATTCAGTGAACGAGGGCGAGATCCTGGTCATGGAGGCCCGCGGCGAGAAGGGCACCGGGACCATCGGGGACATCCTCGCCCTGCGCGCCCAGGTCCGCGGCGCCGCCGCCATCATCACCGACGGCGGGGTCCGTGACTTCTCCGCCGTGGCCGCCATGGAACTGCCCACCTACTACTCCAACCCGCACCCTGCGGTGCTGGGCCGGCGCCACATCCCGTGGGACACGGACATCACCATCGCCTGCGGCGGCACCACCGTGCAGCCCGGCGACATCATCGTGGCGGATTCGGACGGCATCCTGGTGATCCCCCCGGCCATCGCCGAGGAAGTAGCCAACGACTCGATCGCCCAGGAACGCGAAGAGGTTTTCATCGCCGAAATGGTCGAGCAGGGCCACAGCGTGGACGGACTCTACCCGCTCAACGCTGAATGGCGCAAAAAGTATGAGGAGTGGGAAGCAGGCAAAGCCAATGACTGAAACGACAACCGTCCCCGCTGCCGAGAGCGTCTCTGAGATCACCGCCGGCAGCAAGTCAGAACAGGCCTACCAGGCCATCAAGGCACGGATCGTGGAGGGCACCTACACGCCCGGCTACCGGCTGGTCCTGGCCGCCATCGCCAAGGACCTCGGCTTCAGCGTGGTCCCGGTCCGGGAAGCGATCCGCCGTCTCGAGGCCGAAGGCCTGGTGAAGTTCGAACGTAACGTCGGGGCCACCGTGGCGGGCATCGACCCCATCGAGTACCTCTACACGATGCAGACCTTGAGCATCGTGGAGGGTGCGGCCACCGCGCTGTCCGCGCCGCTGGTGGGCGAAGCGGACATTGCCCGGGCCCGCGCCGTCAACGCCGAGATGCGCGATTGCCTGGAGCACTTCGACCCGGTCCGCTTCACCCGGCTCAACCAGGACTTCCACAGCGTCCTGTTCGAGCACTGCCCCAACCCGCACATCCTGGACCTCGTCCACCGCGGGTGGAACCGGCTCGCATCACTGCGGTCGTCAACGTTCCGCTTTGTCCCCGGCCGGGCCCACGAGTCCGTGGACGAGCACGAGAACCTGCTCCGACTCATTGAATCCGGCGCCGACGCCGACACCATCGAAAAAGCAGCACGACTCCACCGCAGCGCCACCCTGGACGCGTACCTCTCCCAAACCAACGCGGGGTCACTTAGCGCCCAATAACGGCCCCGAATTGGGCCGTAACTGACCCCGCGTCGCTCTAGACAGTAAGGAAAACAACGATGACGACCCCTGTAGAAACAGCAGCAAAGCACTACGTTCCCGAGAACCTGCCCACGCACATCCAGCACTTCATCAACGGCAGGTTCGTCGATTCCGTGGGCGGAAAGACCTTCGACGTCCTGGACCCTGTCTCCAACCAGAACTACGCCACCGCCGCGGCAGGCCAGAAGGAAGACATCGACCTCGCCGTCGCCGCAGCCCGCGAAGCGTTCACCAGCGGCCCGTGGCCGAAGATGAAGCCCCGCGAGCGCGCCCGCATCCTGAACCGGATCGCCGACGCCGTCGAAGCACAGGAAAGCCGCCTGGCCGAGCTGGAAACCTTCGATACCGGCCTGCCGATCACGCAGGCGAAGGGCCAGGCGCTGCGTGCGGCGGAGAACTTCCGCTTCTTCGCGGACCTGATCGTGGCCCAGTTCGACGACGCCATGAAGGTCCCCGGCTCGCAGATCAACTACGTGAACCGCAAGCCGATCGGCGTCGCCGGGCTCATCACCCCGTGGAACACCCCGTTCATGCTGGAGTCCTGGAAGCTCGCCCCGGCCCTGGCCACCGGCAACACCGTGGTCCTCAAGCCGGCCGAATTCACCCCGCTGTCCGCGTCCCTCTGGGCCACCATCTTCAAGGAAGCCGGCCTGCCGGACGGCGTCTTCAACCTGGTCAACGGCCTGGGTGAGGAAGCCGGCGACGCGCTGGTCAAGCACCCGGACGTTCCGCTGATCTCCTTCACCGGCGAGACCACAACGGGCCAGACGATCTTCCGCAACGCCGCCGCCAACCTCAAGGGCCTCTCCATGGAGCTCGGCGGCAAGTCCCCTTGCGTCGTGTTCGCCGACGCAGACCTGGACGCCGCGATCGACTCCGCACTCTTCGGCGTCTTCTCCCTCAACGGCGAGCGCTGCACGGCCGGTTCCCGCATCCTGGTGGAACGCGCCATCTATGACGAGTTCTGCGAGAAGTACGCCGCCCGCGCCAAGAACATCGTCGTCGGCGACCCGCACGACCCCAAGACGCAGGTGGGTGCCCTGGTCCACCCGGAGCACTACGAGAAGGTGGCCTCCTACGTGGAGATCGGCAAGTCCGAAGGGCGGCTGCTGGCCGGCGGCGGACGCCCGGAAGGCCTGCCGGAGGGCAACTACATCGCCCCCACCGTCTTCGCCGACGTCTCCCCCGACGCGCGAATCTTCCAGGAGGAGATCTTCGGTCCCGTCGTCGCCATTACCCCGTTTGAGAACGACGACGAGGCCCTCGCCCTGGCCAACAACACCAAGTACGGCCTGGCGGCCTACATCTGGACCCAGAACCTGACCCGGGCCCACAACTTCTCGCAGAACGTGGAAGCCGGCATGGTGTGGCTGAACAGCCACAACGTCCGCGACCTGCGCACCCCGTTCGGCGGCGTCAAGGCCTCCGGCCTGGGCCACGAGGGCGGCTACCGCTCCATCGATTTCTACACCGACCAGCAGGCCGTGCACATCACGCTCGGTTCCGTTCACACCCCCAAGTTCGGCGCCTAGCCCAACTAGCTCGCATTTGTTGTCGTTATGAGCCTCCATAACGACATCTACTGCCAGTCAGTTGGGTCCCATAAGAACCCTTTCAAAGAAGAGAGCACATCATGACCAACTTCGTTCCCACCCCCACCGTCCCGGCACCGGATATCGTCCGCTGCGCATACATGGAGATCGTGGTCACGGATCTCGCCAAGTCGCGCGAGTTCTACGTCGGCGTCCTCGGCCTGCACGTCACCGAAGAGGATGAAAACACCATCTACCTGCGCTCATTGGAGGAGTTCATCCACCACAACCTGGTGCTCCGCCAGGGCCCGATCGCCGCCGTCGCAGCCTTCGCCTACCGGGTGAAGTCCCCCGCCGAGGTGGACGCCGCGGAGGCCTACTACAAGGAACTGGGCTGCCGCACCGAGCGCCGCAAGGAAGGATTCACCAAGGGCATCGGCGACTCCGTCCGCGTCGAGGACCCGCTGGGCTTCCCGTACGAGTTCTTCTACGAGACCGAGCACGTGGAGCGGCTCACCCAGCGCTACGACCTCTACTCCGCCGGTGAACTGGTGCGCCTGGACCACTTCAACCAGGTCACCCCGGACGTTCCCCGCGGCCGCGCCTACCTGGAGGATCTCGGCTTCCGCGTCTCCGAGGACATCAAAGACTCCGACGGCGTCACCTACGCCGCGTGGATGCACCGCAAGCAGACAGTCCACGACACCGCCCTCACCGGCGGCAACGGCCCGCGCATGCACCACGTCGCGTTCGCCACGCACGAGAAGCACAACATCATCCAGATCTGCGACAAGATGGGCGCCCTGCGCATCAGCGACCGGATCGAACGCGGACCCGGCCGGCACGGCGTGTCCAACGCGTTCTACCTCTACATCCTGGACCCGGACGGCCACCGCATCGAGATCTACACCCAGGACTACTACACCGGCGACCCGGACAACCCCACCGTCACCTGGGACGTCCACGACAACCAGCGCCGCGACTGGTGGGGCAACCCCGTAGTTCCCTCCTGGTACACCGAAGCCTCCCTGGTCCTGGACCTGGACGGCAACCCGCAGCCGGTCATCGAGCGCACCGACGCCTCCGAAATGGCCGTCACCGTGGGCGCCGACGGCTTCTCCTACACCCGCAAATCCGAAGGCGAAGGGGCTGAAGCCCAGGGCTTCAAGCTGGGAGCCCAGGTCTAAACGATGCTGGACGCGAAGACGATCGAGACCATTGCGGACGAGCTGGTGGAAGCCGGCCGGACCCGCACCCCTGTGCCCCGCCTGACTGCCCGTTACCCGGACATGACGGTGGAGGACTCCTACGCGGTGCAGCAGCTGTGGCGGCGCCGCAACGAGGACGCCGGACGGACCCTGGTGGGGCGCAAAATCGGCCTCACGTCCAAGGCCATGCAGGCCGCCACCGGCATCACCGAACCGGACTACGGTGCCATCTTCGATGACATGGTGCTGGAAACCGGCTGCTCCGTGCAGTGGGACCGCTACACCCATCCGCGGGTGGAAGTGGAGCTGGCGTTCGTCCTGAAGGATGGGCTCAAGGGCCCCGGCTGCACCATCTTCGACGTCCTGAACGCCACCGACTACGTGGTTCCGGCCCTCGAAATCCTCGATTCCAGGATCGAGATGGAGGGCCGGACCATCGTGGACACTATCTCCGACAACGCGGCCATGGGTGCCATGGTGGTGGGCGGCCGCCCGGTGAAGCCGGACGCCGTCGACCTCCGCTGGGTCTCGGCCATCCTGTACAAGAACCAGACCGTGGAGGAAACCGGCGTGGCAGCAGGCGTCCTGGACCACCCGGCCAACGGTGTGCACTGGCTGGCCAACAAGATCGCCGCGCACGGGGACTCGATGAAGGCCGGCGACATCATTCTGGCCGGCTCCTTCACCCGTCCGCTCTGGGTGTACAAGGGCGATACCGTCCACGCCGACTACGGACCACTGGGGACTGTCACATGCCGCTTCGAGTAGAAGACACCTTCCGAGATGCGCTCCGCCATCAAAACGGTAAAGCAGGCAGGCCGCTGGCCGGGATGTGGGTGTGCTCCGGCAGCCCGCTGATCGCCGAACTCTGCGCGGGGTCCGGCCTGGACTGGCTCCTGGTGGACGCCGAGCACAGCCCCAACGGGCTCGAATCCATCCTGTCCCAGCTCCAGGCGATCCACGGCTACCCGGTCCACACCCTGGTTCGGCCGCCGGTGAACGACACGGTGCTGATCAAGCAGTACCTGGACCTGGGCGTGCAGAACCTGCTGGTCCCGATGGTCAACTCCGTGGCCGAGGCGGAGGCCGCGGTGGCTGCCACCCGCTACCCGCCCCACGGAGTCCGCGGGGTCGGCTCCGCGCTGGCCCGCGCCGCCCGTTGGAACCGCGTCCCGGACTACCTCGCCCGCGCGTCGGAGACCGTGAGCGTCACGGTCCAGATCGAGTCGAGGGCGGCGGTTGAGGCGGTGGAGGACATCCTGGAGGTCGACGGCGTGGACGCCATCTTCTTGGGGCCCTCCGACCTCGCCGCGTCGATGGGGCTGCTGGGACAGCAGGAACGCCCCGAGGTGCGTGCCGCCGTCGAACACTGCCTGGCCGCCGCGAAAGCGGCCGGCAAACCCGCCGGCGTCAACGCCTTCAACCCCGCCACCGCCCGTGCGTATCTCGACGCCGGCGCCGCCTTCATCCTGGTGGGCGCCGACGTCGCCCTGCTGGCCCGAGGCTCCGAGGCCCTTGCCGCCGAATTCATCACGTCTGCCGGCGGCGGCTCCCCCGCCAGCTACTAAACCCAACTGACTCGCAGTTGTTGTCGTTTGACGCCTGAAAACGACAACAAGTGCGAGTCAGTTGCGCCCTCAGACCCTTCCCGCTTACGAGGAGACCCCCGCATGACCACTTCGCCCGTAATCTCCCCTGCCATCTCACCGGCCTCCGTCTCTCCCGAACGTGAGGCCGAGCTTCTCGCGTCCGTACCCACCGGCCTGCTCATCAACGGCCAGTGGCGGGATGCTTCCGACGGCGGCAGGTTCGATGTGCACGACCCCGCCACCGGGGAGGTACTCGCCACCCTGGCCTCGGCCACCAGCGACGACGCCGTCGCCGCGCTCGACGCAGCGGACGCGGTCCAGGCCTCCTGGGCCCGCACCGCACCCAGGGAACGCGCCGAGATCCTGCGCCGCGCCTTCGACCTGGTCACCGAACGCGCCGAGGACTTCGCCCTGCTGATGACCCTGGAGATGGGCAAGCCGCTGGCCGAGGCCCGCGGCGAGGTCACCTACGGGGCCGAGTTCCTGCGCTGGTTCTCCGAAGAAACCGTCCGCGACTACGGCCGCTACCTCACCACCCCCGAGGGTAAAAACAAGATCCTCGTCCAGCACAAACCCGTGGGCCCGTGCCTGCTCATCACCCCCTGGAACTTCCCGCTCGCGATGGCCACCCGCAAGGTCGCCCCCGCCATCGCCGCCGGCTGCACCATGGTCCTCAAACCCGCCAAGCTCACCCCGCTCACCGCCCAGTACTTCGCGCAGGCCATGCTCGACGCCGGCCTGCCCGCCGGCGTCCTGAACGTGGTCCCGTCCTCTTCCGCCTCCGGCATCTCAGGGCCCCTGCTCAAAGATTCCCGCCTGCGCAAGGTCTCCTTCACCGGCTCCACACCGGTGGGCAAGCGCCTGATGGCCGATGCCGCGCAGAACGTGCTGCGCACCTCCATGGAACTCGGCGGGAACGCCCCGTTCATCGTGTTCGAGGACGCCGACCTGGACAAGGCCGTCGAAGGGGCCATGGCCGCCAAGATGCGGAACATGGGCGAAGCCTGCACCGCCGCCAACCGCTTCCTCGCCCACGAAACCGTCGCCAAAGAGTTCACAGCCAAGTTCGCCGCCGCCATGGGCGCCCTGACCACCGGCCGCGGCACCGAACCCGCCACCCAAGTCGGTCCCCTCATCGACGCCGGCGCCCGCGACGACGTGCACGCCCTGGTGAGTGCCGCCGTCGACGCGGGAGCCACCGCCATCACCGGCGGCGCCCCCGTCGAAGGAGCCGGGTACTTCTACCAGCCCACCGTGCTGGGCAACGTCCCCAACGACGCCGAAATCCTCCGCCAGGAAATCTTCGGCCCCGTCGCCCCCGTCACCACCTTCAAAACCGAAGAGGACGCCATCCGCCTGGCCAACGCCAGCGAATACGGCCTGGCCTCCTACCTCTACAGCCGCGATTTCAACCGGCTCCTCAGGGTGGCCGAACAAATCGAATTCGGCATGGTCGGCTTCAACGCCGGCGTCATCTCCAACGCCGCCGCACCCTTCGGCGGCGTCAAACAATCCGGGCTCGGCCGCGAAGGCGGCTCCGAAGGCATCGCCGAATACACCACCACCCAATACATCGGCATCGCCGACCCCTACGCCAACTGAAGGAAAAACATTGAGTACTGTCCAGCACGGGCAGCGCAGCTCGGCAAGGGATAACCGCCGCGTAGCGTTTGCCACCATCATCGGTACCACCGTCGAGTGGTACGACTTCTTCATCTACGCCAACGCCGCGGGCCTGGTCTTCGCGAAACTGTTCTTCGAACCCGCCGGCAATGACATTGGCATCCTCATCTCCTTTGCCTCGGTGGGACTCAGCTTCCTGTTCCGTCCGCTGGGCGCCTTCCTTGCCGGACACTTCGGGGACCGGCTGGGCCGCCGCGCCATGCTGGTCATCACCTTGATCATGATGGGGGCAGCCACCACCCTCATCGGCGTGCTGCCGACCTTCGAGACGGCAGGTGTTGTGGCGCCCATCCTGCTGCTGCTCCTTCGCATCCTGCAGGGCATTTCGGCCGGCGGCGAATGGGGCGGTGCCGTCCTGATGGCGGTCGAGCACGCACCCCGCGGCAAGCGTGGCCTGTTCGGCGCCTTCCCCCAGCTAGGCGTTCCCCTGGGCATGCTGCTGGCCTCCGGCGTCCTGGCTCTGATGTCCGGCGTGGTCTCCCCCGGCGCGGCCTTTGTGCAGTGGGGCTGGCGCATTCCATTCCTGCTCAGCTTCGTCCTGATCGTCGTCGGCTTCATGGTCCGCCGCAGCGTGGAGGAAAGCCCGGTCTTCGAGGAGATCGCGCAGAAGAAGCAGCAGACCCGCGTTCCGATCGTCGAACTCTTTAAGAAGCACTGGCTGCTGGTCATCATCGCGGCACTCGTCTTCGCGGGCAACAACGCCGCAGGCTACATGACCACCGGCGGCTACATCCTGAGCTATGCCGCCAATCCCGCCGGACTGGCCATGGACCGCACGGAAGTTCTCCTCGCAGTAACCGGCTCCGCCGCCCTGTGGTTCTTGTTCACGCTGATCTCCGGCTACCTGGCGGACAGCATCGGCCGCAAGAAGACGTACCTCATCGGCTATGCCTGCCTCATCCTTACGGTGTTCCCGCTGTTCTGGCTGGTGAACACCGGAAACATCTGGTCGCTCTTCCTTGGCCTTGCGCTGTTCACGGTCGGGCTCGGCCTGACCTACGGCCCGCAGGCAGCCCTCTACAGTGAGCTGTTCCCCGCCTCCATCAGGTTCTCCGGCGTCGCGATCTCCTACGCACTCGGTGCCATCATCGGCGGCGCCTTCGCTCCGATGATCGCCACCGCCCTGGTCCAGGCCACCGGAACCACAGCCTCGGTGTCCGTTTACCTGCTGATCGTGGCCCTCGTTTCAACGGCCGCGGTCCTGGTGATCCGGGAACGCAAAGGCATCGACCTGGGCATCAATAACCAGGCCGAGCAGGAGGTCGGCGCCACCATCTTCGACCGCCGCCAGGCGTCGGCTGAAGCCGTCAAGGCGTCCGCCGGCGTCTAACCCACAAGACCCTCAACCCACCATATCTGGACAAAACTCTCACCCGTTGCTCCGTAGATGCCGCTTTGAAGCGTCAAAAGGGCAGCTGCGGAGCAACCGAGGGAATTTACCAGAGGGGTGGTCAGGTGCACAGTTCGCCCCAAGTCAAGGGTCCTGCGTCCAAAGACAAGCCAGCGGCCATGCGGACGGACAACACTTAGGTATGCCCGCCTCGCCGACCGGCTGAGCGCACTTTCCTACTCGAAGTGGAGTACCTCTTGGAAACCTACGATGCCCTCCTCGCGTCCATCACCCCCGGCTCCGGCGAGACCCGGACCATTTTCGATCCTGCCACCGGCGGTGTCGTCGGCGAGGCGCCGGTCCACACCGTTGAGGACCTCGAAACCGCCGTCGCCGCGGCCGTAGCCGCCCAGCCCGCGTGGGCTGCCCTCGGCCACGACGCCCGCTCCGCCGCCCTGCTCAAGGCCGCCGACGCCGTCGAGCGCTCCGCCGAGGAACTCGCCCAGCTGCTCTCCCGGGAGCAGGGCAAACCATTGAACGGCCCCAACGCCCGCTTTGAAGTCGGCGCCTGCGCCGCCTGGCTCCGCGCCACCGCCACCACCGAACTCACACCAGAAGTGGTCGTCGACGACGGCGAAACCTACGCCGAACTGCACTACAAGCCCATCGGCGTCGTCGGCGCCATCGGCCCCTGGAACTGGCCCATGATGATCACCATCTGGCAGATCGCCCCCGCCCTGCGCATGGGCAACACCGCCGTCGTCAAACCCTCCAAAATGACCCCGCTCTCCGTCCTCGCCCTGATCAAGGTCCTCAACGAAGAACTCCCCGACGGCGTCCTGACCGCCATCTCCGGCGACCGCGAAGTCGGCGCCTGCCTCGCCGAACACCCCGCCATCGGCAAGATCATGTTCACCGGCTCCACCGCCGCCGGCCGCTCCATCATCAAATCCTCCGCGGACACCGTCAAACGCCTCACCCTCGAACTCGGCGGCAACGACGCCGGCATCGTCCTGCCCGACGCCGACCCCAAAGCCATCGCCGAAGGCCTGTTCTGGGGCGCCTTCATCAACACCGGCCAGACCTGCGCCGCGCTGAAACGCCTCTACGTCCACGACGACATCTACGACGCCGTCTGTGAAGAACTCACCGCCGTGGCCGCCGCGATGCCGATGGGCAACGGCCTGGACGAAAACAACGTCCTCGGCCCCCTGCAAAACAAAGCCCAGTACGACATCGTCGCCACCCTCGTCGAGGCCGCCCGCGACTCCGGCGCCCGGATCCTGCTCGGCGGCGACCCCGACCCCGGCCAGCCCGGCTACTTCTACCCCACCACCCTCGTCGCCGACATCGACAACAACAACCCCCTCGTCGCCGAAGAACAGTTCGGCCCCGCCCTGCCGATCATCCGCTACAGCACCATCGACCAGGCCATCGAATACGCCAACGCCCTCGACGTCGGACTCGGCGCATCCGTTTGGTCCCCCAACCTCCCCGCAGCCCGCGAAGTCGCCGCGCGCATCGAAGCCGGCACCGTCTGGATCAACAAACACGGTGCCGTCGACCCCCGCGTCCCCTTCGGCGGAGCCAAACAATCCGGCTACGGCCTCGAATTCGGCGTCGAAGGCCTCAAGCACCTCGGCGTCCCCCAGGTCATCAACGGCTAACCTGACCACCCGAACGTGAGGGCCGCCGTCACCAACCGCGACGGCGGCACCTTCTTTTGTGGCTCCGGGGTTTCTTTTGTGGTTCCGGGGCGGGCCGCCGGACGGCTTGTAGCCGGTCCGTTGGTTCCCGGTCCGTGGCAGCTCCCGCAATAGACTGAAGCCATGCCCCAGACCGGACTCTCCGCCAGCAGACGTTTCCTTCGCGGCCGGATCAGGACAGGGATGGTCCGGAGCCGGAATTCGCTGATCCCCGGGATCCAGATGACCTTCGGCGCCGTGGGAGCCTATGCCTTTGCCGAGTATGTCCTGGGCCATACCGGCCCGCTGTTCGCTGCCACGTCCGCCCTGATCGCCCTCGGCTTCTCCCGCGACCTGCGCTTGCGGAGGGTGATGGAGGTGGGTCTGGGCTGCACCATCGGCATCGCCGTGGGCGACATGCTGCTCCACTGGCTCGGGGCCGGGATCTGGCAGGCCGCCGTCGTGCTTTTGACATCCATCCTGCTGGCCCGCTTCCTGGACAGCGGCAACATCTTCACCACCCAACTCGCGCTGCAGTCGCTGCTGGTGGTGCTGCTGCCGGCGCCTGCCGGCGGCCCCTTCACCCGCAGCATCGACGCCGTGGTGGGCGGCGTGGTCGCGCTGCTGGTCACCATCCTGGCGCCCAAGGATCCCCGCCGTGAACCACGCAAGGACGTCCAGAAGCTGCTCCATGAACTGGCGGAAGTGCTGCGGGAATGCGCTGCAGCCCTGGTTGAGAGCGATTCCACCCGGGCCTGGCATGCCCTGGTCCGGGGCCGGAACAGCCAGCCACTGGTGGATGCCATGCGTCACTCGCTGCGGGCATCTGGCGAGGTGGCCACGCTGGCGCCCGCCTACCGGCGCCACCGGGATGAGCTGGACCGGCTGGAGCAGTCGCTCGAGTATA
Organism: Arthrobacter globiformis; assembly: GCF_003261175.1. Classification (GTDB taxonomy): domain Bacteria; phylum Actinomycetota; class Actinomycetes; order Actinomycetales; family Micrococcaceae; genus Arthrobacter; species Arthrobacter globiformis_A. The sequence goes on along the minus strand of NZ_QLNP01000064.1, from coordinate 41,864 downwards.
TCGACCTTGCCCTGCGCAACAGCCGTGTCTTCGCGCGCCGCCTGACCAGTTCCATCAACCACGCCGCGCTGTCCGACGAAGCCACGGAAAACATCGCCGAGGTCCTGCTGGAGACAGGGGCGGCCGTGGATGAGCTCTCGCTCGGCCTGGCTGAGGTGCAGGAGGGCGCCCGCGATGCCCACCTCCGCAGCGCGCGGCAGGACCTGGGCGAGATCGCCGGGCGGCTGCATCCGAGGATGCTGAAGGTGCAGAAGCTCGAGGGCGAGACCGTGGTGATGCTGTTCCGGCCGCTCATGGTGGACCTGCTGGAAGCCACCGGCATCGATTCCCGCGAGGCGCGCGACCTCCTGCCCCCGCTGTAGGCCCAAATAATGTCGCTGCCGCCGGTTAGTGTGGAGCAATGGCTACAAAGACTTCCCGGGTTTCCAAGGCGCCGGGCTATAAGTGCGCGGAATGCGGCTGGACCACGGTCAAGTGGGTGGGCCGGTGCGGTGAGTGCCAGGCGTGGGGCACCGTTGAGGAAACCGGCGCCGCGGTGGCGCGTACGACGGCGGCCACTACAGTTCTTGAGCCAGCCCGCCCAATTGCCGATATTGACGCCACCACTGCCGCCTACCTGCCCACCGGGGTGGACGAGCTGGACCGCGTGCTGGGCGGCGGCGTGGTGCCCGGCGCCGTCATCCTGCTCGCGGGCGAGCCAGGTGTTGGAAAGTCCACCCTGTTGCTGGACGTTGCCGCCAAGTTCGCCCGGACCGGGCAGAGCGTCCTCTATGTGACGGGCGAGGAATCGGCTGCCCAGGTGAAGCTGCGGGCGGAGCGGATCAGCGCGATCGCGGACAGCCTCTACCTCTCAGCGGAAACCGACCTTGGCCAGGCGCTCGGCCAGGTGGAGAAGGTGGAACCGAAGCTGCTGGTGGTGGACTCCGTGCAGACGCTCAGCAGCGCGGACGTGGAGGGCAGTTCAGGCGGCGTCTCCCAGGTCCGGGAGGTGGCCGCCTCCATCATCTCGGCGGCCAAGCGCCGGAACATGACCACGCTGCTGGTGGGACATGTGACCAAGGACGGCTCCATCGCCGGGCCCCGCCTGCTGGAGCACCTGGTGGACGTCGTGTGCCAGTTCGAGGGCGAGCGCCACTCCCGCCTCCGCCTGCTCCGGGCGGTCAAGAACCGCTACGGGCCCACCGACGACGTGGGGTGCTTCGACCTCACCGAGGACGGCATCCTGGGCCTCGCCGATCCGAGCGGACTGTTCGTCACCCGCACCAAGGACCCGGTATCCGGCACCTGCATCACCGTCACCATGGAGGGCCGCAGGCCGCTGCTTGCCGAGGTGCAGTCCCTGCTCGCCGAGACCCAGAACTCACAGCCCCGCCGGGCAACCAGCGGCCTGGACAGTTCCCGGGTGGCCATGCTCCTGGCAGTGCTGCAGCAGCGTGCCGGGTGCCAGCTGCAGAAGGACGATTCCTACGTGGCCACGGTGGGCGGCGTGAAGCTCAGCGAGCCGGCCACCGACCTCGCCGTAGCGCTGGCAGTGGCGTCCGCGAAGCACAAGAAACCCCTGCCCCAGCGCCTCATCGCCTTCGGCGAGGTGGGCCTGGCCGGTGAGGTTCGGCCCGTCCCCGGCATCAACCAGCGCATCCATGAAGCCCACCGGCTGGGATTCACGCACGCCGTGGTTCCCTCCAGCCCCACCGGTCCCGGACCGGTCCCGGCAGGCTTCAACGTGAAGGAAGTGGGCCACCTGACCGAGGTCCTGGAACTGCTCATCACCAAGCCCTGACGCGGTTGGCCTGAGCGCTGTTCGTCAGTCAGCAAAGCGGCCCGCGCCGTCCCCTGTAAGCTCCAGGAGATGGCGCGGGCCGCTGCTGTTGGCGGGCTTGGGGCTACTTCTTGACCGCGCGGGTGCGGGCCAGTGCAGTGGCGCCCGCGGCGAGGCCAAGAAGTCCGGCGACCAGCCCGATCCAGCCCGCGACCTGGCCGCCGTTGGAACCTGTTGCCTGCGTTTCCGATGCCGGCGCGGCCTCCGGCGTGGCCGATGCGGAACCATCAGCCGCCTCCGCCGCGGTGACGACGAACGAGGGCGCGGGGTGGTGCTCCTTCGCCTCAGCGGCCGGAGCAGAAGCTGCGGCGGAGGAGGTTGCGGACGCGTGGTCGTGTTCGGCCTCGGCCGCGTCGGCCCAGTTGACGGTGGTGCCGTCGGTGTAGCCCTGGGCCGCGGGCAGCATCAGGGTGGTGCCGGCTGCCGGGAGCCGGCCGACGGACAGAGTGAAGGTCTGGAATTCCTTCTGCCCGATCTGGTGGGCCGCATCGGCGGTCCAGATCACACTGGTTGGGGCGTTGGTGACGGTTGCGCCTGCAACTTCCACCGGCTTAGGCAGGGCGGAGGTGACCACCTGCGCCTTCCAGCCGTCCATCGGCTTCACGGAGACCGAGGTCAGCGGGGTGTCGGTGGGAAGCTTGACCTCCAGCCGGTTGGTCTTGGCCGTATCCGATTCGTTCGGAACGCTGAACGTCAGTTTGGTGAAGCCGCCCTCGGCGGTTGCGGAGGGGTCAACCGTGACGTGCGCAGAGGCGGCGGCGGCACCGGCGGCCAGGAAGCCGGCCGTGAGGGACGCGGCAGCGGCGGTCTTGAGGGTACGGCGAATGGAGGTGTTCATGAGGGTAATGCCTTTCACAGAAAAATCAGTCAGGGGCGCGTGCACCATCGATGCGTCATCAAGGCGACACGGGCAGGTAGCTGCACGCCGCCGTCGGGTCCTGGCTGGAAAAGCGGAACAGTCCATAAAGGACGGCCCGTTCTGAAAGGAACCCGTCTAGGCGGCCAAAGGCACGGGCGGCCCGCGCCGGGTGGGCAGGCACACGCCGGCGCGAATGCGCGGGAGGTTGACCGGAGTTGGAAAAGGCGCAGGGACGCGGGCGGGAACGATAACTGCCGGTTCGGGCCGTCGGATAAGCGGCTGCAGCCAGGAAGCAAGGGCTGACAGCACGCGTTCGCCGTGCGCCAGCAGGACCGCGGTGCACAGGGTGGCCACGGCGTGCGCAGCGAACATCACGCCGTCGGATGCCGCGGAATGGACGCTTCCGGCGGCTGCCGAGCCTGCCGCGGCCAGCACGTCTGGAGTCATGGCAGCCGGACCTAAAGCACCCGCATGGCCGGAATGGCCCTGCATCAGCGCGGCGGACTCCGGTGCGGCCGCACCGGCGCCGCCCAGCGCATAGAGAGCCCAGTGCAGCCACAATTGGCCGGCACCCAGCAATGACACCAAGGCAGGGGCGGAGAGGCGGAACCGGGTCAGTGCGGCGACGGGAACCAGTGTCACGGCGAACAGCGCCGCCAGGATGGCCGCTGTGGGAAGCTGGCCGCCGCCCGCAAGGTGTCCGCCGGCGGCAAACCCGATAATGAGCGAACCGATCAGCCCGGTACGGAAAAGCCGGAACGAGGCACGGGGCATCATCAGCGGTCCTTTCCGGAAGATCGACGGGCACAGGGGGTGTCCCAGCAATTCTACGGGCCGGCCCCTGCCGCTGCCCTGTCCCCATCATCCGGACCACCATTCCGGGCCGCCCAAACCCGTAATAAACGTGGCGGGGCCCAAGGTTTTCCCACGCTGCCGTGTTTACGGTCGGGGTGTCACAGCAGCTCCGGGCCCGATGGAGGGAGGCACCAATGGAACTCCGAGGTCCCCTGCGCCTCTTCCGCGCAGCCCTGGTCATGTCACTGGCGGTCTCCCTGGCCGTGGCCGGTCACGTGCTGGGTGGCGGGCAGCTTCCGGATATCGGGACAGTTGCCGTGACGGGAGCAGTCCTGTTGGCCCCGGCCGCCTGGTTCGCACGGCGGCAGCTATCGTTTGCTGTCCTTTTCGCCCTGCTCGGCGCCGGCCAGCTGACGCTGCACATCGCCTTCGCAGCTCTCTCCCCCGGGGCTTCCTGCTTGCCCCAGCTGACCCTTACCCCGCCGACGCACTACGGGCATGGTGGCCTGAGCTGCACGGCGGCAGTGGAAACCATGTCCATGGATATGGTGGCCATAGACGACGGAGCCAATTCGGCCGCCATGCTGGCAGGCCACCTCCTCGCCATGCTGGCCACCGCCTGGCTGTTGCGGAGGGGAGAGGCCGCATTGTGGCAGCTCCTCGCATGGCTCCGCCCCCTGGTGCGGCTCCCCCGGCCCGCCGGGCTCACGCCCGCCCGCCACCGTCCTGCGGCCTGGCCAACGGTCTTCGTCGCTGCTCACCGCCGCAACCTGCGGCACGACACCCTTCGCGGTCCGCCCTTGGCCGCCCTCCCGCGCACCACTTAGTAACCTTCCTGCGCATGGCCAACGAGCCTGCGGAGGGGTGCCGGGACGCCGCCTGACCATCCCTCACCACTGCTGCCCCTCGGCGCGAGCGCGGCAGCACCCGCGAAAGGCCCTGTCATGACCACCTCAACAACCCGTGCTGCGAAGTCGTCTGCACTGAAAACCTCTGCCCTGAAAACCGTCACCGTCGTCACGGCGGCGGCTGGCCTTATGGTCCTGGGGGTGGGGTCGGCATCCGCCCACGTCCACGTGGACCCGGCCTCGACCTCGGCCGGCGGCTTCTCGCAGCTGACCTTCCGGGTTCCCAACGAGTCAGCTGCCGCCAAGACCACCAAGGTCACCGTCACGTTGCCGACGGCGACGCCGTTCACCTCCGTCTCGGTCAAGCCCATGGACGGCTGGACGGCGAAGATCACCGAGGCGGCCCTGCCCGCACCCGTCACGGTGGAAGGCGCCAAGATCACCAAGGCAGCGGCCACGGTCACTTGGACAGCCGATGCGGCCCACCAGCTCGGCCAGCATGAGTACCAGACGTTCTCCATCTCGGTCGGCCGGCTCCCGGAGGCCGGGACCACTGTGGCCTTGCCTGCGGCACAGACCTACTCCGACGGAACGGTGGTGAAGTGGGACCAGCCCGAGACTGCCGGCCAGCCCGAGCCCGAGCACCCGGTCCCCTCATTCGTCACCACTGCGGCGGCGGACGAGCACTCCCATGCGGCACCGGCTGCCGCGGCGGCTCCCGCCGCAGGCGGCACGACTGCAGATACGTCAACTGCAGACACAGCAACTGCGGACACAGCGGCGGCAGCGTCGACCACCCCGGTCGCGGCTGCGCCTGATAACACGTTCGGCATTGTTGGCCTCGGCGCAGGCCTGCTCGGCCTGGCCGCCGGGACGGCGGCCCTGGTGCGGACCCGGAAGCCGCAGCAGAACTGATCCCCCTCTGAGAATGCCAGGAGCCCGGCCGCGCGACTGCGGCCGGGCTCCTGGCATTCACGGGTTTAGGCGCGGGTGACCACGAGCGCCGCGCTGTGCCCGCCGAACCCGAAGGCATTGACGAGTCCCGCCGTCGCGGTGCTGCCGCTGACGGTGCCGGTGATCACGTTGAGGTCCACCTCGGGGTCAAGGGCGTCCACGTTGTAGGTGCCGGGCAGGTCGCCGGTCCGGAGGGCCTGCAGCGTGGCGATGGCGGCAAGGGCTCCCGCTCCGCCGAGCAGGTGCCCGGTGAGCGACTTTGTGGAGGTCACCGGGACCTGGTCGCCGGCAATGCTCTTGATAGCCTGCGCCTCCAGCCGGTCGCCCACGGGGGTCGAGGTGGCGTGCGCGTGCACGAACCCGATGTCCGTCCCGCGGAGGCCGGCGGAGGCAAGGGCCTTCTCCATGACCCGCACCTGCATGTCCGGATCGGCTGCCACGATGTCGTTTGCGTCCGAGGTCACGGCTGCCCCGGCTATGCCGCCCAGCACGTCCGCGCCCCGGGCACGTGCGTGTTCCTCGCTCTCCAGCACCACGATCCCCGCCCCCTCGGACAGCACGAACCCGTCGCGGTCCCGGTCGAACGGCCGTGAAGCCCGCTCCGGATCGTCGTTGCGCGTGGAGAGCGCCCGGATCTGGGAGAAACCGCTGATGATCAGGTCATTGACGGACGCATCAACGCCGCCGGCAATGACGACGTCGGCGGCCCCGGACCTGATCATGTCGGCACCCTGGGCAATCGCCTCGGCCCCGGACGCACAGGCGCTGACCGGAGTGCGTGCCCCGCCCTTTGCGCCGAGGTCGATGGAAACCCACGCGGACGGTCCGTTCACCATGAGCCTGGTCAGGGTGTGCGGCGAAACCTTGCGGGGACCGCCGTTGTCCAGTTCCCTGACCTGGGCGAGCACGGTGTCCATGCCGCCGTAGGCCGAGCCGATCACGACGGCCAGCCGCTCCGGCTCGACGCCCGGCTTCCCCGCCTGCTCCCAGGCTTCGCGGGAGGCAACGAGCGCCAGCTGCCCGCAGCGGTCCATCCGCTTCAGCTCGCGGGTGCTGAGGAACGCGCCCAGGTCCGCGGTGACCCGGCCGGCGATGCGCACCGGCAGGGCCTCAGCCCAGCCGTCCTGCAGCGCCGCGATGCCCGACCGGCCGGCCAGCATCGCTTCCCAGGTCTCGGCCGCGGTGGCCCCGAGCGGGTTCATGGACCCCATGCCGGTCACGACGACCCTGGTTGAACCTGAAGCGCTGGGTGAACCTGAAGCGCTGGTCAATCCTGTAACTGGTGTTGCGGCAGACGGCTGGTTTGTGGGCACGGATACCTTGCTTCGTTGGTTGGGAGACCGTTCGGGAGCCGGAGCCCCGCGTTGGCGCAGTTACTTTGCGGGGTTGTGCGTCCCGATAGGTACCAGCGTGAGGTCCGGATGGTTCTTCTCGATGCGGCGCAGGGCCCAGATGTCGTTGAAGAGGGCCAGGTATTCGCCGTCGGACCGCAGCAGTACCTCGGCGCCCGGCACGTTGGCCAGCGCCGGCATGGCGTCCGCCGTCGAGATCCTGGCCATGGAGTACGGGAGGCGCTCCAGCCGCATTGGCGCGCTGAAGTCGTGCGCCATACGGTCCTCCACCACCTCGAACTGCATGGGCCCGACGGCGGCAAGCACGGGGGCCTGGTCACCGCGGACGTCGGAGCGCAGCACCTGGATGACGCCCTCGTGCTCAAGCTGCTCGATGCCGCGGCGGAACTGCTTGAAGCGGCTGGGGTCCTTGGAACGGGCCACCTGGAAGTGCTCGGGGGCGAACAGCGGAATGGCCGGGAACTCCACGGGCTCCTCGAGGAACAGGCTGTCCCCCACGCGGAGCGAGGACGCGTTGACCAGGCCCACGACGTCGCCCGGGTAGGCCTCGTCGATGACCTCGCGTTCCCGCCCGAAAACCTGCTGCGCGTATTTCGTGGCGAAGGACTTTCCGGTGCGGGTCTGCGTGACCACCATGCCGCGCTCGAACACTCCGGAGCAGACGCGGATAAAGGCAACGTGGTCGCGGTGGGCCTTGTTCATGCCTGCCTGGACCTTGAACACGAAGCCGGAGAACGGGGACTCGACGGCACGCGGGGTGCCCTCGATGTCCGGCCGGGGCGCGGCCGGCGGGGCGAAGTCCACCAGGGCGTCCAGAAGTTCCTTGACGCCGAAGTTTAGCGCCGCGGAGCTGAACAGGATGGGGGTGGCCTTGCCTGCGTGGAAGCTCTCGACGTCGAAGGCGAGGTTGGACTCGATGACCAGGCCAGCCTCGTCAACGGCATCCGTCCAGTTGCCGCCCTGGCTTTCGGCGGCCTCTTCAGGGGTGAAGTACTCGGTGAGGGCAATGCTGGCGCCGGCGTTGTTCCGTTGGAAACGCGCGAACCTGTCGTTGCGCAGGTCCCAGACGCCGCGGAAATCACCGGAGATGCCCACGGCCCAGGTCAGGGGCATGGGCTGCAGCCCGGTGCGCTCCGTGATCTCGTCCATGAGGGCCAGGGCATCCAGGCCCGGGCGGTCCCACTTGTTGATGACCGTGATGATGGGAAGGTTCCGCTGCTTGCAGACCTCGAACAGCTTCATGGTCTGGGTCTCAAGGCCCTTGGCCGCGTCCACGAGCATTACGGCGCAGTCGACGGCGGCGAGCACACGGTAGGTGTCCTCGGAGAAGTCGGCGTGGCCGGGGGTGTCCAGCAGGTTGATCACGGTGTCCCGGTAGGAGAACTGCAGGGCGGCCGAGCTGATGGAGATGCCGCGGTCCTTCTCCATCTGCATCCAGTCCGAGACCGTCTCCTTGCGGTTGGCCTTGCCGCTGGAAGCGCCCGCGGTGCCAATAACCTTGGCGTGCAGGGCGAGGGCCTCGGTAAGCGTGGACTTGCCGGCGTCCGGGTGGGAGATGACGGCGAACGTGCGGCGGCGGGAGGCCTGTTTGTGGATCTCGTGCACTCGGGCGGGGCTCTGCACTTCTTGGGACACGGTGCTACTTTCACTGCGATCCGCGGGGGATCCTGATTGGAAAAGGTGGCGGCGGAACCTGCCAGCCAAGGCTTCAAGTTTATCGCAGGGGCGGAATCCGCACTGAAGGGGGGCCAAAAGTGCCCCCCGGCCAGCCGTCGTCGGACGCACTCCGGATGCCTGTTTGGCACGCCCCCAATGGGGCACTTTAAGGCTTGCCCGTGCGGTTGCTGGGGTAATCTACCTCTAGGATGGTGCATGCGGGAAACCGAGTACTTTTGATCCTGCCGGCGGACTATCGAAAACCGGCGAACCTGCAGGCCCGCCTGCACCTTTGAAGGGAATATCTATGGCTCGCAGCCCTGAAGAATCGCTCAAAGCGACTTTGGGGAGGGTGGCCCCGGGGACCGCGTTGCGGGACGGCCTGGAACGCATTCTCCGCGGACGCACCGGCGCCCTGATCGTCCTGGGCTCGGACCGGACCATCGACTCGATCTGTTCCGGCGGCTTCGACATCGGCATCGACTTCTCACCGACGAGGCTCCGCGAACTGGCCAAGATGGACGGCGCCATCGTTTGCGACAAGGATGCCAGCAACATCCTGCGCGCGGCAGTTCAGCTCGTCCCGGATTCGAGCATCGAAACTCAGGAATCGGGCACCCGGCACCGGACCGCGGAACGCGTGGCCATCCAGACAGGCGTCCCGGTCATATCGGTGAGCCAGTCCATGCAGATCATCGCCCTGTACGTCAACGGGCTGCGGCATGTGCTCGAGGGCTCCGAAAAGGTCCTGGCCCGCGCCAACCAGGCCCTGGCCACGCTGGAACGCTACCGTTCGCGGCTGGACCAGGTGACCAGTTCGCTGTCCGCCCTGGAGATCGAGGCCATGGTGACGGTGCGCGATGTGGCCGTGACCCTGCAGCGCCAGGAGATGGTGCGCCGGATCTCCGAGGAAATCTCGCAGTATGTGCTGGAGCTCGGCGAGGACGGCAGGCTCCTGTCCCTCCAGCTGGACGAGCTCACGGTGGGCCGCGGCCCCGGCAGCGACATCATCATCCGCGACTACGCCGGGCCGAACGCATCCCCGGAGGACATCGACGGCGCGGTCAGCGCGCTCCTCAGCCTCGGCCCCACCGAACTGATCGACCTCAGCAAGATCGCCGGAATCATCGGCTTCGCCGGCGGCGTGGACACCCTCGACGCCGTGGTGCAGCCGCGGGGCTACCGGCTCCTGTCCGGACTCAAGGCCGTGCCGAAGGCCGTCGCGGACAGGCTGGTGGACCACTTCGGCGGGCTGCAGTACCTCATGGCCGCAACCATTGATGACCTGATGACCGTTGACGGCATCGGCGACCAGCGCGCCCGCACGGTCCGGGAGGGCCTCAGCCGGATGGCCGAAGCCAGCCTGCTGGACCGCTTCCTGTAGGTCAGGTTCCTGTAGGTCCCGTCAGCCGAGCTGGAAGACCGTCGGCGGGCTGACCTTGGCGCCAAGCTTCGCGATGAAAACGTAATACCCGCTGCCGGCAACCGAACCGTCCGGCACCGTCTCGCAGCCCTGCACCGAACGGTTGCGCGGCCACGGGAAGTTCGCCGTTTCACTCTTGCCGGGCGCAATGGTCTTGACCAGGTCAGTACTGGCCGCCTGGCAGTCGGCGGATGAGAAGACGCGGTCCGAGCCGCTGGTGACCAGGAAGTCCATCTGCGACGTGCCGATGTTCACCTTGCAGGGAAGCTTCCCGCCGTTGGTGACCGTGAGGCTCAGCACCGGCTTCTCATCTGCAGCGTAGGACGTCTTGTTGGTGGCCGCCTTGACCGTCACGAGCTTCTGGTCGCACGTGGGCGAGGCCGAGGGGGTTGCAGAAGGGCTGGCCGACGGCGTTGCGCCCGGCTGCGCGGTGCTGCCCGCCGTTGAGGAGCCCTGCGTTGAGTCCTCTGCGGAGACGGCCCGCTCGGCGCCGCCGAGGAGGCTGGAAACCGTTGCGACACCGCCTGCAATCAGTCCCAGGACCAGCAGCAGCGCCACTCCGGCAAAGAGCCGACGACGGCGGTACACGGCGGGGCTCGGCTTACGGCTCGCTCGGGGCACCGTTTTCCCGGGTGCCGTTTTCTGTGCCGCCGGTTTCGGTGACCGGTTCCGGCCCGCGCCGGAGTTCGGAGTGTCTTGCCTGCCCATCCTTCTAGGCTAAGTAACGGCCGGGTTTCTGCTGCACCACCACGCCGCCACTACCCCACCATGTCCAATTCGTGACTCAAATTCGGGTGACAACTGTCAGCACGCTTACTAAAATTGAATCCCGGATACCACTTACCGGGCCGAGTTGGAGAGGACCACTGATGGTAGATCACGTGTCTGGCGGTCACCTCGAACGCGTTCTGCTGCCGCTGACGTTTGGCAAACATCAGAGCCAGGGCACTGCGTTCACGGTGCTTGCGGTTGAGATCTGGGACACCGGGATCGTGGTGAACCTGCATCTCGCCTCAGTCAATGACGACGAGCCGCAAACCCCCGAAATCGTTATCCATGACCATTTCGGCACAGAGTACCGCCTGGATGAGGTGGCCACCGTCGGCTCCCGCCAGCTGCAGTTCTTTGCGCCGTCAATACCGGAAGGAACGCGCAGCCTGACCATCCGCTCCGTGGATCCGAACAGTGCCAGTTTCGTGGTGGCCCTTGCTGTTCCGGCGGCCAACGGCCGCGGCGGTGAAACCCTGCACGGCCATGTGAGGCGGCTGCCCGCACGGCGGGAGGGACTGCCTCCCGCAGAGCAGGAAGCCAGCTGACGGCACCCGGCCGGGAACCGCGTCGGGGTTTTCAACTAGAGTGTTGGCATCAAAACCACAATCGATTACCCCGACCTGACGGACGTCCACTCCTCTCTGGAGGACTGGTTCGAGGCCGAAGCCCGGGATTTGCCGTGGCGCTCGCCCGACTGCCCGCCCTGGGGCGTGCTGGTCAGCGAGATCATGCTGCAGCAGACCCCCGTGGTCCGTGTGCTGCCGGTCTGGGAAGAGTGGCTGCGCCGGTGGCCGGAGCCTGCAGCGCTTGCTCGGGAACCCGCCGGTGAGGCGGTCCGCGCCTGGGGCCGGCTGGGCTATCCGCGGCGCGCGCTCCGGCTGCATGCTGCCGCAGTCGCCATCGAACGAGACCACGGCGGCAGGGTCCCGCAGGACTACGCCGAGTTGCTCGGACTGCCTGGTGTGGGCAGCTACACGGCGGCCGCCGTCGCCGCTTTCGCCTTTGGGCGCCGCGAGACGGTGGTGGATACCAACATCCGCCGCGTCCATGCGCGGCTCTTTTCAGGCTCCGCCCTGCCCGCCCCCGCCCTGACAGCCGCGGAGATGCGGCTTGCCGCGGAACTGCTGCCGTCCGACGCCGGCGGTTCCGTCCGCTGGAACGCTTCGGTCATGGAGCTGGGGGCGCTGGTGTGCACGGCCCGGGCACCCAAATGCGCCGCGTGCCCCGTACGCGACCGGTGCGCGTGGCTCGCCGCCGGCGAGCCGCCGCCGTCGTATACGCCCAAGGGCCAGGCGTGGCACGGCACAGACCGCCAGGTCCGGGGCGGCGTGATGGCGGTCCTCCGGCTGGCGGACGCGCCGGTGCCGGCCGAGATGTTCCAGCAGGCCCCCGCCGACCTCGGGTTCGAAGCCGCCGGCATAGGCGTGCCGCTGGCCGCCCTGCACCGGTTGAACTGCGCACCGGAGCAGCTGGAACGGGCGCTGGCGGGCCTCCTTGGGGACGGCCTGGCCGAACTGCACCAGGGCGGGTATCGGCTGCCCGGCTGACTGCCCCGCCCCGTACCGCCTGGCACCTGCCGCCCGGGTTTTGGTCTCAACTAGGCACCCACGGCACGGACCGGGTAACAATGAGGGCGCCAGTTTTGGCCGGCCGGGTCCCCTTCGGGACACCGGATCTACCCTGAAGTATGGGCAAGACAGGGGTACTTTTGGCCACAATCACGGCGACGGCACTCCTTTCGGGGTGCCATGCTTTCGAGGTGGCGTGCCCGGCAATGGGCCAGGCGTCAGGGGTCGCGGTCACGGTGGCCGCAGGCTACGCGCCCGAAGTGAAGACGCTACATGTGAAGGCCTGCCAGGACGGCAAGTGCAAAGAGGAAACCCTCCAGCTCGTCGCGGGCTCCGTGCCGGTTGACCTGGGCTGCGCCGATGATTCCGGGCCCGGTGCCGTGTGCGCGGCAACGTCCAAGCCGGACGGCACGCAACGGGGAATGCTGAATCTGGACACGCTGGGCGAGTCCCCGATCGACGTCACGGCCAGCGGGCGGTACGCCAACGGCAAGCCGCTGCCCGTCCGCACGCTGAGCTTCGCCCCCAGGGCCAGCTACCCGCTCGGCCGGCAGTGCGGGCGGTTCATCTCCGCCTCCGTGGTGCTGGACGCGGCGGGCCTCAGGCAGGACAGGTAGCCGGCCTCAACCCAGCATGCCGGAGCCCTCTCAGGGTTCCCCGAAACCGTCCCGTACCATCGCCGCCACATACGCGACGGCACGCTCGGCGTCGGGTCCGTACGCTTCCACGTGCAGCACCGATCCCTTGCCGGCACCCAGCGTCATCAGCCCGGTCATGGAGGCGCCGTCCACTCCGTTCACGGTCACTTCCGCATCCAGCGCCGAGAGGCCGCCGGCTATCTTGGCGGCCGGCCGGGCGTGCATGCCTGCGAGGTTGACGAGCTCGAAGTCGCCGCTGGCATCCGGGGCCAGGGCCCCGGGCTCACCCGCGGCCGGGCCATCGGCAACGGGCTGCATTCCGAGCCCCTTTCCGTCGGTCTTTCCCGCAGTGGCAGCCGCCGGGTAATTCTCTGCCTTGGGCCGCGGCGCGGGATACCCATGGGTGGCCTCGGCTGCACGCCGGACAGCATGGACGCTGGCTCCTCCCTGGGCCGCCACCGCTGCCGCCACGAGGCCCTCGATGATCGGGGCGTCGGCGAGGAGCACGGTGCCGCTGCCCTCGGCGAATTCCATGGCCGATTCCGCGGTCATCACAGCCGAGCCCAGATCGGTCAGCACCACCACACCATCGGCTCCGGCAGCGGTTTCCAGCGCCGCCATCACCTTTTCCATGCTGGTGCCGATCCGGCCGTCCGACGTTCCTCCGGCCGGCACCATCATCACGTCCGGTGCCATTTGGGCCGCGAGCTCCACGGCGCCCTCGGCAATCTTGTCACTGTGCGAAACCACCACGATCCGCACCGTCACGCGGCGGCTCCCGCGGCGGCGCGGAGGATGAGGGCACTTGAGGCGGCTCCGGGGTCCCGGTGGCCGGCGCTCCGCTCCCCGAGGTAGCTGGCCCTGCCCTTGCGCGCCACCAGCGAATCAGTGGCCACGGCGCCGGCCTCGGCAGCCTCCGCCGCGGCGATCAGGACCGCGAGCGTGTCGCCGTTTGCCGCCGCCGCTGCGGCTGCGTCAACGGCAGGGGTCCAGGCATCAACCATCGTCTTGTCGCCCGACTCTGCCTTTCCCCTGGCCACGATGCCGTCCCGCGCCGCCGCGAGTGCCGCAGCGAGCGCTGCGGCGTCGATGTACGCGGCATCTCCCAGCGTGGTTGCGGCCCGCAGGAATGCCGTGCCGTAGAGCGGACCCGCAGCCCCGCCGACCTTTGACATCAACGCCATGGCCGTCAGCTTGAGTGCTGCGCCGGGGGTTTCGGGAGGGGTTTCGGCCAGCTTGTCGAGCACGGCCTGGAAGCCGCGGTCCATGTTTTCGCCGTGGTCGGAGTCGCCGATGGCCCTGTCCAGCTCGATCAGCTCCACCCTGTGCTCCGCCATCGCCTGGGCCGACAGCGTCAGCCACTTGACGGCCCAGGTCACGTCGAGCCCCACCGCTACACGCCCCACCGCAGGGCCGGCGTGTGCACCGGCGCATCCCAGAGTGCCGTCATCTCGTCATCAAGCCGCAGCACCGAGACGGAGCAGCCCTGCATCTCGAGGGACGTGATGTAGTTCCCCACCAGGGAACGCTCCACCGTAAGGCCCCGCTCCGCCAGGATCTGCGCGGCCCGGCGGTAGACGATGTACAGCTCACTCAACGGCGTCCCGCCCATGCCATTGACGAACAGGAGCACCTTCTCCCCCGACGCCGTTCCGAGGTCGCTGAGGATCGGTTCCAGCAGGCGGCCGGTGATGCCGTCGGCGTCTTCCATGGCGATCTTGTGCCGGCCCGGCTCGCCGTGGATCCCGATGCCGATTTCGATCTCGTTGTCCTCAAGGTCGAAGCTCGGGGTGCCGGCATGCGGCACCGTGCAGGCCGAGAGCGCAACACCCATGGTCCGCACGTTCTGGTTCACGCGGTCACCGATGGCCGCCACCGCGTCGAGATCGTCGCCACGCTCGGCCGCCGCCCCGGCGATCTTCTCCACCAGGACCGTGCCGCCCACGCCCCTGCGGCCGGCCGTATACAGCGAATCCTCCACCGCGACGTCGTCGTTGACGAGCACGGTGCGGACTTCCACGCCCTCGGCCTGGGCCATCTCAGCCGCCGTTTCGAAGTTCAGGACGTCGCCGGTGTAGTTCTTCACGATGTGGACCACCCCCGCACCGGAGTTCACGGCGAGCGTGGCCGGAATGATCTGGTCGGGGGTGGGTGAGGTGAAGACGGCGCCGGGGACAGCGGCGTCGAGCATGCCGCGCCCCACAAATCCGGCGTGGAGCGGTTCATGCCCGCTGCCGCCGCCGGACACCAGGCCGACCTTGCCGGCAACGGGCGCATCCTTGCGGGTGACGTACTTCGGATCGGCGCTGACGGTCACTAGGTCTGCATGGGCTAGGCCGAATCCCTCCACGGATTCATCCACAACGGCGCGGGGGTCATTAATGAGCTTTTTCACGGCCGGCTCCTGGGCTCTCGGTCCTTTATTGGCATCCGTCAGGATGTGCTTTGACCCTACTACCGGCACCTCCTGTGCGGTAGTTCGGAAACGGCGGAAGGGACAGCCCCCAATGCTGTCCCTTCCGGCTTCCAAGAGTTTATCCAGCAAATTTATAAAAGAAAAGGAGTGTTATCCGGTGACTTGAGCGGATTTTGGTCGGAGTCCGGCCCGCGGAGATCGGGGCAGGCTCTAGAGAGCCTTGATCATCCGCGTATTGCCCAGGGTGTTGGGCTTCACGCGCGCAAGGTCCAGGAACTCCGCCACGCCTTCGTCATGCGAGCGCAGCAGCTCGGAGTAAACCTGCGGATCCACTGCCGACTGGTCCGCCATGACCTCGAAACCGTGCCGCTTGAAAAAATCCACCTCGAAGGTCAGGCAGAACACCCGCGAAACGCCCAGCGCGGCGGCCTGCTTCAGGAGGCTCTCGACGAGGACGTGCCCCACTCCCCTACCCCGCCAGGCGTCAGAGGCGGCAAGGGTGCGGACCTCTGCAAGATCTTCCCACATGACGTGCAGGGCGCCACAGCCGATGACCTCGCCGGCCGCCGACTCAGCTATCAGGAACTCCTGCAGGCTTTCGTAATAGGCCACCGTCTCCTTGGCCATCAGTATCCGCTCTTCCGCCAGCGGCGCCACCAGTTTCTTGATGGCAGCCACATCGCTGGTCCGGGCAGGGCGAACGGTGAAGGAGTCAGTCACAGCCCCCATCTTACGGCGACGGCCCCGGTCGCCTCCGGCCCCGGGGTCAGAGGCCCAGATCCGCCGGCAGCTCGATGTCCGTGCCGAGGACGTTCCTGGCCAGGAAGTGTTCAACCACGCCGTACCAGACCTTGGCGTGCTGCGGCTGCAGGATCCAATGGTTCTCGTCAGGGTAGAAAAGGAACCTGTGGCTGGTCTGCCCGTTCTCGTCCGACGCGAGCTGGGACTTGGAGAGCAGCTCGTACCAGAGCCGCAGGCCCTCCCCAATGGGCACCCGGTAGTCCTTGTCACCGTGGATGACCAGCATGGGGGTCCGGATCTTCTCGACGTGCAGGTGCGGGGAGTTCTCCAGCGCCATCTCCGCCGTCATCTCCTTGAGCCAGTACTGCGACGCGTCAGTGGTGGGCCCGAACTGGTCCAGCGCCCAGAGGCTGGCGTGGGTGACGATCGCTTTGAAGCGGTCCGTCTGCCCGGCCACCCAGTTGGCCATGTAGCCGCCAAAAGAGCCGCCCATCGCGGCAGTGCGGCTTCCGTCGATATCCGGCCGCTGCACCACGGCATCCGTGACGGCCATGAGATCCGTGAACGGCGCCTTGCCCCAGCTGCCCCAGCCCCGCTGGATGTACGACTGGCCGTAGCCGGTCGACAGGGCGGGGTCCGGCAGCAGGACAGCGTATCCCCGGGCGGTGAGCAGCCACGGGTTCCAGCGCCAGGTCCAGGCATTCCAGGATCCCAGCGGTCCGCCGTGGACCCACAGCAGCAGCGGCGCCGGGCTCTCTGCGGAGGCACCGGCCGGCAGGGCCAGGTAGGCGGGCACGCGGGTGCCGTCGGCAGCCGTCGCCTCAACCCGCTCCAACGACCCCTCGGTCTGCGGCCGTTCCGCCGGGGACGGCAGCCGCGTGACGTCCCCGGTGGCGAGGTCTATCCGGACAGGCTCAGCGGGGAACTCGTACGAGCTCCGCAGCGCATAGGCGCTGCGGCCGTCGGGTGAAACCACGACGTCGGTGTAGGCCGCCGGGTCCGGCGTCACCCGGGTGACACTCCCCCGGGCGGCACCTCCCGCAACGCTGACGCTGAAAACGGGCGACGCGCCGTCGTCGTCTGCCGTGACCAGGAGGGCAGAGCCGTCCGGGAGCCACGCTTCCGGGTGGGGCCAGCGGTCCCACTCTTGTGCCAGGGGCTGCAGGTCCTCGGGACCGGCTTCCCCGGAGACATCGAGGAGATGGAGCTTGACCCGCGGTGCCTGCTGCGGCGTTGTGTCGCTTTCACTGACGACGGCGAGCAGGCCGCCGTCGGGGCTGACCGGGCCGGGAAAGTAGTTCATGCCCTCCTCGTCGAGGAGGACCCGCTGGGTGCCTGTCGCGACGTCAACGGCGACGAGGACAGAGCGCAGGTCCGCCTTCGGCAGCGGCTTCGCCAGGCTCGTGTAGATGGTCTTTCCGTCCGGGCTGACCACCGAGACGGCCTCCCGGAGACGGGAGCCCGCCTCCGGGGTGAGATTGCGAAGGGTGAGCGGCGGTGCGCTGTCCACGGTGGCGGGCTTGCCGGGTTCCGGCCCGGGCCCCGGCTCCACCGAGAAGAGCCGCGGCTGGGCAGGACCGAGGTCCGCGTCCCAGTACCGTACCGGATACTCGCTGTGCAGGATGGCCGCCACCTTGTTGTCCTTGCGGCTCTTGCGGCGCTCGGCGTCGGCCTCCTCGTCGCCGGAACCGGCAAGAACGGACGCGGTGACGAAGGCCGCGTTGGCGTCCCTGGCCGTCATGACCTTGTCCACGCCGCCGGCCCGCGACAACACCACGCGGGCCTCGCCGCCATCTGCGGGGAGGACCCAGAGCGCACTGACGGGATCGCCGTCTGACTCCTTGGCCGGATCCGGCTTGTCCGGATCCGGCCGGGCGGACGTGAAGTAGACGTCGCCGCTGGCCGCGAACGCAGCGCCGGCTTCGCCCTTGGCGCTGCGGGTGATCCTGCGGGCCTGCTTCCCGCCCGCCGGGTCCAGCTCCCACAGCGCCGTGCCGTATTCGGTGCCCTTGGTGTTCAGCGTGGCGACCGTGGTTACCAGCCGCTGGCCGTCGGGGCTGAGGGCCAGGCCACTGACGCGCGGGATCGCCAGGTAGTGGTCGAGGTCGTGGAAAGGGGTCGCCGGTTGCTCACGCAGGATCGCCGCATCTTCAGTTGACATGTGCCGATTCAACACCTCCCGTGTGCTGGATCACAGGAGGGTTCACTATTGGTGAACCAGTACATGCGGCACCTCCTTTGCATACCGGAGCACAAGCAGAAGGCCCCGCCGGCTCCCTTTCGGGAGCGGGCGGGGCCTCTTGTTGCTGGAGTGCGGCTGGGCGCCGGGCGCCCGTGCTAGGCGCTCGGGGCGATTTCCGGGATGCGGGGCTTGGCGTTGCCCGCGAAGGTGAACTTCGCGTCGTCGCCTTCGCCGTCCACATCCACCACCACGATGTCGCCCGGGTGCAGCTCGCCGAAGAGGATCTTCTCCGAGAGCTGGTCCTCGATCTCGCGCTGGATGGTGCGGCGCAGCGGCCGGGCACCCATGGCGGGATCGTAGCCGCGGGTGGCTAGGAGCACCTTGGCTGTCTTGGTCAGCTCGATGCCCATGTCCTTGTCCTTGAGGCGCTTCTCCAGGCGCGTCACGAACATGTCCACGATCTCGATGATCTCGTCCTGCGTCAGCTGCGGGAACACCACGACGTCGTCAACACGGTTGAGGAACTCGGGGCGGAAGTGCTGCTTGAGCTCCTCCGTGACCCGGGCGCGCATCCGGTTGTAGCCGGTCTGGGTGTCCGTGCCGGACTGGAAGCCGGTGGCGACGCTCTTGGAGATGTCCCGGGTTCCGAGGTTCGTGGTCATGATGATCACGGTGTTCTTGAAGTCCACCACGCGGCCTTGGGAGTCGGTCAGGCGGCCGTCTTCCAGGATCTGCAGCAGCGAGTTGAAGAGGTCCGCGTGGGCCTTTTCAACTTCGTCGAACAGGACCACGGAGAACGGGCGGCGGCGGACCTTCTCGGTGAGCTGCCCGCCCTCTTCGTAGCCGACGTAACCCGGAGGGGCACCGAAGAGGCGCGACACCGTGTGCTTCTCGGAGTACTCGGACATGTCCAGCGTGATGAGGGCGTCCTCTTCACCGAACAGGAACTCCGCAAGGGCCTTGGCGAGTTCAGTCTTGCCGACGCCGGTGGGGCCGGCGAAGATGAACGAACCGCCCGGACGCTTCGGGTCCTTAAGGCCTGCACGCGTGCGGCGGATGGCCTGGGACAGCGCCTTGATGGCCTCGTCCTGGCCGACGACGCGCTTGTGCAGCTCGTCTTCCATCTTCAGCAGGCGCGAGGATTCTTCCTCGGTCAGCTTGAAGACCGGAATGCCCGTGGAGTTCGCGAGGACTTCGGCGATCAGGTCCTCGTCCACCTCGGAGATATCGTCCATGCCGCCGGTCTTCCAGTGGCGTTCCTTCTCGGAGCGCTCCGTGATGAGCTTCTGCTCCTTGTCGCGCAGCGCGGCAGCACCTTCGAAGTCCTGCGCGTCAATCGCGGACTCCTTCTCCATCTTCAGCTCGGAGATGCGCTCGTCCATCTCCTTGAGCTCCGGCGGAGCGGTCATGCGGCGGATGCGGAGACGGGCTCCGGCTTCGTCGATGAGGTCGATTGCCTTGTCCGGGAGGAACCGGTCCGAGATGTAGCGTTCGGAGAGGTTCGCTGCCGAGGCGAGGGCGCCGTCGGTGATGGTGACGCGGTGGTGCGCCTCGTAGCGGTCCCGCAGGCCCTTGAGGATCTCGATCGCGTGCGCAACCGAGGGCTCCTTGACCTGGATGGGCTGGAAGCGGCGCTCGAGGGCGGCGTCCTTCTCGATGTGCTTGCGGTACTCGTCCAGCGTGGTGGCACCGATGGTCTGCAGCTCGCCGCGGGCCAGCATCGGCTTCAGGATCGAGGCCGCGTCGATGGCGCCTTCGGCGGCACCGGCACCCACGAGGGTGTGGATCTCGTCGATGAAGAGGATGATGTCGCCGCGGGTGCGGATCTCCTTGAGGACCTTCTTCAGGCGCTCTTCGAAGTCACCACGGTAGCGGGAGCCGGCCACGAGGGAGCCAAGGTCCAGCGTGTAGAGCTGCTTGTCCTTGATGGTCTCCGGCACGTCGCCGCGCACGATCGCCTGGGCCAGGCCCTCGACGACGGCGGTCTTTCCGACGCCGGGCTCGCCGATCAGCACGGGGTTGTTCTTGGTGCGGCGGGAAAGGACCTGCATGACGCGTTCCATTTCCTGCTCGCGTCCGATTACAGGGTCCAGCTTGTTTTCGCGGGCAGCCTGCGTCAGGTTCCGGCCGAACTGGTCCAGCACAACAGAGCCGGCGGGGGTGCCCTCTGCCTGGCTCTGGCCGACGCCGGCGCCGGTGGTCTCTTTGCCCTGGTAGCCGGAGAGCAGCTGGATGACCTGCTGGCGGACCCGGTTCAGGTCGGCCCCGAGCTTCACCAGCACCTGGGCCGCCACGCCCTCACCCTCGCGGATGAGTCCCAGCAGGATGTGCTCCGTGCCGATGTAGTTGTGGCCGAGCTGCAGGGCTTCGCGCAGCGAGAGCTCCAGCACCTTCTTTGCACGCGGCGTGAAGGGGATGTGGCCCGAGGGAGCCTGCTGGCCCTGGCCGATGATCTCCTGCACCTGCTCGCGGACGCCGTCGAGCGAAATGCTCAAGGACTCAAGAGCTTTGGCGGCAACGCCCTCACCCTCATGGATCAGACCCAAGAGGATGTGTTCGGTACCAATGTAATTGTGGTTCAGCATGCGTGCCTCTTCTTGGGCAAGCACAACTACGCGACGGGCACGGTCCGTAAATCGCTCAAACATTTCGCCACACTCCTAGCTACGACGTACTTTGATGCTACGTGGGGGAACCCTGACTTGGGGAGCTTGTTCGCCACAGGGGAAACCGTGGGCCTTGCGCAGGTCCACGCAGCTGCCCTACCAGCCTTGCGGCGCAATGCCGGTGAAGGCTGTGAATACCATCAGGCTGCCACCCGGCGGGCAATTACCGTTTCGCCTGACAGGGTGTTGGAAATCACCCGGAACGAAATGCTCCAAAGGCCCGGATTAGCGTGCACATCGAATACCCGCTTGGGTCGGTCCCGAATAGCGGCGGTTCTGTTTAATGCGGACGGCAACGGCCCGTTAAAGCGCAGCGCCCCCGTCAACCGGTGGCGCCGCACATATGATCGGAACGTTTTGTGCACTAACTGGCTGTCAGGGCACCGCGCTAGGAATTGGCCTTTTGGTAGGCTTCCTGGATTTCTGCCTGAATACGGCCGCGCGCGTTTACGGTGTAACCGTGATCCCGCGCCCACTGGCGTATCTGGGCAGAGTCCTGGTTGCGGCCGCCCGATGCCTTGGCGCGGGCAGGCCGGCCGCCGGACGTTTTGCGGCCCGCTGAAACAAAGCGTTCCAGCGATGACCGCAGTTCTGAAGCATTGTCCGAGGACAGGTCAATTTCATAACCGACGCCGTCCAGGCCGAAGCGAACGGTTTCGTCCGCAGATCCCCCATCCAGATCGTCCACAAGGACGATATTGACTTTCTGTGCCATCAAAAATCTCTCTTTTGGAAAGGACGTGTAATCAGATAAGCAGGATGTATCCACCTGAAGTATCTCCCCCAATAAGGGAACGCGTCAAAACACGCAATGGTTCCTTGGGGATAACTCGTGGTATTAAAAGTCGCCTGCTATTTGTCTGATTCAGTCGGCGGCTCGGGAGAATCATCTCCGGCTGCCGCCTGCGCGTCGGCTTCAGCCTGTGCGCGGGCTTCGGCCTGGCGTTCGGCCTTGTCCGCGTTAAAGATCGACTTCATGGCGAACCAGAAGATCAGGCCAACCACCAGCGAGGGCAGCAGCACGGCGACATAGTCCATCATCAGTGGCCTTCAGGCTTGAGGAGCGGGAAGAGAATTGTTTCGCGGATGCCGGCGCCGGTAAACAGCATGACCAGGCGGTCGATGCCCAGGCCGATGCCGCCCATCGGCGGCGCACCGTATTCCAGGGCGCGGAGGAAGTCCTCGTCCAGCTGCATGGCCTCGACGTCCCCGGCGGCGGCGTGCCTGGACTGCTCGGTGAGGCGTTCGCGCTGGATGACCGGGTCAATGAGTTCGGAAAACGCGGTGCCGCGTTCCATGCCGCCGATGATCAGGTCCCAGGCCTCAATCAGGCGGCCGTCTTCCCGGTGCGGGCGGGCCAGCGGCTGGGCGGATGGTGGATAGTCGTAGACAAACGTGGGGTTCAGCAGGGTGGGTTCCACGATTTCGCCGAAGAGCTCCACGGCTAGCTTCTCGGCGTCCCACTTGGGATCGACCTTGACATCGTGCTTCCCGGCTACGGCGCGCAGCTCCTCGACTGTGGTGTCCGGGGTGATCTCCTGGCCCACCGCCTCGGAAAGCCCCGGGTACACGGCCACCCAGGCCCAGTCGCCGTCGAGGTTAATCTCCCCGGCTTCGGTCTGGAGAACGCGTCCCGCACCCACGGCGTCCGCGGCGTCCAGGATGATCTCCTTGATGCGCTCGGCCATGACGAACTGGTCCGCCCACGCCTCGTAGCACTCAAGCGTGGTGAACTCCGGGCTGTGGGTCGAGTCCACGCCCTCGTTCCGGAACACGCGGCCCATGTCATAGACGCGGTCGATGCCGCCTACCACGGCGCGCTTGAGGTACAGCTCGGTGGCGATGCGCAGGGTCATCTTCTGGTCGAACGCGTTCATGTGCGTCTCGAACGGCCGGGCCAGGGCACCGCCGTGGACCAGCTGCAGGATGGGCGTTTCCACCTCGACGTAGCTGTGCCGGAACAGGGTCTCGCGGATGGAGCGGGTGATGGCGGCACGGGTGTAGACCATCTCGCGGGCCTCGTCCCGGACCATCAGGTCCACGTAGCGCTGGCGGACGCGGGTTTCCTCGTTGAGTTCGGCGTGCAGCACCGGCAGCGGGCGGAGCGCCTTGGAGGCCATGGACCAGGACTCAGCCATGACAGAGAGTTCACCGCGGCGCGAGGAGATGACTTCGCCCCTGATGAAAACGTGGTCGCCCAGGTCAACCAGGGCCTTCCAGTCGGCGAGGGCCTCTTCGCCCACGTTCGCCAGGCTGAGCATGGCCTGCAGCCGGGTGCCCTTGCCGTCGGTGCCGCCTTCCTGCAGCGTGGCGAAGCACAGCTTGCCGGTGTTCCGGACGAACACCACGCGGCCGGTGACGCCGACGACGTCGCCGGTGGTTTCGTCGGCCTGCAGGTGGGCGTACTTTTCGCGGATTTCGCTGAGCGAGTGCGTGCGCTCAACACCCACCGGGTACGCCTCCGACCCGCGTTCGATCAGCTTGGCGCGCTTCTCCATGCGGATGCGCATCTGTTCGCTGGCGTCGAGCGGTTCTGGGGCGTTCTTGGGGGCGGGGGTGTTTTGGGAAGTCACAGTCATCAAGTTTACCGGGACTTCCCGCCTGGGAGTTCGGGACTTCCCACCTTGGAGTTTTTGTCCAGATATTCGGCCTTCCGAGGCCACTTGGGCACGATATCCAGACAAAAACTCCAAAGGGGGTGGGGCATAGACTCGGGCTGTGGAGACCTGGACAGTTGAGACGGACGACGACGGCAGCCGCCTTGAGGTGCATTCCTTCAGGCCCGCAGCGCTCACCGGTGCCGAAGGAAGTAATTCTGGTGGCAGCACCTCCACAGACGGTGACGCGGCCCCAGTGACGGCACCCGGCGTCGTCGTTATTCACGGAACACTGGTGACCGACGCGCTGTACCGTCCGTTCGCCCGCAACCTGAGCCTCCTGCTGAGCCGGCCGGTGCACTGCTACAACCGCCGCGGCCGCGCCGGTTCCGCGCCGCAGCCGGACGACTATTCGGTCAAGACCGAGATCGGGGACCTGGCCGCCGTGATGAAGGCAACGGGCTCGGAGGATGTGGTTGCGCACAGCTTCGGCGGCTTCGTGGCACTCCAGGCGGCACGCGACATGCCGCTGCGCAGGCTGGTCACGTACGACGCCGCGGTGTCCCTCTCCGGCAACCTGCACCACCGCTGGCGGCCGGAACTGGAGCAGGCCGTGACGGACGGGCAGCTCAACCACGCCTGGGCGCACCTGGTGCAGGGGCTGGCCACGGCCGGTCCGCTGTCGTACCTGCCCCTCGGCGCGCTGCGAATGCTCAGCATCATGTCAGCCCGGACGAACGTCGGCGCGGAAATGCGGGAGCTGCTGCCCACGGCCGTCAAGGAAATGCGGGCCGTGCTCGACGCCGACGCGGAGCTCGCCGACTTCACGCAACTGGCCACCCCAACGCTCATGCTCAGCGGCGGCTGGAGCCCGGGATACTTCGCCGACACCGGCCGGCAGCTGGCGTCGGCCGTGCCGTCTATCGACTTCGCGGTGGTTCCGGGCCAGCTGCACGAGGGACCGATACGGCCGGGCAAGCGCCTGGCCATTCGGATCGCCCGCTTCCTGAACGGCACCGACGGGACCATCACACCGCAGAGCAAGAAACGCCGGCGCGGGTAACCGCCGGCCGTCGGCAATGGCCGGCTGTCGGCACGCCCCGGCCTCCGATAGGCTCGGAGCATGACTCGCGAGATCATCAGCACACCTGACGGCGGCAAGCTTGAGCTGTTCAGCACGGGCGCTGAGTTGGCCACGGCCGGCTCCGGCGTGGTTGTGGTTACGGCCTCCATGGTGACGGCGGCGGACTACACCCGCTTCGCGCAGAAGCTCAGCGCCTCCCTCGGACGGCCGGTGCACACATTCAACCGCCGCGGCCGGGGCGCCTCCTCCGAGCAGGCCGGCGACTACACCCTGGACGTTGACATCCGCGACCTCGATACAGTCATGAAGCACACGGACAGCACCGACGTCTTCGGCCACAGCTTCGGCGGGGCCGTGGCCATCCACGCGGCCAGAACCCTGCCGGTGGAGCGCCTCGCCGTGTACGACCCCGCGGTCTCCGTCAACCACAGCGTCACGGCCAACTGGACCACGGAATACGAACGGGCGACGGCGACCGGCGACGACGACCGCGCCCTCGCCGTCCTGCTCCGCGGGCTCGAGGCCGAAAGCGCCTTCTCCTCCCGCATGCCGCTGTCCATGATGACCCTCGCCAACAAGCTCACGGCGGGAACCACGGTGGGCAAGCAGATGCGCGAAATGATGCGCACCGGCGTGCGGGAGATCAAGGCGATCATCGCGGCCGACATGCCGGCCGAACCGTTCCTGGCGCTGCCGCTGGAGACGCTCATCATCGTGGGCGAGAAAAGCCCGGCCTACTTCGGCGTGGCCTGCGGCCAGATCCACGACGTCCTCTCCGGCTCCAGCTACACCATCCTGCCCGGCTTCGGGCACGACGGCGTCAACCGCGCCCCGGACAGACTCATCACCGAGCTCAGCGACTTCTTCGCCGGCTAACAAAGCAACGCGGGGTCACTTCGCGCCCAATTAACCCTCCGGATTGGGCGCGAAGTGACCCCGCGTTGCTCTTAATGTGGCGCTAGCTAGTGGGCCGCGGGGGCCCCTTCGGCGCCTGCTGACTTCCGCATCATCGTGGAGAGGACGACGGCGGCAACGGCTATGACGGTTGCCGTCAGGAACGCTGCGTTCATGCCCGCAACGAGGCCGGAGCCCGCCGAAACGACTGCGAAGATGGACACGAGCAGCGCCGTGCCCGCCGCGCCGGCCACCTGCTGCAGGGTACTCATGATGGCCGAGCCGTGCGAGTACAGGTGCGGCGGCAGCGGGTTCAGGCCGGTGGTGAACGCGGGCGTAAAGAGCAGCGCCAGCCCCAAGCTGAGCCCGACGTGCAGGGTGACGATCCACCAGACCGGAGTGCCGGCGTCGAGCATCGAGAACTGCCACAGCGTCAGGACCATCAGCGAGGATCCTGTGACCGTGAGCGGCAGCGGCCCCACCTTGTCGAACAGCCGGCCGATAACCGGGCCGAGCAGGCCCATGGCAAGGCCGCCGGGCAGCAGGGCCAGGCCGGTCTCGAGGGACTGCAGGCCGCGGATTTCCTGCAGGTACAGCGGCAGCAGGATCACGGCGCCGAACAGGGCCACCATGGCCACCACCATCAGCAGCACGGAGACAGTAAACATCCGGAAGTTGAAGGCCCGCAAGTCCAGCAGCGGGGCCTCGGACTTCTGCAGCCGGAGCTGGCGGAACGTGAATGCGGCAAGGCCGGCGACGCCAAGAACCAGCGCCACCACGGCAAGCGTGCTCGGGCCGCTGCTGCCGCCGTGGCCGCCGCCGATCTGGCTGAGACCGTAGACAAGGCCGCCGAAGGCGGGGACGGTCAGCACCACGGAGAGGAAGTCGAGCCTGGACTTCTCGGTCTCGCCGACGTTGGTCAGGAACTTTGCGCCGATGGCCAGTGCTGCCAGCGCGATGGGCAGCACGAAGATGAACATGAAGCGCCAGGAGAAGTGCTGCAGGATGAACCCGGAGACGGTGGGCCCCATGGCCGGTGCTACGGAGATGGCGATGCTGACGTTGCCCATCACGGCGCCGCGGCGGGCCAGCGGCACCAGTGTGAGGATGGTGGTCATCAGCAGCGGAAGCATGATGGCGGTGCCGCCGGCCTGGATGATTCGCGCCAGCAGCAGGATCTCATAGCCGGGCGCAGCTGCCGCCAGCGCCGTACCGCCGGCAAACAGGCCCATGGCCAGGAGGAAGACGGATCGCGTGGACAGCCGCTGCAGGATGAATCCGGTGGTCGGAATCACCACCGCCATGGTCAGCATGAACCCGGTGGAGAGCCACTGGACGGTGGGGGCATCTACGCGCAGGTCCACCATGAGCCGCTGCAGGGCAACGTTCATGATGGTTTCGTTCAGGATCACCACGAAGGTGGCCACCAGCAGGGTGACGATCACCGTGACGGACTCGCGGGACATCCTGTCCGAGGGCCGTACTGCGGCCGGGGCCGGTGCTGCGGCCGGGGCTGCAACGGGAGCGGCCGGCTCCTGGGCAGGTTCGCCAGACGAATTGGACGTGACTTTGGTAGACATGGCGAGGCCCTCAGGGTGTTGGAATTTGTGGCTGGCGGTCAGCGCCGCTGCAGACTCCAACAGTGTAGTGGCCGGACCCATTCCCGTACACGGGATTTAGCCGGCGAGATTCAGGTCACCGGGGAATTGAGCGCCGGCCACGTTGTCCGTCAGGAGCTGAGCGGCACGTTGTCGATCAGCCGCACGGCGCCCACCCTCGCGGCAACCAGCGCCAGCCCTTCACCGCGGAAGGGTGTCTCGTGGCAGTTCTCGGCGAGCGGCTCCAGCGCGGCGGGGTCGACGACGTCGAGGTAGTCGAGCCGGACCAGGGGCTGGGACTCGATCAGGGCCCGGGCCGAACCGATATCAAGCGGCTCGTTCGCGTTCGCCCGCTCCTCAATGAGGCGCAGCGCGCGGGACAGGACCAGCGCTGCCTCGCGCTCCTCACCGGAAAGGAAGCGGTTCCGGCTGGACAGCGCCAGCCCGTCGGCGTCGCGGGCGGTTGGCACGGCAACGATCTCCACGGGGAAGTTCAGGTCGGCCACCATGCGGCGGACCAGGGCCAGCTGCTGGGCGTCCTTCTGCCCGAAGTAGGCGCGGTACGCCGGCAGCCCTCCGCCCGAGCCGGCAACGAAGGCGCGGCTGCCGGGCAGGCCGGTGCCGGGGATGCCCAGGTGCAGCAGCTTGGCCACCACGGTGAGCGCGCCGTCGAAGTGGCCGGGCCGGGAGGCGCCCTCCCATTTGTCCCCGAGCGGGCCGGAAGTGATCCTGACCATCGGCGGGCCGTCGGGGTACATCTCCTCGACCGACGGCGCGAAGACCAGATCCACGCCCTGCTCCTCGAGCAGCGCCATGTCCGCCTCCAGGGTCCGCGGATACCGGTCCAGGTCCTGCGGCTCGCCGAACTGCAGCGGGTTCACGAAGATGGAGGCCACCACTACGTCGTTCTGTTCGGCGGCGGTTCGCGCGAGCCGCCCGTGGCCCGCATGCAGGGCGCCCATGGTGGGCACGAGGCCCAGGGAGGAGCCGTTCTTTTGCGTCAGCAGCAGGCGGCTTTGCGCACGGAGGGAGTCTGCCGTCGTTACGAGTCGGATTGCCATGTCAGTGTCCTCCCTTGGCCCCGTGGCCGGTTTCATGCACGGCCGTCATCCTGGCCGTCGTCGTCTGTGTCCTCGAGCGCGGTACGAATATTGTCCGCCTGGTCCGGCTTCAGCAGACCCCGTCCTTCAGCGCGCCTCGCGGTGGCCTGCGCCATGGCGAGGTATGCCCCGAGGACGTCGCCGCCGGTCCCGCCGTCGTGCTCCCGCAGCGCGCGGGCGTGCGCCTTCACCGTCCCGGCGTCGCCCCGCGCCACCGGGCCGGTCAGGGCCGATTCGCCGGAGGCGAGCGCGTTCTCCAGGGTCGCGCGCAGCAGCGGCCCGAGCATGCGGTCCGGTGCCTCGACGCCCACCTCGGCCAGCAGCTGCGACGCCTGCGCCACGAGCGTGACCAGGTGGTTCGAACCGTGGGCCAGGGCCGCGTGGTAAATGGTGCGGTCGCCCTCGGCGATCACCACGGGTTCGGCCCCCATCTCGACGACGAGCGCCTGGGCGATGGGAAGCATGGCGGCGTCCGCCGTGACCCCGAACGTGCAGTCCAGCAGCCGGGTCAGGTCCAGGCTCATGCCGGTGAAGGTCATGGCCGGGTGCAGCGCCAGCGGCACGGCACCGGCGGCCCGGACCGGATGCAACACGCCGACACCGAACCGGCCCGACGTGTGCGCCACGAGCTGGCCGGGCTGCCACGCACCGAGCTTGGCGAGCCCCTCCACCAGCCCGCCGAGGGCATCATCCGGAACGGCCAGGAGCACCAGTTCCGAGCGTTCCACGATGTCCTGGATCTCCAGGACGGGAACGCCGGGCAGCAGGGTTTCGGCACGTTCCCGGCTCGCATCAGAGACGGCGGAAACCCCGACGACGGCGTGCTCGGCCGCGCGGAGCGCCGCACCGAGGACAGCGCCCACTTTGCCGGCGCCGATGATTCCGACGCCGAGGCGTCCTGGCTTAGCCACGTTGCTGGCCTTCCTGTTGGGGTGCTGGAGTTGGTCGTTGATCGACCTGCGCCAGCCACTGTTCGCTCGTCTGCCGCCGCCTGGCCGCCCTCGCCCGGGCAGCCTGCGCGTCGAAGAGCCCCTGCGCCTCCCGGAGGTCCGCCTGGATCACCCGTGGCGCGACCGGTCCCGCAGTGGTGTGCAGCACGAGGTCGGCCAGCCCGAACCTGCGAGCCAGGGGTCCCTGCTGCAGCGCGATCGACTGCGTCCGCTGGTGCGGGACCACTACAAGCTGCCGCCACCAGCGGCCCGACCGCATGAGCAGCGCGGTGTCCGTGGCCGCGAAGGCGTTGCGCCGCCATCCCAGCGGTGCAAGCAGCCGCGCCCGCCGGGGCGTGGTGACAAAACCGCCGTCGGAATCCAGTCCGTTCACGCCCTGCTGGAAAACGCGCACCGGATCAGCCGTTCCGGGGTCCGGCAGCACGAGGGCCAGCATGTTCAGGACGTCTTCCCACTTCCCCACCGGCAGCAGCGTGGTGCGGGAGCCCGCCTCGCCGTTGTTCGCCCCGGCCCCGTAACCGGCGGCGTTGACCTGCATGCGGTACCAGCCGAACAGGCGCCACAGCGGCGGCTGCGCCACCTTCAGCGCCTGGATCCGGCCCGGCGGCAGTGTCTGCGCCTGCGTGTCGAGCAGCCCGTACCGGAGCCGGATCCCGTCCGGGGAAATGGCCGCCGTAAAGTTGTAGCCCTTGTTGAACGAGCTCCAGTATGCGGCCACGAAACCCAGCACCGCCGGAATCAGGTACAGGAAGAAAGCCCTGTTCTCGGTGAGCGCGGACAGCACCACGGACGCCGCGGCACCCAGGACAATGAACACTGTCTGCTCGCTGAGCAGGAGCGAGCCGAACAGGCGCGACGGCGGGACCTGCAGCACCTGCTGCTCCGGCGCCTCGGGAGCGGCTGCTTCGGGCTGCGCGGGATCCAGCCGGACGCCTGAGGCGCGGGCGAGGATGGTGGCGCGCAGTTGGCGGGCATCGCCAATGCGCAGGTAGGCCAGGCGGACGGCCGACTCGCCGGCGTCGGCAACTTCGAACTTCAGTTCCGCGAGGCCGAAGATCCTGGCGAGCAGCGGCTGGACGATGTCGATCGCCTGGACCCGGTCCAGCCGCGCCTGCCGCTGCTGCTTGAACAGGAAGCCGGTGTTGACACGGACGTAGCCCTCCGCCACCTGGTACCGGGTGAAATACCAGGACAGGATAAAGCTCAGGACCGCCAGCACCAGCATCAGTGCCCCGGCGCCCAGGAGCCACGGGGCGCGCCCCGCGAGGCGGTCATCGATCAGCGGCTGGCCCTGCAGCATCCGTTCAAAGCTGTCACGCCCGAAGAAGTAGCCGATGGCGGCCAGCGCAACCCAGCCCCGAACAAACGGTGTCGCCGGGTGCACGCGCAGCCACTCGCCGTCGGGCTTTCCGGAAGCGAGGCCGCCGGCGCTCACAGCCCGGCCAGCCTGGCTTCGCCGCGCGCCGAGAGCTGTTCCCTGAGCCGGGCGCCTTCCGCGGCGGGAAGGCCGGGGATGCCGGCGTTGGTTCCGGCCGATGCCGTATGCAGCTTCAGGGTGCACAGGCCCAGCCCGCGTTCCACCGGTCCGGCGCTGATGTCCACGTACTGCATGCGGCCGTACGGCACCACCATGACGCGCTGGAAGAAGATGCCGCCGCGGATGAGGAGGTCGTCCTCGCGCTCGGCGTAGCCGATGGCCCGCACCTGCCGCGGGATCAGGACCAGGCGCCACAGCGCCAGCAGCAGCATGAAAGCCGGAAGGCCAATGGCCAGCCAGAGCGGCGGCCACCGCCACCAACCGAGCCGGACAAACACCAGCGGCAGGCTCAGCACTGCCACCATCACCAGGTTGCCTAGGGCCCACTCCACGAGCCGGACCGTGACGTACTTCGGGGACACGCGCAGCCAGGTGATCCCGGGGGGATCAATCGCCGCGGTAGGCATACTCGCCTTCCCCCTTGGCCTTGCCCCGGCCATGGCCCGGCAGGCCCTCTGGGGCGTCCGTCTCGCCGTCCTCCGGCGGGATCTTGCAGAAGCGTTCGACGACGAGCCCCACCACGATCATGACCAGCCCGCCGCCGGCCATGCCGAGGGCAAGCCAGGTGACGTCCAGCCCGCTGCGGATGCTCCAGAACCGCAGCTGGTCCAGGAAGATCCCGGCGTGCCATCCCAGCAGCATTGCGCCGGTGTAGGCACACGCCTGGGCGAGGACCAGCGTCCACGCAGCCAGGATGGGGTTCAGCATTTTCTTCTTTTTGCCGTTCCGCCAGCGGAGCACGCGGATGCCCAGCACCAGGGTCAGTGCCACGATCACGCCCATGGTGACCAGCGCGGTGGCCGGCAGGACCGGCGTGGCCATGCCGTAGCGGACGGTCAGGACGGCAGCGGACCAGCCGGCGATGGCCAGGGCAAGGCCAACGACGGCGAGCAGCAGCGGACTCACGGGTTTCACGGCTGCTCCACCGCCCCGATGTCGGGCACGCCGTCGAAGTCCCCGAAGCCGTCGAACGGCTTCAGGTCCGGGAAGTCAGCCGCACGGGCAGCCAGTTCCCCCACCGGCTGCCCGTTCAGGGTGGCCGAGGGGTCCATCTGGGACCAGGGATAGAGCACGAAGGCCCGCACAGCGGCGAACGGGTGCGGCAGGGTCAGCACAGGATCGGAGCTTTCGACGTCCCCGTAGACGATCACATCGACGTCGAGCGTGCGCGGACCCCAGTGGATCTCACGGACACGGTGGTGCTTGTTCTCCACCGACTGGCAGTGCCGCAGGAGCTCAAGTGGTTCCAGCGAGGTTTCGACCGAAATCACCATGTTGAGGAAGTCCGGCTGCCCGGCGGGGCCGCCGACGGCCTTGGTCTGCACTATCGGCGAGACGGCCAGGAGCCGCACCTCTGGTCGGTCCACAAGGTCCGCCACGGCCTCGGACAGCGTCTCATTCCGCGCCCCAAGGTTACTGCCCAGCGCCAGTACCGCCCGTGTGTACGCGGTCTTTGCTGGTGCCTTCCCGTGCACCGGCTTCTCATGCAGTGCGGGTGCCGGATTCATGTCCGCTCCCGGTATACGCTGACGGCAACGTCGCCGAAGGGAACCTCGATGGGCGCCTTCGGCTTGTGCACCGTGATCTCCACGGCCTGGATTTTGAATTCCTGGAGCAGGCCCTCGGCCATCCGCACCGCCAGTCCTTCTATCAGGTTCAGGGGCTCGCCGGTGATCCAGTCGGTGATCCGTCCGGCCACCTCGCCGTAGTGGGCGGTGTCGCGCACGTCGTCCGACGCCGCAGCCTGGCTGAAATCCAGGTGGAGCACGGCGTCCACAACAAACGGCTGGCCTTCGCGGCGCTCAAAATCGAACACCCCGTGGTAGCCGGTGGCGGTGACACCGGTCAGCGAGATCCTGTCCATGGCGGTTCTGCTCGGCCTTTCCTGCTCAGCTGCCGTGGTCCGGGGAGGACATGCGGGCGGCGACCTTCACAGCGTCAAGGCTGGATCCGACGTCGTGCACGCGCACGGCCCACGCGCCGCGGGCGGCGCTGATGGCAGTGATGGCGGCCGTGGCGGCATCGCGCTCTTCCGGGAGAGCCGCTTTGCCGGCGACCGTCAGGAGCGTGCCGAGGAAGCGCTTGCGGGACGCGCCCACCAGCACCTTGTGCCCCATGGCATCGAGCCTGTCCAGGTTCCGCAGCAGCTCCCAGTTCTGCACGTCAGTTTTCGAGAACCCGATGCCCGGGTCCACGATGATCTGCTCGGGCAGGACGCCCGCCGCATACAGCTTGTCGCGGACGCCGTTCAGCTCGGAGACGACGTCGTCCGCGACGTCGTCGTACTCCGTCAGGGACGTCATGGTCTTGGCGTCGCCGCGGCGGTGGGTCAGGACATACGGCACCTTGGTCTTCGCCACGAGCTCTGCCATGCCGGGTTCGATGCTGAGGCCGGAGATGTCGTTGATGATCGCCGCTCCGGCAGTCAGCGCGGCCTCGGCGGTGGAGACGTGGGTGGTGTCGATGCTGACCAGCGCGCCGGCTTTCACGAGGGCTTGGATGACAGGCACCACCCGCCGCTGCTCTTCCTCCGGGCTGACTTCCTCCGCGCCGGGGCGGGTGGATTCGCCGCCGACGTCGATGATGTCGGCTCCCGCGTAGAACATCCGGAGACCCGCGGCGATGGCGGTGTCCGCCGTCGCGTGCTTGCCGCCGTCGCTGAACGAGTCCGGGGTGACGTTGAGGATGCCCATGACGAGCGTGCGGTCGGTGGGCAGGTCGTCGAACCTGGCTGCCGGCCGCGGTTTGCGCAGGATGGGCAGGGGTGACGTTGCGGGTCCGGTTCCAGGTGCTGCAGCTAGGGAATCCATAGTCTGTTATTACCTTCCGAGTATGAGGCTCATGGCTTCGGCACGGGTGGCCGGGTCATGAAGTTGCCCGCGAACCGCGCTTGTGACGGTTTTGGCTCCGGGCTTGCGGATGCCGCGCATGGACATGCACATGTGTTCGCATTCCACCACCACAATGGCTCCGCGCGGCTTGAGGAATGTGACCAGCGCTTCGACGATCTGGGTGGTGAGGCGCTCCTGCACCTGCGGGCGGCGGGCGTAGATGTCCACCAGGCGTGCCAGCTTGCTCAGCCCCGTCACCCTGCCGTCGTGCGAGGGGATGTACCCCACATGCGCGACGCCGTGGAACGGAACCAGGTGGTGCTCGCAGGTGGAGTAGAACGGGATGTCCTTCACCAGTACGAGTTCCTCGTGGTCGAGGTCGAACGTGGTGCCGAGCACGCTGCCCGGATCCTGGTGCAGGCCGGCAAACACCTCGGCATACGCCTTGGCCACGCGCTTGGGCGTGTCCTGCAGCCCGCCGCGGTCCGGGTCCTCGCCTATGGCCAGCAGGATTTCCCGCACGGCTGCTTCAATCCGGGGCTTGTCCACCTTGTGGTGGTGGCCCGATCCGCCCACCGCCGAGTGCTCGGCGGTGGCGGTGAGGTCGTCGTCGTCGAAGTGAGTCACACCAAAGAGCTTAGCCGCGGTGGCCGTCTGGTCCCGCTTCCGTTACTCCGCTTTGGAAGGAGGCGTCCTCCGGAACTCCCTGGGGGTGCGGCGGAATTGCGTCCAGCGGTTCCTCGAGGCGGGCTTCCTTGGCTTCTTCCTGGGCCTCGCGTTCGGCACGTTCCTGACGCGACTCCACAGGACCGGCCGTCTGCACCGGACGGGTTTCCTTGGACAGCCAGACCTCGCGGAAATCGCGCTTGCGGATGTCGCGGAAGACGTCGGCAATTTCGGCCTGGTTAAGGGTTTCCCGTTCCAGGAGTTCCAGTGCCAGCCGGTCCAGGACGTCGCGGTTCTCGGTGAGGATCGCGTAGGCCTCGTCATGGGCCTGGTCGATCAGGCGGCGGACCTCTTCATCCACGATGTAGGCGATCTGGTCGGAGTAGTTCCGCTCGTGGCTGGCGTCGCGGCCGAGGAACGGCTCGCCGCCGCCCTGGCCCAGGCGCACCGCACCCACGCGCTCGCTCATGCCGTACTGCGTGACCATCTGGCGGGCCGTCGAGGTGGCCTTTTCGATGTCGTTCGAGGCACCCGTGGACGGATCGTGGAAGACGATTTCCTCCGCCACGCGGCCGCCCATGGCGTACGCCATCTGGTCCAGGAGCTCGTTGCGGGTGATGGAGTACTTGTCGTTTTCCGGGACCACCATGGTGTAGCCCAGGGCACGGCCGCGGGGCAGGATGGTGATCTTGGTGACCGGGGCGGAGTTGCGCAGCGCCGCAGCCACCAGGGCGTGGCCGCCTTCGTGGTACGCGGTGATCTTGCGCTCGTGCTCCTTCATGACGCGGCTGCGCTTCTGCGGACCTGCCATGACGCGGTCGATGGCTTCGTCCAGTGCGCGGTCGTCAATCAGGTTGGCGTTGGAGCGGGCGGTCAGCAGCGCAGCTTCGTTGAGCACGTTGGCCAGGTCTGCACCCGTGTAGCCGGGAGTCTTTTTGGCCACGGCCTTCAGGTCAACAGTGGAGGCCATGGGCTTGCCCTTGGCGTGGACCTGGAGGATCTGGTCGCGCCCGATCAGGTCCGGGGCTTCCACGGAGACCTGGCGGTCGAAGCGGCCGGGACGCAGCAGAGCCGGGTCCAGCACGTCGGGCCGGTTGGTGGCCGCGATCAGGATGACGTTGGTCTTGACGTCGAAGCCGTCCATTTCAACCAGGAGCTGGTTGAGGGTCTGCTCGCGTTCGTCGTTGCCGCCGCCCACGCCGGCACCGCGGTGGCGGCCGACGGCGTCGATTTCGTCGACGAAGATGATGGCGGGGGAGTTGGACTTGGCCTGCTCAAAGAGGTCGCGGACGCGGGACGCACCAACGCCGACGAACATTTCCACGAAGTCCGAGCCCGAGATGGAGAAGAACGGTACGCCGGCCTCACCTGCAACGGCGCGGGCCAGCAGGGTCTTGCCGGTGCCCGGAGGGCCGTAGAGCAGCACGCCCTTGGGAATCTTGGCGCCGACAGCCTGGAACTTGGCGGGCTCCTGCAGGAACTCCTTGATTTCCTGCAGTTCCTCGACGGCTTCGTCTGCGCCGGCGACGTCGGCAAAGGTTACCTGCGGCATGTCCTTGCTGACCATCTTGGCCTTGGACTTGCCGAACTGCATGACCTTGGAGCCGCCGCCCTGCATGCGGGACAGCAGGAACCAGAACAGGACGCCGAGCAGCAGCACCGGCACCAGCAGCGAGAAGAGTCCCGAGAGCCAGTTGCTCTCCACCGGCTGGTCCGTGTAGCCCTTGGAGGGACTGGAGGCAGTCACGGCCTTGACGACGTCCGGGCCGCGGTCATTGACGAAGAAGAACTGGACGTTCTTCCCCTTGTCCTGGCCGTCGATGACGAGGTTGTCTTTCAGCACCAGGTCGACGCGGTTTTCGCCGTCGAAGATCTTGGCCTGTTCCACCTTGCCGCTTTGGGCGAGGAGCTCGAGGCCCGGCTGCGTGTCGATGCGCGTCGAGCCGCCCGGAGCCAACGTTGCAAAGGCCAGCAGGAGCATGCCGACCACCACAATGATCCAAATGCCCGGGCCCTTGAAGAAACTCTTAGCTTTCATCTGTTCGGGGGCTGGCCCCGTCCCTCCTGGTAGTGCTGCACGGCGCGAGGACTGCGCGCGTGTGGTGCTGCGTCGCTTCTAGCTATACACCGTCAGGAGTAATTCACGCACGGTGTAATACAAAAGTTCCCTCAGGGCGTAGTGGCTGGTCGGGCCGGGGTCGCGCCCTTGCTGGGCTGTGCCGCCACGTTTCTGCACCGCTTTCAAGGCGGCCCGGAGACCCGTCCGCGGCGGCCTGCGACTTTGTCCGTGCCTACGAAGCCAACGCAGCGGTCACGTGCGTCTCGGCCGCGGACACTACGCCCTCTGGACCCTGCAGACTCCCGGCCAGCCACACCTCGCTACCTGCCACCGCCGGCTTGCGGGCGGCATCCTGCCGCACAGGTTCAGCGGCAACATCTCCACCCTGCACCCGCCCGTGCGCCCGCTGAAGGATGTCCTCGTCCACGCGCTGCAGTGCCTTCCCGAACGGGAGGCCCTGGTCATGGTGGAATGTGCCTTTGGCCGCGGCGACATTGACCTCGATTTCCTGTGCAGGCTACTCCCCGGACCGCGTAACGGGCGGGCGCGCGTGGGATTCCACCTGAACAAGCCCCAGTTCAAGAACGACATTCGACGGAACAACGTTGGCGCGGCCACCGGCTATCGGGTGTTGCGCTACCTCTACGAGGATGTGCTGTACCGGCCGGAGGAAATGCTGGAGCAGATCAGGCTAACGCTCACCACTCCTCCTCGGATGCCCTGTTAACCAGGCCCCGCGGACTTTTCTGCACCGCTTTAAGTGGCTCGCGCCGCCGTCGGGCCCTTGTTCTCAGGGCTCGACGGCGGCGCGGTCAACGAAAGCGGGCAAAAATGCGGGGGGCCGGGTTCGGCGGAGGCGTTTACTCGTAAACGTGCGGGGCGAGGGTGCCCACGAAGTCCAGGTTGCGGTACTTTTCCGCGTAGTCCAGGCCGTAGCCCACCACGAACTCGTTGGGGATGTCGTAGCCGACGTACTTGACGTCGATCTCCACCTTGGCGGCGGTCGGCTTGCGGAAGGCGGTGCAGATTTCCACTGACGCGGTGCCGCGGGATTCGAGGTTGGTCTTCAGCCAGGACAGGGTGAGGCCGGAGTCGATGATGTCCTCAACGATCAGCACGTCCTTGCCCATCAGGTCCGTATCCAGGTCCTTGAGGATACGCACCACGCCGGAGGACTGCGTGCCGGAACCGTAGGAGGAGACAGCCATCCAGTCCATGGAAACGTGGCTGTGCAGTGCCCGCGCGAGGTCGGCCATCACCATGACAGCGCCCTTCAGCACACCGACGATGAGCAGGTCGCGCCCCTCGTAGTCCTTGTCGATCTGGGCCGCGAGCTCAGTGATGCGTTGCTGGATCTGTTCCTTGGTGTAGAGAACGTGCTTGAGGTCTGCCTGGACGTCGGATGAATCCACCAATTGCTCCTGTGTAGATGCGGGTGCGACTATTTGCGGGACGGTTTATGAAGCCGGAATACAAGCTTCCCACAGCGGGCGGCCTCGCGGGGAACGCCGTCCGCCCCGTCCTGCCCCTGGGCACGCTCCCGGTCCTGCAGCTCGGCCAGCGAAAGACGGTACACACTGACGCCGCCGGGCAATTCCACGGGACCAGCCGAACCCTTCCGCCGCAGCAGTGCTTCCGCCGCCAAAAGGCGCTGATAACTGGGCTGCTGGCCGCCGACGCCGGCAGCCGCCTTCGCGATCACCCGGAACCTGATGGCCGGGGCCAGTTCAGTCAGGGCAGCCTCCGGGAGGCTGGCGTCCGGGCCGTCGCGCTCAACGAGCGAGGTGTAAGTGCTGTTGGCCACGTCCTCCAGATAGTCGGCATCCAGCTGCAGGATGGCAGCCGTCCGTGCCAGGGATTCCGCCACCCCCGGGCCGAGTTTTTCCTCCAGCACCGGCATGACCTCCACCCTGGTCCGCGAGCGGGCGAAGGCGGGATCGGCGTTGCTGGGGTCGTGCCAGGCGTCCAGCTCCTCTGCGCGGCAAATCTCCAGGGTGTCTGCCCTCCGCAGGCCAAGGAACGGGCGGAGCAGCTTCCCCCGTGCGGGGCGCATTCCGGCCAGGGACCGCGTGCCAGAACCGCGGGCCAGGCCCAGCAGTACCTGCTCCGCCTGATCGTCGAGCGTGTGCCCCAGGAGGACGACGCCGGCTCCCCACTCCCCCGCCGCCGCGTCGAGTGCGGCGTGGCGGGCATCGCGGGCTGCGGCTTCCGGTCCGAAACCGGTGGAAGCGACATCGACCGTGCGGATCTGCACCGGGTCCAGGCCGAGCTCCCGCAGGGTCTGGGCAGTTCTCGCGGCAACGTCGGAGGAACCAGCCTGCAGCTGGTGGTCCACCACCACCGCGCCCACGGCAACCGGCCGGCCATCCACGTGGCCACGCCGGGCGAAGTAGGCCGCAACAGCGGCCAGTGCCAGGGAGTCGGGGCCCCCGCTGCAGGCCACCAGGACCCGTTCGGGGTAACCCGCTTCAGCCAAGGCAGCCTGCAGCATTTTCCGTGCCGTGCCGAGAACCGGAGTCAGCCGGCCCGGCCGCCGCCGGCCGCTGGGAACCGGGTCGCCTGCAATGTTGGGGACGTGCTGCACGGAACCTAGAAACCCATCCTGTCGAGCCAGATCCGGGCGTTGTGGATCTCTTCCTCGGTGGGGAGGTTCGCCGGAGCTTCCCAAACGCGGTTGAAGCCGTCCATCCCGGCCACGTCCACCACAGCCCGGACGAACTTGGCCCCGTCGCTGTACTGCTTCATCTTCGCGTCGAGTCCCAGCAGGCTGCGGATGAACTTCTCGACGACGCCCCTGTCCTTGCCGCGGGCGTTGAACCGCTGCCGGATGGTCTTCACGGACGGGACGATGCTGGCGTCCACGGCGTCCATCACCACGTTGGCGTGGCCTTCAAGCAGGCTCATGACCGCCGTGAGGCGGGACAGCGAGGCCTTCTCTTCGGGGTCCTGCAGGAGATCGAGGATGGCGCCGCGGCCCGGAGTGGAACCCGAGCCGGCGCGGTCCTTGAGCGAGCGTGCGGCTGCTGTCGCGCGTTCCATCAGGGTGTCCACGTTGCCCAGCAGGTGCCCGCTGAGGTTGTCGATCTCGTTCAGCATGTGGTGCCGGAGCCAGGGTGCCGCGGCAAACTGTACCCGGTGCGTCTGCTCATGCAGGCACACCCAGAGCCGGAAGTCCGCGGGATTCACATTGAGCTCGCGCTCGACGGCGATGATGTTGGGCGCGACGAGCAGCAGGCGGCCGCCCGACGGCGCCTGTGATCCTTCGGCGAGGGCGGCAAAAGGATCGTACTGGCCCAGGACCTTGCTGGAGAGGAATGCCAGCACAGCGCCTAGTTGGCTGCCGGTGATGGCGCCGCTGACGGTGGCGGCTCCGGGGCTGATGCTGCCGCGGCGGCTCTCCAGCATCTTTTCGATGGCGGGCCTCAGCATCACCGCGAAGCTCTGTGTGTTGGCTTTCGCCCAGGAGGCACGGTCCACGACCAGGACTGATGAGTCACGGAGGTCGCGGGCAGCCTCCAGCCCGGTGATCTGGTGAACGTGCTGAACGGAGGCATCCGCCAGCTCGCGCAGCTGGGAGACGGCGTCCCCGATCTCGGCTGCAGTCAGCGACGGACCCGGCGGAGCCAGCCGCGCCGCAGCGGACGCGGCAAGGTCCCAGTTGATGAGGGCCTGGGCCGGGGCGGATGACTGGCTTGCAGTGGACTCCATACGGTCCATCAGAACATACCCGCCCGTCAGCGCGCCTTAAGTTCGCTGACCGGCGAACTAGCTGCAGCCGCAGCCAGCCAGCGCCGTGGCCGCCGCGTCCAGGGCCGGCTTGTTGCCCTCGGCTCCCGGCCTCAGTCCGTTGCCGATGAAGGAGAACACCAGGAGCCGGCCGTCGGCGTCCACCACGTACCCGCTCAGCGCGATCACTGTGTTCAGGGTTCCCGTTTTGGCCCGCACCAGGCCGGCGCCCTCGGCCGTGGACTCATCGACATATCTGTCCCCGAGCGTGCCCGTCAGCCCCGCCACCGGGAACCCCGCCAGCGCCGCCCTGAGCCGGGTGTCCTTGCCGTTGGTGATGGCGCGCACCACTTCCGAGAACTGGCGGGCAGATACCTGGTTGGCGAGGGCCAAACCGGAAACATCGGCCGCGACCATCCCTTCCGTGGGAATGCCCAGGCCGGAGAGCTGGCCCAGCACGGCGGTCTGGGCCGACTCGTACGTCGCAGGCTGGCCTCCTGCCACCGCCGTCATCCGGCCAAGGGTTTCGGCGAGGTAGTTATCTGAGGTCTGGAGCATGAGGTCCACCTGCTGGCTGACCGTCGCGGACTGCACTTCGGCGAGGACTTTGGCGTCCGCCGTCGGCTTTCCGTCAAGACGTACGACGGCGGGTGCCACCGTGAGGCCCGCGGCCGCACCGGCCGCTTTCAGGCCGGCAGCGAACGCCTCCCCCGCGGCGATGGCGGAGTCCTGGGGCCGGGGTGCCGTGGTGTCTGCCGGACCGAACCGTGCCGAATTCAGGGCGAGCGGAAACAGCGGGGCCGTCTCGCCGGCGGCAACGTCATCCGCGCTCCAGGCCGGGTTCAGCGCCGGCCCGGTGAAGAGGGAATCATCCACCAGCACCTGGACCTGCCCCTTGAAGCCGCCCTTCCCCAGGGCGTCCACAGTCCGTTTGGCCAGCGTGTGGAGCCCGGCATGGCCCAGGACTTTGTCCTCGGCGGATTCGCCGGCACCGAGCAGGACGTCGCCGCCGCCCACCAGCACCACGGATCTAGTGGCGGCAGCAGCACCCGGCGTTGCGGCTGCAGCCGGTTCGGCGACGACCCGGGTGCTGAACCGTTCCTCGGGGCCGATCCCCCGCAAGGCGGCCACGGCGGTGAGGAGCTTCATGTTGGAGGCCGGGATCCTGTTGGCGGCACCTTCCCGGTCATAGAGGACCTTGCCGGTGGCGGCGTCCTGGACCACGCCCGTGAAGGAGCCGCCGCTGTCGGTCTTGAGGACGGGGTCCAGGCGGGCAGCAACGTCGGCGGGAACCGGCACCGGCGCCGCGTTGCTGAGTGGATCGATGCCCTGCGGCACGGACAGGCGTTCCGGAACCAGCTGCCAGGCGGGGGTCTGGGCAGGCTGGGCCGTGGACCGGGCCGGACCGGTCAGCGCGGGCGCGATGAGCAGCCCGGCGGGAATGGCCAGCGCCAGGAGGAGCGCGGTGATCAGGAGGGTGGGCCAGCTCCGGACCATTGTTGAAAGCCTGCCGCGGCCGCTCGCCGTGCCCCTGGTGCCGCTCATGCTGCTGGTCCTCAAAGTCCTGAAATTACCCCATTAGTTCCTGAAACCTGGGCCTCTCGCTATATCCTCAATAGTAGTCGGCGGCACCCACAGTCCATTTTTGGTTGATCATCGCGGTGCCGCGAACACCAAGCAATCGTCGAGGAGCATTCCATGAAGCATGACGTGACCATCGAGATCCCCAAGGGATCGCGCGTCAAGTACGAAGTCGACCACGAGACCGGCCGAGTCCGCCTGGACCGTGTCCTCTTCACTTCCATGCAGTACCCCACCCACTACGGCTTCTTCGAGAACACCCTCGGCGAAGACGGTGACCCGCTGGACGCACTGGTGCTCCTGCAGGACTTCGATCTGCACCCGGGCGTCATCGTCGAGGCCCGTCCGATCGGCGTCTTCAACATGACCGACGACGGCGGCGGAGACGCCAAGGTCCTCTGCGTTCCGGCCGATCCGCGGTTCGACCACATCCAGGAAGTCAGCGACGTCAACGAATTCCTGATCAAGGAAATCGAGCACTTCTTCACCCGCTACAAGGACCTGGAGCCCGGCAAGTGGGTCAAGGCCGAAGGCTGGGCTGACCGCGCCGCCG